>NZ_CAJXTC010000005.1 GCF_913060805.1 uncultured Draconibacterium sp.
CTTTTTAATATCTTGGTTTATACTCAAAATTAATCCTTTCCATTCCATCAAAAAATATCTTCGCAAATCTAAGGTACGCGTAGAGAGGGAATGAGGGAGAGTTTTAAGTAAATTGTATTATTTATCAGCTCATTCCAAATTCCTTCTTGTACCGCGCCGGGGAAATACTTGTAGATTGTTTGAAGATCCGGGAAAAATGGTAGCGATCGGCAAAACCTGTTTTTAGTGCTATTTCGTCAATGCTGAAGTTGGAGTGGTGAAGCAAAATACATGCCCGGTCGATGCGTTTGTTGCGGATATACTTTTGAACAGAGATCCCAACCTCATTTGAAAAGAGCCGGATAAATGCATTCGTCGCCATTTTAGCTTTGTTGGCTAAAGCTGGATTGCTCAGATCATCTGTTAAATTTTCCTCGATGTAACGTAAACAGCTGATAATCCGATGATCGTTTGAAATCAAATCCCAATTCGATTCGGGGAGATCGGTGAGTAAATCTGCAATCAAAGCTTTTATCACCAAACTTATATGGAAACTAAAGAATTTGTGATCCTTGTTCAAGTGGTTTTTTATCAACTGAAGTTTCGATTGGAGATGCTCGGTAAGTTCAAAGCTAAAAACTCCGGGCGAGATATTGTCGTAAGGTATTCCAATATTAAAGTGGATAAACAGATGCAAGAGGTTGGGTTTTGATAAAGCTTTTTGTCTGTTTGAATTCAAGTCAACACGTCCTCCAACGAGCGAAAATCCTTCCTTCGGTATTTCATGATCATACAAACGTGTTGCATAGGACGTGTTGGGAGGAATCAATATTATTTTATTGGGCGATAAGTTGTATTCTGTATCGTTATGAATGATTTTAGCACCTTCGGCGTTGTTGTGGTAAATGCGCCAGTAAGGGAATGAAAGTTCGTTGTATTCCCAGTTTTCAAGCCACCAGTGCCGGCAACAAAGTAGCTGAATATTGTAGTTCGGAAACAGTTGAATAACATCAGAAGGATCACCTTTTTCAGGCTTTATTTTAAATGTAGTCATATTGGCTGATGTTAGAAACAGATACAAATGTAATAAAAATAGCCATTGCTTTTGGGGTGGTTTAGTGGTACTTTGTAATCGCTAAGTAAATACAATAAACTTCAAAAATCTAAATAGACAATTATGGCTAACAGACTAATTGGCGACTTGCCCAAAGTGGGTATCCGTCCCGTTATCGACGGACGCGAATGCGGTGTTCGGGAGTCGCTTGAAAAACAGGTAATGGACCTTGCACAGGCAGCAGCATCTTTTATCAGCGAACAATTACGATTTCCAAGTGGCGAAACCGTGGAATGTGTTATTGCCGACACCTGTATTGGAGGCGTGGCCGAAGCTGCTATGTGTGCGGAGAAATTCAGAAAAGAAGGAGTTGGCGTTTCGTTAACGGTTACACCTTGCTGGTGTTACGGCACCGAGGTGATGGACACCGATCCACTCGTGCCAAAAGCGGTGTGGGGATTTAACGGAACCGAGCGTCCGGGAGCTGTATATCTGGCAGCAGCTTTGGCCGGATACACGCAAAAAGGATTGCCAACTTTCGGAATTTATGGTCGCGATGTGCAGGATGCCGGCGATAAAACAATACCGGATGATGTAAAAGAAAAAATAGTACGCTTTGTAAAATCGGGGCTGGCAGTGGCACAGATGAAAGGAAAATCTTATTTGTCGATCGGATACAGTTCTATGGGAATTGCCGGATCGATGGTCGATTCATCATTTTTTCAAAAGTATTTGGGAATTCGCACCGAGTTTGTCGAATCGGTTGAGATTCTTCGACGTATTGACGAAGGTATTTACGATGAGGAGGAGTATCAAAAAGCTCTGGCGTGGACAAAAGAAAATTGCAAAGAAGGTAAGGATGTAAATAAACCGGAAGACCAGGCTGATGCTGCCCGAAAAGAAGCGGAGTGGGAGACCGTAGTTAAAATGACTTTGATCTGTCGCGACATGATGATCGGTAACGAAAAGGTTATTGCCAAAGGTTACCGCGAAGAAGGTTTGGGAAGAAATGCAATTCTTGGTGGTTTTCAGGGGCAACGCCAGTGGACCGATTATCAGCCAAACGCCGATTTTACAGAAGCCATTTTAAATTCATCATTCGACTGGAACGGTATTCGTCAGGCTTTTGTTTTTGCTACTGAAAACGACAGTTTAAATGGTGTGTCGATGTTGTTCGGACACCTGCTGAGCAATACCAGCCAGATATTTTCTGATGTACGAACCTACTGGAGTCCGGAAGCAGTAAAACGTGTTTGCGGAAAAGAACTGAGCGGTTTGGCAGAAGGTGGAATTATTCACCTGATCAACTCGGGCTCAACAACGCTTGATGCAACAGCACAGCAACGCGATAAAGATGGAAATCCGGCAATGAAACCTTTCTGGGAGATTACCGAAGAAGAAGCTCAAAAGTGTTTGGACAATACACTGTGGCCACAGGCTGAGCGGGGATATTTCCGTGGTGGAGGATATTCGTCGCAGTTTAAGACTATCGGACAAATGCCGGTTACAATGAGTCGTGTAAACCTCGTTGACGGATTTGGGCCGGTGCTTCAAATTGCCGAAGGCTGGACCGTTGAACTTCCCGATGATATTCATGAAGTTTTAGATGAACGCACCAATCCAACCTGGCCAACAACATGGTTTGTGCCGCGAGTAAACGGTGAGGGAGCTTTTAAAGATGTGTACTCGGTAATGGCTAATTGGGGCGCCAATCACGGTGCGATTTGCTACGGTCATATCGGAGCCGACCTGATTACACTGGCTTCGATGTTGCGGATTCCGGTAAACATGCATAATGTTGATGCCGACAAGGTATTCCGTCCGAGTGCATGGGCATCGTTTGGCGAAAATAAAGAAGGTTCAGATTTCCGTGCCTGTGAAACTTACGGGCCACTTTACGGTAAAAAATAATTCGTATGCCTGAAAAAGATCTGGCAATAGTATTCGATTGCGGAGCCACAAACCTGCGGGTGATCGCCATGGATGTGCATGGCAAAATTGTGGCTTCGGAATCGACTGCAAACAATACAAGTCCTGATCCTGAATTCTCGGGTGGCGTAATTTGGGATGTGGAAGAAATGTGGGGAAAACTTTGTTCTGCCTCGCAAAAAGTTATGGCTGCAATCGATACAAAACGGATTGCCGGCGTAACGGTTACTACTTTTGGTGTGGATGGTACTTTTGTCGATAATGATGGCAAACTGCTTTATCCCGTAATTTCATGGCAATGTCAGCGTACAACGCCAATTATGAATGAGATTGGGAAATATATTCCATTAGAAGAATTATATGCCGAGGCTGCCACTTTCCCATACGCATTTAATACCATCAATAAGTTTGTGTGGATGAAAGAGAACCGGCCGGAGGTAATTGAAACGGCCCATCGTTTTTTGTTTATCACCTCACTGTTCATTTTTAAGCTGACGGGCGAATTACGAAACGACGCGACCATGGCAGGGACTTCCATGATGATGGACATGCAAAAACAGCAGCCATCGGAAAAGATATTTGCAGCTTTGGATATTCGGAATGATATTTTGGGTGATATAGCGGAATCAGGAGAACTGGCCGGGCATGTTCATCAAAAGGCAGAAATGGAAACAGGAATTCCTGCAAATGTACCTGTGTTTTTTGGTGGGCACGATACGCAGTTTGCGGTGTTTGGTTCGGGAGCCAATGAAAACGAACTGGTTCTGAGTAGCGGAACCTGGGAGATCATTATGGCGCGAAGTGCCGGATTTAAGTCAACGGAAAAAGAACTGGCAGCGCAGTTGACCACAGAACTGGATGCTGCAAAGGGATTGTTCAATATCGGGCAGAATTACCTGGCGTCGGGAATATTGGAGTGGTTTGCAATGAATTTTTATCCGGAATTGAGTGGTGATGCTTTGTACAATAAAATGATTTCTGATGCCAGTATTTTGCGGCCCGGAGAATCTTCAATTTGGGTAAATCCTTCGTTTTACGGCGAAAGCGGAAGCAATAATTTTGGTGCTATAAACGGCTTAACGATTCACACCAAACGAGGTGAAATCTATCGGGCATTTCTCGAAAGTCTGGCGTATCGTTTGCGATTTGGCATTGAAGCATTGGAAAATGCCGGTGATTTTAAAGCTGAAAAAATAATTTGTGTGGGTGGTGGATCAAAAAACTATCTTTGGAATCAATTGCGTGCCGACGTTTGCAATTTGCCCATACAACTGGTCGATCAGAAGGAGACAACCGTTTTGGGAGCCGCCTTGTTTGTGTTTGCCGGAAGTGGCGTGGCAAAATCGCCCGGAGCAGCCCGGCAGTTGGTGGATTATAACCCAAAAATTATTGAGCCATCTGAGAATCAAAAACAATACGGTGAATTGTATCAGGTTTTTAAAAAGCGCATGCAATACATTTAATAAAGTATTGAACTACAAAACTTAAGAATTAACTGTGGATGTATTAAAAAATCTTCCGGCAGAAGTCGTAAAACATATTGAACAGGTTAGCGAAGTTGCCGGTTATTTATGGGAAAAAGAGTGGGCAGAAAAAAGCTCGGGAAATATTTCCATTGATCTAAGCGGACTTTTCCCGGAGGAGATGATAAATCAAATTAGAGAAGAAGTTACCTGCATTTTTCCAAAAGAGGCAGCGGGCATGGTTCTTTTTGTTACGGGCTCTGGTTGTCGTTTGCGGCATTTGGTCAATAGGACAGAAGAAGTGGCATCAATTATCGCTGTTAACCAATCGGCTACAGCCTATTCTGTTTTATGGGGAGGTAAAAAGCCCGGATTCAAGCCTACTTCGGAACTGAGTGCGCACATAAAAATTCATCTTTTTAATGCGGTTAATAATACCGGCAGAAAAGCTGTAGTTCATGCACATCCGATCGAGTTGGTTGTTTTAAGCCATCATAAAATCTTTAAGGACGAGGTTTTATTTAATCACTCGCTTTGGAAAATGTGCCCCGAAATAAAGTTGTATGTTCCAAAAGGAGTTGGGTGTGCCGATTATGCCCGATACGGAACCGAAGAACTGGCAAATCTTACGCTGGATGCATTAAAGGATCACGACGTTGTTTTGTGGGAAAAACACGGCGCTTTGGCAACCGGAGTTGATATGGAAGAGGCATTCGATTTTTTGGATGTGGCCAATAAGGGAGCTAAACTTTTGTTGCTAGCCTGGAGTGCCGGATTCAATCCGGAAGGACTATCTCCCGAACAACTGGATGAGCTAATTAATACCTGAGAGTGTTAAATTCGGAGGTGGCAAAGCCGTAATAATTCGGGGCTTAGTTTAAAACTTATACCTTCGCGCCAAAATTGTAACGAGACAAGGATGAGTTTAAGCCGCACAAGCAAATTTTTTATTCCCGTATTAACAATGGTTATGGCTGCAATGGTGGCCATGTCGCCATTTGCAATTGATACCTACATTGCTGCCCTGCCCGATATCGCCAAGTTTTTTGGCGTAACTCTGAATGTTGCTGAGCTTACTATCACTTTGTATTTCCTGGGATTTGCTTTTGGTAATTTTTTCGGTGGTCCGTTGTCCGATGCTTTTGGACGAAAAACAATTGCACTCACCGGAATTGCGCTTTATGGTTTAGCCTCTTTACTAATAACAACTTGTACCCAAATTGAATACGTGTTGTTATTGCGTATTCTTCAGGCTTTTGGCGGCGGTTTTGCAACGGTTACAGGTAATGTGTTTATCCGCGACTGGTACAGTGGAAAACAGGTGGCTCGTTTTGTTACCATCATCAGTATGATCATTATGCTGGCACCGCTGTTTGCACCGGTTCTTGGTGCCGGATTGATTCATTGGTACGGTTGGGAAAGCATCTTTTGGTTTTTGCTGGCCTTTTCAATTTTGCTGTTTTTATCCATGTGGTTGCTTATTCCCGAGTCAAGAGCTCCGAAGTTGATTACCCGAAAAATTACAGGCCGGCAATTGATTGAAAAGTACCGGGTATTTTTCTCGAACAAACAAAGTACAATTTTGCTGTTCGCCATAAGTTTGCCCATGTCGGGTTTGTATGTTTTTATTACGGCAGCCTCGTTTATTTACATGGAGTATTTTGGTGTCACCCAAATGCGTTTCCCGTTGTTTTTTAGTGCGAATGTTGTTTTAAACATCATGCTTTCGTTTTTAAATACCATTCTTTTGAAGAAACACGATCCTGAAAAGATTCTGCGCTACGGATTATTACTGCAGCTGATTTCGGGAGTTACATTGGCAATTTCGGTATTGATGCCTGAGCCGCAATTATGGTCGGTATTTGCGTCAATTGTTTTATATGTGGGGAGTTTAGGTTTGGTTTTTGGAAACGGAACCGCAACAATTTTGAATCACAATCCTGAAGTTGCAGGATCGGCAAATGCGACCATCGGAATTGCCCGCTTTGCAATAAGTGCGGTCATAGGAAGTATAATGTCGCTATTTCACACTGGTGATCTTATTCCGTTCGGAATGGTGCTGTTCTTTTGTACGTTAACGGGAAATGTTCTGTATAACTGGGCTTTGCGGATAAAAGAATAATCGTTACCAAATTCCGCTCAAACCATCTTTCAGGGCTTCCTGGTAGCGTTCAACATTGAACGAATACAGATACGGCGATTTGTGTGCACCGCCTGTTTTTCGTTCTTGTAGCTTATCGAGAATATTGTAGTTCAGCATTTTTCGCTGAAAGTTGCGTCGGTCTAAATCGCGGCCAAGAATGGTTTCATAAAGTTTCTGAAGTTCGGGCATGGTAAACTTTTCGGGTAAAAGTTTTAGCCCGATTGGTTGCTGGTTTAGCTGTAAACGCAAAGTGACGATAGCTTCCTGAATAATTTGTTTATGGTCGAGTAACATCGAAAGTTCCGTGTTCAAACTCACCCAGTCGCAGTGGTCGGAATAGAAATCGGGCGTTGGTTTTACTTTCAAAAAGTCAACCAAAGCATAAAATCCTACTGTAATAAATCGATTTTCGAAAAACGATGGATCGGGAATGGTGCCGGCTATTATTCCATCCATAACTGCCTTGTTCGATCGTGAACGTTCCGGATCACTAAAAACTTTAAATTGTTTTAAAAACAGGTTGTCAAGCCCGGTTCGCTCCTTAACAATTCTTTGCGCGGCCTGCTCAAGTGTTTCATCATATTTCAAAAAACCACCGGGCAGCGTATTTTCTTTCGAGTACTTTAAATGCAAAAGCAAAACTTTAAGTTCGTTGTTGTTGAATCCGAATATCACACAGTCGAGTGATATATGATTCATGTACTCCGTAGAATTGAATGGCTTAATCTCAGTCAAGGTCTTTAGTTTTAATGCTTACAAATTAGAAAAAATTCTGTAAACATTAAGTGAATATGTTTAAAAATATAATAATGTGTCGCTATGACACTAGGAACGAAATTTATTCCTATATTCAACGCCGTCGATAAAAACCATATCGATAAACTAAAACTTAATTTAGAACTAAATCATTCACCATGATCGGTAACAAACTTAGACTAAACAGTGTGCTAGCCCTCATTGTAATGTTTCTTGTATCCGGCAATCTGTCGGCAAGTGTTTCACAAAAAAGCGTAAAAGAAATTGTAAAATCGATGACCCTGGAGCAGAAAGCTCAGTTGGTTATCGGAACCGGAATGTATTTTCCTTTACCCGACTCGATTCGGGACCAAATGCCGCCAATGTTTGGAGGTGGCCTCGACACCAGCACTCCTTACGGAAAAATGGTTGATAAAATCAGGGGGTATTTGCCCGGAACTGCCGGCGTTACTGCCGAATATCCTGATCTGGGAATTACCAGCCAGACTTTAGCTGATGGTCCTGCAGGGTTGCGTATCAGCCCAACCCGCCCGGGAGAAACCGATACTTATTATTGTACAGCTTTCCCGATTGCCACAGTTATGGCATCATCGTGGGATACCGAGTTGGTTGAGTCGGTAGGAAAAGCAATGGGTAAAGAGGTGCTGGAATATGGTGCCGACGTACTTTTAGCACCTGCATTGAACATTCAGCGCGATCCGTTGTGCGGACGTAACTTCGAGTATTATTCGGAAGATCCGTTGGTAGCCGGAAAAATGGCGGCTGCTATGGTAAAAGGAATCCAGTCGAATGGCGTTGGAACTTCAATTAAACACTTTGCGGTTAACAACCAGGAAACCAATCGTATGTCGGTTGACGTGATTGTTAGCGAACGTGCTTTACGCGAGATTTACCTTAAAGGATTTGAGATTGCAGTTAAAGAAAGTGAGCCTTGGACAGTGATGTCGTCGTACAATAAAGTAAACGGAGAATATACTTCTGAGAGTCACGATTTGTTGACTAAAATTCTTCGCGACGATTGGGGATATGCAGGATATGTAATGACCGACTGGGGTGGCGGTAGCGATGTTGTTGCCCAAATGAAAGCGGGAAATGATATGATCCAACCGGGTTCGCCGGAGACTATTAAAACGTTGATCGAAGCTGTTGAATCGGGAAAACTGGATGAATCAGTTTTGGATACAAACGTTGAACGAATTCTGAATATTATGGTGGAAACACCTCGTTATAACGGTTATAAAATTTCGAACAAACCAGATCTGAAAGCACACGCCGAAGTAACTCGCCAGGCGGCCACCGATGGTATGGTATTGCTGGAAAACAACGGCGCACTTCCTTTCGCAAAAAGCATTAAAAATGTGGCCGCTTTCGGAAATACTTCGTACGATTTTATTTCAGGAGGAACAGGTAGTGGCGACGTTAACGAAGCATACACTGTTTCGTTGTTGCAAGGCCTTGAAAATGCAGGTTATACTACTTACGATGACCTTGAGAAAACATACGTTTCATACATGGAAGAAGCACGTAAAGTACAGGATAATTCAAGAAATTTCCTGGCTGCTTTGATGGGCGGAAAAATTCCTGTTGACGAAATGGCGTTGGATGCGTCGATTGCAGAAGACATGGCTGCAAAAGCTGATATTGCTTTAATCACAATCGGACGAAATGCCGGTGAAGGTGGCGACCGCGAAGCTGTTGAAGGCGACTTCTATTTGAATAAAAATGAACAAGACCTGATAAAAACTGTAACTGACGCTTTCCACGCTAAAGGCAAAAAATCAGTAGTTATTCTGAATGTTGGTGGCGTTGTTGAAACGGCCAGCTGGAGCAATATTCCTGATGCCATTCTTTGTGCATGGCAACCCGGACAGGAAGGTGGAAACTCTGTAGTTGATGTACTTTCAGGAAAAGTAAATCCGTCGGGAAAACTGGCACAGACTTTCCCTGTGAAATACGAAGATGGTTCGTCGTCGGATAATTTCCCCGGCGAGGCTGTAAAAGTTGAGGGAGCAGAAGATAATACTGCTGACCAATCAGGTTTCTCGATGATGCGCCGCGTGCCTTGGGAAGTGGTTTACGAAGAAGATATTTATGTGGGATACCGTTATTTCAACACTTTCGATGTGCCGGTAGCTTACGAATTCGGATACGGAAAATCGTACACAACATTTGAATACAGCAACCTGAAACTGAGCGACAAAAATTTTGATGGAAAAATTACTGTTTCTGTCGATGTGAAAAATACAGGTGATGTGGCCGGAAAAGAAGTGGTTCAGGTTTATGCCAGCGCTCCGGGTAAAGAATTGGAAAAACCGGAAGAAGAGTTGGTAGCCTTTGGAAAAACAGCCTTATTGAAACCGGGGAAATCGGCAACGCTTTCATTTGATATTGATGCAGCACTTTTGGCTTCATTCGATGAAGCAAGCACAAGTTGGATTACAGAAGCCGGTGATTATACTGTTAAAGTTGGAGCTTCTTCAAAAGACATTAAAGAAAAAGCAACATTCGCTGTTGCCAACGATATTGTAGTTGAAAAGGTATCAAAAGCGATGGTGCCTGAAAAAGACTTTGAAAAAATGCATAGGTAGTGGGACTTGGTTAATACTCTCTCCCTGGAATCGTTCAGGGGGGGAGTTCCCTTTTCCTTAACCTGTGATTTAACAACCTTTTTAAGACTAAACAAATTGTAAACCTACTACCTATGAAAAACGTACGCGTAATTCTGTTTATTGGTATTGCCCTGGTATTTGGGGCATGTTCAACTCCTGCACCCCAACAAATAAAAGATAGTGTAACCATTGCCGACGGAACGGTAAGTGGCTCATTTGATGAAAGTACCGGAATAACCACTTTTAAGGGAATTCCGTTTGCAGCTCCTCCTGTGGGCGATTTACGCTGGAAAGCGCCGCAACCCGTTGAGCCGTGGGAAGGAGTGAAGGAATGCACTGAATTTTCAGCCAGCCCGATGCAGGCAACTCCAATGCCGTTTAGGATGTGGACACAAGAGTTTATCGCTCCCAAAGAGCCGTTAAGCGAAGATTGTTTGTACCTGAATGTTTGGACTCCGGCCAAAGATGCTACTGAGAAACATCCGGTGTTTGTATACATTTATGGCGGTGGTTTCTCCAGTGGCGGAACTGCTGTTCCTATTTACGATGGTGAAGAAATGGCGAAAAAAGGCCTGGTTTTTATCAGCGTAAACTACCGTGTAGGAACTTTAGGATTTTTAGCGCATCCTGATCTAACCGCTGAGTCGCCAAACAACGCCTCCGGAAATTATGGATTGCTCGACCAGGTTGAAGGCCTGAAATGGGTAAATAAGAATATTGCTGCCTTTGGTGGCGATCCAAACAATGTAACCATTGCCGGTCAGTCGGCAGGTGCATTTAGTATCAATTATTTGGTGGCAAGTCCGCTAACAAAAGGGCTTATCCATCGTGCGATTGCCGAGAGTGGTGGTGCCGTATTATCAACAAGTGCATTGGCACGTGGTGGCAGCCTGAAATCTGGCGAGGAAGCAGGTGTAAAATTTGCTGAGTCATTGGGCGCCTCAACTATTGAGGAGTTGCGCGCAAAAAGCGCTGAAGAGATTTTAAGTGTCAGAGGTGGTGGAGCTCCTATTGTTGATGGTTATTTTCTTCCAAAATCGGTGGGCGAGATCTTTGCCAACGGTGAGCAAAACGATGTTCCGGTAATTATTGGCTGGAACAAAGATGAAGGTTTTGGACCTCCACCTGTACCTGCTGCCCAATTCAAAGAGAACGTTAAACAACTATTTGGCGATATGGCCGATGAATTTTTGGCCACATTCCCATTAGACACTGAAGAAGAAGCACAGGAAATTCAGAACGCTCTTGGTGCCTTGCAAACTTTTGGTATTCAGTCGTACAAATGGATGCAGTTACAAAATGAAAACGCAACATCAAAGGTATTTATGTACCGTTTTGAGCGCGATGTTCCTTACGCTGATGGTATGAGCGATTTTGGTGCTTTCCATACCGGAGAAGTTCCTTATGCTTACAACAACTTAAAAATGAGCCCGCGCCCATGGACAGAGGCGGATTACGAACTGGCAGATCTGATGTCGGATTACTGGGTGAATTTTGCCACTTCAGGTGATCCAAATGCAGAAGGATTGCCGGAGTGGGAAGCAGCTACTCCCGATAACCTGAAGGCGATGCATTTTAATACTACATCAGCGTGTGGCGATTTGCCAAGTATTGAACTACTGAAGTTTCTTGATGATTTTTATTCCAACTAAAACTACTCGCAACTAAATAAACTAAATATGAAAAAACTGAAAATATTATCTGTCGCATTTCTTTTTACAGCACTGTTTATAGGCTGTGGTCCAAAATGGACGGAAGAAGAAATGGGCGATTTTAATCTTGTTCACAACGATGGAGGAGCAACTTTGGGGTATTCTCCAAAGTCTGGAGTAACACTACTTACTGATGGTGGTTATGCTTTTAAAGATTTGAATAAGAACGGCGAGCTGGATGTTTACGAAGATTGGCGCAAGCCGGTTGACGAGCGTGCCAAAGATCTGGCATCTAAAATGTCGGTGGAACAAATTGCCGGTTTAATGTTATACAGCGGACACCAGTCGATACCTGCCGGAGGTGGTGGTTTTGGTGCCGGAACTTACAATGGCAAACCTTTTTCTGATGGTGGCGCCTTATCAAGTGACCTTACAGATCAGCAGATAAAGTTTCTTACCGATGATAATCTTCGTCATGTGCTGATTACCACCGTTGAAAGTCCGGGCGTAGCTGCGCAATGGAACAACAACATGCAGGCATTGGTTGAAGGTCTTGGATTGGGAATTCCCGGAAATACAAGTACCGATCCCCGCCACGGAACAACTGCCGAAACCGAATACAATGCCGGTGCCGGTGGCGATATTTCAATGTGGCCAACTACATTGGGTTTGGCAGCAACTTTTGATCCTGATGTAATGAAACAATTTGGCGAAATTGCCTCAATCGAATACCGTGCGTTGGGAATTGCAACTGCACTTTCTCCACAGATCGATTTATCAACCGAACCTCGCTGGAGCCGTTTTAGCGGAACAATGGGCGAAGATCCCGGTTTGGCAGCCGACCTGGCACGTGCCTATGTCGACGGATTTCAAACCTCTTCTGCAGCCAAAGAAATTGCCGGCGGTTGGGGATTCGAAAGTGTTAATGCCATGGTAAAACACTGGCCAAGTGGCGGCCCTGAAGAAGGTGGCCGCGACGCGCACTTTGGTTATGGCGCGTATGCGGTTTATCCGGGCAACAATCTGTCGGATCAGTTAAAACCGTTTACCGAAGGTGCTTTTAAACTGGATGGTCCAACGGGCAAAGCAACAGCGGTTATGCCATATTATACCATTTCGTACAACATCGATCAGAAGAATGGCGAAAACGTTGGAAACGCCTACAATAAATACATCATCACCGATCTGTTAAGAGGCGAGTACGGTTACGATGGCGTAATTTGTACCGACTGGATGATTACTGCAGATACGAGAAGTGTACACGAATTCCTTGGAAAATGCTGGGGCGTAGAAGGACTTTCAATTGCAGAACGTCACTACAAAGTGATTGAGGCCGGCGCTGACCAGTTTGGTGGAAACAACGAAAAAGGGCCGGTTTTGGAAGCTTACGAGATGGGTGTGAAAGAACACGGCGAAGAATACATGCGCAATCGTTTTGAGCAATCTGCCGTTCGTTTGCTGAAAAATATTTTCCGCCCGGGATTGTTTGAAAATCCTTACCTGGTAGTTGCCGAATCGGAAGAAATTGTGGGTAATCCGGAATACATGAAAGCCGGTTACGAAGCGCAATTGAAATCGGTTGTGATGCTGAAAAATAAGGATGGAGTTTTGCCGGTAGAGAAGAAGTTGAAAGTTTATATTCCTCAAAAATACAATCCGGGTGGTGCAAACTGGTTTGGAATGGTTACGGAACCAAGCTGGAGCGACGCAGCAAACATGGATATGGTAGCCAACTATTGCGAAGTGGTTGATGCACCTGAGAAAGCAGATGTTGCTATTTGTCTGATCTCAAGTCCGCAGGGAGGTTCGGGGTATTCGCTCGAGGATAAAGAAAAAGGCGGAAACGGTTATGTTCCAATTTCACTTCAGTATGGACCATACACTGCAAAATATGCCCGCGAGAAAAGTATTGCAGGCGGCAGTCCGTTTGAGGATTTTACCGACAGAACATACAAAGGAAAATCAACCGAGGCAGCCAATGTTTACGACATGGAAATGGTGAACGAAACAAAAGCCAAAATGGGTGATAAACCTGTAATTGTTGTGGTGAATGTTGCCAATCCGTTTATCCCTGCCGAGTTTGAAAAGAGTGCCGATGCAATTCTTGTTCATTGTGGTGTGCAGGACCAGGCAATAATGGATTTGGTAACAGGTAGTGCCGAACCTTCAGGTTTGTTGCCTTTCCAGTTGCCTGCAAACATGAAAACTGTGGAAGAGCAGTTTGAAGATGTTCCGCGCGACATGGATTGTTATACCGACGAAAGCGGCAATGTTTACGATTTTGCCTACGGTATGAACTGGAGTGGAGTGATTAACGACGAAAGAGTAAATACATACAAATAAAACAATCGCAGTTTTTTAGGATCTTCGGGTAACACCGGAGATCCTTTCGCTAACAATTTTAAATCGACTTAACCAAATTAGTAAAGGCTTTAAACTGCCGGAGATACACCCGGAAATTCTTGTTCGAGCCAGTTAGACCAAAACCGAAAATAACATGAAAACCAAATTCTTTTTAAAGTTAGTGTCGCTACTTTTATGCACGTGCAGTTCCATCATTGTGTTCGGGCAGGACATTGTGCAAATAGCCCAAAATGATGGAACGGTAAATTTCGACGGAGTGCCCGACGAGGCCTTTTGGCAAAAGGCAAGGCAGTTTGATCTGATAATGCACATCCCCAACTTTGAGGCTGCACCAAGCGAGGATACAAAAACGTACATCAGTTACGACGATAATTTCTTGTGGGTAGGTGCTTTCCTGAATTATAAGAATCCCGAAAACATCGTTTCTACCAGCAAAAAGCGCGACGAAAAATCGAAGAACCCAGATTCTTTCGGAATATTATTAGATACTTACGACGATAACGAAAATGCGCTGGCTTTCTTTACCATGCCGGCAGGGCAGCGTATTGATTATGCGGTATCGAACGATGCACAAAAAATGCCGGGTCCTCCGGGAACGGCAACTACGCAAAACTACAGCTGGAACACGTTCTGGGATGTAAAAACAGCACGCACCGCAACCGGTTGGGCGGTTGAAATGCGTATCCCTTTTTCAAGTCTCCGTTTTCAGGAAGTTGACGGACGCGTGCGAATGGGATTGCTGATTAACCGCGGCGTAAGTCACAACAACGAACTAGATACTTATCCTGCTGCCGATCCGAAATACGGCAGACTGGCATCTAACAAACCGTCGCTGGCACAAACCATTCAGCTGTCGGGAGTAAAAAGCAAAAAACCTGTTTATGTCGCTCCATATATTACTACCGGAGTGGAGAAAAACAACGAACTGAACGAGGAGGAAACAGCTTTTGATTCATCAAAAGACAACAAATTGACCGGTGGGGTAGATATAAAATACAGCTTAACGAGCAACCTCACCATGGACCTTACTTTTAATACCGATTTTGCCCAGGTTGAGGCCGACGACGAACAAGTAAATCTTACGCGTTACGCGCTGTTCTTTCCCGAGAAAAGGATGTTCTTCCAGGAACGTTCAAGTATTTTCGATTATAAACTGAGTGGACCAAGCAAGCTATTTTACAGCCGCCGTATTGGTTTGGATGAAGACGGTTGCCCGACTCCGATTTTGGGCGGTGCACGTTTAACCGGTCGCGTGGGGAAATGGGACATGGGATTTATGGATATGCAAACCCAAAAGAATAATGCCAATCCATCCGAGAACTTTGGCGTGTTGCGTTTTCGCCGCCAGGTAATCAATACCAATTCGTATGTTGGTGCGATTATGACATCAAGGGTTGGTGCCGATATCAACGATTCGTATTCCTATGGTGTGGACGGTATTTTCCGCATTTTTGGCGACGATTATATTGAAGCGGGTGTGGCTCAAACCACCGATCCGGAAGGCACCGATTTTTCGGCCGGAATTGAAAATACGTTCTATCGGGCATCGTGGCAACGCAGAAGTGAAGTTGGTTTTGCTTACGATTTATCGTATTCGTATACCGGCGAAAATTTTGATCCTCAGGTTGGTTTCTTATCAAAATATGCCACCAAAGGACCACGAATCAAACTGCAGTACGGCTGGCTTCCGGGCGCCGAGTCGAAACTTTTTAAATACAGTGTTGACGGTACTTTTTACGAAACCTACCGCGTAACCGATGGTGGTTTGGAAACAGGAATGTACGGGCCCGGTTTTAGTTTAAATACCAAAAAAGGGTGGTTTGTAAATCTCGATTTAAATTACCGTATTGAAGGTGTTGATGAAGAATTTGAATTAGATGATAATGTTGAGGTTCCCATCGGTAAATATAAAACGTACACCAGCCGCATGACCTTGATGTCACCGGTTTCAAAACCGCTGTCTACAACTATTATGATGTCGGGTGGACAGTTTTACGATGGTAATAATGTAACCGCAACTGTTCAGCCCATTTATAACCTTTCGGCCAGTTTGCAGCTTTCTGCTTATTACAATTACAGCCATGTGGTGTTTGGCGACCGTAACCAGGAAATGAATGCGCATGTGGGGCGTCTGAAGTTTTTATACATGTACAACACTAAGTTGTCGTTTAGCTCATTTATTCAGTATAACAGCGTAAACGATGTAACCGTTGCCAATTTCCGCCTTCGTTATAATCCCAAAGAAGGAAACGATCTGTATGTGGTGTATAACGAAATCCGACCAACAGATGATTATGTAGACCATGGTTTGGAAGAACCCAAGTTCCTGAACCGGATCTTTCAGGTGAAATATGTATATACTTTCCAGTTATAGAAAATATATTTAAGTAAAAAAGGCTAAGGCAGGGGGCGAATTTTCGTTCCCTGTTTTTTATGTCATTTTCTCTTCTTTTGGTTAAATCTACTTTAACTTGAAGCCCAAGAAGTAGTCAAAAGAAAGCTCATCGTAGGTGTTTCATTCGAATGAAGGGAAAACGTTTTGGACAAAAACCTTACCCTTTTGTCTGTAGACATTTTCCCTTAAAAAGGGAAAAAAGGCCTTGGTGTATGGTATGAGAATTTGTTGGAACAGGCTCCCCTTGTGAGGAGAGCTCCCGATAGGGAGAGGGGTAAAGAATTCTCTTTGATATTTCTACATTTTTCCCAATCACCATATTTATATAGCTGAAAGGTGCCTACGAAACCCTATTTTACAAGGTTTGGGAAAATCTACCCCATATCTGATACATTTTAATTATTGAAAATCTCGCATGTAGATTAGTTTTGTTGTCAAACAAGATTAAACCAATGAGGACATTTTCAATTTTCTTCCTATTTGTTGCCCTGCTCGGATGCAATTCAAAAAATACCAAACAAAATTCAGCGCAGACTGCCGAGCCTTTGTGGTCGGTAAAATTTGCTGAAGCCGTTTTGCACGAATCCGACAGTCTGATTTATTACCAACGCGAAAAACCCAAATACGAGTACGATTATGCTTTTTTGGGTGATGCCATTTACAAGCTAAAAAATGTGGATCCGAAATACGGTGCTTACCTGAAAGACTATATCGACTATTTTCTTCATGACGATGGAAAAATCGACGGGCAAAAAACTTCGGATTACAACATCGACCGTGTGCGCCCCGGCAACTGTATGATTACTTTGTACGAGGATTACGGCGACGAGAAATATAAGCTGGGAATTGAGACTTTGGTGGATCAAATGAAAGGTCAGCCGCGCACAAATTCGGGCGGTTTTTGGCATAAAAAAGTGTATCCCTACCAAATGTGGTTAGATGGATTGTATATGGCTTCACCGTTCTTGTCGCGTTACGCCAAAGTGTTTGATCAGCCGCAGTGGTTTGATGAGGTGACTTTTCAGCTACAGGAAGTTTACAAACACACGCTCGACGAAAAAACGGGGTTGGTTTATCATGCCTGGGACGAGAGCCGCGAACAGCGTTGGTGTAACAAAGAAACCGGCCAGTCGAAACATTTCTGGAGCCGTGCTACAGGTTGGTACATGATGGCGTTGGTTGACGTGCTGGAGAACCTGCCTGAAGATCATAAAGACAGGGAAGCGCTGATTACGATTTTAAATGATTTAAGCGGGGCTATTCTGAAAGTTCAGGATGCTGAAACAGGATTGTGGTACCAGGTGATGGATATGGGGGGCGAAGACCGCAACTATTTGGAAGCATCGGGATCGGCCATGTTTATTTATACCTTTGCGAAAGCAGCAAAACATGGTTGGTTGCCGCAAAGTTATCTGGAGACAGCCAACACTGCTTTCGACAGTATGATTGAGAATCTGGTTTCGGAAGATGAAAATGGTTTCGTAATTTTAACCAATACTTGCGGCGCCTGCGGTTTGGGCGGAAATCCCTACCGCGAGGCCGATTATAACTACTACGTTTCGGAGAAAAAGGTGGACAACGACCCAAAAGGCGTTGCACCAGTGATTATGGCTGCCATTGAATTAAATAAATAAACACTATACGATGAAGAATTTAACTTTAGTCCTTACCATTTTGGCATTAATTGCCACGGCTTGCAGCAATAATAAACCCAAAGAGAAAACGGTTGAAAAAGCTGCCGAAGTGCAAAGAACACAAGCTTATCTTGGTTTAAAAGATGGCGGTGAGTGGAAATGGGTAACCAAAAACAACGGCAACGAACAATGGGAATATCAGGGTGGCGAATTTCATCCGGTAAATGAGCTGAAAGTGGATGAAAAGCACACCGATCATTCTTTCGATATTCAGTTTGAAGGACCGGGGTGGGAGTCGGACAAAGTGGGTTACCGCATTTATCTCGACTGGCGAAATGCCATCGATATTTTTGGAAAGAAAACCGAATCGCCGGTGTTGCACAAAGTGGGACTGGATGGTTTTGATTCGTACCACGAAGTTAGCGATTGGGGCGTTGATGTGCTGAAAGTAGGTTCTTCACTCGGAATTGGCTCGGTAGCTTTTTGGGATGGCGAAAAAGCGATACGCGTTGAAAAGACTGACAGCCTTTACAGCAAAGTTGAAAGTGGTGCTGACAAGTCGAAAGTAACGGTAAATTACTACGGTTGGGAGATCAACGATATAAAAACAACGCTGCAATCTACACTGGAAATTGAGGCGGGAAGTTACCTTACAAAATATACGCTTAAACTTAGTGAAGCCCTGCCAAATCTGGCCAGCGGAATTGTAAAACATGACGGTGCCGAAGTGCAGGTTTTTACCGATATAAAAGATGGCTGGACCTGTTTGGCAACTTTTGGTGTGCAAACCTTGCAAGAGGACAAACTGGGCATGTGTGTTTTTGTAAAAACCGATCAGTTGCTTGAAGTTACCGAGGATAAATACAGCGATGTAGTAGTAATGAAACCTGAAAATAACGAGCTCACTTATTACTTTGGAGCTGCATGGGAACAAGATGCCTCGGCAGTAACATCGATGGAAGAATTTAAAGCGCTGCTGACTGAGCAGGCAAAATATATCCAATAAATGAGGAAACTGGTTCTGTTTTTTGTTTGGCTGCCGTTTTGGGTTTTTGCGCAGGAAGCATACGATTTTCCAAAAGACACGACTTTTAACGTGCAAAGTGCCTATAGGAAGATTGCCAAAGATTTTCCGCAGGCAACCATTGTTGAGGAATTCAGTATTCCGGCAATTAATGAAAAGCGGAACATCGTTTACCATTCGTTTGGTGAGCGCGATCTACATATCGATATTTTTTACCCCAAAATCAGTAAAGTAAAATTAGCTCCCGGAGTATTGTTGATTCATGGTGGGGGCTGGGCGTCGGGAACAAAATTGCACTTGGTGCCTATGGCACAAAAGCTGGCCGAAGCCGGTTATGTGGCAGCTACCGTAGAATCGCGTCTATCACCCGAAGCCAAATATCCGGCAAGTGTTACCGACCTGAAAACAGCCTTAAAATGGTTACGAATTCACGCATCAGAATTTGGCTTGGATACGGCAAAAATTGCAACACTTGGAACCTCGTCGGGGGCAACCGTGGCTTCTTTATTGGGGACGACTGGAGGAAATCCTTTATTTCCTTCGCATTCGGTGAGTGAGCCGGTAAGCGACAAAGTGCAGGCCGTTGTAAATATTGACGGGATACTGGATTTTACCGACCCGAACGAAAGTGGTAAAGACAGTGATCCGGCAAAACCATCGGCCGGAGCACGTTGGTTTGGTGCCACTTACAAACAAAAGCCGGAACTTTGGATTGAAGCATCGCCATTAACTTACGTAAGCGATAAAACACCACCAACACTTTTTGTAAACAGCGCTTTGCCACGGTTTCATGCCGGCCGCGACGAATATTTAGCTGTGTTGGATAAAAACGGAATTTACAACGAAATGCATACCATTGAAGAAACGCCACATCCGTTTTGGTTGTTCCATCCGTGGTTTGATGAGGCAGTGCCGCTGGTTATTTCTTTTTTGGATAGGGTGTTGAAGTAGATTTATTATTGCTTTTCAAGGCCGGTAAGGTCCAACAATTACCAGTTTATCACCCGAATCATCGACCTCGAACAAATGCGGGATACGAACATAACGCCCGTTTATGTCTTTATGACTATGTGCCGACAGGAGCAATTTGCCGTCGAAAGTGCGGAACAGCATACCGTGCCCAAAATTAGGAGGAGTAATCGGTTCTTTCTCCTGTATCCACGGACCGTCCAATGTGCCGCTTTCGGAGTAAGCCACCCCCTGAACGTAGTCTTCAAAAGCCCAACTGGTCCATAACATGCCCAGCTTTCCGGTTTGCGTTTCGAAGAGCCACGGGCCGTCGGTAACTCTACTTGGGCCGATGTTCCCGTCATCATCCTTTTCGCGACTCCACGGTGAATCGTGTGCCCGAAACAAAACTTTTCCCTCGCCAATAGTTCCTGAGAGGTCGGATTTCAGCTCAATCTTTTCAATGGTTCCATTCCAGTTTTGCAGCCATTCGTAGCAATAAACCATGTACGGTTTCCCGTCTTTATCCACCCAAAATGTTCCGTCTAAGGTCGGTTTGTCGGCCGGCAGGTAAGTCGGGTCTTGCATCGGAACATAAGGCCCGTCGGGTTTGTCGCTCACCAAAACATGACTGGCGCGTCGTTCGATCTCATTTCCTTTTACCGTATCGATAATCACGTCGCGGTTGGTAAACGTGGCAAAGTAATAGTACTTGCCGTTGTATTGATGCAATTCGGCTGCCCATATCATTGGGCACGATCCCATCCAAGAATCAGGATCGGTTTGTGCCACCACAAAAGGGCCGGTCCACAATTTCAGATCTTTACTTTTCCATAGCAATCCGCCTGTTCCGGTCATGTAATAAGTGGCGGTGTTTTTATCGGCCAGAATACACGGATCGCTCAAACGAATCGAATCCAGTGGTATATTCTCTTTTACTTCGGGTTTCCAGTTCTGTGCAAAAACCGTTATAAAATTCAAGATTAATAGTGTTGTAACTACAAGAAATCTCATACTACAAGTTTAAAATTGATTAATTAAAATTGCTCCAAAGGATTGGCAGAGTTACCATGTTCATTTTGTCTTCCAAACCAGTACTCCTGCAGTTGGGATGTTTTTGTCGCCAATCAAAATTTCGGTACCGGCAGGCAATTCCATGTTGTAGGTAATATTTGAGTAGTTTACCGCAATTCCATATCCGTCGCGGTACTCCACCATCACACCTTTCGGGTAATCTTTTACTTCAATGTCAAGGCGATCGTAAAGTTTGTCCAGCACGGCACGTTCCAGTTTTCCATCGTGACTGTCGACACCAATATAGGTTACGGTTCCGTTACCCAACTTGTTGAACGTTACAGCTGTTTTTCCGGCATAATAGTCTCCACTGAAAGTTCCCCAGGTTTCGGTGTCGTTGTTGGTGTGCATAATATCGCCCCAGGTTGTCCATGCGTATTTTTTATTGTCCATCACCACAGTGTCGGGCGCAAACGGACGGAGCAAATCGTAGAATTCAATTTCGCCACCGATCAATTCGTAAATCGGCTCGGCATGTTTAGCCTGCCATAAATGTCCAAATTCATCCTGATGCCCGGTGCGAACCGACATTACGAGGTTGCCGCCATTTTTTACATATTCAGTTAGCTTGTCAATCAGCTTTAAACTCATTTGCTGATAGGCCGGAGCAACAATCACCGGATATTTTGCAAAATCCATGGTATCGCGAATAAAATCAACCGGTGCGCCAAACGCTTTCAGTGCTTTGTAGTATTTGAGCACATGGCCTTCGGTATCCCAAACATTGGTTTGTTTGTTGTTATTTATGGCAACGGTATTGTCCGGATCGTACAAAAGGCCAGTCTTCCGATTTAAATAATCCTGAGGAATTTTCCCCTCAGAAGGATTGTTGCGAAGCATTTTTATTTCGGCTATAAACTTTTCGTATTCTAAACCGCCGGGAGTTGGTGTTACGCCGTCGGGACCAACAATGCCGTAATGATACTGCTCGTAGCCATAAATCGGGGCACGAAAACGATAGGTGAATGTGAATTTGCTACCTCCGGCAAAAACGTGCCATAACCAGAGGTGAACCGCTCCGGGCAGCGGTTGTGAGTTGATCGATCCCCAGTTTACCTGTCCGGGTTGCAGCTCCATAACACCATAAATTGGCGATAACGGGCGGTAAAAATCGTTGGCCATTGCAATGCGCGAAAATTCGCCCACGCGGTAACCTTTCGGGCCAATTCCGCGGTGCTCGCCGTAAATCATGTAGCGGGTGTAGCTAATAAAGTCAAGCTCCTTGCTGGCACCGGCATAACGCGCATCATAATAGGGGATGTAGTTGGTGGTGATCCACTGGTTAGGATTGGCATATTGGCGAATTACTTTTGCCTGATCATCCAAAAAACTTGAGGTTTCGTAATCGCA
Organism: uncultured Draconibacterium sp.; assembly: GCF_913060805.1. Lineage (GTDB taxonomy): Bacteria > Bacteroidota > Bacteroidia > Bacteroidales > Prolixibacteraceae > Draconibacterium. Next base: position 22,375 of record NZ_CAJXTC010000005.1, read on the forward strand.
AAAACGACTGTGATCCAAACGTTGGTACAAATTCATTCCCCATTGCGAGTGTTTCGGTATGTTTATCTGATCGAAGCTGGTGTAAGTACCACTCCAGAAGTTGGTTCCCCAGGCATCATTCAACGCTTCAATGTTACCGTATTTTTCTTTTAACCACGCTCTGAAACGTTTTTGTGCATCATCGCCATAATCCACATTGGCTGCAGGTTCGTTGTCGAGTTGCCAGCCAAAAATCCGGTCGTCGTTGCCGTAATGTTTGGCCAGTTCTTCAATCATTTTCAGCGAATAACTGCGGTAATATTCATTCGAGAATGACGCATGTTGGCGAGATCCATGATCCATTTGTGTGCCGTTTTCATGCTGTTTCAGAATATCGGGATGTTTGCGCACCAGCCAAACCGGTGGGGTAGCTGTTGACGTGCACATTACCACTTTCAGGTTGTATTTGTCGGCCAGCGCCACTGCACGGTCGAGCCACGCAAAATCGTAAACGCCTTCTTCCGGCTCCAGTTGTGCCCATGCAAACTCGGCAAAGTGGGTATACTCAAAACCCATCTCCGACATTTTTTTCAGATCGCGTTCCCACTGACTTTCGTCCCAGTGTTCCGGGTAATAGTAGGCACCAACAGTGGTTAAATCCTCAGGAGGAAAATAATTTCGTTTTTGCGCTAAAGTACTTGTTGCGAGAAAATTAACTAGAAGAAAGTTAATAAGTAAGAATCTGAAAAGATTTCGTTTGTTCATGAAATTTGGTCTTTATTTGAGTTATGGAACAATTGCACATTATTATGACGTACAATTTTTCGAAAATATCTAATCGAAAGCCATAAAATTAAGGGAAAAGTGCGAAAACAGGAAGGCTAAAAACAAATAGCTCTGACTTTTAATGTAATAGTGATTCGCGTAACAGGATTCGTTTTTTACAGAATTAAAATACAGGAATTTTCCTGGTGAAGGTTTTATCCTTTGAATCAAGAACACGAACGAGGTAAATTCCTTTTCTGCCGACTGAAATTGGCAACTTTACCATCGGTGAATCAAAAGTTTGTGTAGTGATTAGTTTGCCTGTAATGTTATATACTTCAACACTTTTTACCTTGATCGAATGATTGATCACTACACTTTGGCTATTTCCGTTGTAATAAATGCTGATTGCGTCCTCGTTTCTTGCAATATCGTTAACCGCAGTGTGAACACCATTTTCGTCTTGTTGATCAGTTATTTCGGCCACGAGCGAATTGATATAAACTTCAAGGTTGGGGTAGATGCCGTCAACTGTAGTCAATTTTGCATCAGCCGGATCGTTTGGATTTAACCCCTGTGCAGTTTCCCAATCGTCGGGCATGCCATCTTCGTCTGTATCATCGGGGGCGTCGTTTGATTTTAGCAGCGGCCAACCACCAACGGCTCCCTGCGTATCGATTAACCCATTTGAGCTGCCATTTCCACCATCGGTGAAAGTAACTGTTCCCGTTGCTGTTTCAGCAATAATTCTTGTGTCAACTGAGTCGTAGGCAAGACTGGCACCCACAAAATCTAATACTTTCAAATAAGCTTCTTCTGCGGAGTGAGTGATTACCTCGCCTGTTTCATATTCAGAATCTGATTTAATATCGTCTTTGGTTACACCCGGCGCATAAGTCGAAAATGTAGAATGCATGTTCACACCGTCCCAGTTATCCTGCGTAACCTGATCGCTGGCAGTCGTAATATTTCCAACGATGTAAAACGTTCCGTAAATACCCGCCGGTTGATCATTGTTACCATTATCGGCATAGGGTTGAATGATTCTGGATTTGTTGGAAGAAGCCGGCCCGGCCTGGTAATAATTGTTGACCAGGTTATAACTACCGCCTTCAGCTGCATAGGCGGTGTTGGCGCCCCAGTTGTAAATCACGTTATTTCTGAAATCAACCAGTTCGTATTCTGCACGGTCAGAATAGCGGCTTCCGCAAAAACGTGGATTGCGACTATCGTGATGAGCCAGCAAATTGTGATGAAACGAAGCCTTTTCGCCACCCCAAATTCCGCCGTAACCGTGCGTGCCTTTCTCGTGCACCGAAATGCGCAAACTTTCCGAAAGAATGCTCCATTGCAGCGTGAAATTTTCGTTGTTGTAAAACGAGGCACATTCGTCGGTCGACCAGCTCATGGAACAATGATCAATAATTATATTTTTCTGATATCGGCCGCCAAGTGCATCGTCTTCCTGCAAAGCTTCATCGCCCATTCGGAAACGCATATAACGGATGATGACATTATCGGCCTGAATTTTCACCGGGTAATCGCGCAGTGTAATTCCATCGCCCGGAGCTGTTTGTCCGGCAATGGTAATGTCGTTATTTGTAATTTTTAAAGCCGATTGGAGTTGGATCGTTCCCGAAACTTTAAATACCACGATTCGCGGAAAGGTTTGATTTACCGCATAACGCAAAGTGCCTTCCTGCAGATTGTCTTCCAATGAGGTAACAAAAATTACCTGTCCGCCACGTCCGCCGGTGGTGTATTTTCCAAACCCTCCTGCACCCGGAAATGCCGGCAGCTTATCCTGTGCTTGTGTTGGCACAAGGATTAGTAACAGCAAAAGCAGGTTGAAAATTGTTTTGAGGAATTTAACGGGGCTTAGTCTTCGAGTTGTGTTGTCCATTCTCCTAAAATATTCTTAAGGGTATATTTTGTGGCTTCTTTGCGGCTTAACTGGTTGGCCCATTCCACACGGTCGGGGGCGGCACCAGGACCGGTACTGTTGTATTCGGCATAAAACGTGGTGCTTTTATTTTCTTTGTTGCTCCAAACTGCCCAAGCTTCGCTGCAAATGTGTTTGCCCAAAAAGCAGTTTAAAAAGACTGTTTTGGCGTAAGGTCGCCATGGCCGTCCGAGGTAAACAGTCTGAACACCTTCGTCGGCTTGCAGATTGCAATCGATAAATACAAAACCAAAATCTTTGTCTTTTTGTGTACTTGCCGCAGTTATGTAGGAGTCTTTTTTGCTAATTATAGTGCACTTCTGAAATACAACAGTAGCCGAACCGAAAATAAAGTCGGTAGTTCCTGTTATGATGCAGTTTTCGAACAACTGATGACTGTTTTCTCCATCGAGAAATGCAGTATCCTGATTGCCCAGAAATTTACAGTTTTTGAATCGAGAACGATTCCCTGTAACATGCAAAGCCACTGCTTGTCCAACCTGACCGGCAGCATTTGAAATGGTTAGGTTTTCGGCATAAAAATCGTCGGCTTCAACTTTGAAAGTGTAGGTGAAAAAAGTGCTGTTTCGTCCACGGTTGATCTGGTCGAAATAATCATCCCAAATGATGATTGTTTTATCCCGGTCTTCGCCAATAAACGAGAGCTGATTATTCCACGATGGCACACACACTTTTTCGTTGTACAAGCCATTTTTAATAAAAATCGTGATTCGCTGTGGAGGGTAGGCTTTTGTGGCATCAATGGCTGCCTGTATCGATTCAAAATCGCCACTGCCGTCTTTTGCAACAGTAATTTCGAACTGAATATTGGTTTGTGCCTCAGCGAAAAATACCGAGCATACAAACAGCAGTATAAAGCCTAATCTTTTCATTTTTACTTTAAATTCTTTGCCAACTCAGGCACAGTTTCTTTAAGTGCTTCGGTAGCCAACTGAGCTACTTTGTGCGCCCCTTCCTGCGATAGATGCGTATCGTCTTTTCGTGGTTCCGGATGACGCTCGTTTGTAATATCGGTCCACACATACATTTGTTTCGACGCTTCATCGCCAAGCGAATTTACCCATTCTTCGGTAATTTTTTGCAAATCGATAAGTGGCACATCCAACAAATCAGCTACCCGGCGGGTAGCCACCGGATAATCACCATGTGTGTCGGTTAACTTTCCATCTTCACCAAACTTTCGTCGTACTATGGATGTAAAAAGTACAGGGATAGCTCCTTTTTCACGCGATTCATTAACAAACTTACTAAGGTTTTCAGAGTAAGTTCCAAACGGAGTGGTGTAGCGTGTTGAGTCGTATGCTTTCTGGTCGTTATGGCCAAACTGGATAAAAACATAATCGCCGGCCTGCAAGCTATCGAGCACCGTTTGCCATCTTCCTTCGTCGATAAAACTTTTTGAACTTCTGCCGTTTTTTGCATGGTTTTTCACCGCAACGTTCGGGTTGAAATACTCATCGAGCACCATGCACCAACCGGTTTCAGGAAAAGCGTCAGCCTCCTTGTTTGCCATTGTTGAATCACCCACACAATAAATGCTGAATTCCTTTGGTTCTTGACAGGAACTGAGGACGATCAGAATAAGAGTGCAGAAATAGAAAAGTCGTTTCATGGTTGAATCTACTAAAATTTAACCGCTTCTGCAGGCACTTCTGATCCGATAGTTGTGTATTGTTTTACATTAGTTTCCGAATTTGAAATGCTTATATTTTTACACTTCGAACCATTAATTTTTATGGCGTCAGCAGCTTTAAAATCATAAGCAAGGCCATTCACATCAACATCTTTACTATTGAAAATCAACATGGCAACATCTTTGTCGGTTATCAATTTTGTATCGTTGATTTTCACACCTTTGGCATCAATGATCTGGAATCCGTTATCGGCTTTCAGATAGAGATTGTTCAGCTCAATATTTTCGAGTGGCATTTCCGGAAGTCCCTGAAGAAAAACCGCCTGCTGTGCGCCGTTAATCGTAACATTCGAGATTTTGATATTCTTGAATTGTGGTGTTTCTTCGGTAACAGGAAGAAGTTCTGTCGATGTTTCCATCCCGCCTTCTTCCATCATTTCCGAAATTGATTGTCCGCCGTAATACAGGTTAAACGAAATGGCATTTGTCGGGATGTTGGTCATATAAACATCAGAGATAAAAATGTTCTCCACAACGCCGCCACGGCCGCGGGTGCTTTTAAAACGCAGGCCCACATCGGTACCCATAAAAGTGCAGTTTGAAACGTGCATGTTGCGCACTCCGCCCGACATTTCACTTCCGACTGTAACACCACCGTGACCATGATAAACAATGTTGTCTTTAATGATGAGGTTTTCGCACGGAATTCCGTAACGACGACCGTCTTCGTTTTTCCCGGATTTGATACAAATGGCATCGTCGCCCACATCGAAATTGCAGTTTTGAACCAGTACGTTTTTGCATGATTCAATATCGATTCCATCGCCATTTTGCGAATACCATGGATTACGTACAGTTAAATTTTTCACGGTCAGATGCTCAACACGTAAAGGGTGAATATTCCATGCCGGCGAATTCTGAAATACCGGGCCATCGAACATGATTCGTTTACTATTTTGAATACTCACAAACACCGGGCGCAGGTAGTCGCGTATGGTTTCAAATTCTTCCTTGGTTTTCAGGTCGTCGCGCACATTCTGATCGCCACTGCCTTCAATTCCCTTTTTGTACTGCTCCGACGGATACCAAACATCGCCTTTTTCGCTTACAATACCTCCCGATTTTACAAGGTCTTTCCAATCGTTTTCATTAAGCTTCGATTTTTTTACAGCGCGCCAGGCACCGCCGTTTCCATCCCAAACACCATTTCCGGTAAAAGCAACGTTTTCAATATTTCTTCCGTGAATTGGCGAAAGACAACGATAAGTATCCAAACCTTCGAAATTGGTTGCAATAACCGGATAAAGATCTTTGTTGGTAGAGAAAAGAATTACGGCGCCTTGCTCGGCGTGCAATTCCAGGTTGCTTTTTAACTGAATGGGACCGGTTAACCATATGCCCGGAGGAATGGTTACTTTGCCTCCACCTTTTTCGGTAACCGCGTTTATGGCCGCCTCAAAAGCTTCGGTATTCATTTCAATTCCGCCACTTATTGCACCAAAATCGGTTATCGACACCGCATAGTCAGGAATTTGCGGTTCCTGAATTACCGGCATTTCAAATTCAATTGTTTCGTACAAGCTATTTGCGATTTTGGGAGGTGCGCTTTTTTCGGCACATCCCACCGTGAAAACAGCAGCGGCAAGTAATAGATTAGAGATCTTTTTAACTATCATTTTCAAAGTTTTTTAATTTCTTCCAGGTTGGAGAACAGCTCTTCTGTCCAGTCTCCAAAAATCTTTTCAACGGAGTATTCTTGTGCTTCTGCATCGCTTAACTGATGCGACCAGGTAACTCTGTTTTTAGTATCGGCACCTTCGCCGGTATTGTTATATTCAGCAAAATAGGCTGTCTTTTCCTTCTCCGGATCGCGCCAGTTGTGCCAACCTTCGGGTTTTATGTGTTTGCCCAGTTTGCAGCCGATGAAAACTGATTTGCCATAAGGACGCCACGGACGACCGAGATAAAACGAGTTTTCAGGAGCGTCCCCGGTGATGTTGCAATTCAGAAAAACAAAACCATATTTTGAATTTTCCTCAGTGGATGGGGCCGTGATGTATCCGGCTGTTTTGCAAAAAATGGTGCAGTCTTCGAAAACTGCTGTCGACCAACCGAAAATAAAATCAACAGTACCTTCTATGTAACAGTTTTTATAGTACTGCCGGCTGTTTTTGCCACGCGGATAAAGTGTATCCTGGTTGCCCAGAAAACGGCAATTCTCGAAAGCCACTTTGTCACTCTCAATACGAACGGCAACAGCTTGCCCAACAGGGCCGGCCGAGTTCTGAAAAGTTATGTTTTTAGCAATAAAACCTTCTCCAAAAATGTAAAACGATGTTGAACCTGTTGTTCCCATTTCTTCGCCAAAGCGGTTCTTTTTACTGGCAAAATTATCGTAAGTAAGGATGGTGTTTTCAAGGTCTTCGCCAATAAACGTTACCAGTGTTTTGCTAGCCGGTAATACCAGCTTTTCTTTGTAAATGCCTTGTTTTATGAAAATGGTTGTGCGGTTTTTCCTGAAATCAGGAACCGCATCAATGGCCTCCTGCACAGTGGTGAAATCGCCGCTGCCGTCTTTTGCTACCACAAAATCCAAGGCACTTGCCGAGGCAGCTGCCAGCAATAATACAAATGATATGAAGAGTTTGCTTTTCATTCCTTATTTATCAATCCTAAACCAATCAATATCAACCGTGCCCGAGTCGTTTGTAATTCCTTCGCGCAAGGCAAAATAACCTATCTTTGCGCCGATCCAACGGCCCGGTTTGGCTGTAAATTCTTCGCCAACGGTTTTAAATTTTTTCCCATTGCTGCTAAAACTAAAAGTGCAAATCGCACCCTTTTTTACTTCTATCCTGAAGTAGATTTCATTACTGTTAAAAGTTTCTGAATGCAATTCAATTTCCTTTCCGCCGGTGCGTGCATTTTCGCATTTCGCCACGTGCAGCTGAAGTTGCCCGTCTATTTGTTTTAATGAAATGTACTGGTAGTCTTCGCCCATTACCACAAAACCGGTTTCTTCGTCATCGGTGCGGGCATTGAATGTTATTTTGGTAGTGGCTGTAAATTCTTCGGCAGGGAATTTTTGTAACAGAAGGTTCGGAACCATCCAAAGTACTTCTTCTCCCTCAGGGCGAACAATACAATTCAGGCGATAAAAGCCAAGGTTGCCTGACGGAAATCCATACGAAATGTGTTTGTTGGCTTGCCATTGCCACTGAATTCCCAGCTGGTTTCCATTGAACTCGTCGCTTTCCGGTGGAGTTGAAACAGGGTAGGTAGCGCCAACATCCGGTTTTTTGTAGGTGAGCACCGGCTCGCCAATTCCGTCACCGTCTTCGTCAACACCAATCACCGGCCAATCGTTGTGCCAGGTCATCGGGTTAAGGTGTACAACCCGTCCGTAAGCTTCTTTATCTTGAAAATGGATGAACCAGTTTTCTCCTGTTTTTGTATCCACCCAAGCTCCCTGGTGAGGCCCGTTTATATCGGTGTCGCCTTGCGCCATTACAATTTTTATTTCGTAGGGACCGTACACATTTTTCGAGCGGAGCACGGTTTGCCAGCCCGTTGAAACGCCACCTGCCGGAGCAAAAATGTAGTAATAACCGTTGGCTTTGTAAAATTTTGGTCCTTCAATGGTTGGGTGATCATCGTGTCCGTCGAAAACCATTACTTCATCGCCGATAACCGCTGTTCCTTCGCTGTTCATTTCCTGAACCAGAAGCACCGACTTTATACGTGCGCGACTGCCGGCAAAAGCATGCGTTAAATAAACTTTTCCGTCATCATCCCAAAGTGGCGACGGATCGATCAAACCTTTTCCGCCTTTTACCAAAATTGGTTCCGACCACGGACCTTCGGCCTGTTTGGCTTTAATTTGATATATGCCAAAATCAGGATCGGGGTAATAAATGTAAAACTCGTTATTATGGTAGCGGATGCAAGGCGCCCAAACGCCGTTTCCGTGTTGCGGAATGCTGAACACATCTTCAGGAACCTGTGTGGGTAGCGCATAAGTTATAAGTTGCCAGTTAACCAGATCTTTTGAGTGAAGAATCGGTAAGCCGGGAACACAATTAAATGAAGAAGCCGTCATGTAATAATCGTCGCCAACGCGAACCACATCCGGGTCGGAGTAATCGGCATGGATGATCGGATTTTTATAAGTGCCATCGCCGTTATCGGCTACCCAAACTTTTGAAATCCCGGTTTGTGCGCTGCTAAAAAGCGACATGCCGCAAAGGATTATCAGGATTATTATTGTTGGTTTTAGGTTCATGTTATTTCTTTTGGGCTATTATCGAGTTCAGGTAAACTTCAATGTTGGTATATTTTTTATCGAGCTTGTAATCGTTATTATCCGCTTTTTCAGGATTTAGCCCGTTTTGTTTTTCCCACTTATCGGGCATGCCGTCATTATCGGCATCGGGTGGAGGAGGAGTTGAGCGTAAAATTGGCCAGCCTCCCACATCTGTCTGGCTGTCGATGATTCCTTTTCCGCCATCTCTGAATTGTTTCCCGACAGTTTCTTTTCCGGTCGTAGCTTCGTGAATTATTCGTTTGTCAACGGCATCGCGCTGATAACTGGCGCCAGCATCTTGCAATACCTTTTTGTATGCTTCTTCTGCTTTGTCGGTTTTTATAGCAGTGTGTTCAACCGGACTTGTGAGCCGCGATCGATCGATCATTTCCTGTGAAAGGTTTTTGACCTGGACACCGCCAGCCCAGTTATCTTTTGAGATTTCTTTGTTCCCTTCAATTACGTTTCCGTCGAGGTAAAACCAACCTGCCCGGAGTGTATCAGTATTTCTGCTTTCGTTGTAAAAATCTTGTGTGAGGTTTAAAATACGATCGCGGACATCTTTTTTGGTTGCCGGACCGGGTTTATAATAATTGTTCACCAGGTTGTAATGGCCTTCTTCGCCACCATAAACGCTGTTGTTTCCCCAGTTGTAAATTACATTGTTTCTGAAATCGGCTTTCTCAAAATCCGGATCGTTGGTGTATCTCGATCCCTGCAGCCGCGGATTCCGGCTTACATGATCAGATATCAGGTTGTGATGAAAACTTGCATTGCTTCCGCCCCAGATTCCGCCGTAACCGTGCGCTCCTTTGTGATGGAACGACAGGTTAAAACTTTCGCTGATAATACACCATTGCAGTGTAAAATTTTCGTTGTCGTAAAACGAGGCCACTTCATCGTCGGCCCAGCTAAAACTGCAATGGTCTATTATAATATTTTTGTTTCGCATTCCGGTAATTGCATCCATTTCCTCGTGCGACTTGTCGCCGGGGCGCACACGCAGATAGCGAATAATTACATTGTCGGCGTCAACACGTACACCGTAATTTTTCAGGCAAATTCCATCTCCCGGAGCGGTTTGCCCGGCAATGGTAAGATCGCCGTTTTTTATGTGAATGGTCTTCTCTAATTCAATGGTTCCTGACACTCTGAAAATAATGGTACGCGGGCCTTCCGCCTCAATAGCTTTTCTAAAACTTCCGTTGCCTTTGTTGTTCAGGTTGTCGACAAAAATAACTTTGCCACCGCGACCTCCGGTTGTGTATTTGCCACCACCTTCAGCACCCGGAAAAGCGATTTGCTGTCCTAAAACCGTTTGGAAAAGGAGAATCAGAATTAAGCTTAACTGTACCTTCATTTTTAGAGTAATAACAGAATCCCCGGGAGTGTGGATCCCGGAGATTCTTTTTAACTAACTAATAGACTAACTATTCACGAACTTAAATATATCGTTTCAAATTTCGTCGAATTATTTCCAGCGTGGGTCGCCCGCGTCAACAGCATCAAAAGCGAATGAGAAATCGCCATTGTCAGGATCTTCCCACAAACCGTCGTAAGTTACACCCAGCGAAGTCAACTGATCAACAATTGAATAATCGGAGTTTACAAAGTCGGTTGTTGCATAAGAATTTGTAATGGTCACCATTACGTCTTCAGGAGCACGAATACCAGTAATCGAAGGCTCGTCGCCATAAGAAGTTGTACCAAAAATACAGTTGGTAACTTCAACGCCACTGGTAATTACCGCGTCTCTGATGTCCATTAAATAACGGCCCGAGCTAAACGGCGTTTTATTGAATGTACAGTTCTCAACGATAATACTTTCGCATGACACAGGCTCGTCGTAACGAATGAAATGGCATTTCAAACTATCGATAGTTGAGTTGGTAATTTTTACAACAGTTGCGTTTGTATTGCCTTCGGTTGCGCAGAAAACACCATAACTACCACTGCTTTTACCCAGGTTGTGAATGATACAGTCGTCAACAAGGAATTCGCCAATAGTTTGATCAGAACCACCGCGTAAACGCATGATTTGGCGGCCCATGTAAAACATTTTACAGCCGATGAATTTAACAGCGCCAATGTTACAGGCTTCGCTTTCCATATCGAATACACCACGAATTTGTCCCTGCGAAGCATCCATGTTGGTGTAACCGCTCATAAACAGGTTTTCGAAAACGATTTCTTCGGTTGGCAGAATGCTTGCTCCAATATAGAACATGCGGTCGCCATCGGTAGCATAAATTACCGGAAGCTCTCCGTCCAGTCCTTTAATCTTAATGGCTCTTTCCAACATCATATCACCTTCGAAACCAAACTCGGCACCGGCAGCCAGAATAAGCACATCGCCCGATTCGGCACCGCTGATTGCTGCAGCCAGATCTTCGCCGGCATCAACAAATACATCGCCTTCCATTACGTAATCCTGTACTCCGCGGCCTTTGTTGCCATTCAGAATAGTAATTACATATTCGCCATTTGGCAGATCGGTTATCGACTTCATTCCGGCAGCCTGCTCTTCAGCAGTAATTTCGGCAGTAATTTCTCCCTCTGTTGAAACAAAGCTCAGAGAAGTAACTGCTTTTCCCGGAGTCCAGCTTACATCGATGCTGTTCAGCCCTGTCATGGCCACATCATACCTGTTAAAAATATTCTCGGGCAATGATTTAAATGCCAGCTCTGCCCATTTTGAGTCGGCAATACTGTCGTTCATCCCTTTTACACGTGCCGAGTATTGCGAGTTACCGGCCGGCAGTTCGTAAACGTAAGGCAGTTCGTCGGGACCTACCGTTGCGGTATGAATGATATTGGCGAACGATAAGCTGTCGTCGCTGATTTCCAGTTCGTAAGATTGTACCTTTTTGTTGAATCCCCAACTTAAGGATACTACAGTTTGGTTGCTGATTTTAGCTTCCAGCTCCAGGGGCGTAAATACCCTGTCGAATTCCAGTTCTTCAATAACCGGAGTTATATCATCTTCGCAGGCGTTTATTGCGAATAAAGCAACAATGCCCAATAAGATTCCAATATTTCTAAATATTTTTTTCATTTGTTTCTTTTCTTTAATTCACAAAAACGATTTTAGTTAACCGGGTCGTTGTTCAACATCCCGTTACTTGCATCAATAAACACCTGCCAAATTGGCCAGTACTGGTTTTGGTCAGGATCGTTGGTATAGAGCGAATTGATCTTATCATCTTCAATTTGATCCGGAAGTGCCCATTTATATGCATAATCATACTCTGTCAGCATATTTTCAGTTTCACCTCTCTCCAGTCCATAAATGTCCAAAGTTTCATTATCCGATAAATAGCTGAAATAGATTGCCGGAGGAACATCAGCATATTCGCCGGTGCGGTTACGCAGGTCATCCATTTTTTGTTTTGTTTCGTCCATTTTCGATTTCAACAAATTCCAACGGATAAGTGCCTGTTTGCGTTCCATTTCGCCACATAACTCAAAACCATGTTCATCAACAATGGCGTTAAACATTGCTTCTTTTGAAGTAAGAGCATCAACATAAGCATCAACTTTTGTCGACCAGTCGGCTTCATCAAAAGCTCTTTGGCGAATCATTTTTAAGTAAGGAGCTGCTGCCGAAGGACCGTTCAATTCATTTTCAATTTCAGCGGCCATTAAAATTACCTCGGCATAACGCATGTATATTTTGTTAACACCATCGTCGTTAGTTGATGTTACGTAACGGGTCATCCACTCGTAACGCCATTTTCCGAAATACCAGGTGTCGATTCCCATCAACTCCTGTTGAGCAGGATTTGATTTACTCCAGCTGTAAGGAACACAAGTTACATCGCGACGGGTGTCTTTTGCATCGAAATCGTAAAATACATTCGGAGTAGGACCGTAGCTACCTCCGCGTGGCTGACCGGTATATTGGTCGGCTGCCTGGTGACGCACGGCGTAAGTAAATAAATGGCGTCCGCGACCTTCGGCAAATGGTACTTCCCAAAGCGATTCGCTGCCTGCAGTAATTACCTCTTCGCAGTTTTTCCGCCAAACGGTTTCGAAAGAAGGCTCGAGTGATGCCGTTCCGCTGTTTATAATGTCTTTACATTCTTGTAATGCAATTGGGTACAAAGTGCTAACTGAAAGTTCAGGATCAGAACTTCTGCTGATAGAACTTCCGCGTTGTGAATAACCGGCTGCAGCCATGCATAAACGTGCACGCAAACCTTTTACAAATGCTTTGTTCACCTGCTCCGTGGTGGCAGTTGCTTCGGTTTCGCCCGGCCACGCTACCAAGGTTGCAGCTTCTTCCAAATCGGCAATTACATGCTTGTAAATCTCGTCTCTGTTCGATTTTGGTAAATAAATCGTTTCAGACGAAATCGGCTCGAAACGGGCTACAATATCGCCGTGCGACTTTAACAGGTCGGCGTAGTAGATCGATCTCAAAGTGATCGCTTCACCCAAAAGTTGACCCATTGCTGTTCCCGGCTCAGGATTTCCGTATGTACGCAATCCTCTGATACAAATGTTGGCACGTTCGATTCCGCGGTACAACATTGCCCAGTATACGTTATCACGGTTCATATCCGAGTTGGTTGGAGAATTTATGTAACGCGACAAATCGCCACGGCCATTTTCAGAGGTTGAGTTGTTCCACTCAATATCGGTGTTCGAACCGTAGTGGGTAAGAAATCGACCACGATACGAGTTGGTTTGTCCCATCGGTTCTTTAATTCCATCAATGGCTCCCTGCGCCAGCTCAACGTTCGAGAAGATCAACGATTCATCCATAGTTGATTGCGTAGGAGCATCAAGGTATTCATCGCAAGAGGTGAAAACCACCGCGAAAAATAATATCGTTATATATGCTATTTTATTCATTTTCATCGTAGTTTCAATTAAAAGTTAATGTTTAAACCAAAAATGAATTGTCTGCTTTTTGGATAAGGCGAGTAGTCAACACCGGGTGTAAGTGGTGTTTTTCGTCGAGTTGAAACCTCAGGATCAAATCCAGTATAATTGGTAAGAACAAATACATTGTTGGCTGTTGCGTACAACCTTAAGTTTTCAATATGTACTTTTCGTGTAAGTACTTTCGGAACTGTGTATCCTAATGTTAGCGTATTCAGGCGCAGGAACGAACCATCTTCAACAGCCCAGTCGCTTAGTACGTAACGTGACATGTATGGCGACCACATTGTGGTATTGGCGTTCATAGCTTCTAATGTTGCCGGATCGTTTACCAGCTGTCCGCTTTCGTCGATATTGGTCCAGCGTTTTCCGTCGGCCATAATATCGATCATATTTCGGTAAGGATATCTACTTGTTGATGTGTACTCAATTTTGTTGGCGTTGTATACATCGTTTCCGACACTCCAGCTAAAAATGGCTGAAAGATCGAAGTCGTAAACACGAGCCGACAAGTTAAAACCACCGGTTGCTTTCGGATTTACATCACCGATAATGGTGTTGTCGTCAACGGTAACTTCGCCATCGCCGGTAACATCTTTCAACTTCATCGATCCCGGACGAACTGTTCCAATAATACTTGTGTTATCAGCAACTCCATCTCTTAAGATCCACTCATCAGCATCAGCGTCGTAACCTTCAAAATCTGATACTTCGTATCTTCCGTCACTTAGGTAACCGCGAATCTGTCCAACAGGGCTTCCCTGTTCAATCCAGTAATCGGTACCAATTTCGGTAGAAGCCCAGCTTGATGCTACGCCAAAGTCTTCCATAATTCCGAGCGACTTAATTTTGTTCTTGTTCATTCCGAAATTAAAGCCGAAGTTAAGTCCGAAGTTTTGTTTATCGAGAGCGACCCAGTTTACAGAGGCCTCGATACCTTTGTTTTCGGTTTCACCCATGTTTCTGAATTGCGAGCTGTAACCCGTTCCCGATACCGGGAAGTCGATCAACAGATCGGAAGTGGTATTCAAATAGGCTTCGAATGTTCCGCTCAAACGGCTGTTAAACAAACCAAAATCGAGACCAACATTTCGGGTAACTGTCGTTTCCCAAATCAAATCAGGATTCGCCATGCGCGATGAAACAGCCCAGTAACCCGATACATCGTTGATATAAGTCGTATTACTTGAGCTGAATTCCTGTACCATTTGGCCCGAAACGATATTGTTGTTACCGGCGGTACCGTAACTCACTCTTAATTTTAAGTTGTTAAGTGTTGAAGAAATGCCTTCCATAAAACTTTCTTCCGAGATGCGCCATGCAACAGCTGCTGACGGGAAATATCCCCAGCGGTTACCTTCGGCAAATTTGCTCGAACCATCGGCCCTGAATGTTGCAGAAACGAGGTACTTTCCTTTGTAGTCGTAATTGGCACGACCAAAGAACGACAGCAATTTATTGTCGGCACTGATCACATTATCGATACTCAACGGAACCCCCTGCGTTGTTAAACGGAATACTTCGCTTGAAGTAAAGAATGAAGGGTAGCCCTGAACGATATCGGTAAGTGTGCTTGATTTTGCATAAAGAATTTCCTGACCGGCCAATAACTTCACACTGTGGTCTTCGTTTTTAATAATATTTTTAAAGTCGAAATTCAGCGTGTTTGTATTTCTGAACGTTTCCTGCTTGCGTTTTTCCATTTCGGCAGCCGGCAAACCCTGGTAATCGGCATCGGTGTAGTTTTTTACGTAGTAAGTACTTGGTCCGTAAAAACGATCACGGTCGCGGTCGTAGGTTTGGTAACCCACTTCTGTTTTAAAGGTTAAACCGTCGGTAATATCCCACTGGAAACTGGCTCCAACATTCAATCGGGTTCTTCTTTGTTCCTGATCGTTATCGGCAACAGCAGTTAACGGATTGATCATATAACTTGAAACTTCTTCATCGGCATAATCTTCCAGTCCGTTCAAAGGAATAGGAGAGTAGATCATGGAGTGTTTTACACGCGAATCGGTTGGTGTAGCCGTAGTTTGCTCAATGGCACCACCACCACCAATTTTGGTTTGCGAGTAACGCATCGAGTAAGAAAGTTTGATATTATCTGCAGGATTGTGATCTAATTTAAAGTTCACGTTATCACGTTTGTAATCCGATCCGAGCATGATTTCGCGGTTTTTAACACCGGCATAACTGAAATTGTAGGCAAATTTTTCCGATCCTCCACGAACACTTAAATCGTGGTTGAAAACGCGTCCGGTGCGGCCGTAAACCTGTTCCATCCAGTCGTTACCAACCTGTCCGGCATACAGATCAATATCCTGGTATTTACCAAAATATTTCTCGTACGAATCAAGGTTGTCTTCAGTGTTTCTTAAGTTAGCCAGTTCGTATTGCCAGTGTACAAAGTCCTCAACATCGAGTGTGTTAAGTGTGTTTGCAATGTTTTTAAAACCACTGTACACGTTGTAACTCACAGAAACTTTTCCTGTTTTTCCGCTTTTAGTGGTAATAATAATTACACCGTTTGCACCACGAGCTCCGTAAATTGCTGTCGACGATGCATCTTTCAGCACGTCGATCGATTGAATTTCGGAGGCAGGAATATCAGAGATTGTGCTCACCGGAAATCCATCAACAATATACATTGGCGAGTTGTCCTGGGTGATTGAACCACCACCACGAACACGGATTTTAATCTCGGCATCAGGCGATCCTTCCGTTGCCATTACCTGCACACCGGCCATTTGTCCGGCCATTGCTTCGGCAGCCGAAGTAACCGGAATGGCTTCCAGCGCTTCACCACTAACTGATGATACCGATCCGGTAATGTCTCTTTTCTTTACGGTACCGTAACCAATTGCCACAACTTCTTCCAGCTCTGTCGCCTCCATTTCGAGCGCAACATTTATTTCGGTTTGGTTATTTACAGGAACTTCCTGTATTGTATATCCGATAAAAGAAAACTGCAATGTGGCGGTTGGGCTTACATTTAGTTCATAGGAACCATCCGGCTGGGTAATTGTACCGTTGGTAGTTCCTTTTACAACAACATTAACTCCGGGAAGCCCTTCTCCGGAATCCTGGTCGGTTACGTTCCCTTTCACAGCAATGGTTTGCGACCATGCGGTAAAGGAAAGAACTGTTTGAAACATAATCAAAGCAGCTACAGCAAGAAACTTACTTACATGCAGGCTCCGACTTTTTCGTTTAAGATTTACCATACTTCACATTTTAGGTTATTATAGAATTATTATTTGGTTTCAGCTTTACGAATTATCCGGCTTATTTAAAAATGAGATTGATCAGGACAATGATCAGAATGATAAGGACGATCGTAGCGATGATGATCATCCCGTCAGTTTTTTTCAAGTTTCGTTTGATCTTGCTCATTTAGTTAGGCGTTCAATTCCAATGTGCAAGATAGTGGAGGTGCCGCGAAACAAATTGGTGATATTTCCCAATATGAAATGGGCGCTTTCCCGATAAGGGCTTAATTTCCCAAATGGCGGGATAAAATTCTCGCTCATGGAATCAGATGATTAACATAAATTGTAGTACTGTGTTGTAATTTAGTGAGTTATGATTCGTTTAGCTTACTTGTTTCAATTTTCTTATTCGAGAGGTATTCCGAGGCACTCATACCAAATTCGCGCTTAAAACATTTTCGGAAATGCGACAGATCTTTGAAGCCAACCTGATAGGCAACTTCCGAAATATTCAGCTTTTGCTGGTCGAGTAATTGGGTAGCACGTTTTAAGCGGATATGGCGAATGAATTCTTTTACGGTCATATTGGTAAGTGCATTTAATTTGCGGTACAATTGCATGCGGCTCACCCCAACTTTTAGTGCAAAATTCTCGATATCCAGTTCGCTGTCGGCAATGTTTTCTTCTATTACATCAACCACTCGTTTCAGGAACTTTTCATCCGGAGAAGCCAGCACAACATTAGTAGGTTCGAGCACCATGGTTGAGGTATATTTTTCTTTCAGCGAATCGCGGATAGAAAGCATATTTTCCACTTTGGCCTGCAATACCGACAGGTCGAACGGTTTTGTAATATAATCGTCGGCACCTTTGGCCAAACCTCTTAATTCGTGGTCTTTCGAGTGCATGGCAGTAAGTAAAAGCACCGGAATATGCGAAGTACGCTCGTCGTTTTTTATCCGTTTACACAATTCGTAACCATCGGATTCGGGCATAATAATATCGCTGATAATAATATCGGGAACCACTTCAAGAGCTTTCTCCCAGCCTTCTTTTCCATTTACGGCCAGGTGAATCTGGTAGAAGTTCATAAAATGTGAACTGATAAACTGTCGAACATCAGCATTGTCTTCCACAATCAACATTATTTTCGAGTTGTCGTCAGCCGGTTGAACCGTTGGCGTTTCCGGTGCCGGATGAATTTCCTGTACGCTGGTTGTTACTTCTTGTGCTTTTGTTTGGCTGCTTTCGGTTCCTTCGTTATACGGAATACGAATGGTAAAGCGCGTTCCTTTTCCTTCCTTACTGGTGACAAAAATTTCGCCTTTGTGCAGTTTCACCAGGTCTTTAACAAGGGCAAGCCCAATTCCGGCACCTGTTTTTTCATCGGTTTCATCCGACTGGAAAAAGCGCATAAAAATACGATCGATATTTTTCCGCGAAATTCCTTTCCCGGTGTCTTTAATATTGATCTCAATGTATTGTTTCTCTTCGCTTTCGTCGCTAAAATCCTCGTTCTCCGAGTCGAAAACCAGCGAGAGGTTTACCGTAACCGATCCTTCAGGTTCGGTATATTTAAAAGCGTTGGTAAGTAAGTTGTTTATTATTTTTTCGATCTTGTCCGGATCGAAGGACACAAATAGCCTTTTTTTCAGCGTGTTAAAAGTAAGTTTGATGTCTTTCTCAATCGCATAGTGGTTAAACGATTCCACAATGTTGCGAACAAAACTAACGATGTCGGCTTCGGTAAGATTGAGTTTTAAATTGCCCGATTGTAATTTCCTGAAATCCAGCAGCTGACTGATTAGCCGGTCGAGGTTTTGTGCATTTCGCTGCATTAACTGCAGGTTCTCTTTGGTTGATCCGTCAACTGTTTTTGACTGGATCAATTTGTTGAGCGGCCCTAAAATAAGCGTTAACGGTGTTCTGATTTCGTGTGAGATATTGGTGAAGAACTTCAGCTTCATCATATCCATCTCGTGTAGTTTTTTTGCATTCGAGCGTTCAATAATCAGCTGCGATTTGATTTTTTCACGGTTGATAAAGAACTGGATTATAGTATAGATGAGTGAAATGATCAACAGGATGATCAGCCCCAAAAACCAGTTGGTTTTCCAAAATGGTGGCAAAATCGAAATGGCCAGTTGCAGCTCGTTACTTTCGCGTTCCTGCCCCGGAATTACACGTTTTATGCGAAGTGTATAATCGCCGGGATTCAGGTTGGTGTAGGTGGCCGTGCGGTTTTTACTCGGTTCGATCCAGTCGGTGTTAAAACCTTCCAGTTTGTAGGTGTACAAGTTATTTTCGCTGTTTACGTAATTCAGCGCGGCAAACTCAAGGGTAAAAACATTTTGTTTATGGTTAAAAGTCAGGTGTTTTGTTTCGGTGATACTTTGTTTCAATATCGACTTTTTGTCTTCATCAATCGGCACTGATTTATTAAACACTTTCAAATCGGTAAAAACCAGCGGAACATCCGTGTCTTCGGCATTTATCTCGTTCGGATTAAAAACATTAAAACCGGAAACGGTTCCGAAAAAAAGTGCTCCGTCGTCGGCTTTTAAAGCAGCACCGTAGCAAAACTGGTTGTTTCCCAGTCCGTCGTTGCTGGTGTAATTATAAAATACTTCAGTTCTCGGATTAAACTTCGATAATCCGTTTAAAGTACTTATCCACAGGTTTTTCAGGTCGTCTTCTAAAATGCAAAGTGCCTGATTGTTGGCCAGTCCTTCTTCTTCTCCGTAATATTTTATGGCGCCGTTTTCGGCTGAATATTTGGCCAGTCCTTTGTCGTTTGTTGCAATCCAAATCTGGTTTTGCGAATCTTCAAACATGTATCGCGTGCGCTCGAACCAGCGGTTTATTTTATTGGTGCGCTGATTGAAAACGATGAGTTCATCTTCACTTCCCATCCAAAGATTTCCCTGCGAATCGTTATCGATCCACATAATTTGCTCATTTCCGTTCAGCTGCGGATAGTGAATAAACAGCTTTGTTTTTTTGTCGAAGCGATCAATCCCTTTCGAGGAGGCGATCCAGATTTGCTCGTTCTCGTCGATACAAATATCCCACACGCGGTTGTCCGATAAACTTCCGGGTACATCGGCCTGGTTATGATAGTTTTTAATTTTTCCCGTTTCGAGGTCAATCACATCAATTCCACCCAAAAAAGTTCCCACCCAAAGATTTCCTTTATTGTCGGGAACCAGTGCCTTAACACAGTTTTGAGCAATGGTATAACCCGGTTTACCATCGGTGGTCAGGTATTCGTAATTCCCGGTATTCGGATTGTAAATGTTAATTCCGCCATCTTCGGTGCCGCACCAAAGCCGTTCGTTTTTGTCCATCCAGAAGGTATAAATGGCGCTGCTGTTCAGGTAGCGATTGTCGTCGGGCTGGGCAGTAAAACTGTGGAAAACCTGTTTACTTTTAGCCAGCAGATTCAGTCCGCCGCGTGTACCAATCCATGTTTCTCCTTTGTTATCGTGAAAAATACTCAGCACCGAGTTATTGGAAAGACTGCGCGGTTCCTGAATGCTGTGTCGGTAAAAACCTTTTACACCGCTTTCTTTCGAATAGAGAAACAGCCCGCCGCGCGTGCCGATCCAGTAATCGCCAAACACGCCTTTTGAAATGGCTTTAACGGTTTCAGTGCGTTCGGCAGCCGGTCTGAATTTTATTGGATGGTAGCTTTTGGTGCTCGTGTTAACCACAAACAAACCGATGGAATAAGTCCCGATCCAAAGATCGCCGTCGTCATCCAAAAAAAGTTCCCAGATTTCTTTGTTTTGTGCTGATCCGAAAGGAAGTTCGAAACGTTCGAGTGTATTATTCTGTTCGTTGTAAATATATACGCCATTGTTCGATCCGATCCATAATTTTCCCTGGTTATCGTAGGCCAGATTCCGGATAAAAACATCCTCGATTCCCGCAGTTCCTTCTTTTTTTATCGGATTAAGCGGAGTGATCATTCCGGTGCTGTCCATTTTTAGCACATTAAAATCGCTCGCGAGCCAAAACGAACCGTCCTGATTCTCAATAATGTCGTTCACCGAAAAATCTTTTTCCCCATAAACCGGATCGTTTTTAAAAGGCTGCGAGAAAACTTCTTTTTCACGGTCGAAAATATTTAGTCCACCGTTTTCAGTACCTACCAGCAGGTTGCCTTTATGGTCTTCTTTTATAACCCTGATGAGATGTCCGCTCAGGGAACACGAGTCTTCCGAATCGGGAAGAAAATTGGTAAAATCATAGCCGTTAAACCGGCTTAGACCCTGGCTGGTTCCTACCCAAATCCATCCTTTGTGGTCTTGATAAACACATTGTATCTGGTTATTGGGCAGCCCATCTTCAAGCGTAAAAATATCGAAACTTAGCTCGGCCTGTGCCTGCGTTTTTCCTGCAGTGAAAATGAAAATCAGGAACAGAAAAAGAGTAAGTTTTTGATTTAAAGCGTAATTCATTTTATCGATCAGTTTTGCAGCGAACATCGGGTTTTATGCAACTAAAAATAGTATGCCTCCAATGTGAAACAGCTGGTAATATAATCAATTATTTCTCATTTCTAAAAAGTAAAATGGTTAACCGTTTTCTTACCTCAGCCGCAAATTGATTTTCTCTGAATACCCCGTCCTAAAAGGAGCAGAGATAATCAATTCGCTCCCTTCAGGGAATGGGGTAAACGAATTGATATTGAGGATAGATATAAACAATTTTAGTACTGATATGGAAAATCGGAAAAGTAAAATCGTTCTCATTTCAACCGTGTCAAAATTTGAAATATGTCTTGAAAATCTGTTAGTTTTGTAGGATCAACCGAATAAAATTTAACCGATAAATTATGGCAAGCGAGAAGGTATTAAAAAGCAGTAAACGCTGGGAAGATCTTGGCGATGGCGTGGCGCGCCAGATTATGGGCTGGGACAACCAGATCATGATGGTAAAAGTTAAATTCGAGAAGGGTACCGTTGGTGCCGAACATTCGCATTTTCATACACAAACTACTTATTGTGTTAGCGGCAAGTTTGAATTTACCATGGACGGTGAAAAAGTTATTGTGGAGCCCGGCGACGGATTGTACATCGAGCCAAATATGATGCACGGAGCACTTTGTCTGGAGCCCGGGATTCTGATCGATGTTTTTAGCCCGGTGCGGGAGGATTTTCTGTAAACTGAAGGACTGAAGGATTGAATTCGCGAATGTGAAGAAACTTTGAGAAACTCTGTGCCTCCTTTGTGAAACTTTGTGGTTAATTCTTTTGAAGTGAAAAACTGAAAACTGCGACTGAGAACTTGTAACAGATCTCTCGCTGCGCATCGAGATGACAGTTCCCTTTTATGCTTTTGCGCCACTTTATGAAAATTTGTCCTTTACATCATCTGAAAGATCGTTCGTGGTCTTTCGGTTTTTTTCGATGTATTCCGACGGCAGCATTTCGTATTCTTTCGAGAAATACTTGGAGAAATATCGTGGATTATTAAACCCAACGCGATAGGCCACTTCCGATACCGAAAGCTGACTTGTTTCAAGCAGGTGGGCAGCTCGTTTTAAGCGAATAACGCGGATAAATTCGATAGGCGTTCGATCGGTTAACGCCAACAGTTTTTTATACAGACTAACACGGCTCATGCCCATTTCTGCACCAAAATCTTCAACGGTAAACGAAGCTTCTGCAATATTGTCTTCAACGATTTTCAAGGCCTTTTTAATAAACTTCTCGTCCTCTGAGTCGACCTTTATTTTTTCAGGATTTAATCCTGTCATCGACTGGTACGAAACACGCAATTGATCGCGCGAACGCAGCAGGTTTTCAATTCGCGATTCCAGTACCTTAAAATCGAAAGGTTTGGTGAGGTAGGCATCGGCACCCGATTCGTAACCTTCAATAACCGGCGCGGTATCGGTTTTTGCCGTAAGCAAGATAACCGGGATATGCTTGGTTTTTCGGTTCGATTTAATTTTCGCACACAGTTCAACGCCGTTCATTTCGGGCATCATCACGTCGCTGATCACAATGTCGGGCAACTGTTTTTCAAAGTTCGCCCAGGCTTCGGCTCCGTTTTCGGCCTCAATAATATTGTATCGGTCTTTAAAATTCTCTTTTAAATAGAAACGCAGATCGGAGCTGTCTTCCACAATCGCCAGTGTTTTTTTATCCCGGTTGTAAGCCGGAACTTTTTCGCTTGTAGTTGACGTTGGCTGTTTGTAGGTTTTGCGTTCTGCCACTTCAAGCGCCTTGTTGGCAGCTATTTCTTCCTCGGTAAATAAATCCACCGGAATTTCTACAGTGAATGTGCTTCCTTCATTCAGTTGGCTCTCCACATTCACATCGCCACCCAGCAGCGTAACGTATTCTTTTACCATCGACAAACCAATTCCTGAGCCCTGATTAATTTCGGTTCCGGAATTATCAGTTTGGTAAAAGCGGTTAAAAATCTGCATCTGTTGCTCGGGCGCAATTCCAATTCCTGTATCGGATACTTTTACGGTTAAAACCGGCTTCTCTGCCGATGAATTCAAATCGATTTTCAGGCTAATTTTGCCTCCGCTGTTGGTGAATTTGCAGGCATTGGTTAGCAAGTTGGTAAATATTTTGTCGGTTTTGTCTTTGTCAAAAAAGGTGTGCAGACTTTTATGGCTGCTTGAAAACTGGAATGAGATATTTTTACTTTCCATCAGGTCTTCAAACGAAGCAGAAATTTCTTGGATAAAACCGATCATTTCGCCCCAGTCTTTGTGTACTTTAATTTTTTGAAGCTCCATTTTTCTGAAATCGAGCAACTGGTTTACCATGGCCATTAGCCGCCGAGCATTTCGCTGAATAAGAATGAGGTGTTTTTTGTCGTCGTCGTTTTTACTGTGTTCGATTAGTTTATCGATGGGGGCAATAATCAGCGAAAGTGGGGTGCGGAATTCGTGGCTGATGTTGGTGAAAAACTTGGTTTTCAAAGTGTCAACCTGGTGGATTCGTTCAGCTTCGCGGTGTTCCTGTTCAGCTTCAAATTTCAGGCGTTGGCGTTCGGCCAGAATCTTCCAGGTGATAAATAACAAGCCGGCAATAACCAGAATGTAAAGCATGTAGGCATAGCTTGTTTCCCAAAACGGCGGAAGGATATTGATGCTCAAAGGCGGAGTCATTTCGCGCCAGGTTGAGTTATCGTTGCTCACCCGGATACGCAGCTGGTATTCACCCGAATTCAGGTTGGTAAATGTTAGTTCGTGCATGCCACGATTCACTTCCAGCCACTCGTCGTTAAAGCCGCTTAACTGATATTGGAAAGTATTTTTCTCGGGATGGAAATAACTAAGCGCCGCAAACTCTACCGAGAACACATTCTCTTTATGTTTCAGCGAAATTTGGTTGCTGTAGGTAATCGATTTATCAAGGATAATTCGTTTTCGGAAAGGCTCGTTAACTTTTATATTTTGATTAAAAACCTTGAAGTTTGTAAGTACAATTTTTTCGTCGGGTGTTTGAACAACAATATCTTCGGGCTTAAATAGATTGAACCCGTTGGCGCCACCAAAAATCAACTCTCCTGATCGTGTTCTATAGGCAGCCTTTTGGTTAAATTCATTTCCCTGCAGACCATCCTGTAATCCAAAGTTTTCAACATCAACCTCCAGTTGATTGATAGGCAGTTGATGCGAATAGTTTTCAACGCTGATCTTTGAAATTCCTTTTAACGTAGCAATCCAAAGATTGCCGTTTTCGTCTTCCTGAATGGTTTTTATATTGGAATTGGCCAGCCCGTCGGCTTCCGTTAAAACTTTAAAAGTGCCCTGCGTTTTATTCAAAACATTTAATCCCTGCGTGGTTGCCACCCAAATCAACCCGCGCACATCTTCGTGTATGTCGTTTGCATTGTTGTCGCTTAACTGTCCGGGTGTGCTCGGATCGGGACTGTAGTGTGTAAAACGTTTGGTATTCAGGTTCAAAACATCAAGCCCATCAGAGGTTCCCAACCAAAGGTTTTGCTCACTGTCCTCCATTATCGACATGATAAAATTGGAGCCTACCGAATTAATATCGCTTGCTGTGTAATGAATAAACTGTTCGTTTGTGCGGTTGAAAAGATTCAGCCCACCGTTTAATGTGCCAACCCACAGGTTTTGTTTCGAGTCCTCAAAAATTGACCAAACGCGGTTGTCCGACAGTGAATTGGGATTTTCCGGTGTATGCAGATAATGTTTAAATGTCGATCCGTTAAAACGGTTTAAACCGCCCTGGTAAGTTCCGGCCCAAAGTGTTCCTTTACTGTCGATGTGCAGCGCAACAATTACGTTTGCACTAATGGAGTTGGGATCGTTTGCATCGTGCAGGTAACTTTTAAAGGTGTTATTGTTGCGGTTAAAATAAATCAGTCCGCCACCGTTTGTGCCGATCCAAAGATTTCCACGGTTATCCTCAACAAAACAGTTTACATCGTTGTAGGGAAGGCTGTTTTCTGCCTCGGCCGAGTACCGGTAGTGGTTAAAGTGGATAAGGTTTTTGTGGTAATAGCTGATGCCTTTTTTATAGGTTCCGGCCCAAATAATATCTTCATCATCACGATACAGGTTGGTGATGCTGTTTTGCGCAATTCCAAGCGGATTCTGGCTGTTGTTTTGCAGAACCGTTATGGTTTTATCCTTCTTGTTGAGGATGTTAATGCCTCCGTGGTCGGTACCAATCCAAATGGCTCCGTTATCGTCTTCAAGCACCGACGAAACCATATTGGTTGAGAGTTTAAAAGTAGACGACGACTGCGTGTATTTACTTATTTTTTTTGTTTGATGATCAAGAAAGAATACGCCGTAAGGCAGGCCGGGCGAATAAATCCAAATGTCGTTGTCGGAATCGATAAAAAGCTGGAAGGTGTTGAATTCATTCATCACTTCGTCGCCCAGAAAAAAGGTCTGCTCGGTTTGTTTGGTTTCCGGATTAATTTGCAACAGCTCGCCGGCTTTTGATACCACCCAAATCATGTGATTACCATCTTCAGTAATATAACTCAGCGAGTTGTCGTAATTCGGCCGGTCAACCTGCGATACAAACTGAATGGAATCAACCGTTTGGTTTTCCGGATTATACTTATACAACCCGAAGTTGGAATTTACCAGCCAGGTGTTGTTTTTGCTGTCGATAAAAAACGATTGCAAACCGGCAATAGGAATACTGGTTCCCCGGTAATTTTCTCCCGGTGTTGAAAAGCGTTCGAGCACCGGATCGTAAACCGTAAATTCAGAATAGGAGCGAATCCACAAACGGCCGTCGAAGTCCTCAAACAAATACTCAATTCCGTTAAATGGTATTGATGTGCTGTCGTTTATATCGTGCAAAAATGTTTTAAAACCCGATCCGTCGTAGCGGTTTAATCCCTGCGCCGTTCCGAACCACATAAAACCTTGCTGGTCTTTCAGAATGGCTTTTATTTCGTTGTTCGACAGCCCGTCGTTTATGTTGATGTGCATAAATTTATAAGGCTCGTTTCCCGGAATGGAAACAGCCTGCGAACTCAGTGCAGGCAGCAATAAAAGGGGAACAACAAATAAAAACAGTAAGATCTTATGCGGCAAAAACTTCATCTTAGGTTACTATCGTTCGTGTAAAACAGTCCAATTCCGACTTTGCGCTAATGTAAGCATAAAAATAAAAACGGGAAACAGAATGGCATTTCTGTTCCCCGTAATTCAAATCAACTAAACTTGCTTGCTTAAACTTGCTTATAGTTCTACGGTAATTTCTTCTCCTGTGTAGTTTACTGTTTTTACATTACTTGCTTTACCAAGCATAGCCACCGGTTTATCGCGCGAAACTTTGATGATACGGAATTCGCGGTTTTTAACCATTTCGGGATATTCGCCGTTTCGTGTGCCAATAACCAGGCTGTTATCACTTTCCGAATAAGTAAACTCTATAGTGCTATATGCGCCACCTTCGTAGGCGTAAGTTGTTCCTTCATCTTCGTACAATTTAAACGAAGCATCTTTTCCGGTGTACACGTAAATATCGATCGGTGCACCTTTTTTCTCGTCGGTGTACTGAATTTCTGGTCCAACAGGAATAATAGAACCTTCGCGTACAAACAGCGGCATTCTTTCATAAGGTGCTTCAACGCTCAATTTCTGGCCACCGGCAAGGAATTCACCAGTGTACAAATTATACCAGCCACCGTTGTTCGGGAAGTATACGTCGCGTTTTGTGGCTTTGTATTCATAAACCGGACAAACCAGCAACGACTGACCAAACATAAACTGATCGCCAATATTCAGCACGCGGCGGTCGTCAGAAAAGTCCATTGCCAAACCACGCATAATAGTGTAATCGTCGTGATAAACCGCACCCGTTAAACTGTAAATGTATGGCATTAAACGGTAGCGCAATTTGTTGTAGTACAACATCGATTTGTACGCCGGATGACTTTCAGGAGCGATGTTATAAATCTCGCGATACGGATACTGACCGTGAACGCGGAACAGCGGTGCAAATGCGCCAAACTGGTACCAACGAGTGTTTAGTTCGCGCCATTCTTTCATGGCTTCGCTGCCTTCGGTGGCGCGCTCAAATTTCTTTTGTACACAGAAACCGCCAATGTCCATTGTCCAGTAGGGGAGTCCCGACATTGAGAAGTTGATACCTGCCGAAATCTGTGCTTTCATATCTTCCCAGGTAGTACCGATGTCGCCACTCCAGGTTGTAGTTCCGTAGTGCTGCATTCCTGCAAAACCCGAGCGGGTTAGAATAAACACACGGTCTTCCGGATTTTCTTCGCGCTGACCTTCGTAAATTCCTTTGGCGTTCATCAGTGCAAATGCATTAAAGAATTGCGTTGATGATCCTAAGGCAGTTGGATTCATTAACTTTTTGCGGTAGTCCATGCTGGCGTTCGAAAGGATGTCCGGCTCGGTAGCATCCAACCACCACGAGTCGATTCCCATTGAGTATAAATGCTCGTTAATCTGCTCCCAGAAAAGTTTTCGTGCACCTTCGCTGTAAGCATCGTAGAACGAACCAATATAACCCGGATAAATCCAGTCGCGGATACTGTCGTTAATCGCTTGTTTGTACATCCATCCATTTTGGTCGAATTCGTTGTAATGTTCGGTTCCCAAATAAAATTTAGGCCACACCGAAATCAGAATTCGTGCATGGTTATCGTGTACCATATCGATCATTCCTTTTGCATCAGGAAAACGTGCTTTGTCAAACTCCTGGCTTCCCCATTTGTCAACTTCCCAGTACGACCAGTCTTGCACAATATTATCGATCGGAATCTCTCTTTTTCTGAATTCCTTCAACGTACTTTCCAGTTCTTCCTGTGTTTTGTAACGCTCGCGACTTTGCCAGAAACCCATTGCCCATTTTGGCATCACCTGGGCTTTTCCGGTAAGTGTGCGGTAGCGGCTGATCACATCGTCCATGTTGTTTCCTTTCATAAAGAAATAGTCGATTTGGTCGCCCATTTCCGAGTAGAAAGAAATGTCGTCCTGTACCTCAGGATCAACCGGAGATAAAGCTTTTAGTCCGATGTACGAAACACCACCGTCAGGAATCCAGTCGAGTTTTACGTGGTATTTCTCGCCGGCTTTCATATCGTACTGGAATTTAGCCACCGATGGGTTCCATGCAGTACGCCATTTGTCGGCCATTAATTCGCCGTTCACCCAGATTTTGGTGTAGCCGGCGTAGTACAGTAAGAAATGGAAAATTCCGCTTTCTTCGGGTTCAATATCGCCTTCCCAAACAATGCGGGCGTGGTTAAAATCGAAACCTTCAGGAAAATTCTCAATGGTTTCCAGGTTTTCGTAATCAATAGTCGATTCCGTGCGAGTGGTGTAAACGTGGTCGTTTTCGTTATTGTCGATGTAAGTGGCTGTTAAACCGCCTTCATTTCCTTCGGCATCGAAAAGTTTAAACTGATCGATCTGGCCGTAAGGACGTGGATCGCCAAAACGCGAAAGCGAGTAGTTGTCCCAAAGCAGACCGTAGTTGTTTGTTGAAACAATAAACGGTACCGAAACTTTTGTGTTGTACTGGAAAAGCTCCTCGTTTTTACCTTTGTAGTTCATTTCGTCGGCCTGGTGCTGTCCAAGTCCGTAAAGCGCTTCATCGTCTGACGATTCGAAAACCTGACGGGTTGAATAAGCACTTACGCCATCAACTTCAATCGGTTCGAACCATTTTCCACCGTTTTCCTTTTCCTCAAGAATTGGGTTTCCATTCTCATCCAGAAAATCGATTTCGCCGGTTTCGGTTGATACTTTAACCTTTGTTTTTGCTGTTGAAATGATCAGGTGACCGTCTGTTTCTTCAACCACAAAAGGAACGGTTTCGTTTTGCGGAAGTGCAATAAGACTTTCCTTGGTTGAAAATGTTTTTGTGGCGCTAGCCGACACCTTGATGATCTCGTCGTTTACGGGTGTAATTTTAATGGCCTGCGCCTGTTGTTTGCCGGCTTGCTGCGGGTAAACAATTACGGCTTCTCCGGTTTGCTCCCAGTTGGTTGTAGAACAGGAGATTGCGAATATACTTAGCAGAACTGCTATAAAAAATTTGTTCATTATTGTAGAGTATTAATTTGTGCTATATTTTGCTGATTGATCTCTTTTTTACTCGTTCATAATTGCCTTAACGGCCGCTATTCTGGTTTGTTACTTTCTTGTCAGTTTAAAATGGATACGAACCGTCAGCAGCTCCCTGTATCAGACTGTTGTACGAAAGCGAATCGATAATTTCATAACTGTTGCGGTCAATTAAACCATTGTCCCAGCAGAATGGCACCAGCCCATTGTTTTTCGCTTTGCGGGCAACTGTTTCCATAAAATAGGCGCGTGATTCATCGTGTTTTTGCTGCCATCCTTCAGGATACATCGAAAGGTCGCGGTAAATGGTTCCAAATTCGCCCAAAATTACAGGAATTCCGTTGTCTACCAATTTGGCTTTCATTTTTTGGAACTGCGATTCCACCACATCTTCTTCGCCCCAATTGGCATTGCGATCGTCGGCGCCTTCAACATGGTTAGGTTCGCCCCAGAAATAGAACATTTTTCCCCAGCTTGCATCTTCTTCCAAACCGCAGAAATTCCAGGGTGTATAATAGTGCACTTCGGCCAATAAACGATCATCAACCCGGTCGGTTGGCATTGTCATAAACTGGTCGGCTTTATCAATATCGGTATTTGGTGCCTGAATGATCAGGTTACGGTAAGCATTTCTTCCTCCGGTTGAGCGAACTGCATCAACAAAGGTTTGCATGTAAACGTTCAACACATCTACATTTTCCTGTTCATCGGCATTTGGTTCGTTAGCTCCGGCAAAAAGCAGGTGCTCGTCGTAATCGCGGAACCTTATGGCAATCTGTTTCCAGATAATTTCCAGTTTGTTATTCACTGCTTCCTGACTATCAGGAATGCAGTTTTGTTCCATCCAGCCTCCATCCCAGTGGATGTTCAGAATGGCATAAAGATCATTGTCGATACAATAATCGACTACTTCCTGTACGCGGTCGAGCCACGATTCTTGTATTTTATACGAGGTTTGGTCTTCTAAATACCGGTCCCATGCACAGGGCAGACGAACGGCACTAAATCCGGCATTTTTAACAGCAGCCATTAATTCGTTTGTAGCCTTTGGGTTTCCCCAAGAGGTTTCTCCACCAATAGCCTCCAGGGTATTTACCATGTTCCAGCCTACCTGTATTTGCGAGGCCAGTGCTATGGCGTTACTATTCATTCCGGTCATATCGGCGGCAATTGAATCCGGATTTTCCGGATCGATAATTTCAGGTTCTTTTGCTTCCTGTGTTACTGCTATTGTAATTGTTGATACATCTTCAGCAGAGATGCTAATTGTGGCCGTTCTTTCTTCCTCAACGGTATTGGCTTCGGCACTGATATTAATTGTAGCGTTGTTTTTGCTGGTTTGCAGGGCCGAAGTACACCACGATGCATTGCTACTTATATTCCATGTGGTATTCGACGTGATGGAAATCGTTTCGGTGCCACCGTTCTGATCAAAGTTCAAACTCAAAGGAGTTGCCGACAATTCAGGAGTGAAATCATCGGGAGGGTTTACGGGGCTGTCATCATCGCCACACGATCCGAGTGCAACGATAAAAAGTAAGAGTAATAATCGAACAGTTAGCTTCATGCTGATAATAATAGATAGTGGTTTTTATTCTAAAAATTAATAAAACCTGCGGAGCTTCTACACTCCGCAGGTTAATTGTTGTTAGTACATTGTCATTTTATCGATTGTTACCGAAACCGCGTCCATATCACTTATATCTGCGGCCATGCCTTGTATATCGATTACAAAAACAAAGGCAGTGTTAAAATTAGGAGCATCACAGTAAACAGTGTAGGTTCCGTCGCCGTTCACCTGTACTTCACCGGCACCGCCTCCCCAGTAACCGCTCCAATTCGGATCGGAAAGAATCATGCTGGTAGGATAACTTCCGGCAGCACCGTCAATAAAACTAACTCCTGATATGGTGAAGGTAATTTCCATGCGGTTGTCGAAAACTATTGAAGCAGCATCGAGTGGTGGATCAGCTTTTGTGCTTCCATACTCGTTGAATAATTCCAATCGCAGGTTACCATTGCCTTCCAAATCGCCAATTACCAGCTTGCTGTTATCGAATGCAACCTCGGTTCCTTCAGGCTCTTCGCCACCACCGTCATTTCCCGATGAAGGTACAAGGTGGAAAGCCGAATACTGAGGATTTGAAGCGTCAATTGCTCCAACCCACATGCCGGTAACTGCACCTGTTGCATCCTTCTCGATTTGAAGAATTCGCAACTGGTTGTTGGCATCTGCATAAAAACTAGCCCAGCTTATAACTGTAAATGATGGTACAGCTACATCAAACGAGTAAATACCTTTTTCATCTAATGAATACGTTCCGGCAGTTTCAGTTCCGTCAGGCGTTACAAAAACTACTGAGTTGTCGGCCGAGTTCATTGTCATCGAGAAGTCGCCGTAAACAGCAGGATCAGGAGTTCCCAGCCAATCAGGGTAATCTTCAGGAGCTTGCCAGCCGTTCATCATCGAACCGTCGAGGTTTGCCCAATCGAGTGGATTACTTTCTGAAAGTTTCCAAACAATATTTGTGTTTACCGTTTGCGAAATATCGTCTTGCCATCCGTCAGGTAATGTTGGTTCCGGATCTTCAGTTACTTCAGGTACCCAACTGTCGGCATATTCCTGGCTGATGTAGTTGTAAACCAACAAACATGGTCCTTCGCCAGATAATGCTTCATCGCGAAGTGCGGCCAGCTGCATTGTATTTTCAGTAAGCGACATCACTTTCAGAGCGCCCCAGTTTACAACCTGTCCGTCGCGGCCTTCGTCGTGTAACGGAGCGGCATCGGTCATGCTCAGTGTTTTTGCATCAGCATCCAGGAAGTAAGTTCCTTGTTCCGATCCTCTTGATGAAATCATCAGGTGATCAGCCGAAACGTTAGCTCCGCCAATCAGGTCGAAAGTCATGGTTCCGTAATCGCCCTGGCCCATTAACCACGAGTTGCCCGGCCAGTCAGGATTCCAGTTCCAGCAGTCGGCACCGTAACAACCTGCGTCGCCACCGGCTAACCAGCCGTTTTCGGTTCCGTAAAAATATAGCGGGCCTGCAAAATATTTGCTAACTCCGTTCTCGTCGAGGTCGAGTAACCATGTTTTTGAATTACCAACACCACCTGAAAGCATTTCCCAAAGCGGGTCGTTTACGTAATTCAGGTTCATGGTAGTCAATGTTAAATTGAATGTATCGGCCTGAACATAACCGCCCGGGCTTTCAACACCGTAAACAAATTTATAGTTGCCCTCGAAAGGCAGTTTTACTGTATCTTTTAACGAAGTAGAGCGTCCCATTGGTGTTTGCCAAAGCGGTGTAACACCGGGTGTAAGACTTTCGAGAATGATCATGTTTGGATCATCCGGATTTTGGGTGATGCTGAAATTCAGCTGATCTTTTGTTAGAATATCACCCATCGAGTAATCTTCAGGTTGACAGGCGGTAAAAGCCAGAATCAATCCTAAAAGAGCTGTATATAGATTGAATTTTTTTGTTCTCATCTGTTTAGTTTTTAAAAGTTCCAACCTGGATTTTGAGTTAATACACCATCCGATAAACTAATCTGACTTTGTGGAATCATTTGGAATCCTCTTGTGTCAGTGAAGTTTTGTTTCGAAATAACTTTTGTCATTTCAGCACCACCGTCTAATACTCGGGTATTTACTGCAAGCGCATCGCCGGCAGCGTCGAGTCCCTGACGTAAAAGATCCCAGTAGCGAATTCCTTCAAAGGCAAATTCGAGACGACGTTCTTTCAAAATATTTGCTTCTGATACCGCAATGCTGCCTAATCCGGCACGTTCACGAACCTGGTCGAAATAAGTTTGAGCATTTGTGCTTCCCAGCTCAGCAGCCATTAATAGTACATCGGCATAACGCATTACTACGTAATCCTGGAATTGACCGATCATAAAGTTTGAAGCACCGTTGGCCTCAGGAATCGAGCGTCCGTCAGGATACGACATTGGTGTATACTTTTTAATCGCATATCCGGTGTATTCGCGTTGGTCCGAATTATCGAAATCCAATCCTTCTTCGGCAACTGCAATAATCGATGCCGTTTTACGCGCATCAGTTTCCTGATAAGTATTGTACAATGCAGGAAGCACAGTACCGGCACCCCAGCCTTGTCCGTAAGGAGAGAACGACTGCGTGCGTAATCCGTACATCACCATCCAGTGGTTACCGTCGGTGTTTCCGTTATAATCGGAAGTGATGTTGTATTTCACTGAAAATACAGTTTCAGCGTTGTCTTTTCCGGCGTAAGTAGTTACCAAATCGTCGCCCGCTTCGTTAACCGTTGTAGAAGCCGCCGGCCAAAGATTTTTGAATTCTTCGATCAATGAATAATTTCCGCTGGCAATAACATCTTCCAATCCCTGAAGTACTTCGGCTTTTGTTACTCCCGGAAGATCGGTTCCGTAAAAACCGGTGTAAAACAGGTAAACACGCGCTAACATGGCTTTTGCAGCCCATTTGTTCACGCGGCCCGGACTAACAGTTTCAGCACCATTGGCGGCAGCAAACTGTAAATCTTCGGCAATTACCTGGTAAGTTGCTGCAGGATCAGACTGCGGAATATTTTCGTTCGAAGGCTCGGTTAAAAGCGGAATACGCTCGAACAAACGAACCATATCGAAATAAGAATAAGCTCTCAGGAATCTGGCTTCAGATTCTACGGCATTACGGGCAGCTTCGTCACCGTCCCATTCAATCTGATCCATTTTCTGAATCAGAACATTGGTACGGTAAATTGCTTTGTAGTAAGCTTTCCATGTATCGTTAAACAAGTCAACATCGCCGGGAGAACGGGCAATATCAAATTCATCGAGCAACTGGTAATTGTAGCTGTCAACATAACCGGTACCTCCAAAACAGTTGTCAGACAACACCTCCGAAACAACCGGGAAGGCTACACCGTTGGCGTAAATAACTTGAACACCATCGTAACAACCTACCAGCGCCATATCGGCATCGGCTTTGGTTTTATAAAAGTTCGCATCAGTAAGCGAAGTAATTGGTTCGCTATCTAAAAAGCTTTCAGAGCACGAAGCCAGTAAAATGGCTGCAAAAGCCGCTATATATATTTTAAGTTTATTCATAATTCTTTCCCTCCGTTTTTAAAATTTTACGTTTACTCCAACAAGGAAGGTTCTCGGACGTGGGTAATACCCAAGGTCGACACCTGCCGAACCGTTTTCAACTCCGTAACCAATTTCCGGGTCCATTCCGTTGTACTTGGTAAAAGTAAAAGCGTTTTGAACAGAACCGTAAACCCTGAACTGGCTCAGGTAATTGCTATTGATCAGTTTTGAGAAATCGTACCCCATTGTGATGTTACTGATACGCAAAAAGTCGCCGTCTTTGATAAAAATATCAGAGAACAGGTAGTTAATGTTGGTTTCTGTTACACGAGGAATTGTAGTTGATGTTCCTTCTCCGTGCCAACGATTCAGAATTTCGGTGGTATAATTGCTTTTGGCATTGGTGTGGTTGCGGTACGACTGAACCAGTTGGTTACCGGCAACACCGTTGGCCGACAATGAGAAATCGAATTCTTTATAATCGAAGCCTAAATTAAAACCAAAAGTGTAATCCGGATTTGGATCACCGATCATTACTTTATCAGCATCATTAATAGTACCGTCGCCGTTCTGGTCGATATAACGCAGGTCGCCCGGTTGTGCCGAAGGTTGAATAACTGCTCCGCTTGAACTGGTGTTCGAGCTTACTTCTTCAATATTCTGGAAAATACCATCGGTTTCCCATCCCCAGAAATATCCGATAGGATAACCGGTTTCGGCACGGTGGTAGAATTCGAGCGAGTTATCGTATAACATATTTGTTAAACCGTGCACGATTCCGTCGGAAGTTGGTACTTCGGTCACCTCATTTTTGTTATAAGCAACGTTACCGCTTACGTAGTATCTGAAATCGCCGATGTTGCTGTTCCACGACAGCGCCAGTTCAACACCGGTATTTTTTACGGTACCACCGTTAATGTATGGAGCGTTGGCACCTGCCGTAGCCAAAATTGGAGCTTCAAGCAACCAGTCTTTTGTGCTTTTGTTGTACCAGTCGAAATTAATACCCAGTTTGCTGTCGATCATTCGGGCATCGAAACCAAGGTTGGTTTGTTCCGATGTTTCCCAGATTAAGCTTGGGTTGGCCAATCGACTTGGATAAGCTCCCGGAGTATTTCCGGCGGCATCGAAATCGGCCGTACCAAAGTAATAGTTGGTATTCGAAGTGGTGATAGGTGCCAAATATTGCCATGCACCAATACTTTGGTTACCCACCTGTCCCCAGCTGGCACGTAGTTTAAAGAAATCGAGCACATTGCTGGTTGATTCCATAAAATCTTCGTTCGACATTACCCAGCCTAACGATACCGAAGGGAAGTTACCCCAGCGGTTGCTTTCTTCGAATTTCGAAGAACCATCGCGACGGAATGTAGCGTTAAAAAGATATTTCTCCTGGTAGTTATAACTTAAACGGCCAAAATACGAGAGTAGCATTGATTCGTCGAATGGCCCGCCACCGTAACCTAATAAAGTAAGGTCGGTATTGGTGGTATTGTCGATATAAGCATGATCAAGGTCTGAAATAATCAGGTCGGAGTTACTGGCATTTACCCACGAACCGCGGTTGCGGTAAGCTGATGTACCAACCATTGCCGAGAATGAATGATCGTTAACACTGTAGTCGTAAGTTAAAATGTTATCCCAGGTTAAAGCTAATCCTTTGCTCATGCTTTGGCTGGCGCCATCGTGCAAGCGGAATGCGTAAACAGATAGTTCATAAATTGGTCGGTAAGAACGACCTTCACTTACGTAGTAATCAAAACCTAATGTGGTTTTATATTTCAGGTTTTTCAGTGGCTGAAATTCGAAATAGATATCACCAAAAACTTTCTGGTTATTGTTTTTGCTTTGGTTATTCAGCATCATTCCTGCATAAGGGTTGCTTTCGCCAATCGCCCATGGTTCCCATACTTCTCCGTTATACATTACATTGGCACCTTCGGTATTGTTAAGGTAGTTGCTATCGTCGTCGTACATTGGTAGGAAAGGACTAACGCCAAATGCGCCGCGCAATGTGTTGTTGTACTGGTTTCCAACGCCAATTCCGTTGCTTTCAACATAACTCATGGTAAGGTGCTGACCAACTTTCAGAAAACCTTCGTACAATTTATGTTCTGAATTGATACGTAAATTATAACGTTCGTAATCCGAAACATCAGGTCCGCCTACAATTCCTTCCTGTTCAGTGTACGACATTGAAACAGAGTAAGTCGAATTATCATTTCCACCGTTTAAACCAAGGTTGTAGTTTTGTGTAACTGCGTTTTCGTAAAACATTTCATCCATCCAGTCGGTACCTTCGCCCATTGCAGCAACCTCGTCGGCAGTGAAATAGGGAACTTTACCCGAGTTAATGGCGGTTTCGTTCATGATTACTGCATATTCCTGCGAATTCAGCAGATCAACTTTACGAGCAGGATTTTGAACTCCATAATAAGCATCGAACGAAATTTGTGCTTTTCCTTTCGATCCCGATTTGGTAGTAATAAGTACAACACCGTTCGCTGCCTGCGAACCGTAAATAGCTGCCGAGGCTGCATCTTTTAATACGTCGATACTTTCGATGTCGGCGTTGTTCAAATACGAAATGTCTCCGGTTTGAACACCGTCAACTACATAAAGAGGTCCTGAATTACCAATGGTACCCAAACCACGAATGGTAACTTTTAAACCCGCACCCGGTTGGCCCGAAGTAGAGGTAATTTGTACCCCCGGAGTTTGTCCCTGCAAGGCTTGCAAAGCACTGGTGGTATTCCTTTTCTGAAGATCTTCACCGTTTACCTGAACGGTAGCACCGGTCAATAATTTCTTTTTCTGTACACCGTAGCCAACCACAACAACTTCTTCCAAACCAACAACGTCGGCTTCTAAAGCAATGGTGAAATTGGTTTTTCCGGCAACCGGAATTTGCTGAGGAACAAATCCTACAAATGATACTTGCAGGACATCGTCTTCTTTAACTGTCAGATTAAAAGTTCCGTCGATTGAAGTAACCGCTCCGTTAGTAGTTCCCTGTACAACAATTGAAACACCGGGAAGAGTTTCGCCGGATTCAGCTTCGGTCACTGTCCCTGAGATTTGTTTCTCATTGGATTGGGCCAGCGCTTGATTTGCAAATAAAATAGCTAAAACCAACAAGCTTGTACTGAGCAGTACTTTTGCTGATTTCGCCACGGAGTTCACTGTAAAACTCCAGTAACTGCATGTCTTGTTCATACGTCTAGATTTAATTTATTAAAGTTTATTGATCGCGATCAGCATTTCAGACTTTCATCGTCGTGCCGATTAAAATTTAGTTCAGCGTAAAAGTAGATTGGAAGAAAAAGTAAAGCCTGCAAAAATGTTTTGGTTGTGTGTTCAATTTGTACATAGCTACTGTGCGGAATGTTAAAAATAGCTGTTGGGTTTGTAAATGGGTGGTTGTAAAAATGGCTTTAATATGTTGTTATGTAGGGTGTTATGATTTGTGATTTTAATGTTGTTCTTCAAGTGTTTTAATAGGGTGGAAGTGAGTAATGTTTTTAACTGATTTACAATGCTGGTGAATAAATGATGAGGTTGGACATGTACTTGAACAGTTTTATTTGGGATTCAAAAGTGAAGATTGAAATCGAGGTATGCGAAAAAAATAAAATTAGCGAAGGTGATTTAAGCTCCGGGCAGGCCAGTGTAGCCTGCCCGAAGTGACTTAAATCTGTAGAAAACATCTAACTAACTAACTAACTAACTAACTTATATCTAACTAAACTATTTTTTAGTCGTGAACGAGGTAAGATCTTCTGTTTCTAGAAATGATCTGCGGCTAAATTCAATCTGTGTTTCGATTCATTAGTCGATCATTTTTTCTTGTCTTACTAATCTGAATGTAAAATTATGTCAATAATTGCAAGGGCCGTTAAAAAATGTATCGGAAGACGATATGACTTGTTAAAGGAATTGTTCGAATGTTAAAAAGAGGTGTTTTGTTTGTTTCATAAAAGTGGTGGCGATTTAGCATCGATTTTAGAAGGAATTTATCAACGAGTTTATTATCAGTATTTTAATTAAGGTGTTTTGACAGATGGCAACAAAACAGTAACATTTTTATTTTTTACGATAGTTCATCAAAAAATTGAAGGACAATTCTTGATTCTATTCGGGCAAAAAAGAAAAACTGATAATAATCACTTTCAATGTGTCGTGATAACATAAAAATTTTATATTTGTAATGAACTACTCATCTATCTAAACTGAATATGAACGTAACGGACGATCATGTACTGGAATTGGTGAACCTCAAAAAGAAAGACGGCTACAAATATTTATACGATTCTTTCTTCCCTTCTTTATGCCGCTTCTCTTATCGAATTACAAAAAACATATCGGAATCTGAAGATTTGATTCAGGAACTATTTGTTCGAATGTGGAAAAGCGATGTAAAGTTTTATTCCAAACGATCGTTGGTTGCCTATCTGTATTTATCGGCAAAAAATGCCAGCTTAAATGCACTTCGAAATAATAAGTTTGACAATAAATCCGAAAATCCTGAATTAAAACAACTGAATGTTGCCAATGGCGATCCGTCAATTCAGCAAATTATGGTGGAAGAAGAAGTGCACCGGCAGGTTTACATGGCCATAAAAGCACTTTCGCCCGAACGCCGAAATATTATTTTAATGAGTATGGAAGGTCTCACTAATTCAGAAATTGCAAAAGTTATCGGTGTTTCAATAAATACGGTAAAAACTTTAAAACTTAAGTCGTACCGCACCCTTCGCGACAGTTTGCGCCCTGCTTTTTACACCTTGTTTTTTTAAATTCCGAAAAAAATTGATGTTGGTGTCACCCGCTTAATTAGGGTTTGGTGTTATACAATTAACAGCTTGCCAAAATAGCAAGTTACTAACTACACTAATCTAATTAAGTTGAGGATGAACGAATTCTTGCAAGGACATACTATTGCCGAAATTATTCTTGCCGAAAAAGAACGACCGCTAACTGAAAAAGAACAGCAGCAGTTGGAGGAATGGTTCAGACAGGATTCCCGCAATTATTTATTATACGAAAAACTCAAATACGGCGAAAATCTCTCACAAAGTTTAAAAGACCTCGGAAGCTATAATACCGAAAAGGCGTTTATCGGATTTCAGAACAAAATTAACCAAACCAAAACCCGGAAATTAAACCATATTTTGGTACGAGTTGCTGCCGCTGCAGTTTTGCTTTTTGGTGTATACTATTTTGCGCATCAGCAGTTTGTTGCCATCGATGAAGAGCCTTTACAGCAGCTGGCCATTAATCCCGGAACAAGCAAAGCCATTTTAAAATTGGCCGACGGAACTGTTGTAAACCTTGAAAACAAAAGAACAGAATTTACAGAGTCGGACGGAACAACCATTTCATCCGATACAAATAAGGTTGTTTACCAACCGAATAAAAAGCGCGTTAAACAACGCCAGCTAAAATATAATACCATTGAAATTCCGCGTGGTGGCGAGTATCAACTCACTTTGTCCGACGGAACCAATGTTTGGCTAAATTCCGAAACAACCATAAAATACCCGGTAGTTTTTGCCGAAAATAAACGCGAGGTATTTATCGAAGGCGAAGCATTTTTTGATGTGGCACACAACGAGGAAGTACCTTTTATTGTAACCACTGCCGATATGACTGTTCAGGTGTTGGGAACAGCTTTCAACATTCGGGGCTACCGCAACGAAGAAACTGCAACTACAACTTTGGTACGCGGAAAAGTAAATGTTACAAGTACCACAACCGATCAGACCTTTTTATTAAAACCCAGCCAGCAATTTATTACCGAAGAAGGAAATTCGGCAGTGCGGCAGGTTGATGTTAACCAGTACATTGCCTGGAAAGAAGGACGTATTTTGTTCGAAGACAACACC
Organism: uncultured Draconibacterium sp.; assembly: GCF_913060805.1. Lineage (GTDB taxonomy): Bacteria > Bacteroidota > Bacteroidia > Bacteroidales > Prolixibacteraceae > Draconibacterium. Next base: position 62,640 of record NZ_CAJXTC010000005.1, read on the forward strand.
TTAAAAGAGATTTTTACAGATGTTGCACGGTGGTATAACATTGATGTGGAATTTGCCAACCCGGCGCTGGAAGAGTTACGCTTTTCGGTTGATGTAAAACGTTACGACGAAATAAACGAAATAACAAAAATTATAGAACTAACTAAAAAAGTAAAATTTGAACTAACCGATGAAACCATTACGATTGTAAACTTTAAAAACTAAAACGGGAAATACGCCAATATCTCCCGTTTTGTAATAGTTACATATTTCTGTTGCTGCAGAAATAAATTTAATAAACTAAAACTGTGTAAACTTATGAAAAAAAGTAACGTAACTGAAATTTTTCGGTACCGCGAAAAGTTTCGAAAATTATTGCTGATTATGCGACTAACCTTGGTGTTAATTTGCTGCATTATTCTTCAGGCAACAGCTAGTTCGTATTCGCAGACTACTCGTTTAAATGTGAATATTGAAAATGGCACACTGCAGGATCTTTTCAAAGACATAAAGGAGCAAAGCGAATTTACTTTCGTATACAATGTCGACGATATTGAAAAGCTGGGAAACATTAATTGCAGTTTTACAGAAACAACAGTCGAAGGAATCCTTAATGAGTGTTTGGAAGGAACAAATATGACTTACGAAGTTCGCGATAAAGTCATCGTTATCGTTCCGGCCGATTCAACAAAAGTAGAACCGGATATTCTTGATGAGCCTGTTCCACAAAAAAAGACCATTAAGGGTAATGTAACCGACGAAAACGGTGAAGGATTACCAGGCGTATCGGTAGTGGTAAAGGGTACTACCGTTGGTATCATAACTGATATCGACGGTAATTATACGCTTGAAGTAGACGAAGATGCTGCGATTTTGCAATTTTCGTTTGTGGGAATGAAGATGCAGGAAGTTCCTATTGGCAACCAAACGGAAATTAATGTGGTTTTGGAAAGTGATGTTGTAGGTATTGAGGAGGTTGTAGCCGTTGGTTATGGCGTTCAGAAGAAGAGCGTTGTAACGGGATCGATCTCAAGTGTTAAAACCGAAGATCTGCAAAATCAATCCATTGCAAGGGCAGAACAGGCGTTGCAGGGAAGAACATCAGGAGTTCAGGTTATCCAAAACTCGGGCGCGCCTGGTGCTGCAATGAATATTAGGATTAGGGGATATGGCTCTAACCGTTCGTCAGAACCTATTTACATTGTTAACGGTACAAAAGTTCCGGATCTGAGCTCGATTGATCCAAATGATATTGAAAATATTGAAGTGTTAAAAGATGCAGCTTCAGCTGCGATATATGGTGCCGAAGGTGCCAACGGTGTTGTTCTGGTAACAACAAAAACCGGACGTGCAGGAAGAGGTCGAATAATGTACGAATTTCAGCACAGCATTCAAACACAGGCTCGTAAAGTTGATGTGTTAAATGCCGCTGACTACAAAACCTATATGACAGAAGCAGGTACATTACCAGAATCGGCATTAAACGATCCGTATGATACCGATTGGCAGGATGAAATTTTTGAACCATCACCAACCGAAAAACATTATTTATCGTTTACCGGTGGTAGCGAAAGAGGTTCGTTTATGCTTTCGGCTTCGTATCTCGATCAGGATGGAGTTGTTGTTGGAGACAAGGATAATTTTAAACGTTACACTTTTACTTTCAACTCTGATTATAAAATTAATGAATGGGTAAAAGTTGGACACAACGTAACATTCTCAAAAACAAGTCTAAAATCGGTTGCAGAAAACAGCGAATACACTTCGGTTATTACCAGTGCATTAATGCTCGATCCGTTAACCCCGGTTGCCTATCAAAGCGAAAGTGAATATCCACCAATTGTACAGGAAAATATTGATAACGGATACAAATTCTTAAAAGATCCTGACGGAAATATTTACGGTGTATCTCAGTATGTTACCAGTACCGCAAACCCGTTTGTTACAAGAGATGCAACTTATCCTTTAACTGAACGTAACAATCTTTTCGGAAACGTTTTTGTTGAGTTTTCGCCCATTGACGGTTTAAACATTACCAGTAGATTTGGTGGAAATGTTACCGGGATACGAACTCATAATTACAGCCCGGTTTATTACTACGATGCACAAACCAATAATTTGATATCGAGCGTAAGCGAAGCTACAATGATGACAACTTACTGGCAGTGGGAAAACTTTGCGATTTATAACAAAAGAATCGACAAGCATAACATGACCGTTCTGGCAGGTATGTCATCCGATCAGAACCGGTTAAATAATTTAAGTGCCAGTGGTAGTCCGCTAACTCAAGACAGTCCGTTATATGATGATCTTGAATTTTTGGCAGCCGATCCAACTGACGATGTAAGCAGTTCAAGAACACTTACCCGTAAAGTATCGTACTTTGGTCGTGTTAATTACGAATACGATGACAAATATTTATTCCAGGCCAGTTTGCGCCGCGACGGAGCAGGATCTGATATTCTTCCAATAGATACCCGCTGGGGTGTTTTCCCTGCATTTTCTGCCGGATGGGTAATCTCCCGAGAAAATTTCTTTCCGGAAGGAACTCCAATAACTTTTGTAAAACTGCGTGGTAGCTGGGGACAAAACGGTAGTTTATCAAACCTTGGAAGTTATCAATATGGTGCACCTCTTTCAACAACAGGATCTTATCCATATTGGGTGAGTACTGAATCTACCAGCATGGGAACCGGAACCGCTCCGGCAAACCTTAGCAACGCCAGCCTGCAATGGGAAACCAGTGAGCAAACCGATATTGGTTTGGAAATACGTGCTGCACAGGATCGTATTTCTTTTTCTGCCGACTATTACATAAAAAAGACCAAAGACCTTTTAACAACCGGAACGCCTCCGCTTATTGCCGGGAATGCTGCAACAACAGTTAATGCAGGTAATGTTGAGAACCGTGGTTTCGAATTCGATTTGAGTTACCGCAACAACTTAGGCGATTTTAATTACAATATCAGTGGTAACCTGTCAACGCTTCATAACGAAGTAACTTACATGAACCCTAACCAACCTTATTTAACAGGAGCTTCGATAAACCTTGAAACAGCTACCCGTTTTGATGTTGGTAACCCGATTTGGTATTTCTATGGATATAAAACAAACGGAATTGATTCGGAAACAGGAAATCCGTTATACATCAACAAAGACGGAGAAACTGTTAAAACAGTTTCGTCAGAAGATAAAACCTACATAGGAAGTGGTATTCCAACTTTAATGTATGGATTGAATCTTGACTTCTCGTACAAAGGATTTGATTTTAAAGCCTTTTTGCAGGGAGCATCAGGACACGACGTAATGTTGGGAATGGTACGAACCGACCGATTGAATTTTAATAAACTTCAGGTTTATTTCGACGATCGTTGGACACCAAGTAACACCGACGCAACAATGCCGGGTGCCGCAACCGAATCGAATGCATGGCATAGCGATTTAATGGTATTTGGAGGAAATTACCTGAAAATAAAACAAGTACAGCTCGGATATACACTGCCTAAAAACCTTGTTAGTAAAGCGTTTATTAACAGTTTAAGGTTGTATGTATCTGTTGAGAATCTACACACTTTTACAAACTATCCGGGAGTTGACCCTGAAGTTGGAGCTTCTACCGTAAATAGTCTTGGTATCGACAGGGGAATGTATCCATTCACCAGAACGTATTTATTCGGTGCAAATATTACATTTTAATTATTCTAAAATTTATGCAAATGAAAACTATGATATATAAATTTTCGAAGATCTTCATTGTACTTGTTCTGTTGTCTTTTGGATGTTCAGAAGATTTTCTGGAATACGATCAAAGAGGAGTACAAACAGTAGAATCATTTTACCAAACCGATGACCAGGTTTTTGAAGCACTTATGGCTGTTTTTGATGAATGGCAAGGAGGAATGGGATTTAACCATATTTATATGCTGAATGCCTTATCAGACGAATCATATGCCGGAGGCGGTGCTCGTGGTGATAATGGAGGAACATTGGAAGAATTAAATGAATATCGCTATACTCCAACAACTTCAGCAATTAGAGGCTATTACGAATGGATGTACAATTGTATAAACCGATCGAATTTGGTTATTAATAATTCGGCGGTTGATACAGAAGAAAAGGCAATGTTTGTAGCAATGGCCAAAGCTTTAAGGGCCTATGCATATTTTTATTTAACCAATTTGTGGGGAGAAGTTCCGCTGGTTTTAACTCAACTGAGTCCTGAAGAATATAATCAGCCACGCACTCCAATGGCAGAAATTAATGCTCAAATTGAAGCCGATCTTACCGAAGCAATTGCCGCATTACCGGTAAGAAGTGCAATGCCTGCACAATACCAGCAGTTGTTGAGTAAAGGATCTGTTCAGGCCATGTTGGGTAAACATTACCTGTTTAAAGAAGATTTTGACAAAGCTGCCGCAACATTCGAACAGGTTATCAGTTCGGGCGAATATGGCCTTTTCCCTGATTATGCAAAGGTATTAAGGAAGGATTCGGAGCACGGCGTTGAGTCTGTTTTTGAACTGAATTATGCCTCCACCTTAAGTTATGCCGATCCGTTTGCCGGTGCTTTTGGTGGAGAAAGTGGTCTGGGTGGCTGGATTGTGATGAATGGTCCGCGTCCGGAGTATTTACCTGCACCTACATTCTTTATGCTTGATCTGTTTCCATTGTCATGGGGATTTATCAACCCGCATAAAGAAACATACGATTGGTTTGTTGAGGAAGGTGATGATGTTCGATTAGCAGCAACAATAATAGGTCCTGATGAATTGGCGGCTATGGGAGCATCTTACGAAACTCCTGCCGGATTTGTTCCTTACGGATCAGATGGTTACCTGGATATGAAATATCTCGGTTTTATGTCGGAAGGTGGTGGCGCTGATCCTTGGTCACAATTTTCGAATGTTGGTACCAACGTAAGAATGATCCGTTATGCTGATGTACTTTTAATGGCTGCAGAAGCACAAAATCGTAAAAGTGGAGCTGACGATGATAAAGCCAGATCTTATGTAAATATGGTGCGCGAAAGAGTAAGTCTTGATCCTGTTTCATCGGGTGGCAGCGCTTTATTTGAAGATATTAAAACTGAAAGAAAACTTGAGTTTTCTTTTGAGATGGTAAGATACATGGACCTTCAGCGCTGGGGTGATGCCTATGAAGCGCTTAAAGATCAGGGTAAAATGGTGCCGAATGGTTCTGGTGGTTACTACGAGCCGCAAGGAGCCGGTTACGAACAAGGTAAAAATGAATTATTACCTATTCCTGAATACGAAATGACCGTGAATACAGCTCTGGAAGGAGCCCAGAATCCGGGGTATTAATAATAGAAAAGAGGATTGATCCTGAAAATGGTTTTGTCGCATTAAAAGGATCAATCCTTTTTCCCTTCTTAAACAAAAGCTCATTTAAACGTAAATGCTTCTGTTCTATTTATTTGTTTCCGGTTAAACATTGACGAAGTGTTGGTGCAAAAAACAACAAAATTTTTGTGTTATTAAAAAGTCTGATTTTTTTGAATATTTTTCAATGTGTCATTTAAACGTATTGACTATTTTTGAGTCAAAAGAACTATTCCAAAAACAAAAATGTCTTGATTGACCAATTTTTTAAAAAACAAAACATGAAAAAACGATTTAATTTGCTTGTGCTGGTGTTTATTTTTACCTGTGTTTCATCGTATGCACAACAAGCCCTGTTCGGAGGACAACCGATTGTTTCACCTGAAATTAATGCCGATAACTCGGTTACTTTTCGCGTACTTGCTCCCAATGCCGAAAAAGTATTGGTAACCGGCGATTTTCTTCCAACAGAAAAAGTGCAATCTCCGATGGGAGAAATGGAAGCTCCGGGAAAAGCGGAAATGACAAAAGATGAAAAAGGCGTGTGGTCATTTACTTCCGAGCCGTTAGAATCAGAATTGTACGATTATTCGTTTGTAATTGATGGTTTTACAACTACCGATCCAAGTAATCCATACGTAATCCGAGATATAGCTTCAATCACCAATTATTTTATTGTTGGCGGCGGCAAAGCTGATTTGTACATGGTACAGGATGTTCCGCACGGAAGTGTAACTCGTCGCTGGTACGATTCGCCGGGATTGAATATGGATCGTTGCGCGGTAATTTATACACCTCCGGGTTACGAAAATTCAACCGAAAAATACCCTGTGCTTTATTTGCTTCATGGTGCCGGTGGCGATGAGGAAGCATGGTTTGCCCACGGAAAAGCAACCCGTATTTTGGATAACCTTATTGCAGAGGGAAAAGTAAAGCCAATGATTGTGGTTATGCCAAACGGAAACGTAATTCAGGATGCTGCACCGGGCGAAGGTCGTGATAACTTTGTAACGCCTGCATTTATGATTCCGAATACCATGGACGGAACTTTTGAAGCCAACTTTATGGATATTCTGAAATTTGTGGAAAGCAACTACCGCGTTAAAGCCGATAAAGCCGACCGTGCTATTGCCGGACTTTCAATGGGTGGATTTCACTCGATGCATATTTCAAGGTATTACCCAAATACATTCGATTATGTAGGGCTGTTCTCGGCAGCATTGTTGCCACGCGAAGATGCCACCGGAAAGGTGTACAGTAACATCGATGAAACCTTGAAACAACAAAAGAAAAACGGCTATAAATTGTATTGGACAGGTATTGGTAAAACCGATTTTCTGTACGATGCAAATAAAGAATTCAGAGCAAAATTAGACAGTATTGGCATGGAGTATACCTACATGGAAACCGACGGTGGCCATATTTGGCGCAACTGGCGGATCTACCTGTCGGAATATTTGCCATTGCTTTTTAAATAACGATTACTTCTCAATCCAGTTGCAACAGTCGGTTAATTAGCGGCTGTTGCAGTTGTATAAACTTAAACGAATGAAGAACCTGATAAAACTGTTTCCGCTTGTATTGCTGATTTTGGTTGGCTCGCGTTTAGCGGCTCAAATGCCGGGAGCGGGGAGAGTGGAATATCTTACTATGCCGTCCGAAATTCTTAATGAGGACCGTGAATACTCCATCTTTTTACCGGCCGGTTACGAACAAAATACCGATAAATCATATCCGATTTTGTATTTACTGCATGGTGGTGGTGGAAGTCATAAAGACTGGCCAACCCAGGGGAATCTTGCTGCTGTTGCCAACCAGTTGATCGCCTCAGATGAAGCAGTTGAAATGATCATTGTTTGCCCTGAAGCAGGGAAAACTTTCATGAATTATTTCAATAATCCGGATTGGCGTTACGAAGATTATTTTTTCGAGGAAATGATTCCGTACATCGAATCAAACTACCGTGTTATTGCCGATAAAAAACACCGTGCTATTGCAGGCCTTTCAATGGGTGGACAAGGTACAGTTGTTTACGCTTCGCATCATCCCGAGTTATTTTGCGCTGCTTATGCCATGAGTGCTTATTTGTACGCCATGGATTTGCCGTTTATCAATCCGGATGATGAGACGATGCAAAAGCTGCAAAAACTGGTAGACAATAACAACTGTATCAACTATTTGGCCAATGCATCAGAGGAAAAGGTTAATGAAATGAAATCGCTGAAATGGTTTATCGATTGTGGCGACGATGATTTTACTTTTCCATTGAATATGGAATATGTTGCAGAGATGCAAAAACGCCAAATCCCTTACCAGTTGCGTGTTCGCGACGGCGGCCACACTTGGGAATACTGGCATTCGGCATTGTACATCGCACTGCCTTTTATCAGTAACTGTTACCGAGATAATTAAAAAACAGAGAGTTATAATTCAAATAAACTAAAACCAAAAAATAAACAAAAAATGAAAAACCTATTCTTATTAATCGCAACAATGCTTGGCTCGTGTGCCATTGCATTTGGGCAAAGTGCCGAAAAAGTAACCCGTCAACCTGTTATCGATATGCACGTGCACGTTTCAAAGGTTCGACCCGGTTCCGGTCCCTTGTGCCCGTGGTTTTTAAGCGATATGCCCGGCGCCGATCCGCACGAAGAATTCGGTATGGGAGATGTTATCAATTCTGATTGTTTGGATCCGCTTCCACCTGCAACCAGCGACGAAGAGTTGAAGATGGAAATTACAGGCCGTATTAAAGATATGAATATGACAATGGTTTGTTTTGGCGATCCCGGAGTTATCCGCAGCTGGATGGCCGAAGTTCCTGAAGGTCGGATCATCCCCGGAATCAGTCCCGGACAACTGACAGTTGAGCAATTCCGCGATTCACTGGAAAGTGGCTTTTATAAATACATGTCGGAAGTGGCACCTCAATACCAGGGAAAATCGCCAAGCGATATGTCGCTCGATCCTTATTTTGCTGTTGCTGAAGAGCTGGGTATTCCTGCCGGAATTCACATGGGAACAGGTGGTAACGGAATGACCAACATTAACAATCCAAATTATCGTGCATCACTCGGTGATCCTTTCCTTTTGGAAGATTTACTAGCACGTCATCCAAAACTGAAAGTTTGTGTTCAGCATGCTGGTTATCCGATGATCGACAACATGCTGGCTTTAATGGGAGCCAACGCGTACGTTTATGTTGATATTTCGGGAATGATCTGGAGTTACCCGCTTGATGATGTGAAAGAATACATCAGAAGATTGGTTCAGGCCGGATTTGGTAAACGAATTATGTACGGAACCGATTTTATGACCTGGCCACGAATGATCGAAACTTCGATGGGCGTGATAGAGCACTCACAGTTTTTATCTGATGATCAGAAACGTGATATTCTGTTTAATAACGCTGCCCGCTTTTTCCGTATGGAAAAAAATGATTTTGACTGGCCGGTTGCCCAGAAATAATTGAGTTAGCTGTGGATATGAAAAAACTGAAGTTCTCGATATTATCACTCATTTGTTTTGCTCTGTTTCCGGTAATTGCCAGTGCCCAGTTTCAGCGCGGGCCGGTAATTATTTCGCCGGAGATATTGCCAAACAATACAGTTACTTTTAAAATTAATGCACCCGAAGCTACCTCGGTAAAACTTGTCGGCAACTGGATGGCAAATCCTTTTGCAGGCGAGAGCATGACCAAAGATGCAGACGGCATCTGGTCAATAACTACAGATCCATTGAAACAGGATTTTTACCAATATTCATTTCAGGTGAATGGTGTAACGGCAATCGATCCGAGCAATGTAAAAGTTTGCCGCGATGGAAGTCGTTTTACCAACTATTTTGTTTTGCCGGGTGATCAGTCGAACTTGTATAAAGTGCAGGATGTGCCACACGGAACGGTTTCAAAAGTTTGGTACGATTCACCCACGTTGGGAATGAAGCGCCGCATGTTTGTGTATACTCCTGCCGGCTACGAAGGCAGCAATGAAAAATACCCGGTTTTGTATCTGTTGCACGGTATGGGGGGCGATGAAGATGCCTGGTCGTCGGTTGGAGCGGCAGAAAATATAATGGACAACATAATTGCAAAAGGACTGACCAAACCAATGATCGTGGTTATGCCCAACGGAAATTACAACCAAAGTGCTGCACAAAATATTCTTTCGCCCAAAACAAATTTTATGGCGAGCTATGATGAAAATGCCGGTAAATTTGAAGAAAGCCTGGTGAAGGATATTATTCCTTTTATCGATGGTAATTACCGCACTTATACCGATTCAAAAAATCGAGCAATTGCAGGCCTTTCAATGGGAGGCGGACAAGCAACTTATGCGGGATTGACGAATGTAGATAAATTCGATTACATCGGCTCTTTCAGCGGTGCCTTTGTTATTTGGCCAAACGTACGGCCGGCTCCCGGAGTTAACGATTTGAATATGGAGGCAGTGGAAAATATTGTTTTCCCCGGTTTGGATTCAGGTGTGAATTCAAAAATGAAACTGATGTACCTGGCAATTGGTACCGAAGATCCTTTGATCGATCCGCAACGCAAATTCAAAGACTGGCTGGACGAGAAAAATATTCAATTTGAAAATATTGAAACACCGGGTTATGCCCATGTTTGGAGCCTTTGGCGAATGAACCTTGTTGAATTTGGTTCGCAGTTATTTCGATAAGCGCTTTAGTTCTTTAAAATCTTGTTACTGAATGAAAAATGCCGGCTTGTTCGGCGAAAATTATAAAACCGACCGTGTGTTACACACGCTATGGTCTGTTTAGTTAGATCGAAGATCCGGCCAATACCCGGATCTTCATATGTATTAAATCTTAAAGTAAACCAATAAACAAAAAAATGAAGAAAAAACTTTTCCTTGCACTATTTTGCTTTCTCGTAGTACTGGGCGCCAACGCTCAGGAATTGGCAAATTTTATGGGACGTGCGCCCGTAATCTCTCCTGAATTTGGAGAAGAGACAGTGACTTTCCGTATTTCAGCACCCGATGCCAAATTGGTGCGCCTTTATGGCTCGTGGATGGAAGCCCGAAATTCGTCTGTTAACATGATGAAAGACACTGCCGGCGTTTGGTCGGTGAGTGTTCCGACTCCATCGCCTGAATTGTATACCTACAATTTTATTGTAGACGGTTTGGTTGTGAATGATGCGCTTAACGTATTTATGCAGCGCGACGGTACCCGCTACTTAAGTGTATTACTTGTTCCGGGCGAATTGACTGAGAATTATTTTGAGGCCAACGAACACGGAAACCTTTCGAAAGTTTGGTACGACTCACCAACATTGGGTATCAACCGCCGCATGTTTGTTTACACGCCGTACGGTTACGAAACCAGTGGCGAAGATTACCCGGTATTATACTTGTTGCACGGTGGTGGTGGCGACGAAGATGCGTGGAGCACAATGGGACGTGCCCGTCAGATTTTGGATAACCTGATTGAAAAAGGGCTGGCAAAACCAATGATCTGTGTTATGCCAAACGGAAATCCTGGTCAGCAGGCAGCAAGAACACAAATGTTGGAGGAAAAGCCATTTGATTACCGCAACGAAGCAACTCGCAATGATTATATCAATAGTTTGGTAAAAGACATTGTTCCTTACATCGAAGGTCATTACCGCGTAATTGCCAAGCCAGAGGCCAGAGCAGTTTCCGGTCTTTCAATGGGTGGTGGACATACAACTTCAGTTACTGTAAATTACCCCGGAGTTTTCGACTACATTCTTCCATTAAGTTCAGGAATGAGAGGCGAACCTGAAGTGATCGATCCTCAACTTCAGAAAATTAAAGAGGCCGGATACAAATTGTACTGGGTTGGTTGTGGAAAAGACGATTTCCTTGCCTACCAAAGCAGTGTTAATTTGGATGCAGCACTTACCCGCAACGGAATGGAACATACATTTTTTGTTACCGAAGGCGGTCATACATGGGCAAACTGGCGAATTTATCTGAATACTTTTGCTCCGCTGCTATTTAAATAAACTTCTAAATCAATCAATTAATAAAGATGAAAAAATATATAATCTCATTAATAGCCCTGCTGCTTTGTGCAGGTGCATTTGCCCAGGAAATAGGCAACTTTATGGGCCGCGAACAGATCGTTTCGCCCGAAATCAAAGATGATGGAATTACATTCCGCTACTCGGCTCCTTATGCCGAGGATGTTAAACTTACCGGTGGTTTTGCGCCAACTGTAAAAAGAGAAACTCCGTTTGGATCTATGGATATGCCGGGAAATATCGATATGGTAAAAGGCGAAAACGGATTGTGGTCGGTAACCGTACCGCTGCCCGAGCCGGAACTTTATACTTACAGTTTTATTGTTGACGGAGTAAGTGTAAACGATCCCAACAATATTTTTATGCAACGAGACGGTACTCGTTATCTGAGTGTGTTGCTGGTTCCGGGAGAATTGACTGAAAACTACTTCGAAGCCAACGAACGCGGTAACCTTAACCAGGTTTGGTACGAATCGCCTACATTGGGAATGACCCGTCGTTTGTTTGTATACACTCCTTATGGTTATGCCGACAGCAAAGACAAATATCCGGTGCTTTACCTGTTACACGGTGCCGGTGGCGACGAAGATGCATGGAGTACCATGGGACGCGCCTGCCAGATTTTGGACAACCTGATTGAAAAAGGATTGGCTAAGCCGATGATTTGTGTAATGCCAAACGGAAACCCAACTCAATATGCTGCACGCACGTTGATGATTGATGAAAAACCAAGAGAAAATAACGGTCCTGGCGCAGGAATGATGAGCAACGATTACCCAAAAAGTATTGTGGAAGACATTGTTCCTTTCATTGAAAAAACTTACCGCGTTGATGCCAAACCAAAATCGCGTGCCATCGCTGGTCTTTCAATGGGGGGCGGACACACTATTGCCACTTCGTTGATGTATCCCGGATTTTTCGATTACATCTGCCCATTGAGTATGGGAATTGGTGGAATGCGTTTTGGCAACAGCGAAGTTGATGAGGAAGAAATGATGAATAATTATAAAAAACAATTTACGGCACTAAACAAGGAAGGCTACAAATTGTACTTCCTGGCTTGTGGCGACTCTGATTTCCTTTTTGAATCAGCAAAAAATCTCGACAAAATGCTTACCGATACCGGTTGTGAGCATACGTTTTTTGTAACTCCGGGTGGACATACCTGGTCGAACTGGCGGATTTACCTGAATACTTTTGCGCCAAAGCTTTTTAAATAATAAACTTTGAAAGACTTCTCAAGACAAATATGAAAAGAATGCCACGATCTGGCTTTCTCGTTCTGCGGGGAAGCACGGTCGTGGCTGATTTTCTTTAACAAATTATTGAAACATAACCTGAATTTTGACAACAATGCTTAATAAACATCTCATCTTATTTTTTCTCCTGCTTGGTGTATTTCAATTGAATGCCCAGCAGGCGCATATAAACCTCGATTGGGCACCACAACGAGCAGGCGGTAGCCTGACACCGTTTATGGCCAATACAATTTCTCCCGAGGTTTCTGACGATCACATGGTCACTTTCCGTTTGAAAGCTCCTGAAGCAAAGGAAGTAACAGTTTCAGGAACCGTAATGCGCGGTTTGAAAAGTAACGATCCAATAAAACTTACCAAAGGAGCCGACGGTTTATGGAGTGCTACCGTTGGGCCGGTAACGCCCGAAATTTACAAATACAACTATGTTGTGGATGGCGTTCGCATTGTTGATCCGGCCAACACCTACGTTGGATTTGCCAACCAGCCGGGTTACAGCGTTTTGGTTGTTCATGGCGACGGACCGGCCTGGTACGATGCCAAAGATGTTCCGCACGGATCGATAACACGTCATATTTATAAATCGGATGTAACCAACGGACAGCGCGAAATGTATGTTTACACGCCTCCGGGCTACGACAAATCGAAAAAATACCCCGTGCTGTATTTATTCGGAGGCTCGGGAGAAGAAGCTTCAACATGGATGTTAACCGGCCGCGTGAATTTTATCATGGACAATATGATCGCTGACGGAACTGCAGTGCCAATGATCATTGCCATGCCGAATAACCAGGTGGTGCACCGCATGGATCCGAAGCACACCGAAATAAGTTTTCCAAGATTTAACGACGAGATGCTGCAGGAAGTAATTCCACTGGTGGAAGCCAATTACAGCGTAAAAGCCGACAAACATAACCGGGCTATTTCCGGTTTGTCGATGGGCGGACGCCATGCACAAATCATCGGTTTAAATAACCTCGATATTTTTGGATCGATCGGAATTTTAAGTGCTGCAGAGTCACTTGATCTTATAAAACCGGGAGTACTCGATGATCCAAAAATCAACGACAAAATCGATTACTTATTTGTTGGTGCCGGAACCCATGAAACGACTCCGGAATCGCGTCAAACGCTAATGCACCAAACATTTGAAGAGAAAAACATTGAGCACGAATTTTATGTGGGTAGTGACGGCGCACACGATTTCATCACCTGGAAACATTTGTTGTACTACAAGTTCCTTCCAAAACTCTTTAAAACGAACTAGATGGAGGACTACTGGAGATAAAACCAGTTGTTTTCATAACGAAGATATTTAAGAGAACTAACACTGAACCTATAAAACCTTAAAATTTAAAAAGATGAAAAAAGTAAACGTTATTCTAAGCCTCCTGTTCGTAATTTTGATTGTATTTAATCCGGAGATTACAAATGGCCAGCGATACAAAGCGGGGCCGCAGGATATGACTTTTTTCTCTTCGGTTGATGAGTCCAATCAACCTTACGCACTTTATATTCCTGAGAATTTTGATGAGACCAAAGAATACCCGCTTGTGGTATTTTTGCACGGTGCGTTGTCGAATCATCGTTTGGGATTACGCCGGGTTTTTGGTAAAGGAAATTTGCAGGGACCTGAATTTGGAACGCCCGGTTTTGTGCCGCCGCAAAACGATTTAGAAGTAACACGTTTTTACCCCGAACTGAAGTCGGTAGATTATATTGTTGTCGCTCCATTTGCACGGGGAACAGCGGGTTATGTCGGAATTCCGGAGCAAGATGTTTTTGATATGCTGGCCGATGTGAAAAGTAAATTCCGCATTGATGAAAACCGCATGTATCTCACCGGTTTGTCGATGGGCGGCGGCGGAACACTTTGGGTCGGATTAAATCATCCCGATATGTGGGCTGCAATTGCACCTGTTTGTCCGGCACCTCCGGCAGGCACCGAAAAACTGGCTATGAACGCCTTTAATTTTCCCGTGCATCTGTTTGTTGGCGATCGCGACGGCTTGATGTCAAATTCGGATGCTTGGAATAAAATGTTCAAAGAAAACGATGTTGATGTTGAATATGTAATTTACCCTGGAATTGCCCATAACAGCTGGGAATATGCTTACGACAAAGGATTTATATTTGATTGGTTTGGTCAGTTCGAACGAAATCTGTTTCCTATAGAGGTTCGTTTTACAACCAGCACTTTCAAATACAACAAATCATACTGGGTGAATGTCGACAAACTTACACCGGGAGTACAGACTTCCATTGTTGCTAAATTCACCGGTAAAAACGAAATCGAAGTTACCACCTCAGAACTTTTAGGATTTACACTAAATCTTGAAGGACATCCACAGTTTGATGCAACTTCAAAAGTTAATGTAACTATAGACGGAAAAACATTTTCAATGAAATCTCCTGATGCCGTTTCGTTCTTGATGGAGGACGGCGAGTGGGTAAATAAAAAATTCACTCCAAACCGATTTTCAAAACAAAAAGGAGCGGAAGGTCCACTTGCTGAGGCTTTAACCGACAACCATATTTATGTGTACGGAACGCAGGGAGAACCTTCGCCGGAAGAGCAGCAGGCAAGAATGGCACTGGCAACTTATGCATCCGACTGGGCATATCAGCGCGCTTTTGGTGGACGGATTATGATTTTTCCGAGAATGGTTGCCGACAACGGTGTGCGCCAAAGCGATTACGAAACATCAAACCTGGTGCTATTTGGCACTGCCGCAACAAACAGTATCATAAAAAAATACGAAGACCGGCTGCCGGTTCAGCTGAACGAAGATGCGGAAGGGTATGGTTTGGTTTTCATTTACCCGATGAATGGACATTATGTAGTGGTGAATTCGGGTTTGCCTTGGTGGACTCCACCAGCACAAGCCGAACAGGCCGGTGGCATGCGGTTATCTTCCGGCAAAGGAAGTTCTCTTGATGCATATCCCGATTTTATCCTGTTTAAAGACACGCCCGATAACGTGATCAGCAAAGGATATTTTGATGAGAATTGGGAAATTCCCGAAGCTGAGAAATCAAAATTAAAAGCATCGGGAGTTGTAACACTGAAATAGATTTTAAACCTAAAATAAATTGAAAATTAGTTAGAATGAAACACAATTTTACAATCAAACAACTGCTTGTACTGGCTTTGGGAGTCTTCTTAATGTCAGCTGTTCAGGCGCAGGAAATACAGCAGCGGAGGGGAGTGCAGGTTGTTTCTCCGGAAATTGGAGGCGACAATACAGTTACTTTTCGGCTTTATGCTGAAGACGCTCATTCGGTAACAGTTAGTGGAAGCTGGCTGGGTATGGGCGAAAACCTTGAAATGAAAAAAGGCAGCGACGGTGTTTGGTCGGCAACAACAAAGGCTTTGGAACCGTCCATGTATCACTACAATTTTATGCTTGATGGTGTAAGCATTCTTGATCCACGAAATCCGAAAGCATTGCGCGACGGAACACGGTACGCCAGTACTTTGATCGTTCCCGGAAAAGCATCGGATGTTTTTGAAGTTCAGGATGTGCCGCACGGTACCATTCATAAAGTTTGGTACGATTCACCAACACTCGGTTTATACCGCCGCATGTTGGTTTACACACCTGCTGGTTATGAAGACAGTAAAGAAAAATATCCTGTTTTATACCTGCTTCACGGTGGTGGCGGCGATGAGGAAGCCTGGTCGTCGCTTGGTCGTGCCAACAATATTCTCGACAATCTGATTGCTGCAGGAAAAGCTAAACCGATGCTGGTTGTAATGACTAATGGTAACGAGCTTCAAACATCGTCGGTAACTGAGTGGCCAACAAATACAAATGTTGTTGATCGTGGCCCGGCTCGTGGCGGTGAAACTCGTGAACAAACTGTTGACCGTGTTACAAAATTCCCCAACAGTTTGGTGAATGATGTAATTCCTTACGTAGAAAAACATTTCCGAGTAATTGCCAACAGCGAAAATCGTGCAATCGCAGGTCTGTCGATGGGATCGATGCAAACGCAGATCACCACTATGACCAATCCCGGATTCTTTGAATACATTGGATGCTTCAGCCTGGGAATTCACTTTAACGATCAGTTTGAGATCGTTTCCAATGAAATCCTGATTCCGGGTTACGACAAGTATCTGGAAACAATGGATAACAAACTGTTTTACACAGGTTGCGGAACAGAAGATTTCTGCTACGAAGGTGTACAAACACTGCGGAAAAAGCTCGATGAGCACAACTTCGAATACGTTTATAACGAAACCGGCGGCGGACATACCTGGGCCAACTGGAGAACCTATTTATCAGATTATGCACCCCGTTTATTCAAATAAAAAACTTTCAAAATTTAACTCATGAAACCGAATTATAAACAAATCGTTTTATCAGTCTTACTGATTTTTGTGATAAATATCTTTAGTCTTAACGCCCAGGAAATTCAACAACGACGCGGTGTGCAGGTTGTTTCTCCCGAGATTAACGGAGATAACAGTGTGACTTTTCGCTTGTATTCTGAAAATGCCCAGTCGGTTGCCGTTAGCGGAAGCTGGATGGGATTTGGCCAAAACCTCGAAATGACAAAAGGTGATGATGGCGTGTGGTCGGCAAAAACGGATGTGTTGGAACCATCGATGTATCATTACAACCTGATCCTCGACGGAGTAAGTATCCTCGATCCACGCAATCCAAAAGCGATGCGCGACGGAACACGTTATGCAAGTACGTTGATTATCCCGGGAGAAGGCTCTGAAGTGTTTGAGGTAAACGATGTTCCTCACGGTTCGATTAACAAGGTTTGGTACGATTCGCCTTCATTGGATCTCACACGCAGAATGTATGTTTACACACCTCCGGGGTACGAAGACAGCAAGGAAAAATATCCTGTTTTATATCTGCTGCACGGTGGTGGTGGCGACGAAGATGCATGGAGCTCGTTAGGACGTGCAAATTATATTCTCGACAACCTGATTGCAGAAGGAAAAGCAAAACCAATGATTGTGGTGATGACCAACGGAAATCCAAATCAAAAAGCGGCTATTACCGAAACGCAGCCTATTCCATCGGATAATCCGCTGATTATTGCTACTGCAAAATTTCCTGAAAGTTTGGTAAATGATGTAATTCCTTACGTGGAAGATCATTACCGCGTAATTGCAAACAGTTCGAATCGCGCCATTGCCGGTTTGTCGATGGGATGTTTGCACACGCAGATCGCCTCGTTAAACAACCCTGAAATGTTTAAATATATGGGACTGTTCAGCCTGGGTTTACATCCAAACGATCCTAACCTGGAAGAAATTATGAAGCCGTTAATTGCAGCTTACGATAAAAATCTGGAGACTTTGAAAAAGAATTACAAGCTTTTCTACATTGGTTGTGGTACTGAGGATTTTGTTTACGACGGCGTTCAAATTCTTCGTAAAAAACTGGACGATAATAATTTTGAATACCTGTATAACGAAACTGGCGGCGGTCATACATGGGCCAACTGGAGAACCTATTTGTCGGATTACGCTCCGCGTCTTTTTAAATAAACCGAATTACATAAATAGAAATGAAGAATTTAAAATCAATAGTACTGCTTGGCTTTTTAGCCGTATTTTTTACTTCGGCCGTTCAGGCCCAATTTAATCGTACGCCAACTCCAAATGATAATTTGCAATCCACAAAAGTTTTGGAAAATGGCGATGTTCAATTTCAGATTTATGCTCCCGACGCGGAAAAAGTGACTTTGGGTGGCGATATTGTTCCGTGGGGGACAGACCTGAAAAGTGAAAAAGCCGAAAATGGCGTTTGGACAATCACCGTTCCGAATGTGAAGGCCGGAACTTATCGTTACAATTTTGTGGTCGATAATGTGAAAGTTTACGATCCAAAAGCTCCGGATGCCTATAAAACATCGGCGCTAGTTGATGTGCTGCCAAACGGTGGGGACGAGTTTTTTGCAGTACGAAAAGATGTTCCTCACGGTGCTGTTTCTGCTATTCAGTATTACTCGGAAACTACCGGAACAATGCGCAACATGCAGGTTTGGACACCTCCGGGTTACAACGCCAAGAACAATAAATTGCCGGTATTCTATTTGATTCATGGTGGTGGCGACAGCGAATTGGCATGGCCGGGAGTTGGACGTGCAGGAATTATTATGGACAACCTGCTGGCTGAAGGAAAATGCAAGGAAATGATCGTTGTAATGCCCGACGGAGGAATTGATGTAAACCTATTCGTTAAAGATTTTGTAAACGACATTATTCCTTACATCGAATCGAATTACAATGTGTACACCGATGCCGATCATCGTGCGCTGGCCGGCCTTTCAATGGGAGGTTTGGAAGTGTTGGAGTCGTTTATGGCACACCCCGATTTGTTTGCTTACATCAACGTGATGAGCTCGGGTTGGTTTGCCAACAATAAGGAAATGTACGAAACAGGTGACAAACGTCTGAAAGAAATTGCACCAACTTTAAAGAAAACGGTAAAACTCCTGAAATTTACTCAGGGAGGACCGGAAGATATAGCTTATGCAAACGGCAAAGAAATGTTGAAGGTATTCGACAAAAACGGGATTGATTATGAATTCAGTGAAATGCCCGGCGGCCACAGTTGGCTGGTTTGGCGGAACGATCTTCATAGTTTTGCTCCTGTATTATTTAAGTAAAACAAGGCTACAAAAAGTACATCATTCGTGGTGTGCTTTTTTTGTTTTTCACGAACTAACAATACTTAAAACCAATAAAATGACCATAAAAAAATACTTGCTTCGATTTTTTAGTTTGGGGTTCATCCTGCTGATCACTTTGAATGTTTTTGCCCAATTCGGGCCGCGAATCAAATCACCGGTGGTAAACGATGATAGCAGCGTTTCTTTTTCGATTAAAGCACCCGATGCAAAGGAAGTTTCGGTGAACATTCAGATGCAGAATTACCCGATGGAAAAGGATGCTGAAGGCGTTTGGAGTGTTACTGTTGGGCCGCTTGAACCGGAAGGTTATACCTACGCTTTTTCGGTTGACGGATTAAAAGTGCTCGATCCTGCAAACCCGGCAATGCAAATCGGCCAGGCGCCGTCGTGGAGTTTGCTTACTGTGCCCGGAAATCCGGCTCGTTTTTATGAACTGCAGGCTGTTCCACACGGCACTATTCACATTCATAAATATTTTTCTACTGCGCAGGACATAAACAGGGAATTGTATGTGTACACACCTCCCGGCTACAATCCGAATAAAAAGTATCCGGTGTTAAATCTGCGTCATGGTGGTGGCGATAACGAAACTGCCTGGTACGTGGTGGGCGATGCGGCCAATATTATGGATAATTTGTTGGCACAGAATAAAATTGTGCCCATGGTTGTGGTAATGACCAATGGCAACGTAGAAAAGCAAACCGAAGGCGGAGCTTATGGTGAAGAAGGTGTGCAAATAATGGCCGATGAGTTGTTTAACGATGTGCTTCCGCTGATTGAAAAAGAATATTCAGTTTATACCGACCCGAAACACCGGGCGATTGCAGGCCTTTCGATGGGAGGCGGACAATCGTATTATATCGGTTTGGCAAATGTGGATAAATTTGATTGGATAGGCTCTTTTAGCTCAGGAATTTTTGGAGGAATTCCCGGTGTGAATTTCGACCCTGAAGAACGAAACCCGGGTATTCTGACAAAATCAGCAGATTTCAATAAAGAATTGGATTTATTCTACTTGTCGTGTGGAGAACAGGATCCGCGCGTTGAGTACACTCAAAAAGTAGTTGATACCTTTAAGGAAAACAACCTAAAAGTGACTTACGAAACTTTTGAAGGAACACACGAGTGGAAAGTGTGGAAGCATTCGCTACGGAATTTCGCACAGATGCTGTTTAAATAGTTGTTTAGTTCGACTTTGAAGCAAAGGGAATATGCTTAACACCGTCCTTCAGGGCGGTGATGGTTAAAAGTTATAGTAGCCCGGATTTTGAAGAATTTTGTAAATTAATAGAAGTCAAAATTTATCAAAATCCTTTCAGTCGAAGAGCGTTTTCCGTCATATAGATAGCAGATCAATAAACGTAGTACTGCAAAATTTTTAAAACCTAAAATAAACCAGGATATGAAAACGAACCGAAGAAATTTTTTCCAGACATTAGGAGCGGGAGCTGCCGGGATTGGCATCTCTTCATCTTTCCCAAAAACAGCGATGTCAACTCCTTCAGAACAAGCTGCTGAAAATGATGAGCAGGTCCTTTTTGTTGGCGACGATATTGCACTTGCCGATACGGAGTACGGAAAAGTTAAAGGATACATTCTGCGTGGTATTAATTATTTTCTGGGTATTCCATACGGTGCGCCAACATCGGGGAAGAATCGTTTTATGCCTCCGCAAAAGCCGGAGCCGTGGGATGATGTTTTTCCTGCAGTTTGGTGGGGAAATTCTACCCCTCAAAATATCGAAGGGCAATATTCCAATTCCTATTCGGCCTTTGTCGATCACTGGAATTACGACGATATCAGCGAAGACTGCCTGCGTTTGAATGTGTTTACACCGGGAATTGCAGATGGGAAAAAACGGCCTGTTTTGGTTTGGTTTCATGGAGGTGGTTTTACTGCCGGAAACGGTATTGAGCAAGATGGCTACAATGGCGAGAACATTAGTCGAAAAGGCGATATCGTATTTGTTTCGTTGAATCATAGATTAGGCCCGATGGGATTTTCAAATCTGGCCGGAGTGGGCGGAGATAAATTTGCTGATTCTGGTAACGTTGGTATTCTCGATTTGGTTGCTGCGTTGGAATGGGTACGTGACAATATCGAAAACTTTGGAGGTGACCCCGGCAATGTAACCATCATGGGACAGTCGGGTGGTGGCGGAAAAGTTAAAGCCATTACCGGAACTCCAAAAGCAAAAGGTTTATTCCACAAAGCAGTTGTTTTAAGCGGTTTCATTCGCTTGTGGGGCGAAAAAGATACCACCGAAAAAGTGGGTGAATACATTCTGAAAGAAGCAGGATTAACAAAGAACGAAATAACCAAACTGCAGGAAATGCCCTGGAAGGAATATTATGCGCTGGCTAATCGTGCTGCTGCAAAATTCGCACAGGAAACCGGTGAAGAAATTGGTATGGGAGGCTTTGTACCTGTGGTAGGAACTGATGTTATTCCGGCAGAACCTTATTTCCCGGAAGCTACTCCGCTAATTGAAGATATCCCAATGATTTTCAGTTCTACTACCGAAGAAATGTCGCCAAGCAGAACAAATCCGGAGCTGGAAAATATCACGCTCGAAGAGGTGATTGAACAGCTAAAAGTGCGGGCAGGTTTTGAAGCCGGTTTGGGCGACAAAGCAGAGGAAGTTGTTAAGGCGTATGCAAAAGCATTTCCAGATAAACGCCCGGTTGAAATTTGGGCCTTGGTAAGTGCAAGCCGAAAGGGAAATGTTGCGTTGGCCGACTCGAAAGTGAAACAAAAAGCACCTGTTTATATGGCGTGGTTCGGATGGCAACCACCGTTGTTTAACAACCGGATGCGGGCTTTCCACTGCCTCGATATTTGTTTTTGGTTCGATAACACCGATGTGATGTACACGCACACCGGAGGAGGAAAACGTCCGCGTGCACTTGCTGAAAAATTATCAGGATCACTGATTCAATTTATGAAAACCGGAGACCCGAATGGTGGCGGTTTACCCGAATGGCCGAAATACACCTCTGAAAAGGGTGAAGTAATGGTTCTGAATGATGTTTGCGAAGTGAAAAACGATCCGGACAGGGAAGCCAGAGAGGCCATGTCTTAAATCTAAATTGATAAATCTTAAAAATTGAAATATGAAAAAAACAGTTCTTACAATAATCACACTGATTTTTACAACAAGTCTTTTTGCTCAGTTCGGTGGACCTCCACGATTGGTGTCACCGGAGATTGATGGCAATAATATTACCATCCGTATTCGTGCCCCAAAAGCTATAAAAGTGGAACTGAACGGTGCTTTTTTACCGGTTCAGGTGGTTGAAACACCAATGGGACGAATGCCGAGAACAATGCCGGTGGAAATGAAGGAAGGCGAAGACGGTGTTTGGGAATATACCGCCAAAGATGTAGTGCCCGATTTTTACACGTATACCGTTTCTGTTGATGGCATTCAGATGCTTGATCCGAATAACCTGAAGGTAATTCGCAACGGGCGGAATATGAGCAATTACCTGATTGTGCCGGGCGAGAAAAGTAATGTATTTCTGGAAGCCAAAGAGCACAAAGGAACGCTGTCGAAAGTATGGTATCCTTCTGCTGCCTACGGTGCCGAATGCCGAATGTATGTGTACACCCCATACGGCTATGGTGAAACCAACAAAAAATACCCGGTATTGTATCTGCAACACGGTGGCGGCGGCGATGAGGATGCATGGTCTTCTTTGGGCAGAGCTTCACAAATTATGGATAATTTGATTGCCCAGGGCAAAGCAGAACCTATGATTGTGGTTATGCCAAATGCAACTCCTAACCAACTGGCTTCGCCGGATGTTTTGGATCCAATTGAAGGTTCAACTGACTTGTTCAGCATGGATATGGAATCGGATGAATTTCATTCCGGTGGCGTATATACCAAAAGCCTGGTTGAAGATATCATTCCTTATGTGGAATCGCATTATAGTGTAATTGCCAAAAAAGAAGGACGTGCACTTGTCGGTCTTTCAATGGGTGGAATTTACACGCTTTATACCACTGCCCGAAATCCCGAATTATTCGATTATATTGGTGTTTTGAGTATGGGATTTACTCCCGGTCGCGATGCAAAAGCAGAATTAACGCCAATAAAAGAGGCCGGTTACAAATTGTACTGGGTGGGTTGTGGCGAAACCGACATGGCGTATGATAACGCTGAAAGGTTGCTAAATGAGCTGGATGAACTGAATATGGAATACACCTATTTCGACAAAGTTGGCGGTCACACCTGGGACACGTGGCGTGTTTGTTTAAAAGAAATGGCGCCCTTATTATTCAAATAAACTAAACTTTAAAACTTATAACAATGAAAACTAATCGAAGAGACTTTTTTCAAACGATGGGAGCCGGAGCAGCCGGATTTGGATTGGCTACAACACTTCCTCTTGCTTCATGTGCCGCTCCGGCAGAATCGGCAGCAGCTGAAGATGACGAGCAAATACTTTTTATTGGCGACGATATTGCCATTGCAGATACTGCTTACGGTAAAGTGAAAGGATTTATCCTGCGTGGAATTACGCAGTTCAGAGGCATTCCTTATGGTGCCGACACCAGTGGCAAAAACCGCTTTATGCCACCTCAAAAACCTGAACCATGGAGCGATATTAAGCCTGCAGTTTGGTGGGGAAATACAGCTCCGCAGTTAATGGATGGCCGTTATGCTAATGCCTATTCTTCGTTTGTTGATCATTGGAATTACGACGATGTAAGCGAAGATTGTTTGAAGTTGAATGTATGGACACCTGCCATCGATAGCAATAAACGTCCGGTTTTGGTTTGGCTGCATGGTGGCGGTTTTACCAATGGAAATGGTATTGAGCAAGACGGTTATATGGGCGAGAACCTGAGCCGCAAAGGAGATGTGGTATTTGTTTCTATTAATCACCGCTTGGGGCCGATCGGCTTTTCTGATCTGTCGGGTGTTGGTGGAGAAAAATACAAAGATTCCGGCAACGTTGGAGCGCTCGATATGGTTGCTGCCTTGGAGTGGGTGAACGAGAATATTGCCAATTTTGGTGGCGATCCTGATAATGTTACAATCATGGGGCAATCAGGTGGCGGTGCCAAAGTTTGCACAGTGGCTGCCATGCCGGCTGCAAAAGGATTAGTTCATAAAGCTGTTCCTTTAAGCGGTTCTACAACTCAGGCTATGGATCAGGCTTATGCACAAAAACTGGGCGAGTATGTGCTGAACGAAGCAGGTTTAAAACCTTCAGAAATTGATAAACTACAGGAAATCCCCTGGAAAGAATACATTTTAATTGCAAACAAAGCCAGTCAGAAAATGCGTGAAGAGCAAGGCGGAAGCGGATTGATGCGTATGGGTTTTGCCCCGGTTGCTGATGGTGTGAATATTCCAAAAGGTACTTTTTATTCTGAGTCCGGCGGCATTTCATCCGATGTGCCGATGATGTTGTCGACAACTTTCCACGAGTGGGGAATGTCGCGCACCAATCCTGAATTGGAAGCAATTACTGAAGAGGGAGCCAAGGAAATGATGAAGGACAGAGCCGGTATCAGAGGCGGTTTTGGAGATAAAGCCGCTGAAATTTATGATGCTTATGCAAAAGTTTTTCCAGATGCTAAACCCATTGAAATCCTCACTTTGGCAGGAAGTAACCGTAAAAGTGTGGTTGAAACAGCCACCGCTAAAATCAATCAGCCGGCACCAGTTTATGTGGCCTGGTTTGGTTGGGAACCACCAATGTTTAACGGACGAATGCGGGCTTTCCACTGTTCCGATATCTGTTTCTGGTTTTACAATACTGACTTAATGCTGACGCACACCGGAGGCGGCGCCCGTCCGCGTAAGCTTTCCGAAAAAATGTCGGATGCATTACTGTCATTTATGAAAACCGGTAATCCGAATTGCGAAACCTTACCTGAATGGCCACAATTCTCGGCCGAAAATGGCGAGGTAATGATTTTAAACGACGTTTGCGAAGCGAAAAATGATCCCGACCGAGAAGCACGACAATTACTGTAAAGCTAAATTATAACAGGATAGAAATTAGAGCAGAAGGGAACTTTGTTTCCTTTTGCTCTATAAAATTACTGCACTTTAAAACCTGAAAAGAACCAAAAAATAAACTGCTATGCCACCAAGAGTTTGCTTGAAACTTATCCTCGTACTTTTTCTATTTCCCGGATTTTCCGAAATCAGTGCACAGGAAACAATCGATGTTGGAAAAACCGGTTGGGATGTTAAAAGGCCCGTAGTTGCAGGTGCTTGTGAAGCCAGTTGTCCGTGGGGCGAACTGGCCGATTTTGTTCAGCAGGCGATGGAGCCAATGGGATATTCGGTAATTATTTGTCGCAACTGCAACCGTATGCATGGCCCGCGATTGGTTTCCGAGGCCAGCTATCCGCCACCACTTGATGAGGCGAATTTAGAAGACGGCACTATTTACCGTATCAATGCAAAAGTTGATTTTGGAATTACGTCGAGTGCTTTTTTGGCCAACGCTTACAAAGAGAGTTTTTTTGGTGGCGGGCCGTATAAAAATCTGCGACTGATTGCCAAAGTGGAAGATCCGTTTTATTTTCTGATCGCTACAAAAAAGGAGAGCGGAATAGAAAGTCTGGAACAGGTTCGTGAAGAAGGACTGCCGGTGCGTATTTTTGATACTGACGGAAGTATGGCGACAATTCTGGATTATTACGGAATTACTTCGGACGAAATTGAAGGTTGGGGAGGCAAAAGACGGGTGTCGTACGACGAAGCGTTAAAAGGCGAGTTTGATATAATTGCCGGCTTTTTAGCTACGCCGAGTAATAACATCGAATCGTCGTACTGGACTGCGCTGAGTGAAAAATTCGATTTGCATTTTATGGAACTTCCTAAAGATTGTCTGGATAGAATTGCCGAACAAAATGTGGACGCTGAACCTGTTGTTGTGCAGAATGGTTTTCTTCGCGGACTCAACCGCAGAATCAAAACATTGGGACGATCGGGTGAGGCATTTTTTGCCCGCGACGATACACCCGAGCAGGCTGCTTACGACATTGCAAAAGCAATTGATAAAAACCGGGGAGGATTAAAATGGTTTATCCGGATTTATTCCTACGATTCCAACACGGTTTGGAGTAATTTCGGCGTTCCCTTGCATCCCGGTGCCGAACGCTATTACCGCGAAGTTGGCTACATAAAATAGAATATAAGAGGGATTTAAAATTTTACCATATATCATTATTTATAGAAAGAAGCTTCGGCTTCTTTTTGTTTTTATTACAATAAGTTATTCCGTTTGGTTGATCTAATTTTTATCTTTGGGCTTAATTTAATCAAAACGCTTGTTTTGGTGAGTTGAAAGGAATCAAAAACATAAACGTATAAATCAAACCAAATGAAGAAGTTAATACTGCTTTTTTCGCTATGTATTTTTGTTTTGGGCGTAACCAATGCTCAGACCAGTTCAATCAAAAAATCGCATAAGTTAGAGGAGATGGCACCCGCAAGTGCCGGCATTTCTTCTGAACGATTGGCACGCATCGATAAAATGTGCGAAGAAGAAGTTGCCAAAGGAAATCTTCCGGGAATTGTGTCGCTGGTCGCAAGAAACGGAAAAATCGTGCATTGGAAAGCCTACGGAGTAGCCAACGAAGCCGGCGACAAAATGGAGCGAGATGCTATTTTTAGAATTGCATCACAATCAAAAGCGATTACTTCAACAGCGGTAATGATGCTGTGGGAAGAAGGTAAGTTTCAGTTGGATGATCCCATTTCAAAATATATTCCTGAGTTTAAAGGTCAGCAGGTTCTTACAAATTTCAGATACAGCGATACTACCTGGACAGGAGTGCCTGTAAAAAATGAAATTACTATTCGTAACCTGTTGTCGCATACTTCAGGCATTGGTTATGGTGCAATTGATGGAGACGAGCGTTTTCAGCTATTGTACAAAAAAGCCGGAGTTACCGACCTGTTCACAACCAAAAATATTACCATTGAAGAGAGTGTGAAAAGGCTGGCTAAAATGCCGCTGCATCATGAACCTGGAACACAGTTTACCTACAGCGAAGGATTGGATGTGTTGGGTTATTTCATCGAGATCGTTTCGGGAATGCCGTTTGATCAATACCTGAAAACACATATTTTCGATCCGCTGGGAATGGAGGATACCTGGTTTTACCAACCTGCAAAAAATATCGATCGTGTGGTTGAGGTTCAACATCCTGTAAATGGCGGCTGGGAAAAATACCCTGTAACTTTTTACGATACCGACTACCCGATAAAAGGAGCCAAAACATTTTTCTCGGGAGGCGCCGGTTTGTCGAGCACAGCAAAAGACTATGCCATTTTTCTGCAAATGTACCTGAACGGCGGAGAATACAACGGAGTTCGCCTGTTGAGCCGCAAAACGGTTGATGTAATTTTATCGAATCAGATTGGAGAAATTCACGGAGATTCGGATACCAAATTTGGTTTGGCCTTTGAGCTGGTAACAGAAAAAGGTCAGATTAAAGGTGGTTTAGGAAGTGAGGGAACTTTCAATTGGGGTGGTTATTTTAATACCCAGTATTTTGCCGATCCTGAGGAAAACGTGATCGGTATAATCATGAAACAAACACAAGGTCCGGTTAACGATGTTACCGGTTGGAAATTCCGCCAGATGGTGTTTCAAACCATCGATGACTAGAGCTTAAAACAAGGCTGAAAATATTAATTGAAGAAGCAGTAAGTTGATCTTGATTGAGGTCTTTTTACTGCTTTTTTTATTATTCGAAGGAATGTGCAAAGAAGATTCAAATTTGTTACCTGTTAAATGGGTGTTAATACTTCTTAAGTTGTATTTATTGTTCAATTAAAATAGTACTTTTAAAAACAAAACAACCGAAATTAACTGTAATTCAGTTCCTTATGAAACAAATGTTCAAAATTTTAAGGAGTATGTCTCCTTTATTTGTATTACTATTTATCCTGTCGGCCTGTTCTACCAATGAGTGGCCACAATTATTTGGTCCTAACTCAAATATGGTCATCCAGGCAAAGGATTTACCAAGCGAGTGGAATGATAGTTTAAACATCAGGTGGACAGCCAATTTGGAAGGTGAGGGATGGTCGTCGCCAATTGTACTGGGCGATAAAATTTTTATCACATCATCGGTATTGGTGAAGGAAGCTGAAAAGCCGGAGCCAAAAGAAGAAACCGAGCAACAGGGAGATCAACTGGCGGAGGAAGACAAAAGTTTTGAAACCGCTGTTTATCGCTGGCAACTCTCGTGCCTTGATGCGAAAACCGGGAAAGAACTATGGAAACAGGTTTCTTTTGAAGGCAATCCTCGAATTAACAAACATGTTGGAAGTACCTATGCCTGTGAAACACCTGTAACCGATGGAAAATATGTTTACGCCTATTATGGTATGGTTGGTGTATATTGTTACGATCTGGCCGGAAACCTGATTTGGGAAAAAGACCTTGGCGCATACCCAATGCTTAACGGCTGGGGAACCGGATCATCGCCGCTGGTTTACAATGGAAATTTATACGTTCAGGTGGATAATGAAGAGAATTCATTTTTGTTTGCACTGGATGCTGCGACGGGTGATGAAAAATGGAAGGTTAACCGCGATGAAAAAACGAACTACTCTACTCCTGTTATCTGGAAAAATGTAAATGGTGACGAGTTGATCGTGATGGGATTAACAATTCGTTCCTATAATCCGGAAACAGGAGATTTGATCTGGCAGTTAAAAGCCGGAGGAAATTATGGAGTTCCTTCTCCTGTATTTGATGCTGAATACATTTATTTGGGAACTGCAGCAGGTCCTGGCGAATCAACATCGTTATTTGCAGTTAAAGCCGGTGCCAACGGTGACATTTCTTTAGCCGAGGGCGAGACATCGAACGAGTGGGTAGTTTGGAGTAATCCGAACACCGGTCTAACAAATTCGTCACCGGTATTATACAACGGCCTGATTTACGTTGTTGCCAGCCGAGGAGGTTTGGTAAGCTGTGTTGATGCTGCAACCGGCGAGCTGTATTACCAGGAAAAGATGAGCAAAGTTGGCGCGTGCTGGGCATCGCCGTGGATTTACAACGATCAGTTGTATTTTTACGATGAGCGCGGCGTAACGCGTATCCTAAAAACAGGAAAAGAGTTTGAACTGTTAAGCGAAAATTCGCTGGATGATAAATTCTGGGCATCAGTTGCGCCAACTTCGGATGCTTATATCTTTAAAGGAGTGAAGAAAATATATTGTGTAGGTAAATAGTCTGCACACAAAAACGAAAAAAGCCTCGCAATTTTGCGAGGCTTTTTTGTTAATTCATTTTTGATTTTTATGCCAGGAATGATTCCAGCATCCAAATTTCTTTTTCAGTATGTCCGATCCAGTCGCTCATCATTGCGGCTGTGCCTTCATCGTTGTTTTCTCCTGCAACTTCAAGAATTTCGTTAAAGCTTTTCAGGAAATAACGCTGGCTTTCCAATACACTTTCAACAGCCGGTTTAGCCTCCGAAACATTGGCTACTACACCCAGTTGTGCAGTTTTTGTGTAGTCTTCGAAAGTATGTAACGGCTGACCACCCAACATTAAAATACGCTCTGCAATTTCGTCTACAACTTCGGCTGCCTGGTTGTAATACTCTTCGAAACGGGCGTGTAATGCAAAGAATAACTGGCCTTTAATGTTCCAGTGCAAACCGCGCAGGTTTTGATAATGAATTTGGTAATCTGCTAATAACTGATTCAATTTCTCTACTGTAATTTGATTTTTTGCTTTCATAATATCTAATTTTTAAAGTTTTAATTATTTCTCTTTTGTTTCAACACTTCAAAGATACTATTAGTGGTATTTATTATATTTATAGCATTATTAGTAATACTTATGCTATGAATATTGCACAACTGGAGTATCTGAAAGAAATTTATGTATGTGGTTCGTTTTCTCTGGCTGCCGACAGGCTGGGAGTTACGCAGCCCGCATTAAGTCTGCAAATACAGAAACTGGAGGAAGAGCTGGAGTTTAAATTAATCGACCGTACCAAACGACCCTTTCAATTCACGGATGAAGGAAAGGTGTTTTACGAAAAATCGCTGGAAATTTTAAAGCAGATCGAAGCGTTGAAACAGATTTCGGTCAACATTAGCGAAGAAGTGAGTGGTAATCTGAAAGTAGGGATAATACCAACCCTCGCACCTTATCTCGTTCCGCTTTTTATTCATCAGTTGGGTAAGGATTATCCGGCTTTGCAGCTGGAAATATACGAGCTAAAAACCGAGGAGATCATTGATGAAATAAAAATGGGTGATATTGATTGCGGCATTATTTCCACTCCGGTTTCCGCTACAAATATTACTATAACGCCACTTTTCTACGAACGTTTTTATGCCTATCTCTCCGAAGATCACCGTTTGTTCGAACAGGATTCCATCGATATCAAATCAATTGAAGAGGGTGAAATCTGGTATCTTGAAGAGGGGAATTGTTTTCAGAACCAGGTGAATTCCATCTGTCAGCTAAATCCGCAAAAGAAGAACAAACAACGGCTGGTGTATCACAGTAATTCTATTGAATCATTAAGGCGTATTGTGGAGTACAAAAGTGGCCTGACTTTTATTCCCGAGTTGGCTACCATTAATATTCCGGCCGAGCAGGAAGAGCTGATAAAAGAAATTGTGCCGAATGAACCGGTTCGCGAGATTAGCCTGATAACTGCCAAACGATTTGCCAAAGAGCGTCAGGTTGATGCTTTGCAGAAGGTCATAAAAAGCAGTATTCCGGCCCGCATGCTTAAACAACCCGAAAAGGGAATTGTGGATACGCTCTTATAAATTGTAGTGATACTCTCACTCAAAGTGAGGGTATCACTACTTTTAAATCACCACTTATTGGGATTGATTTGTATTTCGCAACGGGCTTACTTTGTGTTGTATCAAAAAAAGCTCAGAAAATGGAAATACTTATAGAAACCCAAAATGGAAAGATTTTTAAATGCGCAAAATGCGATGCCGTGCATGTTGAGTACAAGAATCTGAACTTCAATTTTAAATAACAAGACTTCCGGAAATTTGCCGATTATATTCAAAATCTGGATGGCGAAGAGTGGACATTGCGAAACAAAACATCAAATTTTAAGCGAAAAATTATTATTCCGGTTGGCAGCCAGATCTTAAATGCTTTGTTGGATGCAAAGGAATTGAACGAACTGAGAAGCCTTCTAAATTTTAAGAAAGACAACGCTTATTTTCAGCAAACGATAAAAGCGGGAGGTCTGGAATTTACCTCGCATTTAAACTAGTTTGAATACGGACCTAGCGAGAAGCTTTGATGTTACTATTTCTCTTTTGCATAGGCATACCAGTATAAGGTGCCAACAAAAAAGCCACCTCCAACAATATTTCCAAGTGTT
The DNA here is from genome assembly GCF_913060805.1 of uncultured Draconibacterium sp. Classification (GTDB taxonomy): domain Bacteria; phylum Bacteroidota; class Bacteroidia; order Bacteroidales; family Prolixibacteraceae; genus Draconibacterium. Next base: position 94,259 of record NZ_CAJXTC010000005.1, read on the forward strand.
GCCGGAATCAGGTTTTTAACCACAAAGGTTGCCCAGCTAATATCAGCTCCTTCGAAAATGGCCAGCGGAATAAAGAACATGTTGGCAATACTGTGCTCAAAACCCATGGTAACAAATGCCATAACCGGCCACCAGATACCTAAAATCTTTCCGCTGGTGTGTTGTGCCGACATGCCCATCCAAAGCGCTAAACAAACCAGCCAGTTGGCACCAATACCTTTTAAAAATGTGGTGAAAAAAGGATTGGAAGTTTTCCCCACCGCAATCTTTTCAACTGTATTTATCCAAGGCTCAGCGTTTACCAAATGCGTGAGGTGAACTAAAAAATAGGCAACAAACACAGCACCAACAAAGTTGCCCACATAAACCAACGACCAGTTACGAAGCGGAGCAGTCCAGCGTTGTTTGCCTCCCAGTACATTGGGCATAAAATAGGCACTGTTACCGGTAAAAAGTTCTGCTCCGGCCATAACTACAATCATCAGTCCAACGGGGAACATGGCACCCATAAGAAACTTCGGGATGCCGGGATTTTCAGCGCCAATTCCCGGAACACCTCCGCCAACCAAAATGGCCAGCAAACCACCAAAAGCAATGTAGGCGCCGGCCAAAAATGCCAGTGTCAATATCTTTTTTGCGGAGTAACTGTCTTTTGCAATGGCCAGCTTCCCGGCTTCGTTAATTATTTCTTTTGGTGAATATAAACTCATTGTTATTCTTTTTGTGATACTAGATACTTGATGTTTGATACTAGATACTTGCAACTCGAAGCTATTTACTTCACAATTATGTCTTTAAAATGCGGTTTCAGCATTTCAAAAGCACGGTCGATCTGTTCGGGAGTGTTTTCCTTTACGTCCTTAAACTGGTAGTCCATTCCCAATGATTCCCATTTGTAAGTTCCCAGTTTGTGGTAGGGGAGTATTTCAAACTTTTCGAGGTAGCTATTTTCTGAGAAAGTTTCGATCAACCACGTTAACGATTCATCGCTATCTGTGTAACCCGGTACCAGCACATAACGCAGCCAATACGGTTTTTGATTTTGCTCGCGAAGTTGAATATTCTCCAACAAACGATCAAGTCCTTTTGCTCCTGTAATCGACTTGAAACCCTCTTCTGTGGTTGCCTTTACGTCGAACATCACCAGGTCGGATAATGCCGAAATTAAATGTTGTGCTTCTGGTGTTCGAATCAACCCGTTAGTATCAATATTTGTATGAATACCTTCTTCTTTCAAAGCTTCAAAAAAGGGAATCAGTGCTTTACTTTGCAACATCGGTTCTCCACCTGAAACTGTAACTCCGCCATCATCACCAAAATATGTTTTCATATTTCCGGCGCGTTTTACCAGGCTCTCAATGTCGGTTGGTGTTCCGCCTTTTAAAGCAATGGTATCTGCATTCTGACAGTATTTACACTGCAGGTTGCAGCCCTGTAAAAACACGACCAAACGAATTCCGGGACCATCGTGTGTGCCAAATGATTCGATGGAATGGACGATTAATTTATTTTCAGTTGGAGACATATTGTTTAACAAAAAAGCATGCCAGCCAGTTTAGACCGACCGGCATGCAAAAGTAGTATAATGTATGATTACATTGTTTCGTGGAAGGATCGCGTAAGCACTTCCTGCTGCTGTTCGCGTGTTAAACGAACAAAATTTACGGCGTATCCCGATACCCGAATTGTTAACTGCGGGTGATCTTCAGGATGCTCCATAGCATGAAGAAGCGTGTCGCGGTCGAGCACATTTACATTTAAGTGCTGTGCGTTGCAACCGAAATATCCGTCGAGTGTGCGAACCAAGTTTTCAATTCGCATTTCAGGTGTTGCACCCAACGATTTTGGAACTACCGAAAGTGTATTTGAAATACCGTCTTTCGAGTCTTTATAATCGATTTTAGCCACCGAATTCAACGACGCAATTACACCGTGTGTATCACGTCCGTGCATCGGGTTGGCGCCCGGTGCGAAAGCAACTCCTTTGGCTCGCCCGTCGGGAGTAGCTCCAGTTTTCTTTCCGTAAACCACATTCGAAGTAATGGTTAACACCGACATAGTTGGCATGGCATTTTTGTACACCGGAAGTTTTTCCAGCTCCATATTAAAATGCTCCACCACATCGCGCGCAATGTGGTCAACACGGTCGTCGTCGTTTCCATATTTTGGAAAATCGCCTTCGATCTGGAAATCAACGGTCAGGCCATTTTCATCACGAATTGGTTTTACTTTGGCGTGTTTAATGGCCGAAAGCGAGTCGGCAACAATCGATAATCCTGCAATACCGTATGCGATATTAATTTTTGGATTGGTATCGATAAGCGCCATTTGAGCTTTTTCGTAGTAATATTTGTCGTGCATAAAGTGGATGATGTTCATCGCTTCGTTGTATACACGCGCCACTTCTTTCATGGCTATTTTAAAGTTGTCAATTACTTTGTCGTAATCCAGGTATTCCTCTTCAATGAAGGGAATTCCATCCACCATTTGTGTTCCTGTATTTTCGCATCGACCGCTGTTAATAGCCAAAAGCAGTGTTTTTGCCAGGTTGGTACGTGCACCAAAAAACTGGATGTGTTTACCCAACTCCTGCATCGATACACAACATGCAATTCCATAGTCGTCGCAATTTGAGCTGGTACGCATCAAATCATCATTTTCGTACTGAATTGATGAGGTTTCGATAGATACTTTCGCGCAATAATCTTTAAAACCTTTTGGCAGGTTTTTCGACCAAAGAATGGTAATATTTGGCTCTGGCGAAGGCCCTAAATTGTATAGTGTATTCAGGAAACGGAACGAAGTTTTGGTTACTTTGCTGCGTCCGTCGATCAAAAGACCACCAATACTTTCGGTTACCCATGTTGGATCGCCGGCGAAGATCTGGTCGTAAGCCTCCATACGCAGGTGGCGAACCATTCGTAGTTTCATAACAAACTGGTCGATGTATTCCTGAGCGTCGGTTTCAGTAATTTTTCCATCCTGAATATCTTTTTCAATAAAAATATCGAGGAACGAAGAAACACTTCCCAACGACATGGCAGCACCATCTTGTTCTTTAACCGCTGCAAGGTAGGCCATGTAAGTCCATTGAACCGCTTCGCGGGCATTTTGTGCCGGGCGCGAAAGGTCAAGACCGTAAATGGTTCCCATTTCAATCATGTCGCTCAAAGCACGGATCTGCTCCGAAACTTCTTCGCGCAAACGAATGGTAGCATCACTCATCGGACCGGTGATTTTTTGCAGGTCTTCTTTTTTACCTTCAATCAGACGGTTGATACCATACAAAGCTACACGGCGGTAGTCGCCAATAATTCGTCCACGGGCATAATTATCGGGTAATCCGGTAAGAAATCCCAGCGAGCGGAATTTCCGGATCTCATCGGTGTAAGCATCAAAAACACCATCGTTGTGGGTTTTGGTGTACTTACTAAAACTCTCGTGAACAACCGGATTGGGTTTTAAACCGTGTTCCGATAAAGCTTTTTTTACCACATTGTAACCTCCGTAAGGTTTCATGGCACGTTTTAGTAACTTGTCGGTTTGTAAGCCAACAATCACTTCGTTTTCCTTGTCGATGAACCCGGCCTCGAAAGCCGTCATTCCCGAAACGATATTTACATCAACATCGCGTAAACCGTTGTTCTGGCGCTCTTCTTTCAGGGCCTCTTTACAAAGGTCCCATAATTTGCTGGTGCGCGCTGTCGGGCCTTCCAGAAATTTGTGATCGCCGGTGTACGGGGTGATATTTAAAGTCACAAAATCTTTCACTTCAATGGCTTTGCACCATCGTCCTGTTTTGAAAGTGTTTTCTAAATCCATAAACTTTTACCTTTTTCTAAATAAACTCTTACTAAACCAATTTGTTTGCAAAAGTAGTTCTAAATAACAATTCTTTAAATCCCTATTTATGGGGATTTTTATTAAACTATAAATGCAGATATTTGTATTAATTGAAAACTGAAGAATAATGGCAGATCATCATCACGATCATGGGCATCATCACGATCATGGGCATCATCACCATCATCATCACGAAATACGAGGGAAGAAATTACTGTGGGTAACGGTTCTGAATCTTTCCATTACCATTGTGCAGATTATCGGTGGAATTATTTCGAATAGTTTGTCGTTACTGTCTGATGCACTGCATAACCTCGGCGATTCGTCGGCAATTTTTATCGCATTTTTGGCGGGTAAACGAAGCCGCAAACCTTCGGATGAACAAAAGACCTTTGGCTATAAACGTGTTGAAATTCTGGCTGCCCTTTTTAACGGAGTGGTGCTGATCGGGATTTGTTTGTACCTGTTTTTTGAGGCCTACGAACGTTTTGTAAATCCTGAGCCCATTAAAGGAAAGATCATGTTTATTGTGGCAACATTTGGTTTGCTGGCCAATCTGATTTCGGTTTTTGTGCTGAATAAAGATAAAAACCACAACCTGAATGTGCGTGCTGCTTACCTGCATTTACTGGGTGATACATTTTCGTCGGTAGCCGTGATTATTGGTGGTATTGCCATTTGGAAATTCGAGGTTTTCTGGATCGATCCGCTGATTACTGTTTTGGTAGGTATGTACATTATTTACCATACCTGGGGAGTTGTAAAAGAAACTGTTGATATTTTAATGCAATCGACACCAGATGATATCGACCTTAACGCAATAAAAGAAGAAGTGGAGAAGATTCCGGAGATCGATAATATTCATCACATTCATGTTTGGAAACTGGATGATACACAAATTCATTTGGAGGCGCATATAAACATGGAAGCCAATATTAGCATGTTGGAATTGATGGGAGTTCGTGCGAAAGCCGAAAAACTGCTTCACGATAAATTTGGCATCGAGCACATAACGTTGCAGGCCGGTTACGATTGTTGCGACAACAATTCCGAACTGCTTGCGCATTAAGAGACCGAATTGTCTGAATTCCCCTTTTCATGGGAGTACCCTGAAATAAAATCATCATTTTACGCGATTGTCAGCCCGGTAAAAAACACGGAATTTTACACTGGTAATTTTAAATGACAAGCGTATGATTTTTTCATTTATTTCATCACTCACCGTTAGCTCATCGCAAAATGAACTGGTGTCGTCGGTTTTTATCGACTTTTCATTTTATCTCATCATCGCCGGATTGATCGGCTGGGTTTTATTCCGAAAAGAAAAAGGAAAATACATTAGCAAGGCCTTAATGACCTTAATGATCGTGGCGCCTTTACTGTTTCTTATTTTAAAACTTGGAAAATAATGTGGCTGCTATTCGGTAAAGCTATCAACATCGATTAAACCGTTGGCCACGGCATAAATAACAAGCGCGGCTGTCGATTTCACACCAATTTTGTTACTGATGTTTTTGCGGTGCGAAATAACCGTGTGGATACTGATAAAAAGTTCTTCAGCAATTTCCTTATTCGATTTTCCGGAGGCCAGCAGTTTCAATACATCAATTTCTCGTTCGCTCAAAGTATTATCGATGTCGTTGGTTGCGGCAGGCGTGGTATTAAAGTGTTTCGAGATGATCTGTGTAATGGTTTCGTGCCTGTCGGTAACAAAAATATTATCGGCAAAATTATCTGAAAGATTTCGATCATAATGATTCGAAATTAGCCCAACAACATTGGTTTTATTATAAAGTGTGAGCAGGTTGTTCAGGTTCTTTTTCGAGTTGTTTAGCGTAACCGGGTTAATGATTACAATCTTGAAAAGCTCGGATTGCCCAAACTTCAAGGCCTCTTCAAGCGTGTCGGCAAACGACAGTTCAACGCCGTCTTTCATTTGTTGCAAAATGGCAGCAATTCCTTCGCGAATAATTACCGAAGGTTCGATGATCAGTATTTTACAGCGCGTTCCCAATTATACGAGGCCTTGTTTTTCAAATTGTTCCACCTGCGGAATTAAAATCTCATTCTCGATTTTCGAATGCGTTTGCAGATCCGCATCCAAATCGAACAGCGCAAATAATATCTTACGCCTCAGGTTATTGTCTGCTTTTTGCGGAAGATGCTCGATGAGCAGTTTTTTTACATCGTCGAGTTTTTCCTGAATATCGTCGTGATGCTCGCGGTAATCGATCACCGAATAATTTTCGGCAGCGTTGGCATCAATCAGGTTTAAAATGTACGGGAAAACGGTGTGGTTCTCGTAATCAAAATGCTGGTCTACTTCGTGTTTGTAACCATTGAAAAAACGCTCAACCAACTGCATTTCGGGCTTTTGGCTGAATTCGCTCATCAGGTGAATGTTCTGGATGATTTCCGGAAAAACCTCTGCCGAATAATAAGCGTGCGATTTCATCAGGTAATTTACGATCTGTTTTATTTCCTGAGCACTAAAATCCAAATCCTGGTGATACGAACTGTCGATGTTAAGATTGGCGACCATTAAAAATACCTTGGGGCTGATATTATTTTCAAGGCAAATCTCCTCAATTGTTTTTTCGCGAACGCCCAACTTTATTCCAAACCGCTCCAGCACAAGAATTAACTGCGGGTGGCTGAAAAGCAGTTTCGACATTTTTATGGTTTTCTGAACTTGTTCCTGCTTTGATCCCATGGATAATAATTTGAGGGCAAAATTATAAATTTTATTTAGAAGGAATCAAAATAAGACGCTTTTCGATCATAAAGCGTTTATAATCTTTACATACAAAAGATTGTAATCGGGGTACGAAGCAGGTATTTATTCCGCCGGTGGCGTTTTTTACAGGCTGAATTTGTACGAAAGGCCAACAATATTCCGGTTGCTTTTGTCGCTGTTCAGGTAGTGGTTTACGCGGAAGTAGGCCCCAATTTTATGGTGTTTGTTCACTTTATACTCAAGGCCTCCCTCGTAGCGCGACTTGCTAAAATCTTTGGCATCCAGATCGTGATACAATTCGGTTAAGACGTACGGTTCCAGGTCGAGCTTTTTAATTTTATACTCCAGCTCGAAACGGTAACGGAGGTAATTGGTGATTTCGTTGTCTTCCGAAAAATCGTCGGAATTGGTAAAACGTAACCTGAATTTTGGCGTGAAATTGTTCCATTTTATGCCGGTTTTTGCATCCACATGAAAACGCCCGAACGATTCGTGCTCATCGTCGCCATTAATGTTGTAGCCAAAACGATAACCCGCACCCAACGAAAAATATTTGCAGAATTTGTATTCCAGCCCCGATTGCAGAAAGTACTCTTTCATCTCAAAATTTTCTTTAAAACGAACGTTTGGCGATACGGAAAATTCCAGGTCTTTTACAATTTCGCCGGTAAGTTCGGCATCAAACCACGTGCGTTGCGAGTAAGCTTGTTGACATGCAAATACGATTGCAATTAGTAGAAGTAATTTTCTCATTTTAAAAAGTGTTATTCTCGCCGTTATTATCGTTTATATCGTGGTAAACCTTAATTCGTGCCACATCGCGCAAATAGTTAATCTCTTCAATTTCAATGCGTTTTACTTTTATCCCGGTGCGCTCCTGAATATCGGCATACAATTCCTCTTTCCGTTTAATGTTAATGTTCTCGATGTTTTCGTAATTGATAACCAGACAGATTTCCTGTTTTAACAGCAGAATTTTCTCCAAAACCCACATGGTAAGAATTATTGCCGCGTTGGTAAAAAGTAGCTCAAAATGACTTACTTTTTGATTGGATAGCGCGTTGATTACCGAAATTCCGATGATAACGAAAAGGTAGGTCATTTCTTTAATGGGGATGGGGTCGGTGCGGTAACGTATAATACCAAAAATGGCAAACAAACCAAAGGCAAAACCTAATTCCAGTTTTACGCTTTCGAGCAGCGAGCAAAGTACAAAAATGGTAATGCTTATCGAGAAGTAGCTGAAGTAGAAGTCTTTACGGTTGCTGTTTTTCGAGTAGATATAATTTACTACAATAAAAATAACCAGCAGGTTAAGTAAAAAAGTGGCAATTAAGCGGGTAAAGTCATCCGGATTAATGACGTTAATACCCAGCCATTTTAGCGGTTCGTTTATGATTGTATCTTGAATCTGATCCATGTTTTTTGTCTTGGTTAAATGTTGATGTTGAGTTGTTTACAGGTGAAATTGCAATTTGGCCGTTAAACTGTTTTTTTAGCCAGATCAATTTTTCCTTAAAAAGGTTTTGTTTTAACCGGGGCTCCAGAAATGCGCGTCCAATGCAATATTTACTAAATCCGGTTTGTTTTATTTCACATTTTTCGAGCTGTTGCGCCAGTACCGTTTTTTCGTTTAAACTGCTTTGTTTTAGTTCAATAACGGCCATGTTTCTCATTGCCACTTTTTTGTTGCTGGAATAAGAAACCAGCTTGCGGTCGATGGTGCATCGCTCCGAAAGGTCTTTGTTCACCAATGTGATACGCTCGAACGAATTGGTATTTTTTACGGGCAACGTTTGTTTCGAGAGGCGGAACCCAAAATCGGTATTCTCCGATAAAAACTCCAATTCTTTTCCCGTAAAACCAGCGCCGTTATTTTCTGCGATCATCCGAAGTTTCCTGGTCTTGCTTTTGTTGTTTTTGTGCTTTATTTCCAGAAATGCAAGATCCTGGTCGGCATAAATACGCTTCCTTATTTTTATGCGGTTTAGTTTGCCGTTATGATGTTTTTTGTACAATTCATCTTCGCGCGTATCGTAATAAATGGTGTTGTAATTATGTGTTCTGGATTGTTTTATTTCTAAAATATAATAGTCGTTTTTAATGGCATTTAACACCTGAATAAGGTTGTCTTCGTCGAGTTGATATTTTAAATCAAAGCGGTTGAGAAGCGCCACTTCATCCATCTGACTTAGTGAAATCGAATCAAATTGTTCTAATACAGATGAAATTTGTGACATAAATAAAGGCAGTGTTTATATTCGTAATAAGAGTGGCAAAATAGAAATCAAGTAGACTTTGTTCTATAACTATTGTTTGCATTCTTATAAAACATGTGTATGATTATTACGAAATGTTGATTATGTGTAGCAATTCTACCGCACAACCAAAATTGTGATTACAAAAGGTGCGAATGCGCCTATTTACAATAAAGAAAGAGGTGTTTCAATGATTTAGTAGAAACCTGCTAAAGGAAATTGTTCTTTACAAAATTGTTGAAAACTTCTTTGTACTGCTCGCTAACCGGAATGTAAACTTTGCCAAAAACAATTCGGCTGCGTTCGATGGTATCGATTTTTTCGAGGTTTACGATAAACGAACGGTGAACGCGCATAAATTTCTCTTCAGGAAGTTTGGCTTCAAGCGCTTTTAACGAACTTAACGACATAATCGGTTTTGGCTCGTCTTTCAGAAAAACCTTTACGTAGTCTTTTAATCCTTCAATGTAAATAATATCATTAAAATTGATGCGGCGGATTTTGTATTCTGATTTCAGGAACAGAAATTCGTGGTTCGAATCCACTTCGTCGCCTTTTTTCTCGGCACGTTCGTAACCGATCTGTTTTTTTGCTTTTTCGGTGGCTTTGTAAAACTCTTCGTAGCTGAATGGTTTTAACAGGTAATCGATGGCATCGAGTTTAAAACCCTGCAGTGCATATTTCTCGTAGGCTGTTGTAAAAATTATTTTGGGTTTGTTGGTCAGAATTCGCGTGAATTCAAGCCCGTTTAAATCGGGCATTTCAATATCCAGAAAAATTAGATCTACCTCATTCTGGTCCAGAAATTCCATGGCATCGATCGGGTTATCAAAAGCACCTGCTAACTCTAAAATTGGAGTTTTATTCACATATGAAGTTACCAACTGAAGTGCAAGAGGTTCGTCGTCGATGGCAATGGTTCGTATCATTTGGCAGTATCAATTTCAAGTTTTACGCTAAATATTTCCGGTGTCGATTCGATGTTCAGATCATATTTTCCGGCAAACAACAAGTTGAGTCTCTTTTTTACATTTTCAAGTCCGATGCCCGAATGGTTCTCATCGCGTTTTTCTACTTTTTCTTTGGCCACGCTGTTCTCGCACATGAAAAATACCTTTTCAGCCTCAGTTTTCATTTCCACCTTAATAAACGATTTGTCGCGGTAGCTGATGCCGTGTTTAAAAGCATTTTCAATAAACGGGATAAACAGTAAAGGTGGTATTTTAAGGTCGTTCTGGTTGTCAGGTAAATCAATCTGAATATCTACTTTTTGAGAAACACGAAGTTGCATTAAATCAATGTAATTCCGCATAAATTCAACTTCGGCCGAAAGTATTGTTTCGCCGTGCTCCGATTCGTATAAAAGGTAACGCATCAATTTCGATAGTTTCAGAATAGAGGCCTGTGCATCGTCGGTATTAATGGCCACCATTGAATAAATATTATTCAGCGTATTAAAAAAGAAATGCGGACTCACCTGGTTTTTCAAAAATGCGAGTTCCGAATTTAGTTTCTCTTTTTCCAGCTCCTTTTGACGTTTCTCGCTGGCCGTGTATTGTTCAATGGCCCGCAATCCAATTGAAAAACCAACAATAACGACAGAGAGAAGTGTGTAGCCATATATTTGCATCAGCTTAAAAGGTGGGCGTCGAAACCGTGGCTCGCGCGCTTCTCGTTCGATTTCTTCTGCAACTCTTCTTCCGCGATCCGGACTATGAAAAATCTCGTTGGAGTAATCAAGTACAAAATAGAAGCAGATAACCACAACCACGGCAAGAAGAAAGAACAATGCCTTTTTGTTGTTCATGTAAAACTTTGGTACCAGCCAGAAATAATTGATGTAAAAAATTACGCCGATTATAAAAGCATTCACATAAAATCCCCAGGCAATAAAATTGTTATTTCCTGAATAACGGCTGATTATAATTTGTGGTAAAATAATTAAGACCAGCCATACCAAGAGGTGCATTATAATTGGAAGTCTGTGTCGTTTTGCCCGAAGTTTGTTCATTCTTAGTGGTTTTTAACAAAGTTAAATCATTTGTTATATAAAATGCCGCAAAAGCAAATTTTATATTTACAATGATTAATGCCGATGTTACAACAAAGGAGTAAAGGAACGGAGTGAAATTTGCGACATTTTGTTGTTTAATCGGTATTAAAATTAAAAACCAAAACTCACTAATAGTTTGTGAATTTTGGTTATCTGTTTATTCATGTCGTACTGCATCAATTGGATCGAGGTTTGCTGCTTTTCGTGCCGGATACCAGCCGAAAAATATACCGATTACACTACAAACCAGGAAGGATAATCCAACAGCCTGAGTATCGACAACAAATGGCATATCTAATGCGAACGATGCCAGATACGAGAGTGCTGTTCCGAAAATTATTCCGATAATACCTCCCAAAATACTTAGCATTACTGCTTCAATCAGGAATTGCATCATAATGTCAAATCCACGTCCGCCAACTGACATGCGCAGCCCTATTTCTTTGGTTCGTTCGGTTACCGACACAAACATGATATTCATAATTCCGATACCACCAACAAGCAATGAAATTCCTGCAACTGCTCCTAAAAGTAAGGTTAGCATATCAGTTACCGATGAAACCATTTCCACCATTTCGGCTTGCGACCGTACCTGGAAATCATCGTCGTCGCCTTCTTTTAATTTGTGCTGCCGGCGTAAAATCGTTTCAATTTCTTCGATGGCTGCATCCGACTGTTCTTCGCTTACTGCCGAAGCATAAATCGATTGAATATGAGTAATTGCCAACATGCGTCGCTGAACAGATGTGTACGGTGCAAGTATCATATCATCCTGGTCCATTCCCATGCCGTTTTCGCCTTTTTCTTTCAGCACGCCAATTACTTTTAGCGGAATGCCTCCAAAACGGATGGTTTGTCCGATCGGATCAACATTGTCGTTGAAAACATTCTCAACAACTGTTTGTCCGACTATGCAGACTTTTGCCAGCGACTTTATTTCCTTGTCGGTAAAAATCCGGCCATCTTCCAGTTCATATTTTCGGATATCAAGATACGGGGCATCAACACCATAAATTGTTGTTGGCCAGTTGTTGTTGCCGTTAACCGCCTGTCCGCTGGTGCTCACTTGTGGTGATACTTCGGTAATATTTTTTGCTTCTTTTCTTAGTGCTTCAATGTCTTTTAATGTCAGTGTTTTTGTATTGGAATTACCCATCATAACGCCGCCACGACGTTGCTGCCCGGGCATTACAAAGATCATATTGGTTCCCATATCCGACATTTCTTCACGGATACTTTGTTTTGATGATTCGCCGATGGAAAGCATCGCGATTACCGAACCAACACCGATAATAATACCAAGCATGGTAAGTATCGCTCTGAACTTGTTACGTTTCAGGGCAGTGGTTGCTATTTTTGTGAGATTTGCGTAGTTCATTTTTCGCTGCTTTTAAGATTCATAATCTTCATCTACCGGAAGTGCTTCGATCAATTGTGTTGCATTAAATCGATCGCTTACTGCCGATTCTTTTTGTATTCTGCCGTCGCGGAAAACGATATTGCGTTTCATAAAACGGGCAATGTCCGATTCGTGTGTTACAAATACAATGGTTTTGCCGTTGTCGTTTAACCGCTGGAAGAGTTCCATAATTTCGTAAGAAGTCCGGGTGTCGAGGTTTCCGGTTGCTTCGTCGGCAAGAATAACCACCGGATCGTTCACCAGCGAGCGGGCGATGGCCACACGTTGTTGTTGTCCACCCGATAACTGGTTCGGCATGTGGTCCATGCGGTCGGCTAATCCAACCTGCTCCAAGGCGTGCATGGCACGTTCTTTTCTTTCTTTGGTCTTTACTTTCGAATTGTAGAAAAGCGGCAGTTCCACATTTTCCAGGGCGGTTGTGCGAGGCAGCAGGTTATACGACTGAAATATAAATCCCAGTTTGTTATTTCGCAGTCCTGCCAGTTGGTTCTTGTTCATTGTTCCCATGTTCACACCATCCAACTGGTATTCGCCGTAAGTCGGTTTATCGAGGCAGCCAAGGATATTTAGCATGGTGGATTTCCCCGATCCGCTGGTTCCCATAATTGCTGCAAAGTCTCCTTCGTATATTTCCATATCAACTCCGCGAAGCGCATGCACGGTCATTTCCCCCACATGGTAGTCTTTTCGCAGTTCTGATACTTTTATAATTGCTTTACTCATTTTTTTCTTTTTTAGATACTGGATTCTGGATACTTGTTTCTGGTTGCTTGATACTGGATGCTCGATCCTTGTTCCTCGTCGAGATGACAGTAACTTTTACCTTTAAACTTTTGCCTTTTTCCCTGGAATACTATCTTCTTCCCGGAGGGCCTGGCATAAATGGATTGCTGCCTGCTCTGGCTGCAGTTTCATTTGCTCCTTTTTGTTCCATGCTGAGTACAACTTCCTGTCCGCTTTTAACTCCCGAAAGGATTTCAGCGTTAATGTCGTCGTTCATTCCTATTTTAACCGGAACAGGATGAATGTTGGTGCCTTCTTTGACCCAAACCATTGTTGCATCGCTTGAAGCTTGCTGTGGCATACTTCCCATTTCAGGAGGAGTTTGTCCTGCCGGCATTTCAGGTTTAGCCTGTTGGCTCATGTAGCTCATCAGTAATTTTTGGTCGGGAGTAAAACGTAGTGCTTTACTTGGAACTACCAGGATATCGTTTTTCTCCAACACGTAAACCTGAATCGTGGCTGTCATTCCCGGCATCAGTTTGTAATCCGGGTTTGGCGCGTCAATAATAATGGTATAGGTTACCACATTGTTGGTAACAGTTGGCTCCCAACGCAATTGTGTAACTTTTCCTTCAAAAGTTGTTTCAGGATAAGCGTCAACTGTAAATTCAACACGTTGTCCTTCTTTAATATGGCCTATGTCGGCTTCGTCAATGTCGGCCTCAACCTGCATTTGCGTAAGGTCGTTGGCAATGGTGAAAAGGGTTGGCGTGTTAAAACTTGCTGCAACAGTTTGTCCTTCTTCCACTTCTTTGTTCAATACAACTCCATCGATAGGCGAGTAGATCAACGCATAATCAAGGTTGATCTTGTTGCGTTTGTGTTGCGCCATAGCATTGTTGTAACTGGCTTTTGCTTTGTTTAAATTGTAAACCAACTGGTCGAAATCAGTTTGCGAGATCAATTGTTTGTCGTTCAACGGTGCCATGCGGTTGTAGGTAGCCTGCTGATAATCGAGTTCTGCTTTTGCATTGTCTAACGTTGCCTGGCTTTGCTCCAGTTGTGCCGCCAGGTTGGTAGTGTCGATTTTTGCCAGCAACTGGCCTTTTTTTACATACGAGTTGTAATCAACAAATAGCTCATCTACAATTCCCGAAACCTGTGTTCCCACTTCAACTGTTGTAATGGCTTCCAACGTTCCGGTTGATTCCACAATAGTACTGATATTTCCTTGTCCGGCTTTTGCGGTTTGAATATCGATCTGACTTACATCAACCTTATTAGGTTTAAGAACCAGTGCTGCTGATACCAGAACGATAAGCAGTAATGCGATAATGATGATTGTTTTTTTCTTCATGATATTTCGTTTTAATTTTTTCGGTTTATAAAGTGATTGGATTGCCCTGATAGAAATCGAGGATTTTATAGCTGAATATCAGGTTGAATTTTGATTGTAACAGCTGACTTTCTGCAGTGATCAGGTTGTTGCGCTCGAAAAGGAAATCAACAGAGTTGATCAGTCCGTTATTGAACTTTTCCTGTGCCAGTTGATATGATTCCTCGTAAGAAGAGTAGCTTTCCTGGTTGGCTTCAAATTCAATCTGTGCCGAAAGCACATCAACACAAGCTTGTTCAATCTCTTTGCGCAATTGGTTTTTGGTATCAATTTCCTGTAATTCGGCATTGCTGTAACCAATTTTTGCCTGTGCTACACTTGTTTTAATTTGCTTCTTCTGGAAAATTGGAATCGATACTGAAACTCCAACTGATGGTGTGAACTGATCGCCCAATTGTCCGAAGTAATTGGATGTATTGTAGCTCGAGTATCCGGTTGATAAACCTGCATCGGCACTGATGGTTGGATAAAAACCGGCCGCTGCAATTTTTTCATTCAGCGCAGCACTTTCTTTTTGGTACTCGGCACTTTTAATTTGCGGTTTAATGGCCAGTGCAGTGGCATATACATCTGATGCAACCGGAGTAAGATTTTCATTAGCTAATTCCTCCAGGTTCGGACGAAGCACTTCAAAGTTTTCATCAACAGGTAGCTCCATTAACTGCATCAAACTTACTTTTGAAATGGCAAAGTTGCTCTGCGCGTTGGCTAAACTCAGTTTCTCGTTGGCCAGTTGCGATTTTACCTGCAGGTAATCGGAGCGTGAAATAATGCCGGACTGTAACCTAGCTTCCGATAAGTTGAGTTGCTCGGTGGTAGCGTCCAACTGGTTTTGTGCATTTTTTACATTCTCCTCTAAAAATACAACCTGCAAAAAGGCATTTAAAATGCTCAGCGAAATTGACTCTTTTATGGTTTCCGAGTCGTAAATTCCGCTTTGCATATCCAGCTCGGCCTGTTTAATCAGGTTATTTAAACGTTTTGCATTGTAAACGGTAATGCTCGAATTCAAGCCGTAACTGGTGTTGTTGTTTCCTGAAAAATCAGAATCGCCGGTAAGCAGATCTTCCGATTTCGACCAGCTAAAATTCTGGCGTGCAGAAGCACTTAACGAGGGAAGTTTGTTGGCTTCCGCCTGATTTTTGTTGAGTTCGTTCGACGCATTAGCCAAAATGCTCTGGCGCACCGAAACGTTTTGCGTTAATGCGTAATCGATACAATCGTTAAGGCTCCAGGTCTTATTTGTTGTATCGTTTTGTGCAAACAATAAAGTCGGAAGACTTACTGCGATTACGACGAAAATTGTTTTTATTCGATTCATAGCTTTTCATTATTATTTCCGGGAATAAAGCTACTGGAGATGAATCGCTTAAAAGAATAAAATAGAAGAACCGGGCGATTTTACCGACGGATTGGGAAAGTTTACGTAAGGCGGTTTTTGCTTTTGAGGTTCGGAGCTGGTTTTTATGAAATCAAAGGTGTACTACATTTAAGCAAAAATCCTTGATTTTGCCTCAAATCCTAAACGAAGCTCAAGGATTTTCTTCCTTTCCTCTTTCAGGATTGAGGTAAAAAAGGGAGAAAATCATGACTTCACAAAAATATATTCATGCCTTGATTCGCATTATTTCCGTGTTTTTAACAGGTAAAAAATGCCCTGAGTTGAATTTGTGATCTTTTTTGCTGAAAAACTAACATCGCCAGCTATCGAATATTTGTAATTTCGTTGCGACCTTAAAATTTCTACGGTTTATCGTAGTCCATTTACAGCCTTTTTGCGTCATTATATTAGAAGAAATACTAAAACCAAAAATAGATGAAGTTTAGAGCGATTATTTTTCTGTTGGCCATTTGGAGCCAGAGTTTATTTGCCCAAAAGAATTTTGAAGTTGATGTGACCAAACCCGGAGCAACCGTTCAGCCCGATATGTACGGTGTGTTTTTCGAGGACATAAATTTTGGTGCCGATGGCGGTCTCTATGCCGAATTAATAAAAAACCGTTCGTTCGAGTTCGATCAGCCTTTTGTGGGGTGGTTGCCTTTCGGAAATGTGGAGGTGAAAAACGAAGCTCCTTGTTTCGATCGAAATCCAAATTACGTTCGTTTAAACGAAACCGGTTTACGTCGTGGCACAGGATTAGAAAATAATGGGTTCAGAGGAATTGGATATAAAAAGAACGATTCGTATCGTTTTTCGTTTTATGCCCGCTCGTTGGATGGTGGCGAAAAGAAGTTCGGAATTGAGCTGGTAAGTTCCGGTGAAGAAGTTATCGGAAGGGGAGAGATACTTGTTTCGGGTAATAGCTGGGAAAAATACCAGTGTATTATAAAATCGAATGCCACCGATGCAAAAGGTAAAGTTCGTGTGGTTTTGAGAACAGCGGGAGAAGTTGATCTGGATCACATTTCGATGTTCCCAACCGAAACCTGGCAGAACCGTGAGAACGGTTTGCGCAAAGATTTGGCAGAAGCGCTTTATGAATTAAATCCCGGAGTATTTCGTTTCCCCGGTGGATGTATCATCGAAGGAAATACGCTGGAAACCCGCTACCAATGGAAAAACAGTGTTGGCCCGGTTGAAAATCGCCCGTTGAATGAAAACCGCTGGAACTATACGTTTAAACACCGCTTTTTCCCCGATTATTACCAAACTTACGGAATGGGTTTTTATGAATACTTTTTGTTGAGTGAAGACCTGGGAGCCGAGCCGCTTCCTGTTATTAGTTGTGGTTTGGCGTGTCAGTACGAAAGCGAAGAATGTGTGGCGGTACATGATTTGGAACCTTACATTGAAGATGCAGTTGACCTGATAGAGTTTGCCAACGGACCGGTTGACTCAGAGTGGGGAAAAGTACGTGCTGAAATGGGGCATCCTGAGCCTTTTAACCTGAAATACCTTGCCATCGGAAACGAACAGTGGGGTGAAGGTTATGTGGAGCGATTGATTCCGTTTATGGAAGTATTGCGTGAAAAACATCCGGAGATAAAAATCATTGGTACTTCAGGACCGACTCCTGACGGAGAGAATTTCGATTACCTGTGGCCAAAAATGACAGAACTGAAAGTTGATTTGGTGGACGAACATTATTACCGCAGTCCGGAGTGGTTTTTTGCAAACGCCGAACGTTACGACAGTTACGACCGCAACGGGCCAAAAGTATTTGCCGGCGAATTTGCATCGCACCACGAAACCCGCGATAACAACCTGCGCGCTGCCATCTCTGAAGCTGCTTTTATGACCGGTTTGGAGCGCAATGCGGATATCGTACAGCTGGCAACTTACGCACCTCTTTTTGCGCATTACGATGCGTGGCAGTGGAAACCCGATATGATTTGGTTTGATAACCTACAGGTGGTGCGCACACCGAATTACTATGTGCAGCAAATGTATGCGCACAACACCGGAACGAACGTATTAAATATTACTGCTGACGGTGCAAATATCACTGGACAGGATAGTCTTTACGCCAGTGCCGTAATCGATAAAAACACTTCTGAAGTGATTGTGAAAGTGGTAAATGCGTCGGATGAAGTTCAGGATATTGATATCGATTTGAAAGGACTGAAACGCTCGATTGAAAAAGCTGAAGTGAAAATTACCTGTTTGCACAGCAATCAACCCGGCGCAATTAATACACGCGAAGCGCCGAATACTTTGGTGCCTGCACATTCAGCGGTTTGGGCTGACGAAAGTGGCTTTAAACTGAAAGTTCAGGGAAATGCATTTTATGTGTGCCGCGTAAAAATTGGGAAATAAAACGACTTAAATACAATACATTAATTTGATGAAATACAACAGAAATCTGCTACTCTCAGCATTACTTTTTTTGATAATCTTTTCCGCGTGCAACACTTCTGAAAAGAACGAAGCCTATTTGTTTACCTACTTTACCGGCAACGGACCGGGCGAAGAATCAATTCGATTTGCGGTAAGTGAGGATGGTTATAATTACCGGGCTTTAAACAACAATCAGCCGGTTTTGGATAACGATGATATTTGCACAACCGGCGGTGTGCGCGATCCGCATATCCTGCGCGGCGAAGATGGTAACTTTTACATGGTGGTTACCGATTTGTACGTAACCGACATGGGCTGGAAAAATTATGCTATGGTTTTACTGAAATCGGAGGATTTGATTAACTGGCAATCGTCGGAGGTGAATATTCCTGAGGCTTTTCCTGACGAGTTTGGCGATGTTTGGCGCGTGTGGGCACCACAAACCATTTACGATGAGGAAGCCGGAAAATACATGGTTTACTTTTCGATGAAGCAGGGCGACGATCCGGATATTATCTATTACGCATACGCCAACAAGGATTTTACCGCTTTGGAAGCGGCACCAAAACAATTGTTATTCAGCCCGACTAACAATGCTTGTATCGATGCCGATATCATCAAAAAAGACGGGAAATTCTACATGTTCCATAAATCGGAAAGTGGTGAGCCGGGAATTAAACTGGCCATTTCCGATAAACTGATAGAAGGCTATGAATACCCCAGTTTAGCGCGCGTGGACAAGGAAACAGAGGCCGTGGAAGGATCAGGTGTTTTCAAACTGAACAATTCCAACGAATGGATTCTGATGTACGATGTTTACGGACTGGGCCGATACCAGTTCACAAAAAGTGCCGACTTGCAGCATTTTGAAGTGATTGACGAAGCCATTTCAATGAATTTTCATCCGCGGCACGGAACGGTGTTACCGATTACAAAAACAGAGTTGAAACGCTTGATCGCCAAATGGGGAAAAATGAATGATCCGCTTCTGGAGGCTACTGCCGAAGGACTGAAAAAGCAAAATGTAAATATCGACAGCGAGAAAAGAACGATACGTTTTCCGGTGAAAAAGGGAGTTGATATTACTGCTTTTGACCCGGAGTTTAAAAGTTTCTCAGGGGTAACAGTAACGCCAACCGGACCGCAGGATTTTTCTGATGGTCCTGTTCAATATACCATCGAAATGGAAGGCGTTAGCAAACAGGCTTACAGTGCCATTGTTTCGGAGGATCATAATCCGGTGCTGGATGGTTTTTATGCCGATCCTGATGTGTTGTATTCCGAAAAAACAGGCAAATATTACATCTATCCAACCAGCGACGGTTTTCATAACTGGGGCGGTTATTATTTTAAAACCTTCTCGTCAGAAAATTTAGTTGACTGGACGGATGAGGGGATCATTCTTAATCTGCGCGAAGATGTAAGCTGGGCCGATCACAACGCATGGGCACCGTGTATTATCGAAAAGAAAATTAAAGGCCAATACAAATACTTTTTCTATTTCTGCGGAAGACAAAAGATTGGTGTTGCCGTGGCTGATAATCCGGAAGGCCCGTTTGTTGACAGTGGCGAGCCGTTGATCAATTGGAAACCTGAAGGCATTAACAGGGGGCAGGAAATTGACCCGGATGTGTTTACCGATCCGGAAACAGGGAAAAGCTACCTGTACTGGGGAAATGGTTATCTGTCTGCTGCTGAGCTGAACGACGATATGGTTTCGATTAAAAAGGAAACACTAAAAGTAATGACGCCGGATGAGACTTTTCGTGAGGGGATTTACGTGATTTACCGCCAGGGAACCTACTATTTTATGTGGGCCGAAGACGATACCCGCAGCCCGAATTACAAAGTGCGTTACGCAACCAGTGATTCTCCACTCGGAGAACTTACCATTCCCGAGAATAACATCGTGATACAAAAGGACCTTGAAAAAGGAATACTGGCAACCGGTCATAATTCGGCCATTCAGGTTCCCGGAAAAGACGAGTGGTATTTGGTGTATCACCGTTTTACTTATCCAAAAGGAAAAGATATGGGCTACCGTGCAGGTTTCAATCGCGAGGTTTGTATCGATAAACTGGAGTTTGATGCCGATGGAAATATCATTGAAGTAAAACCTACGTTGGAAGGAATTACGAGGTAGTTATTTCTTTCGAAATAGTGAAAAGCAGAATTTGGTATACTACCGGGTTCTGCTTTTTTATTGAATCGAACTGCGATTTTGTTGTCTTCTCAAATCAAAAGCACATTTGTGTAAAATTACTCCCGAAAAACTTCATTTAACGTGACTAAAAGAAGCGTTCTACGGCGCAATAATTTTGCGGGGCTGTAAAGGCTAACAATCGTCAGTATTATAAAGTGCGACTATACATATGTGATACTTTGCTACACATATGTGATAGTTGAATCATGCACGAAAGACTTCTTTTGGTATCGAAAACGACGCGTTTAAGGACTTGCTGTTCAGTAGTTAAGATGGCTATTTTGCTGCTGTTGTTGTGTTTTCGGGGCATCCGGAAACGATGATGAGCAAAAACCTTGAACAAACGGACAAACTAAACTGAAAACTGACGAACTTTATGAATCAAACTAGAAAACGCCCTCCTTTGCAATCCCTCAAAGCAGTATTCTTCACCCCGTAGGAAATTCCATTTATATAACTGAGAAATAAACATCAAATGACGATGTCAGAGCATCGTTATGTAATTTTTAAACTTAAAACATGTGAAATGAAATCGAATCTAACGAGAAAAACACAAGTACTTTTCTATGTTTTATTATTGGCGTTGTGTCCAATGATTGTATTGGCACAAACATCAAAAATAACAGGAACTGTTACTGATTCTGACGGGAACACCATTCCCGGAGCAACTGTTGTTGTTGAAGGAACTACAAATGGTACGGCCACCAATATTGATGGTGCGTTCGAACTAAATGCAAATGATGATGATGTACTTCAGGTGTCGTACATCGGTTTTAAAACTCAATTAATTCAGTTGAGTGGCGAAACAAACATTAAAGTGGTGCTCGAACTCGATGCTATTGGTATTGAGGAAGTTGTGGCCATTGGTTATGGTACCGTAAAAAAGGCCGACGTTACCAGTGCCGTGTCAACGGTAAAATCGGAAGACTTTATTAAAGGTGCCGTAAAAGATGCTGCACAATTGGTGCAAGGAAAAGTGGCGGGTTTAACCGTTTCGTTGCCAACCGGTAATCCAACCGAAGGTGCACAAATTATGTTGCGTGGTGTTTCTTCGCTGAATGGTGGAACAGCTCCTTTGGTATTGATCGACGGAATTCCCGGAAACCTTGAAACCATCGCTCCGGAAGATATCGAGTCGGTTGACGTGTTGAAAGACGGTTCGGCAACAGCTATTTACGGTACCCGCGGAACAAATGGTGTAATCATTATTACAACCAAATCGGGAGCTAATGAAATGGAGCCAACAATTGAGTATTCCGGTTATGTGTCTTTGGCGCAAATCAGTAAAAAGCTCGATTTCCTTAACGCAACGGAGTTAAGAGAAAAATGGGCCGAAGGTTACACATTTACCGGTGCCAACCTGCAAGACTACGGATCGGATACCGACTGGCTGGATGAAATTACCCGCGACGCGGTGAGTCATGTTCATAACCTGATTTTTAGAGGTGGAAGTAAAAATACCAACCTTACAGCATCGTTGAACTACAAAAACAATCAGGGTATTTTCATGAATTCTGACAATGAAAAATACACCGGAAGGATTGATATCAACCACAGCATGTTCGATAATAAACTGAAAGCGAACATCGGTATTATTTCAAGCGAGCAAAAATACTGGACTGGTGGCGACGGATACAGTTTTAACAACTACGTGTATCGTCAGGCAATTATTCGTAACCCAACCGAGCCGGTTATGAACGAAGACGGAAGCTGGTTTGAGCGCGATGTGTATTTCTACGATAACCCGGTAGGATACATTAAAGAATCGGAGGGACAAAATAAATATCGCAATATGCGTTTTACCGGTAGTTTGGTGTATTCTCCGATAGCCGACCTCGATCTTAAAGGTTTGTACGCAAGAAAAGGTAATTCGAACATTCGCGGATTTTACCAAACGCACAATCACGTTTCAACTACAAAATATGGTTCTGACGGTTATGCATCGCGTGGAACCGGCGACTATGTAGGAAACTACACTGAGCTTTCGGCCAGCTACAGAAAATCGATCGACAATCATCGTTTTTCAGCTTTGGCAGGTTATAACTACGAGGACAATACGTACGAAAACTTCTGGGTAAATAATAAATATTTCCCAAGCGATTCATACACCTACAACCACATCGGAATTGGTCAGGGTTTACCAAAAGGTGAAGCCGGAATGGACAGCGAAAAGTATTCTGATAAGCTGATTGCATTGTTTGCAAGGGTAAGTTATAACTATAACGACAAATACTTATTAATGGCCAGTTTGCGCCGCGAGGGTTCTTCTCGTTTTGGTAAAAACCACAAATGGGGGTATTTTCCGGGTGTGTCTGCCGGATGGCGTATTAACGAGGAAAGTTTTATGGAAAGCGTATCGTGGGTTGATAACCTGAAAGTGCGTGCAGGTTTTGGTGTAACAGGTATTAATGCCGGTAACAACTATCAGTCGCAGAGTAGTTTGAACTACGATAGCTATTTTATGTACAACGGCGATTGGATGCGTGAATTGATTCCTGCCCGTAATGCGAATCCTGATTTAAGATGGGAGAAAAAAGAAGAGTTTAATGTTGGTCTTGATTTCGACTTTTTTGGTGGCCGTGTTGGTGGTGCTTTGGATTATTACAGTCGTAAAACAAAAGATGCACTTTGGAACTACGATGTTCCTGTTCCTCCGTACTTATATGGCAGTATTATGGCTAACGTTGGTGTTATCCAGAACAACGGTTTCGAGGCGCTTATTAACGTAGTTCCTGTTCAAACTCAGAATTTCGAGTGGAACGCAAACCTGACTTATTCTACCAACACAAACAAACTGGTTTCTTTATCTAACGACCAGTTTCAAACAACAAACGATTTCTTCTACGCAGGATACACCGGCGAACCCATTCAGATTGAAACACACCGTCTTGAAATTGGTGGAAAAATTGGTAATTTCTACGGTTTAAGAAGTGTTGATATTACCGACGATGGTATTTGGTTAATTGAAACTCCTGAAGGAGATATTATTCCTGCCACCGAGTCGTCGACTGCCGACCGCCAGGTGTTGGGTAACGGTTTGCCAAAACATTACATGAGTTGGAACAACAATTTCAGATACAAAAACTGGGAGCTGAACATGAACTTACGAGGAGCTTTTGGCTACCAGATTCTGAACTTCCAACGTATGTTCTACGAAAACCCAACCATTGGTTACAATACACTCGATTCGGCCTACGACAAAGTTTATGGCAAAGCGGTACTTTCTGATGTGCAGCGTTATGTGAGCTACTATGTTGAGGATGGCGACTTTATCAAACTTGATAACGTTACTTTAAGCTACAACTTCAACGTTAAAAACAGCGAAATTTTCAAGAATGTACGTGTTTATGCTTCGGGTATGAACCTGGCAACAATTACAAGTTACAAAGGTATCGATCCGGAAGTTAATCGTATTGGTTTGTCGCCGGGTAACGACGACAGAGACCAGTATCCAACAACACGAACATACACATTCGGTGTTAACGTAACCTTTTAATTATTAGGAGTTGTTAATTATAAAAACAGAAAAAATGAATTTCAAAAACTATATAAAACGAATAGCGGGATACACCGCTTCTGTGGTTGGGATTTTGGCCTTGTTAACTACGGGAGGTTGCTTTAATCTTGACGAAGAAGTTTTTTCAGAAATTACCGAAGAGTCGTTTACGGCTTCGGAATCTGATATTGTTGCATTAATGGCCTCGGGCTACACGCCACTGCGCTACATTATGGACTGGCAGGGATTGTTTGATGTACAGGAGGAACCGGGCGATATGTTTGTTACACCAACCCGCCCGAATGGTTGGGACGATGGTGGTACTTACAAACGCATGCACTTTCATACCTGGAACAACCTGCAATGGCAACCACGAAATACCTGGATCAATTGTTTCGACGGAATCAACAATGTTAACCGTGTAATTCTGCAAATTGAGTCGGGATCGTTGCCACTAGCAGATGGACAAGCCGAACCGATTATTGCCGAAATGAGAGCTTTGCGCGCATTGTGGTATTCAATTTTGGTTGACACACACGGAAACGTGCCGTTGATTACCAAGTTTAGCGACGAAATTCCGGAGCAAAAAAGCCGCAGTGAAATTTATGAGTTTATCGTTTCTGAATTGAATGAAGTAATTCCGCAGTTGTCGGAAAATGTTGATCAATCAACTTACGGAAGACTAACAAAATGGGGTGCTTTGCAATTGCTGGCCCGCGTTTATTTGAATGCCGAAGTATACAAAGGAAGCGCCGAGTGGGATAAATGTATTGCAGCTTGCGATCAGATTATCAGCAGCGGAAAATACACGCTCGACCCAAGCTACCGGAATATTTTCAGTGTGAATAACGAAGGATCGCCTGAAATCGTTTTTGCCGTTCCTTACGATAATGTTTATGCTACCGGTTGGAATGCGCATATGAAAATGTTGCTGCCTTCTCACAGAGATGTTTTCAATATGGTTGCACAGCCGTGGGGAGGATCAAGTTGTAACCCACAATTCATAAACAGTTACGACGAAGATGACAACCGTTTGGAAGATAGCTGGTTAATCGGCGATCAGATAAGTGCGATTGATGGAAGCGTTGTAATGACATTGGTGAATGAAATGCCAAGCATTTATTATTGCGAGTTCGAACAAGGTTACCGTTGCCAGAAATACGAAATTGAAAACGGTTGCCAGTCAAGCATGAGCAACGATTTGCCTTACTTCCGTTACACCGATGTATTGATGATGAAAGCCGAGTGTTTACTGCGCACAGGAAAAAGCGACGAAGCTGCCGCATTGGTATCGGAAGTTCGTGCACGTTCGTTCGAAGATGCTGCAAAAGCAACAGTAACCGGCGATCAGCTGGAAGGAAATACAACAGTGCAATACGGTACTTTGGCCGAAGATGGAAGCATTGATGATCCGGGCGATCAAACTCCTGTTCAATATGGTCGTTTCCTTGACGAATTAGGCTGGGAATTTGCTGCAGAGTTCCGCCGCAGAACAGATATGATCCGTTTTGGTGTTTATCAAACCAAAAGCTGGTACAACCACACGCCACAAGGCGAGCATACAATTTTATTCCCAATTGGTGAATCAGAATTAAATACCAATCCAAACCTGGTGCAGAACCCGGGTTATTAATTTCACATCGTTTTTAGTTTAATTTGGTATTAAGGGCCGTTTAAAAGTGTTTCGCTTTTATTCGGCCCTTTTCTTTGTTATGATCATAATCGGCTTGTTTTTCCTTTGAAAGCGCTTTATTTGCATAAATTTTAAAGTTTTCAAGACATTTGTGCTAGTTGAAGTGTTTTCTGAAATTACTTTTGTAGGGTGCTAAAGTGTGAATGCCAAAATGAAAAGCCGTTTAAAAATTGTTCTGATTTATATTTCCCTGCTACTTTCGTTTGCTGCTAATGCAAATGGAGGGAAGCTGACATTTACGCACTACACCAACGAAGACGGACTACCATCATCATACATTAAAAGTATTTGCCAGGACCAGTTTGGTTTTATCTGGGCAGCCACCCGAAGTTCGGTTTGTCGTTTCGACGGGAAGTATTTTAAAACTTTTCAGGCGGTTGACAAGGATGGAAACCGATTTGACATTTGGAGCAAATGGAATCATTTTCACCAGGCCGACTCTACTTTGCTGGTGCAAACCACCGACGACGTTTTTTATTCCTTTAATTTCGAGAAAGAAATTTTTGAGCTTTACGAGCCTTTAAATCAGTTGGGCGAAGTTATTGAGTTGCACGAATCGAAAAGCGGTTACTGGGTGCTAAAACCTGATTCGATTTATTTGTATGACAGGGCACATGATAAACTCCGGAGTTTTAACGATTATGTGAGTTATGCGCCCGTTGAAGAGGGTGTTGAGGTGTTAAATGTAATGGAGAAGAACGGCCGTTTAATGGCTGTTACCGACGATAAGAGATTATTGATTTATGATTTGGAGCGCGAGCAACAGCGTCATTTTCAACTTCCGGAGGGGCTTTATCTTCCCGATTTATCGCATTTTTATATCGATAATAACAACTACGTGTGGATTGGCAGTTACGCAGGCGGATTGTATCAGATTAACCTGACCAACGGGCAGTCGCGTAAATTTTCTGCCGAAGAAAACGGAAACAGGCATTTGTTGCACAACCTGGTTCATACCATTAGCGAAGACCGGCAAGGGCGCGTTTGGATCGGAACAGAAGATGGTTTGTGTTTGTGGTCGCCTTATTCCGAGTCGTTTGAATATTACCAGCACGATATTAGAAATCCACAGGGATTGAATACAAATCCGATTTACAATACGTTTTGCGACCGCGATGGAAATATGTGGTTGTCGACCTATTTTGGCGGGATAAACTTTTGGAACAATACACCCGAGTTTTTTCATGTATGGCAGGCCGGTACCGGCGAGCAACACCTGTCGGGAAGCGCAGTGAGTTGTATTGCTGAAGATGAAAACGGCAATATCTGGGTTGGAATGGAAGATATGGGAATCAACCAGATCGATCTTGAAAACGACGAAATTGTTAGGGTAATTAACGAGAGTAATGGTTTGTCGTTCAATAACGTACACGATTTGTTATTTGAAACCCCCGAGCGTTTGTGGATTGCAACCTACACCGGTGCGGTAAATATTTTAAATCTGAAAACCGGTAAGTTTACCTACATCAACAGGTCCAATTATCCTGAACTTCCATCGAACGATATTTACAGTTTGCTGCATGTTGGCGATAGTATTTTTATTTCAACTTCGGCAGGAATTGCTGTTTACAATACCGAAACACGCGAACTCGACCGCTACCAGCCCGATATTTTCAATGCAGTGCAGGTAGAATATATGTTCGATAGTGAAGAGCGTATCTGGTTTTCGTCGTACAAGGGAACTTACTATTTCGATAAAAAGAAACGTGAGATCGGGAGGATTGACGAGTTTGATTACCTGAGAAATATAAACTTTGTAAAAACCGATTCGAAAAACCGTCTTTGGATTGGCGATTGTTTACACGGTTTGTGCGGTATCGATCTCGAAACCGACTCGATATACACCTATAATGAATCCAATGGTTTCCCGTTTTCGTGGATTTTTAGTCTCGAAGAGGGGAGCAACGGATATTTGTGGGTAAGTGGCGATAAAGGTTTGGTGAAATTTAAACCTGAAACCGGCGAGATTGTATCCTACAACCGCGAATCAGGATTGCCATTCGAGCAGTTTAACTACAGGGCATCGTACAAAAGCAAAAACGGCGAGATTTATTTCGGGGCCAACCGCGGAATGATCTCGTTTAACGAAAAGGATAAGCAGGATGTAAAAAAGGAGCTCGATGTGGTTTTCCGTGGCATGCAGCTGTTTAATCAGCCGTTGGTTCCGGGCGAAGATCAGGCTTTGGAAAAATCGTTGAACGTACATCCTGAGCTGCGTTTAAAGTATAAGCAAAATGTTTTTACCATCGAGTACAGTGGTTTGCATTTCAGAAATAAAGGAAACTGCCAGTACGCCTACTATCTCGAGAATTTTGAAGACTCGTGGAACTACGTTGGTAACCGCGATTTTGCCACGTACACCAACCTGGGGCCGGGCGAGTACTTTTTTCACGTAAAAGCCTCAACCGATAATACGACCTGGGGAAGCAAAACGAACACCTTAAAAATTACCATCGAGCCGCCGTTTTGGTTATCAAAATGGGGTTTCTTTATTTATTTCCTACTGCTGATTTTGGTGTTGGTAGCTTTTTATGTGGTGGCTACACGCATACAAAAGTCGAAAGCGCTGGCCGAAATGGAACGACGCGAGCGGGAATACCACACCGAGTTGAATAACTTTAAACTCGAGTTCTTTACCAATGTTTCGCACGAGTTGCGTACCCCGCTAACTTTAATTGTTGGGCCGGTTACCCGAATTCTTGAAGATGAGAAACTTACGCCGGCGCTGAAAAAGAAAATGAAGGGCATTATGAATAATGCACATCGTTTGCTTACACTTATTAATCAGCTGCTCGAGTTCAGAAAAATTGAAAACGGAAAAGAGAAACTGAGGGTTAGTCACCAAAATATTACCACGCTGTTAAAAGACGTTGAGGAAGCATTTATTGAATCGGCCGAATCGAAATCGATCGCTTTTAAATTCGAAATCATCAATCTCGATACAAACATTTGGGTTGATTGTCAGAAGCTGGAGAATGTGCTGATTAATTTGATATCCAATGCATTGAAGTTTACAAAAGAAGGTGGCGAGGTAAATGTGCAAGTGGAATTACTACCTAAAGAGTTAATGTTTAAAACATTGAAAATTTCGGTGGCAGACAATGGAATTGGAATCGATCCATCGAAACTGAAAAAGATTTTCGACCGTTTTTACCACGCCAACGGAGAAAGTGAAAACCAGATTGCCGGATCGGGAATTGGGCTGGCATTGGTGAACAGTTTGGTAAAATTGCATAAAGGTACCATCGATGTGAAAAGTGCTGTGGGCAAAGGTGCTGAGTTTGTTGTACAATTACCGGTTTCGCGCAAAGCCTACAACGACAATGAAATTTTAATTGGTGCCGATCAGTATATTCCGCATGTTACGCTGGCCGACGATTTGAAGCCGGTTCCGGTAATGCGCGACGAGGTGGAACGCCTCAGTACACAACCATCAATTTTGGTAATCGACGATAACCGCGAACTGCTCGAATTTATTTCCGAAACGCTTGTAAACGACTACAAAGTAATTACTGCAATCGACGGTACCAAAGGCATGGAGAAAGTGGAAGAGAGTCTTCCTGACTTGATAATCAGTGATGTTATGATGCCCGGTATCGATGGTTTTGAGCTCACTCGAAAATTGAAATCCGATATTCGCACTTCGCATATTCCCGTAATTCTGCTTACTGCAAAAAGTGGCGAAGAAAACGAGTACGAAGGGTTACAAACGGGTGCCGATTATTACATTGAAAAACCATTTTTACCACATATTCTCATTAAGTTGATAGAAAACGTGCTGAACACGCGAAAAAGCCTGATTGAGCGCTTTAAATCGGATGCACAAATGTTGCCGACCGAAGTGGCATGTTCGGTGTCGGATAAAGATTTCCTGGAGAAGATAAGTGGTTTGATAAAAGAAAATATCGACCGTCCGAACCTCGATGTTTCGTTCCTGGTAAACGAAATGGGAATAAGCCGCTCGCTGCTTCATGTAAAACTGAAGAAGCTTACCGATTGTTCGGCCACCGAGTTTATCCGTTCAATACGTTTGCGCGAGGCGGTGAAATTAATTGCCGACGGTACCTGTAATATTTCTGAAGCGGCGTACAAAACCGGTTTCTCTAGCCCGGCGTATTTCAGCCGACGGTTCAAAGAATATTTTGGCGTTACTCCAAAGTCTTATTTCGACAAGTAACAACACCTTTTAATTTTAATTAACAGCGGAGCCGCTTTCAATGGTGCCCCGCTTGGGCAAGTTCATTCATTATTGCATATGTGTGTTTGGTGCACAAACAGGTTCAATCTTCCTCCTGCGGCCTTGTTTCAGGCCATTGTTTTCGTTTTCTTATGTGTGGTGTGTGTTTTGTAAGTGGCAGTTCTACAGTGCGATAGAGTAAAGTTTTACATTTGTGCTAGTTTCCTGAACATCCGTTATCGTAGGAATTTGTGGTTTTCTCTTTCTTGTGGGAACTAAATTAAACGAGAAGTGTACATGCATTCTTAAAATGATAACGAGTAAAAAATCAAACTTAAATTTCTATTCTATGAGAAAAACTTAATAACGAAAACCTGGCTAGTGCTGAAGATCATTCAACATAAAAAGATCGGCAGCAGGTACTGAACAAAAAACTCGAAATTGAAAAAACAACAAATGATAGGAAGTTGTCGGTTCCTTTTCTGAACCTAGAGTCGGCAACAGTAATTACTAAATTAAAAACGATGTGAAATGAAATCTATTCAATCAAGAAAAACACGAATGTTCTGCTATGTCTTGTTTCTCCTGATCTTTCCATTCACAGTATTTGGTCAATCCAGCAGGATTTCCGGAACTGTTTATGATGCGGACGGAGTAACTTTACCCGGTGTAACAGTAATGGTTGTAGGTACAACAAATGGTACCACTACCGACATTGATGGTAAATACACCATTAATGCAAATGCTGAAGACGTATTACAATTCTCTTACATTGGATTTAAAACTCAAGAAGTCCAGTTAGAGGGAAAAACAACTATTGATGTAACAATGGCGGTTGAAACCATTGGTATTGATGAAGTTGTTGCTATTGGTTACGGTACCCAACGTAAAGGTGAAGTAACCAGTGCTATTGCCAGTGTAAAATCGGAAGATTTTACGGTGGGTAAAATTGGCGATGCTGCCGAACTGGTAAAAGGTAAAATTGCCGGTTTAAGTATTACCAATACTTCGGGCGACCCGAATGCCACTTCAAACATTATGCTGCGTGGTGTTACTACCATTATGGGTAATGTGTCGCCACTTGTACTTGTTGACGGAATTGAAGGTTCCCTAACAACCGTTGCTCCGGAAAACATTGAGTCGATCGACGTATTGAAAGATGCTTCGGCAGCTGCTATTTATGGTACAAGGGGTGCTAACGGTGTAATCCTTATTACTACCAAATCAGGTAAACGCGGTTCGTACTCAAATGCAACTTATTCAAGTTACGCATCTGTATCGGAGTGGTACAAAACCGCCGATTTTATGGATACGCACGATGTAATTTATGGTCGTACCAATTTCCCTTACGATGGTTACGATACTGATTGGTTAAAAGCCATTACACGTAAAGGTGGTTACACTCAAAACCACTCATTAAGTTTCGAAGGCGGATCTGACAAATCATCTTACTCGGCAAACGTTACCTATTCGGATGAAGAAGGTATTATGCGTAAGAGTGATAGTGAAGACCTGAAAGCTCAATTGGATTTTAGCCAGTATGCGCTAAACGATATTGTGAAATTAAACCTGAATGTATTGTATTCAACACATAACAATACGAACAATAACAATGCTTACGCGTATCGTCAGGCATTAATTCACAACCCATCGTCTCCAGTTTATCACGAAGATGGTGCTTACTACGAAGAGTTTAACCGTTTTCAGTACTACAACCCTGTAGGAATACAAAACGAGCGTATTGGTGATTACCGCAGCAAGTACGCGCGCGTGGTTGGAAACATTACTGTTGAGCCGATTAAAAACTGGCAAACTAACCTGATGTTATCACGTGGTGAAACATCTACAACAGGTCAGGACTACTACACAAGTAAGTTTTATTCGCAAAGTACTGTTGATCCTGAAGATCAATACAGAACAATTCCTCGCGTTAGAGGTGGCGCCGGAAAATCATCGAGCAACTACAAAAGTGAAAACGTAGAATTGACTTCGAAATATAATTTTGAAATTGAAAAGAGCCGTGTAACAGCTTTGGTTGGTTACAGCTACTTGTATAATGTGTCAGATGGTTTCAGTGCAGGTAACTCTGAATTCCCATCAGAATCGTATTTATACAACAACCTCGGACAAGGTTTGTACTTAACCGATGAAGACCACACAGCAAGTATGGGATCGTCGAAGTCTGATAATAAACTAGTCGGTTTCTTTGGCCGTGCAAGTTACAGCTACGACAATCGTTTTAACCTGATTGCAGCTGTTCGTCGCGAAGGTTCTTCTAAATTCGGTGAAAACCACAAATGGGGTACTTTCCCATCAGCATCGGTTGGTTGGACAATCAGCAACGAATCGTTTATGCAGGCAGCAACCTGGCTCGATAACTTAAAACTACGTGCCGGTTATGGTGTAACAGGTGTAATTCCTGGAAACAACTACATGTCGTTAACTACATACGACTACGATGCTTACGGTAAGCACTTAAGTCAGGATGGTGTGTGGACTCCTTCGTTAAAGGTAGCACAAAACCCTAACCCTGATTTGAAATGGGAAACTACCCGCGAGGTAAACATTGGTGTTGACTGGACTATGTTTGATTCAAGATTAACTGGTTCGGTTGACGTGTACTCGAAAAAGACAGTAGACTTATTATACGACTATGCAGTACCTGTTCCACCAAACATGTACGGATGGACAACTGCTAACGTTGGTGAAATGCAAAACCGCGGTATTGAGTTTATGGTTTCAGGATCGCCGGTTAAAAAAGGTGATTTCGAATGGAACTCAACTTTAACTCTGTCGCACAATGCCAACAAACTGTTGAGCTTGTCGAACGATTTATACGAAACTGATAACTTCATGGAAGTTGGTGGTGTTAGCGATCCTATTTCGGTAGCTACTCACGCCATGGAAGTTGGCCAACCTTTAGGTGATTTCTGGGGACTTCGTTCAGTAGGCGTTAGCAAAGATGGTTTTGTTTTGGTTGAAGTTTACGACGACGAAACTGATACATGGTCGGTTAAAGAATTTGATACAAGTTACAACCTGGAGTCAAATCGTCAGCGTTTAGGAAACGGTTTACCAAGTGTTTATGCCGGATGGAACAACACTTTCCGTTACAAAAACTTCGATTTGAGTGCAATGATCACCGGTCAGTTCGGTTACCAGATTTTGAATGTTCAACGTAGTTTCTACGAAAACAACTCAATCGCTTACAACCGCTTGAAAACTGCAGCCGACTTACATCCTGCAATTACTCCTGATGGAGCTCCTGTAATTGATGAAGCTACAGGCGAACAATTGATGGTTAAATTGTCAGGTTCAATGCCACAAGGTGTTTGGAGCGACCATATTGAAGATGGTGACTTTATTAAACTGAGCAACGTTACTTTAGGTTACACGCTGCCAATCACAGGTAATTTTGAAAAATACATCAAAAACCTGCGTTTGTATGTTAGTGGTCAGAACCTTTTCTGTATTACCGGTTACTCAGGTTTAGATCCTGAAGTATCAACTTACTTCCTGGCACCTGGTATCGACGACCGTGATAAGTATCCAACTGTTCGTTCATACACTTTTGGACTTTCTGTTAACTTTTAAAAATTGAGAATTATGAAATTCATAAAAAACTCTATACTTAGTTTTTCCTTAGCAATTTTATTGTTAATGGGAGCTTGTACCGACCTGGACGAAACAGTGTATTCCGGGTTGACCGATGAAACCATCGATGTAAATGACCCGGAAGTAGTTGGGTACATGATGGGTGAAGCTTTAGCTCAGTTCCGCTTCCTTTACTGGGGATGGAACGGCTACTTCGATGTAATGGAAGAATGTAGCGATATTTACATGACTCCAAAACGTCTTGGTGTTGGTTGGGGTGACCTTTACATTCCAATGCACAAACACAGTTGGAACTCTACACAAGGCCACATTGATGCATTATGGAACTATGCCTATGTAGGAATTGGTTATGCCAACAAAACGCTTGATGTATTACCTGAAACAGGTCCGGAACAAGCGCAAATGCGTTTTATCCGTGCATTAAACTACTACGTGTTGCTTGATGCATTCCGTAACGTGCCATTGGAAACAACTCAGGACACTGAACCTGGATACCTTCCGGAACAAGCAGATGCTCAAGAAATTTTTGATTTCTGTGTAAGCGAATTGAATGCTATTAAAGATGATCTTGGAACTGAAAAAGTATTTGGTTATGCGAACCGCTTTGCTGCCGATATGGCGCTGGCAAAATTGTACCTTAACTACAATGCATATTTCGGAACAAACGATAATTCATATTACACATTGGCTTTAGCCGAGGTTAATGATGTAATCGAGAACGGTGGTTATTCACTGGCTCCAAATTACCTTGATAACTTTAAAGTAGACATCGACGGATCGCCGGAAGTAATTTTCGCTATTCCGTTAGATCATACCAATGCATCGCACAACTATTTGGTAAATAAATGTTTGGTAGGTGCCGGTGCTGCTGCATACGGTTACAATGGTTCGCCATGGAACGGTAGCTGTGCTGTACCTCAGTTTATCGATACTTACGAAGAAGGTGACATGCGTTTAGGTTATACCTGGGCAGGTGGTGTACAACATTTTGCAACTGAAGATGCTGATGGTAATACCATTCCTCAATCAGGCGATCCTATTCCTTTTGGAACCGACGACTGGGCTGGCGAAGGTTACCTGAACTACTCAAGAAACGTTCACTCAATTGATAATCCTGGTGCCTACCAGCAAGAAGGTTACCGTTTTGTGAAAAGCGAAATTGAAGCTGGCGACTATGGTACTTACGGAAACGACGTAGCTTTCTTCCGTTTGGCTGATGCTATGTTTATTAAAGCTGAGTGTTTACTTCGTTTAGGACAGGATGAGCAAACTGCTGCCGACCTGATTACTGAAGTACGTAGCCGTTCTTTCGATTCTGCACAGGGTGCTGTTCGTACAGTTGCCGACCTGAAAGGTGGTAGTATTTACGATTACGGACACCGCGAATACACCAGCGAAGGATTTGCTAACTACGATCCTGCATCATACATCGTAACCATCGAAGGTGGTGATGATATTGAATTAGGTGGTTTATTAGATGACCTGGCATGGGAATTTGCCGGCGAGCATCACCGTCGTCAAGACCTTGTTCGTTTTAAAATGAGCGATGGTAGAAATGTATTTAACGGAAAATCATGGTTCTGTAAAGATGCCACAACTGAAACACATTGGGACTATTTCCCAATTCCGAAAGCAGCTTTAGATGCTAACATTTCACTTGTTCAAAACGATGGTTATCAGGGTGCGACAAATTAATTGGAGTAATACACTACTGAAAATTAAAAATTTAAACAAATGAAAAAGATACATATATTATTAATTCTGGCGCTGGTTATCACGGCAGGATTATTTAGTTGCGGAGACAACGAAGACTTTAGCAGTATGCACGTCCTTACGGACGACGAGATTGCTGAAATAGCTCGCCAGGATTCGATTGCAGAGGCTCAGAAAAACATGATCAATGCAGATCTGATCCTTGAATATTCAATGGACATTACCATTAGTGCAAGCTTGTACGATGGTGGTAGTTTAGAAATTGAATTGGATAAAATTGCTGAAGCATTTGGTATTACTGAAGAAGAATTAATTGCAGGTATTGCTGGCGAAAGCGGAGCCCCTGAAATTAAAGGTTTTGCTATCGACGGATCTACTCACAATGATTTTGCGAGTGCAGCAAACACCAACGCTCCTTGGGGACACTGGTGGGATGCTGAAGGTGATGTAGTTGATTATGGCGATGATGCAATGGTTTTTGCTGAATTCTGGCCTGAAGATGCCTATTTTACAATTGGTCAATTTCCTGGTCATCTGGTAGAAGGACAACAGGTTGTATTCATTGAAGGATTGAAATACAACGAAGTTCGTGTTGCTGTTGTAGTTACTGTTAATGCTACTGTGCCGGGTGCTGTTGTGGCCGATGTGGTAAGCGAGCAGGATATTACAGTTGATGTAACTCCGAAAAGTGTTTACGATGCACAGCCGGTTGATTTCGACTTGGATGCAGTATTGAGCGATTTGGGTATTTCATCGATGGATGAAGTAACATTCTTAGGTGTTAACGCCGATGGTTCGTATGCTCAGGAAGCTGAAACCGGAAATGGTTTCTGGTACAATGCCGATGGTTTTGTAACTACTTACTCAACCGGCGACCAGACCGTTTATACAAACTATGGCGACTTTGAAGCTAACCAGATCAGTCTTGGTCAAATGCCAGATGTTGTAACTGAAGGTATGAACTTTACGATCAAGTACGGTTTCATGGTAAATAGCAAAATCGTTATGCTGAATTTAACAGTAAACGCAATTGGTTATATCGATCCTGAAACAGCACCTGAAGGCGATCCTGAAAGTGTAACAATCGATGTTACATTAAGCAAAGAATACACTGACGATTATGCAAGTGTAACCTACGATATTCAGGAAACATTGCGTCAGGCATTTAAAATGACAACGTACCAGATTCACATGGCAATTAATTCAGGAGAGATCGTAGTGTACAACGGCGAGATCGCTGATTCAGTAACATACACTGCTGATGTACCTGGATATTGGTTAGCTGCTGATGGTTCTGATGTTCCTTACGCCGATGGTGTTGTTTGGACAAGTATCGGACACAGCGAAACTGAGCTTTACCTGTTCGGTGGTAACCACCCTGCAAACGCAGTAGCCGGCGATGAAGTTACAACTACTTACATTGTTGAATACAATGGAACTACTGTAACAATAAACTTAACATTCAGCATTTTAGCTGATAGCTATGTTGATCCGGAAACAGCTCCTGCAGGTGATCCTGAAGATTTAACAGCGACAATTGCATTAAGCAAAGCATATAGCGACGATTATGTACCGGTAACTGAAGATGTAAAAGAAACATTACGTCAGGCATTTAAAATGACTACTTACCAGATCCATAAAGCAATGCAGGACGGAACACTTAAACTTTATCAAGGTGAAGTTACTGAAGCAGATCCTGCTTACACCGCTACAGGTGTTGGCTACTGGCTGAATGCCGATGGCGCTGCTGTTGGTTACGCAGAGGGAGTTGTTTATTGTGCATTGGAACATAGTGAAACAGAGTTGTTCTTAAGCGCGGGTAACCACCCTGAAAATGCGGCTGCCGGTGATGTTGTTACAACAACCTACATTGCTACCTGCAACGGAGGTTCGGTAACTTTTGATATTACATATACTGTAGAATAGATTAATATTTATAATGATTTTTAAATCAATATTTAAAGCGCATAAGTCGGAGAAATCCGGCTTATGCTCCTTTACCTTCCTGTTTATTTTTTTATTCGTTTTTGCTGCCTGCGGAAACGATAGTGTAACTCCTGATCCCGATCCGGAGCCTGATCCGGTTGATACAACCACTACAACACCTCCGGTTGATACCGTTGTGGTGTTAAGCGAATCAGACGTTACGGATTATGAAAAATTTTATAAGCCCGGCGAGTTTGTCAACATGGATTTTTTGCGCGGCGACAGCAAATGGTCGTTCGTACGCAGCAAACAATCGGAGCACTTTATCGTGTTCTGGGAACCACAATTTGGTTTAGATCCGAATGCTGCCAGTGTACCTGAAGCACTGCGCGTAGATATTGACGATCTGTTGGAAAAGGCTGAATCATTCTTCGATGTGAACGTAAACACATTGGGTTTTGCCGAACTTGGAGCAGGTAAGTCAAACCTCGATAAGTATAAAATGGAAATCTACTTGTTGTACCAAACCGAGTGGTTGGCAACGGGTAGTGGATACGATGATATGATTGGTGCGCTTTGGGTAAATCCGAGTACCTGTAAGCCTGTAGGTTCTACAATTGCACACGAAATTGGACACAGTTTCCAGTACCAGGTGTATGCAGACTTACTGGCCTATGGCGGAATTCCAAACGAATTTAACCGTGGTTTCCGATATGGTTTCGGTGGTAACGGCGGAAACGGCTTCTGGGAGCAATGTGCACAGTGGCAGTCGTTCCAATCGTACCCGGTTGAAGCTTTTCAATCGTATAACTTTGGTGTTTATATGGCTAATTATCATCGTCACTTCGGTCACGAGTGGCAGCGGTACGCAAGTTACTGGTTGCAGTATTACTGGGCTGATAAACACGGCATCGACTTTTTGGGCAAATTGTGGCGCGAATCAGTAGGACCGGAAGATCCGATTGAAGCCTACATGCGCATAAACGGTATGTCGGTAGCCGAAATGAATAACGAACTTTACGATGCGGTATCGCATTTAGTAACCTGGGATATTGATGCCATCCGCGAAACCGGAAGCAACTATATCGGACAGTTTGAATATAAATTTTACACAGCTGCTGATGGAAGTTACCAGGTAGCATACAGCAAATGTCCCGGAACAACCGGATACAATGTAATCCCGTTAAATGTTCCGGAAGCCGGTACTGTGGTTACCACAAAATTTGCTCTTCTGCAGCCGGGATCAGCTCTTGCAGCCAACGACCCCGGAACTTACGACGAAAACGGTACGTCAATGACGACCTCGAACTATAATCCGGGCACACTCACCAGAGCCGGGTTCCGATATGGTTATGTGGCATTGCTCGAATCGGGCGAACGCGTTTACGGCGAGATGAACCGTAAATTGTCTGCCGAAATCGAATTTACCGTACCCGAAGGTTGCGAACGTTTGTGGCTGGTAGTTTTAGGTGCTCCTTCATCATACGAATCGCATGGTTGGGACGAAAAGGAAAGCAACGACGACCAGTGGCCTTATTCAGTGAGTTTCACCAATACCGATTTATTAGGAAACGTAGTTATCGATCCGAATGCCGATCCGGAAGATCTGACATTGACTTACGACGTTTCGTTTCCGGCTGATGCGGAAAATTATACAGGTGACTACGTAAACTTGAATACCAATGGCGATATAAACAAAGTGGTTCAGGCTTTGGCACTGCAACCATCAGAAATTACAGGCGCGTTATTAGGTATCGGTGCAACACCACAAGAAGGTAAAATTGCCTTTGCAGCTGTTCAGTCGGATGGTTCGTTAAGTTACAATTTCACGGCAAACGACTACGGATTTTGGTTCGATAGCAATGGCGACGTAATTGGCTGGGGTAACGACAACGACAGTAAAGTATTTAGCGAATTTGCCGTTGGTACTTTCGAGTTCCATATTGGCCAGTTCCCCGGAAAATCAAGCGCCGGTGATACGTACACCATAAAAGAAGCTTTGGTTTACCAGAAAGATGGTACACAATACCAGGTAACATTTGTATTTAACGTTACAATAAATTAGCACATTGTTGAGTAAACACCTACATATTAACCGGAATTTTAAATCGTTGTTTTCGATGGTGTTCATCGTCGTAATCGGCCTGACATTTACACGTTGTAATGAAGTCGATTTGAATGATGATCCTGTTGAAGAAACAGAAGTAGATATATATAAGGTAGCAACGGTTAATATTGTAACTACCAACAATGCTGATATAGTATCAAAAGAAGATTATACCGGTTGTTCGGTAGAAATTAGATCAGAGAATGAGAAATGGAATTTTTCGGGTACCGGAAGTGTCAGGGGGAGAGGTAACTCTACCTGGTTGTGGTACCCGAAAAAGCCCTACCGGATTAAGCTTGATGAGAAAGCTTCAATCCTGGGTTTAGGCGAAAACAAAGACTGGGTTTTGCTGGCCGATTATCGCGATCCAACTCATTTAATGAATGCTTTTGTATTCACCATTGGGCAGAAACTTGAAATGCCTTTCACCAACCATATTCGTTATGTAGAGGTAACTGTAAACGACGAATATGTTGGACTGTACTCGTTAACCGAACAGGTTGAAGAGGGAAAAAGCCGCGTGGCTATCGACGAAGACAATGGATATTTGTTGTCGCTTGATGCCGACGATGGCCCGGAACTGGCACCCGAAGAAAGCGACAATTTTTGGTCGTCGGTTTACCACATGCCGGTTTGTGTAAAAAATCCTGATATTGATTCAAACGATCAGCTTGATCAGATAAAAGCAGAATTTGCTTCGTTGGAAACGGCCATAAAAAATGCCGATTACAGCGAAGTGGAACAACTGCTGGATATTCCTTCGTTTATCGACTTTATGTTGATTCAGGAGTTGGTTTACAATGTTGAGGTTGCTGCTCCACGAAGTATGTATCTTCATAAAGATGTAAACGGAAAATGGACAATGGGGCCACTGTGGGATTTTGATGCCGGCTACGATTTTGATTGGGGAACCATGACCACCGGGCATAACTTTTTTATGGATCACCGCGAGTTGGTTTTGGGCACTTCGCCACTGAATCATACCGGAGGATATGTTGTTCCTGGATTTTTCACCGACCTTTTCAGGAGCCAACAATTTGTTAGCGAGTATAAAACACGATGGCTGGCCATCGAAGATCAGATAATGAGCGATTACTGGCCGGCAACTTATGCTTATGCCGAAGCATTTTCGGAAGCCATGGCACGCGATGCCGCGCGCTGGCCCATTAATAAGAATAACGAAACCGAGATTTTGCGCATGAAGCAATGGTTAGCTACACGGGTTAACTATCTAAGCTCGGTAATAAATAACTACCCTGCAGGCACTAATTAGGCCATTTGGGCCGGAACAAACTGAATGTTGAAATCGTACGTTTGAAATATATAACAGAATTAATCAATCAATTATTAAAATACAACTTTAACGAGTTGAGTAACAAATCAATTAAATAGACATACAATGAAACCAAAGAATATTCTTTTCTTTCTGCTGTGTTGGAGCCTTACGATGAATGCGGGAGCATTTGCATCAACTGCTTCCTCTGATTCGATAGACGTTAAAAAAGGTTCGCTCGAATTTTCTACACCCGATTTCAATATCGAAATTTTAAAATCATCGCATACAGTTGCCGGATTACACCCGGTTTCGGAGCCTAAATTTGATTTTACCCCGGGCGAACTGTTGGCCAAAAGAAATAAAGCAGGTTTTTATCACCTTGGCGATATTAACTTCCGTGTAAAATCGGAAGGTGCTAGTGACTGGACTTCGTTTTCATCAGCTGCATCGCGCAAAAGTGTTAAATCGGTAGATCCTAAAAACGATAACCAACTGGCCGTTTCCGATCTCAGCAGTGTTTTAAAAGACAGCCCTGTACAAGTGTTGCGTTACTGGGAAAAGAAAGACGGACACCTTGCTTTGCGTTTCGAAATCAAAAACACTTCATCAGAAGCTGTTGAGATTGGTGCGCTGGGAATTCCGCTGATTTTCAACAATAACCACGACAGAAAAACATTGGACGAAGCTCATGCCGAGAACGTTTTCTATGATCCTTACATTGGTATGGATGCCGGTTACCTGCAGGTAATTCGTTTAAAAGGTAGTGGCCCGGTTTTATTAGTATTACCTCTGGAAAATACACCTTTTGAAGCGTGGAACCCACTGCTCGACGATCCAACTCCACGCGGAATTACTTTCGAAGGTTTCCACGAATGGATGCCTTTAACAAAAGCTTACGCTGAAAACGAGTGGAAAGAAGCCACTCCATGGAACACTCCATCATCAAAAATATTAAAACCGGGAAAATCGGTTAGCTACGGTGTACAGTTTGTACTTACTGATGCGATTAAAAACATCGAACCTGCATTGATCGAAAACGATCGTCCGGTTGCATTTGGTGTGCCGGGATACGTTGTGCCGCAAGATGTAAATGCCGATTTGTTTGTAAAGTACAGCCAAAAAGTAAAAAGCATGCAGGTTGAACCTGAAGGTGCGCTGGAACTGAAAAAACTGGAAACAACTGAAAATGGTTGGGTAAAATATGCTGTTGCCGCAAAACAGTGGGGGAGATCACGTTTAACAATCACTTATAAAGACGGTTTAACACAAACCATCAACTACAAAGTTATTAAACCGGAAGAGCAGGTTGTTGCCGACAACGGAAACTTCCTGATGACAAAACAGTGGTTTGATGACGAAAACGATCTTTTCGATCGCGGTCCGTCGGTAATCACTTACGATTACGAAGAGCAAAAACAAGTAACTGAAGATAGCCGTGCCTGGATTTGCGGATTGAGCGACGAAGGTGGTGCCGGTGCATGGTTAAATGCCGTAATGAAACAATTGGTTCAGCCTGACAAAAAAGAGATTGCAATGTTGGAAGATTTCGTTCAGAAAACAATCTGGGGCGGAATTCAATACAACGAAGGTCACGAAAAATATGGTGTTCGCAAAAGTATGTTCTACTACGAGCCGGATTCAGTGCCTGCAGGAACTTACAGCAAAGATGTAAATTACAATACCTGGGCTGCCTGGGATAAAAAACATGCCGAAACTGTTGAGCGCTCATACAATTATCCGCACGTTGCAGCTGCATATTGGGTAATGTACCGTTTGGCCCGCAATTACGAAGGTTTGGTATCGCAACAAACCTGGGATTGGTACCTGATGAGTGCCTACCAAACATCGATGGCAATGATGGAGTTGGCACCGTATTACGCACAGTTCGGCCAGATGGAAGGTAGTGTGTTTGTTCACATTTTAGATGATTTGAAAGCTGAAGGAATGTGGGAATACGCCCGCAAACTGGAAGGTGTTATGAAAGGTCGTGCCGATCACTGGGCATCGTTAAACTACCCGTTCGGTAGCGAAATGCCTTGGGATTCTACAGGTCAGGAAGAAGTTTATATGTGGTCGCGCTACTTTGGTTACGGCGAAAAAGCTGAAACTACATTAAAAGCAATTTTGGCCTACATGCCAACGATCCCTCACTGGGCATACAACGGTAATGCACGTCGTTACTGGGATTTCCTATACGGAGGTAAACTTTCGCGTGTTGAGCGTCAGATCCACCACTACGGTTCGGCACTGAACGCCATCCCAGTGTTATACGAATACAAAGAACATCCTGAAGATCTGTACCTGCTACGTGTTGGTTACGGTGGTTTAATGGGATCGATCTCAAATATTACTGAAGATGGTTTTGCTCCTGCAGCATTCCACTCGTTCCCTTCTACATTGAAAAACGATCCAATTTCGGGTGACTACGGAAGTGGTTATTACGGTTATGCTGTAAACACATCAACTTATTTAATGCACAACGACGAGTTTGGCTGGTTGGCTTTTGGTGGTAATATCACCGAAAACGACGATGTAGTAAGAGTTGATTTAACTACAGCAGCTAAATCGGGAGTGTATGTTGCCCCGCTAAAAATGTGGGTAACATTAGACGCCGGTAAATTCAAAGCTTTCACATACAACCCGTCAACCGGAAAAGTTGTGGTTGAATTGGAAGAAGCTAACGATTATACACCAAACGCTTATTTGCGCATTAAATCATTCGACGAGGAAACAGTGGCAAGCGCAGTTGCCGACCTTGAGAAAAATGAGCGCGGACAATATGTAATTCCACTTAAAAGCGAAGTGGTAGAAGTTGCGTTGAATTAATCATACAACAAAATAAATTCCGCAGCGGCCCCGGTTGCTGCGGAATTTACCTCATAGATTAAAAATCTTTGTAAAGCAAGATCCATTCTGTTTTCGCTACCGGCGGTAAGGTTTTCTATTGATATTCCGGAATGGATCACCTGTTCTAATCACAAATATTTACTCCTCTTTATAACTGAAAAATCAATCATTATGAAAAGAATTTACTTATTAAAAATTCCATTACTGTTATTTCTGACAGTCGTTTTTCAGCTCCCCGGTTTTGCAATGTCTGCAAATCAAGCTGAAAACGATAGTATCAATATTGCTTTAATCGCAACTCCAAGCACTTCGTTTGTTTCGGGGTGGGAAAACCTGAATGCTGTGAACGATGGATTTACTCCATCAAACTCAAACGATAAAACGAATACTGCCTACGGAAACTGGAGTAACCCGGATTCGTATCAGTGGGTGCAGTACGACTGGAATCCTGCATATCTTGCAACATCAGTTGAAATTTACTGGTTCGACGACAACGGCGGTGTTTTAACACCCGACGAAGCTTATATCGAAGTTTTCGACGAAGATGCTAACGACTGGGTAAAACTGGTTGATGTTCCTTGTGTAAAGGATCAATTCAACAGCGCTTCGTTTCCCGAAACTGCTGTTTCGAAACTTCGTGTAACCATGCGTAATTACACCGAGTCAACCGGAATTCTTGAGTTTAGAGTTTGGGGACGCAGCCTGTCGGGTAGTACCGATATTGAAGCGCCTTCTTCTCCGGGAACTCCTGAAATCGTAAATATTTCGCAGACAAGTATTGCCATTTCGTGGGATACTTCAACCGATGACGACGAAGTTACCGGTTACCAGGTGCTGTTGAATGACTCGGTATACAAAGAAGCTCCTTACCACATGGCAACCATAAGCGGAATGCCACGTAACGAAATGTACATGATCGCTGTGCAGGCGGTTGATGCTGCAGGCAACGTGTCGCGACCAAGCGAAGGTGTTTGGGTATTTTTTGGTGATGAAGAGCAGGTGGCTGAACCATTTGCATGGCCTAATTTCTCTCCAACTTTAAATTATAACTTCAGAGATGAATATCCTACATTGGAAATGCCTACAAAAGACCTCGATGATTGTCCGAGTGTAGTTGGAACGCAGTCATCAGGATGGTGGACATTTAAATGGGGACCAAACAAACGTTCGGAAATTACCGAAGCCGCCATTACTCCAATGTTGGAGCGTTTAAATAAAGACTTTGCTTATTTCCGCGACACCATGGGATGGCCACCGGACAAACGTGCCAAAGAAGGTTACAGAAGTGCTGTTTACCTTTATGGCTCAGGTTTATGTACCGATGATGCTGATACAACTGCACTTGGTGGATGGCAGGGCGCCATAACTTACCAGAATGAAAGCTGGCCGATGATTTTGGCTTCGTATTACCCGATTTACAGTTTCGATCCTGCTTGTCCTTACGGTGATCGTGAAGGACAAATGGGGGCCATGGTTCATGAAGGAATTCACGCTGTACTGGCCGATATGCCGGGCGCTAAACAAGCTGCATGGTTCCATGAAGGTGG
The DNA here is from genome assembly GCF_913060805.1 of uncultured Draconibacterium sp. GTDB lineage: Bacteria > Bacteroidota > Bacteroidia > Bacteroidales > Prolixibacteraceae > Draconibacterium. Next base: position 139,067 of record NZ_CAJXTC010000005.1, read on the forward strand.
AAATACCTGGTTACAACAGGAAATGGAAGCAACAAAAGCGCAGAGTTATGACGAGATGGGATTCCTGAACGCCGGTGCATATATTGCTCCGTTTATGCCTATTGAATGTTACACTGGTTGGTTGCAAGACGGAAGTTTTGGCGGACCAAGTGCCGAAGGTGTGAATATGTTCGAAGGAAGCCAGCAAATTTGTACTTGGAGAACCTTGCTTGGAGGTAACCAGTACGGAAATACTTTCCCAACTTTCCTTGGTCAGGCTTTGGGCAAAGGAAGTATTCCATGGATTTGGCAAAACTGCCCTGAACGTGTATTGGAAGGTATGGCTGCCGGTATTGGCGACATGCAAATTCGCCGCCTGATTATGCAGTACCGTGCTAAACAAGCGCTAATTGATATGGGCGAATGGAGTGGAGCCATCAAAAAATTACTCGATGGCAACATGGGCGGAACCATTGGCGCTGAGTGGCAACCAAGCTGGATTCAATGTACACCGTGGAGAGCTACTCCGTATGCAAAAACATGGATGCGCGATACCGAAAATAAAATACTTACTCCGGAACCAAGAACTACTCCGGGATGGTCGGGTGCTAACCAAATACCATTATTGGTTTCAGGCACACAGGTAGAAGTGAACTTTATGCCGTTGGGTAAAAACATGACTTGTCAGTTGGTTTACCGTGCTACTGATGGAACGCCTGTTTACAGCAAGCCTGTATCAAGCGGATCGTGTAAACTGAACTTGGACAAAGCGCCTGCAAATGGTGTTGTAATTGCTGTAATTTGTAACACCGACTATGTTTACGAAGGCGAAGAAACACGTAAAGCGCACTTCGACTACCGTTTGCAATTGGTTGAAGGTGTTGACGGAACTGCCAGCGTAAATAAAAAATGGTACGATTACAACTCAACAATCATCAACGTTCCTGATCCGGTTGAGCCATTCCCAACAGAAGGTGCTCTTTACGATCCGAATCTAACTACCGGCGCCGAAAATATTTCTGTTGGCGACAAAAATCATTCGTCAGTGGTTTATCCAAACCCGATTGCCAGCAACGATGTGTTAAAAATCGACTTCAAAGATCAACTATCTGTTAAGAAGGAAGTTCGCATTATCGATGCAAGGGGAAATATTTTGTATGTTCAACAGGATATTCAGTCCGACCGATTTGAAATTCCGTTGGAGTCGCATTTAAAACAAGGAATTTACTTTGTTAACGTGCGCACAGATGAAATGAATGACACGCATAAATTTTTGGTTCGGTAACGTGACCGGAAATCAATTTCGTGTAAAAATATAAATTGAAAATGAAGTTGTTTTTATCCGTAACCATAGTTTTACTGCTTGCTTTTGCAGGCAGTAAAACTTCTGATCAAATCACAAAAGAAGATTATGCAAATGCCGATTCAGTGATGAAACTCGAAGAGTTGGTTTACGATCAGGTTGCTGATATTACCTGGATCGATTCATCACCTGAATTCTGGTATCGGATTAAAACACGCGATGGAATGGTGTATCAGTTGGTTGATGCACAAAAGGGCACAAAAAAACTTGCTTTTGATACCAATAAACTGGTTGACGCCCTGAACCAGCAATTGGATAAAAAAACTTCTGCAAAGGAGTTGATTTTAGAAGACCTGAAATTCGATCAGGATAAAAAAACAATACAGTTTAATTTCCAATCCAAAAGTTGGAAATGTGAGCTGAAAAAGTACTCACTGGTAAAAGTTTCCGATCAGAAGCCGGAAAGAACTCGCCCGTATTGGGGCAGCTTTTTCGATGAAAAAGGTGGCGACCCTGTGGTTTCTCCGGATAAATTGTGGACCGCGTTTATCCGAAGCGATAATGTTTACATCCGGAACAACGAGGATAACGAAGAATACCAGTTAAGTTACGATGGCGCGCCGGGCGATTTCTATTCGTCGTATATTTCGTGGTCGCCCGACTCGAAAAAGCTGGCTGTAAATCGCGTTCGCGACAATGAAAAACGCCAGATTTACTATGTGGAATCATCCCCCGATTCGCAACTACAACCGATCTTAAGAAAAAGAGATTATCAAAAACCGGGCGACGATCTGGCCATCAGACGTCCTTGTTTATTTGATGTAGAAAGTAAAAAGCAGATTCCTGTTAACACAACTGCTTTTGAATTTCAGTATAACCTTTCCCGATTAAAGTGGAGAAAAGACGCTTCAGCATTTACTTTCGAATTTAACCAGCGTGGTCATCAGGTTTACCAGGTGGTGGAAGTAAATGGCGAAACAGGCGAAGTTCGTATACTCGCCGGCGAACACAGTAAAACATTTATCGACTACAGCGGAAAACGTTACCGTTACGATTTGGAAGAAACCAACGAAATGCTTTGGGCATCGGAACGCGATGGCTGGAACCACCTTTATTTGATCGATACGAAAGACGGTTCGATAAAAAATCAGGTAACAAAAGGCGAGTGGGTAGTGCGTAATGTGTTGCATGTTGATGCTGAAAACCGTACCATTTACTTTTATGGTTCGGGTAAAAACAGCGACGAAGATCCATACTACCTGCATTGCTACAAAGTAAATTTTGATGGTAGCGGATTAATCGATTTAACGCCCGAGAAAATGAATCACGAAGTTTCATTCTCTGGGGATTTTGATTATTTCACCGATACCTATTCAACAGTTCAAACACCTCCTGTAACAGTTGTTCGTTCTTCTCTTGACGGCAAAGTTCAGGTAGAACTGGAGCAAGCAGATATGTCCGAATTATTAGCGGCAGGATGGATTGCTCCGGAACCGTTTGTGGCAAAAGCCCGCGATGGCAAAACCGATATTTGGGGAAATATTTATCGCCCTACTAATTTCGACGAGAATAAATCGTACCCAATTATTGAATACGTTTATGCAGGGCCACACAGTTCGTTTACGCAGAAAAGTTTTCAGGCAGTTCACAGTGCCTTTTCAGCATTTGCCGAACTTGGTTTTATCATCGTAAAAATGGATGGAATGGGCACCTCAAATCGTTCGAAAGCATTTCAGGATGTCTGTTATAAAAACCTAAAAGATGCCGGTTTCCCCGATCGTATTTTGTGGATAAAAGCCGCAGCCGAAAACTACAGTTACATGGACACAACTCGTGTTGGATTGTTCGGAAGATCGGCTGGTGGACAGAATACCTTATCGGGTCTTTTGTTTCATCCGGAATTTTACAAAGTGGGGGTTTCATCTTGTGGATGCCATGATAACCGTATGGATAAAATATGGTGGAACGAACAGTGGATGGGATATCCGATAGGACCTCAATACGAAGAATGTTCGAATGTGGTAAATGCGCATAAACTGCAGGGAAAACTAATGTTGATAGTTGGAGAGTTGGATGAAAATGTTGATCCGGCCTCGACAATGCAGGTGGCAGATGCACTTATAAAAGCAAATAAAGACTTTGAGTTGGTAATAATTCCCGGGGCAAAACATGCCTTGAGCGGACGATACGATGAACGCAAAATGAGCGACTTTTTCGTTCGGCATTTTTTGAAGCAGGAAACACCGGATTGGAACGCGGTAACATCAAACTAGAAAAGTACAGATCACAGAAATGTGAAAATATAAAGTCAAATGAAACAAATTTTATTCATCTCATTAATTCTTCTGTCTGCTTTTGCAGGCAATACAGTTTCTGCGCAACTCACAAAAGAAGACTACGCACAAGCTGATTCTGTAATGAAACTCAGGGACTTGGTTTACGATCAGGTGGCCCAAATTACCTGGATCGATTCAACGGATGTATTCTGGTACCGTATAAAAACGCGCGAGGGTATAAAGTACCAACTGGTTGATGCGCAAAAAGGATCGAAAAAAACTGCTTTTGATACCGATAAACTGGTTGAAGCGCTTAATAAGCAACTCGATAAAAAAACTTCTGCCAAAGAATTGTATTTGAGGGATCTGAAATTCGACGAGGATAAAAATACGATTCATTTTAATTTTCAATCAACAGACTGGATCTGCGATTTGAAAAAATATGATCTGAAAAAAGATACAGCCGAAAAAGAAGAGCGATCGAATGATTACTGGGGAGGATTTTTTGATGAGAAGGGAAATGACCCGGTTCCATCGCCTGACAGTGTTTGGACAGCTTTTATACGAGAAAACAACGTTTACGTAAAGGATAACAAAACAAACGAGGAGTTTCAACTGAGTTACGATGGAGCACCCGGCGATTTTTATTCGTCGTATTTTTCATGGTCTCCTGATTCAAAAAAACTGGCGGTAAACAAAGTGCGCGATGCTGAAGAGCGCGAGATCTTCTTTGTTGAATCGTCGCCAAAAGACCAGTTACAGCCTATTTTGCGCAAACGCGATTACCGCAAGCCGGGCGATGCCATGCCGATAAAACATCCGGCATTGTTTGATGTGGAAAGCAAAAAACAAATTCCGGTAAATACCGATGCTTTTGAACACCAGTTTAGTCTCACCAACCCGCGATGGAAAGATGATGCTTCGTCATTTACTTTCGAGTTTAACCAGCGCGGGCATCAGGCCTACAAAGTTGTAGAAGTGAATGGCGAAAGCGGCGATGTTAAAGTATTGATCGACGAGCAAAGCAAAACATTTATCGATTACAGTGGAAAACGTTACCGCTATGATCTGGAGGAAAGCAACGAAATACTTTGGGCATCGGAACGCGACGGATGGAATCATCTTTACCTGATCGATTCGAAAACCGGGGAGGTGAAAAATCAGATCACAAAAGGAGAGTGGGTGGTTCGTCGTGTAATAAAAGTTGATGACGAAAACCGTACGATATTCTTTTACGGATCGGGTAAAAACAGTGACGAAGATCCTTACTATTTGCATTGTTACAAGGTGAATTTTGATGGTAGCGGTTTAACCGATCTTACACCGGAGAAAATGAATCACGATGTGTCGTTTTCAAAAGATCTGAATTATTTTACCGATACGTACTCAACGGTTGAAACGCCACCATTTACAGTAGTTCGCAGTTCTGTTGATGGAAAAGTTTTGGTGGAGCTGGAGAAAACAGATATTTCAGATTTGCAGGAAAAAGGATGGATCGCTCCTGAGCCGTTTGTGGCAAAAGGCCGCGATGGAAAAACCGATATTTGGGGAAATATCTACCGCCCAACCAATTTCGATGAAAATAAGAATTACCCGATTATCGAATACATTTATGCCGGCCCGCACGATTCGTTTGTTCAAAAAAGTTTTAGCCCGGTTAGTTATGCTTTCTCAAGCCTTGCCGAGTTAGGTTTTATCATTGTTCAGATGGATGGAATGGGAACATCGAACCGTTCGAAAGCTTTCCAGGATGTATGTTGGAAAAACCTGAAAGATGCCGGTTTTCCCGATCGTATTTTGTGGATAAAAGCCGCTGCTGAAAAGTACAGCTTCATGGATACAAGCAGAGTTGGTTTGTTTGGTGCGTCGGCCGGCGGGCAAAGTACTTTGGGAGGTTTGTTATTTCATCCTGAGTTTTATAAAGCCGGAGTTTCGGCCTGTGGATGTCACGATAACCGCATGGATAAAATCTGGTGGAACGAACAATGGATGGGATACCCTGTAGGACCTGAATACGCAGAATGTTCGAATGTTGAGAACGCCTACAGACTGCAAGGTAAATTAATGCTGATTGTTGGAGAAGTAGACGATAATGTTGATCCGGCATCAACCATGCAGGTTGCCGATGCATTGATAAAAGCTAACAAAGACTTTGAACTGGTGGTGCTGCCTGGCGTAAACCACACACTTGGAGGAACGTATGGCGAGCAAAAGCGCCGCGATTTCTTCATTCGTAATTTTCTAAAAGAAGAAACACCTGATTGGAATGCTGTAAAATCAAATTAGCAAATTATAAAAACTCTGTAATGACTAACTTTTTCGCTCATAAAAATTCAAAGATTCTGGTGCTACTGCTTACCGGAATCTTGTCGTTCTCTTGTCTGACGGCCAAGGTGCCGGCAAAGGAGTACGAAATTGTAAAACCGCCCAAAGAACTGAAACTCGATCCGTTTTATAAAAAGTATGTCAATGTAAATGGCATTCATATTATGAGTTCGCACCGGGTGCCCGATTCTGCTTTTGTTAAGGCCTGCGAGATCATTGATTTTATGACCGGCGGCCTGCCGGAAGAAGTGCTTAATCAGATGGTAAAACTGAATACCCGTGTTGGAATTATGGCGCGTTACGAAGGAACAACTGATATTCCTGAGCACGCGTATTTAGCCAACGACACAACACTGAACTGGGACGTTCGTGCACGCGGACTGGGGGGAACTATGGAAGATCCGCTGACAACCTGTGCCGAAGAAAACCTGCTGTGTTACCAGATTGACAAGTACCATGCAGAAGACATTCTGATTCACGAATTTGCACACACCATTCACGGTGTTGGAATTATGCCGCTTGACGATAAATTTAACGATTTACTTCAGGAGAAGCTCGATGCCGCAATGGCAGCCGGAAAATACGAAAACACCTACGCTGCCACCAATATCTGGGAATATTGGGCCGAAGGTGTACAAAACTGGTTTAACGTAAATGCCGAAGTTGAAACAACCGACGGCAAACACAATTGGGTAAATACCCGCTCGGACATGAAAAAGTACGATCCTGATTTGTATGAAATCGTAGGTCGCTATTTTCCCGAGTTCGAGGTTAGCCCATCGTGCCATGCCGCTGTTAATTTATATGTGCAGTAACCCGTTAACTAAAATAATATGGAAACAATCGTTCAACCCAGAAGAAGGGTAGCATCAGTAATCAAAGATGATTCGCGCTTGCGCGATATTCACATGTTCCGAAAATTGTCAGAAGCCGAATTGCTCGACCTCGAGATCAATTCAGTGTATAAAACATTTAAAAAGCGTTCGGTAATCTACCGCGAAGGTTGCAGACACGCAGGTTTGTACATCGTGCTGAAGGGCATTGTAAAAATCTATAAGATCGGTGGAAACGGAAAGCAGCAGATTCTGAAATTTGCACAACAAGGCGATCTTATTGGTTACCGCTCGTTGCTTACCCACGAGTTGGCCTGTACCTCGGCAAAAGCCTACGACGACACCTTGGTGTGTCATGTGCCGTACAATACCATGTTACATTTATTTCAGCAGAACTGGGATTTCACCCACGGAATGATGAAATTTATGTGTAAAGAACTGGGCGAATCAAACACCTTTATTACCGATATTGCTCAGAAAACGGTTCGCGAACGTACGGCCGAAATGTTGCTGATTTTAAAAGACGAATTTGGGCTCGATAATTACAACGCGCTTCAAATTGCCGTAACACGCGAAGATCTGGCAAATATGGTTGGTACCGTTACTGAATCGCTCATCCGCGTAATGTCCGAATTCAGAAATGAAAATCTGTTGGATCTTACCGGACGAAAAATAATATTTCTCGATACAAAGAGATTGCAGGCAATTGCAAATATCTGATTTTATATAGATGTAGATAAAGTTAGTTCCTGTTTTTCATAGAACAAAGTTTAGGTGGGATAGTCAGTGCCTGTGGTTGCCATTGTGTAATCCGGGGCTGGCTTTTTCTTAATTTTAAAACCTGTCAAAATTAACTTGCTTATGAATGATCTTAAAATGAATTTCCGGAAAATAATATTGACAACAGTGTTTTTAGTTGCAGCCGCGGTTGCAATGTGCCAAAACACAGCCGACACTGTTTTTGCTACCGTTTCGATGGATGCGCCGCACACGCACTATTACCAGGTAGAAATGGATTTTAACAGTAATGGTGTGCAAAATTTCGAGGTAAAAATGCCCGTTTGGACACCCGGTTATTACTGGATGTTGAACTTTGCCAAAAACGTTACCAGTTTTTCGGCCAGCAATGAAAACGGTACCCCGCTAAAGTTTTCAAAAACAGATTTAAATACCTGGCAGATAAAAAGCGGTGATGCAAAACGCGTAAAAATATCGTACGATGTTTATGCTTACGAACGTTCGGTTGCCGATCCGTGGCTGGATGACGGACGTGCTTTTATTCAGCCAACAGGTGTTTTTATGTTTTCACAAGAATTGATTCAAACGCCGGTAGTGTTAACAGTAAATCCGTACAAAGAATGGACGACCGTAACAACCGGTTTAGATTGTGTAAATGAAAAGGAATACATTTACCGGGCTGCAGATTTCGATGTGCTTTATGACAGCCCGATTCTTGCCGGAAATATGGAAATCCTGTCGTTTGAAGTTGATGGAATTCCATATACCATATCAATGGAAAATCCGGCAGAGTTTGATCGCGAGACATACATTGGCGACTTCAAAAAGATTGTAAAAAGTGCCACAGATTTAATGGGTGATATTCCGTATTCGCACTATTCATTTCTGATCATGGATCAGGGATTTGGCGGTTTGGAGCACCGAAATTCAATGGCAGTTTTCTCGAACTCGAACTACGACGTTACCAATAGCCGCGGATACCAATCGTGGCTGGCGTTTATTGCGCACGAATTTTTTCATTTGTACAACGTAAAACGTATTCGCCCGATTGAATTGGGGCCGTTCGATTATTGCAACGAAAACCTCACCAACATGCTTTGGGTAGCCGAAGGATTAACGGTTTATTACGAATACATGGTGTTGAATCGTGCCGGATTAATGTCGCAGCAGGAAGTGCTCGACGCCTATAGCAAAACCATTGCCAACTTCGAAAATGCCAACGGACGTAAACATTTAACGGCCCGCCAGGCGAGTTACGATACCTGGCTCAATTTCTTCAACTGGAACAACCACACTGACAATACTGTCATTTCGTACTACGATATTGGTAATGCATTGGGCATGCTGCTCGATTTAAAGATCAGGTACGAAACCGACGGCGAAAAGTCGCTGGAAGATGTAATGCGTACCATTTATAACGATTTCCATAAAAAGCAAAACCGGGGTTACACCGATGAAGAATTCCGCGAAGTATGTGAAACGATTGCCGGATGTTCGCTGGAAGAAATTTTTCATTACGCTGAAATAACCGGGCCGATGGATTACCAGAAATACCTGGATTATGTGGGTGTTAAAATGAACCTTACGCCAACAAAAACTGTGTCATACGGACTGACTTTGCGAAAAGCTGGCGAGGGCTGGCAAATCACCGACATCGACCGAAATTCTCCGGCATGGCAAATTGGCCTGAGCATTAATGACCAAATTCTTACCGTTAACGGTGTCGAAGTAAATGAGACGTTGATCGGTTCGTTAACGCATCCTGAAAAACAAGGTGAAATTACGCTGAAAGTAAAACGCAGAAGTGGAGAGAAAGAATTTACCATTCCGACTTTTGACCAGGAATGGTGCGATTATAAAATGCAGGTGAAAACCGATATTAACGATAAACAAAAACAATTACTGGAGAGCTGGATTCTCGAAAAATAGACAAGAAAATGAGGAAATTTCTACTGAGCATGATTGCGGGAATTTTTATCCTGTCGTCGTGCGGAAATAAAACAACAGAACAAAAAACAACACACATTTCTAACCCTGTTTTGCCCGGCTGGTTTGCCGATCCTACAATTAAAAAGTTTGGCGATATTTATTACATCTACGCCACTACCGACAATGAAATGCTGGCATCGGGCGCGCCAACCGTTTGGTACAGTCGAGACCTGCAAAACTGGTACAACTATATAATGGAGGTGCCTACATTGAATTCGGTGGCGCTGCGCAACTTTTGGGCACCCGATATTATGCAAGGCGAAGATGGCCGTTATTACCTGTATTTTGGAAATTGTCAGGCAGGATGTAACATTTACGGCTATGTTTCGGATACGCCGGTTGGCCCGTGGGAAAAATTACACGACGATGATACCCCGGTAATTGCACAAAACTATCCTATCGATGGATTCCCATCGTTAGATGCTCAGTTTTTTCAGGACGATGATGGCCGCATTTATGGCTACTGGGGAACCTGGGTACACTACAACAGCGGTTATGCCGTTGGCGAGTTAAACGCCGAAACAATGGATGTAATGTCGAACTCAACCAATATTCCGCTGGCACAAACGCCAAATCCTTTTGAGGCCGCTTACATGATGAAAAAGGGCGATAAATACATTCTGATGTATTCAGCCGAATCGTGCCACAACGAAACTTACAAAGTATTGTATTCATACGCTAACGATCCATACGGGCCGTTTACACCGGGAGAAAATAACCCGACTTTGCAGACCAATGAGGACGGAACGACTCACGGACCGGGACACCACTCGGTGCTGGAAAATGGCGACGATTATTACATCGTTTACCACAAACACGATGTTCCGTTTACTGCAGGTGGAATGGCGCGCCAGGTGTGTATCGACAGCATGATCTTTGAAAACGATTCAACAATTAAAGCGGTAGTTCCAACGCAAAAAGGGATTAAAGCTTTTATTCCGTCGGAAGTTCCTGAAGATATTGCGTTCAAAGCGACAGCGTCGGCTTCTTCGTTTTATCATTTGCAGTCGCCTGCTTACGACTATGAATATAAGCCGGCTTACGCTTTTGATAACGACAACGCCACCATGTGGAAAGCTGCAGACAATACGTTCCCACAAAGCCTGTCGGTTGATTTGGGCGAAGAAAAAGACATTAAACGAATTGCCACACAGTTCGAATTCTCTCCATACTATTATCAGTACAAAATTGAGTATTCTACCGATAATACAAATTGGGAAGTTTATGCTGATCGCTCGGAAAACCGCATACCGGGAAGTCCGATGATCGACGATAATGACGTGAGCGCGCGTTACCTCAAACTTACTATTTTGGGAACAGAGCAAACCGGAACTTTCGCCGCTGTTTGGAACATGAAAGTCTATGAAGAAACATTCGATATTCCTTTGAACCTGGTAAATAAACCATCGGAGAATGAGCCGGGAGCAGCAAGCTCGCAGAGTATGATTGTTGGTTTTGATGCCAATTCACTTTCAGGCAAATCATTCGATAAACTGGCAAACACTGGTTCGTTGGGTGGTGATTTGGTGCGAAAAGGAGATGTAAAGATCGTTACCGACAAAGAAAGCGGAACAAAAGCCATTGAATTCTCAAAAGGAGCTTTGGAATTGGACGGAATTGCTGTACCAAGAAGTCTGGAGTGGAACGGTGCATTTACAATCTCAACATGGGTGAAAAATCCTGAAGTAAGCGACAGAGACGAATGTCTGGCATCGTGGTGCGACAGAAGCGCGCATTACCTGGCCAATTCGTACAACGCAGTTCACTACAATAAAAGTAACTACGGTGCGGTGGCTCACCTCGACGGCCATTTTGATTTGCCTTACAACAAAGTACCCGAAGCCAATAAATGGCACCACATTGTAGTAACATTCGATGGGGTTGTGGAAAAAGTTTATGTTGACGGCCAGTTGGATACTGCACAAAATATGTTGCTGTCGTCGGCAGTTGATAATGCAAAGATCAGAATTGGCGCTTCAGATGCCGGTGAGTACTACACCGGTTTAATGGCTGCCTTTGAAATGTATGATTATGCTTTGCCACAATCGGCGATTGAGAAGGCATACAGCGAATCAAATTTGAAATAGAATATTATTAATTGACAAGGGACTCAATTAACAAATTAAAGAATAACAGTACATCGTACTCGTAAAAAAGGAGCTGCTCAGCTCCTTTTTTTATTAGAATGAATATAAATACAGGGATCTTTAAAAAACGGCTTTTCGCGGTATTTCATTAAGGAAGTATATTCGTGTGTTAATCATAAGTAGCAGAAAATAAACTTGTTGAGTATAAAATGTTCTTATGTGTAATAGCGGAATTAATATATGTTCTTCAGCATAATTATTCATTTTGCAGGATGGTAAATAATAAAAGTTAAAAATACTTTTATAGATTTGTTCCATCAATATTACTATGAAACACTATACTAGACATCCGAAGCATTTTGTATCAGTTGACTGCGTGATACTGGGGTACGACGAAGGGGAACTTTGTCTGTTGCTTTATCCGCGGGGTTTTGAGCCCTCAAAAGGAGCGTGGTCGCTAATGGGAGGATTTGTGCAGGATGGAGAATCGTCGGATGATGCCGCCAAACGCGTATTAAAACAAACCATAGGTCTTGAAGATATTTTTATGCAGCAGGTGGCTGCATTTTCCAATCCCGACCGTGATCCGGAAGCAAGAGTAATCAGTCTTGCTTATTATGCTTTGGTGCGTATGGACGAGCACGATAAAGCCTGTGTTAGAGAGAATGGTGCACATTGGTGGCCCATTTCAGAATTGCCGGAAATGATCTTCGATCATGGGCAAATGGTAGAGCAGGCATTGGTAAAATTGCAACAGGAAGCCGGCTACCGATTAATCGGGAAAGAACTGCTGGCCGATAAATTTACCTTACTTCAATTACGCAAATTATACGAAGCTATATTTCAGCGTGAATTCGATCCCGGAAACTTCAGAAAAAAAATATTATCGCTTAATGTGTTGGAGCGCCTGAATGAAAAAGATTTATCAGAATCGAAAAAAGGAGCGTTTTATTATACATGCAAAAGCGAAGTTACCGAGCGCGGTCTCGACCGTATTGTAAAAGTTTAAAAGCATATAAGAGTAATATATACATTTAAAATAAAATCAAAGAATATGAGCAGTACATTAAAAGAAATGGAAGTATGGTTTGTAACAGGTAGCCAACACCTTTACGGACCTAAAACACTAGAGCAAGTTGCAGAGCATTCAACAGAAATTGCTGCTGCTTTCGACGCATCAACAGAAATTCCTGTAAAAGTAGTAGTTAAACCTACCGGAACAGGATCGAAAGAAATTCACCGTATTTGTAAAGACGCAAACAGCGATGATAACTGTATCGGTATCATTACCTGGATGCACACTTTCTCTCCTGCAAAAATGTGGATTCACGGATTGAAAGAATTGAACAAACCATTGTTGCACCTGCATACACAGTACAACAAAGAAATTCCATGGAACGAAATCGATATGGATTTCATGAACCTGAACCAGAGTGCACACGGCGACCGGGAATTCGGTCACATTACAGCACGCATGCGTTACAACCTGAAAATGGTTGTAGGTCACTGGCAGGATCCAAAAACCGTTTCACAGGTTTCTTCATGGGCGCGTGTAGCTGCTGCATGGGCTGATTCGCAAGATATGTTAATTGTTCGTTTTGGCGACCAAATGAACAACGTTGCTGTAACCGATGGTGATAAAGTTGATGCTGAAAGAGTTTTCGGATATCACGTAGATTACTGTCCGATTGCAGAATTGGTTGCCGTACAAAACGAAGTTACAGACGAAGAAGTTGCTGAATTGGTAAAAGTTTACGAAGCAGACTACAACTTTGTTGACAGCTGTAAAGAAGGTGGAAAAGACCGCGAGCAAGTTGCTCACGCTGCTAAAATTGAAATCGCATTGCGTCGTCTTTTAGAAGCAAAAGGTGCAAAAGCTTTCACTACCAACTTCGACGACCTGGAAGGAATCGATCAGTTGCCAGGTTTGGCTTCGCAGCGTTTGATGGCTGACGGTTATGGATTTGGTGCAGAAGGTGACTGGAAAACAGCTGCTTTATACCGCACAATGTGGTTCATGAGCCAGGAAATGAAAGACTACAAAGGATGTTCTTTCCTTGAAGATTATACCTTGAACTTCGATGGCGAAAACAGTGCAATTCTTCAGGCGCACATGTTGGAAGTTTGTCCGTTAATTGCTGATGGCAAACCAACACTTGATGTACTTCCTTTGGGAATTGGTGGTAAAAACGATCCTGCACGTGTTATTTTCAAAAGTAAAACCGGACCTGGTGTTGCCGCTACAGTAGTAGATATGGGAAGCCGTTTCCGTATGATTATTAACGCTGTTGATTGTATCGAATCAAAAGATCTTCCAAAACTTCCTGTTGCAAGTGCACTTTGGATTCCACAACCTAATTTCGAAGTAGGTGCTGCTGCATGGATTTTGGCAGGTGGTACACACCACACCAGCTTCTCTTACGACCTTTCAGTTGAGGACTTGTTAGACTTTGCTGAAATTGCAGGAATCGAAGCTGTAGTAATCGACAAAGACACTACTATTCCTACGTTCAAAAAAGAACTGCGCTGGAATGATCTTTACTATCATTTGGCCAAAGGATTATAATAGAAACTAAATCAAAAAAATAAATCAACTTTTATGGAATTACTAGATTGGATTGTAATTGGCCTTTTTGGTGTTGCTCTTATCGGAGTAATCGTTTGGGTTTTAAGTCAGAAAGAAGAAACTTCAGGCGACTATTTCCTGGCAGGACGTGATGCTTCATGGATTGCAATTGGAGCTTCGATTTTTGCTTCGAATATTGGATCAGAACACCTTATTGGATTAGCCGGTGCCGGTGCCTCAAGTGGTATGGCAATGGCACACTGGGAAATTCAGGGATGGATGATCCTGATTCTTGGTTGGGTGTTTGTACCGTTCTATTCACGAAGTATGGTACTTACCATGCCCGAGTTTTTGGAACGCCGCTATAACCCTGAATCCAGAACAGTACTATCACTTATTTCTTTAGTAAGTTATGTATTAACTAAGGTTGCGGTAACCGTTTATGCCGGTGGTTTGGTTTTCCAACAGGTTTTCGGTATCGAAACCATGTGGGGAATCGATTTCTTCTGGATCTCGGCCATTGGCCTGGTGCTGTTAACGGCTGTTTATACCATTTTCGGAGGAATGAAATCGGTGTTATACACTTCGGTACTTCAAACGCCGATTCTGCTTGGTGGATCGCTGGTAATTGTGGTGCTTGGTTTAAAAGCCGTTGGTGGCTGGGATCAGGTATTGGAAATTGCAGGTGCTACCCAGGTTAACGAATATGGCGACAGTATGATCAACCTGATCAGGGACAACCGCGATGCCGACTTCCCATGGCTGGGTGCTTTAATCGGCTCCAGTATCATTGGTTTCTGGTATTGGTGTACCGACCAGTTTATTGTACAAAGGGTGCTGTCGGGTAAAAACGAAACACATGCCCGTAGAGGTACAATTTTTGGCGCTTACCTGAAATTGTTACCGGTATTCCTTTTTCTTATTCCTGGTATGATTGCTTATGCGATGAGTGCCAAAGGAGGAGTTATGCTGAACGGACAAGAGTATGTATTGCCAAGTGCCGATGCTGCTTTCCCATCGTTGGTAGCCCAGTTGCTTCCTGCCGGTATTAAAGGTCTGGTGGTTTGTGGTATTTTGGCTGCTTTAATGAGTTCGCTGGCTTCGTTGTTCAACTCTTCGGCAATGTTATTTACCATCGACTTCTACAAACGATTTAAACCGGAAACTCCGGAGAAAAAACTCGTGAAAATAGGTCAGGTTGCAACAGTTGTAATCGTGATTTTGGGTATTCTTTGGATTCCGATTATGAGAAGTATTGGCGACGTGCTTTACGAATATTTACAAGACGTACAATCCGTTCTGGCTCCTGGTATCGCCGCAGCATTCTTGCTGGGTATTACATGGAAACGTGCTTCTGCCAAAGGTGGATTCTGGGGACTGATGTCAGGATTTATAATTGGTATTACCCGTTTGGGTGCGAAAGTATATTACGAGAACGTTCAGGGTGCAGGCGACAGCTTGTTCAAAAGTGTATTCTTCGATATGAACTGGTTGTTCTTCTGCGGATGGATGTTGCTTGTATGTTTGGTAGTTGTTATTGTGGTGAGTTTACTTACCGAAGCTCCTGACGAGAAAAAGATTCAGGGCTTGGTATTCGGAACTTCATCGCCAGAACAAAAAGCTGCAACACGTGCCAGCTGGAATGGTTGGGATGTGTTCCATACTGCTGTAATCCTCGGATTAACAGTAGCATTTTACATCTACTTCTGGTAGAATAAAAACAGAATAAATTATGCTTGAACAATTAAAAGAAGAAGTTTTTAAAGCGAACCTGGAACTGGTTGATCTCGACCTGGTAATTTTTACCTGGGGAAATGTGAGTGCTATCGATCGCGAAAAAGGTTTGGTGGTAATTAAGCCAAGCGGAGTTTCGTACGACGATATGAAAGCCAGCGACATGGTGGTGGTTGATATGGAAGGCAATGTGGTTGAAGGAAACCTGAAACCATCGAGCGACACCGCAACTCACCTGGTGCTTTACAAAGCTTTTGAAGGAATATCGGGAGTTGTGCACACGCACTCATCTTGGGCAACCAGCTGGGCGCAGGCCGGACGTAGCATTCCTGCTTTGGGAACAACACACGCCGATTATTTTTACGGTGCAATTCCTTGTACACGTAAATTGACAGAGGAGGAGGTAACCACTGCATACGAAGTGGAAACCGGAAACGTAATTGTGGAAACTTTCGAGGGGCTTGATCCGGTTGCAATTCCGGGAGTTCTGGTAAACAACCACGGTCCGTTTTCGTGGGGAACAAGTGCTCACAATGCCGTTCATAACGCAAAAGTTATGGAAGAAGTGGCAAAAATGGCACACACTGCTTTGCAGCTGACTCCGGGAGCTGAGATCGATCAATTCTTATTAGATAAGCATTACCTGCGCAAGCATGGTAAAAATGCATACTACGGACAATAATTGTCCATCAGTTACAAAAAAAATCAAGGACGAAAAGTTGGTGGAGAAGTAATTTCTCTGCCGGCTTTCGCTCCTCATTAAATCAAAGAAAATGGCAAAATATACTATTGGACTGGATTATGGTTCTGATTCGGTTCGTTCATTAATCGTAGACGTAGAGACCGGCGAGGAGATTGCAAGCGTTGTGTTTGAATACCCGCGTTGGAAAAAAGGAGAATATTGCGATGCGCCAAACAACCAGTTTCGTCAGCATCCGAAAGATTATTTAGAAGGTTTGGAATACACCATTGTTGAGGCGCTGAAACAAGCTCCTGCAGGTGTAGCCGAAAATGTTGTGGGTATTTCTGTTGATACAACCGGATCGACTCCGGTAGCAGTTGACGAAAAAGGTACACCACTGGCATTAACTCCGGGTTTTGAAGAAAATCCAAATGCGATGTTCGTACTTTGGAAAGACCATACTGCAGTAAAAGAGGCTGCAGAAATCAACGAATTGGCTAAAAAATCGGACATCGATTTCACGAAATACGAAGGTGGAATTTATTCATCAGAGTGGTTTTGGGCCAAGTTATTGCATGTAACTCGCGAAGATGCAGGTGTTTACCGCGCAGCTTATTCGTGGGTAGAGCATTGCGACTGGATTCCGGCAGTTCTTACCGGAAATACAAATCCAAAAACATTAAAAAGAAGCCGTTGTGCAGCAGGTCACAAAGCAATGTGGCACGAAGCTTTTGGTGGTCTTCCATCAGAAGAATTCCTGACACAGCTTGACCCAATGTTGAGCGGTTTAAAAGATCGTTTATTCAAAGAAACATTTACCTGCGATGTATCGGCAGGAACTTTGAGTGAAGAGTGGGCGAAGAAATTAGGACTTTCTACCAAAGTGGTAATTGGGGTAGGAGCTTTTGATGCTCACCTTGGTGCTGTTGGTGCTCAAATCGAGCCTTATCACTTGTCGAAAGTTATGGGTACATCAACTTGCGATATGTTGATTGCTCCACTTGAAGAAGTAGGTGATAAACTGGTAAGCGGTATTTGTGGTCAGGTTGACGGATCGATCGTTCCCGGAATGTTAGGTTTGGAAGCTGGTCAGTCGGCATTTGGTGATATCTACGCCTGGTTCCGTCGTTTGATTGAGTGGCCAATGCAGAATATTTTGGCCGAATCTGATTTGATCGACGAGGAAACCAAGAAAAAGCTTATCGATGAAACTTCAGGTAAGGTTATCGCTAAACTGAGCCAGGAAGCTGAAAAAATTCCTATCGCCGAGAGCGGAATCGTTGCATTAGACTGGATGAACGGTCGTCGTACTCCGGATGCTAACCAGGCATTAAAAGGAGCGATTATCGGTTTGAATTTAGGATCGGATGCACCACGTATTTTCCGTGCATTGGTTGAAGCAACTGCTTTTGGTTCAAAAGCCATTAACGATCGTTTTATTTCTGAAGGAATCCGTATCGACGGTGTTATTGCACTGGGTGGTGTGGCTAAAAAATCGCGTCTGGTAATGCAAATCGTTGCCGACGTACTGGATATGCCAATTAAAGTGGCTCGCTCTGAGCAGGCTTGTGCATTGGGTACAGCAATGGCAGCAGCAGTTGCAGCCGGTGTTTACGAAAACCTTGGCGAAGCGCAGGCAAAAATGGGTGGCGGTTTCGAAATGGAATATCATCCAATTCCTGAAAACGTAGAGAAATACAAAGACCTGTACGAGAAATACAATAGACTGGGTAAGTTTATTGAGTTCGATTTGAACAAGTAACCTAAAAAAATAAACCAATGAAGTACTTAGGATTAATAGCTTTAATATTTATGGTATTTAGTTGTACACAAGAAGAAGCTCCTGTTGGAATTTCAAGCGAAGATTTTGCGTTTGATTACCAGGGAAAAACTATTGAACTGTATACTTTGAAAAACGATAACGGCGTTGTTTGCCAGTTAACCAATTTTGGCGCGAGAGTAGTGAGTTTGTATGCTCCCGACAAAAATGGCGAGTTGGCAGATGTAATTGTTGGTTATGGTTCGGGTACAGACTATGTTGAAAAGAAAGAGAATTTTTATGGCGCAGTGATCGGTCGTTACGGCAACCGCATTGGCGATGCTAAATTCTCGATCGACGGTGTTGAATATCCGCTGGAGAAAAACGACGGCGAGAATCATCTGCATGGTGGAACCAATGGTTTTCACCGCCAGGTTTGGAATGCAGAACAGATCAGTGATACAGAAGTTGATTTTAGCTTAGTTTCTCCTGATATGGAAACCGGTTACCCGGGAACTGTAACAGTTAAAGTGAAATACCAGTTAACAGCTGCAAACGAGCTGAAAATTGAATATTTCGCCACTACTGATAAGAAAACGGTATTGAATCTTACCAACCACTCTTATTTCAATTTGAAAGATGGTGGAAGAACTACGATCAACGATCATTTGATGTACCTGAATGCTGATTATTATACACCTGTTGACGGGGGTTTGATCCCAACAGGAGAGTTGGCAGCAGTTGCCGGAACACCATTCGATTTTACAACTCCAACAGCAATTGGCGCCCGCGTTGAAGCTGATGATGAGCAGTTAAAACTTGGAGGTGGATACGACCATAACTGGGTTTTGAATACCGAGAATAACGTAGCTGCTTTGGCTGCAAAAGTTGTTGAGCCGGAGACAGGAAGAGTATTGGAAGTATACACCAACGAACCGGGTATTCAGTTTTACGGCGGTAACTTTATCGACGGACAAGTTGCCGGTAAAAACGACATTAAATACGGTTTCAGAAGTGCATTCTGTTTAGAAACTCAGCACTTCCCTGATAGTCCTAACAAACCTGAATTTCCAAGTGTAATTGTAAATCCGGGCGATGAGTACTATTCAGTTTGTATCTACAAATTTGATGTTGAAAAATAAGATCTAAAGGATTTTTAGTTTTAAGTTAATTGATAGTTAGTTAGTAAAGGTTCTGATTTGTTTTAGCAGGCAGGAAGAACCTAAAAAAAGGAGGTTGATTTCAACCTCCTTTTTGCTTTTATAAATATTGGGTAATTCAATTCTATTTTCACTGGTTCATAATTGCCTGAATTTCATTCATGTCGTATTCCGGTGTAGCACCTGCTTTCGATGCCACAAAAGCACCCGTTGCACAGGCAAAAGTAATCGCTTCTTTGGGTGATTTCTTTTGCAGAAATGCCGCTACCAAACCGGCCAGAAAAGCATCGCCGGCACCAACCGTGTCAACAGCGTTTACTTTAAATCCGGGATGCTCGTAAAACTTGTTTTTATGAAACATGGCCGCTCCTTTGTCGCCACGGGTAACACAAAGCATTTCAACTTTATAATGTTGCACAAACCATTTTATCAGTTCTTCCTCGGTTTTACCTTCAATTCCATTCCAGCCGGCAAAAACACGTAGTTCGTCATCGTTTAGTTTTACAATGTCTGATTTAGCCAGCAGAAGTTCCAGCACATCCTGTTTGTCGTAAGGTTGGCGCAGGTTTACATCGATTAATTTTACCGCATCGTTGTCGATTAATTTCAAAAGTGTTTCGCGCGTTGTTTGGTTTCGCGATGCCAGCGAACCATAAATGATCAGTCCCGAGTTTTGTGCCTTTTTAGCCAGTTCGTCGGTAAGCTGAATATTGTCCCAGGCCACCGGTTCGCAAATTTCGTACGAGGCGTTATTATTCTCGTCGAGGTGCACCAAAACTTCGCTGGTAGGTAATTTTTCATCCGTTTGAATTAACGAAGTATCTACCCCTGAATTTTTTAAAAAATCAATGAGTTGTTTGCCTGCATCGTCGTTGCCAACCGAGCTGGCAATTGCCGCATCAAGCCCGATGGCGTTGAGGTGCAAAGCCACATTCATGGGGGCACCGCCCGGTTTAGCTCCCGATGGAAGTCGGTCCCACAGCACCTCTCCAATACAAAGTATTTCTTTATTTGTAATATTCATTTTTGTGCGTATTATTTTGTACTTCTTTTTTTAATTTCAGCCTGAATTTCTTCCAGCGATTTTCCTTTTGTTTCGGGAACCAGTTTCCACGCAAAGAAAAAGTGGATCACCATCATTGCCGCGAAAAAGGCAAAAGATATACCTCCTCCAATTCCGGGCATATTGGCAACTACCGGAAATCCCCAAATTAAAGCCGCCGCCAAAATCCAGTGCGTAAAGCTTCCCAGTGCCTGACCTTTCGAGCGTACTTTGTTGGGAAAGATCTCGGAAATTACTACCCATAAAACGGCTCCCTGCGAAAAGGCAAAGAAGGCAATAAATCCCATCAGGTAGATCATTACGCCGTAACCGCCAAGGTCGCTATAATTTTCAGTAAAAAACGATTTGGAGAGCATGCCCAGAAAGAATACCATTCCGACAGAACCGGCCATTAAAAGAGACCGCCTTCCGTAACGGTCGATAAGGGTTAAAGCGACTATCGTGAATACTAAATTCGTGGCACCAACCGAAATGGATTGCAGCAGCGAAACGTTGCTTTCAAATCCTGCCATTTCGAAAACACGGGGCGCATAAATCATTATCGCATTAATTCCGGCCAGTTGGTTAAAAGCGGCCATTAAAATGGCAATGGTAATCGGGAACCGGTTTTCCTTTACAAATAGTTTTCCGTGTTCCAGCTTTTCTTCCTGTTCTACGGCTTGCTGAACAATACGAACTTCTTCTTCAGGATTATTGGCTTTTATACGGGTAAATACCGTTAATGCTTCATCGCTGCGATTTTGGTTAACCAACCAGCGCGGACTTTCCGGAACCAGGTTCAACAACAGGAAAAACGATGCGGCGGGAATGGCTTCCACGCCGATCATCCAGCGCCATGAACCGTTTCCGATAGATTTCGCCAACAAGTAATTCACTACAAAAGCAAGAAACAGCGAGATAACAACAAACAACTGATTTAACAGCACCAGCCGACCGCGTTTTTTAGCCGGCGAAATTTCGGCAATAAACATTGGCGTTACCACCGAAATGCATCCCAGCAATATTCCGGTTAAAAAGCGGAACAAAAGCAACATGGCCCAGTTAATGGCAAATGCAGCGCCCAAAGTGGTAAGTGCAAATAAGCCCGACAAAAGGAGTAACGATTTTTTACGACCGTATTTTTCGGCAGGTTTGCCAATAATCAGGGTGCCGATTATGGTTCCGATTATGGCAACTGCAACTGTGAATCCCAGCCAAAAACTGTTGAGATGGAATAACTCTTCCAGTTGCGATGTTGTTCCCGACATCATGGCAATGTCGTAACCAAACAAAAAACCGCCTAAAGCAATAATTAGGGCGACTGTTGTAACATTTTGTTGTTTCATTAAAACGGTATTTAGATTTGAAAATTGGGTAACAGAAAAGGCAAAATGCGACGGTTATTCCTGTTTCATAAATTCCTGAATGCTTTCGTCTAATAAGCGCTGGAATTCGTCAGGTTTTTCCCAAAAAACGAGATGCCCAACACCGGTAATGATTTTAGCTTTAAACCCGGGTACATACTTTTTGAAAATCTCAACTTCAGTTGGTTCCATATCCGAATTAATTGCGTGAAGCGGAACCTGCAATTGCTGAAGCGATTTTATACAATCTTCATTCATCCATTTCATGTTTCCGAGAAGTGCTTCCTGCCATCCAATTTGAGAAACGTCTTCCGGGTAAAGACGAAGTACCCGTTCGTAATTGGCTTCCTGATTTGTTTTGTAGAATCCCATGGCAACCAGCTTTTCGTTACTCATGTTGTTCAAAAGATCCATCATCATGCTATCGACAACCGGAATCATTTGCGGAGGTAGTTTGCCTTCAGGATTCTGCATATTATCGACAATTACAACTCCTTTTACTTTTTCGGGAATTTGGTTTGCTGTTTCAACAACAACCGCAGCTCCCATCGAAAAACCAACCAGTACCACTTCATCCAGTTTTAGTTTATCGATTACGGCAATTACGTCGTTCGAAAATGCATTCATGGTCCATTCCGAGCGGTTATTGCCCGATTCGCCTGAGCCTGCGAGATCAAGTGCTACAGCCTGGTATTTTGCCGAAAACTGTTTCATTTGGTCGTCCCAAATCGTTCGGGGATTTGTCCATCCGTGAACAAAAATAATGGCGGGTTTTCCTTTTCCCTGACTGTCGAAAGCTATTGTAACTCCATCGCTTGATGTAGCTGTGCCGGGTGTTTCATCCCCGCAACTTATGATTACAAAAAGTGCAGGAAGGAGAATGGTGAAAATGAATAATCTGTTTTTCATCTTGTAAAGTTTAGTTATAAGTTAGTGTAGTATAGTTTCTTATCCGTTAGGTTTCGATTGTAACAAGATAATAATTTCAATTCAAATGATGGTCTTTTCGGAATAATTCAAATTCATGATTTGGTGTAGAAACAAAAAAAGAGGACCGTGAAATCCTCTTTTTATTATTCGGAATATTATTGCGTTATTCTGCAATTGCGGCATCCAGTAATTTCCATAATTCGGTACGAATCATATCTCTTGAGTTACTGAATCCCTGCATCGTTTCTGCCCATTCTTTATCCGGATGTGCTTTTTGAAAGGCTTCCATGTAATTGAAAGATCCGACTTTCGTAAAGTCAGAATAGTAATCAACGGTAACATAATCTGCTGCCATATTGGTTCCCGATGGGTAAACATTCGACCAGAAGGTCCATCCCGACCAGGCGCCACTTTTTACTAATTCGGCCGCAGTAGGTTGTCCTATTTGATTTTCTAATTGCACGTAATTTCCTCCGGGTTTGGTTTTCATATAATTTACAACGATGTATTTATGCGGACCAAGATTTTCGCCACCTTCGGGGTAAGCAAAGTTCACCCTTCTCATCAATTGTTCCTGCACTATTGTTCGTGCTTTTACCGTTTCTTCCATTATCAGGTTTAAATCCTTTCCGGGAAGTATTTTGTTGAAATCAATTCCGGCGTACGGAGTTTCAAGTTTGGTCGGATCGGCATAAACATTTACGGTTACATAATTGTAAGGATCGTTGTCGCCAACATATACTACCTGGTACAAAAACCAAGCAACAATAATTCCCTGGTTTATCCGCTCCTGATGAATGGGTTTGAATACATTCTGCTCAAGTTCAAGATACTTAACATCATTGCCGGGTTTAACTTTCATGAGGTCAACAACGATAAAAAGGTTCGAATTTTGCTGTGCTACAGCAGGTTTTGGCAGAAAACATACAACCATGCATACAACGAACAGATACGACATGGATTTCCGGAAAAGTAAACATAACTTCTTCATGATAGTAAATTTTGGTTAATAAATAACTGGCTATCACAAAGAAACCGGATTACGAAAAGACTATAGAAGTTACGAAATAATCGCCTGAATTACAAGATGTCGTTCTTTTGACGGAGTCCAGATATCCAGGCGATTATATTGTTTGGTTGTGGCTTATTTGAAAAAGTTTATCTGCCGCTGCCCTGGCGTTCGATCATCCAGCCCGGATATTCCGGAGGCAGTTTACTTACTTCGTCCAGTTGTGCGAGTTCTTCAGCTTCCAGTTTTACATCTACCGAGCTTAAGTTATCGGCAAGCTGCGCGGGTTTGTTGGCGCCAATAATTACCGACGAAACAGCCGGTTGATGCAGCAACCACGACAATGCGATCTGTGCCACAGTAACGCCTTTGTTATCGGCAATTTTTCGCATAACATCCACAATGTCGAAAGCTTTTTCTTTGTTCACAGGTGGAAAGTCGAAATTCACTCTTCGGCCTTCTTTGGTTTCGGCATCGCGACTGTATTTGCCACTTAACAATCCGCCGGCTAGCGGACTCCAAACCATTAGCCCCACTTTTTGGTCGAGAAGCAGCGGAACCAGTTCGCGTTCCAAATCGCGCCCGGCGATGGTGTAATAAGCTTGCAACGATACAAATTTGCTCAGGTGTTGCTGTGCCGAAATGCCCAACGCTTTCATCAGTTGCCAGGCAGCCAGGTTGCTACAGCCGATGTACCTTACTTTTCCGCTTTTAACCAGCGAATCGAGTGCTTCAAGCGTTTCTTCCAAAGGTGTAAGTCTGTCAAATCCATGAATCTGGTACAAATCGATATAATCCATTTTCAAACGTTCCAGACTTTCATCGGCCTGCTGCAGAATGTGCTTTTTACTCAGCCCAACCTCATTTGGTCCTTCACCCATTTGTCCGCGCACTTTTGTGGCAATCACCAGGTTGTCGCGTTTTAATCCAAGGTCGCGGATAGCCTGCCCGGTCATTTGTTCGCTCAATCCTTCGCTATAGATATTGGCCGTGTCGATAAAGTTTATTCCGCCGTCAACCGATTGTTTTACAAGGCTGTTCACCTGGTCCTGCGGCAGCGTTCCAATGGCAGTCCACATGCCGCGGCCGCCAAATGTCATGGTGCCCAAACAAAGTTCTGATACGTATAATCCTGTGTTTCCTAATAAATTGTACTTCATGATAATTGTATTTTTACGTTAGTTGATGTTGATGGCACTGTCGTACCATTCTTTCAATTAAAATTTCGGAAGAAAAGATTTGCATGGATAAAGTATTTGCAGTAATTAACTCTATATGTGTAATTTAATACTTTATCGTCTTTTTTGCAAGGAATAGGTCGGATTCCTTTGGAATTGACTTTTCAGCGTGGCGATATCGAATAAAATTATCCTTGCGATTAATGCTATAGAACTATTTTATTGGGCAATTAGAAGGATTTGCTTTAAAATAATAGGTACCCGAAGGCATTAGTAGGTCTATACTAATAGTAAACTAGGTTCATTTTTTACTTGACATTTAAAACCAGTTATGATTCGTAAATTCATTATTGCCATTCTTTTATTTAGCGTTGCATTTGCCGGAACAGCGCAAGTTAACGATGTTACAACGCCGCTTCACCTGATGCAACCCGATTATCCTCATGCTTACGGAGCCCCTGAAATTCAGGACGTAGAACAGGTATTAACACGGATTTACGATTATCTCGATCGGGTCACTCCGGCCGAAATGGTTGATAAAGTTTCCGGAGCAACGATCAACGATTTGTCGAAAGTTGATGAAAACAGCATAATGAAACCGGGTGATTTCCGCTTGAACAGTTACGAGTGGGGAGTTACTTATGCCGGGATGTTACTGGCAACAAAGAATACCGGTGATGATAAATATGCAGCGTATACTACTGAAAGGTTGCAATTCCTGGCAAAAGCACTGGAAGCTTTTTCTGGTTTTGAGAAGAAAAATCCCGATGTGGAAATTCAGTTGATCCGCTCGTTACATCCGCATGCTTTGGATGATTGTGGCGCGATTTGCGCTGCCATGATAAAAGCTTCAAAAACTGATAATGTGGAAAATCTGGACTGGATCATTAATATTTATACCGATTACATCAGCAATAAACAATTTCGTTTAAAAGATAAAACCCTGGCGCGTAACCGGCCACAAGCCAATTCTGTTTGGCTCGACGATCTGTTTATGAGTGTTCCGGCACTGGCTCAAATGGGAAGTTACAGCGGCGATCCGAAATATTTCGACGATGCTATCGACCAGGTGCTGTTGTTTTCGAAACGCATGTTCAATTACGAAAAAGGCCTTTTTATGCATGGCTGGATTCAGGAAATGGAAGAGCATCCGCAGTTTCATTGGGCGCGTGCCAACGGCTGGGCGGTAATGGCAATGGTGGAACTGCTTGAGGTATTGCCGGCTGATTATCCGCGACGCGATCAGGTGCTGGATGTGCTGCAACGTCACATTCGTGGTTTGGCCAACTATCAGCATGGAACCGGTTCTTGGCACCAGCTGATCGACCGGAACGATACGTATCTGGAGACTTCGGCTACTGCCATTTACACGTATTCAATTGCCCGCGCGATCAACCGCGAATATGTAGATGCCAAAGTTTACGGACCAATGGTTTGTTTGGCGTGGAATGCGGTTGCCAGCAAGGTAAATGAGCTCGGACAGGTTGAAGGAACCTGCGTAGGAACGGGAATGGGGTTCGATCCGGCATTTTATTATTACCGGCCGGTGAATGTATTTGCTGCGCACGGTTATGGCCCGGTTCTGTTGGCCGGAGCGGAAATGATCGAGTTGTTGAAATCGCATGACATCCGCATTAACGACAGTGCAACAATGTTGTATAAAGAAAGTAAAGCTCAGGTATGGAAATTTGATTTTGGCAGCGGAAAAGTAAAAGAGGGATTCCAACAAATTACAGACGAGACGCTCTATACCGAAGAATCAACTTGTGGAATTATTCCTTCAGGAGTGGTTAAATCATTTTATGAAAAAGGTGGTGACGAAGCCACAAATGATGGAGTACAATCGGAAGCACCGTTCTTTTTTCAGCTGGATTTATCTGAAGGCCGCTACAAAGTTACTGCGGTATTGGGCAGTTCAGTTAAAAAATCGGCGGTTACCGTAAAAGCCGAATCGCGCCGTTTGATGCTGGAAAATATTCAAGTTGAAAAAGGCGAGATGGTTACCAAAACTTTCCTTGTTGATGTGCGTTCTCCGCGAATTAATGCCACCGAAAGTATCCGGCTAAAATCTCGGGAGTTGCCCTACAAAAACTGGGACAAAAGTTTGAGTCTTGAGTTTAACGGCGAAAACTCATCGCTACGTTCCATTGAAATTGAACGAGCGAATGAATATCCGGTAATTTTTCTAGCCGGGAATTCTACCGTTACCGATCAGGAGTACGAGCCCTGGGCATCGTGGGGGCAAATGTTTCCGAGGTTTCTGAAACCGGAGATCGTTGTGGCCAACTTTGCCGAATCGGGGGAGACCTTGAAAGCTTTCAGAGCCGAAAACCGCTTAAAAAAAATCCTGAGTGTAATGAAGCCTGGCGACTACTTGTTTATGGAGTTTGCACACAACGATCAAAAGCCGGGGAGCAGCCACGTTGAACCGTATACGACGTATCAGGATGAATTACAGTATTTTATCAATGAATCGAAAAAGCGCGGCGGAAAACCGGTGCTGGTAACCTCAACAAACCGCCGGAAGTTTAATGATGAAGGGCAAATCGAAAATACTCTGGAAGAATATCCGAATGCCATGCGACAACTGACAAAAGAACAGAATATTCCGCTAATTGATTTGAATGCAATGAGCAAAGTGTTTTACGAAGCGCTGGGTGTGGAAAATTCCAAAAAGGCCTTTGTGCATTACCCGGTCAACACCTTTCCGAACCAGGATAAACCGCTTGCCGACAATACGCATTTTAATCCTTATGGCGCTTACGAACTCGCAAAATGTGTAGTTCAGGGAATTTTGGATCAGGATATGGATTTGGCAAAGTACATTGTTGATGATTTCGGGAATTTTGATCCGTCGAAACCGGATTCTTTCAATGATTTCTTTTGGCCGGATAGTCCGGCTATGGAGCTGGCTAAACCTGATGGTAATTAAAAATGACGCGAGAAATGAAAAAATTAGCGACAATACTATTGGTAATAAGTTTCGCTTTTGCATGCGGAAACTTAAACGACAAAGCACGTAAACCAGTGATCTACACCATTGGAGATTCAACCGTTAAAAACGGACAGGGAGATGGTGCAAACGGTCTTTGGGGCTGGGGCGATCCGCTGGTTCAGTATTTCGATACGAGCCGGGTGAGTGTTGAAAATCATGCACTTGGCGGAACCAGCAGCCGCACTTATCGCGACAAAGGATTGTGGCAGCCTGTTCTGGATAAGTTAAAACCGGGCGATTTTGTGCTCATGCAATTTGGGCACAACGATGCCGGGCCTGTTAACGACACCATTCGTGCTCGCGGAACGATTAAAGGCGTGGGCGACGAAACCGAAGAGATCGATAATCTGCTTACCGGAAAACACGAAATTGTGCATTCGTACGGTTGGTACCTGCGGCAATACATTCGTGAGGCGAAGGAAAAGGGAGCCATTCCGGTGGTGATGTCACCCATTCCGCGAAACGATTGGGAGAATGGTCAGGTACCGCGAAACAAAAATTCGTATGGAGGCTGGGCAAAAACTGTGGCTGAGGAAGAAGGCGCTTTTTTTATTGATTTAAATGAAAAAATGGCTTCGGAGATGGAAAAACGTGGAGAGGAGAATGTGACCGACAAATTGTTTTTTAGCCGCGATCATACACATACTTCGGCAAAAGGGGCTGTGTTGGCGTCCTCATTAATTGTGGAAGGACTGGAAGAACTCGAAAAATGTCCGCTAAAGAATTATCTGCTGACAGATCCTAAAATCAATTTTCCGGTTAAAAAGAAAGTATTTATTATCGGCGATTCAACGGTGGCTAACGGCAACGACAGCATTGTGGGGTGGGGGCGCGAATTGTGGGCTTTTATGGATACCAGCCGGATTGAAGTGATAAATAAAGCACGCGGTGGCAGAAGTTCCCGCACCTTTATTTACGAAGGACTTTGGGATGAAGTGCTCGGGCAACTCAGTGCCGGCGATTTCTTGCTGATTCAATTCGGACATAACGACGGAGGGCATATCGATCAACCGAAATACAGGGGATCGCTGCAAGGAATGGGAGAGGAGACCCGCGACATTCTTCGCAACGATTCCATCCCGGAAACGGTACATACTTATGGCTGGTACATGAAAAAATACATCACCGAAGCAAAGGAGAAGGACGTTTCGGTAATTGTGCTTTCAATGATTCCGCGCAACATTTGGAATGACGGTAAAGTAGAGCGTGTAAACGATAGTTACGGTCTGTGGGCCAGGGAGTCAGCCGAACAAAACGATGCCTTTTTTATCGATCTGAATAATCGTATTGCTGAAAAATACGAAAAAATGGGGCCGGCAATGGTGAGTGATTTCTTTTCCGGAGATCATACGCATACCAATGCTGCCGGAGCGAAATTCAATGCAAACACACTGGCTGAGGAAATCGGTAAACTTCGCTCCTGTTCGCTGAGAAGATATTTAAACTGGAATTAAAAGATATTAGAATGAAACGTTTAGCATTCAAAATGTATCTTAACGAGGGCCGGAAAGCTGAATACAAAAAACGCCACGATGAAATTTGGCCCGAGCTTAAACAGCTGCTAAAAAACGCAGGAATAAGTGAGTATTCCATTTTTCTGGATGAAGAGACCAATACACTGTTTGCCTTTCAGAAAACTGGAGGTAAATGCTGTTCTCAGGATTTGGGGCAAACGGAAATTGTGAAAAAGTGGTGGGCGTATATGCAGGATATCATGAAAACGAACGCCGACAATTCTCCTGTTTCAATTCCATTGGAGGAAGTTTTTTATTTAGGTTTTGATAATGAGTGAATTCTTTCGTTCAGAATTATTAGATTAAGTTTTTTCAACGACTCCTTTCATACAATGTCATATTTTACTAATAGGGAAGAATTGTCGTAAATTTGTGGGCTGCTGCGTGCTTTCATACATTTTTTCGATGTAATTGGCACCAACAAAAGACGAAGTATGAGTTGGAAGAATAATATTCAGGCCGAATTAAAACAGCTAGTGACGCTAAAGGATACGAACCGAAAATGGCAATTCGCCCTATTGACTGCAATATGTGTAGGTGCGCCATTGGTAATTGGGCTGTATTTCGATAATATTGGTGCGGGGCTGATTGCCAGTTTAAGCGGTATGGTAATACTTTATCTGCCCGACACCGGTAGTTTAACCAATAAAATATCGACACTTTTAATCAGTTCTTTTGGTTTTATGGTGTCGTTTGCTGTGGGGCAGTTTTTCAGTTTTAATCATATTGTTTCGGTTATTGCATTCGGTATTTACGCCATGACGATCCACTGGGTTATTCTGTATTACAAAACAGCACCTCCCCGAAGTTTCTTTTTCATTTTTATTGCAGCTATTTCCATTTGTCAGCCGTTTAACCTTGCCGCAATACCAACAAAAATAGGTTTGATAAGCCTTGGGCTGATGTTCTCGAGTTTTTTAGCTTTAGGCCATTTGGTTTACTTATCAACCAAGGTAAATTGGGAGGTCTATCCCAAACCTCAATCAATATTTACAAAGAATACGTACGCCGACTTCTGGGAAGCCATTATAATGGGTGTTTTTATGGCTGTGTCCTTAGCTTGTGGTTACTTATTTGAAATGGACAATCCGTACTGGATTCCTGTGTCGTGCGCAGCTGTAATGCAAGGGGCATCACGTTATCATATCTGGCAAAGAACATTTCATAGAATCCTGGGAACGTTTTTAGGGTTGGGGCTTTGTTGGGCATTGCTGAGTGTTACCCACTCGATTATTGTACTTTGTATTTTTATCATTCTTCTGCAATTAATCGTAGAATTACTGGTGGTCAGAAACTATGCCATTGCAGTAATATTTATCACTCCCTTGGCCATATTTTTATCGGAAGCTGCCAGCCCAATTATCGACACGCCCAATGTGCTAATAGTATTACGTTTTCAGGAAATTGTTATCGGTAGTGCCATCGGTGCTGTTGGCGGTTGGGTTCTTCATAAAGAAAAGATACGCTATGCTACCATAAGCGGTTTGAAGAAGATTAGTGGCGGTTTGGAGAATAAAGACAATTAGAATTTTCTATACCCCAAGCTTGCCTTCAAGAACTTTGTGATTTTCTCATATATGAAGCGATGGGAGAATTGTTGTACATATTTTATACCCATAAAATAAAAAAGGAGCTAAACTTTCGTTTAACTCCTTGATTTTAAGTGGTCGGGATACCAGGATTCGAACCTAGTCCCATTAATGCCTTTATATCAGTGATTTACTTTAATCGTTTTTTTACGGGTCACCGTTTAGTTCACATTTAAAGAACTTCTCTTTACTGACATAAAAATAGATAAAATTGGTAGTAAAAGCAAAGTGTTCTCTATATAGTCCCTTAAAATTTTAGCATCAATGTTTTGAATTGTTATATACTTTTCGGATACGCAATTGATCCTGATTAAGAGGGTTGTGAATAGATTTGATTTGACTGACTTGGTATGCCAGTGAAGGTCTAACGTTTATTTTGTAATGCGCTAATTATCAGTGACTATATTCGTCTTCTTTTTCTAATGGTCCCTGTTGAGTAACTCTATAATTATTTGTGTTTAATAATTCAAATATCGATTAATATACCAAATTTCATGGAAATAAATATGTTTAATTGAATTGCTCTCAGATTATAATACTTTTTCCCTCGAAGATTCTCGCTCAATTAGTTCAATAGGGAGTATTATCTTTTCGCTTGTATTTAGCTCCTGCTTTATTGATTTGAAAAACAACGTTGCAGCTTCTTCTCCCATTTGGACTGTTGGATGGCTTACGGAAGTTAAGGGCGGATCAACAACGATAGAGTGAAATTCATCAGTAAAGCCTGCTAATGATATGTCTTCAGGTATCCGTAATCCTTGCCTTTTAATCTCAATCATCGCAGATAAGGCAACAATATCATTGATGCCAAAAATAGCATCAGGTTTATGCTCTAGCTGTAACAGTTTTTGGGTAGCCGATTTGGCTGCCTCTATGCTCATGTTGCACTGAACTACGAGTTCCGAATCAACTGGTAATCCACACTTTTTAAGCCCATTAAAATACCCCTGTTTTCTATTTTTGGAAATGTTAAGATGATCTGGTCCAGAAATATAAGCGATCCGGCGACAGCCGTTGGCATAAAAGTGTTTTGTAATTTTTTCTGCAGCAACTTTTCCGTCGGCAATTACTGCCGGAGCATCAATCGAATCGCAAATACGATCGAAGAATACAAGGGGGATTTCGTTTTTAACTAGTTTTTCAAAATGGGAGAATTCATTGGTTTCCTGGCTCAAACAAACAATCAGGCCTTCAACACGGGATTTTAGAAAGTTTTCCACAGCTTCTTTTTCCTTCTGCATAGATTCATTGGATGAAGCAATAAGAATAAAATAGCCGTTTTCATTTACTATCCTTTCAATTCCGGATATAATGGATGAATAGAAGTGAGTATTAATATCGGGAACAATCACTCCAATCATTTTGGTTTGCTGGCGCAGTAGACCCATTGCAAGCGGGTTGGGACTATAATTTCGTTCCTCAGCCAACTGTTTTACTTTCATCCTTACTTCCAAGCTGATATCAGGATGGTCCTTTAAGGCTCGCGAAACCGTAGAAATAGAAATATTCAATTCCTGAGCCAAATCTTTAAGTGAAACGCGTCGAGTTGCCATAACTTAATAAAATACAAAATTAGGTTTTTCAGTGAATTCTTGGAAAACTGATTGAAAGTAGAATCTGTTATACAACATTTTATTTTTCATGCAAAGCTTTGCGCAAAGGTTTGCGTTAATATATTGGATTCTAACCACTTGTTTTACTGCAATGTTTAATTAAAATTTGCGAAAGAATGGATCGTAAGATATTGAATAATAAAAGAGTAAACGACCGCATTCAATATCTAATTATTTAAGAAGACCTTCGGTTTATTTTAATTGTAAGCATATATAAAACATAGAAAATTTGGGAAATAGTAGTCTGAAATATCCGCCATTAATATATGGAACAAGTTTTCTGGGAAATTTGTATCGTGAATTAACCTGGGACGAAAAACTTTCATTGATAAAGGAGTGGTTCAAGGTGACTGATGGGAAGGTGATGATTGACAGTGCCGGGAAATATGGTGCTGGTTTGGCATTGGAAGTAATTGGCAAAGGCCTCTGTCAACTAGGTATTCCTCCTGAACAGATTACTATTAGTAATAAGCTGGGCTGGTACAGGGTGCCGTTAAAAACGAAAGAACCTACTTTTGAACCAGGAGTATGGGCTAATCTTGAATATGATGCTGTTCAAAAAATAAGTTACAAGGGTATAATTGAATGCTGGCAACAAGGTTGCGAGTTGTTGGGGGGCAGATACAAGCCTGAATTAGTTTCGGTTCATGATCCGGATGAATATCTCGAAGCTGCCGCAGATGCTACTGATAGCCAAAAACGAATGGAAGATATTCTTGGTGCATACCAAGCCTTGTTCGAATTAAAGAACAAAGGTGAAGTAAAAGCTGTTGGTATAGGATCGAAAGACTGGTTGGTGATAAAGGAATTGTACGAGAAAGTAAAATTCGATTGGGTGATGTTTGCCAATAAATTCACTCTTTACCATCATCCGAAGGCGATTATTGATTTCGTAAAACAACTGGCAGAGGATGGAGTTGTAATTATCAATTCAGCAGTTTTTAATGCCGGATTTTTAACGGGAGGCGATTATTTCGATTACCGCATAATGAGTCGTGAAAATCCTGAAGACCAGCCGCTGTTCAAATGGAGGGAAAAGTTTTTTGCTGTTTGCGACAAATACAATGTTACGCCCGGTGATGCTTGCCTGAAGTTTGCTTTATCTGCACCTCAAATTAAAGCCTTGGCTCTTAATCCAAGCAAACCCAAACGAATGGCTAATAATAAAGCCCTGCTCGAAAAAGAGTTTCCTGCAGAATTTTGGGCCGAGTTAAAGGCCGAAGGCCTTATTGAACAACACTATTCATATTTGTAAATGTCTGATTATGATTATTGATACACATCACCATTATTGGAGTTATGACCCGGTTGAATTTGACTGGATTGATGATGAAATGGCAAAGATTCGTCAGAGTTATTTTCCGGAAAACCTCAAAGAAACTTTGGGAATCACTGAAGTTGAAGCGGTGGTAACTGTACAGGCACGTCAAAGTTTGGAGGAGACCGACTGGTTGCTTCAGTTAGCCGCTGAAAATGATTTTATGCGTGGCATTGTTGGCTGGCTTCCATTAGTAGCTGAGAATATAAATGAGCTTCTTGAAAAATACAATAAGAATGACAAGTTGAAAGCCGTTCGACACGTAGTTCAGGGCGAATCTGATCCTGAATTTATTATTGGAAAAGATTTTAACCGGGGAATCTCGCAGCTTAAAAACTATGGTTTGGTTTACGATATTCTTATTCTCGAACATCAGCTGCCGAATACAATCCGTTTTGTCGATCAGCATCCTAATCAGCAGTTTGTACTCGACCATATTGCAAAACCACGAATTAAAGCAAATGAGCTGGAACCATGGGCCAAAAATATCAGGGAATTGGCAAAACGGGAAAATGTGAGCTGTAAAATCAGTGGAATGGTAACTGAAGCCGATTTTAATAATTGGACTGAAGAGCAGTTAAAACCTTATTTCGAAGTTGTATTTGAAGCTTTTGGCCCTAATCGCCTAATGTATGGTTCAGATTGGCCTGTATGCCTGGTTGCAACAGAATATGCTAATTGGCTAAGTCTGGTTAAGAGGCAGCTTGTGCAATTCACAGAAAACGAACAAAAAATGATTTTCTATAAAAATGCCGTGGAAGTGTATCAACTCTAGTGTATAAAAGATGAAAGCAATAGAAATAACAAAAGCAGGGGAGATGCAGGTTGTTGAGCGCGAAATGCCTCAGCTTGCAAACGGTGAAATATTGTTACGATTAAAATATGTGGGCTTTTGCGGCTCCGATCTAAGTACATATCTGGGAAAAAATCCTTTGGTGCAATACCCTCGGATACCGGGACATGAGATTTCTGCAGTTGTAGAACATATTGGAGCACAAGTACCGGATAATTTTAAGATTGGTCAAGCAGTAACAGTTGTGCCTTACACAAATTGCGGACAGTGTACATCCTGTAAAAAGAAACGTTTTAATGCCTGCAAGTACAACCAAACATTGGGAGTGCAACGTGATGGAGCGATGGCTGAATATATTGTTGTTCCATGGCAAAAGGTTTTAACCGACAAGGCTTTGTCGGATATTCAACTGGTCTTGGTTGAACCTATGACTGTTGGCTTTCATGCAGTAGATAATGGGAAGGTTACTGATATTGATACCGTTATGGTTTTGGGATGTGGAATGATTGGTAGTGGTGCTATTATTCGAGCCAAATTGCGCGGAGCAACGGTAATTGCAGTTGACATTGATGATTCGAAACTGGAGATCGCCAAAAAATTGGGCGCAACTTATACAATCAACTCAAAGGATCAGGATCTTCACGCTGAACTGGACACAATCACAATGGGCAACGGACCAACGGTAGTTATAGAAGCAGCCGGTAATCCGATTACTTATAGAGCGGCAATAGAAGAAGTGTCTTTTGCCGGTCGGGTGGTTTGTATTGGTTACGCCGGAAGTGATATTGATTTTACGACAAAACTTTGGGTACAAAAGGAATTGGAAATCATGGGCTCGCGTAATGCCAATCCAAGTGATTTTGAGTCAGTGATGAAGTTTTTGCGAGAAAGTGATCTGAACGAGAAACTACTTATTACAAGGATAGTAGAGCTTGAGGATGCTCCTGAGGTCATGAAAGAATGGTCGGTGAATCCTGGCAAGATCCTCAAAATATTGGTTAAACTCTGATATCTTTTCATCCTTCGATCGAATTTTTCCCAAGAACTACTTTAATCCTTCTTGAAAACCCGGTACGAATGCGGCATTAAAGTAATCCTGAATTTACTGGTCATTTCAGACCCTCTCATCCGGCGGCTAAAGAAGCTTGGTGTTTCTTCGGGCAGTTTCTCAATCGTAAATCCTTCGGAAATATCGGAGATGGCGGAAATATCTTCCGTGCTAACCAGTTGAATGGTTACAGGTTCATCCAAAAACGACTCAATTATAAATGTATTATTGTCGTATACAAACAAGCTTACTTTGGCCGGTCCCTCGATGTACATTCCCAAATCTTTGCTCAATACCTGGCGAAATACATTCAAAACTCCGTCGGGCAAATCGTAAAGGTTACCAAAATCGTTGGGGATTGTTATAACATACAGGTTCCCCTTTGAATACTGGCCCCTAAGCAGCATTGGATAACCGCTAACGCCATTTGTCAGCGGACGTCCGGCGCTAACAATCTCCCAGGCATCGTTAGTTTGATACTGCACCTGTGTAATCAGAATGTCTTTTTCGGCTTTTCCGAAGAAGCCAAAATCGTTAACCAGTGCGTCCTTGTCTCCTGCTCGTAATTCAACAATGTCGGCTATATCGTTTTGTATGGCTTGTAGCAAGCCGCTGGTAATTACTATATCGCCGCCTTTCTGTAACTGCTTTTTCATTTTGTTTACAATATCTCTATCGTACTTGGCTTGCTCGGTTAGCAGTATTACTTTCTGGTCTTCAGGAAATTCGGAATACATGTCCATGGGCAGACCAATCATTCCGAGGTAGTTCTGCAGAAAATCGTCGCCCAGCGAATGATAAGGTTTGTATGATTTAATTCCGATTGGTTTGCCCAGTTGGACAACAACTTCATCTGCTTGTTCTAAAGCTACACCGGCCACACGTGCTAAGGTGGATGGTGTAATAGTTGTCCCATCGGGCAGTTGAACGGGTTTCATCATCTCATCGTAGTCAAAACTGGTGCCCATACCTTGCCATTGTTTCCGGTGGATTTCGGGGCGCAGTTGCACGCCGGTTAGCTGGTTATAGGCAAATAGCATAATTTCGGGCGCTTTGGCAAATAGGGTTAACCAAAGTTGTTCAGCGTAACGGTCCATTCCCATGTTCGATCCACCGGCATCAACCCATCCACCAAAGTTGTAGCCCGGACGTAAGTTGTCGAAATAGCGAATAATATTATAACTCAGGTAGTTTTGCAGATGCTGAGCAGATGAAGGGTCGCGCGTTTCGGTACCTGTCCACACTCCATCAAACAGGTGTGGCCCGTTTTGCAGATCGAATCCCAATCCCTGAAAATGATCGTACCAGTTGGGGTATTTAATGATCACTTTTACATTGGGATTAACTTTTTTGGCCGGATCCAGAACCAGTTCTTTTCCGGCTTTGGTCATTAGCTTTGTTCGGTACTCCGTCCAGCTCATGTCGCCTTTGGCTTCAATTTCGATATCGGATTTACAGCTGGTGAAAAAGAAATCGTCGAGAATAAAATCATCAAAATGACGGGCGGTGTGTTCGGCAATCTGCTGTACAATTTCCCGGTGTTCCGGATTGGAATAGCAAAAGGTTTCAAAATTGTTCGATTCATCAATGGTGTAGGTGATTCCTCCTCCAACTTCCAGACCCTTGTCCAAAAAATATTGTTTTGCCTGCTCCAGTGTCTCATCCGGAACAATCAGCAAATCGCGATGGGTTTCCAGATAAATTTTGTCGATTTTTATCTGGTTCGAAATTATGGTCCAGGTAGAGTCGAGCCAATTCAGGTCTTTCATCTTTTCCACTTCGTAAGCCCGAACATACACAGATACTTTATAGTTTTTGTAATTTCCAGCCTGCGAAAGTTGAGTAATACAGGCCAGTACAAGTAAAATAATAATTCGTTTCATTGTAGGTTTTTATTGGTTGAACAAGTTTTTAATTTGGTTTTTGGGTTCTAACAAGCAGTTCAAATGCCATTCGGCTGTTGTGGTAAGGACATTTCCATAAACTTACTTTTGGTTGTCCTATAATTGGCTGCTCATCGGATTCAAGCCCACCGTACCAGCCTCCGTATTCGGTGTCAACCAGGTTGTTTTTAATCCATTCCCACGTTGTTATCGCGGCATCCAGGTATTTTTCATCCCCGCTGATTTGCCAGGCATTAAAAAAGGCGATCACCGATTCGGCCTGCGGCCACCAACTCAGGTTACCTTCAATTTCGCCATTTCGGCGTTCGTAAAGCAAGGAGCCATCGGGATTTCTGCCTTCCTGCATCTGGGTATCCACGAGTTTTAACGCAATATCCTTTGTTTGTTTTATCAATGTTTCCTCTTGAATCAGTTCCGTAGCCTCAGTTAGCAACCACGACAATTCCACATCATGCCCGTAAGAATCGATCTGCTCCAGGTTTTCCCATTCCCTTGTTAGAAACAGATTTTGATGCCATCTCTTTTGGTCGATAATTTTCTCCAGAAATACATCGACAAGGCCTCTGAGCTGACTTTTCAAACCGGAATCGGGCCAGACTTTGTACAATTGCGAATAAGCTTCAAGCAGATGCAAGTGTGTGTTCATGGTTTTGGCAGCCACGCCTGTACCATCATAACCGTAACGCTTCGGGGTTTTCCAGTCGCGCGTAAATGATTCGATGTAGCCGCCGTTAAGCGGATCAAAGGCCTTCTCTTCCAGCGTGTGGTATAAGCTAATGGCTTGCTGCAGGCTTTCGTGGTTACCCGTGGCCTGATAATGTGCTCCCAGCCCATAAATGGCAAAAGCTATTCCGTAGCACTGTTTTTGGTCGTCGAGCGGAGTGCCATCAGCCTGAACTACCCAATAGGTGCCGCCAAATTCTTCGTCGATAAAATGGGCAAGGAAATATTCCTGCGCACGGTTGGCCAACTCCAGATACGCTTCATTTTCAAAGTGCATATATGCATTGGAGAAAGTCCATAATATTCGCGCATTCAATACACAACCTTTTGGAGCCTCCGGAATGGGAGTCCCATCGTTAAGCACGGTTCCGTAAAAGCCTCCGTTAGGGTCAGGGGTGTAGTTTTCCCAGAACGGTAGAATATTTTCAGTCAGATTATTGGTGGTTTCCGAAACCAAACTGGTTGTTTTTATTTCAGAAGAAGGTGTTGAGCACCCGATAGCAATAAACTGCAGGTATAAAATACCAGTAAGATAGGTGAGGAATTTAATCACCGCTGCCTGAATACGAATGACTGATTTTGTTGTCATTCGTATTACTGGCTTTTCTGGTAGAGGTATATATCTAATGTTCATTATTGTTCTTTCAGTAGCTGTTGAGCAGCCAATGCCAAAAACATATAATGCGACGAACCACCGCCAAGCACGTATTCAACCTGTTGCCACAGGTAGGGAAATTCAAGCAGTTCAGGAAAATCGGGGCGAATAAGTGCCGTTCCCGACACAACGCCACCCGGAATGTACGACCAGTCGGCGCGATTTAAACCATAACCAACAGTTGCCGAACGCGCACCAATTCCCGAGGCAAACGAAGAAGTATTAGAGCCCGGATGACAACCCAAAATAAAATTCAAGGCATTGTAAATATACTCTGAGCTAAAAATATCGGGGTAGGCGGTATGCAAAAAGTATTGTCTGAAACCAAATGACTGGATATCCCAACCGGCACCCCAGATACGCGGACGATAAGGAATTCCGTAAGGAGTTTCGGCACCTTGTTGTTTTATTTGATCGTTTAGCCCGCTCATGGCTTCCCTGATCGCTTGGGTAAAAGCCGGATCGTTGATCTTTTTCTCGGCACGGCCGATGTACCAGCCAACAAAACCAATAGCTTGTGTAATAAATTCGGTTTCGGAAAGCAGATAATCTTTGTAAACGTCATCGCCTGTAGTAATGAATAGTTCGGTTGCCGCGTGTATTTTTGCCGATTTCGAACGTCCGCTTACATCCGTAATCTCAAATAGGGTTTTGGCACAATCAAGTGCCTGCGAGCTGAGCGTATCGTTAAAGCCTTTAAGCACCCTTGCTGTGGCTGCCATCTGTGCAGCAGTGGTTAATTCGCGGTATGGATTGTCTTCGGTAAATACCCAGCGGTCGTCGTCGTTGCCCGCTTCGTTGTCGGTCATTGCCGCTGCGTCGCCCAGCATTACATATTGCCTTAGGTTATTACAAATTATCCCGCGGTAAAGACGGCCAAGGGCGCGGTATCCGCCAATAACAGTAAGAGCACCGTTTTCAATTTGTTGCAGGATGTCGGCTTTCCCATCGGGCTGGTGAATTTCTGTAATTCGCTTTTGTTGATCGATGGAAGTGACATCATAGTCCACTCCAAATGCTTCGTAGGCCAGTGCCAGAATGTACGTTTCGCCAGCCTGTGATTCAACCCGCAGGTCGAAGTCGCCGGCATCGTGCCAGCCTCCAATATTTAATCCGGGAACAATGTCGCCTGGCGAATAATCAGTTAAAGTGGATGCTCCTTGCACA
This sequence comes from uncultured Draconibacterium sp., assembly GCF_913060805.1. Taxonomy (GTDB): domain Bacteria; phylum Bacteroidota; class Bacteroidia; order Bacteroidales; family Prolixibacteraceae; genus Draconibacterium. The sequence goes on from NZ_CAJXTC010000005.1 coordinate 179,340, forward strand.
TAACCGTCAATATGGTTAAAATTAACCGGAGCCATTTGCGCATCATCCATATGGCAGTCGTCGTGCCAAACACGGTATTTCTCATTTACCCGCATGTGGCACATCTGAACCGGGAGAAAATATTCCAATACCGGTTGCCAGACTCCGCGATCGTAAATTGCATTATCAATCCGAAAAACCGGAGAAGCAGAATTGCCGTAACGCACCTGGTAAAGTCCTGGATCATTTATTTCGGTAAAATCGAATTTCAGGTAGTTGTAGCGCAAAAAACGGCCCCATTCTTCGCCCGATTTACTAAGTACTTCTTCTTCCCCCGAAGCCGTAATTTTGAACAGCGTCGGAGTCTCTGTTTTTTCGGTGCGTTTATCGAGTTCAATAATGGCTGTTTTTTGTTGATTGCTGTGATAGCCAATTTGTGAAGTTTGAACAACCGGCGTATATCGCCAGTCTTCTAAAACATTTGGTGTGATGATCCATTTTATGGCCTCTTTTGTTTTTCCTGCGGGAATTTCGCTTCGTACAGCAAACCAGCCATTGTTGTGATTCATTCGGCCATCGTATAACTTTAAGGCAGCTCCCTGGCTTTCAATGCTGAATTTCCCGTAAGGATCGTCGGGGCGTACCACAAAGCGGTGCCCCTGGGCATACGGCTCGGCAACAATATCGTCGGCAATTATCGGACTATATCCCTCGCCGGCAAGATGTTTGGCAGAGGCTTTTCCATCAGGATTAAAATTGCCCGGATCGTTGTAATGCGAAGGTTCGTAACGGGTTGGCCCATTGGGTTGTTGCGGAAAAATTCCCGTTTCATCGTCCATAATCCAGGGTTTACCGAATAATGCTCCCGGGAAAAGTTCCATATTAAAACCCACTTTCCCCAGGTAATTTTGCGGAACGGGTTGCTCCAGATCAACGGTAACGATAACCGAGCTGCCTTTGCCTTCAACATTTACGGTGTAGTTTATTTGCAAATCGGGGTAAACCATAGGGTTGAAGCCGGTAATGTGGCGCGATGAGTCGGGAAAACTCAAATATGCAGTAATCGTATTTTTCTCCTGGTTGGTAACGCGGTCGTGTTGTTTCGGCACCGGCTGCCATTGTCCGGGAGTGGGTTCCAGCCTGATATCGCCGTTGGTGGCAATGCGGTTTCCATGCATAATCAGCGATACGCCTCCCTGGTGTCCCTCAGGATAAATATCATCGAAAGCCATGACATCAACTCCATGATTTTGAAAATATCCGGATGAGTTAAGTTTGAATTCCTGGGCTTTGAGGTCATTGGTAAATAGTACTACCAAAAAATAGAAAAGGAATGAAAATTTTTTCATAATGCAGCTTTTAGGTCATTGGTTTAATAAAATGTACAAGAATTTGTGATTCTTCTGAAAATCAAAATTATAAAAAATTGTAATTATTACAATAAGTGCTTTGAAAGTTAAAATTGGAAGTAGGGATGAAATTTTTGGCTAAGAGCCAAAATGGTTTATTGTTGTTTGGATGAAAAGAAATGTTGATTGCGCTAAATAAAGTTTCTTTTTAATAAAAAAAAATATGGAATAAGTATCATTGTACCAGGCTGATATCTTAAAACTAAAGTTTATTATCTTAAAACTAAAGTCAATTTTTTCAACAGACTGTATTTTTGACAATTACTATCAAACTATATTCAAACTTGAAAAAAATGAACTTTAAGAAACTATTTTCCTTAGCTGTATTTTCTCAGAATACAAATTACACTTGCGTTTCCCTCTTGTTGCGCATTTATGTACATAGGTTTAATTCGTTAATATTATCGTGCACCTGATTTGCTCAGTCTGGGGGATAATGTGAAGACTATATTGTCATTGTGCAAACTGTGTGTGTTTAATGAAGTATAATGAAAGCTGCGATTTCAACTTTTCGCATTAATCGATTAGTACTATTTTCTGAAAATTTCATTACACGCCAAAGTTTAAAATATTATTAGAAAAGATTTAGTTGAACGCACGGTGAAATATTAGTGTATAACATTCGATCCTTAGATAAAGCTCAGAATGAACGAAAATATAACTAGGAGGTTGGTGGCGCAATTTATGGATATTTGTCCGGTATAAATAACCACCTTCATCTTAGACTTAATTCCAATTTATTAATCAAAACTATTTATTTATGAAAAAAGGCAAATTATTTCAGGTTGCACTTATGATGCTACCGATGATGCTCTTGACACTTTGGGGTTTTGGACAAAACGTCAATCTACAGGGTACTGTAGTTGATGACACAGGAAGTCCTATTCCGGGAGTTTCAGTTACTGTACAAGAAACTACTATTGGTACGGTAACAGATTTTGACGGTAAATTTGATCTAGAGGTTCCTCTTGGATCAAAAGTGCTTGTGTTTAGCTTTGTAGGAATGCAAACACAGGAAGTTGAAATTGGTACGAAAACCTCTTTTAACATTGAAATGGAGGCTGATGTGGTTGGGCTCGATGAAGTTGTTGTTGTTGGTTACGGTACAATTAAAAAGAGCGACATTTCAGGTTCGGTTGCTTCAGTAAGCACTGAAGAAATGATGAAAAAAGCACCAACAAACATTGCACAAGGTTTGAAGGGAGCTGCTGCAGGGGTAATGGTTACCTCGCAAGATGGTGCCCCTGATGCAAATGCTGCAGTTCGTATTCGTGGTGTTGCTACCATTAACGGTTCGGCTTCTCCTTTGTATGTGGTTGACGGAGTGCAGGTGGGGACTAATGCAAATTTCCTTAATCCCGCCGATATTGAAAGTATTGAAGTATTAAAAGATGCTTCCGCAACGGCTATTTATGGTGCACGTGGCGCGAATGGTGTAATTATGATTACCACAAAACATGGAACGAAAGGTGCTGCACGAATAGAGTTTTCAGCAGATTTTGGTGCTCAAACCTTGCCATACACACTTGATGTGCAAGATGCTGATAGCTATGCAGAATCAATTCGTACTGCCCGTGCTTCTGATGGAGGAGTACCGGTATTATCGATTTGGGATACACAGTACGATGGAAAAAGAAAAACCATTGATTGGCAAAAAGAGATGACACAGATGGCTCTTAGGCAGCAATACAATCTTTCTGCATCAGGTGGTACGGACAAGATTCAGGCCAACTTGTCTCTTGGGTATCTGGATAATGAAGGTCTTGTTGTAAATAGCTATTACGAACGTATAACTTCGCGTGCCAATGTTAAAGTTAACGTTGCTGATTTTATTGAAGTGGGGGGGGACGTAAATTTTGTTCACACTGAATCAATGGGTAGTAATTCGGCTCTTGGAAACAACACCAACCTTTCAAGTTTGCGCGATATGGCATTTATCACGCCAACAATGGACTATATTGCTGATGGTGAGAATAATATTCCTGAAGGAACCTATGTTAGCCCTAACGTGGTTAACCCCGATGGAACCTATGGCGTTTTTTATCAAACATCTGTTGCCAACGAAATTGGTAAAGGTTATGATAACCCGTATGCCCGCCAAATGGAATTGGACAATCCTTCAAAATCAAACCGTGTATTTGCAAGTGCTTATATTAATCTTGATCTCTATAAAGGTTTGTCATTTAGATCGATTGCTTCATATAACTTCACTTCTAACGATGGCTACAGCTGGACTCCATTGAGGTATCGTTACAACAATGGAGAATCAATTCCTCTTTATGGTGTGGATATGACTGAACAGTTTTCAATGAATGCTTCTCAAGGCAATGATTTGGCTCTTGAAAGTTACTTTACGTACAATTATAAAACCGATATTCATAACCTTACATTGATGGCTGGTAATTCAGTAAGTAAGAGCTATGGCCAATGGCTAAATGTTTCTGCAAGGGATTTCCCTGCATCTAATATTCGCGATATTGGGTTAACCAATGACCTTGATTCAAAAACTGCAGGTGGTGCTTTCAACTTGCAAACCCGTTACATATCGTACTATGGAAGGGCAATGTACAGTCTAAAGGATCGTTATATCTTAACGGCAACTATGCGTCACGACGGTTCTTCAAACTTCGGTGCAGGTAATCGCTGGGGATCTTTCCCATCAGCAGCATTGGCATGGCGTATTTCAGAAGAAAGCTTTATGGATGGCGCGCCGGTAGTTAGCAACCTTAAATTGCGTTTAGGATGGGGACGTACAGGTAATGCCGGTGGTGCAACCGATTTGTCAGTAGATCAATTAAGTTCTGCAAATAACCTGTATCACTTTTACGGCATTTCTTCGAGCAGTCAGGGTAGCTCTGCGGCAAATGGTTTTGCTCAGCAAAATGTAATCGATACCAACCTGAAGTGGGAAACCAACGAACAGGTAAACGTTGGTCTTGATTTAGGTTTATATGATAACAAGTTGAATATTACAGCCGACTATTTCGAACGTACCGCAAAAGATCTGTTGATTTACCAAACTATGCGTCCTTCTACAGGTTTTACAACTGTGTACACAAACTTTGGTGAAATTCAGAATAAAGGTTTCGAATTCAGTGTTAATTATAATACAACAATTGGAAGAGACTGGCAGGTTGGAGCTACTTTAACAGGTTCTTCGTTGAAAAACGAAGTTATTGAATCTGGTTCAGATATTTTCAATACCAATGATGGTACAACCAACGATGGCAGTAATGTAGGTGCTGTTGGTGGCGGTCTTAGCTGGGATAACCACTCGATTTGCCGTGAAGGTTATGCTGTTGGTTCTTTCTACGGATACAAAGTTGCCGGTATTTTCTCTGATCAATCAGAAATTGACCAGCTAAATGCAGCTGCAGTTGCTGCTGGCTACGATTACTACCAAGAAGCTCAAACTCAGCCTGGCGATTTTAAATATGTAGATATTAACAATGATGGCCAGATCAGTGAAGAGGATATGGACGTTTTGGGTAACGGTTTCCCAAAACTGAACTACGGTTTAATGCTTGACGCTTCTTATAAAAACTGGGACTTCTCGGTTTATATGTATGGCGTATTAGGTCAGGACATTCTTTCATACTCGGCAATGAAACTGACCACCATGACACCATCTGATGACTGTGTATCTAACATTTTAACCGATGTTATAGCTGATGCATGGTCGCCAAGCAATACCGACGGAACATATCCGCGTTTATCGATTACCGACCTTAATGCCAACACCCGTACTTCTGACGCCTGGATTAAGAAAGGTGACTTCCTGAAGATTAATAATATCCAGATTGGCTATACTCTACCAAACAATATTGCCAAATCGCTAAAAATGTCTGGTGCCCGCGTTTACGCTTCTGTTCAAAACCTGGCTACTTTTTCGTCATACAACAAATATGGTGATCCAGAAGTGGGACAAGGAAGTGTGCTCTATACAGGTCTTGATACCGGCCGATATCCAACACCACGTACCTATACATTTGGTGTGAACATTAAATTTTAATTGTTCCATAATAAACAAAAGATTAACATTATGAAAAACATATTAAGAATATTATTTATAGCCGCTTTTGTTGGGACTGTTTTATTAGGAACGACTTCTTGCGACAATGAAGAGTTTTTGACAGTTGACCACTATACGATTCTTGCGTCTGACCAGATGTTTAAGAGCGAAGAAGACGCAGCAAAAGGTTTGGTGGGATGTTACGACATGTTCTTCCCAGGCGATAATGCAGACGACTGGAATTACAAACCTCAGTTATTTGTAGGATGTCACCCTACACTGGAAACACAAGCTACCGGATGGGATAAACAATATGGTAACCAACAGTGGACCGCTGATGATCCAAGTTTGAATGCAGGTTGGATGTATGCCTACCGTGCTATTGGCCGTTGTAACGTATTTCTAGCAGGTTTGGAAGCTTCAGAAGAGGCAGCAAACTGGTCAACAACCGAATCAATGGCTGGCCAGGCTAAGGCAATTCGTGCCTATTTTTACATGTGGCTGGCCCAAACCTGGGGAAGAGTGCCAATGTTGGCGGCTGGTGAAACTTTTTCGAATACGCCAGACAAAGCTGCTGCCGAAACTGATGACGAAATGTGGGATTTTATTATCCAGGACTTAAAAGATGCTTCTTTAGCTCTTGAGTGGGCTCCGCAAGATAACGAGTACGGTCGTTGCACAAAAGGTATGGCACTTTCATACTTAGGCGAAGCGTATTTGTGGAAAGCTTATAAAGCACGCATTAATGGTGATGGTGATGCCAAGAGTAATGAAAATATCCAACTGGCTGCGGCTGCTTTAAAAGAAGTTATCGATAACGGACCTTACGAATTAGCACCATCCTATTCAACTTTATGGGACGTAGGTCTTGCATGGCCGAAAGAAGCAGTTTTTCAGGTTGTTATGGATATGGGTGCAGGAAATTATTCGAATTGGGATTCTAACGCGCACAACTTTGTGAACTTTTTTGCCGGTTCTACCAATGGTGGTGGTGGCTGGGGATCGCAGTATCTTTCGTGGGAGTTGTATTTCTCTTTTGAAAAAGGTGACAAACGTCGCGATGCATCAATGGCTACTAATCCTGTTCCGGAACTTCCTGAAGATCAACGATCGGAATATTGTTATGGTTACAATCCGTTTTTACAGCAAACAATTGGAAGTACAGCTGATAAAAACAGTTTTAAAATGAATAACGGTGGCGACTATGCACCAGGTATCTGGACAATTAAACTTTGGAGAAACCAACGTTGCCAGTGGGCATCACCACACTCACCGGTTCACTTCTATTACAAACGTTATTCAGGCGTATTGCTCGACTACGCAGAATGTCTGTTCCGCCTAAATGGTGGAGATGATGCAACTGCTTGGGATCTTGTTAATCAAGTTCGCGATCGTGCGTTTGGAAACCTGGAAGTTGGTAAAGCTGATGCGTTAACCAGCACATTCTTGCCTTACTTCCAACAATTGGAGAATATCAATGGAGAATATTCAGACTTTGTCGCTCCAACAGAATACCCGATTCCATTTAGTACTGAACTTGTTGAAGTGCCTGATGCCAAAACTTATTACACTGCAGATGCCGCCGGTAACGAATACCACGAGGCCTTTTCTGGTTTAGAAGTTTGGGAAGTTGCCCTTGGACAGGAACGCCGTAAAGAGTTTAACTCAGAATGGAATTTAAAGTACGACCTGCAACGGTCTGAATTCCTGATTCCTCATATTAATGCCAATTATCCAAAAGGTGTAGGTGTACCTAATACGGACGTAAATGCGTTGACTAACTGGCATACTTATCGCGAATGGGATTTCAACGAACAGAAGCTCGTGATGCCTATTCCAACAAATGAGCTGCTTAGAAACAAACTGATAACTCAAAATGAAGGTTACTAGAGGGTCTAGTTCATAGATTATTATTATTGATTATTTAAAGGGATTTATCGAAAGGTAAATCCCTTTTTTTAAGCTATTACGCCTTTAAAATAGTCATATTTTTTGCCTCCAATACCATTTCTATGCCCAAAACAATACAGTTGTTTGCACTGTGTTTATAAGCCCAATCAGTTTGTTTGTCATGGCCTGAGGGAATTAAAAATGTACTGAATTGTTCGCAAAAACTTATACTATCGTAGTTGAAAGCGGGCATTTGGGCAAAAATGCCACCTATTGTATGCAACAACTAGTATTATAGCCAAAAAGTGATACCTATTGAATACGAAAAGACAATGTTTTTCAGGGAAAATGGTACAACTGCGACATGTTAACAGATGAAAGCCTGGAAAGTACTGGTTAGTTTTTAAACTGAACATCAATACCTTTTTCATTTCGGGCAGTGTTTGACACCTGGTAAGGAGTAACGTTTACCTTTCCTTTTACAAACTCCGGAATATTATACGATTTTAGGAGTTGCGTATAATAATCCACATCGTTTTGTGGTAATACAAAAGGTTTCGAAGGCACACCATTTTTATCGATGTGAGCGATAAACGGTCGGGTGTAAAGCCCGTCCAAACGACGACTGCTAAACACTACCCAGCGGCTGTTACTGCTCCACGAATGGTAGCTTTCGGTTTCGGTGCTGTTTAAAATGTCCAGGGCAGTTACCTTTTTATCAGCCAAACTCAGCAGGTACAAATCAGCTTCGCGGTGCCAGATGGAGAAATTACCATAATTAAACAATGTAAACATCAGGAAATTACCATCGGGAGAAACGCGGGGAAAGGAAATACTTTTACCCATTATACTGGCGTTAACGAGTGTATCCACTTCTTCGCCAAACTGGCGGGAAGCAGGATCAAATGTTATGCTGCAAAGGTTGTATCGTACTTTTTCATAATCATCGGGAATTGTTACGCTATCGGCCGAACAAAAATACAGCGTTTTTCCATCCGGTGAGAAAGTGGGGAAGGTTTCAAATGCCGATTTGGAAAACAATTCAGGAGTACTAAAGATCTCGTGTTTTTCTACGTCGTAAATCACCACATCCGATTTGTAATCGAATACTTCAATACGGTTACGGTCGGAGGTATGAAACATCTGTTTGGTACTGTTTACCGAAAAAGCTACAAAGTTGCCCGAAGGATGCCACGAAGGATAAACAAGCGGAGACATGGTTTCGGGGGTTTTGGTATTTAGTTTTTCAATTTTGTTGCCGCGCATAACTAAAGTTCCGCCAAAATCCTTTCGTATGTGAAATAACATGGTGTCGGGCGATTGCATACAAAATGAGTGGCAGTTTACACAATTATAATCCATGGTTTTATTGGTTGCAATTTCCGTTTGTTTAAACGTTTCAACACAACGCTGGTAAATTCCCATCTCGTTCCAGGTTTCATAACCGGGCTCTATCAGACGGTAAGCAATATACGGGTCAACACGATCGGGCGAAACAAAGAATTGAAAAGGTTTATACGCCACCCACTTCTCCTCTGTTTTTGTCACTATTTTTACTTCAATCGCGCCATTCTGTGCATTTTCAATAAGTTTTTTCCATGCCGATTCGCCAATTGCAAACTGTTTTTCGCGGGCTTTAACTTTTACCTCCTCCGAGCCACTTTCGAAAATCGCATAAGCTTCAGTGTAATCGCACGAGTTAGCTAATTTAAAGTGCAATGGGGCAATATTCTCAGGAACGGTAATGCCGGTATAGTCGGGAAAAATCTGAGGTATCTTGTTGAGGTTCTCATCTATATTTATATTTCCGGTGCAAGCCCAGAAAAAACAAAGGCCAATACAAAACAGTAAATGGGGTATACGACTTTTCTGCATTTTCACTATCATTTTAATTTTCCAATTACTTCAATAAAAAGTTCAGGTACACATTCTGGCTATTTCTTTTGTTTTTATAGGCTTCAAAACCCTGAATAACCTGATCTGAAATCGCGTAATGCTTTAATGCTGTTGTGTCGTTGGCGGCAAAAAGCATTACTCCTTCCTGAAATCCTTTGGGCAACGCAGGTAGTGCCGGAGTATCGTAATACTTCTCGATCATCGTTTTAAACCCCTCAATATCGCGTAGCAACAAGTAAATGGCGCCCAAATATTGAACTGTTGCCTGATGTGTTGGATTGTGGTTGATAATCTGTTTTAAATCCGAATCAAAACCATTTTTCCCCGACAAAACATTTTCAGGGAATATACATTCTCGTTTGGAACCTAGCACTGGATCACTTTCCACAGCCTTGTCGTTTTCAAGAAATTGCTTTTGAGCTTGCGCCCAGTGGGCATAGTATTTTGTTTTTTCAAGAATAGCAATATATTTTTTGGCTACCGGATAGGCACCGTAGATCAGGTTCGTCTGAATCAAACGTTTTAACATGCGCGGATTGTAGTTGTTTACGCTCTCGTTCGATTCGAATGCCATCCGCTGAGCCAGGGCAATGTGGCCCATCGAAAAATACACATCGCTTAGCAAAACCGAAATGTATGGTGTTTTGTCCCAGCTCAAATAAATACTCCGAAGGTCTTGCTGTTTATAATCAAACAGGTGTTCTGCCAATAGTCCTTTTTCGGCCAGCGCCACATTTCGGCAATTCTGATACAGGTAATTATTCATATCAATTTGCCGGCACCGTTCAAGCAGTTTATCCCAATTTTCGTGGCGCATGTAATAATCCAGCTCTTTAAAAATCTCATGCCGCGAGTCGATCATAAACGACGAATTGAAAACGGCAAGCCATCCAATAACAACAAATTGGATTACCAGTCCTGCCACCTGAATATTTCTTTTCACCTGTTTAACCTGCCCGAAAAGTAAAGCCAACAGCAAAACCGCAAGCATAAGCAGCCAGGGCTGGTAAATCACATTCCCGGCCTGGAGTTTCCATGTAAAATAGCCATCAGGTAATAACAGGTATTTCAGTTCGCCTGTAACTCCCAAGCGTAAGCTTATTACTGCAGACAAATAGACCAAAGCAGCAGGAAGCAGGAAAAAATATAAGCTTCGGAAATTAACAAACAGCTCGGTAAGCAATATTGCGGCAACAAACAAAGATGCCACAGGCCCGGCTAGGCAGTATAGTAGTAGCGAAAAAACAGTAGCATAGATAATACGCGGCACTAAGGGCTGTATTTTTAAATAAAAAACAAAAGCGCATAAAAACATCAAAAAAGCAATCGTTCCGCTCAGCTGGTAGTTGATGTTAAACTGTAAAAACAGTAACGAAATAACGGGTAATAATGAAATAGCAGAGAGGTATAAAGCAGGTGCCAGGCGTTTTAAAATTACACTTGTTACCATTACTGTTGTGGTTAACAATAAAGCTGAAATCAGAGCTCCGAAATACGGGTAAACAAAAAACTGTATCAAAAAGTCGGCAATAAGGCGAGCCAATCCTCCCGGTTGCCAAAGCAATGATTTTACAAAAGGCCAGTCGTACAAAAATAGGTGCCATTGCTCAGTAAAATAGAAGCTGTAGCGTTCCTTTATTTGCATGTAAAGAAACAGGGCAATAAAAACCACAATCCAGCCAACCATATAAATTAACCTGACTTTGTCGAATCTGTTTTTCATTATTAGTCTATTACCTGATATCCTGTAAACTTAAAAGAAATTAGTTAATATTTCCTACCCATTTTTACATTCATTTGCTATCAACCGGCCAAATTCCTCCAATTTATCTTAAAACAGAAAGAGAATATCTTAAATCAGAGAAGCTTCAAAATGGCTATTCATACTTTTAAATATCGAAATCCAAAAGTGGGACAAACAAGAGTTAAATGGAATTTCGAAAGAACTTTAATAGATAACCTAAATTGAAAGAACATTAAAATAGTATGAAAAAAATTACTTCCTTATTACTTCCAATACTTCTTGTTATTATCAGTCTTGGAGTGAATGCGCAGGTTGAGAAAGCTCCAGCCGGCTTTGACGTATCGCGAAAATCCATTCCCCATGGAAAAATAGATACAATAGTATACACCTCTACAACAGTAGGCGCTGAACGAACCACACTGGTTTATACACCTCCCGGCTATTCAGCTGAAAAGAAATACCCGGTTCTATACCTTTTACACGGAATTGGTGGCGACGAATTTGAATGGTTGAACAACGGCCATCCTGAGGTTATTTTGGATAACCTGTATGCCGATGGAAAAGTGGAGCCAATGATTGTGGTTTTGCCTAACGGCCGCGCGATGAAAGATGACCGTGCCACAGGTAATATATACGCTGCCGACAAAGTTGAAGCCTTTGCCAACTTTGAAAATGATCTTCTGAATGATTTAATTCCCTTTATAGAAAATAAATACCCTGTTATTGCAGACCGTGAACACCGCGCCATTGGCGGTTTATCGATGGGAGGCGGGCAGTCGCTGAATTTTGGATTAGGCAACCTGGATGTGTTTGCCTCGGTAGGCGGATTTTCATCGGCACCAAATACCAAACAGCCTAAAGAATTGGCACCTAATCCTGAAAAAACCAAAGAGCAACTGAACCTGCTGTTTATTTCGTGTGGCGATAAAGACGGATTGTTCAGTTTTAGCAAGCGAACACACGATTATATGAGCGAAAACAACATTGATCATTATTACTATGTGATTCCTGAAGGGCAACACGATTTTAAAGTTTGGAAAGACAGCTTATACAATTTTGCCCAGTTACTTTTTAAGTAGCAAAATCAGTGTGCAGCACAAAAATTAACCGAAAAAAGTAGAATAAATCTATCGATTAAAATGAAGAAAAGAATTTTTAGAACGAGTTTAACTTCTCAGCTAACCGCTTTGGCCATGTTGTTTACTTTTGTTGCAAGTGGTGTTCAGCCCGTAAAGAAAGGTACAAGCACGAATGCCCCTGTATTCTCAAATTTCGTATATCAGGGCGATGATGATGTGTACAAAAAATACCCGCTTGAAGAAGGCGAATTTTACAGCCCCATTTTACAAGGCTGTTATCCCGATCCGGCAATAACACGCAAAGGCGATGATTATTACCTGGTTTGTTCATCGTTCGCCATGTTTCCGGGCGTTCCAATTTTCCATTCAAAAGATTTGGTAAACTGGACCGATCTTGGTGGAGTACTGGATAATCCCGAAACATTCGATACGCACGACTGTGGAATTAGTGCAGGGGTTTATGCTCCTGGAATTACTTACAACCCGTACAACGATACATTTTATATGATTACCACTGCTTTTACAGGTGGTTTGAATAACATTATCGTTAAAACAAAAGATCCTAAAAAAGGGTGGGGCGACCCGATCAAACTGGCTTTCGGAGGTATCGATCCATCGATTTTCTTTGATGACAACGGTAAAGCGTATATCGTGCATAATGATGCGCCTGATCGTGGAAAAGAATTGTACAACGGTCACCGTGTAATCAAAATTTGGGAATACGATGTTGAAAAGGACCAGGTTATTGAAGGAACCGACAAAATTATTGTAGATGGTGGTGTTGATTTGTCCAAAAAACCAATCTGGATTGAAGCACCGCACCTGTACAAAAAAGATGGAAAATACTACCTGATGTGTGCAGAAGGTGGAACAGGCGGCTGGCATAGCGAAGTTATCTTCAAAAGCGACAGCCCAACCGGACCATTTATTCCGGCACCAAGCAACCCGATTTTAACGCAGCGACATTTTCCGAGAGAAAGAGAAAACAAAGTGGATTGGGCAGGGCATGCCGACATTGTTGAAGGACCTAACGGCCAATGGTACGGAGTTTTCCTGGCAGTTCGACCAAATGAAGAGCAACGCGTAAATACTGGCCGCGAGACCTTTATCTTACCGGTTGACTGGTCGGGAGAATTCCCTGTTTTTGTTAACGGACTTGTTCCAATGGAACCAAAAGTTGATATGCCTAAAGGTGTAGAGAATAAAACCGGCCAGGATGGATTTTTCCCGAACGGTAACTTTACTTATGAAGAAGATTTTTCGTCGGATGATTTGGATAAACGCTGGATTGGCTTGCGTGGACCACGTGAAGCATTCATCGAAAAAGCAAAGGGTGGCGTTCAGATAAATCCATTTGAAACGAATGTAAAAGAAGTAAAACCAACTTCAACTTTATTCTATCGTCAAATGCACAACAGCTTTTCGTATGCTGCTACTGTGGATTACAAGCCTGAATCAGAGAAAGATCTGGCAGGAATTGTGGCCTTGCAAAGCGAAAATGCAAACTACGTATTTGGTGTTACCAAAAAAGGCGATGATGATGTATTGGTTTTGCAACGCAATTTTAAGAGACGTTTCCGCGGTGAAATGGATTCAAAAGTAATTGCCAGCACAAAAATCGACCTTAGCAAGCCGATACGTTTACAGGTTTCAGCAAAAGGTGATAAGTATGAGTTTGCTTATGCTGTTGATGGTGCCGATTTTGAAAGCCTGGGAGGAATTGTTTCAGGTGATATTCTTTCTACAGATGTAGCAGGTGGTTTTACAGGTTGTTTACTCGGACTGTATGCAACTTCGGCCAACGATGCAATTCCTGAATAGGATCATAGATTTGGATTACTAAATAGTTCCGGTGTTGGGCCAACGTTGCTGTTTGGCTCATCGCCGGAATAAGTTTTTAGAATGACAGTTTAATACTTAACTAACCAAAGATGCAGACCAATAAAATTTTATCAACCGGGCTATTCCTGTTGTTTGCTGCTGCGGCTTTTGCACAACAAATGAGTGTTGTGTCGCCAAATCAAAAACTTAAAGTTGAGCTTTCTCAGTCAGAAAGCACCGCGTTTTCAGCATGGTTTTTAAAAGTAGATTACCGGGCTGATGAAGATTTTACCCCTGTTATCCCAAAAATCGATTTGGGATTACTACGCGACGATCAGGATTTTTCAAAGGCATTAAGCCTCACTAAGGTTGAACCAATCCAATTGATCAAAGAAGAATATACCGCCTTACACGGGAAACGTTTGCAGCGAAATAATACCGCCAACGAAATTACCTTCTGTTTTGAAAATGAAAACAAATCGAAACTGAATGTAGTTGTTCGGGCCTGGAATGATGGAATCTCTTTTCGTTACGAATTTCCTGAAAAAGAAGGTGATTTTGTGATTCAGGACGAGTTAACCACCTATACCATTCTCAATAAAACAAACCGCTGGCTGGAAGAATTCGATCTTTCAAACGAACGGCTTTACGCCAACAGCGACAGTGCTTCCGTTCAGAAAAACTGGTCGTATCCGGCACTTTTCGAAACCCCGGAAAAGGATTCTTGGTATCTTATACATGAAGCAGGTTTAGATAGAAGTTACTGTGCAACAAAACTGAACAACAACAGTGTTGCCGAACAATACAAGGTTACGCTTCCGCATCCCGGAGAAGGAGAGGGTGAAGCTTTGCCACAGATTACACTACCCTGGAAATCGCCCTGGCGTGTGATTGTGGTGGGTAGTTTGGCCGATGTGGTGGAATCAACCCTGGTTGATGATGTTTCAAAACCATCAGTTCTTGAAAACACCTATTGGATAAAACCCGGTGTGGCATCGTGGAATTACTGGTCGCACAACCACGGAACAAAAGATTTTAAGACTGTTTGCGAATTTGCCGATCTGGCTGCCGAAATGAACTGGCCGTACACCTTACTCGATTGGGAATGGGACCAGATGGAAAACGGTGGTAACCTGGAAGATGCAATCGATTATATTCATTCACTGGGCCTTAAGCCACTGATGTGGTATAACTCGAGCATGTTTAAGTGGATTACTTCAACTCCTGTAGACCGGATGAAAACGCATGAAAACCGCGTGGAAGAATTTACCAAACTGAATAAACTGGGAGTTTACGGGGTAAAAATTGATTTCTTTTTAAGCGAGAAACAATACATGATCGATTACTACCTCGATATTTTGGAGGATGCTGCGCAGTTTAATATCATGGTTTATTTTCACGGTTGTTTGGTCCCGAGGGGCTGGCAGCGTACTTACCCACACCTGATGACGTACGAGGGCGTTCGAGGAGCCGAATGGTACAACAATGGGCCGGAATTGACCACTGCAGCTCCCGAACACAATAACGTATTGCCGTACACCCGAAATGTAGTCGGGTCGATGGATTATACCCCGGTAACATTCACCAATTCGCAATATCCGCATATTACATCTTATGCTCACGAGCTGGCACTAAGTGTTGTGTTTGAATCGGGCATCCAGCATTTTGCCGATCGTCCCGAAGGATTTCGGAATTTGCCCGATGCTGCGCGTACATTTTTAAAAGAAGTTCCGGTGGTTTGGGACGAAACTAAACTATTGGATGGATATCCCGGCAGGTTTACCGTAATCGCACGCAAAAAAGCCGGTAACTGGTATGTTGGCGGCATTAATTCGGATGGAAGACGAGAACGACAACAAACGCTTGACTTTGGTTTTCTGCCCGACGGAAATAAATACCGATTGATCTTGATCGCAGACGGAAAATACGATTCTGAATTCTCGACACGCTACATGGTTGTCGATCAAAACTCTGAGATAGACGTGAAAATGCTCCGTAGGGGTGGTTTTGCAGCCAGTTTGAAACCGATAAACTAACCTGAAAAGAACCGAACATCACTTGAATAAACAAAAAAAATCAATAAAATATGAAACCAGCATTACTCGCTCTCTTCCTCTTTACAATCAGCTCTTTTGGGGTTGTGGCACAAACAAAAACAATTCGAAATCCTGCTTACGAATTCAAGAACTCGGGAATTTATAATGTACCTAAAGTAGTTTTAAACGATACGGCTACGTTGCTTACCATTCATTGTAAATTTGTCCCTCATTGGTGGGTTCAGTTTAATGACAATGAGGCGATCCGCGACTCGAAGACCAAGCAGGAATATAAAGTGAAGGGCATTCAAGGTGCTGTTTTTGGACAGCAATTATGGATGCCTAATTCGGGAGACAGTACTGTTGTTCTCGTATTTCCACCGTTGCCAGCTTCTACAAAGAAAATTGATTATCAAAGCCATATTTTTGGAATATCGCTTGACCCGGCACAGTCGGGAATTCGCAAACCAACAACAGTTTCACCAGCCATTGACCAATGGATGAAAGAGCAACTGGCTAGAGCCCCCCAGGCAGCGATGCCCAATTACCAGCTTTCTACTTTTTTCAATGAAAAACCAGCCCGACTGATTGGTTGTATCAAAGGGTACGATCCACGCGCTGGATTTTCTACCGGAATTGTGTATGCGCAAAACGAACTTACCCGGGAAGAATTCCCAATTGTGATAAAGATTGAACCTGATGGCCGTTTTGAGGCCGAGATCCCGATGATAATGCCCAAGCATACAATGGTAGTTTTCGATCAACGTGTTGGGGTTCCTTTTTATATTGAACCGGGGCAAACCCTTTGCCTGGTGCTCGATTGGGAAGAATTTCTCACCTTCGATCGCCGTCGAAACATTCGCTATCAGTTTAATCAAATTGAGTTCAGGGGCGCATTGGCTTCAATCAACCAAGAACTAATGAATTATCCGGCTAGCCAGTTCAATTACAATGAATTTGATAAAAAACGAAAATCGATGGCTCCGCTCGATTTCAAAGTCGACCAACTTGCTTCTTATCAAAAGGATTTGGATCAGTATGAAAACTACCTGAAAGAACACACGCTTTCGGCCAAAGCTCAAACCCTTTTGCTCAACAGAATCAAGCTCGATAATGCCAACAAGCTGTTTAATTACACCATGAGTCGTGACTATTATGCAAAACAAGATGGTACAAACAAGATACTGAAAATGCCAATTCCCGAAGAGTATTACGACTTTTTGAAGTCTCTGTCATTGAACGATCCCAGCTTGCTGATTTGCGACGAATTTAGTGAGTTCATTAACAGATATGAATATTGTGAGCTTTTCCAGAAAGCCCAATCTGAATTCATTAATAATTTGAACAGTAACAGACCCGAACCGCAAAAAAACATACTTGAATATTTCGATGAAGAGAAAATAGCTATTTCCGAAGAAGAACGCGAATTTCTATCCATTTCTGTTAAAAAACAATTGACCGATGATGATATGGCGAGATT
Source organism: uncultured Draconibacterium sp. (assembly GCF_913060805.1). Classification (GTDB taxonomy): domain Bacteria; phylum Bacteroidota; class Bacteroidia; order Bacteroidales; family Prolixibacteraceae; genus Draconibacterium. Next base: position 196,686 of record NZ_CAJXTC010000005.1, read on the forward strand.
GAAACAAATGGAAGATTTCTCAACAAAATTCGGAGAAAAGTACAATGATCAAATTCAAAAGTATGTAGAGAAATACCTTGGTCCTTTTCGGGCACAAACAGGCAATAGTGATATTGAAATATGGAAGCTCAAAGATTCAATTCTTGTCAACTCCTTGGGACTAACGCCCAATTTGGCATATGAAATAGCCAAAACACGGTCGCTTGAATCTGCATTCAAAAACGCTGGATTGAAAGAGAAAGCTTCTGAACTTTGGACATTCTTAAGGCAGGACATTCATACGCCTTATCTTGTTCAAACAGGCAATGCTCTGTTCGAAAAGAGATTTCCTGAAACCACTACAAATACAACGAAACAACTTCCCAGTGGGCCAGCCACAGAGGTTTTCAATGAAATTATTGCTCCGTACAAAGGCAAGGTGTTGTTTGTGGATTTCTGGGCTACAAGCTGTGGACCTTGTGTTGCAAATATCAAACAAATGAAGGAAATCCGTAAAAAGTATGAAGGCAACCCCGATTTCGATTTTGTATTTATTACCGATCAACGCTCCTCGCCCGAAAAGAATTATAATGATTTGGTGAAAGAGCAGAATATGAAGAATACCTATCGGATCTCGACCGATGAGTTTTACATGTTGCGCCAGTTATTCCGTTTCAACGGAATTCCTCATTATGTAGTAATTGACCAAAAGGGTGATGTGATCAATGATAATTTCGAAATGCACAATTTTATAATTGAATTAGAGCAGATATTGCCAGCATATAAAAAAGTAGCTTCCAATCAATAAGTTAAAAGTTCAAGAATCGAATAAAATATGCTGATAAATCGTAAAAAAGCTGAGGATGAGAAATAAACTATTATTCATTGTCGCCTTGGTTATTTCAATAACCGTACAGGGCCAAGTATTGCCATATCAAAATCCCGAATTAAGTTCGGAAGAACGTGCAAAAGATTTGGTTTCGCGATTAACGCTTGAAGAAAAAGCAATATTGATGTGCGACCAGTCGGATGCCATTCCGAGACTCGGGATCAAAAAATTTAACTGGTGGAGCGAAGCATTGCACGGCTATGCCAACAACGATAATGTAACCGTTTTTCCGGAACCCATTGGAATGGCGGCTTCGTTTAACGACGAATTGCTGCTTGAAATTTACGACGCGGTTTCTGATGAAGGACGGGCCAAATACAATGAATGGATCAACGCCGGAAACGAAAACAAACGCTTTTTGAGCCTTTCGGTGTGGACGCCAAACGTAAACATTTTTCGTGATCCTCGTTGGGGACGTGGACAGGAAACCTATGGCGAAGATCCATACCTTACTTCGCGCATGGGCGTTTCGGTGGTAAAAGGTTTGCAGGGCCCGGCTGATGCCAAATACCGCAAACTGCTGGCTTGTGCAAAACACTTTGCCGTGCACTCGGGCCCGGAATGGAGCCGTCATGAGCTCAACCTGAACGACATTAGCCCGCGCGAATTGTACGAAACCTATTTACCCGCTTTTAAAGCTTTGGTGCAGGATGCCGATGTGCGCCAGGTAATGTGTGCTTATCAGCGCCTCGACGATGAACCTTGTTGCGGAAACACCCGGCTATTGCAACGAATTTTACGCGACGAGTGGGGCTATCAGTATATGGTAGTTTCAGATTGCGGCGCTGTTACCGATTTTTTTACAACACACAATGTTTCATCCGATGCGGTGCATGCAGCCTCAAAAGCGGTTTTGGCCGGTACCGATGTGGAATGTGTTTGGGAAAATTATCCATATATGAATCTTCCGGAAGCTGTTGAACGCGACCTGATAAAAGAAGAAGTTATTGATAAAAGCGTGGTGCGTTTGCTAACCGGGCGTTTTGATTTGGGCGATTTCGACGACGATGCCATTGTCCCGTATGCTCAAATTCCTCCATCGGTTTTAAACAACGAAAAACACCGCCAACTGGCACTCGACATGGCCCGGCAAACCATGACACTTCTTCAGAATAAAAATAAGGTGTTGCCTTTATCAAAGAAGACAAAAAAGATTGCTGTGATTGGCCCCAATGCCAACGACGAACCCATGTTGTGGGGAAACTACAACGGAACACCGGTTCGTACCATTTCTATTCTGGAAGGCATAAAGACCAAACTTCCGGAGCAAAAAATACTATACGATAAAGCTTGTGATTTGGTGGAAGATAAAGTAACCGAAAGTTATTTTAACCAGTGTAGTTTCGAAGGGAAACCGGGAATTAAAGCAAGGTATTGGAACAACCCCGACCATGAAGGAGAGGTAGTAACAACTGACCAAATTGTAAATCCGATTAAAAAGACCACAGCCGGACAGCACGAATTTGCTTCGGGCGTTAAACTGGAAGGATTTTCGGCCATCTACGAAACAGAATTTACTGCCAAATCAACCGAGGAAATTGTGTTTAAAGGCGGTGCCACCGGACATTATGAATTGTTGGTTAACGGCGAAACAATTTCCCAATACGACAACTGGAGAACACTTCCTTCGAGAATTCCATATCAGTTGGAGGCCGGTAAAAAATACAAAATCGAAATTCGCTATGCGCAGTTAAACAACTGGCAGGCCAATATTGAGTTTAACTTCGGAAAAGAAGTGGATGTGGATTATACCGAACTCATAAAAAAACTTAAGGACATTGAAACGGTGGTATTTGTTGGTGGGCTTTCAGGTAACTTGGAGGGCGAAGAAATGCCGGTTTCATACCCCGGTTTTAAAGGAGGCGACCGTACCAATATCGATTTACCCGCCGTTCAGCGAAACTGTTTGAAGGCTTTAAAAGACGCAGGCAAAAAAGTAGTTTTTGTAAACTGTTCTGGCTCAGCCATAGCTTTAACGCCGGAAACTGAAACCTGCGATGCCATTTTACAAGCCTGGTATGCCGGCGAATCGGGCGGTCAGGCCATCGCCGATGTGCTTTTTGGCGATTATAATCCTTCGGGAAAACTACCGGTTACTTTCTACAAAAGTTCTGATCAGCTGAATGATTTTGAGGACTACTCGATGAAGGGGCGCACATACCGTTACATGGAAGATGCCTTGTTTCCTTTTGGTCATGGCCTGAGTTATACCAATTTCGAAATTGGTGAAGCCACCCTAAGTAAATCGACGGTTAGTGCCGATGAAACCATTCAAATAACAGTTCCGGTTGCCAATACCGGAGATTACGACGGCACCGAAATCGTTCAGGTTTACGTGCGTAAAGTAAATGATATTGAGGGGCCGCTTAAAACCTTGAAGGGCTTTAAACGCATTGAAGTTGCCAAAGGGAAATCGAAGGATGCAGTGATTGATTTACCACCGTCTTCTTTTGAATTTTACGATTGGGCACAACGAAAAATGACTGTGACATCGGGGCAGTATGAAGTACTGTACGGAAACAGTTCAGGTGCAAACGATTTAAAGAAACAGACAGTCACTATTCAGTAATCCTGTTTACGCATTTTGCTTCATCAAAAATGATGTGGCAGTGAACAGAGGTGGAGTATGCCCGAAGTTGGGGATCTCCATTAACAATAGACGATAGAAGTAGATGAAATACAATAGAAATTATACAAAGAACATTCAGCGACGAGTTATATACCTAGTTTTCCTGTTCGCTGCAATGCTTATTTTAGGGAAAGAAACTAAGGCTCAGTCGTATGCAGCCTGGTATCGGGATGCGCAGGAAAGAATTGATACACTTCGGAAAGGCGATTTTGGTATTAAAATAATTGATAAAGACGGCAACCCGTTTACAGGTGACGTTTCGGTGCGCATGAAAAAACACGAATTTCCCTTTGGGATGGCTTTCGATTTTTA
>NZ_CAJXTC010000006.1 GCF_913060805.1 uncultured Draconibacterium sp.
AAATTCAGTTATAAACTGATAATGGTCGTAATTACGGAAACGACTAAAAACCACTCTTAAAATTTTCATAATGAATTGGTGAGTTGTTTTGAAATGTTTGTTGATTTTTAAAATATGTAGTTGAATTTGTGGATTTTGTATGCTTTTGGTATTATTTGTTGAATAAAATTAAACGATATGTTAAGCCAAGTCAAGAGCAGATAACATGTTTTACAACAAACTTTTGTTTAAAATGTGCGATGCTAAGTGTTTCAGAATCTGTTTTATTGCGTAGTTGCCAGTGTAATGATGCTCCAAAACGCAACGGTTTAGTTGCCCAGGTGACCAATTCCTGTACAAAATGCGTTTTGTACCACCAGTCGTGTGCTGTGCACAAGATAAAATACGTTTTGTACCCACTTCGTTTACCTGGCCGCGTGCCAAAATGCGTTTGAAACCCACTTCCGGCACCTGGCGGCGCAAAAAAACGTGTTTGGAACCAATTTCTGTTACCTGGGGACGAAAAAAAATGCGTTTGAAAGCTTCCCCAGCTGCTGAGGACGGAAAAAAACACGTTTGAAAGCTTCCCCAGCTGCTGGAGACGAAAAAAAACGCGTTTGAAACCACTTTCTGTTAGCTGGGGGCGTAAAAAAACGCGTTTGAAACCAACTTTTGTCACCTGTGGGAGCTTTAAAATCAGTAGGTTACATGTATTTGTGTTTCGGGCAATTATCTGAAAGCCGCGTGTTGTGAGGCACTGGGGCTAAAGCCCCGTTTCAAAGGTGTTGTGCTTATCCCCGGTATTAATGCCGGGCTTAGTCATCTTTCTTATAATGCCGGGCTTTAGCCCCAACACATCTCATTAACAATAAAAATATTTCCCCATTTTTTACTACATTGGGCATTCGTACAAAACACCAAATTAGCAAACAACCAAAATAGTAAATGGCAAACAAAAACCTCACTGCTGCAAAACGGGCCAAAAACGACGAGTTTTATACCCAATACCACGATATTGAAAAAGAAATAAATGCCTACATCGAATACAATCCTGATGTATTTAGAGGCAAGACCATTTTATTGCCTTGCGACGACCCCGAATGGAGCAACTTTACCAAGTTTTTTGCACAAAACTTCGAGCGCTTTGGCCTTAAGAAGCTAATTAGCACTAGCTACGCCGCCAACAGTAAAAAATACAAAAGCGGTTACCAGCCAACTCTGTTCGAAGTAAACGATCCTCAATATGACGAATACAAAACCAAACAGAACGGCAAAATATTTACACTCGACCACGATAAAAGTGGCGACGGACGTATTGATGTTGACGATTTGGAATGGCATTACCTCGATGGCGATGGCGATTTTAAAAGCGATGAGATTAAAAAACTACGCAACGAAGCCGACGTAATTATCACCAATCCGCCTTTTTCGCTGTTCCGGGACTTTTTGGCTTGGGTACTTGAAGATCCGAAGCAATTCATAATAATCAGTAATATGAATGCAATAACATACAAGGAAGTATTTCCACTTATTAAAGAAAATAGAATTTGGCTAGGAGCAGGAAAAAATGATGGCAGAAATGTCTGGTATCAAGTACCCGATAATTACAACAATTTTCACAAGGAGGAAGATGGTAAGAAATTCGCTTTCGTAGCTGGAACTATTTGGTTGGCCAATATAGACCATGGAAGACGTCACCAACCTTTACAACTAATGCCAGAGCGAGATGTAATAAAATATGGAACAAAAGAGCCATTTCGTAAATATGAAAACTATGATGCGATCGAAGTTCCACAAGTAAAATATATCCCAAGTGATTATGATGGATTAATGGGGGTTCCGATAAGCTTTTTAAGTAAATATTGTCCAGAACAGTTTGAAATCATTGGTTCAAGTCGAACACTTGGTATACCTATGTCTAAAATAGCTAAAAAAGGAACTTTCGTACAGGGAGGACCACGTTTTTATTTGTCAAACGGTGATGGAACCTATCGAAGAATGTACGATCGATTGGTTATTAAAAAAAGAACCTTATGAAAACAACCCTAAGAACCGACATTACCGTTGCAGCCATTTGCGATGGTTTTATTTACAACGAGCTGGAGGGCAAAGGCCTGTTTGGACTAAGCGGTACACTTACTATACAACCCGAGTACCAGCGCAATTACATTTATGCCGATGGTAAAAAAGATGTAGCCGTAATTGAATCTATCCTTAAAGGCTACCCGCTGGGACTTATTTATTTTGTAAAAGTAGCCGACGATAAGTTCGAGGTGCTCGACGGGCAACAACGAATTACCAGCCTGGGGCGCTATGTAAAAAACAAGTTTGCCATACACGACGAGGATGGTAAACCACAATACTTCGACGGTATTGCAAGCGAAAAAAGGGAAAAAATTAACCAAACCAAACTGCTGATATACGAATGCGAAGGAACTGAGCCAGAAATAAAGCAGTGGTTCAAAACCATTAATATTGCCGGTATTGAACTTAATAATCAGGAAGAAAATAATGCGATATATTCAGGACCATTTGTTACGCTGGGGAAAGAGGAGTTTAGCAATAGCCGGAATGCGAATATTCAAAAATGGAGTGCCTACATTAAGGGAAGTGCTGATCGCCAACAGTTTTTAGAACGTGCTTTGCACTGGGTAAGCAAAGGCAATATTGAGGAATATATGAGCCAACACCGTTACGATACTAATATCAACGAACTAAAAACCTATTTCAATAGTGTTATCGATTGGGTAAGCGGGGTATTTATCGATGTAGAAAAAGAGATGTGTGGTTTGGAATGGGGGCGTTTGTACGAAACATATCATAAAAAAGCGTATGATCCGAAAAAAGTTTCGGACGAAGTGCAGGAGCTCATCAGCGATTCGTATGTAACAAACCGGAAGGGGATTTTCGAATACATACTTGGCGGTTCGGTCGATACCAAATTGCTTAACGTACGGGTATTTAGCGAGCCAATAAAAAAAGCAAGCTATAAAAAACAAACTTCAGAGGCTGAGAAGAAAGGCATTTCCAATTGTCCGCATTGCGCATTAGGCCACGATGCCAATAAACAAAAAATCTGGAAGCTAAACGAAATGGATGCCGACCATGTAACCGCATGGAGTAAAGGCGGTGCCACCGACGCCAAAAACTGCCAGATGCTGTGTAAAACACATAACCGGGCTAAGGGGAATCGGTAGGGAGATATATAAAACTGCCAAATAATAGTAAAAAACGATATGGGAAACATTGCCACCGATACAGCCAGACAAATAGCCCTTTTGCAGGAGCGCGGAATGATTCTGGATTTGCCAGAAGAGAAAATAAAAGAACACTTGTTGGATATTGGTTATTATCGTTTAGGATTCTATTGGTATCCGTTTCAAAAGAATTCACACCACGAATTCAAAGAAGGCACAAAATTTTCCGATGTTATTAAGTTGTATTATCTGGATAGCGACCTGCGCATTTTACTTATCAAATACACCAACAGAATTGAAATAAATTTTAGGACAAAAGTAATTTACTATGTCTCTAACCACTACAAAGACTCACCTACCTGGTTTGCTGATCCGGCGATTGTCAATAAAGAAATTATTGACTTCTTAGACCGGAATTATAATCACCAGTTTATTAAAAATAACAAGCCGATTAAACAGCATCACATAAAACACATCAACGATAAGTACGCACCCGCCTGGAAAACCTTGGAGTTCCTGACGTTTGGCAGCGTTTTCAATATCTTTAAAAACGTAAGGAACAAATCATTAAAAGAAAAAATTGCCAATGAGTTTGGCATTGTGAGCCTCGATAAATTTTACAATTTGTTTAAAGTAATAATTGATATTAGAAACAGTTGTGCACATGGTGATGTTCTTTATGATTATAGGAGGCCAACGGGAATCTCTGTAATTCCATCAATTCCCTTTAACAACAAAGACAGAAGTTCGCTTGACTCGTGCATAAGAGTTGTATCATATTTTCTGGGAAATATTTCAAAAAACAGACAAACAGACCTAAAAGATTCTATCAATGAATTATTTGTCAGCTATACTGATAATGCTGCACTTCAAGCCATTATCGAAAACAAGATAAACTACAATTTCAAAGTCGGTATTTGAATTTATCAACAAAGTTTTTAACTTTGTACCCGCAGTGCACTACTATTCGATTATCGCTTTAGTTTCTGCACTTAAAAATATTCTAATAAACCCGGGTTCGCCCCGGGTTTTTTGTTTTCTATACCTCATTATTTCTGTTGATGCACGATTTATTGCACTGTATCTAAGCATAAGGAGCCGCAGATACTACAAAGGATAAACCTCCTGAAGGCAGGGAGCGGATCAACAGACCGCTTTACACTAACACAAGAGGTTTATTGCTGAATAAAGGTATGTTTTTCGATTGAAATAGATGGGAACCATCTACGAATCATACTCCCTAATTGTTGTTGATTGGTCGTAAAAAAGCAGCGGTGCCATCATCGCCGGAAACAGTCCGGGACTGAACGCCGCCGCCAGCCCCGAAGGGCTAAAAAGCTTTGAATGGCCTATGCCTGGAGTAGCCAGGCCTACACTGACAACAAAGCTTTTGATATTGGTAATAACGAATTAAAAGTCAACTTTTCCGGTATAAAGGTCGGTCAATAAATGTCGTTGTTTGTCGAGATGGCAAAGTATAAATTCAAGACGCAAGATATCAGTACCTATCCATGTTCGTGTTTTCAACATAAAAACCGAGCCGTTACGTTCGAACAGCTCAATAAATGTTTTACCCGGATTTGTTTTTGACGTAAAGGCCTTGGGGTGGATAAAGTCCCATAGTTTCAGGCGTTCCGCAAACTTTGGCTTAAGTTTTAAGTCGCAATTAATGCGTTTCCACGTCCAGTAGTGGCGGTCTTTTTGTTTTGCCAGTTCTGTTTTTAAAAGCTGGTACTGATCTTTATCGGGGTATGTTTTAACAGCTTCGTCAAGCATTGCCCAGGCTGCTGTGCAGATGTCGTCGCCTTTAAACAGGTATTTCCCTTCGTTGGCGGTACTAAAAAGTAGTTCGATTCGCATATGCGTTTGTTTTAGTTCTTAATAAAAACATAGCCTCACCGTAAAGCAATTATCGGGCCATTCAGTTTTACAAAACAATATATAAGTAAGGCTTAATACGATTTGTTACAGCCATAGTGGAATGAGGCTATATGCTTGTATAATATGTTCTGAGTTTAAAAGTCAACCATTCCGGCATAAAAATCAGCCAGTAGTTTTCGTCTTGTGTCGAGATTGCAAGGTATAAATTCAAGCTGTAGTTTATCGGTACCTATCCACGTTCGGGCATGCATCAAAAATATCGAGTCGGCCAACTCAAATATCTCAATAAAAGCTTCGCCTACTTTAGTTTTGGCCGTAAAGGTTCTGGGGTAAACAAAATCCAACGGTTTCAGGCGTTCTGCAAATTCGGTGCTAATATCCCAGTCGAAATTTATACGCTCCCACGTCCATTCGTGCGGGTCTTTTTGTTTTTCAAGTTCGGTTTTTAAAAGTATGCAATGCTCATCGTTGGGGTAAATTTGAGCTGCCTCTTCAAGCATTGCCCAGGCTGCAGTGCTAAGGTCTTCGCCTTTAAACATGTATTTCCCCTTGTTGGCGGTACTAAAAAGTAGTTCGATTTTCATTGTGTTTGTTTTTGTGTTATAAATGTAAACATAACACCATCGTAAAGCAATTATCAGGCCAATCAGTTTTACAAAACAATATTTTAAATGAGGCTAAATCCGATGAGTAATAAGGAAGAAGTATAATATTATTCTCTTGTCAGTTTTGTATCTGAGTTTAAAAGTTAAGCTTTCCGGCATTATAGTCGGCCAGCAATTTTTCTTTTTTGTCGATATGGCAGAGAATAAATTCGAGCCGCAAGAGATCGGTGCCTATCCAGGTTTGGGCATTCATCATAAATACTGAGTCATCGTGTTCAAAAAGCATAATAAGAGCTTTGCCTGTTTTTGTTTTTGGCGTGAAGGTTCTGGGGTAAACAAAATCAAGTGGTTTGTAGGATTTTGCAATATCAGGGGTAATGGCCCAGTCAGTATTAATACGCTTCCACACCCAGGAGTAAAGGTCTTTTTGTTTTGGTAGCTTGGTTTTTAAACGTTTATAATAATCATTATCGGGCTCAGCAACAACAGAGTCTTCAAGCAAGGCCCAGGCGGCCACGCTAAAATCGTGGCGTTGGTTCAGGTATAACTCTTTGTTCGCTGTTCTAAATAGAAGTTCGATTTGCATGCGCGTATGTTTTCGATGTATTAAATTTAGCAATAACACTTCTGGAAAACAATTACATGAAACATGTCTGTTTATTGACCGATGAAATTCTTTGGAGCCTGATACTATTTATGGCTTGTCCGGCATTTGCCCAAACCGGTTTAAAAGTAGGGGCAGCTAAAGTCGATATCACACCAAAACAAAGTGAGCTGAAGAGTTCAACAGATATTATTCGTGGGAAACTTTATGTTCGTTCAATTTATATCGATAACGGTACAAATTCAGCTGTTTTAGTGTCTATCGATGCCGGCGGTATTCATGAAATTGATGATGTATTGGCGAAATCATCAGCATCAACAGGATGTCCGGCACAAAACTATGTGGTTACCGGAACGCATACGCACAGTGGTAACACCGGAGGTCTTTTTAACGGAGCTCCAACTCCGGAAACAATTGCCGATGCCATTGTTGCTTCTGTTGATCAGGCGAAGGCAAATATGGCGCCTGCACGTGTTGGTTACGGAACGACAGAAGTTGATTTGAACGTAAACCGCGATAATTTCGATGAGAATTTAGAGTGGCACCAAACTGCAAACTGGGATGGTCCTTCAGATAAAACCTTGGCAGTAATAACTTTCCTTGGCGAAGACGATGTGCCAATTGCTGTGTACATGAATTACGCCATGCACCCGGTTAATTTCTTTATGAGTGGTGTTGTTAGTGCAGATTTCCCGGGCGATGCAACGAAATATGTTGAAGATATGTTCGACGGTAAAACTGTGGCTTTATTTAGCCAGGGAGCTTCCGGCGACCAAAATCCTAAAATGGCCTACACTTCTATCTTCCAGGAAGGCCAGATTCTAGGTGTTTTGCCTCCACCTGCTGCTCCATCAACAGGTCGCCAACCATCATTTGACGGACCGGGTGAAATTCCTGCCGATCAATTGGAGGCCCATAAAAAAGTTGTTGATCGCAAGAGCGACTATGTACACATGTTAGGAACTACTTTGGGTAACAACGCCGTTCAGGTTATGCTTTATCATACGCAATACGAAAAGAGTTCGAAAATCTGGTGTAAAAAAGAGGATGTAGTTTGTCCTGGCCGTGTTCGTATCGATACAAAAGGTCGCGAAAATTACGATCCGGGATACAAAGATGGTCCGGATGTACACATCGGTTTGGGTTTGGTTCAGATTGGCGATATCAATCTGGTAACCGTTAGTGGCGAGGTTTATTCTGAGATTGGAATGCGCCTGAAAGCCGAGTCTCCTGCATCTAAAACAATGATGGTTACATTGACCAACGGAACGCGTACCGGATATATTTATTCTACTCAGGCAAGTACTCACCTAACTTTCCAGGTGATTGGTTCAAACCTAAAACCCGGATATGCTGAACCGGCAATTGTGAATACCGCAATTGAAATGATGGAAGAATCAAAACTTTAAAAGCGAATTTTTAACTTGCAGAACAGCTTTAGAATTAAAACCTTATAAAATAATCAAGATGAAGAAATCGATCGCTCTAATTTTTATGCTGGCCCTGTGTCAGCTAACGATAATGGCGCAAATGCCGGCTGCCAACTTCGAGGGAGAAGAAGTTTTTAAAAACGACGATGTTGTTTTCCATAAAATCGACGACCACACCTGGGTGGGTACCGGGCACATGTCGGCGAACGAAAGTATTTATCTGATTGAAGGAAATGATAAAGCTGTTTTGCTTGATGCCGGAACAAAAATTACCGATCTGGATAAAATTGTGGCGTCAATTACCGACAAACCGGTTACACTGATGTTGACACACGTACATCCTGACCATGTTGGTGCTGCCGATTATTTTCCGGTGGTTTATATGAATCCCGGCGACAAAGAATCTGCTGCTCAGATGATGCCAAATTATAAAGGTGAGTTTAAGTACCTTGAAGACGGACAGGTTATCGATCTTGGTGGCCGAAAACTGGAAGTGGTTTTCACGCCTGCGCATACCTGGGGATCTACAACTTACATTGATAAAGAAGCCGGTTACGGTTTTAGCGGCGATTCATTTGGCTCAGGAAACTTATTAATGTTTGCCGGAACTTTCTCTGACCTGATTGCCACTTGCGAGAAAATGAGTGCAGTTATGGAGAAAGACGGTATCGAAAAATTGTATCCCGGGCACTTCCGTGGCGACAATCCTGAAACAAAACAACGCGTGGAAGATCTGATAACCTTGAGTAAAGATATTCTTTCGGGTAAAGAAAAGGGCGAGGAAACGGAAGGTAACCGTTTTGGTTTTAACCACATTGCTACTAAGTACGGTGTGCGCGTAAATTACGGTGACAAAACTATGAAATAATCAACATTGCAAATACAGAACCTAAAAACGGAATAAAATGAATCCAATAAACAGAAGACAATTCGTTAACCGATTATCATTAACAGCTGCCGGAACCATTGCTTTTTCAGGCCTTGCCTATTCATCAGGTAAGTTCATGTCGGGTTTTGGTGCCGAAGAGTTTGTAACTGCCGAAAGCGCCACAGGAAAATTGCGAGGCGTAAGGCAAGACGGTGTAAATATCTTCAAAGGAATTCCGTACGGAGGTTCTGTTTCGGGCGAAAACCGGTTCCGTCGTCCGCCAAAAGTTGATCCGTGGACAGGTGTTCGCGATGCATTGGAATTGGGCGCTCCATCCTTGCAAACTTCCGGATGGGGACCAAAACCTGCAGAGGATTGTCTGTTCCTGAATGTGTGGACACCGGCCAACGATAATAAAAAACGTCCGGTAATGTTCTACAATCACGGTGGCGGTTATGTTACCGGATCGGGTGGTTCGGGCGGACAAGACGGTGCCAACCTGGCGCGTTATTTCGATGTGGTAGTGGTACAAACAAACCACCGGTTAGGTTTATTGGGTTTTCTGTATTTAGATGAAATTGCAGGAGCGGATTACGCCGGATCAGGAAATATGGGCGTGTTGGATATTACTGCCGGATTAAAATGGGTGAATGAGAATATTGACCGTTTTGGCGGCGATCCGAATAATGTAATGGTATTTGGTGAGTCGGGTGGTGGCGGAAAAACGTCGTGTATTTATGCCATGCCGGAAGCTTCGCCATACTTTAATAAAGCGTCGATTGAAAGTGGCCCGGGCGTTCGGATGCTCACAAAAGACCTGGCTGCCGAAACCACCGAAATGGTGCTAAAAGAAATGAATATCGCCAAAAATGACTGGCGAAAACTGTTGGAAGTTTCACCGGAGCAACTGTTGGAGATTCAGAATAAATTCATGTTTATTCCACCGTTCCAGGCAGAAATTGGAATGCCAGAGATGCACGGATTTGGTCCTGTTGTAGATGGTTCGGTGTTGCCAAATCATCCTTTTGATCCAACAGCGCCAAAAATCTCAAAAGACAAACCTTTGCTTACCGGATGGAACGAAGATGAATACGCATTTTTTGCGATGCAAAACAGGAATACCGAATTTACCAAATTCACTTTTGATGATCTTCCTTCAAAGCTGGAAGCACAGTTCGGTGATGATGCTGCGACAATAGTGAATGCATACCGCAAAGCTTCGCCAAATGCAACGGCTCCTCAAATATTTATGGCTGTTTCGTCGATTAATATGATGGGACTGGGTTCCATTGAAATTGCCGAGCGCAAAACCAAAGAAGAGGGCGCGCCTGTTTACCTGTACAATTTCGGGTATAAATCAGACATGAAAATTCCGGGATCGGATTTCCCAATGGGAACGCCACATGCCATGGACATTTCCTATAAATTCAACAATGTGCAGCCGCCAAAAGAAGGCGAGGAGCAACGACGTATGTTTGGCGACAGTTCGCCTGCAAGCTGCAAGGCATCGCACAATTTTGCCGAGTTGTGGACAAATTTTGCACGAACCGGCGTGCCTTCAGCAGAAGGCGCACCGGAGTGGCCGGCCTATAATTTTAATGACCGCCCAACCATGCGAATCGATACCGAGTGCACAATTATAAACGATCGGTACAATGTGGAGCTGGATATGTGGAGGAAAATTGGAAAATTACATACTGTTTGAATAAACGAACTTAGTCCTTATTAGTCAAAGACTTAATTTGCAAGACTGATCCTGATTTCGAAGATCGTTTTGCCTTAAAAAACTCAACCTTGAATTAACCGATATTAAATTGAAAACAATGAAAAAATTTACGCTACTAAGTTTAGCTCTTTTTGTGCTTAGCATTGCAACTTACGCGCAGGGAGGTTCAAATGGTTTGTTGATGCCCAAATTCATAAAACCCACTGATAACAGCACAAGTACCCTGTTGACAGACCTTACAAAAGAACGGCATTTTTTCAGGGAACTACCTGCCGACAGTGAAATGAGTCTGCAAAAAGACGTTGTTTTTCACGAGACAAAAAGTATTGATGGCGATCCGATGTCGCTAAAAATGGACATCATAACTTACAAGGATGACAAGGTGCGTCCGTGTGTGGTTTATGTTATTGGCGGAGGTTTTTCTTTTGCTGCAAAAGAGCGGAATCTTTACGATCGGTACGAAATTGCAAAAGCCGGTTATGTGGTGGCAAGTGTGCAGTACCACGTTATAAGCACCGGAATTTACAGCGACGCTGTTAAAGATGTAAAAGCTGCAATTCGTTTTATGCGGGCCAATGCCGATAAATACGGGGTTGATCCTGAAAACATTGGTATCTGGGGCGAATCTGCCGGAGGTTATTTAACCGCTATGGTGGCCACAACAAATGGCGAAAAACAGTTTGAAGAAGGTGAAAACCTGGATCAAAGCAGCGATGTAAAAGCAGCGGTTGATGCATATGGTTTGTCTGATCTTACAAAAATCGGAGCCGATTATGACGAAGATGCAGCAAACGCACACTTTACAGTAATCTCTCCCGACGGACAGTTTATTCACGGAAAAAACAGCGGATTAACAAGTCTCGACAAACCGGAAGTTGTTGCCAAAGCAAATCCGATAACTTATGTGGACAAAAACGATCCGCCATTTTTGCTTTTCCATGGAACAAACGATATGGCCGTTTCACCAAGTCAGACATTGTTATTGCACAACGCATTGCGCGAAAAAGGTGTTTCATCAACACGTTATGTGCTCGACGGAGCCGGACACGCCAGTGCCGAATTTTCTGATCCGCAGGTGATAAATATTATTATCGATTTTCTGGATGAGCATTTGAAATAGTAGGAGTATAGTGGGGCAGTTTTCTGGATGAAAACTTAAACCAATATCATATTAATCAAAAACTTAACTTATGAGATCATTAAAATTTATTCTTGCAGCATTCCTTTTCATAGGATTGTTTGCATGTCAAACTTCAACCACAAATGCACCTCCAACTGGTTCGCAACCGGGATCGCATCCGATGATCGCCAACAGCGAAACAGCGCAAACAAGCACCGAAAGTGGCGATGTAATCGGGTATGTGCACGACGGAGTTTTCAATTACAAAGGGATTCCGTATGCAAAAGCCGAGCGTTTTATGCCGCCACAAAAGCCTGATAAATGGGACGGTGTGCGTAGCTGTCGTTCGTATGGTCCGGTTTGCCCAATCGATGTTTCATCGATGATTTTGGCTGACGAAATGGAATTTGCGCAGCAGCACAATTTCTGGTTCATGAAAGAGGAAGATTGTAACAATCTGAATGTTTGGTCGCCGGGAATTAACGATGGTAAAAAACGTCCGGTAATGGTTTGGCTGCATGGTGGCGGTTACACTGCCGGTTCATCGTGCGAATTGCCAAGTTACGATGGCGAGAATTTAAGTCGCACCGGCGATGTGGTGGTAGTTTCCATCAATCATCGTTTAAATGTGCTTGGTTTCCTCGACCTGTCGGCTGTTGATGAAAAATATGCTCAATCGGCCAACGTGGGAATGATGGATGTTGTTGCCGCGTTGGAATGGGTGCATAACAACATTGCCAACTTTGGTGGCGATCCTGCTAACGTAACTATTTTCGGTCAGTCCGGTGGTGGTGGCAAAGTGGCTACCATGCTTTACACGCCTTCTGCAAAAGGCTTGTTCCACAAAGCAATTATGCAAAGTGGTGTTGCCGGAAGTTACAGCACCAAAGAAGCTACTCAGAAACTGGGTTTGGCCGTTATGGAAGAATTGGGTTTGAAAAATAGTGAAGTTGAGAAATTAAAAGATATTCCGCACGATGAATTGTTAGCTGCCGGAAACCGTGCAATTGCCAAAAGCAGCGGTGCAGGAATGGGACGTTTAGGATGGGCGCCATCGTGCGACGGTGTGTTTATTCCTTTGCAACCGGGAGCTCCCGGCGCCGAAGATCTGGCTAAAGATATTCCTGTAATCATGGGATCTAACCAGGTAGAATTTGGTTCGTTTGGCGGTGGTGCCGATTTGTTGCACGCCGATGAGGCAACTATCATCGAAAACCTGAAAGAGCGTTATGGCGACAAAACCGATGCTTATGTGGCAGCTTTTAAAAAGGCATATCCAAATACAAAATTACCTTCTGATATGAAGGACGTTGATTTAATGTTCCGTCCGATGTTGTTGAACTTTGCCAACTTGAAATCAGCAGTTCCGGGTGGAGCGCCGGTTTACAATTACGTGTTTAAATGGAATGCACCTCATTTGGATGGGATGTTAAAATCGAGCCACTGTATGGAGATCGCGTTTGTTTTCAACAACATTGCACGCACCGAAGAGTACAACAGCGGATCGCCGGAAGCATATGCGCTTGCCGAGAAGTTGAGTAAAACATGGGCAACTTTCGCGCACACCGGAAATCCGAACAACGTGGATATGCCCGAGTGGGAACCATTTACTCCCGATGGCGGTGCTACTATGTTATTCGATAATCAATCGGAACTGGTTCATAATCACGATAAAGAAATGATCGAGATTGCCACTTCAGTTCCTCAACCAAGTATCTTTTAATCATTGAAAATGAAGAAAATAGTTTTATTACTTAACGCGATATTGATTGCTACAATCGGTTTGTATGCGCAACCACAATTTAAAATTGATGGCGAAGAAGTGTACACAGGCGACGATGTGGTTTTTCACCAAATTGATGATCATACCTGGGTAGGAACCGGTAAAGCCATGTCGAACGAGAGTTTGTACCTGGTAGAAGGAAATGAGAAAGCTTTGCTGATTGATGCCGGAACAAACATTAAAGGGCTGGATAAAATTGTGGAGTCGATCACTTCAAAACCTTATACAGTGGTGGCTACACACGTTCATCCCGATCATACCGGACCATCGATCGATGTGTTTTCTGAGATTTATATCAATGAGGCCGATACAGTTGGAATTCCTCAGTTTATGCCCGATTATAAAGGCGAAGTGAAATTTCTGAAAGACGGTGAAGTCTTTGATCTTGGCGGAAGAAAGATCGAGGTTGTTTTCACTCCCGGTCATACTCCCGGATCAACAACTTTTATCGATAAAGCTGCCAAATACGGTTTCAGTGGCGACTCGTTCGGATCAGGTAATTTATTGCTGACTACCAACTTCTCGACGCTGAAAAATACTTGTGAGAAAATGAGCAAAGTAATGGTCGATAACGGTATCACAGAACTTTATCCCGGTCACTTTTTTGGTGGAAATAAAGAAACCAAAAAGCGGGTCGACGATCTTGAAAAGATCAGTGAAGAAGCATTGTCAGGAGACTTAAAAGGAGATGAGAACCCACAAGGATTTATGGGGCTTAACCTTTTAATTAATCGCGATGGCGTTCGCGTAAATTACAGCGCCCAAGCATTAAAATAAGTACATATTTAGTTGAATAAAATCTATAAAACCAATACAATGAAAAAGTTAATTACATTAATTCTTATTATCTCGGCATTTGCAAGTTCGGCGCAAATGTTTGGACCACCACGAAATAACGAATGGGATGCAAGCTGGATTTGCGTGCCTGAAGCCGGAGCAACCGACGCAGGTCTTTACCTGTTCCGTAAAACAATAAATTTTGATGCTGTTCCCGCTAAATTTGAAATGCGCGTAACGGCTGATAATCGCTATAAACTTTATATCAACGAAAAACTGGTTTCAATGGGACCTGCATTGGGCGATTTGAAACACTGGAATTACGAAACTGTTGACATTGCTCCATTCCTGAAACAAGGCGAAAATATTATTGCCGCCGAGGTTTGGAACGAAGGTGATATGAAACCCGTTTCTCAATTCTCATGGAAGACCGGATTTTTATTCCAGGGAACCGACGATGCAACCAAAGTGTTGAACACCAACGATTCGTGGAAATGTATCGAAGATAAAAGTTACACACCTATACGTCAGCAGGTTCGTGGTTATTATGCAGCCGGTGCCGGTGAAAAAATCGACATGAATTACGCTGTAAAAGGATGGAAAGCTTTAAGTTTTGACGATACCAGTTGGAAATCGGCCAAAGCAGTTTTCGAACGTTCAACAAGAGGAATGGGCTTTAACACCCGCGGCGGATGGACCTTGCAGCCATCGATTATTCCGCAAATGGAAATGACTTACCAACGTTTGGTGTCCACGCGAAAAGCGGAAGGTGTTACTGTGCCTACCAACTTCCCTGAAGAAAAAGTGGCCATTGAAGTGCCTGCAAATACAACTGCAACAATCCTGCTCGATCAGGAAGTTTATACCAACGCTTATCCAACGCTTGTATTCAGCGGCGGCGATGAAGGTACAATTGTAATTACCTATTCTGAAGGTTTGTACAATGCCGAAGGCGCGAAAAACAACCGTAACGAGATTGAAGGAAAAACGATTTCCGGACGTATGGATACCATTATTTCGGACGGTTCGCAAAACCAGACTTTCACAACCTTGAACTGGAGAACTTACCGTTATTTGGAAATAAAAGTGGAAACAAAAGACAGTCCGCTTACCATCGAAGATTTCTACGGAACATTTACCGGTTATCCGTTTGAAATGAACGCCAAGATTAACGCCAACGATGCTGAGTTGGATAAAATTCTGGATATTGGCTGGCGTACGGCTCGTTCTTGTGCGGTTGAAACTTACATGGACTGCCCGTATTACGAACGTCTGCAATACATTGGTGATGCGCGTATTCAGTTGTTTGTTTCGTATTTCAACAGTGGCGACGACCGTTTGGCAAAAAATGCATTGAACCTGATGAACAACTCTCGCCAGGTGGATGGATATACTTTAAGTCGTTATCCGGATACTCAAAACCAGGTAATTGCAACCTACTCGATGTGGTTTGTTTGCATGTTGCACGACTACCTGATGTACGGAAGTGATCCTGAATTTTTGGATGACAAATTGCTGGGATCTCGCCAGATTCTGAACTACTTCATCAGTTTTGTTGACGACGATGGTTCACTGAAAAACCTGCCGGGATGGAACTTTACCGACTGGGCAAGCAACTGGCGCATGGGAACAGCTCCTGCTGCTGAGGATGGAAGTACTGCTTTGCTCGATCTGCAGTTGTTACTGGCTTTACAGGCGGGAATGGAACTGGAGCAAGTTCAAGGTAGCGAAGAGTATGCGGACATGTATGCAAGCCTGGCGAAAAAAATGTCGGAAACTATTAAAAGCAAATACTGGGATGCTTCGCGCAACTTATTTGCCGACACTCCTGATAAAAAGGATTTCTCGCAACATACCAATTCAATGGCGATTCTTGCAGGACTTACCACTCCGGAGCAAAACGTTAAAATTGCTGAGCAGATGTTGGAAGATGAGTCGCTGACTCAGGCTACTATCTACTTTAAATACTACTTGCACCTGGCATTGGCGAAAGCCGGTATGGGCGACGATTTCCTGGAATGGCTAGACATCTGGCGTAAGAATATCGATCTTGGTTTAACTACCTGGGGCGAAACTTCGGAAGTGGAAACTACCCGCTCTGATTGCCATGCATGGGGTGCCAGTCCGAACATTGAAGCTTACCGCATTATTCTTGGAATTGAGAGTGCTGCTCCGTATTTCAAAAAAGTAAAAATTGAGCCAAATATTGGTGCATTCGAAACCATTAGCGGCGAGATGCCTCACCCGGCTGGAACAATTGCTGTTGATTACGATAATTCAGCAAGCGGTTTAAAAGCTGAAATCAGCTTGCCCGAAGGAATTACCGGAACATTTGTTTGGGAAGGTAAAAGCCACACATTGAAAAGCGGAAAGAACAATCTTGAATTATAGATTCATTGGTTGAATAGTTATACTTAAGTTAAGCATTTACAGGTCATTCAGGGAATTAATTTCCCTGGATGACCATTTTCTATTAAATGTAAAAAGCACCTCCTAACGAAAGAAATATATTGAGTTGTGAGTTTAAAATGCTGCGTTTAAGCAGCTGTCAACTTAAATGTATTTCCCAAAAACATTGATTTTGTAGAAGTGGCAAACAGGTGTTCCGGAGAACAATGTTGCCTGAATTTAATATTGATATGGAAAAGTACATAAAACATACTATCGAAAATGGTATTTCGCGACGTAGTTTTTTGTCGCGCGCTGCTGTGGCTTCGTGTGCCGCCGGTTTGGTTGGGTTTGCCAGCTGTAAGCCGGAGAGTCCCAGCCAGGAAGCATTTCAGGAGGGAGTGGCCTACGGAAAAAGTATAGACGATGCAGCAAAACTATCGTTTCTTCCAAAACCGGAGGAAATACCGGAGAGCGAGATAAGTAAAACAGAATCATTTGATGTGGTAATTGTTGGGGCAGGTGCTTCGGGAGTTCCGGCAGCGCTGTCGGCACTCGAAAACGGCGCTTCTGTTGCTGTTCTTCAAAAGGAAAATATAGCTATTTCTCAGGGTAATTCCGGTGCCGGAATTGATCTCAGCACAAGTGATAAAGCCGGTGTGGAAGCGCTGGTTTCAAGATTAATGGGAGACAATGCACATCGTTGTAATCCAAAATTGCTCCGCGAGTGGGCATATAATTCAGGCGAGGCAGTTTCGTGGGTAATCGACCGTGCACAAAAAGCCGGTGCAAAAGTGATTAACCAGGGGAATTTACAGCAGGTAAATATCCTAAAAATGAATGGTTATAAGCTGGGTTTTCATACCGCATATTTTGGCTCAAAACCGTATACCAATGGCGATGGAATGCGCGATTTGGCGGCTTATGCCGAGAAACAAGGTGTGAAGTTTTTCTATAGTACGCCTGCAGTTCAGCTGGTTCAGGAAGATAGCGGTGAAATTACCGGCGTTATCGGGAAAAAGCAGGATGGCGCCTACACCAAATTTCTGGCTAAAAAAGGTGTTATTCTTGCAACTGGCGATTACCAAAATAACAAAGCTATGTGCGATTATTTTGTTCCTGATGCCAAAAATTTCGGACGCAAACAATCGCGCAAAACCGGCGATGGTTTCGTTTTAAGGATACTGGGCAGGTGGTGTTATCGAGCCAATTGGCCATACAAAAATGTTGCACGATTTTGATGCCGGGCCGGCTACCATGTGCGATATGCCATTCCTGACTGTCGATCACTCGGGAAAAAGGTTTGTAAACGAAAGCGTGGAAATGTCGTTGCTGTGTAATTATTTACGCGGACCCGAGAAAACCGGGCAGTATTCGCAGATATTCGATGCGAATTACATGACACAGGCCAAAAACTGGCCGGGTGTTTTGGTGTCGCCCGAAGATATGAAAAATTACATGCCTGATGAGGATGTTCCGCATCGTCATGGCGTGTATGAAGCTTTTATAAATACGCATAAAGCCGATACTCTTGAGGAGCTTGCGCTTAAAATTGAAGCCGATCCGGAGACCTTGAAAGCGACAGTAAAAAGGTATAATGAGCTGGTAGCGTCGAAACAAGATTCTGATTTCGGAAAAGCCGCCGAGTTCATGAAACCGATTGATACTCCTCCGTTTTATGGTATTCACCGCACATTGCGACTTTCAGCCGTTTGTTCAGGATTGCTTGTTGATGAAAATCATCAGTGTTTGAATGCCGAGGGAGACAAAATAAAAGGCTTGTATGCCATCGGTAATCTTGGTGGTGGTTTTTATGGCGGAGTGGATTATCCGCTAACGGTTTACGGTTTGTCGCTGGGGCGCTGTTACACTTTCGGTTACCTGGCCGGACGACATGTTGCCAATTTGCAACCTACCGCTTAAAGCTTTTTTACTACTTACAAACTTTAAAAAGATTTTGAAATGAACGATAAAACCAAGTCAGCCGGAAAGAGATCAATGCTTCGGATGCCAAGAGTTCTGATTCTTGCGGCTGTAATAGTTGTTGTCCTCTCAGGACTTGTAACCGGCGGGGTGCACTGGCACAATCAGCCCGGCTTTTGTACCAACTGTCACACCCCAATGAACGAATATGTAGAAAATTATTATGGCGGCGATACAACGCTGATGATTACGCGTCATGCAATGGCAGACACCGTTTCGCTTCGATGCCTGGATTGCCACAGCCAGAAATTGAATGAGCAGCTTACAGAAGGAGCGCACTGGCTGACCGGGAACTATACTTTTCCGCTGGAAAAGCGTGAAATCGGTACCCGTAGTTTTTGTATGACTGCAGGATGCCATGTGGAAGAGGAGATTATAAAAGCAACAACTAATACGCAGGAAATGTCGTTTGCTTTTAGCCAGCACGATCCGCGCCACGGAAAGCAGGAATGTTACACCTGCCATTCCATGCACGGGCAGTCGGTTTATTCCTGTAACCAGTGTCATCATTTTGAATTGCCGGAAGGCTGGATTTCGCCGCAGCCAAATGGCGTGATTGCCAGTTTAGATTAGAATAACTAAAACTAAATAAGATGAAAACGAAACCTGTATTTTTTAAGCATTTAAAACGTTATTTATTTTTCTCTGGTAGTTTGTTGCTACTGTTTTCGTGCAATAAAAATGCAGGTATTTCACAACCCGAGCTGGGGGTGAAAAGTGTTGAACTGATTAGCGCAGATGGTTTTCAGTTTAAAGATTTGAATAAAAACGGTGAGCTGGATAAGTATGAAGACTGGCGTTTGACGACCGATGAACGTGTTGCCGATTTGCTGCAGCAAATGACGCTGGAAGAAAAGGCCGGATTTATGCTGATCAGTACCATAAACATGGGTGGAGCATCCGGTGGTGGTTTTGGTGGAAACCGGAATGTAACCAGCGATCTGTCGGAAGAAGATAATATTAATGAAACCAATTTTTTTACACGCCAGCCACTGCCGGTACCAACACTAAGTGTTTCGGGAACTACTAAGGGAATATTGGAAAGAAATCTTCGCCACTTTATTTTGCGCGCTAATACCAAGGCTTCAACCATTGCGCAGTGGGCCAATAATGTGCAGGAAGTTGCGGAATCGTCGCGTTTGGGGATTCCGGTTCTGATTACGTCAAATCCGCGAAACCATATTACAATCGATAACTCGCCGGGATTAAGTTTGGGGGAAACCGGTTTCTCAAAATGGCCGGGAGAACTGGGATTGGCAGCCATGCGAGATTTTGAATTGACCCGCGAATTTGCTGAAACGGCAGCCAAAGAATGGTGTGCAGTTGGAATACGTAAAGGTTACATGTATATGGCCGATTTGGCTACCGAGCCGCGTTGGGGACGAACAGAAGGAACTTTTGGCGAGGATGCCGATCTGGCTGCCAATATGATTCGTGAAGTGGTTTTGGGATTTCAGGGTGATGAATTAGGACCACATTCGGTAGCGCTGACCACAAAACACTTTCCGGGAGGCGGACCACAGAAAGATGGTCAGGATGCGCATTTCGACTGGGGAAAAGGGCAGGAGTATCCCGGAAATATGCTGGATTACCACCTGAAACCTTTTAAAGCGGCTATCGATGCAGGAACTTCTGCAATTATGCCGTATTACGCTGTGCCGGTTGGTACTGAATACGACGAAGTTGGATTTGCGTTCAACAAAGGGGTAATCACCGATCTGCTTCGTGGAGAACTGGGTTTTCAGGGAATTATAAATTCCGATACAGGCCCTATTTTTATGATGCCGTGGGGTGTTGAAAGCCTATCTGTTTCTGAGCGTTATCAAAAAGCATTGGAAGCCGGTGTCGACTTATTTTCAGGCGTGGCTGATCCCACATTTCTTTTGGAAACGATAAAAGAAGGATTGGTGTCTGAAGACCGGATTGATGAATCTATAACTCGGTTGCTAAAAGAAAAATTTGAGTTGGGAATTTTTGAAAATCCTTATGTAGATGTTGAAGCGGCCGACGCATTTGTTGGAAATGCTCAGTTTCAGGAAAAAGCAAATCTGGCGTTGCGAAAGTCGATTGTTTTGCTCAGAAATGAGGCTGATTTGCTGCCGGCAAAAGCTAAAACCAAAGTCTATTTCGAGAAGTATGTGGTTTCGCGAGGTAGCGATGATCCGCATGTTGTAATTGTGCCCGAGGAGAACAATTGGGAAGTGGAATTTGTGGATTCACCCGAAAAAGCAGATTTGGTTGTGTTGTGGTTGATTCCCGGATCTGGTGGCTTATTTGGATCTGGCGGAGGTGAAATCCATAATGAACTGTCGAAAAATAACATCGACGTTAACTACGTCAATCACATTCAAGCCCAAAAGCCAACGGTAGTGGCCATAAACTTTAGCAATCCGTGGGTAATCAGCGAAATTGACAATGGAAATCTAAATACAGTTCTGGCAACTTTTGGAACTACAACCAACGCTGTGCTTGATGTAATTTCGGGACAGTTTAATCCGACGGGAAAAATGCCGTTTTCAATACCGGCTTCTACCGAGGCTGTAATTAATAATCTGCCGGATGTACCGGGAGCACAGGAAAATGAGGGATATGCCGTTTTTAATTTTAACGACGGAATAAGTTACTAAAGAAAAGAAGAAGTAAAATATGTGCTTGTAAGATTGTGCAAACAAAAATGCCGATGATACAGTTTCATCGGCATTTCTTATTGTATTTTATTTTCTGATTTTATTCTTCGTCGATGGCTTGATAGTTAAAGTTCTTGAAAGTTACCTTTCCATCTCCAATCGAGCAAAGCCCGATACGCAAACTCAGAAAGCCACTCAAAACATTGTGGTTTAATCCGGTTGTTTCAAACGAATTTTCGGTTTTGATCCAGTTTTTACCGTCGAGGCTGTAATACATATCAACCGTGTTATTTACGCTTTTCAAACGTAAGAAAGCGTGTCGATTAATTACATTTTGCTCGGTGGCAAACTGCCATCCGCGTAGGTTGGAAAGAATGTTTGTATCGTCAGCTAAAATACCGGAAGAAGCCTGTTGGTTGTAAAACAGTACCAAACCACCAATCGCGTCGCCTTCAATTTCTAATTCCACATCGGCAGTATAAGCATGATCGGCCGGGATGGTCAACATTGGCGAACAATCAGCAATTCCGTGTCCCTTGCCGTTGATAACAATGCTGTTGTCTTTTATTTCAAAGCGGTCTTCCTCAAAACCGCCAAAGAATTTCCACTGCGGATCTAACTCATCTCCTGAGAAATCGTCGCTTAATTTCATAGGCTGCTGAGCCACATTTGCTTTTCCGGGAAGTACCATTGGTTTAGCAATATCAATGTCGTCCGGAATTTTGTACCAGCCGTCCTCTGTCCATTCAACGGGAGTGAGCATCGTTTGGCGGCCCATGTTATAGAAGCCATTTTCGTAACCATGAAAGATCATAAACCAGTTGCCATCCACATCGTCGAAAACGGTACCGTGAGCTACCGACCACCACTGATCTTTATTCGACTCAGCCCTTAAAATCGGATTATAAGGTGAATTTTCCCAAGGGCCAAGCGGCGATTTCGAGCGGGCAGAAATTACCATGTGCCCGGTTGCCGGTCCGGCAGTTCCGCCTTCAGCAACGGTTAAATAGTAATATTCGCCACGTTTGAAAAGTTTCGGGCCTTCCATACAAAAACATTCGATCGACCACTCGCGCGGGATTTCCCAACCGTCGTAACTGTGCACCGGATCGCCGGCAACTGCCAGTCCGTCGTCGGTTAGCGGTACATAACTTCCGCTGCTGAAATACAGGTAGCGGTTTCCTTTTTCATCCACTACATGTCCGGGATCGATCATGCTGATGTCGATTAAAACCGGTTCTGTCCACGGACCTTCAATATTCTCGGCCGTAATTACATAATTCTTGTTGTCGGCCGGAAAATAGATGTAGTATTTGTCGTCGTATTTTGTGATCTCCGGTGCCCAAACCGAACCAACGTTAGTATGCAGCGCATTGGCAACCGGCTCCCAGTTAATGAGGTCGGTAGAGTGCCAGATTAAAAGACCCGGGTAATAATAAAACGACGAATGAACGAGGTAGTAGTCTTCTCCATCGCGCAAAATGCTGGGGTCGGGGTAGTCTCCATGAAACAGGGGATTAGTAAAAGAGCTGTTTGTATTTGGTTGCGATTTGTCTTGCCCGTTGGTAAAAAGGCAGAGACTAAAAAACAACAATCCGAAAAAAATTGTCTTGTAGTTCATTGTATATTTTTGAATATGCTTTTATTGGTTTTAATATCTGTACAAAGCTAATGCACATCGGCATTTGCGGGAAATTTTCAGGTGATTAAAATGTTTCGGATTGATGTTTGATTTGTTTCAGAAAAGTGGTTTCTGGAGTAATTCACTTGGTGAATCAACGAAAAAAGGCCGCTCTCCATTGCGGAGAACGACCTTGTAATCTGTGCCTTATATAAAAAACTAAACCAGCGCAGCAGTTACAGGCACTCCTTCGAAGCAGGCTTCGTAGATTGCTTTGATATCTGCAGCATCAGGCTTAATAGGGTTGAACAATGTGCATGGGTCATTCAATGCATTTTCAACCATTGTATCTAATTTTTCGTTCCAGGTTTTCTCGTCAACACCAGCCTCGCGGAAAGATGCAGGGTTACCAACGCTGCTTCTCAATGTTTCAATTTCAACTGCGAAATCTTCGGCAGTGGTTTTGCCAAACAAAGCAGCCAAATCTTCGTATTTATCGGTTCCTTTCGAGTTAAAACGAACTACGTTAGGCATCAGAATTGCGTTCGCACAACCGTGAGCTACGCCAAAAGTACCACCTACCTGGTGCGACATAGCGTGAACAATTCCCAACCACACGTTGGTGAATGCCATTCCGCCCATACATGATGCGTCGTGCATTGCCTGACGAACATCTGCGTTTTCCGGCTCTTTAACTGCTGTTTCAAGGTTTTTGAATACCAGCGCGATTGCATCTTTTGCCAGTGCATCGTTGTAGCGGTCGGCAATATTCGATACGTAAGCTTCAACACCATGGCTTAACGCGTCGAGGCCTGTATTTGCGGTTACGTTAACCGGCATCGATTTACATAGTTCACCATCGATAATGGCCACATCAGGAGTTAATTCATGAGATACGATTGGGTATTTTGTTCCTTTTTCGCGATCGGTGATCACTGAAAGTCCGGTAACCTCTGTTCCTGTTCCACTTGTTGAAGGCACGGCCACAAAAATTGCTTTGTTGCGCAATGGTTTCACTGCAAAAGGTTTTGCAATTTCTTCCAGAGTTGCATCCGGATACTCATAAAATACCCACATTGCTTTGGCTGCATCAATTGCCGAACATCCACCCAATCCGATAACCACATCAGGTTGTTCCTGCTTGAAGAATTCAGCTCCGCGAAGCACTGTTTCAATCGATGGATCTGCTTCAACACCCTCGAAAACTGCCGATTCGATATTAACTTCTGAAAGGTAAGCCTGAGTTTTTTCCAGCGAGCCATTCTTTTTAACTGAACTTCCGCCGATAACGATAACTGCTTTTTTACCTTTTACTTCCTTTAGGTTTTCTAAACTACCAAGGCCGTGAAAGATCTCTTTTGGTACAATAAATTTTGCCATTTTCCTATTCTTTAATTGTTGATTTTTTACTTCAAATCTCACTCCTCAATCCCGAAACGAGCATTGATTAATGATGGGGACAAAAGTATAGGAAGCCGAAATGGCGGGAGTTACTAAAATAGGTCAAACGTTTATGAAAAAAGATCAACTTGAAATGGCAGCCGTTCAAAAGGGGATGGAAAGTGCCTAAAAATGCAGAAAATAAGACTATTTGATCTGATTTAAATGGTCGACACAAGAATGTGGACTGATTTCATCGGGGTGTTGAAATTCAGATTTTTAACTGTTTCGGTGTAAATCGCTTGGGTTTATTCCAAATTTGGTTTTAAAAGCGGCGCTAAAATTCGAGAGGTTGCCGTAGCCAAAATCAAGGTAAATATCAGATGCTGTTCGTTCGCCTTGCAGCAACAAATCGTAGGCTTTTTGCAAACGTTTATCTTGCAGCCATTTCCCGGGCGATTCGCCAAATTCACTAATAAATTTTCGTTTAAACGAAGAAAGGCTCATGTTGCATAAAAAGGCAAATTCTTCGAGTTTTAAATTGGAACAGGCATTGCCCTCAACGGTTTTCCGGAATGGAGATGATTCTTTTGATATCAGGGAGTACAGGTAACGTTCGAACTGTTCGCCGTATTTGGCCAGCAAATAGGTCATGATTTCTTCGAACTTAATGGTTAGCATTTGGGTTGAATAACTTTCGGGCATAGCTGCCATTTGCGATAGCGTACCCAGGAAGGAAGCAATGTAAGCGTCGTTTTCGATGATAAAAAAGGATTGCTCGTTGCCTTGGTTGTATTCCAAAGAAGAATGTTTTTCGAGGAAAGCTTTTAAGCGGCTTTCAGAAAAGAAAAACAGCTTGCAATAATAAATGTCGTCATTATCCAAAAGTTCGGTCCACAGCCAGTTTCCCTGCCTGATCAGCAACGACTGTTCTTTGTTGACCATAACCGAAGCATCGGCAAAATGAACCTGTTTTTTACCCACCTGCAAAAAACTAAACATGTTCATGCTCAGTTGCACCTTGCTTTTTACGACATCCTCCGTCATTTTGTAGTCGTAAATAAAAAGATCGTCGGCTTGACGATCTTCCTGCTGGTATATTTGTGGTATGTTTTCTACCTGCATCGTTCTTTCTTTAAGCCGGACAAATATACTTTTTACATCTTAAATCTATTCCTCAGGCAACGATAAGGTAACCGTTACATCGCCTTTGCCAAGCACTTGCATCAGCTCTTCTTTGCTAATGTCGTCGATCTTGCCGAGGCGCGTAAAATTCCAGGTATTTGGTGCGTAATAAATCACCAGAGCACTTCCCTGGTACAAAATAATATCTCCCGGTTCGGTGGTGATGGATTCGTTGTTAGTAGGGAAATCGCGGCCAAGCGAACCTACTTTTTCCATATTTCCGTAGTCGCGCATTTCAATGGTTATCGGTCCTTCAGAAAGTGCCTGTGCAAGCGCTTCTGCCGACGAATTATCGGCAAGTGTAGCCGTGAGTGTGGTATCTCCAATTTGTAAAATCATTTTATTCGAATTTGTTTTGTTATTTGTCTCATCATCAACAATCTTTTCATTTATCCGATTATCGGAACTCAGGTCATGACTTTCGCCCGAACAGGCTAAAAGCATAATAAAAAGAATGGTGCTGAAAAATAGAATCGTTTTTTTCATGGTGTTATCTGTTAAGTTTAAGGTGTATGGCAAATTACTGTTCAACTAAAAAGTCGACAGCAATTTTAGCAGCCAGACTCTGATTTTGATTAAATAGGTGGTTCTCACCATCCAATAAATGCAGGGTGCTGTTGCTGTAAATCTCATCGTATTTTTCAGCGTATTTATAAGGCACAACCTGGTCGGCTTTTCCCTGAATGATGCAAACCGGTCCTTTGTATTCAGCAGCGCGTGGATAAATATTCAGAGTGAGAATGGTCGACAAATATTCGCGTCCAACCTGATGGTTGAAAACGTTAATGAATTCCGGAATATTTTCAGGATCAAATGTTACGCCCATCATCATGCCGGCACTAACCTGATCTTCCATAACTGCTGCGGGTGCTAAAAGTACTACGCTTTTAACGGCATCTTTCAGTTCTCCGGCAGTTAGGGATGTTACCACGCCGCCTTGTGAGTGCCCCAACAAACTTATGTCAGATACGAAATCAAGCGATTTGCAGTATTCGAAAACCGCTTTTGCATCCTCCACTTCCGATGGAACGGTCATGTCGACAAATTCACCATCGCTTTCGCCGTGTCCGTTAAAATCAAAACGGATGGAGGCGATTCCTTTCGATTGAAGTGAATCGGCAATTTCAGTAAGAACAGGAAATTCCCTGTTTGAAAAAACACCGTGCATAATAACCACCAACGGGCATTTTTCATTGGATTTTAATGCCGGTATCTGCAGTTCGGCTACTAAGTTTCCAACAGCTCCCTGTATTTGTACTGCTTTTGTAACAGGCGCTGCAGCCGGTTCGTTTTCTGCTTTGTTCTTCTGATTTGAACATCCCATTACTACTACCATAGAGCATATAAATGCTAAAAATATTACTCGTTTCATTTTGTTGATTTTTTATAAATATACAAAAACGCCCCGCATGTGCGAGGCGTCCTGCTTTCTATGTTCATTTACCCTTCATAAATCTTTACTTCAGATTTTCTTTGAAGAATGATTCTAATTTGTCGAATGGAATAACATCGGTTTTGTCGTACAAGTCGGTATGCACGGCACCCGGAATAATCATCAGTTCTTTTGGCTCGTTTGCTGCTTTGTAAGCATCTTCGCTAAAGTAACGCGAGTGTGCATTTTCGCCGGCGATAATCAACACCGGGCGAGGTGAAATCTCGTTGATGTAAGTAAGCAACGGCATATTCATAAATGATAATGCGTTGGTTGCTGTCCACGATCCGTTTGAGTTGATCGAACGTGGGTGAAAACCGCGCTCAGTTTTGTAGTAGTTAACGTAACCTTGCACAAATTCCGGTTCTTCTCCGGTTAGCTGATCAGCTTCAGGTAGTCCTGCAGGACCATAAGCAGGTGTTCCGTTTTCTGCATCTTTCCAGCGTTGCTCACCCAATTGCTCCAATAGTTGCGAACGTTGTTCCGGAGTCATGCTATCGAAATAACCACGTGCTGTAACGCGCGACATGTCGTACATACTGGCAACTGCCACAGCTTTTACGCGTTTGTCGACAGCGGTAGCGTTTAAGCCCATACCGCCGAAACCACAAATTCCCATAATTCCAACTTTCTCACGGTCAACAAAGGATTGAATTCCGAGAAAGTCGATAGCTGCGCTAAAGTCTTCGGTATTAATATCTGGTGATGCTACATTGCGAGGTTCGCCGCCACTTTCGCCTGTAAAAGAAGGATCGAAGGCTACAACCGCAAAACCGCGCTGTGCAAATTGGTTGGCGTATAAACCTGATGATTGTTCTTTAACGGCTCCGTAGGGACCATTGATTGCCAATGCTGGAAGAGGTTCCGAACTTCTGTCTTTTGGTAAATACAGGTCACCGGTCAGGGTGATTCCGTAACGGTTTTTGAAAGTTACTTTTTCACGGGTAACTTTATCACTTAATTCAAATGTGTAATTTTCTTCTGTTTGTTTCATCTCTGTTTTGTTGTTTGTTTGCTTGTTTTCTGAACGTGCCTGTCCCACTATAGCGACTGACAACAGTGCCATAAATACTAGTTTTCTCATTATATAATTGTTTCTGCTTTTGTAATTGTTTTCTGTTTGTTTTAGCCCAGCGCGTTGTATTCTTCGTCGGTAACCGGGCCGTTCCATTGTGTAGTCGATCCTTCAACCGGAACAGACAATGCGATGTGTGCGAACCAGCTGTCTTTTGCTGCTCCGTGCCAGTGATTTACTCCGGCAGGAATATTTACGGTGTCGCCCGGATTCAATTTTTGGGCTGGTTTGCCTTCTTCCTGGTACCATCCTGTTCCAGCTGTGCAAAACAAAATTTGTCCGCCACCATTATGAACGTGCCAGTTGTTGCGGCATCCCGGTTCAAAAGTTACATTGAATGAAGGAACGCCTTCCAATGTTAATACTGCCAGGTAACTTTGTCCTGTAAAATATTCTGCGTAAGCATCGTTTTTTTGTCCTAGTGGAAATGGTTGTTTAAATTCACTCATTTTAAAATCCTCCAATTATTTAATGTTTTTATTTAATCATTGCTTTTGTTTTACCCCGGCCCGCAAAGGGAAGTTGGTCAAGTCCCCTTTAGGGGATTCCAGCCAGCCGGCTGACAGGTAGGGGTAATTAGTTTTCCGGTATTACTTCATTTATGCAAGCCAGCGCATTCAATGTTCTTGGAAAACCCATGTAGGGCAAACATTGTGTAACTGCAGTGAGCAGGGTGTTTTTATCGTTTCCAACACTCAGGTTCCCGTTTACGTGTGATTTCACCTGGTTTTCGCAACCGCCCAGTGCACTTAAAATACACAGGGTAAGTAGCTCGCGGATTTTAAGATCCAGCGTTCCTCGCGTATAAATGTCGCCGAAACAGAATGCCGATAAGTAGTTCTGGATATGCTTCTGATTTTCGGGAGCCGTCTCGTGCATTTTATCGATGATCTCGCCGAAGATGCTTTTTTGAACTTTCAAGCCATCATCGAAACGGGTTTCTTCGGTCACTGTTTTCTGGCTTTCAACCGGAAGCGAAATGTTAGCCGCTTTAAAAACCTCGTTGGCTTTATTAATGGCATTTAGTGTTTTTGGAAATCCAAGATAGGGCGCACATTGGTAAATGGCTTCCTTTATTTCAACCGGCGACACGCCAATATTTAAAGCTGCAAAAACATGTGCCTGCAATTGCTCAAGCGTTTGATTGGTGGTTAATACAACGATTGTAATTAACTCGCGTAATTTGTCGCTTAAATCGCCCTGATAGAAGACTTCGCCGAAAATGAAACGGTTTAGCATTTCCTGTAAATCCGGATCAGTTTCTGCCAGCGGACCTGTGTGTTGTCCGAATAATTCTTCAAACTTTTTCTTACTTAATTCTATCCTGTCCATTTGTTTGTTTTTTAGAATTGTTCAATCTCAAACGTTTATGAGATTTTCATATGATTCAAATAGTTGACTTTATAAGGTATCATATGTAACTCGCATTTTGAACGTTTTCTAAAGCTTTCATTTCGAAGCTCGTTTCACAATGCAAATATCATTATTAGCTATCTTATAAAATTACCAAAATAACGGATAGAGTTACCTCTATTACGGAATGTTATGCAAAAGCAAGGAATTGGGGTATGTAAAATTGAAAATGGCGATAAGTTACTGGAATTTAGCTTGCTATTTTGTTGAGGAAAGTGCAGAGTTGTGCTTGATGATATTTTTATTTGGCGAAATCATCTCAATTAAAATGGTTGGAAGAATGAATTGGGCGTTAGTCTTTTTACCCCTTTGGCTGTCGCCATTTCCCCTCAGGAGGGGAAACATCTGCAATGCTAAGTATAAAGCCTTGTTGTAATGCGGAAAGAATATTCAACGCTTGCTCCCCTTTTGAGGGGAGCTCCCGATAGGGTGAGGGGTAGATATAAAATCTATCAAGAATTAGTTTATGGATTACACAACCGGGACTAAACTTTCTCTAACCTCAACCTTTCGGCTGGTAGCCAGATTTACCAAAAGATTCAGTTTTTCTTTATTGGCAGCTGTAATTTCGGTAGGGTTTTCACTCTCAAAAAGCGTACTTCTAACCAATGGTGCGCTAAACGGAACCGGCCATGCCCGGAGTGCTTTTGCAATCGCATCCATGGTATTTATGCCTTGCATGGCCTGAATACCATCGGCCCAGCAGATCATACCAATATTTTTATTCGTGAGGTAGGGTTGTGGTGCTTTTGAACTAACTTCCAGCCAGTCGAGGCAGTTTTTCATCGCACCAGGAATACTTCCATGATACAAGGGAGCCAGCCATAAATGTACGTCAGCTTCTAAAAACTGCTGGTTCATGATTTCTACCGAATGTGGAATTTCAGTCATTGCTGTGTCAAAAAGTGGAATTCCGGCATCGGCTAAATTGAAGATGTTTGTTTCAATACCCATCTCATTCAGTTGTTCCGATAGGTAGTTGGAAAGTAATGCCGGAGTTGATTGCGACTTTCTTTCCATGGCTCCGTTAAATATTAGGACTTTCATGTTTTCTGAATCTAAATTTGGTTAATGTTTAGGATCTGCTTGGTGCGTATAGTTTTCTGTTTGTCAGTAACCGGAAAAAATCAGGCCCTGCCAAATTATGCAGGGCCGACTTTTTGTATCTAATTGTTGTACTATGATGTTATTGGTTTTTCCAATAATTCAGTCATTATAGTTTTGACAAAGCTTCTTCGTATTTCTTTTCTACTGAAGCCCAGTCCAAAACCGACCAAAATGCATCAAGGTAATCAGCTCTTTTGTTTTGGTATTTCAGGTAGTAGGCGTGCTCCCACACATCAACTCCTAAAATTGGAAATCCTTTGTCTCCCGATTCCAGATCCATCAGCGGGTTGTCCTGGTTTGGAGTTGCAGTAACTGCTACCGAACCGTCAGCTTTTACGTAAAGCCAAGCCCAGCCCGAACCAAATTGTGTTAAACCTGCTTTTTTAATTTCTGCTTTCAAGGTATCAATATCGCCAAAAGCTGCAGCAACTTGTTCTGCCAGTTTGCCTGTTGGAGCCGCCTGTGGAGTTGGCGACAAAATTTCCCAGAACAGCGAGTGATTGTAGTGACCGCCACCATTGTTGCGAACGGCTTTGCTGTATTTACTTACTTCACGTATAATTTCTTCAAGACTTTTGTTTTCTGCTTCTGTTCCTTCAACGGCGTTATTCAGGTTAGTTACATAGGCCTGATGGTGACGTTGATGGTGAATTGTCATTGTTTCATTGTCGAAATGTGGCTCCAATGCATCTGTTGCATATGGAAGAGCCGGTAAATTGAATTTGCTCATTATGTTGTTTTTTAATTGTTATTAACTGAGAGCAAATTTACAACATTGAATAATAAAACAACTAAAAAGTTGCTAAAAATTAAATTGGTTTTGTCTATGTCTCATTGATAAACTCTTTATATGTTTGGTATATTGTGATTTGTGAACTATTTTTCTATTTTTGTCTTATATTAATAAAACAACTAAATGTTGTAAAAATAATATGAAGAAGAATTCGTCGGAACAAATATTGATGCAGCTTAAAATGAGAGGGGAGGCCACAGCGCTTTTAATTTCAGAGGAGCTTGCCATTACGAAGGAGGGAGCACGTAAACATTTGCTAAATCTTTCGGAAGCCGGTCTTGTGCAGGCAACGGTTAAAAGTGAGGGCGTGGGACGTCCTTCAACTTATTATTCGCTTACCGATAAAGGATTATCAAGATTTCCCAATACACATGCGGATATTACGGTTCAGTTGTTGCAATCGGTAAAAAAATTGTTGGGCGAAAATGCGCTTGATCTGCTGATTAGCGATAGAGAGAAAGCTATATACGAGCGTTACGCAAAGCAAATGGAAGGCTCGGAAACCATTGAGCAAAAGCTGGATGTACTGAGCAAAAGGCGTTCGGAAGAAGGATACATTGCCGAGTGGAAAAAAGAAGACGATGCCTATTATTTAATCGAAAACCATTGTCCGATTTGTGCGGCAGCCACCGAATGCCAGGGATTTTGCCGATCGGAACTGCACAATTTTAAACAGTTAATTGGTGAAGATTACGATTTGGAACGCACAGAATATATTATCGAGAACGGCAATCGTTGTGTGTACCGAATCAAAAAATCAAGCTAGATGTTTTCACTTCCCTTTACAGCCAAATTTTAACATTTGTAAAAAGAATCAAGAGCTAAATCCATTAATTTAGTACAATATTTTAAGCTTAATTTATTTTAGGAGGATACAATTATGTCACAGTTAACACCGGAAATGAAAGAGATGGTAATGAGCCAGCAATGCTTTCATGCAACCGTCAGCAAAGACGGAATCCCAAACAACGCACCAAAACGATCGACACGTGTTTTTAACGATGAAACATTGATTTTTAACGAAGGAGTGGGAGGTATTACTTACCAGAATATTCTGGATGGTTCGAAAGTCGCGACTTCAGTTGTTAACCGCGATGTGATGGAAGGTTTCCGTTTTATCAGTACACCGGAAGTTGTTACTGAAGGTGAGCTTTACGAAAAATCAGCTGAAATGTCGCAGAAAGCAGGAATGCCAAAACCAAAAGCGGTGATCCTGTTGCATATTGAAGAAATTCACAGCTTGAAACCCGGACCAATGGCGGGTAAAAAAATTGGCTAAGATGTTAGGTAATTGAGATTATAAATGCCGGAATTGATTTTTGTAAATTGGTTTCGGCATTCTTTTTGGCTTTAAATAGTGCGTTCGGCCACTCAGCATTCAGCCTAAATCTGTTTTCTAATACGCAGACCAGCTTTTCCGGAGAAAAGTTGGATTTTCTTTTTATCTGCTTTTTCTGCAGGTTTTGTTTGTTTCGTTACCAGGTAAACTCCTGATAACACCAGAATAACCGCCACCGGTTTATCCCACGTTAAAGTATCCTGTCCAACAATAATTGCCAGCACGGAAGCAACGATAGGTTGCCAGTTCATAAAAATACTTACCGTGCTTGCTTCCAGTCGTTTTAGCGCATAAGGCATCAGGAAAAATGCCAGAACGGATGAAAACAGCAAAGCAAAAACAAGCAAAGAAATGGCCATTCCGGTTGCTTCGTTTGTAAATATTGTCTGGCTGTTAAACTCGGAAATTCCAAAGGGCATTGATATTGCTGCCGAAATAAGGAACATCCATTTTGCCACAGTAACGGGCTTATATTTTAATGATATTGTTCGGGTAATAACCAGGTAAACAGAGTAAGCCAGAACACATAAAAGTGCAAAAACGAGACCCAACAAACTGTTTGCTCCACCGGCACCGCCTTTTGTACCGAGTAAAATAACTAAGGCTGCTCCCGAAACACTCATTCCAATTCCAATCACTTTTCGAAAGGGGATGACTTCCTTTAAAAAGATGGCCGCGATAATTAATACAAGCACCGGAGTTAAGGCCATTATAAGTGCAAAAACTACCGGAGAGGTATATTTGAGCGATTGAGAAAAGAAGAATTGTGTGCCCATGTATCCAATCAGGCCTCCGAGTAACATAACCAGTATATCTTTTCCTCTGACCTTTTCTTGCCGCAAAAAGGCTCCGATGCTCCAAAATACAATGGCTCCGAAAATCATTCGGGTGGCTGTGTATCCCATGGGTGTCATCCAGCCGGCCATTAATGCTTTTGTGACCGGAATGTTTAGGCCAAACATGGTGTTGGCGCATAAAATGGCTATCAGGCCTTGTCGTTTTTCCTTCTCCACCTTTTCCTCATTTTGCACCGTCTTTTAAGGCGGTGATGTGTAATTATCCTGTCAAGCTGATTTTTTAGGATTTTTGTAAATTCTATTTTACAAAAATCCTAAAAAATCGTTGATACAATCGCTATTTCCTGACACCGCTCTAAAGAACGGTGCAAAAAATAGTTCTCAATACTTGACTTAAATTCATGTTAAAATACCCGAACGGTAGCCGCTTTTGCCCGCTCGCTAATCATTGAATTCAAATAGGCACTGTCGCTGTATTTCGCGCGGTAAGCATTGTCAATTTTTTCGTTGAGGCAACTGTCGGTGATGGTTTCAAACTGCACCTTTTTTATCAAACCGGCAGCTTCTATTTTGCCGGCTTTTTGTTTTACGGCCGACTGGTACCACCTTGAACGGATTCCGTTGTAGGCTCTCACATAAAGTTTGCCTTCAACTTCTACGGACCAGATCCAGGTTGGCGTTCCGTAAGTCACACCGTCTTCACGAAATGGTGCAATATGAAAATCGTCTTTTTTTGCTATCTGAGCTATTTCTTGTGTTGTTAATGTTTCTGTGTTTGCTGTCATGACTTTGTGTTTTACATGGTATAACCGGGCTTTTTGTAAAGCTTGTCCTCGTTCCCCATAATATCGTCGGGGTAAACTTTGTTTTTCCAATCGTCCAGTGAATATTCTTCGATGGCAACCGAAAAGGATTCGTTACCATTTCCAAGAATTTTTTGAGCTACTTTAACCACTTCGTCGGTTAATTCTTGTTTCTGTTCTTCTGTTTTGCCTTCCAGCAATTTTATTTGAAAATGTGGCATTGTTGTTATTGTTTTTTTGATCAACACTAAAAGCTCTTCGGAAAATGTTTTCTCCGAAAGAGCAAATTAGTGTTTCTCCCCCCATTAAAATTATTTCATTTTTCCACCGTAAACCGGGAAAACGCTGGCATCGCCATAATCCTGGATTTGCTCCAGATTTTGTAAAGTTTCCATATCGGCTGCAGAAATCTCAAAATCAACATCTGCATTGTTTTTCATATGAGCCGGATTTGCCGTTTTGGGTATTGGCAGCAGACCCAACTGCAGGGTGTAACGAATAGCCAGTTGTGGTACCGAAACATCATATTTCTCTGCCAGTTTTTTAACTTCCTCGTTTTTCATCAATTCGCCATGGCCAATTGGAGAATATGCTTCAACAAGAATGTTATTTGCCTCGCAGTACTCAATCAATTCTTTTGGAGTATTACTGATGTGCGCCAAAATCTGGTTCACCATTGGTTTTACGGTGCACGATTCGAGGATGTTCTCGATATCCGCTTTTTGGAAATTTGAAACGCCGATCGCTTTCAGTTTACCTGCTTTATAAGCCTCTTCCAAAGCTTTCCAGGCTTCGCGGTTTCCATCTTCATGCCCATCTTCTTCGTGAAATTCCATCCAGGGTTTCGGACTGTGAATGATCATCATATCGATGTAATCGAGTCCCATTGTTTCCAGTGACTGATCGATTGATTTTACTGCTTCATCATACGATTTTACTTCGGCAGCCAGTTTTGTGGTAACGAACAAGTCTTCTCTTTTTACACCACTGGTTCTAATTCCTTCGCCAACTCCGCGCTCGTTTTGGTAAGCCTGAGCTGTATCGATGTGGCGATAGCCCAATTCAACAGCATCTTTGACGGCTTGTACCGAATCGTCGTCGCTAATAAACCATGTTCCGAGTCCCAGTTTTGGGATTTCAACGCCGTTTGACAGCGTATAATTTTCTTTTAATATCATAATGTGTCTCTTTTAAAATTAATAATTGTCTGTTTATACTGTATATTGATTAAAGTGTTGCGGCATCAATTACATAGCGGTAACGAGCCTCTTTGTTCACCACTTTTTCCCAGGCATCGTTGATCTGGTCGGCACTGATTACCTCAATTTTTGGATGAACGTTGTTGTCGGCACAGTAATGAACAACTTCCTGAGTTTCAGGAATTCCGCCAATAAGCGATGCGTTAAAATTAACCCGTGCAAATGCCAGCATCAGGTTGTTGATGGTAATCTCCGATTTTACCGGCATTCCAACAAAAGTGAACGTGCCTCCGGGTTTTACACACATAATGTAAGGCGCCGCATTAAATTCGTATGGAATGGTACAAATCATATAATCAAGGGTTTTGCTGTACGCATTCAAATTGCTTAAATCTTCGTTTACCACAATAACTTCTTTTGCTCCGAAAGATTTTATGTCGTCAACCTTATCAGCCGAAGTAGTGAAAGCATACACTTCTGCACCTTTCGACACTGCAAGTTTAACAGCCATGTGGCCAAGACCTCCAATACCTGCAACACCAACTTTGTCGCCAATTTTAAAATCAGCTTTCATTAACGGAGAGTAAGTTGTAATACCCGCACACAATAGGGGAGCGGCTTCCTGCAGACTGATATGCTCAGGAATATGAACGGCAAAATGGTCTCTAACCACGATATTTGATGTGTATCCGCCCTGGCTGATTCCTGTAGGTGAAGATTCTTGTGGATAACCGTAGGTAAATACTGTTTTACCGTTTTCGCAGAACTGCTCTTCGCCGTGTTCGCAGCTGTCGCATTCCATACAGCTGTCTACCATACATCCAACGCCGGCACGGTCGCCAACTTTAAATTTGCTTACGTTTATACCAACTGCCGAAACAATACCTGCAATCTCGTGCCCCGGAACCTGTGGATATTGCTGTTGTCCCCAGTGTCCTTTCATTTGGTGAATATCGGAGTGACAAATACTGGCATATTTTACATCGATTAAAATGTCGTTGTCGCCAACCGGACGGCGTTCGAATTCCCATGGACTGAGTTTGCCTGATTCGTCGGTGGCTGCGTAACCTTTTGATTTAATATTTTGACTCATAACACTTGATTTTAAATTACTGTTTTCTGCAAAAACCTGCATCGGATTGGAAAGCAAGAAACTTGCTCCGGCACCTGCCATTGCCGACTTCTGAATAAAGTCTCTTCTCGACTGTTTTTTGTTTGATTGCTTTTCATTCATAATTCAACTTTTTATATTGTTATTATTTAAAACGATTCAACATCAGGTGCCTTCCATCGCTGATTTTACCATCTCAGCCGTAATATTTTTCTAAAAAAATATAGCGGTGAAATTAGATTCTAATTCTACAATACAAATATCAGAAGAACGATTGTCAGAAAATTACCAGAATAACAGATTTATTTACCCGTATTACGGTTTGTCGTTTTTTTAGCCACGCCAGGCGAATGTGCCTTTTTAAAAAACGGCTAGAGAGAAACCTGTGATAGCTCTTCGCAAATGGCTAAAAGCTTTTCCTGTATCGCTTGATTTGCTGCCTGTTTATTAAAATCTACCTCTTTCTTGTGAAATAATAAGCGGCCACTTTTTAAGGCATCGGCATCCTGCGAAGTTGCCAGCCAAACCTGTGTTTCGTATCCTTTTTCCAGACTGTCGGGAGCACTGCTACCTCCCATTTTTGTAGGAACCCATCCCGGATCAACGGCATTTGAAATCACATCCGGCCATTTCCGAGTAACGGCAAGTGCCAGAATTAAATCGTGCAATTTGGTGTCTGAGTAGCTCGGATTCTTTTTGCCTTCGAGAATGGCAGTTAGTTGATTTTCGCTTGCGTCGCCTCCCCGGTGCATACTTGAACTGAGGTAGACTAATCTCTTTGGGCGATTGATCATGGTCGTTAAAATATATGGTGCCAGCGTATTAACCGCAAACAACAATGGCAAATCGTCTTTGCTTTTCGCGTTGGACGGAACATTTAAAATGCCAGCATTGTGGATTATCGTATCGAAAGATCCCAATTCATTAACCTGCGCTGCAAGGTTTTTGGTTTCTTCAATACCCGATAAATCTGCTATTAGAACCGTTTCTGCGCCGGGAACTTTACTAATTGCATGTCTTGCCCGCTCCTCATTTCGGGCATGAAGAACTACCCGGTGACCTTCTGCAACCAGTTTTTTGGCTGCAAGTTGACCCAATCCGTCAGCTGATCCGGTAATAAATATTCGTGCCATGCTGCTAT
This sequence comes from uncultured Draconibacterium sp., assembly GCF_913060805.1. Lineage (GTDB taxonomy): Bacteria > Bacteroidota > Bacteroidia > Bacteroidales > Prolixibacteraceae > Draconibacterium. Next base: position 37,365 of record NZ_CAJXTC010000006.1, read on the forward strand.
ATCTTTTTTAAAACTTTTGCCGGAATTCCACCTACAACAGTATTATCGGGAACATCTTTGTTTACCACCGCTCCGGCTGCCACAATTGAATTTTCGCCAACAGTAACTCCCGGCAGAATTGTTGCTCCGGCACCGATCCATGCACCGTTTTTAATTACAACCGGACGAACCATGAGCGCTTTTCGTTCAGTAGGATCAACGGGATGTTCTTCGCTTAAAATGTTCACTTTTGGACCGATCAACACATCGTCGCCAATGGTAATTGTTCCCATGTCGAGCATCGAGCAAAGATGATTGATATACACATTTTTTCCGATGCGGGTAAACTGCCCGATGTTCACATAAACGGGTATCTGGATCATACTGCTCGGGTCGAGTGCTTCGCCTGAAATTTCACCCCACAATTTGCGATTTTTTTCTACATCTGCAGTGGAGTTGAATTCCAACAACAGCTTTGTGGTTCGTTCTGCTGCTTCGCCAATTTGGCTGTGCGACGGATCGGAATACGATACTGCTTCACCGGCTTGTAATCGTTCAAAAATACTCTTGCTCATTTTCGTTTTGTAGTTAGATCGTTTTATAGATGTCTTTTGGTTAAATTTCTTTAATCACTTTGGCCGGAATTCCACCAACCACTGTGTTTGCCGGAACGTCTTTATTCACCATAGCTCCGGCTGCCACAACCGCATTTTCGCCAACGGTAACACCGGGAAGTATTGTTGCTCCGGCACCAATCCATGCATTGCGCTTGATCACTATGGGTTTAACAATCATCGCTTTTCTATTGTTTGGATCGAGCGGATGACCTTCCGACAATAAATTGGCTTTCGGGCCAATCAGTACATCGTCTTCAATAGTGATTTTTCCCAAAGCCAGCATCGAACACGCATGATTGATGTACACATTTTTACCAACCGTCACAAATTCGGCATGGTTTACAAACACCGGAATCTGAACGTAACTGGTCGGATCAAGTGTTTTACCTGTCAGATCGCCCCAGATTTTTCGCAATTCATCAGGATTGGATGTTGCATTGTATTTTATCAGCAATTGGTTGGTGCGAAGGTTTGATTCGCCGACCTCTGTAAACTGTGGATCACTGAACTGAACCAACTCGCCCGCTTGCATTCTTTCAAAAATGTTTTTACTCATCTTCCTGTAGTTCTTTATTTTTCAATTTGGAGAGTAAGCTGTTGGGAGCTTGTTCTGCCAATTCAATTCTGGCTTTAATTCTTTCAACGTCTCTTAATGCTTTTACATCTCCATCAATTTCACCCAGTTTTATAAGACTGTCTGAAAATTCAGAATTTTTGTAAAAAAAAGCGATGTTGCCCAACGGTGCAAAGTAGACAATGTCGCCGGCTTTGGGCGCAAAACCATCGATTGAATCATTTTCATCAAGTCTTTCTTCTAATTTACTGATTTTGCTGGTCTGCCCGTAATCGTCGAGATTGATATTAATGGGCAACATCGAGGCGAAGCTTTTGGCAGTTTCACTCTCGTTTAAATTTGCTGTTATAAATGTGTCGTTGTTGTTTATTCTTATTTTCATTTTGTAATTTTTTTTTTTATCTCTGAACGTGTGTTTGGTCTTTCCTTAGCTATCTTTCTTTAGCACCTTTTTGATCGCAACGACCTTATCCGCTGCTTCAATCTTTAAAAAGTATATTCCCGGTTTTACCTGGCTAACATCAATACTGTTATCATTGGTTTTTAAGATGCTTCGTCCCTGAATGTCCATCAATGTTAATATTTCAAATTGCCCTGAAACATTCAAAATGTCGAGAACAGGATTTGGATAGATCTGAAAATCATTTTCAGTTGCTATCTCTGCAACATCTGTGGTAACATCGGCGAGCCTTAATGTAACAGTTACATCAAAAGCGCCCAACACCGCTTTCAACTCATCCTGCGAAAGGCTGTCAATTTTTCCAAGACGTGTAAAGTTCCACGAGTTGGCCGCATAATAAATTACCAGTGCGTTACCCTGATACAAAATAATATCTCCGGGTTCGGTGGTAATTTGTTCGTCGTTTCGTGGTAAGGTTGTTCCAATCGGCCCAACTTTTTCCATGTTTCCGTAATCGCGCATTTCAACTGTCAGCGGACTTTCATTCAACAAATCTATCAGTGCGGCAGTGGATGAATTATCGACTAAAGTTGCAGAAAGCTCTGTTTGTCCGTTAACCGTAATTGTAATTGGTGTTTGCTGCGCCGAAACCCGGAGTGTTATAAAACTTAACGCGAGTAGAAATATCCAGATCTTTATTCTCATAACTTCTCTTTTTAGTGGGTATAAAATCACTTTACAAATATCGAAAGAAGAAGCCAAAGAAAATGACCAGAATTACGGAGATGCTTACCACTTTTACGGAATCGTCGGAAAATATAACTGACTATTTAACAGGGAGCTACCCTTTAAAATATTCTCCCTGCCGGACTGAAAAAAAGTAACTTTTTGCAATCCAAAAGCAGGGAGGTGAATTAAAATTTCGCACCGTAAAATGAATACGGGAACTATCAGTTATCTTGTAAAATATGGCTTGTATTAATTTGACAATGATGCCATATCAATTACAAAACGATATTTTACATCGCCTTTTTCCAACCGGTCAAGTGCTTCATTTACATCCTGCATTTTTATGATCTCGCTATCGGCAGTAATGTTGTGCTTGTAACAGAAATCAATAACCTCCTGAGTTTCGGCAATGCCGCCAATAATTGAGCCAGATAAACTTTTTCGTCCGCTTACAATATTGAATGCACCAACATCCAGAGGTTCGTTTGGCAGACCCACCAAAACGAGGCTACCGTCAACCGTCAGACAGTTTAAATAAGCATTTACATCGTGTTTTGCCGAAACGGTATCAAGGATCATGTCGTATCCTTTTTGCGCTGCCATTTGTTCCTGATCTTTTGAAAGGACAGCTTCGTCGGCACCCAGTCTTTTTGCATCTTCAACTTTATCGGGCGAAGTGGTAAAAACAGTTACATGAGCACCCATGGCTTTGGCAATTTTTACCGCCATGTGGCCAAGACCGCCAATACCAATAATTCCTATTTTTTTGCCCGGACCTGCTCCCCAGTGTTTTAATGGCGAATAGGTAGTAATACCGGCACAAAGCAAAGGAGCTGCTGCACCCAGATTCTCGAATTCCGGTATTTTCAGTATGTAGTTCGCATCGCAAACAATGTGTTTTGAAAAGCCTCCGTAGGTAACACCACCCAAATGTTTATCGGGTGCGTTGAATACCAGTGTCCATCCTTCTTCACAAAATTGTTCTTCGCCGTCGTTGCACTGGTGACAGTGTCCGCAGCTATCAACAATACAACCAATACCTGCCAAATCGCCTTCTTTAAATTTGGAAACCTTGCTACCAATTTTGGTTACTTTACCAATTATTTCGTGCCCGGGAACAATGGGATAAGCTGTGCCTCCCCAATCGTTTTTTATGGCATGAAGATCTGAATGACAGATACCACAATAAAGTATCTCCAGTTCTACATCATTCTCCATCAGTGCTCTCCGCTGCACATCCATGGAATGCAAAGGTTTGTCTTGTGCTTCTGTTCCAAATGCTTTAACAGTAATTGTACTCATAACTTTTTGTTTTTAATGGTGTAACTGTTTATTAAACGGCACGTTAATGGGGTTTGTTCAGGAATTAGCCTTTGGCCAATTTTATGAAGCATTTACAGGGCTAAAACTGCATCTGATATTGGGCTTGCTCCTGAACTCATTACCAAAATTTTACCAATACTTTTATCGTGATTTAATACTTCCAGAATCGTTGTTGCAACGTCTGCCCGTGGAATTGTTGGGCTGATGCCTTCAGCTACTGTATTCAGTGTTACTTTACCAGTTCCTTCTTCATCGGTTAGCCCAACCGGTCGCAGAATAGTATAGTCAAGAGATGATTGTTTCAACTCCTTATCGGCAAAGTGTTTGGCAATGTAATAGGGTTTAATGCCCGATGCATCCCATTTGTTGCGTTCATCTGCTAAATATGCACTCACCATAACATATCGTTTAACTCCTGTTTTTTCAGCTGCAATTATACTCTTTACGGCACCATCCAAATCAATCTCCAGGGTTTTGTCATAGCCTGTTTTGCCGCCAGATCCGGCTGTAAACACGATTGCGTCAAAACCTTTCACGGCTTTGGCTAATTCGTCAATACTGCTTTCAAGGCTACCAACAATTACGGGAACCCCGATGGCATCAAAAAAGCTTTTCTGTTCTTCTTTACGAATAAATGCAGTGGGATTAAACCGGTCGGATGCTCCCATTTTTTCAGCAACAATCCGTCCGATCTTTCCGTTTGCACCTATAATTAAAACATTCATAATTTTCCGGATTTATTTGATTTGCTTCTGTTTACTTTTTTGCCGATTTTTCAATGGTGTCATACAATTCGGCTAAAGCCACGGCACGCTGAAAAGTTGGTGCATTACGGGTGTTATTACGGATATCGCCTGCTAAAAGTTTATAAATCTGAGCCACATTTCTTGCCACCGAATTATCGGGTAATCCTTTGTACATTTCCAGAGGTATAGTGATTGCTTTCATTTCTTCATCGCTGCCTTTTGCTCCTTTTATCGAAAGCTGAATCATCTGGCCGTGCCCGTTATCACCGGTAACCTGAATATCACCTTCGGTTCCGTTGATTTCCCACAGCAGGTTTGTTCCTTTTGAGAGACCACCGCGGTAGTGTACCGATGCAGCAGCGCCACTCTCCAATTGTCCGATAACTAAAATCTGGTCTTCGGCGTCTTTGGGTTTTACTTCGCCGGTATCGGCAACATTTACGGTTTTGTAAAAATTGAACATGTCGGCTTTAAGTGATGTAAAATCTCCCAAAACGCTTGTTAATCCGGCCAAAGTGTGTCCTAGTGGAATGGTAAGCATGTTGGCGCCGTTGGCATTATCGAACAGGTAATACCGGTCGTCAACGGTTTCGTTGGCCCAGTTCCAGCCCGAACCAATTAATGTGGTTGATTTCACCTCTCCAACATAACCTTCTTCGATCAGTTTTTTCAGGTATAAAATTTCAGGAGCATTAACCATTTGTGTACCAACCACGGCTACCACACCTTGCTTTTCAGCAATATCTGCCAGTGTTTTTGTTTCTTCCAAACCATTGCCCAGCGGGTGTTCGCAGGAAACATGTTTACCGGCTTCCAGTGCGGCTTTTACGTACTCGAAGTGATAAGGAACTTTCACGGTAACCACAACGAGATCAACCTCGGGAGACTGAATCAGTACCTGTGGATTTTCGAACGCAAACTTTAGATTCAATGCTTTGGCAGTGGCTTGTGCACTTTCCAACGAACGGTTGGCAACTCCAACTACTTCGAAATCCTCGGTTAACGATTTTAGTGCAGGAATGTGGGCTGTTGCTGCCCAGTGACTATCGGGATTTAATCCAATAAATCCGACTCTTATTTTCTTGTTTTCCATGTGCTTATAATTTTTTGTTTTCAACGTTTTTTCTGATTTCTACAAAATTAAATAGAATACCGCGAAGTGTTTTACCCAAATTACTGTTAGGATTACCCGAATTACAGAATATGATTTTTTCGGGGGAGTTGATGCAGGATTAATTTTTAGATAGAGTGGTTCAGCCACTTACCTTTAAAGAGTCGGTATAGAAAAATCGCACCGCGGAAACACAGTTCGATACACATGGCAATCCAAACGCCTTTTAAACCCATAATCGGAGCTAAGATTGCTGCCAGGGTAAGACGAACGGCCCACATGCTGCCAAAGTTCATAATGCTGGGAACAAAAGTATCGCCGGCACCAACAAAAACACCATAAGCCACAATTGATGCGGCAAACATCGGTTCGGCAAAAGCTTCAATACGCAAGGCCATAACTCCAAGCGAAAGGATTTCCGGATCGGGAGTCATAAAACCAATAATTTGAGGGGCTGTAAAATACATGACTGCACCCAGAATGGTCATTACCGCCATGCCCATAAAAACGGTGATGTAGGCAAAACGTTTGGCCAGGTCTTTACGGTTAGCGCCAAAACTTTGCCCCACAAGTGTAGTGGCTGCTTCGGCAATTCCGTAGCCCGGCATGTAACACAAACTTTCGGCAGTAATGGCAAACGAGTTGGCCGCTATGGATGCAACTCCCAAAGGAGCCACAATTACGGTGGACAGAATTTGTGCGCCCATAATTACGGTGTGCTCCAAACTCATGGGCATGCTAATTTTGAATGCTCTGCGCAGGGTACTTTCTTCGGGCCTGAAACTTCCTTTTTCTTTGGTTAGGCGCAGGTTTCCGTCTTTCGTAAACAGGTACCAGAAAAGCATTACTGCAGTTATCAGGTAAGCTGAACCTGTTCCGATTGCAGCTCCCGCTACACCAAGGTCAGCTCCCGGAATGAAAATGTCGTATCCTAAAAACTGCAGCTCGCGCGATGGGAAGATCAACAGAAAGTTGAAGACCACATCCATAACGCACATCACCACATTTAATACGCTCGGAACGTGCATATTTCCACTACTTCGTAACATGCCACTGGCAAGAAAATTTAACTGCAACGCGGGGAGTGACAAGATGAATATGAGAAAGTATTTCGATGCGTCTTCGGCAATCGCGGCGTCGCCCCCCAGCCAGTAGGGGAGTTTTTGGCTTACCGAAACCCCGATGGCCACCATAACAAAACTAAATAGCAAGGTAGATAAAATAGCCTGTCGTAAAACAGATCGTGCTCCTCTGCGGTCGCCGGCGCCGATGAGGTGAGCTACCTGAACCGAAAATCCGGCGGCAACCGTGGTGCAAATTCCCCAAAAAAGCCAGGTAGAAGTAATTACCAGGCCAATGGAGGCCGATGCATTTGCGCCCAAACGTCCAACCATCGATGCATCGATATATTGCATGATGATGGATGAAAACTGCGCAATAATAGCCGGAATACTCAACAGCGCAGCCAAATGCAGTTGCTGCATAAACGTCATTGCCTGCTTATTCTGGACAAGCGACAATAAATAAGCACTCTTTTTCAATTGATATCTCTAAGCAAAAATTTTATCAGACGAAGCGAAAACCGCAGAATACTCCTTTTAGCTTTGTGCGGTAATCAGGTCGATAGCTTTTTTCATTCTGTTCAGGCCTTCCTGCAAAGTAGCTCTCGGACAGGCAATATTCAGGCGCATAAAACCTTCTCCGGCATCGCCGTAAACCGTCCCTTCGTTGAGCCAAACATTTCCTTTTTCTATCATCAATTCGGTAAGTTTCTCCGACTCAATGTTTAAAACAGAAGTGTCGATCCAAACCAAATAAGTGGCTTCCAGCGGCAAAATCGGGAATTGTGGAAAGTTCTCAGCAAAGAAATCTTTTACTAACAGGTAATTGTCCCACAAATACGCTCGCAAATCGTCGAGCCATTTCTCAGAATCTTCGTGTGTGTAAGCGGCAATCAATCCTTCAACGGCAAACGGACTCACATCGCAAACTTCGTTAATGTTGATCGCCTTATCAATTTTCTTGCGGATATCAGCATCGTAAGTTAAAATATTGGCAATCTGTAATCCTGCCAGGTTAAAGGTTTTACTGGGTGCAACGCAGGTTACCGAGTTCTCTAAAAACTGCTGTCCCAGCGATGCAAACGGAATGTGTGTATGTCCCGGGTGCACCAAGTCGCAATGGATTTCATCCGAAACAACGATTACATTATTCCGGAAACAAATTTCTCCAATTTTCTCCAGTTCTTCCTTTGTCCAAACGCGGCCGGCCGGATTATGCGGGTTGCATAAAAGCATCACTTTGGCTTTCGGATCGGCCGCCTTTTTTTCCAGGTCTTCAAAATCGATGGTGTATTTTCCGTCTTTATAAATCAGGTCGTTGGAGAAACTCTCGCATTGGTTATTTCGAATCGACGAGAAAAAACAGTTGTAAACAGGCTCCTGTACAATTACTTTATCACCCGGTTCTGTTAATGCTAAAATGGCTGCAGAAATAGCAGGAACCACACCAATAGTGTAGATCATCCATTCTTTTTCAACCGTAAAATTGTGCCGGCGTCCAAACCAACTGATAACTGCATTATAATAGGCATCGGGCACTTTTGTGTAACCGAAAATGCCGTGTTGTACACGATTAGTAAGTGCATCAATAATCGGTTGAGCGGTTTTAAAATCCATGTCGGCCACCCACAACGGAATAATATCGTCGTTGGTTTTCGAATCCCACTTGTATGAATTAGTGCCTCTGCGTACTACTTTTTCGTCGAAATTGTGTTGCATGGTGATTAAACGTTTACTTCGCTTTGAACAGTTACTTTGCAGCCTCCGGGATTTTTGCAGTTTTCGTCGAAAATAAGCTCGCCAACACTTTGAGCTACGATTTCGCCGGAGCTTGGATTTTTAATGCTTGTTACGGGGCTGTTGATTTCTGCTTTTAAGGTGCTGTACTCGAAGGCAAGATCTGCATCCTCTTTCATTATGCAGTTTTCCATTACCAAATCTTTGGCATAACACAATGGCTGTGTTCCGCTGATAACACAGTTTACCAAACGCAAATTTTTCGAGTGCCAGCCCAGGTATTCACCTGTAATAACTGAATCGTAAACGGTAACATTTTCGGTATTCCAGAAAGCGTCTTTTGATGCCAGATGAGAATCGCGAATTTCAATGTTACGGGCATACTGAAAACCGTAGTTTCCCTGCAAGGTCAGGTTGTCGATTTTGATGTTTTTGCTGTCTTTAAAAATGTAATCGCCATTTGTCACTTTTACATCTCTAAGCTTGATATTCTTACACCACCACAAACATTCTTCGGCATCGGTAAGCTCAACGTTTTCAAGTTCTAAACCATCAATTTCGCGAAACATTTTTGGCGCATCAACACGCGTATTTACCATACGAAGATCTTTGCAATACCAAATGGCAGCACGTCCGCCGGGGGTAAATAATGAGTCTTCGATAATGCTGTTTGTATTGTGCCAAAACGGATATTTACCGCCAAAAGTGCAGCCGGTAGCTTTTATATTGCTGGCTTCTTTTAATGCCGATTCGCCTAAACCAATCTCAACATTTTTAATATGTAAATCCTTCTCCGCAAATAATGGTCGTTCTCCTTCAAAAAATTTGTTCTCTATAGTTTTCATTATTGTAAAATTGTTCTCATTAAAATTATGAGACAAATATCAGGCAAATAAGTTTAAGGAAAATACCCAGATTCCTGTATTATTTACCAAAATTACGGAATTGGTGGTAAGAATGCTTAAATCCGTGTTAATGAGATGTTAACGAGTTCGTTGAAGTTCACTATTATAAGATTGAGGGGCATTCAGTTTTTGGAATAAAGTGCTGGAATACAATTCGTAAATTGGGATTGGAATGTTACCCAAAAAGCAGGAGAGAATTACCAAGATTACCGAATTACTTACCCATATTACGGAATGTGATTCCGGAGGATAACACCTTAAACAATAGTTGTTTAAATTTGTACTGTTTTTAAAAGCGAAAGATTATGAGCGACGTAAAAAAGATAGGTTCAGTAACCGAATATAATAACCTGGTTGGGCAGGAAACATTGCACCCACTGGTAAGTGTTATCGATTTTTCTAAAACAGAACCGTTCCACTATTTTAAAGGGCAGATGGATGTGTATGCCATCTTTCTGAAAGATATTAAGTGTGGAAATATAACCTACGGAATTAACGATTACGACTACGAAGAAGGTACGTTGTTGTTTATTTCTCCCGGACAGGTGTATGGTGTTGAAGGAACCGGGGAGAAACAGCAGGCGTCGGGTACTGCCATAATTTTTCACCCCGATTTAATACATGGCACATCGCTTGGAAAATCGATCGACGAATACACTTTCTTTTCGTACGAAGTAAATGAAGCTTTGCACCTGTCGGCGCGCGAAAGAGTGCTGATAAACCAGTGTATTGAAAATATCAATTTCGAATTGCAACATGCCATCGATACACACAGTAAGGAATTAATTGTGTCGTACCTGGAACTCTTTTTGAAGTATAGCAAACGTTTTTACGAGCGACAGTTTGTAACGCGTAACCACGTAAATAAAGATGTATTGGCTCGTTTTGAGCATATTCTGAAAGATTATTTCGCTTCGGAGCAGCCACTGATTTCGGGTTTACCTTCAGTTCGTTATTGTGCCGATAAACTGTTCATTTCGCCAAACTATTTGGGTGATCTGCTGAAAAAAGAAACCGGTAAATCAGCTCAGGAGCACATTCAGCTTAAGATGATTGATGTAGCTAAAGAAAAGATTTACGATAACGAAAAATCGATTAGCGAGATTGCTTACGAGCTGGGTTTTAAACATCCGCAACACTTTACCCGCATGTTTAAAAAGCAGGTGGGAGTATCGCCCAACGAGTATCGGAGTTTGAACTAGAACAAAGAAATTCAGAGCTGCTAACTTTTTCAATTTGTTTACATTTGCTTGCTTTGTGTCGAAGTAACACGAAACTCTGTTTTTTTGGCTATCTTTCGGCATTGATTTGGTTGGGATAGCCAAAAAATTTAGAACTAACGAACTTAAACTTAGCAAATGAAACGAATACTTCTTTTCGTTGTATTTATGGCTGCGGTGCAGTTTATAGGTGCACAAGAAGCTGAAAAGACCACTTCCCTTAAACATTTTTCCGGCTCAGTAATGGTTACGAATAATGGTATCTCGAATGTACCATCGTTTTCACTTGGAAAATCCGCAGTAATTTTCGATTTGTCGATGGGTGGCGATAAATTGCGTTTCGAGCCACAGTTTCGTTTTGCCATGGAAGGAAAACCCTGGTCGTTTATTTTTTGGTTTAGGAATAAAACAGTTACTACTGAAAAATTTAGCCTGTCGATTGGAGCCCATCCTGCAATTATGTTTCACGAAGTTACTTTCGAAGAAGAAGGATCGAATAAAGAAGGTTTGGAAGGCCGAAGATTTTTAGCCGGAGAGATTGAGCCGTCGATTAAAATTTCCGAACACGTCGATCTTGAACCTTATTATTTGTATGGGCACGGATTTGATCGGGGATTGCAAAATACACACTATTTAAGCATGCGTTTAGGGGTTTCAGATCTTGAGATCTCAAAACAATTGCTGTTTTCTTTTACGCCCGAAATCTATTACCTGAGTACCGATGGAATCACCGGTTCGTATTGCGGCTCATCATTTTCTCTGGAACACCGGGAGTTACCGTTTACACTTGGTGCTAAAATCAATCAGAAAATTGACAGCGATATTGTTAGTGATGATTTTTTATGGAATGTGAGCCTCACTTATTCGTTTGGAGATTAAGGATTTAAACGCGCAGCATTAAAGCAACTCGTTTAAATCTGTCTCACTTATCGAAAATTCCGGGTCAAACGCTTCCGATTCCATATAATTCAACATCGATTTGTAAAGCTGTGCAGCTTCCGGTTTGTCTAAAATCTCATTCAGTTGCGACATGCAAACCAGTAGTTTTCCATCGCCAACTTTCAGTTCAAAAATCAACCCCATTTTATGATTGCGCTCCAGGTTATCTACCACCTGAACAATTGGGAAGTAATCCGTTGGAAGTACATCCAAAATCAGCGAGTTGCTGGCTTTTATAATGGAGAACCATTGCCAGTTGGTGTGAAAATTGGTTGGGAAAGCATTGAACAGCGGGTGCGTTGGATCGGTTAGCAAGCCCAGCGTACCGGGCGAAACCTCTGTTCCGTTATTCTCGCAGATGGATTTAAACATGCCGTAATTCCAGAAATCCGGCGGGAATAATCCGGGCTCGCTTTTTCTTTTGACATCTGCTGTTTGCGGGAAGAGCAGAACTTTACCACCGTTCTTCAATTCCCTTGAAACCTTTTGGTCAACTTTGTTTGCAACCAGAATGTCTTTCGGAATATTGATCTCGTTTTTGGCCGGATAAACCCATATTGGATAGTCGTTCGAATAATCACTTTCGGCAACCGAAATATGCAGGTTGAGCTTAGCAGCTTTCTTCACAGACGATAGATCGGCCGTTACATTGCCAAGTTCAGTAAGTCCTCCAAATGGTATTTCAGAGCCGGAAAATGTGCCTTCTCCAACAACAGTTCCGTCTTCCTGTTTTAGCGTCCATGAATTGGCGCTTGATATAGCATTGTTGGAGTAGTTGGCTACAACTGCTTTGGCATTAAATGCTTCGTTGTTGGTGTAGCAGTATTTTGGAAATTCGAGCAGTAAAACCACATCGTTACATGATTGTTTCCAGGCTTCGGGAGTAATTACGTTTTTGCTGTCCATAAAAGCATCCAGAATGCCCACAAGAGCTGTTCCCTGTCCGGGGAAATCCTGCAAGTCGAGCAACTGAAATCCTGCAAAACCTTGCGTGCGAATGGCAGCTTCCATCTCGGCTTTGTAACACAGGGCCGACCAAGCACCAGTCGCCTGCTGATAAATGCTGTCTTTATCCAGCATTCCAGCTTCTTCAAGGCGGCTTTTGAATATTTCCAGGTTGGTAGCTTTTAAAACGCCGGTATATTTTTCAATTTCATCGTAATCAGGAAAAATCTGGTACTGGCCAATTTCGTGACTGATTATGGGCATATTCATGTGATCAACCGCATAACTAAAATCAAAATCGGTAGAAGGAGCTACGGAGTTTAACCGGGCGCCGTCCTTCGAGTCGGCAAATGCATGCGTCAACCGCGTGTGCGTAAGAATGGTGTCGTGGGCATATGAGGTACGTGCACCAACAAAGAATTCCGAAGTTGGAGTTGGCGGAATATAACCGATGCCGTTGTTACAACCCATGGTGTATAGCGGGCGGTCGTCGTAGGCTTTTAAAGCTGAAATGTTAGCTTCAACGTTGTCAAGTCCTCCCCAGATTTCATTTCCGTGCGAGAACAGTACAAACGACGGGTGATTGGCATAAGCATCCAACATGGCAAAACCTTCGTTGCGTAGTTGCATGGCAATGTTTGCCGAGTCTAAACCTCCCCAAAAAGGGAGTTCGGGCTGCAAATAAATACCTTCCTGATCGGCAGCAATAAAAGCAGCTTCGGGCGGACAGTACGAGTGAAAACGGTAATGGTTGATACCGTAGTTTTTGGCAATTTTAAAGACCCGTACCCAGCCTTCAACATCCATGGGCGGATGTCCGGTTAACGGAAAAACGCAGGCATCGTGTTTGCCGCGTAGGAAAGTTGTGCGGCCGTTAATCGAAAATTGTGTTCCGTCAACAGCAAATTCGCGCATCCCAAAGGTTTCAGCTTTTGTGTCCTGAATACCTTTTCCGGTAACAACTGCGGTAAGTTTATAAAGCGGCTGCTTGTATTCGTCCCACAGTTGGCAATCGTCTCCAAAGTTGTATTCCAGCTGAATTTTTTCCTGTGCGTTTACAGTTGATTTTAACGTTTTTAAGTGCGTAGTTTTTCCAGCCACCGTTTTTTCAACATGAAGTTCAATGGCCAATTCTCCCGCCCGCTGATTCTCAATGTTTAGATCTACGAGCGCTTTTTTGTTCTGAACATCCGGGGTGACACGTAATTTGGAGATGTATGTTTTTGAAGTTGCCTCAATTTGTATTTTCCCTATAATCCCGTTCCAGTTGGTTTGCGTTTCGTCGGTATAAATGTGCACATTCCCGTAAGGCGTTAATTTCAAATCGTTGTTTACCAGGATGGTGATGTAGTGATCGCCGGGAGTTAGTGCCTCGGTTAAATCATATTTTTGAGTTGACTGCAATAACATCGATGATCCTACAAACTGGTCATCAACCCACACTTTTGATGGTTTTGTCCTTTCCAACTGAAGTTCAAGCCGTTTATCCTTGAAATTTTCAGGAATTGTAACTTTTTTCCGGTACCAGGCAACTCCCTCGTAAGTGTAAATCCGGTTGAGATGCATCGTGGTGGGACTTTGATTCAGAAAGCCTTTTTTATTAGAATCGGTTGTTCCGGGCAACACTACCGAATCATCAAAATCAGAGAGGTACCATTGCTGTTCTTCACCAATTTGTGCGGTGTCGAGCGCAAATTGCCAGTCGCCTTGCAAATCAATTGTAGTTCGGTAATTGGGAGTTTGAGTTGTGCACGAAATTACGGCCAATAACAGAATCAAATACAAGTTTTTCATTCAAAAAAATTTAGGACATGCAGCCCGGTTTTTACTTAGCTTATTGTAAAAATAACAAAATAAAATTCAGATTAATCTCCGTCAAACGACAGGTAAAATTATAAATTGATTTAAAAGTCTTTCATTCAGTTGGATATGGTTTGCAAAAAAATACCCGCCTCAATAATAAGACGGGTAGTTTTGTGAATATAACTATTCGATTTTACATCAAAATCTGGCGGGCATAGTTAACGCAGGTTTTTACTTCTTTAACGGCGTTCGACCATGGTTTTACATCGTATTCCAACTCGATGTCGCAATAAATCGGCCACTTTTCTTTTTTGATCAGAAGCAGCACCTCTTCCAATGGCATTTGTCCCTGTCCCCAAACCTGGTTTTGGTTAGGCGGATCAGTTTCCGGTCCGGTTTTGTCTTTGATGTGTATGCTGAAAATCCGGTCGTGGTATTTCCGGAGAATATCGCAAGGATTTTTACCGGTTGAACCAAAATAGTGACCCGAATCGAAATTGAACATTACTGCTGGCGATATTCCAACGAAATTATCGTAAGTAAAACCTTCTACGTCGGCAAACTGCATGTGCTGGTGGAAAACAGCGTACATTCCATGTTTCTCGGCAATCGGTCCCAATTTTTTCGCGGCATCTTCGCTGATTTCTTCGCTAACACCTTTTGCTCCCAAAGCTTTGGCCACTTTAAAAGCGTAATCAATTTCTTCGTCCGACCATTGCGATGGCGAGAACTTAACAATGTGTGGTTTTATTCCGGCGTCATCCAGCAGTTTTTTGGCAGATTCCACCTTTTTCATATCAACATTCAATCGGAATTTACGAACTTCTTCGTTGTATTTATCCATTCTGGCTTGCTGTTCAGCATTTAATTGCGGACGACCCCTGCGGCGTGGTTGTGGAGCCTCTCCGCTTGCTTCCTGTTCGGCTTGCTGCTGCCTACGTATTTCCATAAAAATCTCCATCATCGGACTCTCGGGCGCACCCAAATACGTTTCCAGATCGCCGCTCATTAATTCAATTGAGCTGATGTTGCACTCTTTGCAATATTTTACAATGTTCTCCAAACCGCCCGGCATGGTACGCCAGCTGTAGGTGATGGCGCCAATGTGTACGCCCCCAAAGTTAGAGTTAGGATTGTCATTTTTCGGGGCTGGATTTGCAGCGGCAAAATTTACCGGAACCATTGAAGCTGCAGCTAAAGCTGCCGAGCTACCTAAAAATTTCCTGCGCGACAGCCCGTTATTTTTGTTTTTACTCATTACAATTTGTTTTAAATTTTACAATTTCCATCCGTTACGATATTCGTAATGGAAGTAGTTATTTGCTTCTTCGCAGTTGGTAATTTTCATGTTTTCAGCATCGTATTCCAATGTTTTATTCAGCTGTTGCGAAACCACTGCAATGTTTGTAAGAAGCATTATTTCAGTAAGTTTTGATGAAACTTCGAAATCGTTGGCAGCTTTGCGGCCTTCTTTAATGGCTTCAATAAAATCAACATAAACGCTGCTTGGGCGTTTCAGCCACTTTTCAGGTTCCACAAATCCCGGATCATTCGGAATCAATTCAGGTGCAGCTCCGTGAGTTCCGTGCATCAACATACCTTTGTCGCCAATGTACAGCGCTTCGCGCAACTGACGGTTGGCTTCCAATTCTGCAGGACGGGCAGGTTTAATACCGCCGTCGCTCCATGTTACTTTTACCGGAGGCATGTTTCCACGTGCAGGGAATTCATAGGTTACGCTTTCGGCCTGTGGCAGATAAATACCATTGAAAGGCGTAGTAGTTGCCTGAATTTTTGTTGGCATTCCAAGATCCAACGCCCAGATAGGAGCGTCGAAAGTGTGCGCTCCCATGTCGCCCATTGCACCGGTTCCGTAGTCCCACAATCCGCGCCAGGCAAAGTGTGTGGTTTCAGGACTGTAAGGTGCATCGGGTGCAGGTCCTAACCAGAGGTCGTATTTCAGATTGTCAGGAACAGCAACGCCTGCCGGACGATCGAGATAACCTTGACGCCAAACCGGGCGGTTCGACCACATGTGCACTTCCTTCACATTTCCGATGGCTCCCGAGCGGATCCATTCAACGGTTTGCATTGTTCCTTCGATGTTGTGTCCCTGGTTACCCATTTGACTAACCACACCGGTTTCTTTTGCCAGATCGCGGAGGAAACGAACTTCGTGGATGGTTTTTGCCATTGGTTTCTCTACAAACACGTGTTTGCCTGCGCGCATGGCGTAAGCTGCAATCACAGCGTGTGTATGGTCGGGTGTTCCAATCAATACTGCATCGATTTCTTTCTCATTGTCGATCATTTCGCGGAAATCGTGGTATTTTTTGGCTTTGGGGTAGCCCGCCATAATATGGCCGGCATAATCGTGATCAACATCGCAAAGGGCATAAATATTGGCATGTTTAAACGATTTGTCTTCGGCAGCATCTCCCATTTGTATCGGAGCATCGGAGTTTGCTACACCTCCTCTTTGCCCAAATCCACGTCTTTCAGGCTTTATACCTGAATAAGGCTGCATTAAAAAGCCACCCATACTAAATGCTCTTTCGATGGGAACATCAGGTGTGGCAATGTTCTGAATGTCGCCACCGCCCTGGCTACCGACTCCAATACCGGCAATGTTTACCATATCACTTGGAGACATGTAACCCGTGCCGCCTAAAACATGTCTTGGGACGATTGTAAAACCTGCAGCTGCAGCTGCGGTAGTACCAATAAAAGATCTCCTCGAAAAACTTCCGGAGTTTTGATTTTTTAATTTCATTATTTATGGTTTAGTTAAAAAATGTTTTGCTCTGATTTTTAGTAAGATTAATCCAATCGAAATAGGTTTAATCGTAGACATATGTTATTGAGCATCATATGTAAACGATGATGTGTGGGGCTATTTGAATAACGAAAAAGGGCTGCCCGGTAATTACTGAGCAGCCCTTGTATTATGAAAATTTATTTCGGTTAATTCTTCAGGTATTCTATCCAGTCGAAATCGGCGTTGGCTTCAGCTGTTTTGCCATTTCCGGTGGCATACAAACCAACATAAATACCGGTGAAGAAACCAACAGTTTCGGTAGCCAGGAATTTGGCATCGGCAGTTTCAACCGCGGTAAATTCGTCGTTGCCTTGTGCAAACGAAAAGGTGAATGTGGTTTTATTGCCACTCACGCGTAGTTCTACAGGACCGGGTTTTAAAGTGTATTCTTTTGATTTGTAGATGGTTTGACCAAACTGCAATTTTACTGTCAGAATTCGGTCGTCTCCTTTTTTGCTTACCATTATATCGAAGTGCGATCCGTTGTTGAGCAAGATTAGCCCGGCCTCTTCATTCTCATTTTTCGGGTCGAATTCAATTTGTGTTGTAGCTGTAAAATAATGGTCTTTTAATCGGCGTCCCACAAATGTTGACGGTTTGTTGGTACTGATTGTTTCGGCAGCTCCTTTTAAGCGCAAGAATCCTTTTCTTTCCGTTAGTGAAAAGTTACTTTCTACCGGCGCCTGAATGTAGTTCCAGTCTAAACCAAGTTTGTCGTTATCAAAATCAACTTTCGATGGCTTCTCGGCAACCGGCTTCAAAGGTAGGGTCGGACAGGTCATATCAACATCAACAGTTCCGTTGCCGTTTACCACAGGCCAACCGTTTTTCGGCCAGGTTACAGGAGCAAGACAAGTCTCGCGTCCTAAAATGTGGTGCGTTTTATCAGAGATGTTGCGGTAGCCGTGGAAAACAATCCACCACGAATTGTCGTGCGCCTGGATAATATCAGCATGGCCGATTCCCTGAATCGGTTTCCCCTGACCGGCGGCGTTACATTGTGTTAAAATCGGGTTGGCCGGATTATCAATGTACGGACCCCAAATGCTGTTGCTGCGGGCGATAGTTTCGGAGTGTGCTTCCTCGGTTCCGCCTTCAGCAGCCATCAGGTAATACCAGCCATCTTTTTTGTAAATATGTGGTCCTTCAGCGTATCGGCCTCCTGTGCCGTTCCATACTTTTTTACCTTCCGAAAGTTCGCCGGTTTTTAAGTCAACTTCATACAAAATAAATGGTGAACTGATGATGTAAGCTTTTCCATCTTCGTCCCAAAACAGGTCGGGATCGATACCCGGAACGTTCACCCAAATTGGATCAGACCACGGACCGGCAGGATTTGTTGCGGTTACAAAAAAGTTTCCACCGCCGGTAATGTTGGTGGTGATCATATAAAATGTTCCGTCGTGGTAACGCAGTGTGGCCGCAAATATGTTCAGCCCGTTTGGAATTTGTTCTTTCCGGTGGATACAATGACCGATCTGTTCCCAGTTAACAAGGTCTTTACTGTGAAAAATGGGAACTCCCGGGAAATATTCGAATGTACTGGTGATGAGGTAATAATCGTCGCCTACGCGGCAAACACTCGGGTCGGAATAAAAGCCCGGAAGTATGGGATTATTGTAGGTTACTGTTGCATTTGGCTCGGGTGCTTTTGCAAACGGATTTGGTGCGACTTGCGCAAACAGGTTAAGACTCAGAGAAAGTGCGATTAGCAGAACAAAACTCTTTAATCCTGCAGCTGAGCGCGATTCATTTTTATTCATGGTTGTAATTAATTTTAGCTGGTTGTACAATTTTGTTAGATCAATATGAGCCTAATTTACTAAAGTTAAGCTGATGTGCGAAACTAATTCTTATTGTACAAAGTACAAAATAAAATTTCAAAATTCGAATCCTCCAAGAGAGCAGTCAATGAGAGAATTACCGTATCCTGTTTACAGTTGGCTAATGAATTTGTAAGTCCCGGATTTTACCGTGTAAACAGCTTTTCCGTTTTCAAACTTCAGCAATTCACAACCGTCTGAATCAATAACATCGTTTTCAGAAGCTGCAGGCAAATACAAAGTGGCCGAAGTGTTTGCCGGAACAGTTGTAGTGTAAGTCAGCTTATCACCTTCAACCTCCCATTTGCTGTAAATTTTTCCGTACATCGAATCATAATAACCTTCTGCCCATGTCATTTCGCCACTCGGGTCGGGTGTTGGTTGCAGGATGAACTTTTGGAAGCCCGGCTCATCACGTTGAATACCCAACGAGTAAGCGATCATCCACTGACCAACCGCACCAAACGAATAGTGGTTAAACGAATTCATGCCGTTATTGCCGCCAAATCCGTTTTCAACGGTGTAACCATTCAGGCGTTCCCAAATTGATGTTGCACCCTGATCGATGGAATATAACCACGATGGATACTGGTCGTTCTGCAACAATTTATATGCCTGCTCATTGTAACCGTTATCGGAAAGGGCTTTGCTTATCCACGCCGTTCCGATAAAACCGGTCATCAACGAATATTCAGGACGAAGAACGCCGCCGTCGTCTATGTTTTGGCGTTCGATGGCTTCTGCCAGATTAGCTGCCATTTGCGCAACAACTTCGTTATCGAATGCACCAAGTGCCAATCCAACGGCGTAAGAAGTTTGTGTATCTGCCAGACGGTATTCCGGTTCCGCTGGTCCTTCGGGGCTCCCAAAACCACGTGCTCCGCCAATTAAACCTAAGGTTTTTCCATCCTCATTAATGAATGACTTATTGAAGAATGCTTTTCGCTCTTCGTACATTTTTTCAAAGCGTTGGGCATCATCAGTTTTGCCAAGAATTTGTGCAACATTTTTAATGATCCATAAATCGAAAACATGGTAAGCTGTGGTCAAATATGGTGTTCCAAGCTTGTTGTTTTGCGGACCGAGCCAGTCGCCCAGTTGTCCGTCGCTGGTAATTCCTGTCTCCGGATTTAAAGTCGTTGCCAGGTAATCGATATAAGCAGCCATTGCATCGTAATGTTCTTCGAGCAAGGCAACATCGTTAAACTGTTGGTACACTTCCCACGGAACAGTAATTCCGGCACTTCCCCAAAGCACACCGCCAAAACCACCGCCAATTGGGGCTACATCGGTGAATTTACCGTTTGCTTTTTGCACATCGCGCATGGCAAACATATGCCGGCGCAGGAATTGATCGGAATTGGAAACAAAAGTTGCAGTGCGCGAAAATACGGAGATATCGCCCGACCAACCCATTCGTTCGTTTCGCTGCGGACAATCGGTGGGCAGGGTAAGGAAATTATCGACATTCGACCAGCAAAGGTTCGACCATAACTGATTTACTTTTGGATTCGATGTATTGTAGTCGGCCGTCAGATCCAGTACCGAACTGATTGCAACTCCTTCAACTGCCTCCAGCGGAAGCGGTTCATCAATTCCTGTAATCTCGATATACTGGTAGCCGCGCGAAGTGAATTTTGGTTGAAAAACCTGCGGGCCATCCTTCATGATGTATTTATCGAGACAGAGTGCTGCGCGATAGTTTTCGGTCATAATCATGCCAACATTGTCTCCTGATTCTTCCAGGTCGGGATACAGAATTTCTGCAAAACGTAAGATCATCGTATCGCCGGCAGTCCCATTTGCCAGGGTGATTTTTGGAACACCAACAAAGTTTTGTCCCATGTCGTAAACGTACACTCCCGGGCGTACTTCTTCCATGCTTTGGGCAACCAGTTTTTTGTACTCTCCGGCGTTGTTGCCAATTTGCCCAATGAGTTTCAGTTCATCGTAATCAAAAGTTGTGATCTCACCTGTAAAGTCGCGTTCTTCGCCCGAATACGTGGTTCCTTCAAGCGGAACTTCGGTAGCTTGTTGCCAAGCCGAATCATCAAAACCGGTGGTTGACCAGCCAGCTATGTCTGATTCGCGGGTAGCATCGTAAATTTCTCCCTGATCGAGGCTGCTGTAAATGATCGGACCTTGGTTGTAAAATTTCCAGTCTTTATCGTTCGAAGTGATCACTTCTTTTGTTCCGTCGGCGTAGCTGATTTCGAGTTTAGCCAGTAAAGACTGGCGGTCGCCAAAGTGATTCCAGATGGAGCCGAAACTTAGTAACCCACTCCACCAACCTTCAGAAAGCATCGCGCCTATGGCATTTTCACCACTTTGAATCATTTCTGTTACATCATAAGTTTGGTAAAAATGCGATTTGTTGTATTGCGTTTGGCCCGGATTGTAGTAGTCGTTTCCTACGTTTTCTCCATTTATTTGAATCTCGTAAATACCACGTGCTGTAACGTATAAACGAGCAGATTTAACCATTTTTTCTGCTGTAAATTCGGTGCGCAACATCGGTGCTGAATTGCGGCTTGGATCGGCAACAATAAATGTTCCTTCAGTTCCGCCATCAACAAAATATGCATTGTCTATAACTTCTAACTTTCCCGAATAAATACCATTATAATTTCCGGAAAGATCTTCTTTGAAAAGCGTATTGTTGGGTTTCCGATCGTTGAAAACTTCAACATCAGAAAAGCTTGCTTTTTGATCGGCATCCATTGAAAAGCCCATGTCGCAAACGAGACCAAAAGGCAGGTAATCGCCACCCGAACCAGCTGGATTTAGGTTAAAAGACGCTCCCTAAAACGCATTTTGCAGCCACGGACGGTCTTCAAAACTGTCATCTTTTCTTTTTACAAAAAAGTCCGGATTTTGATCCAGTGTAATGGTAATATTTCCAAAGGCGCTTCTTAATTCAAATAGGTGTTTGTCGTTTTTGTTGGCGGCATTTATTACCGATGATTTGATCGAGAATGTTTTTAGCGGAACAGCAGGATTATCTGTTTTGGTGTAACCTGCGCGGTAAATATTCAGTTTCGCGAGGCCATTTGAAGAACCGTCGACGGCCGACACATCCAATTCCAGTTTTATGTAGCTTTCGTTGCGTTCATTTTCAAGCTGATAAATATTTTTGTATCTATCCATTAACCGCATGTCGTTGGCACCGAAAACAAAGCCGGCTTTGCTACTTCCTTCGGCAATGGCAACAGCATATTTCATTTTGAAGATCATTTCATACTGCGAATAAAAAACCAGATCGTCATCGCCACCGCCGATCCATTGAGCGCCGTCCCATGCCGAATTATCCGGGTTCATCAGGCCGGTTTCAAACCACGATGTTGCTGAATGTTCTTCATTGTTGTTGTCCCAAACTTTTACGGTCCATTCGTAACGGGTTTTAGGCTGCAGTTTTTCTCCTTCGTACGGAATGGCCAGAGCGGTATTGCTGTTTACTTTCTCTGAGTTCCAAACAACTTCTCCTTCTGCTGATTTAACCTCAATTTGATAAGCAGTTTGTGCCAGATCGCGCACGCCTTCCGGTGCCTGCATTTGCCATGCAAAACGGGGTTGCTCCACATCAATTCCGAGTGGAGTTGTTGTGTATTCTGTTGTTAAGTTTGTAATTGCAGACTTGTTTTGTGTGCAAGCAGAAAGTAGGATTATTAATGCATAAAAGGTTAGGCTAAGCAGCGGTAATTGCTTTTTCAGGATATTAGTTTTGATCATAGTTTTTTGATGTAAGATTGGTTTTATCAGACAGATTTCGGTTTCGTTTCTTTCAAATATAAGAATACTCCTGTTCAATCTTGAATTGGAACAATAAATTTCGGTTTGAGGAGAGGGGACAAAAAAATATCCCGGCGGGAAATCCCTGCCGGAATATTAAAACTAACTAGATCAACTAAACTTGTGTTGATGGTTTTATTTTGTATTTACCACTACTACCGGTCCGAGTAATCCGGAAGTTTTTAATGGTGAATTTGCCTGGTAAAATGGCATTGTTGTGTACGTTAATTTCTCTGTAACATCGGGTTGAGCATCGCCAATGAGGCGGTTTACCCAAAGGTTAACCACTTTAATTTGTATTTCGTTGGAACCTTCCTGCAATGTTGAGCCAATTTCCAAACGGAATGGTTTTTTCCAAACTATACCAAGCGGTTTGCCGTTAACACTCACTTCGGCGAGGTTTTCCACTTCACCCAAATCGAGGCAAATATTTCCGCCATCGTTGATCCATTCGGCAGGAACGTCAATGGTTTTGGTATAAGTGCCGGCTCCGGAAAAGTATTTGATGTTGTTGTCGGCGTTTTCATTCCAAGGCGAAAGCGTCTCGAAAGTGGCGTTGAAAGGCTCACCAACTTTTGATTCGAAATTGACTTGCCACGGACCTGTAAGATCAGCAAGTGTTGTTTCACTGACCTCAGGAACAGCATACGAATCGGATTGTGCTTTATTACGGAAAACCACAAAAACAGCATCGTTAGGTGCCAGATGCAGCGGAACTGTGGTGCTGCCATCGGCAATAGAATAGGAAGCTTTTTTTATCATCCCGGTTTCCGGTTGCCATATTTCGGCTTCTTTTCCTTCAACTCTGAATGTTGCATTTACTGCTTCTTCCCGGGCGGAGCGATTATTTACCCAGTAAAAATCAATGTCGCCCAACTGGCGGTGTACATATAACAACTCGGCGTTTTCATCCGGTTTGGTGTAAGAAAAGTCTGTAGCTATCTGTTCTTTTTCCAACACCTCGTTAATTGGATATCCGTTGTAAATTTTGCCTTTTCCAATGGTATTCACCCCGTTTTCGATGGGCCAGAGTTCGTCGGCCAGTGCACTGAATTGGTCAGCATCGTCGGTTAAACTTGGAGTACCGATTGGTTTTGGTCCGCAAACTACTGCACCGGCAGTTGCCATGTCTTTAATGCGCTGTAAAACCGGGAGTGTCATTTGTGCCGTACTTTTGTCGAGTACCAGCAATTTGTAAGCTGCGCCGCCGGGCGAAGTAATCTTTCCATCTTCAACCTTTAAGGTGTGCAACAATGCGTCGGCATTTATAAAGTCGTATTCGTAACCTTCAGGAACCTGTGGCAATTGTCCGCCAAACAATTCGGTAATGTTGTGGCTTTCGCCATACATATAAGCCACATCGGCAACAAAATTACCCTGCTGCAACATGTACGAGCTTCGTGCCAGGTAAGTAGTCCAGGCAATGGCTTGTTCGGCCCATGTCTCGTGGCGGGTAAACCATTGTCCGAATGGCCCCAATCCCAAACCGGGTATTCTGTCGTCAACCGGTTGATGAACCGATGTGTGAATAACAAATCGGTTCAGACCGCTGGCCAGCTCGGCATCGGCCACGGGTTTTAACAAACGCGGCGACCAGGCCCATGCTGTTCCAATTGCGGTTAACGATTCGGCAGCTACATATTTCTGTCCGTAAATATGCGAAACTGATGCCGATTCGCGAACGTCGGCTTTATGCCGAATTGCAACGTCGGGTCCGGGTCCTCCAAAACCGCCCGGTGTCCAGGTGGCGCTCATTGGAACTGCTGCTGTACGTTTTACTTCCATACCGTCGGCAATTAATGCGCGGCCTCCTTCGTGCGATTCGGAGTAGCGGCCCATTCCGCGTTCGGCAAGTATTTCTGTTGATTGATCGTAATGATATTCAGCTACCAGTTCTTCCAGAGTCCGTCTGTAATCCCACAGGAATTTGTCAGTGGCCTGAGCACTTTCAATTACTTTTCCGGTGAGAGCAGGCAACCATGGAAAAAGATCGTAACCGCGGCGGGCTTTAAACTCTGCCAACATATTGTCCGTCCAGTTTTGTGTGCCGGCTTCCCAACTGTCAGTAATGATGTATTGTAGACCATTTTCTCCCATCAGTCCACCGGTGGCATCTTTATACTGATCGAGATAGTTGGTGAAATAATTCCGTACATACTGTTTATTCAATTTGTCCACCTCAAAACCTGTAGCTTCGGGCGAAGCCGGGTGGTTCTCGCGGCCGGTCAACGAAAATCCCATGCGGATGATGTTCCATTTTCCTTCGGGAACATCCCAGTTCAATGAGCCGTCTTCAGCCAATTGAGCGGTAAGGTCGATAATATCTTCTGTAGCGATAGCATTTGAAGTTTCCGGCGTTGGAACTTGTTCCAGGTCGGTAGCAGTGGCAAATCCTGCCTTGTCTTCGAAACGGTTAACACGTGCACCTGTATTCAATAACAATTCCATGACTTCGGTGCCGGTTGGAGCCGGTTGATTTCCACCGCCCAATCCCATCATGGCCATCATGCCTCCGCCTCTTGATGGTTGGGGAGTGATAATGTTTACACGGAAATATTTTCCGGTAACAGGAGCAAAAGCCAGCGTTTTTTGTGCGGCTCTTCCGCCTCTGATATCAATAACTTTTTCGAAGTTGGTTCCGTCATTGCTCACCTCCAGGTTTTGGCTGGCAGGTCCGCCTCCAAAATTAAACTGTCCTCTACCGCCTCCGGTAACAATGCTTACTGATTGTATTGTTGTTGGTTCTTTAAATTCAAACTGAATCCACGAGAATTCTCCCGGTTTTTTGTAGGGGAGTTCGTTGGATGTTACCAGGTCGCCATCAGTTAATTGTGCAATACTGAAACTGCCTCCGCTGGAAGTAATTTTGGGTTGTAGTTCCTGCATCGTGAAGTCATCTTCCGGAATACGATAAGCTATCACAGAAATGTCCTGATAGTATTCCGGCAAATGGTGTTCGCTATCCATTGCTCCCAGTGCACCTTCGGCTCCAACGTTTTGAAATGTTCCTGACGTTGTTGGAGGATGCGGCAATTCGCCGCTGAACGATTGTCCGCCTTCAACACGCAATTCGCTCCATACTACTTTTTTCATGGCCTCTTCGGGTTTTACCCAGGGGCCGCCACTTTCGCTCCAACCGGGTGAACCGGCAATGGCCATTTCAAGCCCCAGCGAATCGGCCAGTTCGGTAGTAAAACGGAAAGCGTCTTTCCAGTCAGGAGTCATGTAAACAAGGCGTTCGTCTACAATTTTTGGCGTTGTCATTCCTGCATCAAAGTTCTGGAAACCACCAATGCCGTTTCGGTGCATCCATTCCAAATCTTTTTGTATTCCGTCTTTGGTAACATTGCCATTCATCCAATGCCACCAAACACGGGGTTGAGCTTCGTTCGGAGGGTTTATAAATTCTTCTTCAAGGTTTACATTTTGGTTTTGCAGGCCTGAATCTTGTTCGCACTGAACAAATAGTAAAGACGCAATTGTCAGAAATCCTGCCAAAGTTTTTTTAAGCATGAGGTATCGATTTTCAGTTTACTAATGGTCCTAATCGTAATGAAATTATGGGGATTGAACATACGTCTTCCAGGGGCTGGATTTTAATTGGGTACCTGCTGATTTTGAAAGAAATTGAAGAAAAGGATGGTATAAAATATACCATCCTTTTACCTTTTTTA
Organism: uncultured Draconibacterium sp.; assembly: GCF_913060805.1. Classification (GTDB taxonomy): domain Bacteria; phylum Bacteroidota; class Bacteroidia; order Bacteroidales; family Prolixibacteraceae; genus Draconibacterium. The sequence continues at coordinate 63,558 of NZ_CAJXTC010000006.1, forward strand.
CTTTATATTATTACCATCCTGGGTTCTGATCAAGTCCTCCTTCTGTATTCGCATTGATAACAGTTTGAGGAATTGGGAACAGTGTCCAATCGATAGATCCGGTGTAATAAGGCACATCGCCCATAAACCGTGAATGATTGGTAAGTTGAGTTACCAAAACTTCGTTTGAACCTGAGCTGCTACCCATACGAAGCAAGGTTGGGAAACGGTGTTCTTCGTAACACAACTCGCGAGCACGTTCATCAAGAATCAGATAAATATCCACTTCGCCTGCAGAAACCATCTTAGTAGCCTCTGCACGGGTACGAATTTGATTGATATCGTCAGCTGCCATACCAGCGCTTCCTTTTCTGAAATAAGCCTCAGCACGTAGTAACAAAGTCTCAGCAGAACGAACTGCATACCAATCTCTACCATACTGGTTAATGTGCATTGGAATTTCTGATGGATGCCATCCCCAGTCGTCCATTTTAATTTTCGAACGCATCGGAGTCATCATTTCAGGAACGGAGATCATATCTTCAGTAACAGGTTGCAAATACAAGCTATGATCCTGATCGAGGCACAAAAATTCTCTGAGAAGGTTTATCGGAAGATTACGCATATCATCAGCATAATCGCCGGCCCAAACTTTTTTCGAAACATAATCGGTTTCGGCAGTACCACCTGTAGAAAATCCACCTAAATAGGCACATGTATTTCCTCCCGGGAAAAGGCTTTGATCAACATTCCCGCTAAATGGGCAAGCTGCTGCACCTTCCTCGGCTAAATCTGAACGCCAAACCATATTACGGAAAACAGGACCAACAAAGGCTGTAATACTGTAATAAGGGTTTGCTCCCGGCCATCCGCCAATAAGTCCGTTTGCCTGGGCTTCTTCATAAGTTGCAGCTTCTAAAGTCCATACGGCTTCAGTATTTCCTGCGCTATAATCGTAGTTTCCTATTTGGAACATATCGAAGAAAACGTTACCATCTTCGCGGTATGCAGGAACTCCGTTATTCATAGACATATCAGATGGATTTGCACGTGAGCCAAAACGTTGAGTCATAAGTGGGTGAGCATCAATTGTTTTTGTCGCAGCTGCAATAGCTTTGTCATAAGCGCTTGCATCGTTGGTTTCTACGCCAAGTGCCAAATATGCTTCAGCAATAAAGTGGTTAGCCGCACCTTTTGCTATACGTCCATCTTGTGAAGGATACTGTGGAAGAAGTGCTTCTGCTGCTTCCAAATCGGCAATTGCAAATTCATAAACAGCCTGGCGACTATCGCGTGTATAATCTAATTTAAGCGACTCACTAACCTCCTGAACAATTGGCACACCACCAAAACATTCAGCTAAACGCAAATAGCCATATCCACGGAAGAATCGAGCTTGCCCAACTGCAAAATCTTTATCTGCTGCATTCGACCACTCAACCAGTTCGGCCCCTGCAATTGCAAGGTTTGCATAACTGATAAGTTGGTACATATCAACCCAAAGGTTGTTGAACATAGCGAAGTCAGACGACCAGCGAGAATAATTTGAAAATGCATTTGCTGTTGGCGCTGCTGCACCGGTGTATACATTGTCGAAAAAGTCGGCACCTTGTCCGTGTAACAATTGTTGTGTAGAAGCTCCTGTCCAGAACATTCGGTAACCACCATACATATTAAAGGCCTTGCGGTAGGCGGTAACCAGCTGGGCATCTACCTGGCTGCTCTTTTCAAAAGCAGATTCAGGAGTATAAATCGTTTTTGGATCTTCAGTAAGAAAATCCTCATCACTTTCACAAGCTGGTAAAAATGATGATATGGCAAATAAGCCTATAATTAAATACTTAAAGTTTTTCATTGTTCTAATTAGTTTAGAGTGTAAAGTTAATACCTAGAGTAAATGTTCTTGGCAATTGTGCTGCCGAGAAACTTCTGATTTCAGGATCACTGTATTCCCAATCAGGAGCAATAAAGAATAAGTTAGAACCCGATACAAAGATTTTCAGGCTAGAGAAATAAATTTTCTTAAGCAGATCTCTGTCAAACGTGTAGGATAAATTTAACTCTTGAAGTCGCACAAAAGTGTATTTCTGCAATGCGGTATATCGTGCGTCGGTAAAGTTAACGCGAGGATAAGTTTCGCTAGGATTTTCCGGTGTCCACCAAGGGTGGTTCAGCATGTTGTGGTATTGGAAACCATCAGAACTAAGGTATGCAATGTTATTTTCGGCATAACCATAATCGCCACCGCTGAATATTCCGTTAAACAAGGCATAAAGTTGGAAATTCTTATAAGTTAAAGTGTTACTTAAACTCATTCTGAAATTTTCCATACCGAAACCAAGAATCTTTCTGTCGGTTACACCAATTACGCCGTCTGCACTTCCGTCAAGGTTTTTATACATTGCATCGCCCGGCTCGCCACCGTTTGCAGCAAGATATTCTGTGTCATCAGCTTGTACAATACCATCCCATTCATAACCATAAATAGCCGATAATGATTCGCCGATAAATAAACCTGCGTTTATATCGTCTTCTTCGTCGCCACCATATAACTCAACTAATTTGTTGCGGTTAAGCGTAAATGTTAAACCTGAAGTCCAACGGAAATCGCCCGATTCAATATTGGTAGTGTTCAAAACTGCTTCAATACCCCAGTTATCAACTTTACCCATCGTAGCCATTTGCGAAGTAATACCAGCTCCCATTACCGGGATTGTTCTGCTGAAAATCTGGTCGGTTGTAGACGATTTATATCCATCGATTTCTAAATGAATACGATTCATCATATCGATTTCGGTACCGATGTTAAAAGAAGTAGTGGTTTCCCATGCCAACTCGGTGTTACCCAATGTTGCAAGGCTTTGTCCCCACAAAATCTGATCATCGAACCAGTAACCGATACCACCACCTCTACCAACATTCATTGTAGAAAGCGTTCCGTAAGGACGTAAAGTTTGGTTACCGTTTTTACCCCACGATGCTTTTAGTTTTAAGTTGTCGATGAAGGTACTTGAGCTTAAGAACGATTCGTTCGACATGGTCCAGGCTGCTCCAACAGCAGGGAAATTACCCCATTTTTTGTCGGACCCGAATACCGAACTACCATCGCGACGGAACGATGCGTTAAGGTGATAGGTGTCTTTGAACGAATAACTTGCACGTGCCAGATAACCAACATCAGTATGCAATTCGTAGCCAATTTCCTGAATTTGTTGTGTTACCGCATTCGATAATCCGTAGAAACCTAAATTGGTGTTACCAATACCGGTGTAATCGGTACCGGTCATTCCAAACGAATCCATTCTTCTCGAGTCGCGGGTATATACCGCTGTAGCACTAATAAAGTGGTCGTCGAACTGGTTGGTGTATGAAAGAATATTATCGATTACCCACGAAGTAGTTTTATCTTCCTCGATCGATCCGTTAGCTCTGTCTAAATAAGCAGCTTGTGCTTCAGATGTGTATCCATCTTCGCCAAGAGCTAAGTTTACAAAGTTTGTTTCGTATTGAAATTGGCGACGTAATCTTGTATTGGTGGTATACGAACCAGTTAATTTATAACTCAATCCCTGAATTCCAGGAATTTTGAAATCAACAGTTCCACCAATTATTGTTGCATTTCTGCGGTCTTCATCGTCTCTTCCAACTTTGGTATTCCACAAAGGGTGTCGTGTTGTTTCTTCACGACCGTCAACATAATATCTTATTCTACCATCGGATAAAGTAGGTTCTGTCCAAGGCGAAAGCGTAACTGCAGCACCGTAGTTAGGTGATATACCATCGCTGTTGTTAAACGATTGGTCGAAGCTGGCACTTACTGAAAGGTAGTCGTTAATTTTTGTATTGACTCTTGCTGTAAAAGTGGCTCTTTTGTACTGGTCGCCAACAACAAAGTTTTTGTTATCCAAATAAGATGAACCAATGAAATAATCCATTGCTTCGCCACCACCGGAAACATTTACCGAATAGTTCTGCTGAACACCGGTACGTGTAATCATATCGTAATAACTGGTAGGTGTATTGGCATCGATATTTGCCTGTTCCAATGCCGACATCCAGGTTGTTGATGCAGTACGTGCATTCATCAATTCAATATAACCTTCCGGTCCGCGCATATCAGGCGTGTAGTTTGGATTTGAAATACCGAGCGATGTGTTTACAGAGATACGTGGTTTACCTTTGATACCTTTTTTGCGGGTAATCATGATAACTCCGTTTGCAGCTTTCGATCCGTAGGCAGCCAAAGATGTAGCATCTTTTAATACCTGAATATTTTCTACTGTGGAAGGATCGATATCGTTCATGCTTCCGGAGAAAATAATTCCGTCAACAACTAATAAAGGTGCCGAACTGTTGAATCCGTCAGGTGTTGTTTCGTCATTGATTGATTTTTGACCACGAACCAAAAGTTCTGTTTCTTCGCCGGCTTCACCCGATTTTGAGAAGTTAATACCGGTTGTAATACCATCCAGTAATGAAAAAGCATCGGTTGTGGCTTTATTCATAATTGGCGAATTCTCCATATCAACCGTAGCAACAGAACCCGTAAAGTTTTTACGTTTTGTTACCCCGTAACCAATTGTTACAATTTCTTCCAGTCCAATGGCATCTACTTCAAGAGTAACCATAAAACTGGTTTTTCCTTCGATAGGAATAATTTGGGTTTTCATTCCCACAAACGAGAAATGCAACTGTTCGGCATCGGCCGGAATGGATAAGGTAAACGAACCATCTGGATTGGTGATGGTACCAATAGTAGTACCTTCAACAACAACAGTAACACCCGGCAGTGGAAGTCCCTGGTCGTCGGTAACTACACCGGTAACGTTTTTCTGATCCTGCACTCCATCGAGCACGGCATCGTCGGTTTTACGAATAATAACTTGTCTGTCGTAAATGTTGTAAGTTAAGTCGCTACCTTGAAGCAACTCTCCTAAGATAGTTTCAATATCAGCATTTTCCAGCGAAATATTCACGAGGTCGCTCGACCTTACATCTTCGTCTTTGTATAAAAAGATGAATTCGCTGTTGTGCTCAATGTAGTCGAAAGCAGCAGTAATAGTGCTGTTTTGCAACTGTACATTCATTCGTTTAGCTTGAGCGTAAGAATCACTGGCGTTTGCCGCAAAGATGATTCCGAATAGTAAGATGATAGTTAGACGCATAGTTCTAAGAATTTTCTTAGTGATCCCCGGGTCAAGGGAATCACTTAACCAATTTTTTTTCATAAGTTTACAATGTTTTTGATTAATACTATTGATAAAGATGGTATTGGTTTAACCGGTATATGTTGCAGCATGTACCGGTTTTATTTTATTAGGTAATTTCTTTCATTGATTTTTTCGAAGTTTAAGCCGGTTAAAGAATTCATGTACTCAAATACCACATCTCTGTCTTTCGAAATATCGAGTTTCCCCGAAATCCGAAGCGATCCGTCGAGCGGATCTTCATATTTCATGTGGATGTTATAATAGCGCTCCAGTTTTTTTACCACGCGATTTAGGTCGCTGTTGGTAAAGGTTAGGTATCCTTCTTTCCAACTGGTAAAATATTCGGTTTCTACGTCGTAAATATTAGTCGATGAATTTTGTTTGTTATAGGCTGCCAACTGTCCGGGTTTCAGCACAATATTACGGTCGAAAACGCCCTGGCTTTTATGGCTTATTTCAACGCTGCCTTCGGTTAGTACGGTGTGTGCCACATTTTCGTCGGGGTAAGCCGATACATTAAACTTAGTTCCGAGAACATGAACTTCTATGTCGGGAGTTTTAACAGTAAATGGTTTTTCTTCCATTTTACTTACATCGAAAAAAGCTTCTCCAATCAGCATCACTTCGCGGTTTTTATCGATAAAACGCGATGGGTAGATTAACCGGCTACCGGCATTTAGCCATACTTTGGTGCCATCGGATAAGGTAATTGTTGAATGGTTGCCATAAGGAATTACCAAGGTATTCATTTTTACCTCGTCGGTAACATCGTCTTCAATAACCTGTTGTTTGTCGATAATTATTTTTCCTTCTTCAGAGTACTCCAGTTCCGATTTTCCTTTACTTAAAGCAACTTCTTGTTTTTCATCGATGATGAGGGTAGGTTCCTGGATGTTTAAACTTTGTGGAGCCGGGAAACTGGCATATCGGTTTGAGATGGTATCCTCAAGAAAATACCAGGTTACTGCGCTTCCTACCATTAAAAATAGAATGGCAGTGGCGGCATAACGCATGGTTAAGCGAATGGTTTTTCTATACTTTTTTTTATGATCGACCTGTTCAATTTTTTTTAGAATTCTGATGGCCAGATCTTTCTTTTCTTTAGCAGAAAGTTGATGGTCGTCGTATTGAAGGTGTTGCTCGAATCCGGCTTTAAATTCGCGAATTACATCAGCATCATCGGGATGTTCATCGAGAAAATGTTCCCAATAATCATTGATTTCAGGAGAGTTATGATATATCCACTTAAAGAATAGAGGATTCTCTATCAGTTGATGATATACGTTCATAAGATTAGGTTGCTTTAAACACTTATAAGAGCAGCGGTTTTTAAAAAGGGGACGTTTTTTTGAAATATTCTTTCTATGTTTTAGAACACATAAGCCAAAATACGGCAACTTCGGCACCAATTTTCCGACGTAACTGTTTTAAAATTCGGTACACTTGTTTCTTAACCGTATCGGGTTTCAGGTCTAAAAGTTTACCGATTTCAACATAACTTAAATTGCTGTTGAATTTTAAAAACAGGAGTTCGCGTTTTGATGGTTTTAGCTCCGAAACTTCGCGTTGCAATAACTGAATAGCTTCGTCATCTTCTTCACTGAAACTTTCTTCTTCGATAGAAAAAATCAGGTTAAAAAGAGACGGGACTTCCTGTATGGAAGAATAGTGTTGTTTCTCCGACAACTTTCTTATAATGATTCGCTTGAGCGTTTTGAAAAGATAAAATTCAAGGAGTTCCGGTTTCTTGAGATTTGAACCATAGGTGTAAACATTCACAAACAGATCCTGAATTGCATCTTTAAGAAGCTCACGGTCGGAAGTAAATCTGGCACCATACGAGAATAATGAATCACTAAATTCATTGTAGATGGTTTTAAAAGCAGTCTGATCCCCACTTTTAAATTTGTTCCATACAAGTTGCCAGTATTCTGCATCAATTTTTTTGTCCAAAATACCTTAGTTTAGTTTAGTAATAATTAGTCTCTGAAAGTAAAGGTATAAAAATATGTACCTTTTCCAAATTCGACGCTTGGGTTGTTGATATCTTGTATGTTTCCGATTTTTAGGAAGTTAACTTGCAGACTGTTTTTAGCAAAAAGAAAAGTACTGTTTTAAAAACAGAAGCGGTTTGGATAGGAGCAGTTAAAATTTCGGCAGACCAGTGAGGGGTGGAAATGGACACAAAAAAAAGGAAGCAAAACTGCTTCCTTTCCTATTTTGTAAAACGATAATCGCTTATTGTAATTGTATTAAAACAACTGATTTTGATGGTAGCTCAACGGTTAATTTACCGTTTTTAGGTTTTGCTACATCAAAGTCTTTTAAGCTCACCGTTTCCTGCCTGCCAAAATCGTTATAGTTATTCATTTTGTCCGAAGTGATGATCTGTCCGTTTGCAGACGCAAATTCATCTCCGGTTACTTCAATTTCGATTGTTTCGCTTTTGTTTGGATTCAGATTACACATGGTAATTGAAACCACTCCGTCTTTTGTTGAAGCCGAAGTATGAACAGCCGGAACTGATTTTCCGTCGAACTCATATTGTTCGGTTTTCAGGTTCGTAGGAATCATTGTTGCATCCTGGTGAACGCTGTACATTTTAAACACGTAGTAAGTTGGCGTTAACACCATTTCGTCTTCTTTGGTAAGAATTACCGATTGCAAAACGTTAACGGTTTGTGCAATGTTACTCATCTTAACACGGTCGGCGTGGTTGTTAAAAATATTCAGGTTGATACCGGCTACCAATGCATCGCGCAAAGTGTTTTGCTGATACAGGAAACCAGGATTTGTACCTTCTTCAACATTAAACCAGTTTCCCCATTCGTCAACGATCAAACCAACACGTTTGGCCGGATCGTATTTGTCCATAATGGTTGAATGACGGTTAACCAGTGTTTCCATGTTTAGGGTGTTATTCATTACCGAAATCCACTCTTTTTCGCCAAAATCGGTAGCGTGCCCTTTGTCTTCCCACGAGTTGGTAAACGTGTAAGCGTGCAACGAAACTCCCTGAACAAGGTGAGGGTGACGCATTGTTTTTTGCATTACCACTTCCATCCAGTTGTAGTCGGCAATGTTTGGTCCACCGGCGATTTTATACTCGGCACCACCACAGTAGCTGGCAAAACGATTGTATAAATCAGAATAATATTCCGGAGTCATGTTTCCGCCACATCCCCAGTTTTCGTTACCAATTCCCCAGTATTTTACATCCCAAGGCTCTTCGCGACCGTTTTTTTTACGCAGGTCGGTCATTGGGCTAACGTTAGATGAAGTAACGTATTCAACCCATTCAGAAGCTTCCTGAACGGTTCCCGAACCAACATTGATGTTGATGTATGGTTCGGCACCAATAATCGAGCAAAAATCAAGGAATTCGTGTGTTCCAAAACTGTTGTCTTCGGTAACTCCACCCCAGTGAATATTTACCATTGACGGGCGATCTTCTTTTGGGCCAATTCCATCTTTCCAGTGGTAAGTGTCACCAAAACATCCTCCGGGCCAGCGCAGTACAGGAATGTTCATTTCCTGAAGTGCAACAATTACATCGTCGCGGAAACCGCGTGTATTCGAGATGTCGGAATTTTCTCCCACATAAATACCACCGTAAATACAGCGGCCAAGGTGCTCGGCAAAGTGTCCGTAAATTTCTTTGTTGATTTTTGTTTCTGCCTGATCAGTGTGCAAAGTCAGTGTACTTTGTGCAAAAGCCACCGAAACCGCCAATAGAAGAAAAGCAGATAATGTGAATTTTAATTTTAACATGATTCAGCTAATTTATGTTTGTTTCTATACTAATTTTTAATTCATAGGCAGTCAGGAGCCCTTTAAACGAAAGTACTAAATTAGCCTTTCTTAGCGAAGTTTCCCAATTGTAAAGGGAGCTTTGCACGTGGTAAGAACATTGTCCTGCCCCGACATAGTTGCCGGTATTCGGCAAATTGTTATTTCGTTTGATCAACAACAGGCCAACCGTCGTTGTCCCACTCCATTTCCCGAATAATCAATTTTTGCCTTCCATTATCGTGCGCATCGTAACCATGACAAACCAAATAGTCTTTCCCATTAAAAGTGTAAGCGGCGTTGTGTCCGATGGCGTACCAGTTATCGTTGCCTTTTAGTACCAGCGAACCTCCACCGGTAAGCATCGATTTTCCTTCTTTATCTAAATAGGGTCCCTCGATGTTTTTGGCGCGGCCAACCATAATTTTGTATGTACTTTCGGCGGCACGGCAACAATAATCGAAAGAAACAAAAAGGTAATAATAGCCATTCTGTTTGAAGATAAACGGCGCTTCTATTGCTCCATCGCCGGCTTCGGTTTCTTCAATATCAAAACTTCTTTCACGTTTGGCAATGGTGTGCCATTCTTCGGGTTGAGCGATAGTTGTAAGGTCGTCGTTTAATTTTACAAGTTTTAAGCCATTCCAGAACGAACCAAACGACATCCATGGTTGCCCGTCATCGTCGAAAGCAATGGCCGGATCGATGGCGTTCCAGTCGTCTCTTCCGGGAACTGACTGAATTACTTTTCCGTGATCTGTCCACTTATAATCCGGATCATCAGGATCGAGTGTTTTATTGGTAGCTACACCAATACACGAGGTGTTTTTACCAAACGCTGAAACCGAATAGTATAAATAATACTGATCGTTGTGGAAAATAATATCGGGTGCCCACATGTGCCCTGCAAAATCAGTCAGCGATTCTAAAACCCATTGCGGGGTTTCTTTAAAAACAGGGCCTTCTTTCGTCCAGTTTTTCATATCGGGCGACGACCACTGTGTAATTCCAAATCCTGTGCAAAACAGATAATAATTATCGTTCTCCTGAGTAATAACAGGATCGTGAACAAATATTTGCGACAATACATTTCCTGAAAAAAGGAACAGCGCTATTATAATGAGAATTGATTGCTTCATTTCTATGTGATTATTGAATTCCTTCAGATGTCATAATTACCCGTTTCATAGTGCCATCGGGGTTGTAGTGCAGTTCGTCGATACAAACCGACCGGCGGAAACTTCCACCGTTGGGTTGAATACCACCAGTGTGATAAATGAAATACCACTGATCTTGAAATTCGATGATGGCCTGGTGGTTTGTATTTGAGTTGCCAGCCAATTCGTTTAAAATGCCTTTGTATTCCCACGGGCCGGTAATCGACTTGCTCATTGCATAAGCCGTTTTTTCCGGGAACTGATAAGCGTACGATAGGTAGTACCAGTCGCCTCGTTTATGAATCCACGGTGCTTCGGTAAAATTAGGCAGCTCAACTGTATGTATTTCGCCATCCAACTCAATCATATTGTCTTTTAGTTTTGCCCAGTAACAAGCTGTATTTCCCCAATAGAGGTAAGCCTGTCCATCGTCGTCGATGTAAACGGTTGGGTCGATATCGTCCCAGGTGATCTGGGTATGTTCAGTGGTCATGTCGTTTGTGATTATAGCTTTTCCCAGTGCATCTTTAAACGGACCAACCGGACTATCGGAAACAGCAACACCAATTGCTTTTCCCTGAACGCTGCCATGTTCAACAGTTACATACCAGTAAAATTTTCCGTTGCGCTCGATAACTTGTGCGGCCCAGGCATCGCCTTTTGCCCACTCGAAATCTGTAGTTTTTAACGGAACGGGGTGCTCTGTCCAGTTTACCAGATCGGTGGAAGAATATACCAGCCACTCGTTCATGCGGTAAAAGTTAAAATCGTTTGGCGCTTCGTCGTGACCTGCGTACAAAAACACGGTATCGTTAAATACCAGCGCAGCAGGATCGGCAGTGAACTTATCCTTGATTATGGGATTATTGATATTAAGTTCTTTATGGGGCGGGTTAACGACAGCTTGCTGTTTTTCATCTTTTTGTTCCGTGGAGCAGTTCCAAAGAAACAGTCCAAAAAGACAAAGTGTTGCTAAGTTTTTTAATGATTTCATAGTTAAAATTTACATCAAACGGAACCGACATTTTATGCCTTGAGAAGGCTGGCTTTTATGCTTTTTTCGTTTGACATATTGGTTTGATTATTTTTAAATATAAAATTGATTACTATCCAGGTTTTGTACTTCTTAAATCACAGTTGAGTCAATCTTTAATTCTTGTTTTATCGTATTAGTCAGACCAAAACTGTACTTCAAAGATTCGAAACAAAATCTGTAAACAGGTGGAGTTTTAAATAATCCGGGTGGAGTTTTGGATAAAAAAATGGTTTTACTCCTGTGTCCACTTTGTCCTATTTAAAAGTCTCCGTCAGAAAAGCTTTTACTGAAAGCTATAATTCATTCACAGCATTGATTTATAGAAGTATATGGTTTTTAAGATCACAAATAAAAGTCTGCCCAAATCTTGTTTGAGCAGACTTTATAAATATCCTATCTATCGATGTTATAAATCGAAACTTCCAAGCTTATATTATCCAATCCCAACATCGTAATTATTCTGTTTTTTTACCCCAGTAAGTTGCGTCCAGATTTTTCTCAGTACCGGCATAAACCAGTGTTACAGCACGTGGAGAGGCTTCCCAATCCACTTCGCGTTCAACACAAACAATTACATTACCCAATGTTAGTTGTTTGTTCGATTCATCGTAGCTCCAGTTTCCTGTAAGTGCACCTGTCATCGTACCATCCGATTTCAGGGTAAGACCGGTAGCGCCATCTTGCTGCGCATAGTGGTAACTCAGGTTAATGTGCTCCCAGGTACCAACCAGCTCGTCTTCGGTAATCGCACCGTATTCTTCAGGTACGCCGGCATAACGTTCGGGCAATGCAATTGGCCACAGGTTATTGGGTTCGTTTACCGACGCCGGACACCAAACAATGCGGCGTACGTGACCCATCATTATGGCATTGGAGTAAGCGTTACCACCCACATTTTTAGGCAGTCGTCCCTGCGACATGTAGAACCATTCGTCGGTATTTTCTTTTTGGAAAATGCAGCAGTGTGCAATTCCTACCCAGCCGTAACCCTCACTAAATTTGTAAGGATGCGTTACAATCGGATAACTGTCTCCTTGCCCGTCGGTAAAGTTCCGACCGGTAATATCGTAGTACGGACCTTCAATGTTTTCGCTTCGTACCACTCGCGTGTTATACGGAACATCCAGTCCATCGTAAGCCATAAACAGGTAGTAGTAACCGTCTTTGTAAATTACTTCCGGCGCTTCACTTCCTTGCCAGCGCGATCCTGCGGTACGTGTACCGATTCTCACACCATAACGCTCAGCCAGCTCGCTTGCACTGTCGGCCCATGGATTACCCAGCGGATTGATTGGTTTTCCGGTTGTTGCATCAACTTGTAACAATGCAAAACCGCTGTGCCACGATCCGTGTATCAGGTAGTGGTTTCCATCGGGTGCTACAATGTATGTTGGGTCGATGGCGTTGTAGTAGAAATAACCACTCCAGTCGGATAAACTTGAGCGACTGTAGTCCAGTCCACGATCCGATGATGAGGTAGTTACAAAACCTTTGTCTTCCCAAACAGCTCCGGCCGGATCGGTTGATTCGCACATACCAATAAAGGCACGCTCGGTCCAGCTTCCGTCGAAGTTTTCTGCCGAATTGGTTTTACCCGACTCAATGTAATTAAAGATTACCACGCTGTAATACATGCGCAAAATCTCTTGTCCGCCAACGTTTACGCGGCGCACTACCGGTGCCCAGTATCCGTATTGAATATTGTCTTCAGCGATGGCATCCAATCCCATGCGCGAACGAATTGAGTTAAGCGAATCGGCTACCCATTCCGGTGCGTCGTAAAAAGGTCCGCCAACCCATTCCCAGTTTACCAAATCGGTTGAACGTTTTCCCTGAAAATGCCCGTGTCCTTCGTGAGCATTACCATACGATGCATCGGTGGCATACATGTAGTAATAACCGTTGTAGTAAGCAACCGATGGGTCGTGAACGTTGGCCAGGTTCCACTCGTCTCGGTTATTCCACGATGCTATTGCAGAATAATCGTCGGGATATGATGGTATGGTGAAATCGATATCGGGATCAGTGTTATCATCCGGATCTTCAGGTTTTGTTACAATTCCTGTTGGTCCTGAATCATCGCTGCACCCGACAAATGTGAGGGAAGTTATGCTGATGAGAATAATCAATAAATACTTGAGCTTCATGTTTAATTGCTTTTGATTAAAAACTTCCTTATCGACACAAAAAATATGCCGATAAGGAAGTGGCTATTTTTTTTGAACAGTTCCTAATTCAGATCAACAATCGGACGAACAGTGTACCCTTTTTCAAAGAAAGCAGGTCCGTTGTCTTCGTTCTTGTTTGCCGAGTTACCCACAAGATTTGGGTTAGCATTCAAGGTTGACTGAAAGATTGGGAAATATTCATGTCCTTTATAGTAATATTCGAACGATGAATCATCAGCTGTTTCTGCAGTAAGCAGTTCTGTTGAAGCTGTACCATCACGTTTGTAATAAGCGTGCTCAACCAACTGATTCAAACGATCAGCATCGTAGAAAAATCCCCAACGAAGCAAGTCGATACCACGTCCGTTTTCGCAACCAAATTCTTTTGGACGCTCAACGTTAGCAATTTGTTCGAACAGCGCATTTGCCGATGGGAAGTCTGAAACCTGAAGATCTTCAAGAGCAACACGGTTACGCACCTGGTTAATGTAATCGATAGCCGTTTGTGTTGGGCCGTTGATTTCGTTTTCGCACTCTGCAGCACGTAATAAAACGTCGCTGTAACGCATTAGGCGCAAGTTAACACCACAGTGCAATCCGTTTGTAATCGAGCTGTAAATGTTGTTTCTCGCATTGGTGAATTTCGCAATTGAGATACCACCCTGTGCATTGTTCGAAAGTGGAGTTTCAGTAATCTCTTGCTGATAAATGGTGTTACTACGAGGATCTCCGTTTGGATATGCATCGGTTTTCAAACCGGTGTAAGTGTTATATTCCGGTTCGTAAGTTACCAGTGTCCAGTATAAACGAGGATCTAAACGACCATCAGTACAGTTTTCAGCTCTGAACAGGTTGTACAACCATGGTGCTCCTGCAAGGTCACCCCAGCTACCCAATTCCTGAGAAGCGAAGTTACTTTCTACAGCGTGTCCCTGAGTTGCTTCAGAGCTAATGTTTACCGGAGTCCACTCTTCGTCAGTTCCGCCTGTTCCGTAGTCTAAAAATTGTACTTCGAAAAGACTTTCAGCGTTGTTCTCAGTATCTTCTTTAAAGTTGTCGCCATAGTCGGGCACCAACTCGTAATGTCCGTATTTACCGGCAATAATGTCTTTCAGTACGGTGTAAGCTTCGTTAAATTTATGACGGAACATTAAAGTACGCGCCAAATATCCGGCAGCAGCACCACATGTAGCACGACCTCCGGCCCACTCGCCACCTTCATCGCGCGATGGCAAAATGTTCATCGCTTCGGCAAAGTCAGCCTCAATTTGGTCGAATACTTCGTCTTGCGTGTTGTTAGCTGCATACATGGTGTTAATATCCGAGTACGAAGCATAATCAGTAATTAAAGGAACTGTTTGGTAATACGTTGCCAAAGCATAGTAAGCCAAAGATCTCAGGAACAATGCCTGACCTTTAATTTGGTTGTATGCATCTTCCGACATTTCAACTTCATCAACTTTCGATAATACAAAGTTGGTGCGGTTTACCACGTGGTAGTTGTCGCGCCAAGGCCACTCGTCACCAATTCCGATGGTTCCCGGAGAGTTCAAATTATCGTAATCTAAATACCACTGTTGAGATGAGTTCCAAACTTCGTCGCCACGTACAGCATCCAAAGTATAACCAACACGGGCGTAAGTACCTTCAAGGCGAATGCGGTTGTAGCACGCAACAATCGCCTCCTGAAGTTCTGATTCTGTGTTACCAAAATCATAGGTGGTCTGGTTGTTCGGATTCACAACATCCAGTTGCTCATTGCAGGCGGTAAAACCTCCAATAAGCGCCAACATTATTAGAATTATATTTAATCTTTTCATAATGATATCTTATTTATTCGATTATAGTTTTAGAATGAGAAGTTTACTCCAAACATCATGCTTCGTGGTGTTGGATACGAAGCGTAGTTGTAACCCGGAGTGAATGTTCCTCCTGCAAAATCTACGTTGTAACCTTTGTATTTCGACAATGTTGCTACGTTTTGAGCCGATGCGTAAACGCGAACACCGCTAATGTATCCGCCAAACCAGCTGTCGGGCATGTTGTAACCCAACTCGATGTTGGCAATTTTAAGGTACGATGCATCCTGAATGTAACGCTGGCTAAACATATCGTTGGTAATTGAACCCGCCGATTTGTATGCAATACGTGGTACATCGGTATTTGTGTTGTCAGGTGTCCAGGCATTCAACAGGTCGGTGCTTTTGTTAAGTGCACCGTACGAGCTGTGCAAGGTAACGTCAACAAAGTCAACAGCTTTAAAACCTGCAGCTCCGTGTGTTGCCACGCTCAGGTCTAAACCTTTCCATTCTGCACGTGCATTAAAACCAAAGTTAAAGTCTGGCAAACCGCTTCCCAGGTAAGTCTGGTCTTCGTTGGTAATCTCGCCATCGTTGTTCAGGTCGGCGTAAGCCACGTCGCCCGGCTGTGCTCCGGGTTGATTGATGTATCCACCTTCTGAGTTGATACGGTTATCAATTTCTTCCTGCGACTGGAAGATACCTTCGTAAACGTAACCATAGAATGAACCCACTTCGCGACCTACCTCTGTGCGGCTGTTACCATCGGTACGAGGTTCGCCCGAAACACCTAACTTTTTCACTTCGTTGTTCAGCGTTGATAAGTTGGCAGTAAGGTCGAATTTAACCGCATTTTGGTGATTGTGGTAGGCAACCAGGAACTCAAGACCTGAGTTCTCCATTGTTGCAGCGTTCATTGTTACTGTTGCGTTTGTAGCACCGGCGTTTGTCGGAACGGCTACACTGTAAAGCAAATCTTCTGATGTTGATTTATACCAGTCGAAAGTAAATTCTAATTTATTGTTGAACATACCCAGGTCAAGACCAAAGTCGATGGTTTTTTTCTTTTCCCACATGATACCTGTGTTCACGTAGTTAGAAATTGCAGAACCGGTAACTTTGTTGTTATCGAAACTGTACGTGTAGTTACCTCTCGACATTACGTCCATGTACTGGTATTCACCAATGTTTTCGTTACCCAGCTCACCGTAGCTACCACGAACTTTCAGTAAGTTAATTATCGATTCGTCAATATCGAAGAAGTCTTCGCGTTCGATACGCCAACCTCCCGAGATTGATGGGAACCAATCCCAACGGTCTTCAGAAGAAAGACGGCTAGAACCATCGCGACGTACGGTTGCCGAAAGCAGGTATTTATCGTCGAAATTGTAGTTGATACGACCGATGTACGAAGCCAAAACGTGTTCGCTTTCGTAACTGTTACCTGAAGTCTCCTCTGCATTATTGATTTGCAAATAGTAAGGCTCCGGCAGGTTCACACCTTTAGCGGCAAGTGTGTGGTAAAGCTCGCGCTGGAACGTTTGACCGGCAAGAACATTAACATGATGACGTCCGAATTTGCCATCGTAGTTAATTGTATTCTCAATCAATGCATCGGTATATTTACGGTATCCTTGCGACAGCGTTTCGTTGCTTTTCGACAAGTAGTTTGTTGTACTTTGAATAAACGCAGGAACAAAAGTGAAATCCTTTGCAGTTGTTTGGCTGTACGATAAGTTAAGGTTGTAACTTAAATTGTGATTTTCGTTTGCCTGACCAACCATATCTAACAGGTCGACATTTGCTGAACCTGACGCAACAACACGGTCAACCTGAGAATTTCTTTCCAACAAATTATTGGTAAGCAAAAGGTTGGTTACACGCAAGTCGCCATGCACATCGTCGTAGTAAGTTCCGTAACCGTACGAGTCGTAGTTGTATTCTGATGCAGCCGAAATTTTATCGTCGAGCACCCAGGTTGATTCATCGTAAGCTTTAATACTCGGAGGAGTAAGCAATGCCGATGCCATAACCGGATATTGTGCACCATATAAACCCTGAACATACTCGTTAGCGTTACTCAACGACATGTTGTCCTGGTCGCTGTGGCTATAAACAATGTTTGTTTTAATCTTGATGAATTTAACATCCATGGTGTTGTTTACACGGGCAGTATAACGTTCGAAGTTAGGACCTGCACCTTCCATTGTACCTTCCTGGCTGTAGTAGTCGAGCGCAATGTTGTAAGTGTTGTTTTCGCCACCACCCGATAAGTTGATGTTGTGGTTTTGGCGAATACCTGTTTTAAATGCTTCGTTGAACCAATCGGTGTTAACTACGCTTGGATCAAGGTATTTATCGCTTGTTGGATTGTATCCGGCAGGAACATCCATGTCGCTGTTATTGTATGCCATGGTAACGTACTGTCCGTATTGCGATGCATCCATAACATCGTAAACACCTTCTTGTACCTTGTCGATACCAAAGTAACCTTTATAGTCGATTTTCATCGCCTGGTTCTTTTTACCTTGTTTTGTGGTGATGATTACCACACCGTTTGCAGCACGCGAACCATAGATTGCAGCAGCCGCCGCATCTTTAAGCACCTGGAGTGTTTCGATATCGTTTGGCGAGAAATCGCGGATTGTTGTTCCCATTGGTACACCGTCAACCACATAAAGAGGAGCAGTGCTACCAAACGAACCAATACCACGAATACGTACTGTTGGGTCGGCTCCCGGTTGTCCGTCAGAAGTAATCTGAACACCCGAAACTTTACCCTGAAGCATGGTTGAGATGTTTGAGTTTGAAACTTTTTTCATCTCTTCGGTATCAACAATTGCCACCGAACCGGTAAGGTCAACTTTACGCTGTGTACCGTAACCTACAACCACAACCTGGTCGAGGCCGATCATATCCGGAGCCAATGTAATGTTTCCGATTTGAGTTTTTCCTTCAACGGCTACTTCAATGCTTTTGTAACCGATAAACGAGATTGATAGTGTAGCATCAGAAGGAACAGATAGTGAGAAGTTACCATCTAAATCGGTGATGGTACCGTTTGTAGTTCCTTTTTGTTGAATGGTTGCGCCCGGAAGCGGTTCTCCGTTTTCGTCAACGATTTTACCATTTACTGTTATGTTGTCTTGTTGAGCCATCGCCACCTGGTCGGCAGTACCGTTACCTTCTGCGTATGTTGCCGTTGAAAATGCCAGCAACCCCAACAGGATTAAAAATAAATATTTCATGTTTAAATATGTTTTATCAAAGTGATTATTCAACAATTACGATATAAGATCCTTCCAGCACAATTGCAGTATTCAAATCAGAGCTGTCTACCGTTATTCCTGCATATTCCTGGAAATGTGTTTCGCCGGTGGCATAAGTAACATCGTAACGAATGTCGGCAGTGTTGTCGCCGTTATTGGTTACAGTGATCTCAATTAGTGATCCGCTAATGCTTGCACCAAAAATGTCGAAGTTCCAGTCGTTTGTATTAGTTGATGTAGCATAACCGTCGCCCCAACCGAAGTTGTCCATACGAACTACACCGTATTCAGTCATGTCAGCTTTGCGAAGAATTGTACTCGGGCTGTTCCAGTTGTTAACACCATTCGAGTAAGCATACATTTTAATTGTTGTGCTTTCGCCTGATGGAACCGCGTAATCTTCAGAGAACTGTGTCCACCATCCGGTAGAGAAGTCGTAAGCACCTACCTGGCCAATACCTTTAGTAAGCGTAAGCGGGCATGTAGTAGTAACTGTGTTTGTTGCACCAACATACGATATAACTGCTTCCTGAGCACCTTCGGCTGCCGGAATTGTGCTAAACTGAAGTGATTCGTTCGATAATACACCGGTTGTTCCGTCGGAATAGGTAGCTGTAACAACCAATCCTCTGGTGTTGAATATGATATCCATTGTGTCGGTGTAGAAATAGTATTCAGTAATATTTGGTAATGTAGTAACCTCAAGAGCAGTAACCGAGTTGGTAACTTCCAAAGTATATAAGGTTGTTACAGGCTCGCTCAATTCGCCTTGTTTGGTTTTGTTGTAAGCTACAATAACTGTCTTTTCTCCAAGAGTTGTCATATCAGGAATTACCGAGAAAGTAATATCTGTAGTGTCAACTTCTTCAGACGATCCGTCGGCGTAAGTAACAGTTGCTACTGCATTTCCCCAGAAATCTTCGTTGCCAATTTCAACAAATTCAGGTGTTCCTGTAACCGAAATCGAAACCGGTGCAACATCTTCAACAACAGTTATCTCAGAAGGTAAAAGGTATGCTTCTTTCATCTCGAACCAGCTGCCATCAGTAATTAGGTAAGCATAAATATCGGCAGTTGCTGATACCGGTTGTTGGTAAGTCATGGTTAATACTGTACCGTTAGTTCCTTCAGCAACGGCTGTAACAAATGCGTTACCGGTAACTGAGTGGTCAATTTCCAGTGTAACATAAGCGCCTTGCATGGTTTCGCGGAAGTCATTCCAAATGTCGTCATCGCCATCGGTATCAGGATAATCCTGCGATACCAATCCTAAATCGAAATCATCGTTACCCCAGCCGTAAGCATCAGAACGAAGAACGAAATATTGTTCAAAACCATCGGCATCACGATCATCCATATTTGCTACAGCAAGGTTCCAGTTGTTCCAGTTATTAACTCCGGAGCCGTGGTTCACAAATTCTAAATGCAACAGTTTGTTTGTAGGAATGCCAAAGTAATCAGAGACTACAGTGTTCCATCCGGAACTGTTATCCTCCGCTCCAACTATTGGTGTAATGATGTTAAGGTAAGTAGTGTCTCCTGTGTTTACACTTGCTTTCGCATCTGCGATTGAGTCGATCCGGCTCTGCAAGTCAGATGGCGCATCAATTGAATAAGTCTCCAATTGCTCGCAACTAACCAGGCCAAACGCTGCCAAAACTGCTACGCATAAAGCGTATCTTATCAGTTTAGTTGTCTTCATAAAATTAAATTTGATTAAATACATTTTTGTTGATTATAAAGTATTGTTCATAAAACTTTCGTGGTATAATATTCTAACAGATCTTGCTATAAAGTATTGATAGACTGAAGTGTTAAAATCGAGCCCAGTGCACACTTTGCAGTTTATGTTCCGTGTAGTGTACTTTTTTCAACTTTGCTAAATCCGGGAAGTGAATTGCTCCGGTTGCGGAATACGGCACCGGTTAAGGTGCGTTGTGCAAAACTTGTGTCTGAAGAAAACAGAGACAGGCGCACAATTAGATAAGTTAAGTTCTTTTTCATAATTAATTAAATTGGTTTACACGTAATTTCTGTTTGTAAAACTACGTAAGACCCGTGGGAGCCGGGTGGACAATTTAATATGCTTAGTGGACGATTGTGGAAATCTGTTTTTAGCGTGTGTTTTCGGTGCTTTTGGCTGGTGTTCAGGCCTTTTTAGTGTAGTCGCTTGGGCTTATTCCGTAGAACTTTTTGAAGATGCGACTGAAGTATTTTGGGTCGTTAAAGCCGGTTTTAAAGGCAATTTCAGAAATCGATTGATCGGTTGTTTTAATCAGTTCAACCGATTTTTTCAGTTTGTAGGAGTTAATAAAATCGGTAATGTTGAGGTCGGTTAATGCCTTTATTTTTTTGTACAATAAGCTTCGGCTTACAAACATTTCGCGCGCAAATTGTTCCACCGAAAAGTTGGGTTCGGCATAATTTTTCTCCAAAACCTGGTAGGCTTTTGTTATGAACTCCTCGTCTAATTTGTTCGACGAAAACTTATCGGGAGCCACCGGTTCAGGGCTGCTAAAACTATTTTTAATTTTTCGGCGCGACTCGATAATGTTGCGCATTTTTATCTCAAGAATCTGCAGGTTGAACGGTTTTGGAATGTAGTCGTCGGCACCGGTTTCCAATCCTTCAATCCAGCTTTCCACCATATTTTTTGCCGTTAGCAGAATAATCGGGATGTGGCTGGTTTGAATGTTCTTTTTCAGTCGGCTGCACAATTCAATGCCGTCCATAACCGGCATCATTACATCGCTGATAATTAATTCGGGCGAATATTTTTTGGCCATTTCCAAGCCAATTTTTCCGTTTTCGGCACCCAAAACCCGGTAGTCCGATCGCAGCGTTTGCAGCAAGAAACTGCGTAAATCGAAATTGTCCTCCACAATTAATATGGTAGGTTTTGTTTTGTTGCTCGGTGTAACTTCGTCCAGTTCGTAGTTGGTGTTACGCGCCACAATATGCTCACTTAATACATTCACCCGGCCTTCGAGGTTGATTTCGGTTGGCACGCTGGTTTCGTTAATCTGGTCGCTTTCAAAACGGTCTTTCGAATAAGGCATGTAAACGGTAAACGTACTGCCTTTCCGGGGTTCGCTTTCCACTTTAATTTCGCCATTTAGTGCTTGCACAATTTCGTAGGTAAGCGCCAACCCAATTCCCGAGCTGGTAAAATCGGTTTGTTTTCCCGATTCAACATCTTTATAAAATCGGTTAAAAATGTGCGGCATATGTTCTTCGGAGATTCCGCGTCCGGTATCGATAACACTGATGGCCACAAACGGAGCATCAATACCATCTTTCCGGTCTTTTGTAATCTTCTCCACTTTTAAGGTGATTGAACCCGAAGCCGGCGTGTTTTTAAAGGCGTTGGAAAGCAGGTTGTAAAATACGTTCTCTACTTTCTCGGCATCAAACCAGGTTTCTTCTTCTATGTCGGTTTCAACAAAGTGGTAGTTAATTTTCTGGTGCTCGGCCAGGTCTTTAAACGACTCGAAAATACCGTGTAAAAATTCCTGCAGGTTGCCTTTGCTCACATTCAGTTTTAGTTTTCCGGTTTCAATGCGGCGGAAGTACAGCAACTGGTTAATAAGGTGCAGCAAACGCTGTGCGTTGCGGTTAATAATGTTCAGCGTATTTTGCGTGTTGGCGTCGGCTTTCATGTTTTTCATTAACTGCTCAAGCGGGTCGATAATAAGCGTTAACGGTGTGCGGAATTCGTGCGAAATATTGGTAAAAAACCGCAGACGCAACTGGTTTACCAGCTTTACTTTTTCGTTCAGCTCAATTACTTCGTCGCGTTGTTTGGCAATTTGCTGGTTTTGTTTCTCCAGCTCTTCTTTTTGCTCCTCGATTTTAAAAGTACGTTCGCGCACCTGCACTTCCAGCTTGCGTTTTTGCTCTTTCAGGAATTGCGTACGGTAGCGAATGTAGATTAAAACCATGGTGATGATAAACATTATCGCCAGCATCTGAAACCAGGCAGTTTCCCAAAACGGAGGAACAATGGTTATGGTGAGTGCGGTGTAATTCTCCGACCAGATTCCATCGCTGTTGGCCGCTTTTACCTTAAAAACATACTGCCCGCCGGAGAGGTTGGTATAGTTGGCAAAACGGCGGTTCGACGAAACTTCAACCCAGTCCTGATCTACGCCCTCCATTTGATAAGCGTATTCTATTTTGCCCGGCTGAAAATAGTCGAGCGCCGAAAACTCGATGGAGAAAACAGCATCTTTGTAGGAGAGTTCGATCTTGTTGGTTTCGCTTATTGGCGCATCTAAAATTACCTTCGAATGGTATTTCTCGCCAATAACAACCGGCTCGCTAAACACCGAAAACTGTGTAAATACCGGCTGCGGAATATTCGGGTACGATTCAAATTCGGCCGGGTTGAAATAGTTCAATCCATCAACGCCACCAAAATATAAATTGCCACGATCGTCGGAGCAGGAGGCCGACCAGTAAAACTGATCGCTCAATAATCCATCGCTCGAGTAGTAGTTTTGGAAGTTTTCCTCAATCGGATCAAATCTCGACAAGCCGTTATCGGTTGAAATCCACAGATTCCCTTCAGAATCTTCCTCAATGCCATAGGCAACGTTGTTACACAATCCGTTTTGTTGATTGTAACTAATAAAACCGCCACCACTCCCGTTTTCGGTGTATTTACAGATGCCGTTTCCGTAGGTGCCAATCCAGATGGTTCCGTCGTGGGCTTCAAAAAATGAGGTGACATAATTACCGGCCAACGAAGCTGAATCGGTTGGATCAGTTAAGTATTTTTCGAAACCGATTTCTTCGGTATTTTCGTTAAGCGCCAAAAGTTCGGAGCGCTTAAACCGGTACAAACCATTTTCGGTTCCTACCCAAACTCTGTTTTGGCTGTCGGTTAAAAGACATCCAATTTCGAGTGGCTCATCGATGTTCATTTTTTCGTGAACATGCAGGAAAATATTTTCTTCAGGATCGTAAATGTCAAGTCCGCCGCGGGTTCCAATTAATATGTGTTCGTTATCGAGGTACTCGAGACTTGAAATAAAACTGCTGCACAAACTTTTGTTGTCGCCGGGTACGTTTACCGAAACTTCGAAACGATTTTGCCGCTCCGAGAGCAACTTGTTCAATCCGCCTCCCCAGGTACCAACAAGCAGGTGGTTTTGGTGGTCGCGGATAAACGAGGTTACAAAGTTGCTGTTTATACTTTGCGGGTTATCGTCCGATTGCTCGAAATGGATCGTTTTCCGCCCGTTGTTGCTAATGCGGTTTACTCCGCCACCGGCTGTTCCCACCCACAAAACATCGTTTTCGGTAAAAACCGAGTTAATGGTGTTGTGGCTTATAGAATTCGGATTGGAAGCTTCGTGAGTAAGCGCATTAAATGGCTTTTGGTAGGTGTTGTAATGGTTAATACCTCCTTTTTCGGTACCGATCCAAATGTTGCCCAGTTTGTCGGCATACAGCGAATTGATAAAAGGATTGTTCAGGTATTCGCGTTCCTCGCTACTTGTTGGCAGGCTTGTAAAACGCTGAGTGGCCGGATTATAAAAATTCAATCCTCCCAGTGTGCCAACCATTATTATTCCGTTGCGGTCTTCAATAATATCGTAAACCGACAGGTGATTCAGGTCGTTTGGATTGTTGTTATCGGCGCCGTAGTAAGTAAGATCGAGCGTGCTGGTGCTGTAATGGTACAAACCAACATCGATGGTGCCCAGCCAAATATCGCCTCTTCGGTCGGCAAGAATGGTAAGTATGTTTAACCCGCCAATATTGCTGATGTCTTCATAAAGTCGTTCCCAAAGCGGTTTGAGTTTTCCACCCGATAAGTTAATAACCGATAAACCGTTGTTGGTGCCGGCCAGTAAATAATTGTCGGGCAACAGGCATAAGTTATTTACATTTTTATCGGTAAGCTGGTTTTCAAAAACCGACTCAACCGATGATGCGGTCTGTCCTTCGTTTTCAATTTTCCAGATGCCGCTGCCGGCTGTTGCCGCCCAAAGTGTATTGTTTTTGTCGTTTATAATGTGGGTAATGGAAATGCCACCAAGTTTTTCAGTTAAAAGCCGTATTTCGGTAAACTTCATCAGCGAGTAGTCGAAAAAGGCCAATCCTTTATTGGTACCCACCCAAAGGTTTCCGTTTTGGTCTTCGCAAAGTGTTTGTATAAAGTTTCCGGGAAGCCATTCCTCCTGCTGGCTCTGAAAGATCTGAAAAGTATACCCATCAAAACGGCACAGCCCGTTCCAGGTGCCAAACCACATAAATCCTTTGCTGTCTTTTAAAATACAGTCGATGGTGTTTTGTGGCAGTCCTTCGTTGGTGGTGAGATAATTCAGGCGGGGCTGTTCGAGTATTACCCCCGATTGCGCATGGCTATTCAGTCCTATCTGAAAAAGGAGGATTAGAAGAATACCATATTTTAAAACGGTTTGCATAAGCCCTGCTACATGTATCGCTACAAAACTATGTATTTAAATAGGATTGGGCAAGATATGTAGTTCTGGTAATCATTCAAAACGATTTTGCAGAACAGCGTTGAATAAATAATTTGGATTTTCGGATTAAACAATGTTATTTTTGTTTCAATCAAACTATTCTACGTGGATCGACTAAAGTTGTGGAAAGATATTCAGAGCGGCGATGTAAACGCATTGCACGATTTGCACAAACGGTATTTTCATCCGATGTGTTTGTTTGCGTTTAAATCAATCAACGATCACCAACAGGTTGAGCACATCGTTTCGGATTGTTTTTTGAAGATCTGGAAAAACAGAAAGCGCATTGAAATAAAATCTTCGCTTGAATCGTATCTGTATCAAATTCTGCGAAATGCCATTATCGATTATCACCGGGCAAAACACGATAACACCATTTCTTTTGATCAGATTCCGGATATTCCCGACGAGGCGGAAGTGAACAACGAACAGCGCTATGCAAAATTATACACTGCCATTTCGCGATTGCCCGAAAAACGCCGGCAAATTTTAGAACTCGCCATTTTTGAATCGTGCACTTACCAGGAAATTGCCGAAAAGCTCGGTATCACAAAAAATACGGTAAAAACGCAGATGGTTCGTGCCTACGGGTTTTTAAAAGAATCGCTGGATCCCGTCGACTTCTTCTTTTTCTGTTTCCTGAAGAAAATTTAAAATATTCACTTTTCCTGTCACCCTTTCACCAACTTTTCTTCGTCATACTATTGCGAATACGTTTTTTATAGATTAGTTTGGTTAGGTAGGATTTATAAGAGCAGCAGCAAAAACAACTGTTGCTCTTTAAAAAAAGTTAGATGATAGAACACAACAAAGATAGATTTTGGGAGCTGGCAACGCTAAAGATTCACAACGAAGCAAACGCCGATGAATTAAGTGAGCTGAGTTCGTATCTATCGGATGAAAAATATGCCAAAATATACACCGAAATAGCGCATTTAAGAGAAGATGTAAAAGCCACTCAAAAGCTTTCGCTTGTTTCGCAGCAAAACTCATGGACCCATATTACAACCCATTTGCAAAACAAAACCATACAGTTGTTCCGAAAAGTTTCGGGCTATGCCGCTGTTTTTGTAGTTGCCTTGTTGTTGGGAGGTTTGGCGGTTCAAATGTGGAGCCAGAAAAGCTACGAAGAGCGGTTTGCAGAAGTAAAAGTGCCGCTGGGGCAAATGTCGGAAGTTACCTTGTGCGATGGTACGCATGTTTGGCTGAACTCGGGAACTACACTGAAATACAGCAATGCGTTTGGCCGAAATAGCCGAAATGTTACCCTCGATGGAGAAGCTTTTTTTGACGTGGAAAAATCCGATGTTCCGTTCCGCGTAAAGTTAAAGCACTCATTCGTAGAGGTTTTGGGAACCCAGTTTAATGTTATCTCGTACAAACACGATAGTAACAGCGAAATTACGCTGGTTGAGGGGAGTGTTAACGTAAATAATCTGAATGGAAATAACATCGCACATCTGGAACCATCGCAGCAGCTTACTATCGACGATGAGTCGCTGAAAGCAAAACTGAGAACCGTAGATACCGGTTTTTATGTGTCGTGGACCGAAGGAAAAATTGTATTCCACGACGAAAAACTCTCGGAAATATGCGAGCGGTTGGAACGGTGGTACAATGTGGATATAACGCTGGAAGACAAAGAGGTAGAAGAATTAAATTTTTCGGGAACAATACTTAAGGATAAACCATTTAGCCAGATTATAACAGCATTCGAACTTTTATTGCCGGTTGAAATTGAATTCAGGCATGTGTCGGGTGCTAAAGACAAAGTAACCATTTCTAAAAAATAGTGCCTATGTAAAAACGCGTATGAACTAAAAACGGTAAAGATGCTGCCACATCTCTACCGCAAATCGATTTAAATATCTCAGTAATAATTTAAACCATGTAAATGTATGAAAAAACTAATTAAAGCGATTGGTAGTAACCGGTCGTGGAACCAAATTTTATTGAAAATGAAACTTACGTTTTCCTTTCTGTTGATTGGATTGATTACAGTCAGTGCCTCAACGTATTCGCAAAACACCAAGCTTGATGTTTCGTTAGAAAACAACAACATTATCGAGCTGTTCCGTCAAATCGAAGAAAAGAGTGAGTTCTACTTCTTTTATCAAAAAGAAGATCTTTTAGCATTTAACGAAGTATCAGTATCGAAAGAGAATGCTACAATTAATGAAATTCTGGACGATGTACTTGCAGAAACCGATATGATCTATGAAGTAGTGGATCGGTATGTAATTGTTCGCAAGGATGGAAAATCGTCTTTCGGAGTGGATGATGATGCAGACCAGCAAAACCGGGTTACTGGTAAAGTGGTCGACGAATTTGGAGAGCCGCTGCCCGGTGTAACCGTTGTTATTAAAGGAACTGCGCAGGGAACCGTTACCGATGTAAACGGTGAGTACAGCCTGGAGGTAGCTGCCGAAGATGCTGTTTTGCAGTATTCGTTTGTTGGAATGCGCTCGCAGGAAATTGCAGTTGCCGGCCAAAGCAACATCGATGTAACTCTTGTGGTTGATGCCATTGGAATTGAAGAGGTAGTTGCGATTGGTTACGGAACCGTAAAAAAGGCCGATGTAACCAGTGCGGTATCTTCAGTTAAATCGGAAGACTTTGTAAAAGGTAGCGTAAAAGATGTTGGTCAGTTGATCCAGGGAAAAGTTGCCGGTTTAACCATTACATCAAGCAGTGGCGACCCGCTTGCCGGAACATCAATTACTTTAAGGGGTAACACTACGCTGTTCGGAACCAGCAGCAGCCCGCTGGTATTAATCGATGGCGTGCCGGGCGATTTTAACGCTGTAGCTCCTGAAGATATCGAATCAATCGACGTATTAAAAGATGGTTCGGCAGCAGCAATTTACGGTACCCGTGGTACAAACGGTGTAATCCTTATTACAACAAAACGTGCCAGTGGCGATTACGAAGGAAATGTTGAATACACCGCATATATTTCTACACAGCAAATTGCGCAAAAAGCCGAAATGCTTACCGCTGCTGATTACCGTCAGCAAATTGCAGCCGGTATTCGCGATGCCAGCGACGATCTTGGCGCAAACACCGACTGGATCGACGAGATAACTCAGACACCATTTTCGCAAGTTCACAACTTAACATTCCGTGGCGGAAATAATAAAACAAATTATTTGGCCAGCATTAACTACAACGACACTGAAGGTATTTTCCTGAAAACAGGTAAAAAAACCTTTACTGCCCGTACCGATATTAACCACAGTATGTTTGATGATCTGATCAAATTTAACCTGGGTATTCTATCGCGTAATATTTATCACGACAATGTGGCCAGTACCAACTACACATATCGTCAGGCAAAAATCTACAACCCAACAGCGCCGATAACAAATCCTGATGGAACATGGTACGAAAATCCGGGAGCTTTCAACTACGACAACCCTGTTGCCCGAATTAAAGAAAGTAACGGCGAGGATCGTTCGCAGTGGTCGCGACTGAACGGAACAGTTATCATTAATCCATTCGAAGGTCTTACTTTGAAAGGATTATTTAGCTACTCGAAATACAATTCGCGCGGCAGTTACTACGAAACCAAAAATCATATTTCAAACGTTCGTAACGGATTGAATGGTTATGCTTCAAACTCATCGGTTGAGTCGATCGACCGTTTGGTTGAATTAACAGCCGAATACCTTAAAATTATTGGCGAACACCGTTTTACCATTTTGGGTGGTTACAGTTATCAGGATAACGACTGGCACGATTTGTTGATGACCAACCAGGATTTCCCTACCGACCTTTTTGGTGCCGATCAAATTCAGTTGGGTACCGGAATTCTTGAAGGCGGAACTTCGTCGGGTATCAGAAGCAGAAGAACCAAAACTAACCTTATTGGTTTCTTCGGACGTTTAAATTATAACTACAAAAACCGTTACCTGTTAATGGCAAGTTTGCGTCACGAGGCAGCAAGCCAGTTGTACGGAACCGAAGAACCTTGGGGTACTTTCCCATCTGTTTCTGTTGGTTGGCGTATTTCGGAAGAGTCGTTTATGGAGAATGTTTCTTTTGTTGACGACTTAAAATTCAGAGCCGGTTATGGTGTAACCGGAACACAGCCAAGTAACTTGTTCCTTGGAGTAGCTACAATCGGTTATTCCGGTTCGGTTTATTCAAACGGACAGTGGATGCAAACATTGGCTCCAACCCGAAACCCAAATCCATACCTGCGTTGGGAGGAGAAAAAGGAAACCAACCTCGGTGTTGATTTTGTTTTGGCCGACAGCCGTGTAAGCGGTAGTATCGATGTGTATAATCGTACCATCGACGGATTGTTGTACGATTACACTGTTCCTGTGCCTCCAAACTTAGTTACAACTACACGCGCCAATGTTGGTAAAATGGAAAACAAAGGATTGGAAGTATTGGTAAATGTAGTGCCTGTGCGCACCAGAGATTTTGAGTGGATAAGCAGTTTTAATTTCTCTACCAACTCGAATAAACTGGTTAGCCTGTCAAACGACTTGTACCAGGCAACCCAGGAGTATTTTACTACCGGAGGAACCGGCGAACCAATTCAGACTTTTACTCACCGTGTTGATATTGGCGATAAGATCGGTAATTTCTACGGGTTCAAAGTGGTTGACGTTGATGAAGACGGAAAGTGGATTTACGAAGACGCCGAAGGAAATGAAGTTCCTTCTGATGAGTTCTCGCGTGCTTTCGAAGACAAACATGTGTTAGGAAACGGTTTGCCAAAATTCTATGCCGGCTGGAACAACAATTTCCGTTACAAAAATTTCGATCTGGGTGTTACTATGCGTGGTGCATTTGGTTACCAGATTCTGAATTTCGAGCGCATGTACCTCGAAAATACCATGTCGATTCAGTACAACCGTTTACAATCGGCTTACGATCCAATATTCGGAAAAGCTGTATTGAGCGATGAAATGGACCTGGAATACAACTCGTACTACATTGAAGACGGTGATTACTGGAAGATTGACAATATTACATTGGGATACACTTTTGATCTCGACAATGAATACATTAAAGGAGCGCGCGTTTACGTATCTTCTCTGAACACCTTCACCTTCACAGGTTATAAAGGTGTCGATCCGGAAGTATCCAGAAGCGGCCTTTCTCCGGGCAACGACTATCGCGATAAATATCCGACAACACGGACATTTACTTTGGGTGTAAACGTTAACTTTTAATTCTAAAACTGATCAGAAATGAAAAAAATAAAATATAGCAATCAATTCGGCATATTATTTCTAATTCTGGCCTTGGTGATTTCATCATGTACCGAGTTGGAAGACACGAGTTACGGAGAAATTATTGCCGAACAATTCGAACCAACAGAAGAAGATATTGTAGCCATTGTTGGCTCGGCATACGGAAACTGGAGACAAATATTATTGGAGTGGAATGGTTTGTGGCGAGCTCAGGAAGTAGGCGCCGACGAAATCGTAATTCCGGGCCGCCCAAACGGTTGGGTTGATGGTGGTATTTACCGCCGTATGCACGAACACGACTGGACTACCGACGACAATAATGTGTATGTAACATGGGACAGAACATTCTCGGGAATTGCCAACTGTAACCGTGTAATTTACCAGGTAGAATCGGGCTTTTTGCCGCTCGAAGAAACAAAAGATGAGGTACTTGCTGAATTAAAAGTTCTTCGTGCAAGTTACTATTATATCCTGATTGACCTGTACGGAAATGTTCCGTTGGTAACCAGTTTTGATGTGGAAGAAGGTTATTTGCCTGAGCAAAGTTCAAGAGCCGAAGTGTTCAACTTTATTGTATCCGAAATTACCGATAACATTCAATACCTGTCGTCCGATTTTAACGCGCTTACTTATGGCCGTTTTAACGAATGGGCAGCACGTACTTTGTTGGCAAAAATGTATTTAAATGCTGAGGTTTACACCGGCACGCCAATGTGGAACGAATGTATTGAGCAGTGTAATGCAATCATCAACTCGGGCGCAGGTTACGAGCTGGAAGGTAACCAGAAAAGTGTGTTTGTTACCGAGAATCAAAACTCGAAAGAGATTATTTTCGGATTATCGATCGACGACCAGTATACAACTGCCTGGAACGCGTTCGATATACATATGCAAACTTGTCAGCCGTCAATGCAGGCTAAATACAATTTGCAAATGACTCCGTGGGGAGGTATGTGTGCCATTCCGCAGTTTATCGACACTTTCGATCCGGAAGATAAGCGCCTTACCAATAACTTTATGATGGGGCAACAATATTCGGCTGCCGGCGATCCGCTGTATGTTACAATGGGTAGCCTGGTTGGCGAGCCACTGGCATTGGTAAACGAACTGCCGGGCGTACATTCTTCGGAAGAAATCCACGGTTATCGTTTCGAGAAATTTGAGATCGCACTGGGTTCTTCAAATATTCTGAACAACGATTATCCATTGTTCCGTTACGCCGATGTGTTGATGATGAAAGCCGAATGTTTACTTCGTACAGGAGATGCTGATGAAGCAGCAGCAATTGTTTCTGAAGTTAGAGCACGTGCTTTCGACGATGCAGCAAAGGCAACAGTTACGGGTGCTGAATTGATGGAAGGAAGTGTTTACGACTATGGTTTGCGTAACGAATTCGACACTACTGAAGAAGGTGGTGCAGATGTTCAGTACGGTCGTTTCCTTGATGAGTTGGGCTGGGAGTTCAACCAGGAAGGACGCCGCCGTCAGGATATGATTCGTTTTGGAATTTACACAACCAAGTCTTATTTGTCGCACACGCCAAATGGCGAGTACCGTGCCTTGTATCCAATTCCTCGCGGAAGACTGGAATCAAACACCAATTTGAGCCAGAATCCGGGATATTAGTCAGTTAATTCAACTTTATAAAGGGAGCCTGACTTCGCGATGAGGTCAGGCTCCTTCTTCAAATTTGATTGAGATGGAAGCCAATAATACCAGCAATAGTCGCAGGAGTTTTATCAAGAAATCATGTTTGGCAGGTTCTTGTGCTTGCGGATTTTTAGCTTTTGCGAATGAAAGTCGTGCAGAGGAGCAACCCGATTCCGGGAAATTACTCATGCAGCAGTGGATTTCAACTCTCTTAAAAAGTATCGACGATAACACCGAAGCTTCGCAACAGATTTTGAAGAATTGTGCCCAGGTACATTTTCAGCATTTAGAAATGGAAAAAGTGCTGCAACCGTACAAAGGCGACAACGAAAAATTCATCTCATTTTTGGAAAAAGAGTGGGGCTGGAAGATTGATTACGATAAAGATGCCGGTGTAGTATTGGCCAACGAAAACAAGGATTACTGTGTTTGCCCAATGGTAAATCAGGAAAAAGGAGTGGACTCATCAATATTGTGTTACTGCTCTGAAGGATTCGCCGAACTCATGTTTTCCTTTGTTTCAGAACATCAGGTTAAAGCAGAAGTAGTATCATCAATCCATCGCGGAAAGAATACCTCTATTTATAACAATAATACTTGTATTTATAAAGTGCTTCTATAATTTTTCATGAGATTTACGTGATAACAAATATGTGCAAGTTTTTTACCGATTTGTCCACATAATACTCATAAATGTCTTCTCAAAAAATAAGAGTTTGTTTTACTTTTGTTATTATGCTTTAGGCGTTTGTGTTGTAAATAAATTCAATAAAAAATATGAAAAACTTAAAACTACTTTCTGTCGCAATTCTTTTTGCACTTTTTGCATGTAATAATCAGAAACAAGCGGAGCCGTTTGCCAAAGGCGAGTTTAAAACCTGGGCCGAAACGCCACCAATGGGGTGGAATAGTTGGGACTGCTACGGGCCAACTGTTGAGGAACACGAGGTAAAAGCCAATGCCGACTACATGGCCGAGAAAATGAAAGATTACGGTTGGGAATACATTGTGGTTGACATCCGTTGGTTTGTTGAGAACGACAAAGCCGGTGGTTATAACCAAACCGATCCGCGTTATGTAATCGACGAATACGGACGTTACCAACCTGCCGTAAATCGTTTCCCGTCGGCTGCCGATGGTAAAGGTTTTAAAGAACTGGCCGAATATGTACACGGCAAAGGATTAAAATTTGGTATCCACATTATGCGCGGTATTCCAAAAGTGGCGGTTGAAAACAAATTACCGATTTTAGGAACCGATGGAATTACTGCCGATCAGATTTACACAACCGAATTGCAATGCCCATGGTTACGAGATAATTACACCATTGTTGCCGATAAACCCGGCGCACAGGAATACTACAACTCGATTATGAATATGTATGCAGGCTGGGGAGTTGATTTTATCAAGATCGACGACTTGTCGCGCCCATACCATCAGGCAGAAATTGAACTGATCCGCAACGCCATCGATAATTGTGGCCGCCCGATCGTTTTAAGTACATCGCCCGGTGCAACTCCAATTACAGCTGCCGACCACGTAAAAGAACATGCCAACATGTGGCGTATGGTCGACGATGTTTGGGACTCGTGGTGGCATTTCGATCACCTGATAAAAGTAACTGAACAATGGTATCCGCACATTGCGCCCGGAACCTGGCCCGATTGCGATATGATTCCGCTGGGACGTATCTCAATTCGTGGTGAACGTGGCGAAGAGCGCATGACCCGTTTGACTCCTGATGAGCAATATTCGTTAATGACCTTGTTTACCATTTTTAAATCGCCACTGATGTTTGGCGGCGACCTGCCAAGTAACGATGAATTCACGCTGTCGTTGTTAACCAACGAAGAAGTGCTGAAAATGCACCGCGAAAGCACCGATGTTAAACAACTTTTCCAGGATGAAAGCAAAGTGGGAATCACTTCAAAAAATCCAGATACCGGAGATGTTTACCTGGCACTATTCAATATTTCTGATGGTGAAGAGCCGTTGAATGTGGGTGTTGAACTTTCAGAATTGGGTATTGATGGCGAATGTTCTGCAATAAATATGTGGACAGGAGAAGACCTTGGAACGTTCTCCGGATCCATTGATGAAAATCTTTTGGCACACGAAAGTATCTTGTTAAAACTACAACAGTAATTTCTAATTTGATGAAGTATACAGCGTTATTCATATTGTTATTTTTTGCCCTGAATTCATGTGTTAAAAAAGAAGTAGATGATTCGCCGGTTGAGTATTTTGATCTCAGCGATGTAAGATTACTCGACAGCGAATTTAAAAACGCGCAGGAACAGGACATTGCCTACCTGATGGCGCTTGATCCCGATCGTTTATTAGCTCCGTTTTTGCGGGAAGCCGGTTTGGAACCAAAGGCCGAAAGTTACCCGAACTGGGAAAACACAGGCCTCGACGGGCACATTGGCGGGCACTACCTTACAGCGCTGTCGTTGATGTACGCTTCAACCGGCAATACGGAGATGAAGGAAAGACTCGACTACATGATCTCCGAGTTGAAACGCTGCCAGGATGCCAACGGAAATGGTTACATTGGCGGTGTGCCGGGTGGACAAACTGCTTGGGATGAGATTAAAAGTGGTAATATCCGTGCCGGAGGTTTCAGTCTGAATGGCAAATGGGTGCCGCTGTATAACATTCATAAAACTTACGCCGGGTTGCGCGATGCGTGGTTGTATGCCCACAGCGAAACGGCCAAACAAATGCTGATCGATATGACCGACTGGATGCTGGATTTGGTATCGGGGTTAAACGATGAGCAGATACAGACCATGCTAAACAGCGAACATGGCGGTTTAAATGAGACTTTTGCCGACGTAGCCGAAATTACCGGCGACGATAAATACCTCGAGCTGGCTAAAAAGTTCTCGCATCATGTAATTCTTGATCCTTTAATCAAGCATCATGATGAGTTGAATGGGAAACATGCGAATACGCAAATTCCAAAAGTTATCGGTTATCAGCGCATTGCCGAATTGGACGGCGACTCTGCCTGGTCGGATGCGGCCCTGTTTTTTTGGGATGAAGTGGTAAATGGCAGAAGTGTGGCAATTGGTGGAAACAGCGTACGCGAGCACTTTCACCCAAAAGATGATTTTTCGGAAATGATCTCGTCGGTTGAAGGTCCTGAAACCTGCAATTCGTACAATATGCTGAAACTGACCAAAATGTTGTACCCCACTTTCGGCAACAACAGCAAGTTTATCGACTATTACGAGAGGACACTTTACAATCATATTTTGGCGTCGCTTAATCCCGACAACGGCGGCCTCGTTTATTTTACGCCCATGCGTCCCAACCATTACAGGGTTTATTCGCAACCTCAAACCAGTTTTTGGTGTTGCGTGGGGTCCGGTATCGAAAATCCGGGGAAATATGGTGAGATGATCTATGCGCACACCGATAAGTCGCTCTATGTGAATCTGTTCATTCCTTCAGTACTAAACTGGGAAGCAAAAAACACAGAGCTTGTTTTGGAATCGCAATTTCCTGATGAGGACAAGGTTTTTTTAACCATCAATCCGAACGAAAAAACGAATTTTGAATTACACCTTCGTTATCCATCGTGGGTAGAAGAAGGAGCGCTAAAGGTATTGGTGAACGGTAAAAACGCAAAATACCAGGTGTCGGAAAATGGTTATGCCGTTGTTACTCGCGAATGGGAAAAAGGCGATAAAGTTGAGCTGGTTTTACCGATGAAAGTTACGGTAGAACAGTTGGAAGATGGTAGTAATAATTATGCTTATGAATATGGCCCGATTGTGCTGGCAGCAAAAACCGGCACCGAAGATTTGAAAGGATTGTACGCCGATGCAAGTCGTATGGGACACGTTGCACACGGTAAAATGATTCCGCTGAAAGACCGCCCTGTAGTTGTGTCATCAGCTGATAATTTGCCATCGATGCTTGAAAAAGAATCCGGAGATAAGCTGGCATTTAAACTAAACAATTTATACCCGGAAGAATACGAGAGCGGACTGGAACTTTTACCGTTTTACCGGATACACGAGTCGCGATATAACATTTACTGGTCGCAGGCAACTAAAGAAGAGATGAACGATATGATTCGCCAGGTTGAGGAAGAAGAAAAAGCCCGAATTGCCTTAGATGCCATTACTGTTGATAAGGTTGAATCAGGTGAGCAGCAGCCCGAATCAGATCACTTCGTCAAGTTTGAACGATCAAGAATCGGGTACGCAAATGATTATCACTATCGCGAAACAAGCGACTTCTTTAGCTATAACCTGAAAAATCCGGATAAGAAAGGTCGTTTTTTACACCTGAAATATTTTGATTCAGGTTATCCGCGCACGGCAGAAATTTTGGTGAATAACAAATCTGTAGGTACTTTGGAACTGAATGGAGGAGATGAAAATGCTATTCTGGAAAAAGTAATCCCGATACCTGAAAGCGAAGTAGCCAAACAAGAACTGGTATTTAAGGTGCAGGCTTCCAACGATCAAGCCAGCATGCGTCTGATTGAAGTTCGTTTACTGAGTAGTAACGAAATTCCTTAATGATAAGGCAAGAATAACTCAAAAGAAAGCTATCGGAACAGGATGGCTTTCTTTTGCTTATAACTAAATTAGCACCTTCAATAATTTGTAAACCAATATTTTAACAAACCTATGAAACTCTATATTTTCACTTTTTTCCTACTATTGTCATCAGTGGCTTTAAAAGCTAACGAGCCTGATTCGGCCTACGTATTTTCGTATACCTGCGGAAAAAATAACAACACTGCCGGCCTGAATTTTGCCTGGAGTGTCGATCGTGAAAACTGGCACGCCATCGGACCGGAATTCCGGTTTCTGGCAAGTGATTTTGGAACCTGGGGTGGGCAAAAGAAAATGTTCGATCCGTTTTTGTTTCAGGATAAAGATGGCTTGTGGCATTGCCTGTGGACATTGAACGTAGACGTACAACAGTTTGCACACGCCGCTTCAACCGATCTTTATAATTGGAAACGCCAGTCGTACCCCGAAGTTGTTGAAGACGGAAATGTAGCCAACATTGAAGTTGTTTTTGACGAGCAAAACAAAGTTTATACAATCACCTGGATTAACGAAATCAACGGTACTGAAAAGATCTTCAAAACCACCACAAACGATTTTAAAATCTATTCCGAGCCGGAAGTAGCTAGTGAAGCGGACCGGATGAATTTACGCGAAACCGTTCGTATTGACGGTGAAGAGCAAACCGGAGTGATCAATAAATTGGCATGGAATGAAATTGATGCCCTGATTAAATGGAATGAGTGGAGCCGTTTTCATGAGCAGCAACGGGCGGATAATACATCGTTGGATGCCGAGCGGTTTAAGGACCTGAAAACTGTGGATGCAGAAATCTCGGTTCTTCCTGAAAAAAGCAAAGCCATCAGCGATATGCTGATCGGGATATTTTTTGAAGATATTAACTACGCGGCCGATGGTGGTTTGTATGCCGAGTTGGTTCAGAACCGTGGTTTTGAATACCAACTTTCCGACAGAAAAGGAAGCGATCCAACATGGAATGCTAAAAAAGCCTGGAGTTTATCAGGTGAAGGAGCCAGTTTTTCCATTGATTCGGTTTCGCCGATTCATATCAACAACAAACATTTTGCAGTGCTCGATATTGAAAAACCGGGCGTTGCATTGGTGAACGATGGCTTCAACGGAATTTCTATTAAGCAAGGCGAGAAATACAACTTCTCTGTTTTTGCCAAAATGCTGGACGGAGCAAAAAATAATTTGCGTGTGGCGCTGGTTGATGAAAATGGCGAGGTGCTGACGGAGGTGAGAAGGAAGGCTTTTGGCGGTGATTGGAAAAAGTTGGAAGCACAATTAACAGCAACAAAAACCACTGCAAAAGCAAAATTGCAGGTCATTCCCCAGGATGCGGGGAAAGTGGCTTTAGACATGATTTCTCTCTTCCCGGAAAACACTTTTAAAAATCGCAAAAATGGCTTGCGTGCCGATTTAGCACAAACAATTGCCGATATGAAACCACGATTTGTGCGTTTCCCCGGAGGTTGTGTTGCGCATGGCGACGGACTGGAAAATATCTATCACTGGAATAATACTGTTGGACCACTTGAATCGCGTGTACCGCAGCGAAACATTTGGAACTACCATCAGTCTGCAGGATTGGGCTATTTCGAATATTTTCAGTTTTGCGAGGATATTGATGCGGAGCCGATACCTGTGTTAGCGGCGGGTGTTCCTTGTCAGAATTCGTCGTGTGGCGGACATGGTCAACAAGGCGGAATCCCGATGTGCGACATGGGTGATTACATTCAGGAAGTGCTCGATTTGATTGAATGGGCAAACGGCGATAAAACCACTGAATGGGGAAAAGTACGTGCTGAGGCCGGACACCCGGAGCCGTTCAACCTGAAATACATCGGCATTGGAAATGAAGACCTGATCACCGATGTTTTTGAAGAACGTTTTACCATGATCTACGACGCCGTTCTCGAGAAATATCCTGAAATTACCGTGATCGGAACTGTTGGCCCTTTTTACACCGGCACCGACTATGTTGAAGGATGGGAGCTGGCAACAAAACTCGAAGTTCCGATGGTGGACGAGCACTACTACCAGCCGCCGGGTTGGTTTATCCACAACCAGGATTATTATGATCGTTACGACAGGAGCAAATCGAAAGTTTACCTTGGAGAATACGCGGCGCATTTACCTGGCCGTCCGAACAATATCGAAACCGCGCTTTCAGAAGCTCTGTATTTAACCGCTGTTGAACGAAATGCCGATGTGGTTACCATGACTTCATACGCGCCGCTGCTGGCTAAAGAAGGATTTACACAGTGGAATCCTGATCTGATCTATTTCAATAACGAAGAAGTTCACCCAACGGTGGGATATTACGTACAAAAACTTTACGGAAACAACGCCGGCGATTCGTACATTCCATCCGAAGTTAAACTTTCGGACAACAGCGAAGCCGTTAAAAAACGTGTGGCGATTTCGGTAGTGAAAGACAGTAAAACCAACGATATTATCGTAAAACTGGTGAACCTGCTTCCTGCAGAAGTTGATGCGGACATCGATCTTTCCGGATTTGATGTTTCCGGATCAGAAGCCGTATTGTCAGTATTAAAAGGCAAACCGGATTCTAAAACCGCAAAACCGGAGGAGACTAAAATAAGCGTGTCGGAGAAATTCGATTATTCGCTGCCGGCTTATTCTTTTTCAGTGATACGAATTAAAAATCTATAAAATAGAAACTAATGAGACTAACTTTTTCTGCGGCTATTGCAGCCTTATTCTTTTTTGCGAGTTGTTCAACTCAGCCGAAAGAAACAAAACCGGAACACGCGGAATATCCCATAAACGGGGTGTCGTTTAGCGATGTTCAGGTGAATGATATTTTTTGGTTGCCAAAGATTGAAACCAATCGCAAGGCAACCATTCCGGCGTCTTTTCAGAAATGTGAAGAGACCGGTCGCCTCGAGAATTTCCTGATTGCCGGTGGCAAAATGGAAGGCACCGTGCGTGGCGACATGCCCTTCGACGATACCGATGTGTATAAAATTATTGAAGGAGCGGCCTATTCAATGACCACGATTCCCGATCCGAAATTGGATGCCTACGTTGATTCCTTGATCGAGATTATCAGTATCGGGCAGGCTGAAGATGGTTACCTGACTACCTGGAAAATTATCGACCCGACACATTCGCCGGCCGAATGGTGTCCTCCGGGAGAGCGCTGGGAAGGATTGGCCTGGAGTCATGAGCTCTATAATGCGGGCCACATGTACGAAGCTGCTGCAGCACACTATCATGCAACCGGGAAAAAGAACTTCCTGGATATTGCCACAAAAAATGCCGATTTGCTGGTTTCTGTTTTTGGAGCCGATAAAAATCCGCAGGTTCCGGGTCACCAAATTGTTGAAACCGGCCTGATCAAATTGTACCAGATCACCGATAAAAAGGAATACCTCGATTTGGCCAAGCATTTCCTGGATTTCAGAGGAGACAGCACCAAACGCGAACTTTGGGGGCCTTATAACCAGGATCATGTACCGGTTGTTGAACAGGACGAAGCTGTTGGACACGCAGTTCGTGCAGCTTATATGTACGCGGGAATGA
The DNA here is from genome assembly GCF_913060805.1 of uncultured Draconibacterium sp. Classification (GTDB taxonomy): domain Bacteria; phylum Bacteroidota; class Bacteroidia; order Bacteroidales; family Prolixibacteraceae; genus Draconibacterium. Next base: position 103,427 of record NZ_CAJXTC010000006.1, read on the forward strand.
CCGATATTGCCGCCCTTTATAAAGATGCAGCTTACTCAAATGCTGTTGACAAATTGTGGGATAATGTGGTGAATAAAAAGATCTATATCACCGGAGGAATTGGCTCGAAACACGAGGGTGAAGCTTTTGGCGAAAACTACGAATTGCCAAACTTAACAGCTTACAACGAAACCTGTGCCGCCATTGCCAATGTGTATTGGAATTACCGCATGTTTTTGCTGCATGGCGATTCAAAATATATCGATGTGTTGGAGCGTAGTTTGTACAACGGAGTAATTTCGGGAGTCGCACTCAACGGAACGAATTTCTTCTACCCGAATCCGCTGTCGTGCGATATGCGCTATCATTTCAACAGTGGTGGCAGCCTTACCCGCGAGCCTTGGTTCGATTGTTCATGTTGCCCATCAAATATGTGTCGTTTTATGCCATCGGTTCCTGGTTATATTTATGCGCAAAAAGACAACGATATCTACGTAAACCTGTTTGTTCAGAGCAGCACTTCAGTAAAAATGGCTGACTCGGAAGTAAAAATTGATCAGGAGACAAAATATCCGTGGGATGGCAAGGTGAAGATTTCTGTATCACCTGAAACAGCATCGCAATTTGCTGTTCGAGTTCGTATTCCGGGATGGGCACAAAACCAACCGCTGCCGGGCGATTTGTATAGTTACGAAAATGCTCCGGCCGCAAAACCTGAAATTTTGGTTAATGGCGAAAACGTAAGCTACGCAACTGAGCAAGGTTACGCCGTATTAGATCGCGAGTGGAACAGCGGCGACGAGGTGGAATTTAGTTTGTCAATGCAGGTGCGCACGGTAAAAGCCAGCGAACTTGTTGAGGCCGACAAAGGCAAAGTTGCCATTGAAAGAGGCCCGATTGTATACTGTGTGGAAGAAAAAGATAATCCTGAAATTGAAACAATTCAGGTATCGGAAGAAACACAGTTTGAGAGTAATTATAACGCCGATTTGCTGGCAGGAGTTGAAGTAATAAAAGCTTCGGGCAAAACAAAAGCAGAAACATTTACAGCTATTCCGTATTACGTTTGGAATAATCGTGGAGCCAATAAAATGGATGTTTGGCTTTCGAAGGCTGATTAATTCTATTTTAACAGATTCAATAAATTATTGATAAAATCAATCTGTTTTACCCTGAACCCTGAAGGGAACCAGATTGCTTTTTAGGATTTCACCCTTCAGGGATGGGGTAAAAATCCTAAAATCATATTTGAAAGATAATCTGTTAAAACAGAATTATAAAGAGTGGATATATAGGAAGCCCGTTAACTTAGTATTAACGGGCTTTTTTATTAGTTGTGCCAACAATTTTAATTTGTAGTTGTTTGGGGTAAAAAATATATACGCTATGAAGAAGTTATTTCAAACAAAATTAAACAATACTAGTGTTGATTTATCGCTGTTGCTGCTGCGTTTGGCAACAGGAGGTTTTATGCTTACCCACGGAATTCCAAAGTTACAGCGCCTTTTAGCCGGCGAAATGCAATTTGGCGATCCACTTGGATTAGGTCCCGAGGTTTCGTTGGTATTGGCCGTTTTTGCCGAGGTTGTCTGTTCCATACTTATCGTACTTGGTTTAGGAACGCGTCTGGCGGTAATTCCATCAATCGTAACTATGGCCGTTGCTGCTTTTATTGCGCATGGTGCCGATCCGTTTGGCCGCAAAGAATTGGCTTTACTTTACCTGGTAGGTTATATTGTTTTACTGCTGTCGGGAAGTGGAAAAATTTCGGTTGATCGCATTATCAGCCGCAAGTAAAATTTACCATTACATTTTATCAATTGGCTCTCTCATTGTTAAAGCGTGGGATTGACACTTAGTTTATTTGTATTGCTTTCTCTTAAATTCATTTGTTTGTAGCAATATAAAGTTTGTAATTCATAAGTTTATATTTATTTTGCTGAAATAACTTATGGAGGATAGACAGAAATACCTACTGAAGAAGCTGAAGTCGGGTGACGAGGGAACCTATATATCACTTTTTGAAGAGTATTATGTTGGTTTGTGCGCTTACTCCAGAAGGTATGTGGGGAGAAAAGATATTGCTGAGGATATTGTTTCCGAGACCTTTTTTAAGATTTGGGAGAACCGAAAAAAACTGGAAATTACCAGCTCGGTAAAATCATATTTGTTTCAGGCGGTGGCGAATAATTCGCTGAATCATTTGCGGAAACTGAAGAAAGAAGAAAAGTTAGAAGATTATTTTTCGGGCACCGATAATGAAAATATTGGCTTTAAAGAAGTGGCGGAAAGCGTTACTGAGAATAGCCTTTTGATAAAAGAACTGAATTCAAGAATAGAAGAAGCTGTTAATCTTTTGCCTCCTCAGCAACAAACAGCTTTTCGGCTAAAACGATTTGAGGGCAAAAAGAACAAAGAAATTGCCGATGAGATGGGACTGGCTGTAAAAACAGTTGAAATGCACCTCTCAAAAGCGGTTATTTCGTTACGAAAAAACTTACAGGATTACCTTCCGGCTTTTCTTCTTTTTATGCTTCTGAAATAAGAGGCTGTTTAAATTTTATTAATTAGAGATATTATGAAGTATTTTTTACTAATTCAAGGCGGAATTGACGCGAATAGCACAGCTATTTAAGGAGATTCCAACGCAGAAGTAGTGAAAAAGACGAGTAATAAAATGATTGGATAAATTTTAAAAAGCTTCTAAAATTTTAAAAAAGTTTATCTTCCATACAGGGTTTTTTTATTTCAATGCATCATGGCAATAGAAACACAAAATTCATGTTGGAAGAAAACATACATAATCTGATTATTCGTCTCTTTAGTGGAGAGGCAACCACTAAAGAAAAAGCATCGGTTCAACACTGGATCAACGGGTCTGATGAAAATCGGGAAATGTATGCTGACTTGCAGGAAATCTGGTTAGCAACCGGAGATCAAAACGAATACAATACCGAAAAAGCCATCCTTAAATTCAAGGATGAAATCCATCAAGAGCAGAAAAAAAACTTTAGAATTGGCGAAGTATTAAAATACGCTGCCATTGCCGTGCTGCTTATTTCTCTGCCATTTATTTATTTCCTCGGAAAACAACAAAACGTTAGCGAACCAACATTCACGACAATAACATGTGCTTTGGGCGACAAATCAACCGTTACGCTGCCCGACGGCTCGTTGGTTTACCTGAATTCTGGAAGTGAATTGCGTTTCAACAATAACTTTCAGCAGGAATACCGCGAAGTGGAGATTGAAGGAGAAGCTTATTTTAAAGTGGAGAAGAACAAGGAAGTTCCATTCAGGGTTGAAGCCGGTGCTGTTACAGTGGAAGTGTTGGGCACCGAATTCAATTTAAAAGCATACCCGGAGGAAAATACCATATCAACCACTTTGGTTGAAGGAAGTGTACAAATTTCGAGCACTTCGCAGCAAGCGATAATGAAGCCTAATCAGAAAATTGTTTTCGATAAAGAAAGCAACAAAATGACACTTCATAATTTAAAAGATGTCGATCCTGAAACCGAATGGAAAGAAGGAAGATTGGTGTTCAGAAATGAATCGCTGGGCGATTTGGAACTAAAGCTGGAGCGCTGGTTTGATGTTGATATCGAATTTAGCGACAATGAAGTAAAATCCAGAAGGTTTACAGGAATTCTGGAAAGAGAAAGTATTCTGGAAGCATTGGCATATTTCAGTATTTCGGATAAGGTTGGATATAATATAAACAACAATGAAATAACATTTTACACTAAGAACTAAAAGAGAGAGAATAAGAATGGTTTAAAAAAAAGAGGAAGTGTTCCCGCACCTCCCCTTAGTAAAAATTAAACCGAAGTTTAACTTTAAGACAATCAAATTTATGAATTTAAAACGAATTCTTTGGCCCTGCCATGGGCACAAAGTGAAAAAGTATGTACGAATTATGAAATTAACGTGGTTTCTTGTTCTGGTTTTTACCTTACAAACCAATGCCAGCTTGTGGTCTCAAACCACAAAAATGGATGTTAATGTACAAAACACGACACTTCTTGAGCTTTTCACACACATCGAAAAAAACAGCGAATACCGCTTTTTTTACAGTAACGATGAAGTTGATATAAATCAGCGCGTTACTTTGCATGCCGAAGACGAAGTGATTGGTGATATTCTTAAATCAGCCTTCGCCGAGTTGCCATATTCATTTAAAGAGCTGCAAAGCAATATGATTTTGGTTGAGCTAAAAGATGAACCCGCAAATTCGGGTGCTCAGCAAAATGGTGTGCGCGGATCGGTAAAAGATGAAGACGGACTTCCTCTGCCGGGTGTAACGGTAATTGTAAAAGGAACTACAAACGGAACTGTTACCGACATCGACGGAAACTTTTCGCTTTCAGGAGTTGAACAGGGAACTGTTCTCCAGATTTCGTTTGTGGGGATGCGCACCGTTGAACTTGAGGTAGGCGATAAAACGGTTTTCGATGTTACCATGACAGAAGAAAACATTGGTATCGACGAAGTTATTGCCATTGGTTACGGATCACAATCAAAAAGAAATATTACCGGTGCTGTTCAGAATTTAAGTACCGACGAAATTGCTGATATTCCAACAGCACAGCTTTCGCAAAAGCTGCAGGGAAAACTGGCCGGTGTTCAGATCAATCAAACATCAGGTATACCAGGACAGGGAATGTCGATCCGTATTCGTGGTCAGGCTTCTATTTCTGCAGGTAGCGACCCGCTATACGTAGTTGATGGTTTCCCTATTACCGGCGACATCTCGAATATCAACCCGGACGAAATTGAAAGCATTTCGGTTTTGAAAGATGCATCTTCAACAGCACTTTACGGATCGAGAGCTGCAAACGGTGTGGTAATGATTACTACAAAACAGGCAAAATTTGGCGAGTCGAAAGTAGACGTGAATGTGTACCAGGGGCTTCAGCAAATTCCTGAATACCTGTTGCCCGATATGATGGATGCCAGACAATTTGCCCAGTTTAAAAAAGAAATTCACGAAGAAAACGGATGGGGAGTACCTGAAATGTTCCAGAATCCGGAACAATACGGAGCAGGAACAGATTGGCTGGATGCCATTACACGCACAGCCTTAATTCAGAACTACTCGGTACAATACAGTGCCAGTAAAGATAAATTCAAATCATCGGTTGTTGGTGGATTTTTCAGCCAGGAAGGTGTTTTGTTAAATTCAAAATTCAACCGCTTCTCGTTACGCGCCAACTCTGAATACCAGTTTAACGACCGTATTAAAGTGGGTGTAAACTTGTCGAATACAGTTACGCACAACAAAACTCCTTCGAGCGATGGTGTTTGGTACGAAACTGGCGGTATTCTGCAGGGTGCACTGTTAACCTCGCCACTGGCTCCATACATTAACGAAGACGGAACTATTCCGATCAATGCCGGAGAATGGGGAAATGATTACGGTTCGCAGCCGGGTCCAAACTGGTACAACCAGGTTCAGGTAGTAAAAAATACAGCTAAAAATATTGGTGTTTTGGCCAACGCTTTTGTTGAGATCGATCTGTGGAAAGGTTTAAAATACAAATCTTCTGTAGGTGTTGATTTAGGAAGTAATGTTGCCGATTCATTCCGTCCTTCAACTGCAGGTGGAATCTTTGATCCTGGTAGCGCGACTGATTTCTCACGTACTTCAGGTTCTCACTCAAATTCTTTTGGTTACTCGTGGTTATGGGAAAATATCCTGACTTACAAGAAGAGTATCGACGATCATAACTTCGATGTTTTAGCCGGTTATTCATCGCAAAGTGCACACGGCGAAAGTGGTGTAATGTACGGATCAAGCTATCCCGACAATAACATTCAAACATTAAACGTTGCGACAACTATTACCGGGTCAACTGATATTCAGGACTGGTCGCTGGTATCGTTGATCAGCCGTGTAAACTACAACTATAAACAACGTTACCTGGTATCGTTGGCTTATCGTCGCGATGGTTCTTCAAAGTTCGGTTCTGATAACCGCTGGGGAGATTTCCCTTCAGCATCTTTGGGCTGGGTTGCTTCTGAGGAAGAATTTATGTCGGTAGTTCCAAAAATGTCGTTCCTGAAGTTACGCGCCAGCTATGGTGTAACCGGTAACAATAACATTGGTAACTACACACAATATGCAAGTATGGTGGCTACCAATTCGCCAATGAACAGTGTTCTTCAAAGCGGAAAAAGTTTGAACGGACTGAACAACAATGAACTGGGCTGGGAGAATACATCGGAGTTCGACGTTGGTTTCGATATCGGATTCTTTAATAACCGTATTTACCTGATTTACGATTATTTCCACAGAAATACCGATAACTTGTTGTACACCGTTGATATTCCTGTTTCTTCAGGTTTTAACAGCTTTACTACCAACATTGGCGAGCTGGAATTTTGGGGACATGAATTTACGTTGAACACCAAAAACTTAACCGGCGACTTTAAATGGAGCACTGATTTCAACATCTCTTTCAACCGCAATAAAGCGTTGAAACTGGGTACTTCGAATGCTGCAATTTATGGCGAAAATACAATTACAGAAGTTGGTCAGCCAATTGGTCAGTTGTACGCTTTGAAATGGGAAGGACTATATTATACTCAGGAAGAAATTGATGCAGTTGGCAGAGACGGTGCTCAGGTAGGAACCGTAAAATTTGCCGATAAAGATGGCGATGGTTGGGTGAATAACGACGACCGCGATAAATTTGTACTCGGAAGTTCTGCACCAAAAGCAACTTACGGTATTACAAACACCTTCAACTATAAAAATTTCGATCTTTCAATTGTTGGCCAGGGAGCTTTCGGCCACAAAATATTCAATCACATCGAGCGTTTCACCACCAACCTCGACGGTGCATTTAATGTGCTTGAAGCAGTTGATCGCAGATGGCGTTCGCCGGAAGATCCGGGTGATGGAATTTACGGTAAAGTAATCTCGGGAACAACAGGTTACGAGCGCGACTGGATGAGCTCGAAATTCTTATACGATGCCAGCTATTTTGCGATTAAAAACATCACTTTAGGGTATCAGGTACCTTTTAAAAATTCAGGAATTGTTAAGGGCTTACGCGTTTACGGAAGTATTCAGCAGGCTTATGTTTTCACCAAGTATCCGGGTAATAACCCCGAGGTATCAGCAGCCGGTGGTTTGTATGCCGGAAACGATAAAACTGCTTACCCGGTACCAAGAACATTTACTTTGGGTCTTAACTTGAACTTATAATCCTAAAATGACTAGAAAGATGAAAAAATATAATTTAATATACTTGATAATTGCTGCCTTGCTTGGAGCAACTTCATGCAGCGACGACTTTTTAACGAACCTGCCGGAAACAGTTGTTTCGGCCGAGGACTTTTACAAAACCGAATCAGATTACGCACAGGCCATTATTGGCGTTTATCAGCCGGTGCGCTCGCTTTATAACACCGGTTTGGCCGGTTACGGCGCCTGGACGATGGGTGAAATGCGATCGGACAACACCACATTTAGCTACAATGTATCGAACCGCGGTTATGCCGACAGAGAATATGTTGACTTGTTTATTGATGATTCGAACGGCGGATCAACATCGAACAAATACAATAACAACTACTATATAATTGGAAGGGCCAACCAGATTTTAAGCCAGATTGACGATGCTGATATCAGCGAGGCTTCGAAAAACAATTATAAAGGACAGGCTTTGTTTTTAAGAGCTTTTGCACATTTCGATTTGGTTCAGTATTTCGGCGATGTTCCGTTAATGACTGAGCCTGCAACAAGCTACGAGGAAACATTGAAAAACAGAACGCCAAGAGCAGAGGTTCTGGAGCAAATTGTTGCTGATGCAGCAGAGGCTGCCGAGTTGTTACCAGGCCGCGATGCTCAAGCTCCCGGATATGTGGCAAACGGAGCCGCCTATACTTTGTTGGGTAATGCTTACCTTGTTATGGAAGATTGGGCGAATGCCGAAGCTGCTTTGAGAAACGTAACAGGTTATTCACTGTTATCGGATTATGCAGCAATCTTCGATCCAAATAATAAGAACAATGCCGAGATGATTTTTGAAGTTCAGTATACCGATGATCCAACAGCGGGAGCTGCAAGTAACTGGGCCTATAACTTCTTGCCAATTTTAACCAATCCGGGCGTTATTCCTGGATTTCCAAGCGGAAGTACAAATAACTATGCAGGTTGGAATACTCCAACACCCGACTTAATTGCACAATACGAAGAAGGTGATTTACGTCTCGACGCTTCAATCGGTTTCTACACCGGCGAAGGTTATGTTGATCGTCCTTACGTGAAAAAATATGTACACGGTGCGCAAATTGCACCAAATACAAATAACGACTGGCCGGTTTATCGTTACTCTGAGGTGCTGCTAATGTTAGCTGAGGCATTAAACGAACAAGGCGAAACCAGTGATGCATTAACTTACCTGAATATGGTTCATGCACATCCAAGAACAGGATTGAGTGAGTTGGCATTAAGCAGCCAGTCGGAATTGAGAGAGGCGATTATGAAAGAAAGACAAATTGAGTTGGCTTTCGAAAATAAACGCTGGTTAGATTTGGTACGTTGGGGAACTGCCGTTGAGGTAATGAATGCTCAAGGAGCAAAAATCAAAGCAAATCCACAGGCTTATTATTATCCTGAAGGTGTTTCGCCAATCAACGAAGCTTATAACGTAACAAGCGATCGTTTGCTTTTCCCAATTCCTGAAAGAGAATTACGTTTGAATCCGGATATGGTACAAAATCCGGGATATTAATTTGTTAGTCTAAAGTAGCGTAAGCAACCGGAGTATGACCGTATACGATGGTTGCTTACTTTATTTTTCTATAACATACCCTCCAAATTTTACCATATAATTTTGGCAGTTTATCATCGTGTTTTGTGCTGCGTGTAATCTTTTAAAATGGTTAAGATGAAGAAGTTAATACTAGGAGTTTTTGTCGTAGTAGTTGGGCAGTTATTGATTTCTAATCAGGCGTGTTTTGCTCAGTTCACTTCCTCCGATTTTCTTAAAGCTTCAGGGCCTGTAATCCGCAATCAGTCGGGTGAAGGCGATGTGGTTGCTTTGCGCGGAACAAACTTTGGATCGTGGCTAAGTATGGAGCATTGGATCGGGCCATTGGGATATGGTTTGATCGACCGCTCGGAGTGGACAATTTCGGCTTCTGCCAATGTTTCCGGCGACAATCTGAATTATATTATCGACGGAGATGAAACAACTCGATGGAACTCATCAACCAACCAAACTTCGGTGGTTGAACAGTCGTTAACTTTCGATCTTAAAGAGAAAGTTGTTTTCGATAAAATTAGCCTGGTGGGTGGCGACAATGCAAATGAATCGCCATCGCAATACCGCATTGAGATTTCAACAAACGGAACCAGCTGGACTGAAATTACATCGGGAAGTGGTTCTACCAGTACAGTTGTGGATATTGAAATTGGTGCCGTTGAAGCGCAGTACATGAAAATCACGCTGGCGGCCAGCTCGCTTAACACCTGGACCATTTCGGAATTGTACCTTTTGATGAACGACGATTATTCGGTTAGAAACGCGATGTACGACCGTTTTGGTGTGGCAAAAACCGATTCGATTTGGGATTACTACCAGGATTTGTGGATTACCACCGCAGATTTGGACAGTATAAAAGCGATGGGAATGAACATGGTTCGCGTGCCGTTTTACTGGATGGAAGTAATGAACAACGACGGAACCATAAAAGAAAACGCCTTTACCCAACTCGACTGGGTGGTTGAAGAATGTTCTCAACGAGAAATATATGTGATGCTCGATTTGCATGGCGCACCCGGTGGATTGGACGGCTACATTACAAGCGGTCAGGCCGTAACCAACCAACTGTGGAGTAGTCAGGAATATCAGCAAATGACTGTTGACCTGTGGAAAGCTGTAGCCGAGCATTTTAAAGGAGAACCTGCTGTTTGTGCCTACGATTTGATGAATGAACCGGTGAGTAACAATTCATCCTTCTCAACCAGTTCCATGTACGATAAAATTTATCAGGCGGTGCGCGAGATCGATCCCGATCACATTATTTCGGTTCAGGCATTTTACAATTTCGATATGATTGATGCCCCGGTTGCCCGAGGTTGGGAAAACGTGTTATACCAGGCGCATTATTATAATACCGACTTTTACAATTGGGACTCACAAAATGGATTTATTCAATATGCTTTGGCCGATATGTCGTGGCACCAAATGCATTGGAATGTTCCTGTTTTGGCGGGCGAATATAACTTTTGGACGCATCTTGATCTTTGGAGCAAGTGGATGAGGGGAGTTAATTCTTTCAGCGGATCGTGGTCGAACTGGTGCTATAAAAACAATACCAGTGAACGAAACTGGGGATTATACCTCGGGAACTTTAATCCGGCGCCCGATCTGAACTTCGATACCGAAGAAGAGATAAAAGCTAAGTGGGATAAATTTACCACACCCAATTTTATAAGAAATGATCAATTGATCGACACCATTGTAAACTTCACGCAAACCGACTCTTACATCGGAATTGGAGATAACGTGTGGTTTGAAGCCTACAATGGTAGTTTCATCAGTTCTGAGAATGGAACGTCGCCAATGACTTGTAATACTTTTACAGTTGGCGAAACCGAAGTTTTTACCGTTGTTGATGCCGGCGATGGCAAAATTGCATTGCTCGGAAACAATGGAAAATATGTGAGCTCGAACAACGGTACCACCTCAATGACATGTACCAAAGATGAAATTGGCGAAACGGAAAAGTTTTACTGGATAAACCTTTCAAACGGCCAAATGGCGCTGTTGGGACAAGGTGGATTTGTGTCGATGGAGGACGGAAGTGTTCCGATAAATGCCAATCGTAATGCCATCGACGGATGGGAAATATATTCGTGGGGAAAGCAGGACATTCAAACATCGGTAATTGAATACAATCAATCGATCGAAATTTATCCCAATCCACTGGGAGCTGATCGTTTGCTGAATTATAATCTTCAAAACATCAACGATATTCCAATTCATATTTACAATGCGAAAGGGCAAAAAATTTATACTGAAAATCTCTCCGGAAATGGAGTAATTAATCTGTCTTTTCTGTCTTCGGGCACGTACATAATTGGTCTTGGTTCAAAAAGAGAAAAACTTGTTGTCAGATAAAAAACCAGAAAATGAATAAAACTCGAATCTTACAAAAACATTTAACTGCATACCTGCTGGTAGTGGTTTTAGCTGCTATGTTTGGCTGTTCAAAAGAAAAGGTGGCAATTGATAAACTCACCGTTGAATATATGCCAAATCCTTTGGGAATTGATGTGGAACTTCCGCGCTTCGGATGGCAAATGAAAGCTCCCGAAAATCAACATGGATTTTATCAGACTGCTTATCAATTGCAGGTAACGAGTGCCGATGGCGAACTTGTTTGGGACTCGGGTAAGATTGACGATGGTAAAGCTTTGGCGATAGAATATGCCGGTAAACCATTAAAAGCCGAGACAAGATATAACTGGACAGTGAATGTCTGGGATCAAAACAATGAAATGCATGCAGCAAATTCATGGTACGAAACCGGAATGATGAACCCAAATATTGAAGCATGGGACGGCGCCCAATGGATTGGCGGAGGTGATGACGACCTTGTTTTCTTTGCAGATTATCAATTGATTTTTGGATTGAAATACAAGGTGGCAATTGAAGAAGGAAGTACAAAAGCGGGTTTTATTTATGGTGCCAACGACCTTCGTTTAATGGATAAATACAAAAACATTTACCAGCTCGAAAACAAGCTCAACGAAAGTTACATCAAGCTCGAATTGGATATTTCAGACCTTGAAAAGTCGGCAAATGGATTAGCTAAAATGAATATTTACCGCGCCGGTTACGCACCTAACGATGATGCAAATGAACCGTTTAAAACATTTACGGTAAAATCCTCTGTAATCAATTCGAAAAACAAATATGCCCCTCATAATATCGCATTTAACAGTGCTTATGGAAAAATTACGATTAGCATTGACGGAAAGGATGATTTTTTTGTAAGCAATAAAGCCAATCAGCCAAGTGGTGGAATGCCACAGTTTGGGCCGGGTAACAGTGGGGCAACCATAATCCTGAACCCGATAGGACACAATCACGACTATATTCCGTTCGGGATGGTTTGCGATATGGGCTTCTCAATGGAGGCTGGACAAAAAGCTACTTTTTCTGATCTGGAAATTTTTAATGACCGGACGCCAAATAATACACTTTTTAAAGAAGACCTTTCGGACAATTATAATGGAATTTTCGCGGGGAAAGTGAAGGTGGAGAATGATGCGTATGTTGTTGAAGGAGGCCAGACCGGTAGTTTTATTGTTGCCGATCCGAGTCGAAATGCAGCACCTATGTTACGCACTGAATTCAATACGAAAAAAGGAATAGAAGCGGCTCGTTTGTATGTTACTGCCCGCGGTATTTACGAGGTTCAAATAAATGGAGAAAAGGTAGGAAACGACTATTATAATCCCGGGCAGACACAATACAACAAAACACATTTCTACCAAATCTACGATGTTACCGATCAACTTCAGGAAGGAGCGAATGCTATGGGAGCAATGCTTTCTGAAGGTTGGTGGAGTGGACTTTTAAGTTTTGGTGCCATTTGGAACCATTTTGGCGACCGTCAATCGTTGCTGGCAAAACTGGTAATTACATACGACGATGGTTCAAAAGATGTGATAGTAAGTAACGATAAAGACTGGCAATTTTATAGCGACGGACCAATTCAATACAGTAGTCTTGATCTTGGCGAGATTTATAATGCCACGAAAGAAGAAAAAATCGCAGGATGGTCTGAGGCCGGATTTGATAATTCCGAATGGGTATCGGCTTCTATTGTTCCGCTTGAAGGAACTACTTTCGATGAGGAAGAAAGGGATTTTACCGGCGAGGTTACCCAGTTCAATTATGATGAAATGAAACTGATCGGTCAGATTGGTGACAACGCCGGGCAATACACTACATTAACGGCACAAAGCATGGACGAAGTGCGGACGGGTGTTTATGTTTACAATATGGGGCAGAACTTTGTTGGTGTGCCAAAAATTACCATAGCCAATGGTGCTCCCGGCGACACTATGATTCTTCGTGTGTCGGAAATGTTGTACCCCGATCTGGAAGAATCGGGCGATAATGTGGGGATGATTATGACGGAGAATTACCGCGCAGCCATTAGTCAGGATATGTATATTATGAAAGACGGAGAACAGGTTTTCCAGCCAAAATTTACTTCGCACGGTTACCAGTATATCGAAATTACCGGTATCGATCAACCGTTGCCATTGGAAGCTGTTCAGGGTGTTTCAATTAGTTCGGTGGTTGAGCTTACTGCCGATTATAAAACTTCAAATTCAAAAGTAAATCAACTTTGGTCGAACCTTACCTGGTCGAATGTCGATAACTTTTTGACCTTGCCAACCGATTGTCCGCAGCGTAATGAGCGCATGGGTTGGTCGGGTGATATTTCTGTTTTCTCACGAACTGCAACATATATTTCCAATACTTCTCAGTTCTTGCGCAGGCATATGATTGCCATGCGCGACGTTCAAAAAGCAAGTGGTAAGTTTACCGATATTGCTCCGATTGGCGGTGGTTTTGGAGGTTTGCTTTGGGGAAGTGCAGGACTAACAGTTCCATGGGAGGTATATCAGCAATACAACGATGAGGCGCTGTTGGCCGAGCACTACGATGCAATGGTGGCTTACATCGAGTACCTTGACAAGTCGATTGATCCAAAAACAGGAATGAGCAGCGATGTTCAGTTGGGCGACTGGTTAGGACCACAAAACAACCAGCTTGGACCGCAATTTTTGGCAACTGCTTATCACGTTTACGACTTGTGGATTATTAAAAATACAGCAGAATTACTGGGAAAGGAAGAGGATGCCGCACGTTTCGAAAACATGTATCAGGATCGAAAAGAGTTTTTCAATAAAACCTTTGTGAACGACGAAGGAAAAACGCTTGGCCTTATTGGTGGGGGCGGATTTGGTGCTCCTCCGGGGCAAAAAGCTGAATTCAAATTGGCAGATACACAAACTTCTTACGCCGTTGGTTTGGCACTTGGAGCTTTTGATGAAGACAAAGAGCAAGAAATGGCGCAACGGCTTGCCGAAAGTATTGAGCGTAAGAATCTGGATGACGAAGGTATCGAACGCCCGGAATATTCATTAATGACCGGATTTATCGGTACTTCGTGGGTGAGCAAAGCACTCTCGGATTACGAGTACAACGAGCATGCTTATAAACTACTTCAAAATAATCAGTATCCATCGTGGTTGTATTCTATCGATCAGGGCGCCACAACAATTTGGGAACGCCTGAATGGTTATACAGTTGAGAACGGTTTTGGCGGAAACAACAGTATGAACTCGTTTAACCACTATTCGTTTGGTGCCGTCGGACAATGGATGATTGCCTACTCGTTAGGTATTCAACGTGATGAGCCGGGCTTTCAAAAGTTTATCCTGCAACCAACACCCGATCCAACAGGAGAGATGACATGGGCAGAAGGTTATTACGAATCGATGTACGGTAAAATCTACAGTAAATGGGAAGTTGAAAACGGTCAGTTGACTTACACAGCAACTGTTCCGGCCAACACTTCAGCAACATTGTATTTGCCCGCAAAATCGGAAAATGATGTTATTGATGCGAATGGTTGCGAACTGCTTAAGTTTGAAAATGGGAAAGCGGTTTATTCTCTGAAATCCGGAAAATATAGTTTCGTTACAAACTTATAACCAGAATTTTCATCAACTTTTGGAGTTGGAACCTTGAAAAAGAACGCTAAAATGAATAAAACATATCTGAGTTTATTTCTACTATTTCTTCTGAGTCAATGTAATTTGGCCAACAAAACGGAGAACCCTGATTATACCGATCTGGGCGAAAATGCATACCTGTTCTCACCCGAAATGGAAATGGGAACCATTCAGCATTTAATCGATTCAATCTACGCTATTCAAACAACTAATGAGAGTGAATTTAACGAGAATCGTATTGCCTTTTTGTTTCAACCGGGCGAGTATGAGCTCAATGTAAAAGTTGGATATTATACACATGTTATCGGCTTGGGTCAATCTCCAAACGATGTTACTATTAATGGTTCGGTAACGGCAGTTGCACCACCAACTTATAATGGTAGTGTATTAATAAATTTTTGGCGGGCAGTAGAAAACCTAACGATAAATCCATCAACCGATTCGACCAATGTTTGGGGAGTTTCGCAAGCTGCTCCAATGCGGAGAGTTCATGTGAAAGGTAATTTGCAACTTCATGATAATGGCGCTGCCAGCGGAGGATTTTTAGCCGATTCAAAAATTGATGGGCAGGTAGTTTTTGGTGGTCAGCAACAGTGGTTTTCACGCAACAGCGAATGGGAAAGTTGTAACGGAGGACTGTGGAATATGGTTTCCTTAGGTGTTATTGGAGCACCCGAGGCAGATTGGCCAAACAAACCCTATCTTTCAATAGAAGATACGCCATTTGTTCGTGAAAAACCGTTTTGGAGCATGAATGACTCGGGCGAATTGTGGCTTGAGGTTCCCGCATTAAAAAAGAATACAAAAGGTGTTAGTTGGGACAGCACGAAAGAGAGCAGCAACAAAAAAATTAGTATTTCGGAATTTTATATTGCTAATCCAAAAGTTGACAATTCTGAAAGTATTAATGCCGCTTTGGCTGATGGGAAAAACATTCTTTTTACTCCCGGAATTTATTGGCTGAAAAACAGCATTGAAGTAAAAAATCCGGGCACAATAGTTATTGGAATGGGAATGCCATCGCTGATTCCAGAAGGAGATAAACCGGTGATAAAAATTGCCGATGTTGATAATGTAACTTTAGGTAGTATTCTGGTGGATGCCGGTTTGACTAAAACAGATCAACTGATTCAGATTGGAGAGCCAGATGCCAATTTGGATCACAGCGAAAATCCCACATTCATTTATGATCTTTTTATTCGTGTAGGAGGTTTTCATGCAGGTACTACAAATAATTGTGTAACCATAAACAGTAACAATGTTGTGGTTGATCATGTTTGGCTGTGGCGCGCAGATCACGGCAATGGTGTTGGTTGGGATATTAACAAAGCAGCGAATGGTTTAACGGTAAACGGTAATGATATTACGATTTATGGCTTGTTTAACGAGCATTTTCAGGAATATCAAACCATATGGAACGGCGAAAATGGAACAGTTTATTTTTACCAGTGCGAAATGCCATACTTTGTGCCAACTCCTGAAGCCTGGCAACATGACGGCAAAAATGGATATGCATCCTATAAAGTAGCCGATCACGTTAAAAATCACCAAGCCTGGGGACTGGGTATTTACAACGTATTTTTTAACAGTGCCGCTATTGTTGATTATGCTATTGAAGCTCCACAAAGTCTTGAACAAAACTTTCATCAGGCAACTACTATTTGGCTTGGCGGAAACGAGGGGAGTGAAGTTAAAAGTATTATCAACGGTAAGGGAGCTGCAGTTAATCAGAACAACAGAAAAGCGACCTGGTAGTGTTTGTCTCACACCCGTTTAAGGTCAAAAAATGAAATAAGATAATTAGTTTTTCATACATAGTCTAGTTTAGTTGGCGGGAGGTTGTCGGGTTCGACAGCCTCCTTTTTTTGCTTAAAAAACCAGAACCGCTGAAGTATATTTATCAGGAACAGAGCTCATTTTCAGGCTGCCACCATGCAATTGCATGATTTGCCTGGAAATACTGAGCCCAATCCCCGAACCATTTTCTTTGGTAGTGAAAAAGGGAACAAAGATTTTATCCATCAACTCCTCCGAAATTCCCGGTCCATTGTCGGTAACAGAAATGGTCGGGTGACCTGTTTCATTCACCATTGCCTTAATCGTTATTTTTGCATTTTCATTGCCTTCATTGGCCTGATACGCATTTTTTACAAGATTGATTAATACCTGTGAAATCTGTTTTTCATCGGCATGCAATTCCAGTTCTTCAGGAGTAACATTGCACGATAGCTCCACATGGTCGGCATTCTCAAACGACGACGATAAAATTCGGATATGATCGATAAGGTTACTCACCTGGAAGACTTTCTTTTCAGGAGCCGGAAGTCGTGTGATCTTTCGGTACGACTCCACAAAATTGATCAGTCCTTTGCCTTGCTCGCGAATAACTTCCAATCCGCGAATAGTTGTCACTATGGTTTTTGTATTGATATCTTCCGGCGACACCATTGCCCCGTTTTTGTAAAAATATCCGGCCAGACTTTCAGATAACGAAGTAACCGGAGTGATGGAGTTCATGATCTCGTGCATCATAACACGTATCAGTTTACGCCACGATTCCAGCTCTTTTTCATCCAGCTGGTTTTTAATGTCGTGCACCGAAATCAGCATCAACTCATCTTTCTCCGAGATAAATGAATTCGACTTGATGAGCAGTTGAAAAATTCCGCTTTTTAAGTGCAGTGTAATCAGACGTTGTTCTGTCGGTTGGATCTCTTTTATGGTTTGAAAGAGTTTAGGATCAATCCGCTCCAGCTGGTTGATGTGCGTAAGAACATCCACTTCAAAAAGTTGTTTGGCCAGCTTATTCGAATGCAGAATAAAACCTTTTCTGTTGAAGGTGAACATGCCCGTGGCAGCGTGTTCCAGCAGTGCCTGGAAATACTGTTCCTGCTTCTGGTTTTCCAGGTAGATTTGTTGTATTTGTGAGTTTACTTTTTGTAGGCTTTGGTTCAGGTCGTTTATAACTTTGTGGTTGATATTATTCGGGAACCGAAGCGTAGAATCTTCATTTCTGATGGCATCGAAAAAGTAGAAAATCCGGCGGTTAATGCGGTTAAGAAAGTAGATGAGGTTGATGGTTACTCCCAAAAGAAACAGCGAGGGGATGATGGCAAAAACGTAAGCTTTTTGATCGAAGATAAGCCACCCCAAAAATAGGGCACCGGCCAGCAAAAGCAGGACTCTGACAAGGATTTTGACGTATAGATTCTTACTGATCATAGCCCGTATTTTTTAATTTTATTATACAGCGTTTGGCGTGTAATTCCGAGCTTTTCGGCAGCCAGACTCATATTCCCGGCATTTTTATCGATGGCCGAAACGATCATGCGTCGTTCCATTTCTTCAATGGTCAGCAGCTCGTCTTCAAACTTCGATGCAAATACCTGTTTAAAGAAAAAATCTTCCGGTTTTAATACCATTGAATCGCTCAAGATCACAGCTTTTTCGATGGTATGTTGTAGTTCGCGAATGTTGCCGGGCCAATTGTATTTCAACAATTTTTCCTGTGCCGGCTGATTAATTTTCAGGCCGTGTTTTTCGTATTTCGCAGCAAATTTCTTCAGGAAGAAATCGGCCAGAACAATTATGTCGTCGCCTCTTTCGCGCAGTGGCGGAACCTCTATCTGAATGGTGTTGATGCGGTACAACAAATCTTCGCGAAACAAACCATCGGCTACCATGTTTTCCAGTTTTTTGTTGGTGGCGCAAACCAGTCGTATATCAACCGGAATCGGTTTGTCTGATCCCAGTCGCATAAACTCACGGTTCTGAATGGCGGCCAGCAATTTGGCTTGCAAATGAAAGGAAAGGTTCCCTATCTCGTCGAGAAAAAGTGTTCCTTTGTGCGCCGTTTCAAATTTACCGGCGCGGTTTTCGCGGGCATCGGTAAAAGCACCTTTTACGTGGCCAAAAAGTTCGCTTTCAAAAAGTGTTTCGCTAATGGCGCCCATGTCAACACTTACCATAACCTCATTTCGGCGCTGCGAAAGGCGGTGTATTTCGCGGGCGATCAGTTCTTTCCCGGTTCCGTTTTCGCCGGTAATCAGGATATTAGCATTGGTTTTTGCTACTTTGCGCACCATGTTCATCACCTGCGTAAGTTGTGGCGACGAGCCAATAATAAATTTCTGATCGCGGTTGAGTTCCTGTTTTAAACCGGCTTCTTTTTGCCGGAGTTTTCCAACTTCTGTTTTCGAAAAATTAAGTTGAACGGCAGCTTTAATCGTTGCCAGCAGTTTGCTGTTGTCCCACGGTTTTGGCACAAAATCTGTGGCTCCCTGTTTCAGTGCTTTTACGGCCAGTTCCACTTCGCTATAGGCGGTGATCAGCACTACCGAAATTTCGGGATAACTCTTTTTAATCTGTTCGAGCCAATACAAACCTTCGTTGCCGGTGTTTATTCCGGCTTGAAAATTCATGTCGAGAATAACAACATTGTAGTTGCCAATCCTGAGTTCGTTGGGAATCAAATTCGGATTGGTAAGTCCTTTTACGACATCGAATTCCTGGCCCAGCAAAATTTCCAGGGTGCTGATGATACTTTTGTTGTCGTCGACTATTAAGATATTTCCTTTTGGCATGGTGTACAATATTGTTGTCATTTCGAAGGAGGAACGACTGAGAAATCTCTTGCAATTTATTCTGAAGAAACAGATTTCTCACTGCGTTCGAAATGACAATTGATTTTGGAACTGATGGATCAAAATTAGATCAAGCCAAAACCAATTCCAATCAACTGTAAAAATATTTTACAATTTTCTGTAAATAATTTTAACGTTTTTAAGAGAGGGCAATTTGTAAGGTGCACGAAATCAGGGTAAAAGGTTTGTGGCATTATAATGGCACGGGGAGTGGAAACAATTTTTACACGATGATAAAGAAACGAATAGTTCTCATTATAATTTTTTATTTGATGATAGGAAATACGGTTCAGGCCCAGCAAAAATGGAGCCTGAGCCAATGTATTTCTTATGCCATTGAAAATAATATTAATTTAAAGGAATACGAGATTCTTGAAAAACTATCGCTGGAAGACGTGCAGCAAGCCAAACGCAACATGTTGCCGGGAATAAGTGCTTCAACCAGGGCAGGTTTAAGTTTCGGTCGTTCGGCGGATCCGAATACCAACGATTATATCAATACAGAGTTTTTTTCCAGCAGCTTCGATTTGGGATCGTCCATCGCTGTCTTTGATGGATTTCGTATTCAGAACCAGATAAAATACCAGAAATTCAGAAAACAGGCCTCGGAATACATTCGGATAAATGCAACCGACGATTTGGCGTTTAACGTGATGGTGGCCTTTTTTGATGTGGTTTACTATAAAGGAATGCTCGGAATTGCCAATGAGCAGGTAGAAGCCTCGAAGCTAAGTTTGAAAACAACAGAAAAGAAAGTGGAAGTCGGGTTAAAAGCCAAGACCGACTTATTGGACATGCGCGCCAATCTGGAGCGCGAAGAACTCAACAAAATTCAGATTGAAAACACTTTGGAAACAGCGACTTTGAAACTAAAGCAGATGATGAATCTTATTTCTGCTGAGGAAATGGAACTGGTGGATGAATCGTCGGTGGTAATAAACGAACAAGTGGCTCAGCCGCGACAGCTTTTTGAGCAGTACACCGGTTGGTCGCCGTATTACCAGTCGATTTATGCCAACGTGAAAGCCACCGAAAAAGGTCTTGCTTTAAGTCGTTCGGCACTTTATCCGTCTATTTATGCCAGTGGCTCGATAGGTACCGGTTTTTACGAAACCAACACCGATGCCGAGGGTAATACTTTGGCATTTAGCGATCAGTGGAAAAACAACAAAAGCCAGTATGTGGGAGCCTCGTTAAGTATCCCGGTTTTTAGCCGGTGGAGCAATCGTTCCGAGGTAAAAAAGGCAAAACTGGAACTGGAACGTGCCCAAAATAATCTGGACGATGAACGTCAAAAAATGTTTTTCGAGATGGTGAATGACCTTACAGAATTGGAAGCTTTATACAAAGAACACAGTCAGTATGTAAAACGCACTGAGGTTGACGAACTGGCTTTTCAGGCTGCTGAAAAGAAATTCGACCAGGGACTGATTGACATTAACGATTACTACATTGCTAAAAACCGCCTGGCAAACACACAAAGTCAGGTTTTGCGCTCGCGTACGCAGTGGGAGATAAAAATGAAAGTATTGCAGTTTTATCGCGGACAGCGCTTTTGGGAGTTGGATGAAAGTGCTCAGTAATCAGTTGCAGTTGACAGAAAATTAATTGAAAAAAGTAAAGACCATAGATATGGGAATGGATAAAAAAATTGAAAAAAAGAAAGGCTTAAAAGCCAAGCACATTATTTGGATTGTTGGCGGATTGGCGTTTGCCTTTCTGTTGTACAAAGTCGTTTTGGGAAGCAGCGGTTCGGTGTTTCGGGCCGAGAAAGACAAGCTGACCATAAGTTCCGTAACCGACGGCGAGTTTAATGATTACATTACTGTAATTGGACAAGTGGAGCCGATTACTACCATTTTCCTTGATGTGGAAGAAGGCGGAAAAGTGGAAGAGATTTTCATTGAAGAAGGCGAGATGGTAAAAAAAGGTGACGTTATTCTTCGTTTGAAAAACAACGACCTGAACACCACCATTATGAACAGCGAGTCGAATATGGCCTACCATTCCAACGAACTTAGGAATACACAAATTGCCATTGAGCAGCAGCAAATCGGTAACCAACGTGCCAAGTTGCAGATCGATCTTCAGGTAACACAGGCCGAGCGAAAATACAAGCAATTTAAAGCATTGTACGACGATGACCTGATTGCCCGCGAGGACTATCTGCAAGCCAAAGAAGATTACGAACTGGCACTTAAAGAAAAGGAATTGACTTACCTGAAATTTGAACAGGACTCGATTTTCCGTGCCAACCAAAAGAAAAACATGGACGAGAGTCTGGACAATATGCGTGATAACCTGGCAATGGCGCGCCTGCGTTTAGATAACCTGAATGTAAAAGCTCCTGCCGACGGTCAGTTGGGCTTATTAAATGCTGAGATCGGGGAGTCAATCGCCCGTGGACAGCGAATAGGTATGGTGAATATTTTAACCGACTTTAAAATCAATGCGCTTATCGACGAGCATTACATCGACCGCGTTCGCCGTGGTTTGAATTCGTCGTTCGATCGCGGGGGTGAAAACTATAACCTTACCGTTAAAAAGGTCTACCCTGAAGTGCGCGAAGGACAGTTCGAAATTGACATGATCTTTGAAGGAGACAAACCGGATAACATTCGTACCGGACAAACATATCATACAAAATTACAGCTTGGTCAACCCGAAAAGGCGGTGTTAATTCCAAAAGGTGGTTTCTTTCAAAGTACCGGCGGCCAGTGGGTTTATGTGTTGAACGACAACGGAACGGAAGCCGAAAAACGCAGCATTCGTATCGGGAAACAAAATCCACAATACTACGAAGTTTTGGAAGGTTTAACACCGGGCGAGAAAGTAATTACTTCCAGCTACGATTTGTTTGGTGATAATGATCGGATTGTGTTTAAGTAAAAGCAGAGGGCGAATAGCTTTACCCCTCTGCCTTTCGGCATCTCCCCTCACGAGGGGAGAACGTTCTAATCTGTTTAGCAGAAAATAAGTTCAGAAAGCTTTTCCCTTTTTAAGGGAAAATGTCGACAGACAAAAGGGTAAAAAATACGAGTAGAATCAAATAACAAAAATATCATGATAAAGACAGAAAATCTTACAAAAGTATTTCGCACAGAAGAGGTGGAAACCAGTGCATTAAATGAGGTAAGTTTACACGTAAAAAAAGGTGAGTTTGTGGCCATTATGGGACCTTCGGGTTGTGGGAAATCAACCTTAATGAATATCATCGGGTTGCTGGATAATCCTACCAGCGGTAACTATTATTTCGACGGTTCGGAAGTTGGTCAGCTAAAAGAACGCAACCGCACTATGCTGCGCAAAGGAAACATCGGTTTTGTATTTCAGAGCTTTAACCTGATCGATGAGCTGAACGTTTACGAAAATGTGGAACTTCCATTGATCTATCTCAAACTAAAAGCGCGCGAGCGAAAAGAAATGGTAGAGAAAGTACTGGAACGAATGAAAATTGCTCACCGTGCGAAACACTTCCCGCAACAACTTTCGGGTGGTCAGCAGCAACGTGTGGCCATTGCCCGTGCGGTAGTTGCCAATCCGAAGCTTATTCTTGCCGATGAGCCGACAGGTAACCTCGACTCGAAAAACGGATTGGAAGTAATGAACCTGCTTACCGAACTCAATCGCGAAGGAACAACCATTGTTATGGTGACTCACTCGCTGCACGACTCAGAATTTGCCCACCGCGTTGTAAACCTGTTCGATGGTATGATCATTACCGAAGAGGTGAAAAAGGAAATGGGAGAAATCCTGTTGTAACAGGTTGAATATTGGGGCGTCAAAAAAAGTAATCCAGAGTGTCATTCTGAGCGGAGTCGAAGAATGTATGACATAAAATACATTCTTCGACTACGCTCAACATGACGTACTAATTATTTAATTTTTTTGAATAAGCCTGATTGACCATAAAATGATATCCGCCATGAAAAATTTACGATTTATATTCAGAATGTTTCGGCGAAATCCCTTGCTGGTTTTTGTAAACCTGCCCGGATTAGCCATCGGATTAAGTGCAGTATTGCTGTTGTCGGTTTACCTGAAACACGAGTTAAGTTACGACCAGCATTTTAAAACAAAAAACAATGTTTTAAGACTCTACAACGCAGTTTCCGAAGAAGGCAATATTACAAATTGGGGAATCTGTTTGCGCAGTTCTTACACTGAAATTCCGTCGAGAGTTCCGGAAATACAATCGGCCACACAAATTTACAGAGGATGGGGAACAACAGCGGAATACGAGAAACAAAAATTCCCCAACTTGCAATTGCTGTTTGCTGATAAGGATTTCTTCGATGTATTCGGATTGGAGTTAGTTCAGGGAAACACCAACGACGCTTTGGTGGGTGAAAACAACGTGGTAATTACCCGGTCAACTGCACTGAAAGTTTTTAACACCATTGATTGTGTTGGCAGGGTTTTGAATGTTTCGGAGGAGCCGGCTACAGTAACGGGTGTAATTAATGATTTACCCAATAACACGCACTTTAATTTCGATTTACTGGTGTCGATGCAGACGGTTCATCCCGAAAATTGGGGAGGGCTGGAACTTTATACCTATTTCAGAATTGATGAAAATGCTGACTTAGCTACGGTTGGCGAAAAAATTGCTGTTGCAAACAACGAGTTGATGAAACCATGGGGTGAACCGTTTAACGCGACTGTAGAAACCGGAACAGAACTGCTGGCAGATTTGCATTTGCATACCGTTGTTGATTTCGATCTTTCGCCAAAAGCCAATTTAACGCACGTGTTTATTATTGCCGGCATTGCCTTTTTGGTGCTGCTAATTGCCATGGTAAACTACATTAACCTGTATGTTTTGCATGGCGAAAAACGGATCGCCGAAATTGCCTCACGAAAATCGTTGGGAGCCACGCAAAGCACGTTGAGTCGTTTATTCTTTACCGAAACATCTGTGATCAGTCTATTATCGTTTGTGCTGGCGTTGGGATTAACAGCACTTGTTCAGCCTGCGTTTGCCTCATTAATGAAAAGCCAGATCGAGCTGTCGGACATGTTTTCCCTCTCCGGCATTTTATTGGTTTTGGCAATTCTAACAGTTTTAATCTTTGTTTCGGGTGCTTATCCAAGTTATTATTTGTCGAAATTAAATCTGGTAAATGCACTCAAAGGAAAATCAACTAAAGTTAAACGCAAAAGCACTTTGTCGCGCATTGCGGTTATTTCGCAGTTTTCCATTTCGGTTTTTCTCATTAGTGCGCTGGTAATTGTATTTGCCCAGGTGAATTATTTGAAAGAAGTACCACTTGGTTTTAATCCCGAGAATGTAATCGGCATTACCAACCTGAATAACGAGGTGCGAAGAAGTGCGTCGTCCATTGCTGATGATTTAACGCAACTGGCATTTGTAGAAGATGTAGCTTTTTCTGATCATGGCATGGGGCAGGGTTCAAGCGGACAGGGAATAAAAAAATATGGCGATCCTGGAAATTTGAATAGCGTAAATGAGTACCGGGTACATCCCGGATTTGCAAAAACCATGCAGTTGGAATTGGTTGATGGTCGTTATTTCAATAAATCGGAAGCAGATAGAAATGCGGTAATTCTTAACGAAGCGGCTGCAAAAATGTTGGGAGCTGATGTAAAAGTTGGGAGCTTGGTTCAAATGTTCAAAGAACCCTTAACGGTAATCGCCATTGCAAAAGATTTTTACTACATCGATCATCCCGGGGCTACCGTCGAACCTCTTGTTATTACAAACAAACCCAACAACGTAAATAACCTTTATGTGCGAACAAAAACCGGAAGCAATTCTGCTCAGCTGGCCCAAATTGATGAGGTAATTAAAAGTTATTCGCCGGAACTTATTGTTAGCAAGTTTCAGTTGACTGATGTTTACGCCAATAAATACACCAACGAAGAGCGTATGATAAAACTGGTTACTACCGGTGCCGGACTGGCGATCATCATCAGTTTTATTGGTTTAATGGCACTTTCGGTACTAAATGTAAACCGCCGGAAAAAGGAGATTGGAATACGGAAAGTAATTGGCAGTACCGAAACACAGGTTGTTCGTGAGCTGCTGAAAGAAACGTTTGTCCTCGTACTGATTGCCATTGTTATCGCTTTTGTTGGCACCTATTTTACCATGCATCAATGGTTACAACATTTTGTAAACCGCGTTTCCATTAGTCCTGTATACTTTCTGCTTAGTGCTGCATTTGCACTGTTTATAGCTTTTATGGCAGTGGGCTGGCAAAGTTGGCGGGCTGCTACGCGAAATCCTGTCGAAGCCTTACGGTATGAGTAAGGCGAAGATCCTCGATAGCAAAGCGTATCGGGATGAGGCGCTCAGATATGAATAATTAAACAAAACCAAATATAATCACCCTTACAATTAAATTTTATGAAGCATTATTTCTTAACGATTTGGAGTTCTATACGAAAAGCAAAACAAACCAACTTTTTCAATTTAATTGGCTTGTCTGTTTCGTTTGCTGCATTTGTATTATTGTCGATTTATTTGTGGAATGAATTTACTTTCGACCAGTACAATAAGAATTACAAGCAAGTATACATGCTTGAAATGAATTCGGATGAAAATGGAGAAAATGAATCGACTTATTTTCTGCCAAATCCGATGGCCGATTATTTTGCCGAGAACATTCCTGAATTGTCTACGCTTTGTTCGTTTGCCTGGGGAGCCAGTACTTATTCTTTGGAAAAGGATGGAGAAGCAAGCGTGAATCTTGCAACCAGGGCCGTTGATTCCACTTTTGCCCGGATGTTCGATTTGCAAATGAAGTTTGGAGACCTGAATACCTTGGCACAAAATGATGGAATTATTCTTTCTGAAACAGGAGCTAAAAGGTTATTCGGGAATGAAAATCCTGTTGGAAAAACCATCTATGCCAATTTTCAATCGCCGTTTGTAATTGAAGGAGTATTTTTTGATCTTCCGCAAAATAGTTCGTATCACGAATACGATGCTTTTTGCTCTTTCCCAACCGCTTCATGGGCAACCAATTGGTCGGAATATAGTTTTAATCACTATTACCAATTGCCCGAAAATGCTTCCTTGTCCGAGGTAATTCTTAAAATGAATGAATCGCAAGGTGTAAAAGATTGGAAAGAAAATTCGACCGAGGATTTTTCCTTTAGTTTGTTACCGATAAAAGAAAAACATTTTAATAACCAAATGGGTAGTGGGAACCTGCTTTTTACCCGCTCGCTGGTTGTAGTTGCCGCTTTGTTGCTATTTATGGCCTTTGTTAACTACCTGAATTTTGCCATTGCCAATGCTCCCAAACAGCGTAAAGCTGTCAATGTTCGTCAGGTTTTAGGAGAAACGAAAAAGCATTTATTGTTCTTAGCTATTTCAGAGTCGGTAATAATAATTACCCTGGCGTTTATTGGAAGTATCATACTGAGTTCTGTCGTGACTTATTTCTGGCCGGATATTTTTTCGTACGAATTTCATCTGAAAAATTACGTTTGGATTTTTGCCTTATGCTGGATACTGGTAGTTCTTTTAGGAGCTGTAATTGCTGTGATACCGGCCCGGATGAATGGAAATATGGCTCCGGCAAGGGCTTTAAGCGGAAATGTGCCGCAAGGTCAGCAACGTAATTTCACCGGAAAGGTTTTAACGGTTCTGCAATTCGGAATCTCTATTTTTCTGATTATTGGTGTGTTGTTTATTGAAAAGCAGGTTCGTTTTTTCAAAAACTACGACCTGGGATTTGATAAAGAAAACATTGTGGTCGTTGATATTACTCAGTCGATACAAGAACACGAAGATGCGTTTGTAAGTGAATTAGAAAAGAATGGTAATATCACGGACTATGCTTTTTCTCAATTTATACCCGGTGGAGTAGGAATGGGCTGGGGGCGTGACATTGATGGTAAGCGTGTTAGCTTCAAGTGCTGGCCGGTTGACGAGCGCTATATGAATTTTATGGGATTTGAGATTGTGGATGGAAGGGCATTTTCAGAGAATCTTAAGTCGGACGAAAATAATTTCATAATGAATGAGGCTGCCTTAAAAGATTTTGGCTGGGAAACCGAATATTTGGGCAAACAGATTCCGGGATTTGGCTTTAGCGGTACTTTAATTGGCGTTGTAAAAGACATGAAATATGCATCGTTAAGAGAAGAGGTTACACCCCTGGCATTTTGGCTCACCGAAACACGCCACAATAAACTAAGCGTAAAAATATCGGGGCAAAATGTTTCTAATACAATTGCACATATTAATAACGTTTATAGCCAATTCGAGAAAAAACGTACGTTTAATTATCGTTTTCTGGATGAACAGTTAAACAGTATGTACAAGGCTGAGGAGAGACAAGCTCAACTCATTTCTATATTTTGTATTATTTCAATCATCATATCTGTTATTGGAGTTTTAGGATTGGCAATTTTACTTTCAGAATACAGAATAAAAGAAATAGGAATACGAAAAGTAAATGGAGCCAATATAGGCGAAATTATAGCCTTGCTAAACAGTGGATTTATTAAGTCGATTTTAATTGCCTCAATTATTGCCTGCCCACTTGGTTATTACGCCATGAATAAATGGCTCGAAAACTTTGCCTACAAAACAACTTTGAGCTGGTGGATTTTTGCCCTGGCCGGAGCGTTAGCATTGGGAATTGCATTATTAACCGTGAGTTGGCAAAGCTGGCGGGCCGCAACTAGAAACCCGGTTGAAGCTTTACGATATGAGTAACTAAATAAATACACAAAGAATTTCCATAATGCTGAAACATTACTTAAAATACGCAATAAGAAATTTCCGAAGCAACCGCTTAATTTTTGCCGGAAGCATTCTGACTGTTTTCCTGTGTGCGCTTTGTATATCGTTACTATTTACCTACGTGCACAACGAGCTTACCATGGACGATTTTCATAAGCGCGAGAAAGATATTTACATGGTAACTTATAAAGATGCGCCTGAAAGTAAACCTGAAGTCTGGGAAGCAAGTTTGTTTTTTGATTTTGAATATGCCAAGTATCCTGAAGTTGAAGCGTATGTAACGCTGAAAAAGTATCAGAAAGGCGAAATAAAATTTACTTATAACGAGTCGTCGTTTTCTCCGGCCGGAATGGTAGCCGACAGTACATTCTTCGAAGTATTCGATTTTGAACTGGCACGGGGAGACAAAGAAAATGTAATGCATGATCCGGAAGCACTGATCTTTTCAAAAGAATTTGCTCGAAAGGTTTTTGGCGACGAAGACCCGATCGGTAAAAATGTTGTGGTAACAACCCACAATCAAAAACTATATACAGTAAAAGGAATATTGGCGGATATTCCATCCAATAGTTCTATGGAATTTGATTTTTTGATTCCTGACCATTCAATGCGATACAGCAGAATGGGAGGTGATTTTATTCTGGCCGGTAATGGTTTTAATAAGGCTGATTTCGCGGAGAAACTTAATCAGGTTGGGCAACAGAATGAACGCTATAAAGACGGTATTTCTGATGTTATTGCCTTTAATAAAATGTACTTTAACAATGCAGGAGTTGATACCATCGGAGTTGTTTCAAAACACGGCGATAAAAAGAGTATTCAAGTGCTTTGGGCAATCATGGGAGTAATTTTCCTGATTTCGTTGCTTAACTTCTCGAACCTTCAAATTATAAATATCAATTCATCGGTAAAGAATATAGGAATCAATAAAATTACAGGAGCCGGTAGCCGGCATATCTTTTATCAAAAGCTCTCTGAAATTGTTTTGCTGATTTTTATTGCAGCCGTTTTAATTACCATGACTTTTAAGGTAGTCGTTCCTTATTTTAATCAAATAGCCGGAGTGGACTTGAACCCATCAGTTTGGCAAATTTTTGTACTGAATGTTGTCGTTCTTTCAGCGTTGATTCTGGTGTCAATGGTATATCCGTCGCTGGTTTATCTGAAAATTCCGATTACAAACAGCTTAAAAGATCAGGTTTTTGGCACGTCGAAACTGGCCGGTAGAAATGTGGTTGCAACCGTTCAGTTTGCCCTGTCGTTTGTGTTGCTCATTGCTTCAATAGTTGTTTTCAGACAATTGGATTTGATGCTTGATAAAGACCTTGGGTTTACTGCCGAAAATACCATTTGTACCCAGATGTTTCATGAGCCGCATTTTGATGACGCAATGACTAATGAGGAGAAGAGACAAAAATATGATGCCTACCAAAATAGCTTTCAGTTTGTAAAAAATGAACTGGAAAGTAACAGTTCTGTAAAAGCCTTTTCGTTGGGACATGCCCCAATCGATCCTTTTGAAATGTCGTGGAAATTAAATGGTGGGACAAAAGATTATACAACAGAAAAATCGCTTACTGTAACTCCTGAATATGCAAACCTATTAGGACTTGAGTTAGTTGAAGGAAGGTTTTTTGATCGCGATATAGATAAAAGCCGCGATGAAAAACTGGTAATAAACGAAGCCGCGATGAAGTATTGGGGAATTACTGATATTTCAACACAACAAATATTAAATAAATCATGGTCAAGAAATGGGGGATACGAAATTATTGGCGTGGTTAAAGATTTTAATTTTGAGCACCTTTCAGTGCGTCCTCAGCCGCTGATGATCTTGTTTTTTGAAGATATGGAAGCTAACTTTCTGATTCAATTCGAGGAGGGAGCAACTCAATCGGGATTACAATTTGTGGAGGGACTTTTTACAAAAAACAATCCGGGCGAGGCATTTCAATACACTTTCCTCGCCGACGAAATAGAAACGCTCTACCAAAAAGAAAAACGACTGAGCCAGATTTACATCATCTTTACTATAATCGCCTTCCTGATTTCGGCAACCGGGCTGTTTGCCATTTCGTTGTACGATACCCGCAAACGAACCAAAGAAATTGGAGTTAGAAAAGTAAACGGGGCGAAAGTTTCGGAGATCCTGGCGCTGTTAAATAAAGACTTTCTGAAATGGGTAGCCATTGCCTTTGTAATTGCCTGCCCGATTGCGTACTACACCATGTACAAATGGCTGGAGAACTTTGCTTACAAAACCAACTTGAGTTGGTGGATATTTGCCCTGGCCGGAGTAATGGCTTTGGGAATTGCATTGTTAACCGTTAGTTGGCAAAGTTGGCGGGCTGCTACACGAAATCCTGTCGAGGCACTCAGATATGAGTGACGAAATCCCGACAGAATAGTCGGGGTCGAAGCACTTCGATACGAACAATTAAAAAAGAAAACTATGTTACGATTTAAAATAAAACTGGCATTCAGGAATTTGTTGAAGAATAAGCTGTATTCATCGCTTATTATTGGTGGGTTTGCCATTGGTTTTACAGCCTGTATTTTAATAGCCCTGTTCTACAGCGCGGAACACAATGTGGACAAACACTTTGCCCAACATGAACAGATTTACCGCCTTTATGATGCGAAGAAGAATGAATCGGGACTCGATTACAAAATCAACGCTGTAATTGCAGAGCATTACCCGGATGTTGAAAAAGCCTGTCCGCTCGGGTTCTCTTATTTCCCGATTACACTTAAAGACCCTGAAACACGAAATTACACACGCGTTGAGTACATCGTTTCCACCAATAATAACTTCTTCGATGTATTTTCAATACCCGTTTTATCCAGTTTGGAGGAAAAGCCTTTTAGTCAGCTAAATTCGGCAGTAATTACCGAGTCGGTGGCAAAAAAACTATTTGGTGATGAGAACCCGCTGGGTAGAACAATTAAAGAAGAATTCTTTACGGCAACGGTTACCGCAGTTATGCAGGATCTGCCGGATAATTCGAGTTTTAAAGCCGAATTACTGCTCAATAGCGAGAATGAAGAGTATCAGATGGCACAAGCGTGCAATAACGGCGTTTGTATATTTCCCGTCGAGCACTTTCTTCTG
Source organism: uncultured Draconibacterium sp. (assembly GCF_913060805.1). Taxonomy (GTDB): domain Bacteria; phylum Bacteroidota; class Bacteroidia; order Bacteroidales; family Prolixibacteraceae; genus Draconibacterium. Next base: position 134,662 of record NZ_CAJXTC010000006.1, read on the forward strand.
TTAAAAAATGAAATCGATTCTTATGATTTCTCAACAAAGATGAATGCCTCCATCGGGCAATTTAATACCACTACCGATAGCCTGGCCCTGCAAAGTTTATCCGATATTTATCTTTCTCCGACAAAATTGGGTTGGACCGATGAGCATACCAAAGGCAATTCAAAAATGCTGTACATTTTTATGGCAATTGCTATTCTGATTATTCTCCTTTCCAGCATTAATTACCTCAATTACACGGTTTCAATGCAGTATGCAAAAATGAAAGAAATTGGCATCAACAAAACCAATGGTGCCGGGAAACCACATTTGCTCATCGATTCGCTGATTGAAGTTACCTTAGGAATTTTAATTGCGCTGACTATTTCAGTGGTGTTGGTGTCGCTGCTTTTACCGTCAACCGGAACCTTATTTGGAAGAGAAATCCATCTTGCCGATGTTAATCTGCAACATTTGCTGCCAGTTGTTGTGGGTACCATTGTCGGCATTATTTTTCTGAACAGTTTAGCGCCTATTTATATTTTATCGCAGTTTAATATTACCGATTTTTTGCAGGGAGGACGGAGGAGAAATGGTAAGCAGTTAGGTAAACAGCTAATGCTTACTTTTCAGTTAACGGTTTCCATTGCCCTGATTGCGGTTGTGATGCTGATTTTTAAACAGCTACAATACGTAAAACATTATGATCTAGGTTTTAACGAAGAACATCTGTTGAGGCTTGAACTTCCGTGGCTGAGCAAAAATCAGACAGCATTACGAAATGAGTTCAGCAATCTTCCTTTTGTGGCAGGTAGCGCTTTGAGTAACGGTTATCCCGGGCACATTAATATGAGCATGGGAAGTGGGGTACAAGACGATGAATTTATGGTGGAATGTATTTACGTAACGGAAAATTTCCTGGAAACGATGGGCGTTCAGCTACTTGATGGGCGAAACTTTTTGGCGGGCGATAAAGGGAAGGCCTGTTTAATGAATGAAGCTGCAATAAAACGTTATGGTTGGGAAAATATTGATGGCAAAAAATTTAACAATGGAAGAGAAGGCGGCTACAATTTAGTGGGGACCGTGAATAACTTTAACGTGGAATCACTGCATTCTTCGCTAAGTCCGGTTGCTTTGATTTATGAATCCGACCGCGAGTATAATACGCTTTCATTGCGACTGATTCCCGGAAACGTTGGACAGCAAATTAGTGAACTTCGGAAAGTTTGGGGGCGCCTGTTACCGGACGATCCCATGGAATTTACTTTCTACGACGACCAGTTTCAGGCCATGTATGTAAAAGAAGATAAGTTGGCCAAATCCATTACTTTCTTTTCAATAATTGCAATCGTACTTACCTGCATGGGAATTCTTGGCCAGATTTTCCTGATCAGTCTGAACCGGACCAAAGAAATTGGTGTGCGCAAAGTGAATGGAGCAACCGTTTCTGAAATTCTGATTTTACTGAATAAAGACTTTGTGATTTGGGTAGTTGTGGCTTTAATTATTGCCTCTCCAATTGCGTACTACGCCATGAATAAATGGCTCGAAAACTTTGCTTACAAAACCACGTTAAGCTGGTGGATTTTTGCGCTTTCAGGAGTACTGGCTTTGGGAATTGCACTGCTTACAGTTAGTTGGCAAAGTTGGCGGGCAGCTACGCGAAATCCTGTTGAAGCACTTCGGTACGAGTAAATTAGAATTAAACTGTAAAAACGTTCGTCGATGTACACAATCCTAAAATCTTACTTTCGAAATTTTAAAAAGCAAAAGCTGATATACAGTATAACAATCGGTGGTTTTGCAGTTAGTTTGGCTGTTTTGGTGCTAATTGTATCATTTATCATCGAGGAAAAAAGTGTTGATAAGCATTACCCGCATATCGACAATATGTACCGGATAAAACAGTCCGATGAGAATCTGCAAATACCCAAACGGATTTACGAAGAAGTAATGGCACTTGCTCCCGAAATTGAAAACATGTGTATTCTCAATCGAAATGGTGTGTTGTACAATTACAACGATAAAAAAGATTGGACTACAGCACTGGCAACAGATGAAAATTTTTTGGATGTATTTTCAGTTGATATTGTTAAAGGACAAAAGGAGGATTTGTTTTTAGCAAAATCTGACGTGCTGATAACCGAAGAATTTGCCCAAAAAGTGTTTGGTGAGAAAAACCCGATAGGTGAAATTATAGAATTTGGTGATATGGAAGAGAAAGCGGTTAAGGCAGTAATCGCAACTCCCCTAAAAACAAGTTCATTAAAGTATGATGTCGTTTTTAATCTCGAACAAAATATTTGGAAATCTTACAGGGGATATAATGAGGAGAAATACTACTTGTATGATATGGTTTTCTATTTAAATCAAGCAGCAACTCCATCGGAAACTGAAAGTAAAATAAAAGATATCCTAAAATCATACGAGGGCTATGAACAAGCAGAGTTGATGATTCAACCATTTAAGGAAATTTATTTCGATAAGAGCAGGGGTGATAGTTATGTACATGCTAATGTAAATATGATCAAGTTGTTAGCAATAATCGCAATAATAATACTTGTGCTGGCAATATTCAACTATATAAATCTAAGCACAGCATTTAATAACGAGCGTTTTAAAGAAATATGTATTCGGAAAACATCAGGGGCAAGAACCAAAACCATCTTTTACCAGTTTGTAGGTGAGTCTTATATTGCTTTTTTAGTAGCCTTAATTTTATCGCTGGTAATTGCGAGCGTGTTGAGCCCAATTTTTGAAGAGTTGTTCAACCGCAAAATAGATCTTTTTGAAGCATTAAAACAACCTTCAGTCTTACTGGCCGTAGCCATCATTTTTCTTGTTATTGGTTTGATTTCAGGACTAATTCCTGCTTTGGTAGCTGCAAAGTTTAATCCGGTTGATTTGTTGCAGCGTAATATAAAGCTTAAAAATTCAGGTTTTCGGGGAGTTTATAATACAATTCAAATTTCGGTAACTGTAGCTTTAATTATTTGTTTACTCACAATTAATAAGCAAATAAGGTATGTAAAAACAAAAGATGTTGGTTTCGAGAAAGAGCTTCTGCTTGAAATTGGTTTGCAGGGAAAGGCCCGTGGAAAAGCAGATATCATTAAGGAAAAGCTTTTAAATAATCCACAAATTATTAACGTTTCCGGTACACACGGATTACCTTTTAGCATATATAGTTATGGATCAGGAAGCTGGATCAGCGATAGCGTGGAGTATGAAATTGATGAACTGGTGAGTATGAATACTGATACTTCTTTTCTTTCAACCTTTGGAGTTAATTTGGTTATGGGGCGTAATTTTCGTGTTACCGACAAAGAAGCTTGCATTATAAACAAAAAAACTTACGATTATCTGCAAATGAACACGATTGAAGGACAGGAAATTTGGGGTAAAAAAATTGTGGGTGTTGTTGAGGACTTTCATTTTAAGAATATGCATGAAGAGTTAGGTTACCTTCAAATGAATTATGTGCCGGATGAAGTTAGTCACCTTAATATTCGGATTGCAGGGAACAATTTGCAAGCAACATTAATGGATATTCAAAACACATTAAAGGAGTTTGAACCATCAATGACTAATAACCCCAGGTTTTACGACGATTGGATTAACACCATGTACCAGAAAGAAGAGCAACAGGCTAAGGCGATAAAAATCTACTCTCTAATGGCGCTGTTTTTATCGTGCCTGGGATTGCTGGGTATGGCCGAGTTTGCATCGGTAAAACGCACAAAAGAGATAGGCATCCGAAAAGTAAATGGCGCCAAAGTTTCCGAAATCCTTTCTATGCTGAATAAAGACTTTATAAGATGGGTGGTAATTGCCTTTGTGATTGCAACACCCGTTGCCTACTACGCCATGAATAAATGGCTCGAAAACTTCGCTTACAAAACGACACTAAGCTGGTGGATTTTTGCACTGGCCGGCGTGCTGGCTTTGGGAATTGCTCTGCTAACTGTTAGCTGGCAAAGCTGGCGGGCGGCTACACGAAATCCTGTAGAGGCACTCAGATATGAGTAACGAAATCCCGATCGAAGCATTACGGTATGAGTAATACAAAGTGGATCAAGGAAATTAGTAAGTTTAATATATTGAAAGATAAAATATGCTACTTTTTCTTCGTTTATTTCTCCGAAATATAAAGAACAAACCTCGGTTGTTTTTTATAAATATTACCAGTTTTTCTATTGGAATAACAGCTGTCATGTTTATTTTTCTTTTTGTAGTAAAAGAGTTTAATTCCGATACATTTCATTCTAAACACAAAAATATATATCGGGTTTTAATAAGTAGGGTAAATGCTCCTACAAAGATGTCATCCACGTCTTTTCCCATGGGCGACTTATTAAAAAATAATTACAGCGAAATAGAGCGTTATACACAATACATTGAGGGAGCGTATTATTTAGTGCATATTGAAGAGAATCATTTTAAAAATCAAAAAGTGAGCTTTGTTGATTCCTCATTTTTTCAAATCTTCGATTTCAAACTAAAAAGTGGCGACTATCATCAGTTATTTAGTAATCCAAATACGGCATTAATCGATTCAGAAACTGCTAAACGATATTTTAATACCACCAATGTTTTAGGTAGGAACATTGAGATTGAAGTGCCGGGAATAGAAGAGAAGCAATTACTCACTATTGTTGGTGTTTTAAAAAATTACCCCGAAGAGTCAACGCTTCAGCCTAAAATAGTCACCGATATTGGTGTTATAAAAAGAAAATATGCCGACGATTACTTTACTTCGTCTCCGCAGCTCTTTTTGTATATCCCGGGGAAAAGGAATATCACGGAACTATCAAAAGAATTAGCTGCAACCTATTTCAGCAAAGAAAACGAGTTCAGAACCAGGAAAGCTCCGGTTGATGTAAACCGATTGAGTTTACAGAAATTGAGTTCCATATATTTACATTCAACAGATGTTGAGGATAACCTTCCTAAGGGAGATTTTAAACTGCTGTGGATATTAACAGGAATAAGTATTTTACTGCTGGTCATAATTTTCGCCAATTACATTATCCTGAACATTGGACTGGGAATAAAAAATCAAAAACAAAATCAGATCAATCAGATTCTGGGGGCAAACTCCGGTTGGTTGAGGAAAAAATATATTTCAGAATCTGTTTTTTATGTCATTATTGTCTTTTTTCTGGCACTTTTTTTAATACCGCTTGCACAAAAAATAGTGGCTTATTCTTCTGAATATCATTATTCACTTTTTTCAAAATCGGATCTCAATATTCTGGGTATATTTTTCTTCGGATTGATTCTGTTGGGAGTTTTTAGTGGATGGATACAATATATTGGTTTAACATATCGAAAAAAAGCCCAACCTGAGTTGATAAAATTTAAGAATCAGCAGGCATTGTTCAAATATCTTGCTCCTTCCCAGTTATTTGTGTTCATCGTGCTTCTTACAGCTTTGTTTGTTTGTTATAGGCAGGTACAGTTTATTCATGATCAGGATTTGGGTTTTGATACTGAAAATACCATAACTGTAAACATAAATAATGGTCATGATAGTGACCTATTTGTAGAAGAATGTAGAAAGCTTGCATGTGTAGAAAACTTTTCTGTTGGGCACACGCTTTTTCAGCCAACGCCCTATTTGAACGATGTAACAATTGATGAAACCCTGAATACAGTAGGTTCTCAGACTGTTTTTGGAGATCAAAACTATATTGAAACATATGATATTGAACTTCTTGCAGGAACAAATATTAATGGAGACGACTTTCCTTTAATTGCTGATTACTACAACTATTCGAGAAAAAGGGGAATAATCGAAATCCTGGTAAACGAAGAATTTGTCAGGAAGTCGGGATTGAAAGATCCTTTGGGGGAAATAGTAACAATTGAACACAACGGAACTTGTAAAGGCAGGATAACAGGAATAGTTAAAGATGTTAAGAATTTGCCGTTTTATGAGTCGGTTACTCCTATGGTAATTGGATTCGGTTTTAGCCATTCTCCATCTGTTATTGTTCGTGTAAAGAAGGGGCAGATAGAAGACTTTCGAATCGAAGTAAATCGTTTTTTAAAACGATTGGGTAAGGAGTCTTATTTCGGATACGGTACACTGAGTTACAATTTTGAAAATTGGTATGAAAAAGAAACGACGCTAAAAAATTTATTAATGTTGTTCTCGGTTGTTACGCTTGTTATACTCGTACTTGGTTTAGTAGGAGTTAGTCTGTTTATTACTCAAATAAAAACCAAAGAAATAGGTATCCGAAAAGTAAACGGTGCCAAAGTTTCGGAAATCCTTTCGATGCTGAATAAAGACTTTATAAAATGGGTAGCAATTGCATTTGTAATTGCAACACCCGTTGCGTACTACGCCATGAATAAATGGCTCGAAAACTTCGCCTATAAAACCAATCTCAGCTGGTGGATATTTGCATTGGCCGGAGTGCTGGCTTTGGGAATTGCATTGTTAACCGTGAGCTGGCAAAGCTGGCGAGCTGCTACGAGAAATCCTGTAGAAGCACTTCGGTACGAATAGAAGTCGCGTAGCGACGATATTATGGTAGAAATGAGATTTATCTCATCGAAGAAATCGCATAGCGATGATGTTTTGGTTAGAATAACAATTACGAATAAAAATAAATAACAATGGCAAATACCTATACCCAAATGAATATACATGCCGTGTTTTCGGTAAAAGGGAGAGGTAATTTTATTTCAGAAAAATGGCGGGATGAATTGTTCCGATACATGGCAGGAACATTAAAGGAAACCAAAAATTATTCGCTGGCGGTAGGTGGTTACAAAGATCACATTCACATATTTTTTGAATTACACCCAACAATTTCTGTTTCCGATGTTTTGAAGAATGCAAAAGCCAAATCATCGAAATGGATAAATGAAAAAGGATTTGTTGCCGGTAAGTTTGAATGGCAGGCTGGCTATGGAGCGTTTTCCTATTCTCGTTCTCAACGGAACAGAGTTATTCAATACATCATGAAACAAGAAGAACATCATCGGAAAGGTTCATTTAAAGATGAATATCTAACGTTGTTGAGAAGGAATGAAATAAAATATGAAGATGCATATTTGTTCGAATTTTACGAATGAGGAAGCGATAACACCGTCCCTATGGGACTTTTGCCAATGCTGCATTTTCTTTGCTACCATAACATCGTACCGCTGGCACTTAACAAAACTTAATTAACCATGTTAAAAAACTACTTAACCACAGCTCTTCGGTTTTTAAAGCGAAACAAACTTTTTGCCGGAATCAACATTATGGGGCTTTCACTCGCACTTGCCGCTTCGTTTATTATTTTGTTGTATGTAATTAACGAGTTGAGCTACAACACTTACTTTAAAAATCGTAAACAAATTTACCGGGTGGTAAATTATTGGGATACTTTTAAAAGAACCAGTGCTCAAGCTCCCTATGTGCTTGGACAAACCATGAGAGAAGAGTTTTCGCATGTTCAAGAGGTAGCATCTGCTATCCATTTTGGGGAAATTGAGATTAAATTGAATCAAGAATTTGTTGCTATTAAAGATGCAGTTTCTGCTGACTCTGAAATATTTAAAATATTTGATTTTAAACTTGTGGGGCAACAAGAAAACATTTTAGAAGAGCGTAACTCAATCGTTCTTTCTAAAAAACAATCGCAAAAGTTATTTCCCGATGTTAATCCCATTGGAAAAGAGATAACAGTAAGAATTAAAGAGAAAGAAGCGGTTTTTATTGTAAAAGGAGTTTTCGATGACATTCCCGTTAATTCAACTTTTAAGGCTGAATGTTTTGTAAGTTCTGCCTGGGGGATAGATTACCTTAACGAAAGACGAGAAGGTGAAAATGCAGAAACAGACTGGGCCGGATGGGATTGGGAAACCTGGTTGTTGCTTAATGAAAAACCAGATATTGTATCGTTGGATGCGCAGTTTAGGGCTGTAGAGAAGAAAGCATATGGTGAGAACGACAATTGCAATTATTCGATTCAGAATTTATCTGATGTTTATTTGCATTCGCAACATATAGATGATTGGAATAGAATTCGGGGAAATTTGAAAAATATCCGCATTTTCTCAGCTATTGCAATACTTATAATTATTGTAGCTGCCTTTAATTATATCATTCTTTCAACAGCTGTATCATCAGGCAGGGCGCAAGAAATTGGAATTAGAAAAACAAATGGAGCCAGTTCTCAATCCATTCGAAGACAATTACTAAACGAGTCGATGATACTCGCGTTATTAGTGTTTCCTATTGCGATGGTGCTAGCTTGGGTAGGCAAGCCTTATGCAGAAGAGTTATTTCAGACCAAATTGCTGATAATTAAATCAAATATTGTATTCTATATTTTGGTTTATGTATTTCTTACTTTGCTAATCGGTTTCGTATCAGGACTCTACACTTCTTCGTTTCTGGCGAAATTAAATGTAATCAGCATTTTAAAGAATCCAGTACAAACAGGGAAACGGAAAACCAGAATTCGTTCGGCTTTAATTGTGGTTCAACTCGTTATATTCTGCATTTTTGTATCAAGCACATTAATTATTCATTCGCAATACAAGTTTGCACTTGATAGAGATCCCGGCTATAACAACAAGAATATGTTGTTTGTCAATGTTGGAATAAATCCTTCAAGAACAGAAACTTTTATAAACAACATTAAGGCTTATCCTGATGTAAAAATGGTCGGAGGTTCTTTATTTGCACTCCCCGTGCAAGGAGGGATGCCTACATATTTTCAGCATCTTCAGGATAAATCGAAAAAAGTGAGTGGTCAAATGCTTCCGGTGAATAAAGGCTTTATTAAGACGATGGGCCTAACACTTCTTGAAGGGGAAGACTTTTCGTGGAATCCAACGAATGATAACGAGGTAGCATTTTATATAAATGAAACTGCTGTTAAAGAGCTTGGAATTACTAACCCTATTGGTTTTGCTACCGATCCTTTTGGTCAACATGTGGGAGGAGGAAGAATAATTGGCGTTGTCAAAGATTTTAATGTACACTCTATTCATGAAGAAATTCCGCCTCTGTTTTTGGCCATATTTGATAATTATGTAGAGCAGGTTGAAATTCGCTACGAAGCCGGAACACTTGGCACTTTGTTACCTCTGCTGAAAAAGGAATGGGAAAAAGTTGCCAAAGACGAACTATTCAACTACAAAACTATTAGTGAGTTTAATAGAGAACTTTATACGGCAGAGAAAGACCTGAATACTATCATTTCGTTTTTTGCTTTGTTTACGCTGTTTATTGCAGCAATTGGCCTGTTTGGAGTTACACTTTTTATCATGAAATCGCAAACCAAAGAAATCGGAATAAAAAGAGTTTTTGGAGGTTCAGAAAAGGGGATTGCTTTTTCATTCGTGAGAGAGAATTTTATTATGGTAGTTATCGCTACAGTTCTTTCAGTTCCTGTCACACTTGTAATAATGAACAGGTGGTTAGGCGAATTTGCCTTTAAAACCAACATTGCCTGGTGGGTATTTGCGATAACTTTTATTTTGGCAACGCTTGTGGTTTTAACTACCGTTTTGTTTCACTCATACCGAGCATCACGAGTTAATCCTGTCGAAGCCTTACGGTATGAGTGACGAAATCCCGATTGAAGCTCTGTGGTACGAACAAATAAAATGGAATAATCCAAGTCTGATTTTTCGTCCTGAAAGGACAGCTAAATTAAGCACAAGACATCGCCTTGGGTAGATGAAGAAAAAAGGTTATCGGGCTGAAAGCCCAGCTTAGTAAGCTGCCCTTGCAGGGCGTCGGAAAGAAAAAGAACGGGTGTTATTCTCCCAAGGCGTCGCATTCGCTTTGCCGTTGGGTTAGAATAATTTGGGCTTACAGCCCGACTAAATAATTATTGTAAGATCGATTTGAAAATAATAGTAACTATTCGAAAAGTTTGTCGTCTTATAACTAATAATCAGATTAAAACAATTAAATCAAACTCGTTATGAAAACTCAAAAGAACCACAAAATTTATACGATAATTGTGCTGTTGATCGTTGCATTCTCGTTGAATGGATTTGCAAAAGACGGCGAACCGACAATCACAAAAACCTTCGATTTAAACCAGCCGGGGCAGCTTAATGCTTCATCGTCGGGTGGCGGCGTGACCGTGCAAACACATGATCAGCCCAAAGTTATTATACAGGCCTTTGTTCGAAAAAACGGAAGTGTATTAGCTCCAAACGACAAATCGCTGGATGAAGTTTTAGACGACTTCGATATCGATTTCTCAAAAAGCGGATCTACAATTACGGCAGTGGTTAAACGCAGAGGACAAATGAACTTCTGGAGAAATAATGTGGGGATAGCATTAACCATCATCGTTCCCGAAGAAATGTCGTGCGATGTGTCGTCAAGCGGTGGCGGCCTGAAAATTTCGGGAGTGAAAGGAACACACGATTTTTCAAGTAGCGGCGGTGGAGTTAAGCTGGAGAATACAAGCGGCAACACAAAAGCCAGCTCATCGGGCGGCGGTGTTCATGTATACAAACACAAGGGCGATATTAAACTGACGTCGAGCGGCGGTGGTGTAACGCTCGAAAAAGCCAAAGGAAGTGTGTATGCGCGCAGCTCGGGTGGCAGTGTGAAACTCGAAGAAATTAACGGCGACGTGGATGCAAGTAGCAGTGGTGGCGGAGTTTATGTGCAAGGTGAAGCTGGTGTGGTTAAAGCCAAATCGAGTGGCGGCTCGGTGAAGGTTAATATTAGTAATTTAACTGAAGAGTTAAACCTGCAATCCAGCGGTGGCGGAGTTTCTGCAGTTATTCACGATGGCGAAAAGATGGGTCTAGATCTTGATTTACGTTCAGGCAGAGTAAATATCGAATTGCATAACTTTAACGGTACTTCGGAAAAAGACCGCGTAAAAGGTAAAATGAACGGTGGTGGAATTCCGGTTTATGCCCACGCTTCAGGCGGGAATGTTAACATCACTTACGAGGATTAGCATTTACTCAACAAACGTTGACGGCAGACTCATTAACTGGTACTGAATTGTTTTTGCCAGGCGGTAATTCCCGAATGAATTGGGATGTAAACGGTCGGTTTTGTCGTCCATAAAATACTTTACATGCGAATCTTCCATGGGATAAAGTCCGCTGATCGAATACAAGTCGATCAGTGGAACGGCCCAAACTGAAGCCGCTTGTTTTAAAGTTGTTACATAATCATCGATGTAAAAACCAAGGTCGTTGGAATAACTTTCTTCGGGCTGAACATTGGTTTCGCTAAAGGTTGAAAAACCTCTATGAATCGGCGTCATTACAATAATTTGCTGATCGGGATAATTGGCTTTTAAAAAGGCCATTACTTTGTTAATCCGGCCACAAAAAGTAACGTCATCTTCATTCAGTGTCCGGTATTTTCGGGTAACCATTGTCCCGATATAATTAGTCGCCTTGGCTGTTTCGGTGTAAAAACTGCCCATCGGAGTGTTGTGGTTGTAATCGTTGGTGCCCGCAAAAATCAGGATGGCATCCACATCTGTTCCATGTTCTTCTTTCAGTTTCAGTGCCTGCCCGTAAATGCCTGTCCATTGATGTCCGCTAATTCCATACACATAAGGTTCAATTCCCATCATTTTGGTCAGGTATTCCCAGTAAACTGTGCGTGGCGTATTGTCTCTCTCCCATTTTTGCGTCATCGAATCTCCAAGGAAAGCTACCTTTTTGTTTTTCCATTGCGAATCCTGCAAAGTGGTCTCTTGCCCGAAAGCTGACAATATCAGCACTGAAAATAAAAGGATGGTAGCGGTTAAAGTTTTCATCGTAAAGATTTTAATTGAAATTGATTTTGCGGATATAAAATTAATCTAATTTATGTATTGCAAAAGATGATTCGGGTAGTAATGATCTGAATACTACAACTATTCCGGTTTTCTAATCGGGATTTGAAGTGGTAAGAAATTATACAGTTTTTGTAAAAAAAATTTACACAGTAAAAATCTTAATTTTGCTAAGTGTTTGGAATACAATAGGTAGTAGTTTAGGCACGGAGTTGGTTAATAAGCTAACAAACAAAATTGCCGGTAAAATGCCGACACTTAAATACCAGTAAATGTATAACCTAAAAATTACGATACGCCGCCTGTTTAAAGACAAGGCTTTCTCGCTGATCAACATATTTGGATTGGCGATCGGTATTTCGTCTTTCCTGGTTTTGTTCATTCACGTTTCAAACGAAAAAAGTTTCGATAAGCATTTTACCGACCACGAAAATATTTACCGCGTAACTTCGATTCCCGGAGGGCTCGAAAATGCAGCATGGGCGCGCAGTATGGGAATTGTTTATACGGCGTCTGAAGAAATTCCTGAAGTGGAGTTAGCTACCCAGTTTACACATTGCGAAGAAGGAACCATTAAAATGGGCGAAACCTCCATTTCGCAAAAAGATATTATGTCGGTGGATGAGGCTTTTATGCAGCTGTTTGAGGTGGAACCGCTGGTTGGAAATTTATCTGAGATCTCAAAACCGAATACTGTTTTTGTTACTGAAGATTTTGCCCGTAAATACTACGGCAACCTAAATCCTGTTGGGCAGACCATAAAAATTGAAGCATTGCAATATACACGGGATTTGGGTGATTACGAGATTCGCGGAGTGGTGAAAAATACCCATCCGAAAACCCACTTCCGGTACGAATTGCTGATCTCTCAAAAAGGAGCTCTGCAGGAACGTTTTGTATCGTTACCCGACCGAAAAATACAGTGGACATACAACTATTTCAAACTACAGAAAGATGCAGATCCCCAACTGGTAGCCGAAAAAGTGGCCGCTTTTTACGATAACAGCAACCTGAAAACAACACCCGGTCCGCAGGAATATGGTTTCGCCTTGTTCCCCATGGACGATATCCACTTAAAATCGGATTACCGTTTTGAGTTGCGCGAAAGTTCAAGCAAGATAAATATTGGTTTGTTTATCCTTATTTCATTCGTCATTCTAACGATTTCGTTGCTGAACTTTACCAATCTATCCATTGCCAAGTTGATTAAACGCTCAAAAGAATTGGGCCTGAAAAAATCGATAGGAGCAACCAAATCACAGTTGGTTAAACAAGTGCTAATGGAAGTGTTTTTAGTTTGTGTTATGGCCATTGGTATTTCGTTGCTGGCCATTGAAAGTTTAAAGCCAATGATTAACCGTTTATTCGAGATTGAATTCGATATTTATTTTTCAGAGCCGGTTGTATACCTCACCATAACTGGCGTTTTGTTTACCTGTCTTTTGCTCACTGCCGTTTTTGTAGCAGCATTTTTACTGGCACGCAGTTCTGCCATCGATATTCTGTCGGGGCGCAATAATTTTTCGGGCAGTTATGTGCTGAAGTCCTTGCTGGTGGTGCAGGTAACAATTGTGATTATCCTCATTTCAGGAACTTTTTTGGTAAATAAACAGATCAGTTTTGTGTTAAATAAACCTCTCGGATTCGATAAAGAAAATGTGGTAGTTATACGAGTAAAAGATTTTTCAAAAGATCCGGCAGTTTTTGCCCGTGAATTGGAAAAACAAAGCGCGATAGAATCGGTAGGTTTTACGCAACAACATTTCGGTTATCCGGCACAGGGTTTTGGGCTCGAAGGACTGGGGCTTGATGGCACAGCTGAATTCGTTTTTGCCAACTACGACTACCTCAAAACCATGAATATTAAACTCGTACATAATTGGATAAAACCGGATGCCGATACCGTGCGGGGAATGGTAATTAACAATCACTTGTACCAACGACTGATGGAGCGACACGGCAGTATGGAAAATCTCTTGGCTTATTCAAATGCACAGCCGTTGGAACCGGGAGAAACTCGCATAAATTACATTGGTGTTGCGGAAGATTTTAATTACAGTTCGGCGCACGAAAGTATTGGCGATTTTGCTTTTTGGCTGGATGAAGGAGGGAACCGGGCACGTTTTACCCACGTGCGAATTAACAACCTGCACGCCGGCATGGAAGCCATTAAAAACACCTGGAATGAGTATTACCCCAACCAGGAACTCGACTACTTTTTTATTGATGAAAAAATTGCTCAGCAATACAAAGCCGAAACCATTTTGAGCCGTATCCTTTTTGCGTTTTCAACCATTGGAATATTCATAAGCATTATTGGAATCAGTGCATTGGCCTTATTTATTTCGCAGCAGCGAACCAAAGAAATCGGTATCCGAAAAGTGAATGGTGCAACGGTTTCGGAAATACTGGGATTACTAAACCAGAGTTTTGTAAAATGGGTGCTTATTGCATTTGTAATAGCAACTCCACTTGCTTTTTATGCCATGAGTAAATGGCTCGAGAACTTTGCCTACAAAACCAGCATGAGTTGGTGGATTTTTGCACTGGCCGGAGTGCTGGCACTGGTAATTGCTTTGATAACCGTAACCTGGCACAGTTGGCGTTCCGCTACGCGAAACCCCGTTGAATCATTACGTTACGAATAAATTGAAAGACATGATTAAACATTTTATATTAATAGCCTGGCGAAATATCAGAAGAAGGAAAACACTTTCTGCTATCCAGATTTTGTGCCTTTCGGTGGGGCTGGCAGCTTTTATTTTGGTTGCCCGCTATGTTCAATATGAAAAAGACTACGATAAGTTCAACGTAAATTTCGACCGGATTTATCGTGTTCAATCCTACAAAATAACCGATAGATTGGATGAAAGTGGGCAAACCGTTATTCCGATGGCAAAATTCATCCGCGATAATGTCCCTGAGGTTGAGAATGCAATCGCTACCAACGAAATATGGAACGAGTATTTATCGCCCGATGAGGAGCGTGTTTTTAAGGAACAAACAGGACTAATTGTACCTTCTGAAATTTTTGATTTTTTCTCGTTTAAGTTGATTCGGGGAAATAAGGCGGATGTACTCGACGATCCCAATTCTATCGTATTGAGTGAAACGATGGCCGAACGATATTTTCCCGGGCAGGATGCGATGGGAAAAATTATTCTGGATGAAGAAAAACAGGAGCTTCGTGTAACGGGGATTATGCAGGATATTTCTGAACAGTCATCACTTGCAGCCACCTATTTTCGATCGAATGCCGACCTTGTAAAAAGATACAATGATAACTGGTACAATAGTTCATTCGAAATCTTTGTCTTACTTAAACCCGGTGTTTCGGCCGGCACTGTAAATGATAAAATTGAGGATGTGATTATGCGATACGATAAAGAATCGAAACGGATCGCATATCTGCAACCATTAAGCAATTTGCATTTGAAAGAATATGTCCAAGACGATCGGGGCTCAGTGATTTACTTCTTTTCTTTTATCGGAATTTTAACTCTCTTGCTGGCTTGCGTAAGTTTTATGAATCTTACTACATCGTTTTCAACCATGCGCGCTGTTGAAATTGGTATTCGAAAAGTGTCGGGAAGCAACCGAAATATTTTACGGGTGCAGTTTCTTACAGAAGCAGTTTTGATAGCACTAATTTCGCTGGCATTTGCGGTGTTTTTGGCTTATCTTTTACTGCCCTTGTTTAATACCGTTGTAAACCGAAATATCGACCTGCAGTTATTGCAAAATCCTTTGTTTGTGCTGTTTTTGCTGGCTACCGTAGTAGTAACCGGGTTTATTGGCGGAAGTTATCCCGCCTTATTCATCTCGCGTTTAAAGCCGGTAAATGTTTTAAAAGGTCGAGGTTCTTTCAACAAAGGCAAAGTGCGTGGATTAACCGCCATGGTTTACCTTCAGTTTATACTTTCGGTTGTGCTGTTAACGTCCAGTATCTGGATGTACAAACAGGTTACATTCCTGAAAAACAAAGACCTTGGCTACACAAAAGATAACCTGTTGTATTGTAAGTTGCCGAGTGTTAATACCACGGTTTCGTATCAGCGGGTGAGGGAGCGGATTCTTGAAAATCCCGGAATCGAGAACATGACAATATCGATTAATTCGCCGCTGCATTCGAGTTGGGGATCGCGGGTTCAATACGAGGGAGGCCCGACCGACGATCACGCGTATGCACGCTGGAACCAGGCCGACGAAAATTACCTGAATACCATGAGCATGACTTTGGCAGAAGGACGCAACTTTTCAACTGATTATTCTGCTGAAACCAAAACATGCCTGATCAACGAAACCGCGGCAAAACAGTTTGGCTGGCAAGAACCTGTAGGGAAGTGGTTGGAAATGAATGGTGGTCACTTTTCGGTAATCGGAGTGATAAAAGATTTTAATAACGACGACGTACATAATCCGATAATTCCGTATGTATTGTTGTATCGGAATGAAGGTTTTGCGAGCAATAACGACCTCACTTTTAAAGTGAATCCGAATACAACATCAAGCAGTCTTGCGCATATTAACTCGGTTTTGAACGAGGCTTTTCCGAACATACTTTTTGAAGTAAATGGTTACGATGTGGGAACTTACCGTGTGGCACTTGAAATTTGGACCAGCGCGAAAAATACATTTGCATTTTTTACAATAATGGCGGTACTGATTGCTGCAATGGGATTATTTGGCTTGGTGGTTTTTGCCTCTCAGCGTCGTGTAAAAGAAATTGGAATTCGCAAAGTTCAGGGAGCGCAGGCTGCACAAATATTGCCACTCATCACGCGGCAGTTTATTATTCTGGTTGTGGCGGCAAATATTATTGTTTATCCATTGGCCAATTTCCTGGAGAACGTAACACCCGGGCATTTTAAATACCAGTTTACCGTTTTTGATCTGCTGCTTGTGTTAGGAATTTCCGTTGTTGTAACTCTACTATCGAGTGGATACCAGGCATTAAAAGCGTCGTTGTTAAATCCGGTTGAGGCGCTCAGATACGAATAAGTTTTTGTTATACCCCAAACCTCTAAAGGGGCTTATGGGCCAAGAAGTATTGAAATTTTGAAATGAAAATAAAGAAATATTTAATGGAAAATATACTTTTCGAAGATAAGGGAAAGTCCCCTTTAGGGGATTTAGGGGTGGAAATATGGATGCAAAGAATATTATCCTGAAAATCGATAAATTTTGATTATCTGGATTCAGACAATGATTGACAAGAAATAAAAAATATGTTTAGAAATTACCTGAAAGTAGCACTTCGCAGCTTGTTGAAAAACAAGCTTTTCACTTTTATAAATATTACCGGTTTAGTAATTGGAATGGTAGTGGCTCTGCTCATTTTTAACTATGTAAGTTTCGAGCGCAGTTACGATTCGATGCATAAAAATGCGGATCGTATTTATCGTGTGGAAAGTAAATTCTACGAAGGTGAAACACTTACCGACGACTGGGCAACAGCGTCGTTTGGTTACGCAAGTGCCATGAAAGAAAATATTCCCGGCATTCAGGATTACGTGCGAATTGCCATTAACAGTACCGAGCAAATGGTAAGTTACGAAGAGGAAAAATCGCGCGAAAATACGGTTGTTGTTACCGAACCTTCCTTCTTTTCCATTTTCTCGTTTAATTTGGTTGACGGGGATGCGTCAACAGCGCTTAGCAGTCCGAATAAAGTCGTGATCTCGCAGCTGGCAGCGCATAAGTTTTTTAAGGATGAAAATGCGTTGGGTAAAATTCTAAAGTTCAGAACGCTGAACCAGGCTTATGAATGCGAAGTGACTGGTGTGCTGGAAGATATTCCGGCGAACAGCCACTTTAATTTCGATTATTTTGTGTCATGGGATACGCAACCCGACTGGATTAAAAACTTCTGGTACCTGCACGAAACTTACTCGTATGTGCAGCTGGAACCCGGAATTTCGCCCGCAAGTATCGAGAAGGCTTTTCCGGCCATGTCAGAAAAGTATAAAACCGAAGATGCGCTAAAAAATAAAACCTGGGCCATTGAATTACAACCACTGGCAGCTATTCATCTAACGCCGCAAAAACAATACGAACGCGAAGCCAAAGGAAACGCGAAGGCCGTAAAAGCTTTGATTCTCATCGCGCTGGCTATTCTTCTTATCGCCTGGATTAATTACATCAATCTTACCACCTCGCGTTCGCTTGAACGTGCCCGCGAAGTGGGAGTACGAAAGGTGTCGGGCGCGCAGAAAAAGCAACTGATCATTCAGTTTTTAATTGAATCAACCCTGGTAAATGTGGTTGCGCTGGCCGTTTCAATCGGATTGTTTATTTTGCTAATTCCTTCGTTTAATTCGTTTATCGGCAAAAACATTGGCTTTTCAATTTTGTACATGCCGCGCTTTTGGGTGTTGATCACCCTGTTTCTTTTAACGGGCATCATACTTTCCGGATTGTATCCGTCGCTTGTTCTTTCGAATGTAAAACCTGCAATTATTCTGAAAGGAAAATACCTGAATTCGCAACGTGCAGGCATGGTACGAAAAGGTTTGGTGGTTTTTCAGTTTGTGGCGTCGCTGGTTTTAATTTGCGGAACCCTGATCGTTTATGCGCAGCTCAAATACATGCAGAATCAACCGCTTGGGATAAATATTGATAAAACTCTGGTCGTGAAATTTCCGGCACAAACTCCAAATCTAATGGAGAAAGTAATGAGTTTCAAACGCCAGTTAAAAGATCTGCCCGATGTAAGAAATGTGGCAATTTCAAACGCGGTGCCGGGAATGGAAGTGGCCTTTTTTGCATCGAATCGTTTGTTTGAAGATGCAGCAAAACAGAATCGACTGTACGAAATGCAAACGGTTGACTACGATTTTATCGACACTTACGGGATGAATATTCTGGAAGGAAGAGGTTTTGACAAAACATTTACCAACGATATTAGAAAGGTTATTCTGAATGAAGAAACGGTGAAACAACTGGGCTTTGCGAACAATGCCGATGCCATTGACCAGAAGGTTTTAATTGAAACAGTGGAAGAACCGTACCAGGTAATTGGCGTGGTTGAAAATTACCACCAGCAATCGCTCAATAAAGCTTATACACCGATTATGATGATCATGTACAACAGTATCGGGTGGCTGCCACCAAAATATTTATCTATGAAAATATCGGGCGTTGATGTTGCTTCGGCTTCGGGAAAAGTAAACGAAATCTGGAATCAGTTTTTCCCCGATTCAACTTTCGATTATTTCTTTTCCGATCAGTTTTACGAAGCGCAGTATTCGCTCGACAGAAAGTTTGCTACCATCTTTGGGTTGTTTGCTTTGATGGCCATTTTTATCGCCTGTTTGGGTTTATGGGCACTGGCATTGTTTGCCGGATTAATCCGCAAAAAGGAAATGGGTGTTCGGAAAGCTTTGGGAGCATCAACACCAAGCTTGTTTTACAGTCTTTCCAGCGAGTTTATCTATCTAACCTTGTACTCGGCAGTATTAGCCATTCCGCTGGCCTTTTTTATAATGAATGAATGGCTGAAGTCGTACGCATTCAGAACCGATATGAATTGGTGGTTTTTTGCTTTGCCAATTGTGGTGCTGGTGTTGATCGCTTCTTTAACAGTGAGTTATCAAACACTAAAAACAGCACATTCGAGTGCGGTGGATAGTTTAAAGTATGAATAATGTGTTCGCTTTTGCACCCTCTAACTCTCCGCCAGCTGGCGGAAGAACCAGCAAAAGCTATTGACAGAATAGGGAAAATTTAATTGAAATACAGATCCAAAGTCCCCTTTAGGGGATTTAGGGGTGAAAAGAAGACAAATATAAATATGAATAAAAGGAGAGCTCGAAGCTCGTTGCTCTCTGCTCAAAGCTTGTAAAATGATACAACTAAAAAACATTGACAAATACTACGACGCAAAGTTTCAACGAACTTTTGTATTAAAAGGAGTAAACCTTGATATTGACCAAGGCGAATTTGTTTCAATTATGGGGCCTAGTGGTGCCGGTAAATCAACCTTGCTGAATATTATTGGCTTTCTGGACGAACCTAACGAAGGCGAATATTTGTTCCTCGATCAGCCGGCTAATCAGTTAAAAGAAAAACAAAAGGTGCAGTACCACCGAAGTCACATCGGTTTTATCTTTCAGGCTTTTCACCTGATTGAAGAAATGAATGTGTACGAAAACATCGAAACGCCGTTGGTTTATCGTGGGGTAAAAGGCAAAGAGCGCAAAGCCATGGTTGCCGAAATGCTTGATCGTTTTAACATTGTGGCAAAAAAAGATCTGTTCCCAAGTCAGTTGTCGGGTGGTCAGCAACAATTGGTAGCTATTGCCCGTGCCATTGTAGGAAGTCCGAAACTTTTACTGGCCGACGAGCCTACCGGAAACCTGCACAGCGAGCAGGGACAAATGATTATGGAATTACTGAAAAAACTAAACGATGAAGGAATGACGATTATTCAGGTAACGCACTCTGAAGAAAATGCAAAATACGGAAACCGTATAGTTCGTTTAAAAGATGGTTATTTGAAAGAAGACGAATAGGAAAAATTAACAACTATGTCATTTCGAACGCAGAGAGAAATCTGTTACTAAGCTGATTTCCGGTTACAGATTTCTCGTTTATGCTTCACTCGAAATGACAACTTAATCAAGCAACAAATGGTCCTGAAAGTCGTATTAAGAAACCTGCAAAAGCATCCGTTTTTAAACCTGGTAAAAATAATTGGGCTGGGTTTGGCGTTGACGGGGATAATTTTCATCGCGCTGTTTTTGAAAAATGAGTTGACTTACGATTCGTTTCATCAGAAATCAGCTCAAATCTATCGCTATACAACTACCGATCCCGATTTTTTCAGTGGGAAACATTTTGCCCGTGTTATCAATCCCGGGTACATTCACGAAATGAGTGATGCGCTGCCGGAGGTGGAGGAGTTTGTCCGCTTGCGTCCGGTGCGTGGCGGTTTAATGAAATACGATGAGCGGTATTACAAAATTGCGCAGGCTTTTGAATGCGACAGCACTTTTTTCAATGTTTTTGATGCAAAAATGTTGATTGGCAATAAAGAAACGGTGCTTGAAAATCCGGCATCGATGGTTGTTACTCAAAGCTTTGCTCAAAAGGTGTTTGGAGAAAGGAATCCGGTGGGCGAGGTGCTTACTTTACCATCCGGCCAGTATTACGGCGAGGACCAGGATTTTACCATTGCAGGTGTAATGGAAGACTTTCCGGCAAACAGTCACTTTCATCCCGATTTTGTGGCTACTCCGCTGGCTAATCAGTTTGCGTACGGTTGGGCATGGACTTACCTCGTTTTAAACGAAAATACTACGGTTGAGAATGTTACAGTAGGAATTTCCGATTACCTGAAAAACAATCGCGAAGCTAATCCGGAGGAAATGGATACCGAGGTGCATTTGCAACGGATTTCCGATATTCATTTAAACTCGCACAAACTCCGCGAGATAGAGGAAAACAGCAACATCCGAAACGTTTATGTGCTGGCCATTGCAGCTTTTATTTTGCTGCTTATTTCAATTAGTAATTACGCTAATCTGAATATCGGCATGAGCGGTTTCAGCGCAAAATACCTGTTTATAAATAAGCTGCTCGGCTCGTCGAAAAGTGCGGTGGTCAAGTATTTCTTTTTCGAGGGGATTTGTATTCTTGGGGCAGCCTTGTTGTTTACCGTTTTACTATCGGTGCCGGTTAATACCGGTGTCATTCGTTTTTATAAGCTGAATTTGCTGGCCGGCAATTCTACTACAATCGTTCTGTTAGTATTGGCATTCAGTTTACTATCGCTGGTTTTTGGAATGCTTCCGGTTCTGAAATCTGTATTCTCCTCCATTCGGTTGGGTGGAAACAGGAGCTCAGCCGTGGCGGTTCATCGAAATGGTGTGAGCCGTGTTCTGATTGTCTTTCAGTATGCTTTTTCCATTGCTTTAATTATTACCGTAATTGTTATTTCGCGGCAAACCAATTATGCGCTAAAACACAGTATGGGCGTGGAGCAAGACAATGTGCTTTGTTTTGAATCGGTTCATGCCAGCATTCAGCAAAAGTTTGGCGTGCTGAAAGAGGAGTTGCTGCAATACAACAGTATCGAGTCGGTTTCGGCGATGTTGGAACCGCCGGGTGGCGAGGCAAACGATATGTTTCCGTTTGAAATGGAAGGTTACGAATCGGAAAATCCGGAACAGAATTTTGAGAGCATCGGTGTTTTCCCCTGCGATTATTCATTTGCGTCAATATTCAACCTGCAGTTTTTGGCCGGAAATAATTTTACTGAAAACAATAAAGACAACGAAGGTTTGGGCGAATACATCATCAATAAAGCGGCGATGGAACGCTTGCATTATTCCAATCCGGATGAAATTATTGGCAAAGACTTTAAGTTGATTTTTTCCACTCCGGGATCGGGAATTACCATTCCGAAAGGCAAGATTATTGGCGTGGTTGAAGATTTTCATTTATCAAGTTTACGGAAACAGGTAGAGCCGCTGGTACTTTTTAAACGCGATAAATTGTGGCTTTTAAACTTTGTGGTGTCGTTTAAACCCGGAATGAAAGAGGAAGCGCTGGCCGATATGAAAAAGGTGTGGGGCGAACTGTTTCCTGAATATCCGTTTCAGTACGAGCATGTTAATGCCATGTATAAACGCGTGTACAAAGCCGAGTTGTTGCAGGCGCGTTTGCTATCGGTTTTCACGCTTATTGCCTTGTTTATTTGTTCGATGGGATTGTTTGGCCTGGCGCTGATTATTACGCAAAACCGTACCAAAGAAATTGGTGTACGAAAAGTTAATGGTGCGCGCGTTTCAGAAATTCTTACGCTGCTGAATAAAGATTACATAAAATGGGTAGCGCTTGCGTTTGTAATTGCTTGTCCGGCGGCGTGGTTTGCCATGGATAAATGGCTCGAAAACTTTGCTTACAAAACCACTTTAAGCTGGTGGATTTTTGTGGTGGCCGGAGTTTTGGCGCTGGGAATTGCGTTGTTTACGGTTAGTTTTCAATCGTACAGGGCAGCCAGTCGAAATCCTGTTGAAGCCTTACGATATGAATAACTTTAGGTAAAATTCGGAAAATTTTAATCCATTTTGTGGCTGTGTTTTTCGCGGTACTTACCCGGAGTAGTGCCTTCAATTTCTTTAAATACCCGCGAAAATGATGCAACCGAACCAAAACCGGCTTGCTGGGCAATATACTCCATCGTGAATTTGTTGTTTTCCCGCGAAAGCAAAAGTTGTTTGGCTTCTTCAACCCGGTACTTATTTACAAATTCATTAAAATTCATTTCAAATTCGTCGTTTATCAGTTTCGAAATGTAGGTGCGGTTAGTAAGCAGCGATTCGCAAATAGTACTTATCCTAAGGTCGTTTACCTGGTATATTTTGTCTTGTTCGAATAGTTTTAAAAGGCGTGATTTTAAATCATTTTCAGCGGACTCCTCACTTTCTGCATTCGTATTATTTTCCTCCTGTTCGTACAGTGGTTCAAAAATCTGGCGCTGCATATTTCCTTTGTAACCAACCAGAAAAAATATGGTGGTGAAAAATACAGAAGGACCAAGAAGCGAAAGGTTGTGATGGATAAAATAACTTCTGCCCATCAGTGCAAAAACAATGGCAGCAATCGATACCACAAATGCAATTATGCTCACGTCTCTTACCCAGTTCATTGTTTTTCCTTCGGTGTTCGAAAAATAGTGATTAATGGTTTTGTTATGTTGATTGGCCAAACGAATAGCCAGGATCAGGTAAACTATAGTCTGGATAACAAAAACAATCCGGCTCAAGAGAAAAACCCAACCTTTTATTCCGGGTAAAGTGCTAAAGTTTATTCCTTTAAGGTTTGTGTCGATGAGGATGTGTTTAACGTAGAATATGCGTTGCTCGGGCGAAAGTATCAGCGTTAATAGTAATGAGACTATCCCAAACAAAATGCCTGGCAGGAAGTGAAATAAATACCGTCGTGATTTAAAGCGAAGTGTTGTAAGCTTTAAAATGTAAGTGTAAAAAAGAGGGTAGACAGTCAGACCGGTGTATAAATAAACACTTTCGAAAAAAGCATACAGGTGATACAATCTGGAAAAGAATATGGCATGACTAACATATAGAAAGCAGGCAAAAATTAAAAACAGGCCAAGTACCCATCGTGCGGGGTTATCCGATTTTTTTTGCAATAAAAATATGATGCCCCAAAATAAGGTGATGTAAATGGGAGATAATAGAGCAATCGTTTGAATCATTTGTGAATTAAGTTGTCATGTAAAAGTACGAAATTATGTTTTATGAATATGCTTTTTACGATATGGAACTTAATTTTTACGATTTGAAGCTATGATTATCGAATGTAGAACGATCTTTGCTAAACGTTCTGAGATTAACAACAGCGCAATCAATTAAAAAAGATATTGGACAGTTCTTCGGTGGTCTTTATTGCTGTAAACTGTCTCCCTCCTCTTAGATGAAACATAAATGAAAAAAGGTGGTTTGCTAGCAACCACCTTTTTCTGTTTATATGTTTTCAAACGCTTAAACTTCGAATGAATCGGCTTTTCTGTAAGCCTCAATAAACGCAATTTCGCCTTCTTTTCCGGGAATACTTTTACCATGCTCGGCGCAAATTGTACCGTTGTAGCCTTTGTCGTACATATGTTTGAAGATATTGACAAAGTTAATCTCTCCGGTTCCGGGTTCTTTACGTCCGGGGTTATCGCCGCAATGGAAAGCGCCAATATAATCCCAGCAAATATCCATGTTCATAATAAGGTTGCCCTCGGTAATTTGCTGGTGATACAAATCGTCAACAATTTTACAACTTGGGTGATTAACGGCAACACAAATCATTTTTGCCTGCGCCATTTTTGTGAGGAATAATTTTGGATGGTCAACCTGGTGGTTCAGTGGTTCCATAACCATTTCCAGTCCGCTTTTTCCGGCAACATCACAACAAGCGCGCATATTATTGATCACATTAATGGTTTGATAGTCCCAATCCAATTTTTCGTCGTATATACCAAAAGTTATCAATCCTGTTTTTGCACCTGTTCTTTTTTGTACGTCAAGTGCTTCTTCGGTTTTTCCTACCAACATTTTAGTTACTTCAGGATCGTCGGTAACAGCGTATTTGGCACCATGATCGGCATAAACGATAAACGGGCCAATATCAAGTCCTAAACGGGCTGCTTCATTTCCGATTTTCTCCTGCATTTCGGCGGGTTTCCACATCAATCCGTTATCAAAAAATGCTGTAAATCCCTGGTCGGCAATAAACTTCAGGTTTTCAATCGGATCTTCTCCAACATGTTCGCGGAAGGTTCCGAGTCCCGGAGCATATTTCAAATTAAACTTTGCCGAATTTGAGACTTTTGAGTCAGAAACGGAAGCATTTGCAATGCCCGAAATACCGCTGAAAGCCAGAGTTCCCGCTGCTGCGTTACGAATAAAATTTCTTCTCTCCATGGTTATGTGGTTTAAATTATGTGCTGTAATGCCTGTTTACAAATAAGCATCTTTGCAGATGTTTTGTTCTAATAAGACGCAAAAAAATGAAATATAACTAATTCCGTTTTTGGTTAATCGATGGTGATTTTGCTTCCCCACCAATCGTTACCCGGATCAAAATCCTCTGATAGCATCCAAAGTCGTTCTTTTTCCAGTGCCGGCCATCTTTTTTCGATCACATTTTGCAAGTGTGCTTTTTCGCGTTCTGCAGTCCATGTTGGATCTTGTGTTGGGAAACGTGCTCCCATGTCGTCCAGCATTTCAAAAAGCTGACTGCTCATTTCTTTCACTTTCTCCAGATTTTCTGAGGCGAGATCATTTGTTTCGCTTAAATCGTTTTCCAGGTTGTAAAGTTCCTCTCTATCGTCTTCGTAATAATGAATGAGTTTCCAGTCGCCCAAACGAATTATCGATGATGGTTCGCCACCTTGGTTTCCGTAGTGCGGATAATGCCAGATTAGCGGTCTTTCGGCAAGCGATTCGCCTTTTAAAAGCGGAACAAGACTGACTCCGTCCATGTGTTCTTCCGGTTTTAAATCGGCGCCGCAAAGTTCAAGAATTGTTGGATAGAAATCGGTACCTGTAACAGGTGTGTTGCATTGCAGTCCATTTCCCAGTTCTGGAACTTTGATAAAGAAAGGTTCGCGAATTCCACCTTCAAACTGATATCCCTTTCCGCCACGTAGCGGTTTGTTCGATGTTGCAAATGCATCGCCGGCTGCCACGCCGCCATTGTCGCCGGTAAAACAGATTATGGTATTTTCTGCCAAGCCCAATTCGTCCAAAGCATCCAGCACATAACCAACTGCATCATCGGTGCTTTCTACCAGCCCGGCATAAATGGGGTTATCCTGATGTTGGCGAATGGGCAGAAAATGCCCCATTTCAAATCCTGTTTCGGCAATGCCCAAAGTTTCGGCTTTATCGCGGTATTTCGCCCATTTTTCCTCTGTAGTTTGAATGGGGCCATGTACCGCATAAAACGAAAGGTAGGCAAAAAATACAGTGTCTTTATGTTCTTGTATAAAGTTGACCGTTTCTTTTGCGAGACGCATAGTTAGGTTCTCGCCATCGGGGCCACTCGGGAGATTTGGATTTTCCCAAGGGGCGTAATAACCACCAATTGGACTTCCAACATCCCAGCCACCTTTGTTGATGTCAAAACCATGATCTTCGGGCCACGATCCTTTTTCACCTAGGTGCCATTTGCCGGCAAAAAATGTGGTGTACCCAGCTTCTTTTAGCGCTTCCGGTAAAGTGGTATAGCTGTGTTCAAGATGATGAACGTATTCTGGTGGCAGTAACTTAGTAGCCCTGCCCGTTTTACTCCAGGCTTCTCCGGTTGGTGCACCGATCCAGTCGGTAATACCGTGCCGTGCAGGAAACTTCCCACTTAAAATACTGGCTCGCGACGGGCTGCAAACCTGGCAAGTTGCATAACCGTCGGTAAACAACATTCCTTCGTGTGCAATTCGATCGATGTTGGGTGTTTCGTAGTATTGGCTGCCCATTACACTGCAATCGGTGTAGCCATAATCGTCAACCAGAATAAAGAGAACATTCGGTTTTGAAACTTCCTGCTTTTCCGGTTTGCACGAAAGCAATGTAACCGCAATTAGAATCAGAATCGTGATCTTGTTACTCATAGTGGCCTCCTTATTCTTCGTTTCCGAATTTGAAAAGATCAGACTTTGTATGTGACTTTTCGATAAACGCACTCAGTTCCTTCACCAATTCAGGATGATCGCTGGCAATATTGTTTTCCTCGCCAACATCGGTGGCCAGATTGTACAATTCGGTAGTCGTTTTTTCGGGTGTAAAAACATTGTAGCGAACCAGTTTCCAATCACCTTTTCGAACAGCTTGTCTTCCTCCCATTTCGTGAAATTCCCAGTATAAATAATCGTGCTGAGCCGATTGCTCTTTACCAAGGAGTGTAGGTAAGAACGAAATTCCATCAATCGAAACGGGAGTTGAAATGCCGGTAATTTCGGCCACGGTTGGAAATACATCCCAGAATGCAGAAATGTGATCGGACGAACTGCCGGCAGTAATCTTTCCGTCCCAAACAGCGATCATCGGAACACGAATCCCTCCTTCATACAGATCGCGTTTATAACCTTTTAATGGTCCGTTGGAGTTGAAATAATCAGGATCGGCTCCACCTTCCAAATGCGGCCCGTTATCGGATGTAAAAATGATCAGCGTGTTTTCATAAATCCCCAGTTCTTTCAGTTTGGCAACGATCTCGCCAACCTGCATATCAAGGTAGTCCACCATGGCAGCAAATGCGGCATGTGTTTCCGGTTGCGAACCGTAGCCGCCCTGTTTATATCTTTCTCCATCATCAACTCCTTTGTAAGCTTGTTCGGGCTCGAGTTTGCCACGGTATTTTGCTATGTATTCTTCAGGTGCAAACAACTCGGCATGCGGAATAATCGAAGGATAGTACATAAAGAACGGTTGATCCTTATTGTTTTCGATAAAATTGAGCGCTTCGGTATGGATGAGTTCCGGTCCGTAAGCTTCCGTTTTTTTACCGGCATTACCTTCAAGAATTACCTTTTCCTGGTTATGCCAAAGATGATAAGGGTAGTAGTTGTGTCCCATTCGCTGGCAGTTGTAGCCATAAAACTCGTCGAATCCCTGGTTGTTCGGATCGCCCTCAGAGCCCGGGTAACCCAGTCCCCACTTGCCAAAAGCTCCGGTTGTGTAGCCGGCTTCTTTTAAAGCTTCGGCAATAGTAACGGCACCGGCCGCCATTGGATATTGTCCTTCGGGTTGCCACTCTTTGTTGCCTCTAACCGGCGTGTGGCCGGTGTGTTGCCCGGTCATTAAGGCCGAGCGCGAAGGTGCACAAACTGTTGAACCCGAATAGTGCTGGGTAAAGCGCATTCCGTTTTCGGCCAGCTTATCGATATTGGGCGTTGAAAAATGCGTTTGCCCGTAACAACTCAGATCGCCATATCCGAGGTCATCGGCCAGAATGTAAATAATATTTGGCCTTGCCGGTTGCGTTTCGTTCGTTTTTGTTTTTGGCTGGCAAGCCAGCAATAATAAGCTTAGAATAGTTGGTAAGATTAGTTTTCTCATAGTTTAGTTAGTCGTATTAAATCTCTTTGGTTTGAATTGAAATTGTTGCAGGTTCAAGTCCTTCGCCGCTCACCTCCAATTGCATTTCTCCGGCTTCCTCAAGCGATTGAACGGTTACCACCAGTTTGCCGCTAAAAGCTTTCATTGTTGGGAGGTGGAACAACTCGAGCGAAGTAGCATCGCCATTGCAAACGGCTTTGTATTTTCCGGCACCACTAACATTAAAATTTAGTTGGTTAGTAGCAGTTGGGCAGAAGTTCCCGTCTTTGTCAACCACAGAAACGGTGATGTAGCTAAGGTCGTTTCCGTCGGCAGCAATTCCATCACGATCGGCTGTTAATTGCAAGTGATGAGGCGCTCCTGCAGTGTGGATTTCCTGCTCTGCCACAGCATTCCCGGCATCGTCGAAAGCCACCACTTTTACGGTTCCCGGTTCGTATTTTACATCCATCCACATCAGCCGGTTTCTGTTCAACAAGGTCTCTTTGCTTTTATTCTGAACACCCTGACTTTTGCCATTTACAAATAACTCGGCGCTGTTATAATTGGTGTATACAAAAACAGGCGTTGTTTCTCCTTCGCGACCTTCCCAGTTCCAGTGTGGAAGAATGTGCAAGGTTTCGTCTTCCGTGTTCCAGCGGCTGCGGTACAAGTAGTAGCGGTCTTTTGGTAAACCAGCCAGATCGCAGATTCCAAAATACGAGCTGCGCGATGGCCATGCTTCGTTGTATGGAGTAGGCTCTCCGAGGTAATCAAATCCGGTCCAGACGAACTCGCCAATTACCCAGTCAAAGTCGTCCTGCCAGTAAAAGTCTTCGTCTGGAATATTCGACCATGAACAGGCTTCTAAATCGTACGATGAACTTTGGAAATCATCGTATCGCAACATTTTACCCTCTTTTACCGGGAACTTGTAAATTCCGCGGGAACTTACTGTTGAAGCCGTTTCCGAACCCAAAATAAATCCTTGCGGAAAACGCTCGTAAGCTTCGTCGTACAAATGCAGGCGGTAATTTAAACCGGGGATATCCATAATGGCGCCAAATCCGTTTTTCAGTGTGTTACCCACCTGGTCCATTCCAACGGTTACAGGGCGTGTTCCATCTTCACGATGGAAAATATCCTGCAGCCATTTTGCCAGTTTTACGCCTTCGGTACCCCACTGATCGGGAACTTCGTTGCCCGAGCTCCACATAACGATACACGGGTGATTACGTGTGGCACGAACCAGATTTACCACATCTTTTTCGGCCCAATCGTTGAAATACAAGTTGTATCCATTTTCAACCTTTGGTTTGGCCCACTCATCAAAACTTTCAGCAAGGAAAAGGAAGCCCATTTCGTCGCAAAGTTCCAATTGCTCCATCGATGGCATATTGTGCGACGAACGGATGGCATTACAGCCCATATCTTTCAAAATTGTCAACTGGCGTTTTAGTGCCGCTTTGTTAACTGCGGCACCGAGCGGCCCCAAATCGTGGTGCAAACAAACACCTTTAAACTTGGTAACTTCGCCATTTAATACCAACCCTTTGCCACGTTCGTATACCACACTTCGCACTCCAAAACGAATATTCTGTTCGTCTTTCAGCGTGTTGCCTTCGTACAATTTCATGTTTGCGGTGTACAAGTATGGCGATTCGGTGTCCCAAAGTTTTGGGTTCGGAATGGCAATATTTTGTTCTGTTTTGTTGCCAAACAATTCGTTGGTGGTGTTCGTTGCTACTACATTTCCTTCAGCATCTTTTATTTCGGTAACCACTTTAACGTTGCTTCCGTTAACTTCGGCTTTCAGGTTTACCTGCGCCTCTTCTTCCGATACAAATGGCGTGGTAATAAACGTACCCCACTGGTTAAAATTCACCTCGTCTTTTACAATAAGCTGCACTTTGCGGTAAATTCCTGCGCCGGGGTACCAACGCGATGATGATTCTTTATTTTCGAGGCGAACA
The DNA here is from genome assembly GCF_913060805.1 of uncultured Draconibacterium sp. Lineage (GTDB taxonomy): Bacteria > Bacteroidota > Bacteroidia > Bacteroidales > Prolixibacteraceae > Draconibacterium. Next base: position 164,947 of record NZ_CAJXTC010000006.1, read on the forward strand.
GCCAGCAGGTTTTCTTCGCCAACATTCACATAATCGCTGATATCGAAATAGAAATAGCTGTAGCCGTAAGGGCGGTTACCAACTTTCTTTCCGTTTATGTATACTTCGGCATTGCTCATGGCACCATCAAAAACAAGCAGCGCTTGTTTACCCGGGCCAAAATCGAGCAATTCGAATGTTTTGCGGTACCAGCCAATTCCAATGTGTGGCAATGCGCCGGTACGTCCGGTTCGCAGGCGAGCCTCTTTCTCCATGTCCTGACTAACCAGCACTTTCTGTGCATCAATTTCTTTGTCAAACGGTCCTTTAATAGCCCAGTCGTGTGGAACCTCAACGGTTTCCCAATCTGCTGCATCGGTTTGTGGCAGCTGGGCATCGGTAACTTCCTGGTTAATAAATTTCCAGTCTTTTGAAAGTGTTTGTACACTTCGGGTTTCGCTGCTTGTTTCAACACACGCCGAGAAAATAAATAGGATGAAGATGAAAGAAAATAAAGATTTCATATGCGATAAATTGTTTGTTTTTAGTGGATAATACGCCATGTGTTACAAAGAGTGAACTTGTATTCTAAAGGTTGCTTTTCGATTAACGTTTGTTCTTTGTGTTTCATTGCAAACGGATTTCAATAGTTCGTTTATATAACAGACGCATTTTCAATACTACATACATACGCTCGCAGTAAAATATTTGTTGCTGCAAATTCAATTTTTACTGGTGGGTACTGGTATGGTGCAAATATGCAAAGAAATCCGATAATTCAAATGATTTCGGAACCTACTGTGCAACACTAGATTGCTAAGAATGTTGATTATGACAACGATAAGGGAAGACTGAAGTGGAAACTGCTACCCTGGCCTTTTTCGCTCTCGACCCAGATATTACCGCCGTTTATTTTAACAAATTCCTGGCAAAGAATCAATCCTAATCCTGTTCCTTTTTCGTGAGCAGTTCCATCGCGTTGCACCGATTTTTCAATTTTAAACAGGTTCTTAATCATCTCCTGCGTCATTCCAATGCCATCGTCTTTTACCGTGACGATCAGCATTTCGTCATCCTTTTTGGCAAGCAGTTCAATTTTGCCGTTTCTATTTGTGAATTTTATGGCGTTATTCAGCAGATTTCTGACAATAAAGTTTACCATATCGAAATCAGCATAAACCATGGTTTTCTTTTCCGAGATTTCGATGGTAATACCTTTGGTTTTGGCCACCTCGAGATTGAGGTCTTTATTGATTTCAAAAACCTTATGAATAAAGAACGACTGTGGTTCGAATTTAATGGTGCCGGTTTGTGTGCGCGACCATTCCAACAGGTTTTCCAACAGCTCGTAGCCGCTGGTAGCCGCCTGGTACATGCCATCGATCAGCACATCAAAATCTTCGGTGTTTTTGGCCTCTTTTTCGTTGCGCAGTAAATCGGAAATACCGATCAACACATTGAATGGATTTTTTAAATCGTGCGCAATAATCGAAAAGAATTTATCTTTTGTGGCGTTTAGCTTTTTAAGGTTTTGCTCGTCTTCGGCAAGTTTTACAAGGTTGTCTTCGAGCAATAATTTCTGCCGGTTTATGGTGTTGTAGTTGGCTTTTAGCTCGTCGGTGTGTTTTTTGCGCAGAATGAGAAAAAAGCTGAGTGCCACCAAAATAACCAACAAGGCAACAATAGCAAAGGCCGATTTTACGCGAAACTTAAATTGATCGCTTTCCATTTTAGCCGAAGCCAATTGCTGTTCGAGCATAATTTTATTTCGTTCGGCCTTACTGGCTTCGTCGGCTTCAAAATTACCCAGTGCCTCAATAATTTCGTCGGGTTTTAACAGCTGAAATGCCGCTTTGGCATCCGAATTCATTTGGTAAGCTTTTTCGTATTGCCCAAGGCCGGCATAAGCTTCTCCTGCTTCGGTGTAATAGTCGGACAGGTAGTCAAATTTTTCCAATTCCTTGCTTTTCGAAATGGCCTGGTTGTAGTAGTTTATGGCCGTTTTGAAATCTTTCTTTTTAAGGTAGTATTTGCCTTGCAGGTAATTGATTTCTACTTCGTATTTGGTGAGGTTATTTTGGTTTTTTAGCTTATTAACGCGTTCAATATAGTTTTTTGCAGTCGACAAATCTGCGGTCTCGAGGTAATAATTGATAAAGCTTAGCAGTACTTCAATTTCACGCTGTTCGTCGTTAATTTGCGGTAAAAGCTCCAGCGCATCATTCAAATGAGTAAGGGCTTGTTCCTGTTGGTTAAGTTTTAGATTACTGTAGCCCAGCGAGGTGTAGTTCAGACACTGGTTTCTAATGTTCTGTGTTTCAATATCAACATCCAAGGCCTTTTGGTAGTAGAGCTGCGCACTCCGGAATTCTTTTAGGTATTCGTAATACGAGGCAATGTTCCCGTATGCTTCTGAAAGCCCGTATGTATTGCCTGCCTCTTCGCAAATATTTTTTGCCTTAATCATGTAATTCAATGCCTGTACCTGGTCTTTTCCGTAAGAATATAACACGCCCAGGTTAAGGTAGCACGCAATTAACGACACCGAATCTTTGGTCTCGGTAAATATGGTAATGGCTTGTTCAAGATTGGCAATGGCCGGAATCCAGTCGCCGGTTTGGTCGTACACATAACTGATAAGAAACAGCGCTGTTCCTTCGCCGTATTTGTAGTTGATTTTCTGCGATAGCTCTAGCGCTTTTTGTCCGTAAGCTAACGAACTATCGGGGTTGATATAATCGTATAAATCGGACAGATCGATGTAAATATCGACGATTTTCTCCGCATTTGTTTCCGTTTTAACAGCGGTTTTAAGCGAATCGATCTGTGTTGTTTGGTTTTCAGAAGCAGATGAAATACCAACAATAAATACGAACAATAGGGGTAGTAAAATATGTTTATTCAGATTTTTCATAGGTTTGCACAGATCTGCAAATATAATTAAATCAACTGTATACAATAATAAATGTAGGGTGGGTGGCTTATTTTTAACGAACATTTTTATGTTTCGTAGCCGTTCGTGAACATTGTTGCTAAAATGTAAATGAAGTAGGTGTAAAAACTGATAAATTTCATATTTCTAATTCTTTTTATACCTTGTCGGCGTAAGATCAGTGATTATAAACCGTGAAGTATGATAAAACATTGCTTTGGTATTATTTGCATCGTCTTGCTTTTAATGGTGACTGCATGCTCCTCAAACAAAAATCCAAAAGACAAGAAAGAAGATCGCCCAATTATTGATCGTGATTTGCCTGAGATTTTGGATGATGGCGTGCTAAATGTTGTTACCACCTACAGCAGTACCAGTTACTTTTTGTACCGCGGGCAACCGATGGGTTACGAGTATGAGCTGCTGAAGCGTTTCGCCGATCACCTTGGGGTTGATTACAAACTCGAGATATCGAATGACTTTGAGAACATGTACGAAATGCTGATAAGCGGCAAAGTCGACCTCATTGCACATGGATTAACCATTACCGGGAAGCGTAAAGAGTTGGTGCAGTTTTCCGATTATTTGTACCTCACGCACCAGGTGTTGGTGCAAAAAAAGCCCGACAACTGGCGAAAAATGAAATGGAGTGCGGTACAAAATTCGTTAATACACGATGCCATTGAATTGATCGACGATACCGTTTCGGTGCGTTCCAACTCGTCGTATTTAAACCGGGTAGAAAACCTGATGGATGAGATGGGCGGTAAAATTTATGTTGATACACTGGCCGGAGACTTGTCGACCGATAAAATTATTGAAATGGTATCGAACGGCGATATTAAATACACCTTTGCCGATAACAATATTGCCAGCATTAATGCCTCGTATTATCCCAATCTCGATATCCGCGTGCCTGTTAGTTTTTCGCAGCGTATGGCCTGGGCAATCCGGCCAAACTCGGATGAGTTGCTGACGGAGCTTAATGGCTGGATCGATTCGATGAAAAACGGTACAACTTATTACGTAATTTATAACAAGTACTTTAAAAACGAGCGTTCGTTTAGGATGCGCGAAAACAGCGTGTACTACAGTATAAATCATAACCGGATTAGTGAATACGACGACCTGATACAAACCTATGCCGATACAATTGGTTGGGACTGGCGACTGATGGCGTCGATGATCTACCAGGAATCCAGGTTTAACCCGGTTTCCGAATCGTGGGCTGGTGCAAAAGGATTGATGCAAATGATGCCACAAACTGCCGAACGATATGGTGTTGAAGATAGGACAGATCCGGAAGATAACCTTGAAGGGGCTACCAAAGTGTTGAAAGTTTTGTGGGATCGTTTTATTGATATTCCCGATTCGGTGCAGCGCATAAAGTTTACGATGGCCGCCTATAACTGTGGTTACAGCCATGTGATAGATGCACGAACATTGGCCGAAGAGGAAGGAATTGACAGTTATCGCTGGGACGAATGTGTTGAGGAATCGATGTTAAAACTAAGCTATCCCGAGAATTACAATAAGCCGTTTATAAAATATGGTTATGTGCGCGGGATTGAACCGGTGAGTTACGTAAAACAGATTTTTAGTCGCTACGAGCATTATACCCAGTTGCTGGAATAAAAGGGGCATTCTCAAAGACTCCCTTACAACTTCCTAAAAATGATTCGTGATTTCTGTAAATCGCTAACAGAAATTAAGTTAAATAATCTTGTTACAGAATACAGTTTCCGTAACTGACTCTCTTTTGAGGGGCTTCCGTCTGCTGACGGATGAGGGGTAGTGTATTTTCCTTACCCTTTTGTCTGTCGACATTTTCCCTTAAAAAGGGAAAAAAGCTTTTGTGTTGGGTTACAAAAGAAGGGAGAGTTTGAGACTCAGCATAAAAAAACCGCTTCCCAAACGAGAAACGGTTTTACTATTTTATATCGAAAAGTGTTCTTACTGAACGTCGATAGCATTTAAATCTTCGAATGCAACTTTCAAACGTGCAATCATTGATTCTTCTGCTTTACGCAACCAAACACGTGGATCGTAGAATTTTTTGTTTGGTTTTTCGTCACCCTCAGGGTTACCAATTTGTCCTTGCAGGTAATCGTGGTTCGCAGCTTCGAAAGCACGAACGCCATCCCAATATGCCCACTGAGTATCGGTATCGATGTTCATTTTAACAACACCGTACGAAATAGCTTCGCGAATTTCTTCGTGTGACGAACCTGATCCGCCGTGGAAAACAAAGTTTACTGGTTTTTCGTCAGTTCCCAGTTTTTCCTGGATGTACTTCTGTGAGTTATCAAGAATTTTTGGAGTCAATTTAACGTTACCTGGTTTGTATACACCGTGCACGTTACCAAACGATGCCGCAATTGTGAAGTTAGGAGATACTTTGCTCAACTCTTCGTAAGCATAGCAAACTTCTTCCGGCTGAGTGTACAATTTTGATGCATCAACATCGCTGTTGTCAACACCATCTTCTTCACCACCGGTAATACCCAACTCAATTTCCAAAGTCATGCCCATTTTGGCCATGCGCTCCAGGTATTTTTTGCTGATCTCGATGTTCTCTTCCAATGGCTCTTCACTAAGGTCAAGCATATGCGAGCTGAAAAGAGGTTTACCAGTTTCTTCGAAGTGTTTTTCGCTGGCATCTAACAAACCGTCAATCCAAGGCAACAATTTTTTTGCTGCGTGGTCGGTGTGAAGGATAACACGTACACCGTAAGCTTCAGCTAAAGTGTGAATGTGTTTTGCACCTGCAACAGCACCTAAAACAGCTGCTTCCTGGCCTTCAAGTTTTAAACCTTTACCGGCGTTAAATGCAGCACCACCGTTTGAAAATTGAATCATTACCGGAGCGTTTACCTCTTTGGCAACTTCCATAATGGCATTAACTGATGAAGAACCAACAACGTTTACTGCCGGCATGGCAAATTGTTTGGCTTTAGCTTCTTCGAAAATAAATTGTACGTCAGCACCGGTAACAACTCCCGGTTTAACGTTTTCGGCTATTTTTCCCATAATTAAATCGTTTTACTTTTAAATCAAATAGAATAAGAACACAAAATTACGATTTGAGTTTAGGTTAACCAATTTTTCCTTGTTAATGAACGTAAAAATCGGACAAAATTATCTGAAAATTAACGCTGTAACATTATTTTATTTAACGTTAAATATCGGTAGGGGTATTTAGCTAAACCACTTCATTCTTTGTTTTTTATTTACTTTCACGGCGCAAAAAAAATTAAAAACCAAAGATTAACTCGAATAAAAATGGCAGTAAGTTACAAAGACTTAGGCTTGGCGAACAGTAAAGAAATGTTCGCAAAAGCAGTTGCAGGCGGATACGCTGTTCCAGCCTACAATTTTAACAACCTTGAACAAATGCAGGCAATTCTGCAAGCTTGTGTTGAAACAAAATCGCCTGTAATTCTTCAGGTATCATCAGGTGCACGTAATTATGCTAACGCTACTTTGTTGCGTAATATGGCGCGTGGTGCTGTTGAGTATGTAAAAGAACTGGGTTGCGAAATTCCGGTTGTTCTTCACCTGGATCATGGCGATACTTTCGAATTGTGTAAAGACTGTATCGATAACGGTTTCTCTTCAGTAATGATCGATGGTTCGCACCACTCATACGAAGAAAACGTTGCCTTAACTAAAAAAGTTGTTGAATATGCACACGCAAACGGTGTAACTGTTGAAGGTGAGCTGGGTGTTTTAGCAGGTGTTGAAGACGATGTAGTTGCTGAAGAATCAACTTATACACGTCCTGAAGAGGTTGAGGATTTTGTAAAACGTACCGGTGTTGACTCACTGGCTATTTCAATTGGTACTTCTCACGGAGCACACAAATTTACTCCTGAGCAGTGTACTAAAAACGAAGATGGCGTTTTGGTTCCTCCTCCATTAAAATTCGATATCCTGGAAGAAATTGAAAAACGTATTCCTGGTTTCCCAATCGTTCTTCACGGTTCATCTTCTGTTCCAATGGATCAGGTAGAAATTATCAATGCAAACGGTGGCGATTTGAAAGCTGCTGTTGGTATTCCTGAAGAGCAATTGCGTAAAGCGGCTTCTTCTGCAGTATGTAAAATTAACATCGACTCTGACGGTCGTTTGGCAATGACTGCTGCTATCCGCAAAACAATGAACGAAAAACCGGGTGAGTTCGACCCACGTAAATATTTAGGACCTGCTCGCGACTCGTTGAAAGAGTTGTACAAACACAAAAACGAAAACGTTTTGGGTTCGGCAGGAAAAGCTTAAGAAAGCAATTCAAATTATATAGAAAAGGGACGGTTTATTAGCCGTCCTTTTTTATTGCTTAAAAATGACATTTTGCTATTTTTCCTGCTAAACCCAAGAGTATATGTGCGAAATAAGTCGGTAAAATGTATGGTTGGTAGCAATATATTTCTTAAGTTTGGTTTCTCGAAACCCCTGACGCATAATAGGTAGTGAATTCCTTTTCAATCATTTATACGTCCTTGTTAAAGTAAAAGAAGTGCCGCAATTTTGGTTTTGTGAGTTGTGTGATGATAGTAAAACAAGGGCATATAGGAATTATAGGGATTCTTCTGATTATTTCTTTTCAGATAAACCGCGTATTTGCACAACCCGTCTTTCTTCCTTTACATCATTTAGGAACAGATGAGGGCTTGTCTTCATCGTCTGTTACAAGCATTGCCCAGGATAAAAATGGTTTCATTTGGATCGGAACCCGCAAAGGTCTTAATCGTTACGATGGTGACCGTTTTAAAACCTACCAGCAAGACGAAAAGGAGCTGCAAAAAAATACTTTGCCCGATAATTTGATTCTGTCGATGTGTATTGGCGATAATAACCGCTTGTTTGTTGGTTCTAATGCGGGATTAAGTTTTTATGATCCGGAGCTCGATAAATTGCACAATTTTAAATACGATTCAACTTCCTGTTTATACAATATTCCCATTCAGGCACGAGCCTTGCAAATGGACAAAAATGGTTCGGTGTACATCGCCAGTACTGATGGGATCTATTATTTCAATCAGCAAAATAATACCGTTGAGCATATAAATAATTTAGGCATTTCGGTTATTGATGCGGTGTATCTTGCCTCCGACGGGCGGCTCTGGATCGGTTCGGCTAACGGACTTGCAGTGCTGAATCCCGAAACAAAAGAAATTGAACGGGTAGTTAAAGGCCTTGATGGTGAAGATTATTCGAAAACGCGAATAGGTAAAATTATTGAAGATCATTCGGGAACCATTTGGGCGGCCAGTTTCTCACACGGGCTGTTTATGGTGGAGAAGAAAGATAATGGCGAGAATCGATTAAAAAACTTCAGGCATAACCCAAACGATGCGGGCTCTGTTTCTGAAAACCGCCTGTTGAGCCTTGTTGTGGATAAAGACAATAATATTTGGGTGGGGGCCGAAAATGATGGTATTTACTGCCTCAACAAAAACAGACAACACTTTAAACATTATCTGTCAACTAAATCCGATCCGCTGGTTGCCAAAACTTATTCGGGCGAATATCTTTTTATCGATAACGGCAATAATTTGTGGATTGGAACTTATACCAGCGGAGTACAAATAGCTTCCGAATATGGCGAGGCCATTGTGTCGTACAGCAAATTTAAAGGAGGAGATTTAAGCAATACCAATAATATGGTAAATGCTTTTTTTGAGCTAAACGACAGCATCATTGCGTTAGCTACTGATGGCGGTGGAGTTAATTTTATGAACAAAAACACCGGGTTTTTTACCAACCTGAGTACTACAAATTCCGATTTACCCAACGATTACCTGTTGTCGATTATTGAAGATGACGAGGGAAATGGCTGGCTGGCAACATGGGGATCGGGGTTGGTGCGTTACGATGGAAAAACCGAAGCGTTTAGCACTTTTGATACTGAGAATTCTCCAATTCCTGACGACAACTTGTTCGATGTTTGCCTTGGCAACCACTCCGACTTGTTAATTGCCACATTTAATTCAGGTGTTGCAAGGTATTTCCCAAAAGAAAACAGGTGGGAAGTATTTAATGATGAAAACAGCGATCTTTCGTCGAATTATGTCAATGTAATTCGCCGGGCCGATGATGAATCCTTTTTTATCGGAACAAACTCGGGATTGGCGAGGTATTATCCCGAAGATAATTCGTTTACCAACTGCTCGCTTAAAAAAGAAATGCAAACGCTGAGTTCAGCGCACATCTACGATATTTTTGTTGAAAGCCCAACTTCGGTTTGGGTGGGTAGCTTGTCGGGTTTATTTCATTTTAACCCGAAAACCGGAGACACACGGACTTATACGGTAAATGAAGGTTTACCGAACAATACGGTGAATGGAATTTTAAAAGATGCCGACGGATTTCTGTGGTTTTCAACTTCGGGCGGACTGTGCCGCTACAACGACAACCAGGATGTATTTGATTGTTACTACAGCGACGACGGCTTGCAGAGCAATGAATTCAGGCCCCGGAGTACGCTGATCGACTCGGATAACAATTTGTATTTTGGAGGTATCAACGGCTTTAGCATTATTTTTCCCGAGAAGCTGAAAAAGAATGAACATCGGCCGGTGGTAAAATTTACAGAACTGGAGATCTTTAACAAAGTGGTGTATCCTAACGAGCCGGGTTCGCCACTTAAACGAGTGATTTCAGAAGTTGATGAGATTAAACTACCCGAAAAACGATCGGTATTAACGTTTCATTTTAGCGTTTTGGATTATGCCAGTCCTTCAAAAAATGAACATGCTTACATGCTCGAGAACTTCGATAAAGATTGGATTTATTGCGGAACGCGGCGTCAGGCAACCTACACCAACCTTGATCCGGGAACCTATATTTTGCGCGTGAAAGGCGCCAACGGCGATGGACTTTGGAACGAAAAAGGAATAGCACTGAAGATTATAATTGTGCCTCCGTGGTGGAAAAGCTGGTGGTTTGTCCTGATCCTGTTTGTAATTTTTGTTGGTATTTTCTGGTTCGTCAATCACTTGCGAATCCGATCGCTCGAGCAGCAAAAACAAAAGCTGGAAAGGGCAGTGGCAAGGCGAACCAAAGAACTTGCAGAAATAAATGCTACCAAGGATAAGCTGTTTTCGGTTATTGCGCACGATCTTCGAAATCCGTTTAACGTAATTCTGGGGTACACTGATGTATTGATTGAAGGCTACCACAAATTCGACAAGAATATGATGGAGCAGATTCTTGAGAATCTGAAAACCGCGGGAGACGGTGCTTTTGCTTTGCTCGAGAACCTGATGAACTGGTCGAGATCGCAGCGTGGCGTGATCGAGTTTACGCCAAAATCAATTGTACTCGACGATTTTATTGCCGTGGCTCTTTTCGAGGTGGAAGCCGTTGCAAAGAAAAAGGGTGTTGCGGTTGAAAACGAGATTCAGGATAAATCGATAAAGGTGTTTGCCGATTACAATATGCTGCTTCTGATCTTCCGAAACCTGCTTACCAATGCAGTAAAATTCAGCAATCCCGGCAGTTCGGTTTATATTGTAAAAGGAAAATCGGATGATGGTTTTATAACGCTGGGAGTTCGCGATGAAGGCATTGGAATGGAGCCCGATAAAATGAAGTATTTGTTTCAGTCGGAGAAACAGGAAACAATGCCGGGAACCAAAGGCGAAAAAGGCAGCGGACTGGGTTTAATGCTTTGCAAAGAGTTTATTGAAAGACACAATGGTAAAATTTGGGTGGAAAGTTCCTTGGGTAAAGGTTCTGTTTTTTGGTTTACCGTGCCGCTAAACGAAAAAGTGTTCGACAAGTAAAGAAAAAATGGCACCCACTCTCGCAGATGCCATTGTAAAACCTCAAACAAACTGTCCCTCAGTTTAAGGTTTGTCCTCCTCTCACTTCAACTTCTATTCTGCGCTCATAAATAATTCCAAATCTTTTTCAACCTCGGTTATACCGCCGATTCCGAAATTCTCAACCAATACATTAGCCACATTTGGCGAAAGGAATGCCGGAAGTGTTGGTCCAAGGTGTATATTTTTTACGCCCAGGTGCAACAGCGCCAGTAAAACGATTACTGCTTTTTGCTCGTACCAGGCTATGTTGTAGGCAATTGGTAGTTCGTTAATATCATTCAGCTCAAATACCTCTTTTAGTTTTAGAGCGATAACTGCCAGCGAATACGAGTCGTTACATTGTCCGGCATCGATAACACGTGGAATTCCACCGATATCGCCAAGAGGCAATTTGTTGTATCGGTATTTTGCACATCCTGCGGTAAGAATCACGGTGTCTTGTGGCAGCTGCTCAGCAAATTGAGTGTAGTAGTCACGGCTTTTCATACGTCCGTCGCAACCTGCCATTACAAAGAATTTTTTGATGGCACCCGATTGTACGGCGTCAACAATTTTGTCGGCCAATGCAAATACCTGTGCGTGTGCAAATCCTCCAACGATTTCTCCGGTTTCAATTTCCTGTGGTGCAGCGCATTTTTTAGCGTGCTCGATAATGGCGCTGAAATCTTTCATGTTACCATCTTTGCGATCCGGAATGTGAATGGCTCCCGCAAGGCCTGATGCGCCGGTTGTATAAATCCTATCGGTGTAGGTTGCCGATGCTTTTGGCGGAACGATACAGTTGGTAGTAAACAGAATTGGGCCGTTAAAACTTTCGAATTCGGTATTTTGTTTCCACCATGCATTTCCGTAGTTACCCACCAGGTGATCGTATTTTTTGAACGCCGGATAGTAGTGTGCCGGCAACATTTCGCTGTGGGTGTACACGTCAACGCCGGTTCCTTCAGTTTGTTTCAGCAGCTCTTCCATGTCTTTCATGTCGTGACCTGAAATCAGAATTGCCGGATTATTACGTACCCCGATATTTACTTTTGTAGCCTCCGGATTTCCGTAAGAGCCTGTGTTGGCAGCATCCAACAATGCCATTACATCAACACCGAATTTTCCGGTTTCCAATGTTAAAGCAACCAATTCATCAACGCTCAAATCTTCGGTTGTGGCAACCAACGCACGTTGCATAAAAGCAAAAATCTCATCTTTTTGGCTACCTAAATTGTAAGCGTGTTCAGCATAAGCGGCCAAACCTTTTACACCGTAAATGATCAACTCGCGCAACGAACGAATGTCTTCGTTTTCAGTGCTCAGTACTCCAACTTCTTCTGCTTTTGCTTCAAACTCCTCGGTAGTATTTCCTGTCCAGGTTGCAATGGCCGGTAATTCTTCGGGTAAAGCCACGCCTGCTTCTTTGCTCAATACGTGCAGTTCGTTTCTCAGTTGAAGTGCTTTGATAATTCGTTTGGTAAATACTGCCGCATCAAAATTGGCATTGGTAATGGTGCTGAACAAACCATCGAAAACGATTTTATCCACTTTTTTAGGATTCGCGCCAACGGCCCGCAATTTCTCGTTATACCAACAAATTCCTTTTAATACATATAGTAAAGTATCTTGTAAATTCGCTACATCGCTGGTTTTTCCGCAGACTCCTGCAATTGTACAGCCGGTTCCTTTGGCTGCTTCCTGACATTGAAAACAAAACATGCTCATTTTTCTATTTTTTAGTTCGTTAAACTTCTTGGGTTGAGTGTTAGGGCGCTGGTTTTATCACAACTTAATTGGGTATCTTAGATCCATTCCTCCGAAAGAATGTCTCCTTTAATTCCAATCACAACTTCTTTAACGGGTACCTTTCTTGATGCCATTTGAGTGGCCATTTTTACCATTTGCGACAATCCTCCGCAACATGGAACTTCCATAATTACAACGGTTATGGTGTTTACTCTTGATTCATCAATCAGTTTTACCAGTTTCTGAATGTAAATGTCAGTTCCCTGATCGAGTTTTGGGCAGGCGATTACCATTTTACGGCCTTTTATAAAGTCGTTGTGGAAATTGCCGTAGGCAAAACCTGCGCAGTCGGCTGCTACCAAAAGATCGGCGCCTTTAAAATAACTGGCTGCCGGATTGATCAAATGCATTTGTACCGGCCATTGGGTAAGTTCCGACGGTGTTTCTGTGGCAGGAGCGGCCATTTTTAAACCACCTGCATCGAACGACATTGGTGCCGATCCCGGACATCCTCCGGTAGCGCAACCACCACCCGAAGCTTGTTCTTCTTTAGCTCCGTGAAGTAATTCATGCACTTCGCTGATTTGGAATGGCATTGCCTCGCGATTTGCTTTAATAAAACCGAGTGCTTGCTGTAAGTAACCGGTTTCGTTATGATCCTGCAAATGTTTCAGGTGCGCAAACATGGTTGCTTTTCCCTGCTTTACCATTTGCGAAATAGTGGCAATCTCGTCGTAAGCATCAGCTTCGCGCTCTTCAATGGTAATCGCTCCTTCCGGACAATGGCCAATACAAGCACCGAGTCCATCGCACATTAACTCACTTATAAGTCGTGCTTTGCCATCGATTATTTGCAAAGCTCCTTCGTGGCAGTTCGGAACGCAGTTGCCGCATCCGTTGCACAATTCGTCGTCAATTTTAATTATCTCTCGTATCATCTTTCTTGTTCTTTTCTTTAAGTTTACGCAACAAAAGTAGGTCACCGGCGTTAGGCAAAATGTACCAATTGTTACAAAATGATAGATTATTCAATTCTTGTTAAAAGCCCTTTGTTTGGTGGCATTCCTGAGGAGGAGTGCCGGGCGTTGTTCTCAAAAATTCATTACCAGGTACGTAAATTCGAGAAAGATGCGATAATTGTTCAGGGAGGCGAGGAAGTCACCAACCTGTTTGTTGTGCTATCAGGCAGTGTTCGGGGCGAAATGATCGACTACTCGGGGAAAACGGTTAAGATCGAGGACATTGAAGCGCCGCGCCCCTTGGCAGCTGCTTTTTTGTTTGGTAAAGAGAATAAGTTTCCGGTTACGGTAACTGCCAATAAAAAGTCGGAGTTGCTGGCCATTCCCGTTGTTGAATTTCTGAAATTGTTGCAGTTAAACACGCGTTTGCTGCGTAACTATTTGAATAACATTTCAACCCGTGCGCAGTTTCTTTCGCAGAAGTTGCATTTTCTGAGTTTTAAAACCATAAAAGAAAAGGTTGCGCATTTTTTGCTTCAACAAGCAGGAGACCGGTTTCATTCGTTTGAACTAAAAAATACACAGCAGCAACTTGCCGAACTGTTTGGCGTTACACGACCTTCACTGGCACGTGTTCTTGGCGAAATGCAAAACGAGAACCTGATAAAAATTGAAAAGAAAACCGTTACCCTGCTCGATAAACAGGGATTAAACAGCTTATTAAAAAATGGATAGAAAACCGGATTTGATCCGCTACAACATATTTCAAGCGTTTCCGAATATTTGTGCTTTTACCACCACAAAAAGTACTTTGCCGATTGATCGGATACGTTACAGCAATGTGCCCGAAAACAAAGCAAAACTGGCCGATGTTCTGGCCCTGAAAACGAATCAGATGGTTTACCCCGATCAAACGCACAGCAGTTGTGTGGCCGAAATTCAGGAAGCACCATCGTCCGTAATTTCAGAAACCGATGCACTGGTTACCAATCAAACCGGGCTGTGTTTGTGTGTGCAAACGGCCGATTGTGTTCCGGTGTTGTTGTTCGATCCGGAGGCAAAAGTTATTGCTGCCGTTCATGCAGGGTGGCGCGGTACCGTTGGTGGGATCGTTGAAAAGGCGATTGAAAAAATGTCGAATAATTACGGTTCATCTGCTGAAAATATTGTGGCTGCAATTGGCCCGTCAATCAGTCCTGAAATTTACGAAGTGGGCGATGAGGTGGTTGCCGCCGCCCGCAAATCGATTCCCAACGTTGAATTAACGCTTCACAAAAACGGTATGGGCAACTATCATTTCAACCTTTGGGAAGCTAACCGCCAGTTGTTGTTGAAAAATGGGGTATCAGTTCAAAATATTGAGGTGCTGGGTGAGTGTTCCTTTTCAGAAACCAAAAAATATTATTCGGCACGCCGCGATGGGATTGATACCGGGCGAATGGTTTCGGGAATTATGATTTTGTAACATAATTTAAGAAATTGTTCAGCAAAAAATCAATAAATTAGCGCCCAAAACAATAACATTAACCCAAAATGAAAACTCAAAACACTGGTTTATTCCCCAAAACGATTCTCATTATTTTAATCATTTTTCTTTGTTCTCAGCAAAAAAGCAGCGCCCAGGAAGGAGCTTATTGGATGGGGCTATCATCTAAGAACCCGGCACTTATAGGTACTCCGTCAGACTGGGTTTGGGGCATTGCAGAGTTTGCTGATATACCAAATTACGATGATGCCCTTAACAGCTTTGCATTAATTGCTGACTACACCATTTCGCAAAAGGCAGGAAGTATAGGTGCAAATTTTATTCGTACTAAAATAGGAGATGATAAGGCATTTTTGGCAGAATTGCTATATGCATATACGCTTACACGAAAAAAGAACAGGCAATGGAATTTTGGTGTATTGACAGGTGTTGAGGGGCAAGAAAGTGATTATAGCAGCTATGGTTATGGTAATCCGAAAGCAAGTTATCTGAAAACAAACCTTGGTACTTTATATCGTTCGCGAAAATTAGATTTAGGGCTTAGCTATGCTTTTTTTAATGAGTTAAATAACGAATATAGTTCAGGTAGTTTAATTGATAACTATGTTACTTTTATTACTGCTTACCGCTTTTATATAAAAGAAAAGTTTGTAATTGAGCCTAACCTTAGACTGGACTTTTTTGGTGAAGGCGACAATGATGGTTACCTGGGAATTCATACCGAGTACGACAATATAGCCTGGTTAGGGTATGAAACTAAAGGGGCTGACGGAGTAAATTCTATTTATACAGGGGCAGATGTTTCAAAACGATTCAGGATTGCATTGAGGTATTCTTTTTCCGAATACTACCAGCAGCTTGGAAGGTCAAAATATTATCAATTCACGCTGGGATACAAATTGAATTAGTAAAGCCATCTTTTCGAAGTGGGAGAACGGTGTAGGGACTTGCAGTGAAAGTATAAACAAAGTGCGTACCTTATTTTTTATTCGGAGGCCTTACTTCAGATTATAAAAAACAAAGCTAGCGTAATTCTATCCAACGCTGGCAAGCCGGTAGCCCTGTTTTTTGTCCCGAAAAACATGGATAGGTATTACATATCTTTGGATATTGACTCAAAAAACAAGGATAGCAACACCATATCCAGGGATATGACCATAAAAAAGTGGGCTGGCGACATTCTGTCTTTGGATATTGTCATTCTATCCAAAGAAATCATCACCATATCTTAAGATATTGCGACTGTATCCATTGATTTTACTGGGATTTAGCCATTAAGGATAATAATGGAATGTTTCGAAGTCCCGGCTCTCAGGATGTTTCTCTGCAATTCGATATCCTGAGTTTTCGTTGATAATTTTTTGAGGCAGTTTAATCGCTAATTACCAACGCACGTTAATAAGCTTTAAATTGCCCTTTAACTCTCTGAGTTTTCAGCAAAAGCCTTATCTTCGCAACTATTAAAAATTTCGAACATTTACGCTTTCAGAAATCACTTGAATATGAAGCAATACAGATTGTTTAATATCGTCTTTGGCTGGGTTAGTTTTTTAATTGCAGCCATTGTTTATTTAATGACCATTGAACCCACTGTAAGTTTTTGGGACTGTGGCGAATTTATTACAACAGCATTTAAATTTGAAGTAGGTCACCCGCCGGGAGCACCGATCTTTATGATAGTCGGACGGTTCTTCACCCTGTTTGCCGGCCCTGAAGGCGCCGCAAAAATGGTAAATATTATGTCTGCCCTTGCCAGTGCCGGAACCATTATGTTCCTGTTTTGGACCATCACCCACCTGGCAAAAAAGATAATGGTAAAAGCCGACGAGGTTTCTCTTGGGCAAACCATTTCAATATGTGCAGCAGGTTTGGTGGGAGCTTTGGCTTACACTTTCTCCGATACCTTTTGGTTTTCAGCAGTTGAAGGCGAAGTTTACGCCAGCTCATCGTTGTTAACCGCTGTGGTATTCTGGGCCATTTTAAAATGGGAAAACGTTGCCGACGAAAAATATGCCAACCGCTGGCTGATTTTTATTGCTTACGTAATTGGCTTGTCAATCGGAGTTCACCTCTTGAACTTGCTGGCTATTCCGGCCATTGTTTTTGTCTATTATTTCAGAAAATACGAAGTAACCCGCAAAGGAATTATCTGGGCTTTAGTAGCGTCGGTAGTGTTGCTGGGAGCGATAATGTATGGTATTATTCCGGGATTTGTAACCATCGCATCGTGGTTTGAGTTGATGTTCGTTAACGGTTTCGGGTTGCCTTATCACTCTGGAGTTTTCTTTTATGTTGTGCTGGTAATTGCCGCTCTTGCCTTTGGTATTTACTACACGCATAAAAAGCAAAAAGTGGTTTGGAACACCGTTTTGCTGGGTATCACCGTAATTCTTATCGGTTATTCGTCGTTTGCCATGATTATAATTCGCTCATCGGCTCAACCGCCTATGGATCAGAATAGTCCGAATGATGCTTTCTCGCTGCTGGGTTATCTAAACCGCGAGCAATACGGATCGCGTCCGTTGTTTAGCGGGCAGTACTACAATACGCCATACAAAGTGGGCGATCGTTTTACTGAAGGAAGCCCCGTTTATTCGCAAATCGACGGGAAATATGAAATTACATACCATCGTTTTAATCCTAATTACGATGAGAAATTCACCACGTTTTTCCCACGTATGTGGAGCTCGATGGATCCGCAGCATGCACAGGATTATCAGCAGTGGGCACAAATAAAGGGTACGCGTATTCAGCACCGCAACGAGCGTGGCGAGGTGGAAACAATTGTAAAACCAACCATGGGCGAGAACCTGCGGTTTTTCTTTTCGTACCAGGTGAATTTCATGTATTGGCGCTACTTTATGTGGAACTTTGTGGGGCGCCAAAACGATATTCAGGGGCACGGAGATATTCTCCACGGAAACTGGCTGAGCGGTGTTAAATTTCTTGATGAAGCACGTTTGGGCGATCAGGATAATTTGCCTGCCGAACTGGCCAATAACAAAGCCCGAAACACCTATTTCTTCCTGCCGTTAATTCTCGGAATTCTGGGCATCTTTTTCCAGTTCAACCGCGGTCAGGAAGGCCGGAAAGGACTTTGGGTGGTATTCCTGCTATTTGTATTAACAGGTTTGGCCATTGTAATTTATCTGAACCAGTATCCGCACCAGCCGCGCGAACGCGATTATGCTTATGCCGGTTCGTTCTACGCTTTTGCCATTTGGATTGGTTTGGGAGTGCTGGCCATTTCTGAAGCTTTGAAAAAATATATTCCTGAAACGCTTGCCGGAGGAATTGCCGGTGTGGCAGCACTGATTTTGGTTCCCGGAATTATGGGGGCACAAAACTGGGACGACCACGATCGTTCGGGACGTTATACTGCCCGCGATTTTGGGGCAAACTACCTGAAAACATGCGAGCCCAATGCGGTGATCTTCACCAACGGCGATAACGATACTTTCCCGCTGTGGTATAACCAGGAGGTTGAAGGTGTTCGGACCGATGTTCGTGTGTGTAACTTAAGCTATCTGCAAACCGATTGGTATATCGATCAGATGCGCCGAAAAGCATACGATTCAGAGCCTATCGATTTTACGTTAAAACCAGATCAGTATCTTTTAGGAACCCGCGACGCGGTTTATTTACTCGATGATTCGCGCATTAAACGCGATTACATCGGATTAAAAGAAGGTATTGATTTTATTGCCAACGATAGTCCGGCGACCAAACTGCAGCAGGCCGACAATGCGGCTTATCTTCCGAAAAAGAAAATTCACTTTAAGGTGGATAAAGAAGCGGTGATTAGAAATAAAGTGGTTGCACCGGAAGATTACGACAAAATTGTTGACGAGATCGTTATTGACTTGTCTGGCAAAAGTATGTTGTCGAAAGATGAAATGATGGTGCTTGATATGCTGGCAACGAACAATTGGGAACGTCCTATTTACTGGTCGATTACCGTTGGTCGCAGCAAATATCTGAATCTTAGCGATTATTTCCAGGTGGAAGGTTTCGCATTCCGTTTGGTACCGATTAAAACGCAGAGTAATCCGCAACAACTGAAGTTTGGTCGCGTAAATACTTCAATCATGTACGATAACCTGATGAATAACTTCAAATGGGGTAACATGAACGATCCGGAAGTATACCTCGACGAAACCAACACCCGCATGATGACCAACATCCGCAACAGTTTTAACCGACTGGCATCGGCATTGGTTGAGGAAGGTAAAAAAGATTCGGCCATTGCAGTTATCGACCGATGCAACGAGTTGTTGCCAAACAGCATTGTGCCTTACGAATATTTTGCATTGGAATTGGCCAATAGTTATATCCAGGCCGGTGCAAACGATAAAGGTCTTGAAATGGTTGAAACCGCGTATGGCCAATTCAACGACGAACTGAATTATTATTTCTCGTTACAGCCGAAGTTTATGGCCGGTATTGGCGAAGAAATTCAGCGCAAACTGTTCTACTTGCAGCAGCTGCAACGTACCGCCGCAAATGCGGGTAACGGCGAATTATCAGAACAAATTGGCGGAAGCCTGCAAAGCTATTTCGAACGATTTAGCAACATGTAATAGTAAAAATTAAAAGCAACATACTGATGAATATTTTGATTGTAGGCTCGGGAGGAAGAGAGCACGCTTTGGGATGGAAAATAAAACAAAGCGAAAAAGTAGATAATTTGTTTTTTGCACCGGGAAATGCCGGTACATCTGAATTGGGAACTAACCTGGATGCAGGAGTTTCTGATTTTCAGAAAATAAAAACACTGGTGCTTGAGAATAACATCGACCTGATGTTGGTTGGCCCGGAAGTGCCGCTGGTTGAAGGATTGCACGATTTCTTTGCTGCTGATCCTGAACTGGCTTCGGTAAAAGTTGTTGGTCCGAAAAAAGACGGTGCCGAACTGGAAGGAAGTAAGGACTTCGCCAAAGCTTTTATGGATCGCCACGCTATTCCTACAGCAAAATATTTTACGGTAACTGCCGATAATGTGGAAAAAGGAGTTGAATTCCTGACTACCATGAAATCGCCGTATGTACTGAAAGCCGACGGTTTGGCTGCCGGAAAAGGTGTGTTGATCATCGACTCGCTGGAAGAGGCACAAAGTTCGCTGAAAGAAATGCTCGACGGACAGTTTGGCGAAGCCAGCAGCAAAGTGGTAATCGAAGAGTTTTTAAGCGGAGTGGAAGTTTCGGTATTTGTTCTTACCGATGGTAAAGACTACAAAATTCTTCCCGAAGCAAAAGATTATAAACGAATTGGCGAAGGCGACACTGGTTTGAATACCGGAGGAATGGGAGCGATTACTCCTGTACCGTTTGCCGATGCTGTTTTCATGGAAAAAGTAGAGAAGCAAATTATCGCACCAACAGTTTCTGGTTTGGCAAAAGATGGAATCGACTACTGTGGTTTTATCTTCTTCGGACTGATCAACGTAAACAACGAACCATATGTAATTGAATACAACGTACGTATGGGCGACCCGGAAACGGAAGCTGTAATGTTACGTGTAAAATCGGACTTTGTGGAGCTACTCGACGGAGCCGCAAGCGGAACACTCGGCGAAAAAGAGATTGAATTCGACGATCGTGCTGCAGTAACTGTAATGTTGGTTTCTGGCGGATATCCCGGAGACTATGAAAAAGGGAAAGTGATTACCGGAACTGAAAAGGTAAACGACAGTATCGTTTTTCATGCAGGAACAAAACAAGCAGGCGACGATGTGGTTACTGCCGGAGGTCGTGTGATCTCGGTAAGTTCGTACGGAACCGATATGAAAGATGCCCTGGCCACTTCATTTAAAAATGCCGCGCATATCGAATTCGAAGGAAAATATTACCGCAAAGACCTGGGATTCGATCTGTAATCCTGGCTGAAAAAAAGATCCCGGACTTTGGTTGTTTTAATTGGATGGCCAAAGTCCGGAGTCTCGGAAACCCTAAAGTTTTGAGAAGCAAAACGACATGATATTAAGTAAGTTAAAGTCGAATGGTTCTGTAAGTTTGTTCCTGGTGCCTTTGGTAACAATTGCGCTGTGGTTAAAGAGTTTGCAGCATCCGTTTGCTTATAACTATTTTCCGGGCGAAGATCAAAACATACTTTTTAATTTCATCTACCAACTGGTTGACGACAAACCTCTGGTACAGGTTATTATCGGAATTGTAATGGTCATTTTGTTGGCCTATACCATGCAATTGGTAAACGACCGATACATGTTCATCCGCATAAAAAGTAAGCTGCCGGCTTTGTTGTTTGTGGTTATTGTGGGTGGTTTTGTGCCGATGCACACTTTGCACCCGGTATATTTTGGCGCTTTATTTATGCTGCTTGCCGTTTACCGCCTGTTTGGCATTTTTGAAACGAAGAAAGCCTATTCTTCCACTTTTGATGTAGGTTTTTTGCTGGGAGTGGGAGCCCTTTTCTATCTGGATGTTGCAGTGCTGATACCTGCATTTATTGTTGGAATAGCCTTGCTGGGCCGTGAAGTTGGCTGGCGCGAATTTACCACCTTGCTCCTGGGTTTTGCACTTCCGTTTGCCTTTGCTGCAGCCTATGCTGTGTTAACCGACAGCTTGCCCGAGGTACTGAATATGATGAAAGAAAGTATTGTTACTCCCGTTAATCATTTCCGTTCAAATACTCCCCTGCAGGTTTACCTTGTAGCGCTAATTTTATTTACTATTGCCGGAAGTATCGGGATGTTCGGGCAGTACGATACGAAGAAGATCAGCTCGCGAAAATACTTTACTGTATTTTTCTGGATCTTTATCTTTTCGCTGGCAGGATTTGCTTTAAACCCGGTAACCTCACAGGAAATGCTGGTTATTACGGCAATCCCCGTTACCTATCTCATTGCTAACCATTTTGTGTTTATGAAAAGCCGCTTCTGGAGCGAGTTGTTTTTTATTCTTTTATTGCTTATTGTTGTTTCAATGCAGTTCTCTTTCGATTTATTTTGATGGACAAGAATAAGCCAACATTAGCGATTTATGGTATTCAGGATCGGTTTGATTATGAACACCCGTTTTATGTGCACGACCATAATCTGGCCCTGATGCAAAACGGAAAAGTGGAGTGGTTTCTGCAGCAGGAACGGATTTCGCGCCGTAAACGAGATAATTCGCTTCACATACATCTGAAATCGATTTTAAAGGAAAAGAAACTATTGGGTAAAGATTACGACCTGTTTTTTGTAGATAATGTGGTGGGGCGAACCTTTCTGTTACAAAGTGGCGAAGTGCGGTTTGAA
Organism: uncultured Draconibacterium sp.; assembly: GCF_913060805.1. Lineage (GTDB taxonomy): Bacteria > Bacteroidota > Bacteroidia > Bacteroidales > Prolixibacteraceae > Draconibacterium. The sequence goes on from NZ_CAJXTC010000006.1 coordinate 187,118, forward strand.
GCGCCGTTAAATAACGAATTATCCACCGATCTGGAAAAAGGAAAATGCTGGTGGTTTGGCGAAGAAAAAGAAGCGTGGGTGTTGAACCATGAGCTGGCACATATGTTTTCGTGCCTGCCATTTTACGGAAATTTGCAGGATAACAGTTTGCTGGTTCACTTTGATGGCGGTGCCAGTTTAAGCAATTTTTCGGCAGCAGTTTACAAGAACAATCAGTTGGACTGGATTGAATACCACTGGGATTTAAAACCGTACTCAACGCTGTTTAATGCCAACGCACTGGTGTTTGCAATAATCGGGGCAAAGCTGCCCGAACAAAATGCCGTTCCCGGAAAATTTATGGGATTTTCAGGGCTTGGAAATTACCGGTCTGAGTTGGGCGACTGGTTAAAAAGCAACAATTTCTTTCAGGATATATGGGGAAAAACATCGGTGTTTTTCGAGGCTGCCAAAAAAGAATGGGGAGTCGATCTGAAATCGTTTAACCAGAAAGACCCTTTTATTCAGGATGTAGCAGCTACTTTGCAGGAGCTTTTTTCGCAGGCAATATTGAATAAACTTAAAGAGCTTCAGGAAAAAACCGGTGCTGAAAATTTGTACTACACCGGCGGGTCGGCATTAAATATTGTCGCCAATACACGCATTGTAAACAGCAAAGTCTTTAAACAGGTTTTTATTCCTCCGTGCACCGAAGACTCTGGTCTGGCGCTTGGGGCAGCAGCTTTTGCAGAGTGGAAAAAACACGGAAAAGTTGAGGCACATTCAGCGTATTTAAACAACTGGGGAATTGAAAATTATAAAGCTGATTTCTCAGAAGAAACAATTGCCGAAGTTGCTGAACAATTGGCCGCAAATAAGCTAATCGGCATTTGCAATAACTTTGGCGAGGCCGGGCCGCGCGCTCTGGGAAACCGTAGTATTTTGGCTTTTGCCGGATCAAAAGAACTGTCGAAAAAACTGAGCACTGAAAAGAAGGGCCGCGAGTGGTACCGTCCGTTGGCGCCGGTGGCTTTGGAAGAAAACGTAAAATACTTTACCGGGCAATCGGAAGTTCATCCGCTATCGAAATTTATGTTGCTCGACTTTGCTGTGCTTCCCGAAAAACAACAGGAAATAGCCGGCGCAATTCACGCCGACGGAACGGCACGTTTCCAAACTATTTCAAAAGAAACGGATAACCCGTTTTTGTTTGCTTTGCTGAAACAATTGGATGAAAAAAACGGTATAAAAGCGCTGATAAATACCTCATTTAATGTCGGTGGCGAACCCATCGTTCATACAGAAGAGGATGCGCTGCAATCGGCAAAAAAAATGCAACTCAACGGCGTAGTTTTAAACGGAAAGTTTGTTCCGCTTTAATACCGATTTAACAACAAAATGTCGCATATCTTCACTTTGTTCAATCTGCTCCTTTGTTGTATTATCGGCATTAACTCCCGAAAAAATTTCGGGACAGGCTATTGTAAACATTTTATTGCCATGCGGCATTTAAAAGTACAATTGGTATAACTATTTTTGCAGAACTTTGTTAATAGGATTCAAATGGCAATAATTTTAAATATCGAAACATCAACCGAAGTTTGTTCGGTTTCACTGGCTGAGAACGGTAAAACACTTTACCAAAAAGAGAGCACCGAAGGATTGAATCATTCGAAGTTGCTCACTGTTTTTATTGAGGATCTTTGTAGCGAAAATAATTTCGACATCCATAAAATTGATGCGGTGGCCGTAAGTAAAGGTCCGGGTTCGTATACCGGTTTGCGCATTGGCGTGTCGGTGGCAAAAGGCTTGTGTTACGGATTGGGAAAACCGCTTATCGGTATTGGTTCGATTGAAGCAATGGGACATTATGTGGCCGAAAACGCCGGCGAATTCTACCAGGCTGTTGATGGGGAAGAACTGTTGTTCTGCCCAATGATTGACGCCCGCCGCATGGAAGTTTACACCGCCCTTTTTGAAAAAGGAGGAACGGAAATAACAGAAGTTACAGCCGAAATTATTGATGAGAACTCTTTTGCAGATCATCTTCGAACAAAAAAAATATTGTTTTTTGGAAATGGTGCCGACAAATGCCGCGAAAAAATAACGCATGCAAATGCCTTGTTTAACGGGCCCGATAAAACAACGGCACGATTTATGCAAAATCTGGCAGAAATTAAGTACAACAAAAAGGAATTTGAAGACGTTGCTTATTTCGAGCCCTTTTATTTAAAGGATTTTGTAGCAACCATTCCGAAAAACAAAGTATTAAAATGAACAAGTTTTTCTCCATACTGATTGTTTTCTTCCTGGCAGCGCAAACCGCAAGTGCCGAGGATATTTCGATAAAGTTCAACCTGAAATTTAGTTTTGTAAAAGGTGGCGAAGCCGAAATGACGATCAGTGATACGGTTTTTAACGACCGGCCCGCCATTCATTACCACGTAATGGGCAAAACAACGGGATTGGCCAACAAACTGTATGGCGTTTACGATATTTACGAAACCTACGTTGATGCCGAAACCCGCCTTCCGGTAAAAACAATCCGAAATGTAAAGGAAGGAAGTTACCGTCGTTACACGGAAACGCTTTTTTATCACGATGTTGATTCGATAAACAGCAGTCGTAGCGGCTGGCGTGCTGTTCCCGATGATCTGCTCGACCTGGTTTCGGTGTTCTTTTATTTCGTTCATAAAAATCCATTCGAGAATCTTCAGCCCGGCGATGCAGTTGTTTATCCAACTATAAATGCCGATAAAATATCGGATGTGTCGATACAATATTTGCGCGACGAAAAGATTAAAACCGATGTTGGAACGGTAGATTGCCACGTATTAACACCATCGGTTCGGAAAGGGAAAGTACTTGAAAAGTCTGACGGAGTGCGGTTTTACCTGGCAAAAGAAGACAAGGTGCCGGTTTACATTGAGTTCGACATGCGGGTTGGTTCGCTTAAGGCCGTTATACAACATTATAAAATTAATGGCGTAGAACAAAGTTTAAAGTAGATTTTCGGCTTTTTAGTAAAAGCATTTAGAAATGCTTGATTTTTAACGGATTTAATTATTTTTGCACCGCATATAAAAAGAAATTAATTTATCATGGCTTCTACAGCAGATTTTAAAAATGGAATGTGTTTCTTGTTCAAAGGTGAAATCTACACCATTGTATCATTCCTTCACGTAAAACCGGGTAAAGGTCCCGCTTTCGTACGTACAAAACTTAAAAATGTAAAAACCGGAAGGGTAATTGAAAATACATTTAATTCAGGTGTTAAAGTTGATGATGTTCGTGTTGAGCGTCGTTCGTACCAATACTTATATCGCGATGATATGGGATTAAATGTAATGAATACTGAAACATACGAGCAGATTTCTATTCCTGAATCGATGGTTGAAAACAACGACCTGATGAAAGAAGGACAGGTAATTGAAATTCAGTTTCATGCCGAAGAAGAATTGCCTTTAACAGCAGAAATGCCCGACAAAGTTGAGTTAACAATTACTGCAACCATTGAAGGTGAAAAAGGTAACACTGCCAGCTCAACAGCTTTAAAACCGGCAACTGTTGAAACAGGTGCTGAAGTTATGGTGCCAATGTTTATTAACGAAGGCGACGTAATTCGCGTAAGCACTGCCGACCGTTCATACAGCGAGCGTGTAAAACAGTAAACAAATTTACGCTAAATAAAAAAGCGGGCTCTGGATTTCCAGGGCCCGCTTTTTCGTTTTAAACGAAAGTGGAACGACAACTTTATGCCAATTTATTTCGTATAACAAAGAGCTACATGGCAAAGGCTTTGTAGGCAATTTTTTCATAGTAAACCCTGTTTGGTTAGGGAGAGTGTTCCGGCCCTGTAAGAGGCCGGGATACTTTTATTACACTACTATCTTTTTCCGAAAGCCGCTTGAAAATCTATAGCAAAATCTGGTTCAAAGTTTATTGACTCACCCTAACTGTGACTTCAACACAATCGTCCCTCTCTATTCTTATGAAACAGACAAGGGATTAATGTAATTTTGTAGGTACTCTTTTTCTTTTTTTATTACAGCA
>NZ_CAJXTC010000007.1 GCF_913060805.1 uncultured Draconibacterium sp.
GAGCCAATGGAAAGCGACACAATTTATGCGAGCATTTGTGCCAACGAATTACCATTCGATTGGAATGGTACAGATATATTCAGTGCCGGACAATATTTAGATACGATTCCTGGCGAGATTGGAGTAGGTTGTGATACGATCCGAATGTTGGATCTGTATATCGAGCCGATGGAAGAGGATACGATGTACTTAAGTTTGTGTACGAATGAATTACCTTATGATTGGAACGGTAATCCAATTGTGTCTGCCGGTCAATACCTGGATACTTTACCGGGAGTTGTAGGTGTAAGTTGTGATACTTTATTGGTATTATTTGTTGATGTTCATGAACCTGATTCCGTATACATTGACACCACCATTTGTGAAGGAGAGCCTACCTTTGCCTGGGGAGTAAATACCATCCATCAGGTAGACTCTTATACAGATAACATTTATACCGATGTTCTTCAAAACCAGTTTGGCTGCGACTCGATCGTTTATCTCGATGTTGAGATACTGCGTCCGTTTGTAATAACAGATACTATTGAAGTTTGCGAAAACGAACCGGCATTTGCATGGCATTCGCTTAATATTCTAACAGACCGGGATAGTATTTACACTGATACACTTTATTACGAGGCTGGTTGCGACTCGCTGCGTTTGGAGTTAACACTTATCTCGCATCCAATTTCGGATACTATTATAGATACAACACTTTGTGAGGGAAGTCCGGAATTTGCATGGAATACACATGTCGTTTCAACTTTTATAGACAGTACCTACCTTGACACGATGACAAACATGTATGGTTGTGATTCAACCATAACACTTAATGTATTTATTTCGCCGGCGATAAAAGATACTTTCCCGCTTGAAGTATGTTACGGAGAGCCAATAGAAGATTGGTATGGACAAACAATATCTTCAACAACCGACAGTATTTACGAACATATTCTACCTGATCCTTCGGGTTGCGATACCTTGTTCTATTATGAAGTAACCATTAATCCGGTAACCGACACAGTGCTGTATTATACATTCTGTGCCGGACCTGGTGATACAACAATAAATAGTCAGACAATTACTTTCGATCAATCGCAGATATATTTTGATACGCTATATGCAGCAAATCAGTTTGACTGCGACTCTACTCTTATTTACGACGTAACTATCCTGGCCCCTGATACAACTCCGGTATACGAAACATACTGTATGGATGAAACTGTGCCCGATTGGAATGGATTGCCAATTCAAACGCAAGCAGATAGTATTTATCAGGCAACCATTACGAATGAAGAGGGCTGCGATTCAGTTGTAATACTTTACACTACAATTATTCAAGGTGGTGCTACTTTCGATACGGTTTATGCTTGTGTAGAATACGAGTGGATTGAAGGTGACGGATCAATTTTAACCGAATCGGGAGACTACTCAAATATCCTTGGCACTGCCACTGCCTGCCCCGATACTACTTGGCTGCATCTGGTAATCAGTAATCCGAAAATCGTCGCTGATCCGGTTAATGTACTTTGTTACGGCGATAGCACCGGAACGATTGATATTGAAGTTACTGGAGGTGTTGAACCGTATAGTTACCAGTGGAGTAACGGAGAAACCATAGAAGATATTAGTGGCTTGCCTGCCGGAACGTATTTCGTAACCGTTACCGATGCACTTTCGGATACACTTGGCTGTTTCGATACATTGACGGTGGTAATTACCGAACCAACTCCGATTACCATAACCGAAGAATTAATAACTCCGGTTCTCGTTGCCGGCGAATCAACCGGAAGCATCGAAGTTTCGGTTAGTGGTGGAACTCCTGACTATGACTTCGCATGGATAAATGTAGCTGGTGATACTGTGGGCTTCGACGAAGATCTGTTCAACCAGCCGGCAGGTGAGTACACTTTAATCGTAACCGATGAATACGATTGTCAGGCAACATTTACTGCTACTATTATTGAACCTGTTCCGATTGACAAATACATGGCACCGCTGGCTGATGAGATTTGTTATGAAGATCTGGAAAATTATCCTGTTGCGAATTCGCTTTCAGAATATTTGGCACTGGATACGACTGCGGATGTTTATTCACTTACCTGCGGACTTGATACTACAACATTCGATGTAGATATTGAAAAAATTACGATCGGAGTTTATTGTTACGAAGAAATTCGTACATACAGTATTGTCGATCTTTGTGGCGACACGCTAAGTGCAACGCATGTAATTATTGTTGATGATCAGGAGGATCCGACAATGTCTTGTCGTTCTCCGATAGTAATTACTAATGATGGAGTACCACCGGCATATGCTTCTGCAGACGAATTTCTGGCTGATGGTGGTATTTTCGATGATAATTGTGGTGTTGTTAGTTTCCGCCAGGTAGGTTCTGATGTTACCGATGGCGGAACAGAGCCGGAAGTGATAACTCGTGTTTACGAAGTGGCAGATTATTGTGGAAATACATTCCAATGTACACAGGAAATACAAATCTATCGTTCTGCTGCTTTCAGTATCGGCTGCGGTGGTTTGCCAAATATAAGTTATGAATGTAGAGAAGATGTACCTGTATATCAAGATTTGGATGAGTTTAGAAATGCAGGCGGTTATGCCCATAGCGACCCATTTGAAATCGATTCATTCTGGGTAAGTACTTCGAGTAATGGACAGACTTGCCCTGAAGAGATTACAGTAACATACTATATTCGAAATGAGAATGGAGAAATTGATTGGTGTAATCAAAAAATTACAGTTGATGATAAAACGCCACCCGAATTTTATTTGCCGGATAAAGTATTTTACGATTGCGATGATGCTAGTGAGTGGTTACGTGACCCACGTAATTTTTATAGCAATGGACTTGATGTAGTTAGATACGGAAGATTTGGAGGAGAGGGGGCTTCAATTTCAGATAACTGTACTGATATGAATAGAGCGAAGGTATATTCCAGCGGACAACTTGCTCCGGTAGGAACCTGCCCAACTTTAATTCAACGTGTTTATACCGCTGAAGATGATTGTGAAAACGAGACTACCATTACAGAAAATATTTACATCTACGATAATATTCCGCCTGTTGTTAATGCTAATTTCCCAACAGAAATTTCGGCTGAGTGTGATATGCCGGAACCTTACACAGATGTTAGTTCTTATGTTACTGAAGATTGTGGTCCGCTCGTAATCGCCTCTCGTGACTCCTTGGGTGGAATGGAAGAAACTGGTGTGGTTTATCGAATTTATACTTTTAGCGATCCATGTAACTCGGTAGAAGTAACTCAGAAGATTACTATTGAACTTACCAATGATCCAAAATTTGATGATATCGATCCATTGTGCCAGTTCTCAGTAGCACCATTATTGCCAACTACATCATTAAATAGTACACCAATTACCGGTTACTGGTTGCCTGATACAATTAGTACCGATCTTGCAGGTACATTTGACTATATCTTCTATCCTGATTCTGGATACTGCGCAGGTCCATACAGTATGAGTATTATAGTTATTCCGGCTATCCAACTGGATACAATTTTGGTTGATCAGGGCTATAATCCAAATCCTGTGGGAAGTATCGCCCTGGATATTAGCGGAGGAAGCGGAGCTTACACCATTAACTGGACCGGACCTGATGGATATACCGATTCGATTAAAGATATTGCCAACTTATATGCCGGCGATTACCGGGTGGAAGTAAGCGACAATATTGGCTGTTACGATAGCCTTTCGGTAACCTTGTTGGCATTTGAACCGGAGTTCAGTTGTCCACCGGATACTGCGATTGAATGTCCGGATGTAACACAATATCCTGCTGCTACAAATATTGATGAGTTTATAGCCATGGGTGGTCATTATCATCCGGGTGAGATATTGGCTGATTTCACAAGTTTCGAAGAAATGGTTTCAAGTGAGCACTGTTTGACTATTGAGCGTACCTATGTGATTGAAGATATTTATGGAAGACTGGATTCATGCAGACAAACCATCGACTTCTACGATACTATTCCGCCGATAATTATTGCACCTGTAGGTGATACTGTTGAATGTTTGTCATCGATAGATTCTGATATCGAAACTTATGCTGATTTTCTGGCATTGGGTGTTCCTGTAGTTGACGACAATTGTGCAATCGATCCGTCGTCATTTACAATTCGCGATACCATTATTTCTCTGCAACCGGGCCGCTCTCAGTTGATCTACTACTACAGTATTGCCGACATGTGCGGAAATATTGGTCGCGATACCTCTTATTATCTCATTATCGATGATAAGGCGCCTGAAGTATTCTGTGCAGATATTACCGTTTACCTGGACGAAAACGGACAGTATCACCTCACTATTCAGGACTCAATTGCTATGATCGATAGTATGTATGATAATTGTACTGCTCTTGAAGATTTGAGGGTTGAGATTGAAATTAAAGAAATTACTTGCGAGGATATAGAATCAGGAACGCAGGCGCGAATTATAGTATACGATGAAGGAGGGCTTTCGGCAGAATGTACCGCCAACATTACAGTTGTTGATACTCTTCCTCCTGAAGCTGTTTGTCAGGATATCACGGTTTACCTGGATGAAAATGGAGAGGTAACAATTACGGCCGAACAAATAAACAATACATCAACCGATAACTGTGAAATCGCATCTATCGATATTTCCAGAGATCGTTTTGACTGTACTGATGTTGGTGATAACCTCGTTCAACTAATTGTTACAGATATTTATGGATATACTGATACCTGTGAAGCAAATGTTACTGTTATTGATGAGATTCCTCCTCAAATTACCTGTATCACGGGAGATACTATACAATTAAGCGAAGAAGATGGTACCTTCTTATTAACATGGAATTATATCACAGAATCAGCCTGGGATGAATGTGGGATTGATACGGTGTTACTGGATCAGTACTTGTTGGATTGTGATGACATTGGACAAACAATAATCACAGCAACAGCTTACGATGTAAATGGCAATTCAAGCAGTTGTACTACAGAGTTTGTGATTATTGGTAATACGCCACCAAATGTTGTAAACGACTCGGCTGTTACACCAATGGATATTGCTGTTGATATACCGGTAACAAATAATGATTTCGACCTGAAGACAAATATTGATATCTCTACGCTTGGTGTTAGGATTAGTCCGCAGCATGGATCTGTTGTTGTAGATAATGAAACAGGAATTGTTACTTATACTCCCGATCTAGGATATGTTGGACCTGACATGTTCATTTATCAAATTTTCGATGATGGTATTCCATGTGAACCAGAGCCTGGAGAAGCCATTGTATTTATCACTGTAATTCCGGCGAACGAACCTCCTGTAGCTGTCGATGATTATTTTGAGGTGCCTTGTGGCGAGTTGTTCGGCAATGTTCTGTATGATAATGGTAATGGGGCAGACTCAGATCCGGATGGTGATGCGATAACAGTGAATCCTGTTCCGGTAACACCTCCTGACAGCGGAGCATTGACCTTGTTCGACGACGGACGATTCGAGTACATTCCGTTTGACGGATTCTTCGGAACCGATAGCTTCCAGTATGTAATTTGCGACAATGGAATTCCATCGTTGTGCGACACTGCCTGGGTTTACATTAAACGCGTTCCGGATAACGATTGCGACGGTGTAGCCGATGCCATTGATATTGATGATGACAACGACGGAATCCGCGATAATATCGAAAATGGTGGTTACTGGCCTGAGGATGGAATGGGACTGGTAGATTCCGATCATGACGGAATTCCTGACTACATGGATATCGATTCGGATAACGATGGAATTCCGGATAATATTGAAGGTCAGGGTGAACACAATTATATACCGCCAACAGGAATTGATGCCAACGGAGATGGTTGGGATGATGTTTACGACGTTTCAATTGGTGGTGTAATTACCTTCGACGAAGAGCTGACCGATACCGATGGCGACTCGATGCCGGATTACCTGGATATTGATTCGGATAACGACGGTGTATTCGATATGATTGAAGGACACGATGCCGACCACAACGGTATTGCCGATGTATTGAGATGGTACAGCGACGAAGACCACGACGGATTGGATGACGCTTACGATACTTATTCGGGATGGGCCGATTACGGAAATGAGATCGGAAGTAACGCACCGTTGCAAGATTTCGATGATGACGGAACCCGCGACTGGCGCGATACCAACGATGAAGATGACGAGTACCCAACAGTAATAGAAGACCTGAATGGTAACGGCGATTACAGCGACGATGACCTCGACCTGGATGGATATCCGGAATACCTGGATACCGAGCTGAACTGCGAGCTGTTTATACCTGAAGGATTCTCGCCAAACGACGATGGTGTTCACGACTTCTTCCAGATCTTGTGTATCCAGAAATATCCGAATAACAAACTCATGATATTCAACCGTAATGGTGTTAAACTTTGGGAGAAGGAGCACTATGGAATCCTTGAAGTTTGGGGAACGTACCAGGATGCATGGTGGTGGGGAACTTCAGAAAACAGACTTACTATTGGCCGATCAGGTGGATTGCCGGCAGGTAACTACATTTATGTACTGATACTGAATGATGGATTGGGTACGGTTAAGAATGGTACGGTAATGTTAGCATACTAAAAAGAATATCACTAAATAGAAAATGAGGATTTCACTTGATGTGAAGTCCTCATTTTTTTTTGTTTTGAGACAAGCTCTGAATGACGAATCGATTCTTAAAGTCAGCCAATCATTTCAGCGCCACCTCAATATCAGCAATAATATCAGCCACATTTTCAATACCCACCGAAAGGCGCATCATGCGGTCGTTTATGCAGGCTGCAATACGTTCTTCTTCGGTGAACTCGGCATAAATAGTCGAGTGCGGGTGAATAATCAGCGATTTGTTGTCGTTCAAATTAGTGGCCCGGCGAATGATTTGCAGCTTGTTCATAAAGGTGTAACAGGCTGCTTTCGATTCCAGCTCGAAACTCATAATCGTTCCCGGAACTCCGTTAAAATATTTTTGCGCTAACTCGTAACGATTATCCATTTCTAATCCAGGGTAACTCACTGTTTTAATTCGCGGATGTGCTTTCATAAATTCGCCTAAAGCCAGGCAGTTCTGGTAGCATTTTTCTACCCGAAGTTCCAGAATGTCGAGCCCCTGAATTTGAAAGCGCGCCGTTTGCGGAGCCATGCTTCCGCCCGTATTTCGGTAAACGTTTTTTCTAACCTTAATAAGAAAGGCATTGTCCTTAAATTTTTCAGTGTATGAAGCCGTGTTCGGATTCTTGTTCCAGTCGAAATTTCCATGATCGACAATGGCACCACCAAACGAAGTAGCTCCTCCCGAAATATATTTTGTGGTTGACATCACCTCGATATTCACACCAAATTTCCCGCCGCTAAAAACATTGGGTGGTGTAATCGTGCTATCGGCAACTAAAACCAGGTTATGTTTTTTTGCCACTCGCGACAACATTTCAATATCAGCAATATCCAGTTGAGGATTGGTTACCGTTTCAAAATAGATGGCACGTGTATTTTCGTCGATCAATTTTTCAATTTCTTCTTCCGAGCTTAAATCGCTAAAACGTGTTTCCATCCCAAATTCAGAAAGTGTGTTTTGTAGCAAGGCATAACTGTGCCCGAACAAACGATTTCCGGAAATAATATTGTCGCCCGTTTTGGTAAGCGCCATAATGGTATTTGTAATGGCTGCCATGCCCGAGCTTACAGCAATTACGCCGCTACTCTGTGTTAGCGCTTTTAATTTTAGCTCGAAATATTCCACGGTTGGGCTTGCCGTTCGCGAGTAAACATGGGCAATGTACTCGCCTCTGAAATTGGCCTCGATCTGTTCGGCCGTATCAAATTCGTAAGCCACCGATTCGTATAAAGGCATTTGCAGTGCCTTGTGTGGATCTTGTTTGGCGTAGGGTACATTTAATGCTGTAGTAGTAAATCCGGTTTTCTTCATTTGTCAATTTTTAACGGCGCAAAAGTAAGCTTTGTATTGCTTTTTTGCCTGTTTAATACAAAATACCAGTTGAAAAAGCCTGACATTTGACATCCCCACAACAATTTTAAAACATAAAAGTTTTTGGGGTGCCAATGCACTATGGTACAATAATTGTTACTTACCTTTGCATTTTAAGTTATAATTAAACAGCATTTAATTTAATACTTATAAACCATGGCGCCCCCCGTCATGGTTTTTTTTATTGTCTTTCCCGGAATAACTCAAAAACGGTATTCCTTTTTCAACTTATCAATTCGATTTCCTGAGTACCGGCAATTTTTCGCAGTTAAATAAATCTGAATCTTCAATGTCATGCATAAGAAGTCTGCACGTCAGACACTTAATGGCTCATAAGGAAAAAGAACTGGTGTTGAAGCGCATTTTCTTTTAATAATCTGCATTTTCACGCACGATTCTCTATCTTTAAAAAACGAATTCGAGCTTGTTGTTCGGATTTGAACGACTTAAAAGAAAGGAGCCCAACCTATGAAAAAATATCTGCCAAAATTAGTTCAGAACGATAAGTGGCTGGAGCCTTATGCCGGAGTAATTTCCGACCGGATGATTCTAGCCGATCGTAAAGAAAAAGAAATTACCGGCGGTAAGTCGCTGGCCGATTTTGCTACCGGACATTTGTATTTTGGTTTGCACCGAACCAATTCGGGGTGGGTAATTCGCGAGTGGGCTCCCAATGCAACCCACATTTATTTGGTTGGTACATTTAACGACTGGCAGGAAAGTGTTGAGTACTCTTTTGCAAGTCTCGATCATGGTGTTTGGGAATTGCATCTTGCGGCCGATCAAATGGCACATGGCGATTTGTATGCTTTAAATGTTCATTGGGCAGTAAATCATGGAAAACGTATTCCTGCCTGGGCTACGCGTGTTGTTCAGGACGAAAATACGCACATGTTTAACGCGCAGGTTTGGGCACCCGAAAATAATTACGAGTGGAAGAATCCGGAGTTTCAGCGTGCCGATGAACAACCACTGATTTACGAAGGTCATGTTGGAATGGCCGGAGAAGAGGAGCGCGTTCACACCTACAATGAATTTCGCGAGCAAATGTTGCCGCGCATAAAAGCCAACGGCTACAATGTTATTCAGTTAATGGCGATTCCGGAGCATCCGTATTACGGGAGTTTTGGTTATCACGTAAGCAGCTTTTTTGCCGCATCGTCGCGTTTTGGAACGCCCGAAGAACTGAAGCAACTGATTGATGAGGCGCACGGAATGGGAATTGCCGTGATTATGGATTTGGTACATTCGCACGCCGTAAAAAACGAAGTTGAAGGACTTGGAAACTACGACGGCACACGCTATCAATTTTTTCACGAGGGTGGAAAAGGCGAGCACCCGGCATGGGACAGCTATTGTTTTAACTACGATAAAAACGAGGTTTTACACTTCCTTTTATCAAATATTAGCTACTGGCTCACAGAGTATAAATTCGATGGATTCCGTTTCGACGGTGTAACCAGCATGTTATATTTTAACCATGGATTGGAAATCGCATTCACCACTTACGACGACTATTTTAATGCCAATGTCGATCAGGAGGCAACTACCTATTTTAAACTGGCAAATAAGTTGATTAAAGAAATTAATCCACGCGCGCTGTCGATTGCTGAAGATATGAGTGGAATGCCCGGACTGGCGACATCAATAGACGATGGCGGTTTAGGGTTTGATTTCCGAATGGCAATGGGCGTTCCTGACTTCTGGATAAAAATGATAAAAGAAAAGTCGGACGACGAATGGGAGGTTGGCGACATTTTTTACCAGCTCACCTCGAAACGAATGGACGAGCAGGTGGTAAGTTATGCCGAGTCGCACGACCAGGCTTTGGTAGGCGATAAAACCATTATTTTCCGATTGATAGATAAAGAGATGTATTTTTCCATGCGAAAAGATCAGCCGAACCTGATCGTTGATCGTGGAATAGCACTGCATAAAATGATCCGTTTGGCAACAGCAAGTACTGCCGGCGGTGCTTACCTGAATTTTATGGGAAATGAATTCGGGCACCCGGAGTGGATCGATTTTCCGCGCGAAGGTAACAACTGGTCGTACAGTCATGCGCGCCGAATTTGGAGCATCTCCGAAGATCAGGACCTGAAATTTCATTGGCTGTATGATTTTGATAAGGAGATGATTCAGCTGATCAACCAAAATAAAATACTTTCCATTCCTCCGGTTGACAAGGTGTTGGAAAATAAACCGGATAAAGTGCTGGCCTACCACCGCGGACTCTTTTTATTTGTTTTCAATTTTAATCCAACGCAGTCGTTTACTGATTATGGAATTCCGTTGGGTGCCGGAAAATATCAAATTGTACTGAATTCGGACTCCGGTCGCTTTGGTGGTCACGATCGGGTTGATGAGGAGATCAGTTACTACACCATGCCAAGCAAAGGAATGGACAGCCAGCATTACCTGAAACTTTACCTGCCGGCGAGAACGGCGCTGGTGCTGAAAAAAGTTGATATCCCGAAAGCGAAATAAATGGCCGAAGCAAAATTTCAAACCATCGTAGATGTGCCGCAATTTCCGTGGCAAACAGGTTATAAAATGAAAAACCTGTTTATGGGATCGTGTTTTACCGAAAATGTCGGGGCAAAAATGGAGGCTCTGAAATACCCGGTCGACATCAATCCATTTGGAATTTTGTATAACCCGCTTTCCGTTGCCAACGGGCTGCAGCTTTTACTCGAAGAAAAGGAGTTTTCAGCCGATGATCTTATAGAACACAATGGCCTTTGGCATAGCTTTAGTCATCATGGCCGATTTTCGAATACCGAGCAAAAGATGGCGCTGGACGACATTAATTCGCGTATTAAAAGTTCTGCATCATTTTTGAAGCAAGCCGATTTTCTGTTTCTCACCTTTGGAACAGCCTGGATTTATCGTTACAAAAAAAGCGGCGAGCTGGTTTCGAATTGCCATAAAATTCCGGCCCGTGAGTTTGTGCGCGAACGTTTGTCGGTGCAGCAGATCGTTGAGGTTTATCGCGATTTGCTAACAAAGATCTGGCAAATAAATCCTGATCTGAAAGTGGTTTTTACGGTCAGCCCAATTCGTCATTGGAAAGATGGCGCCATTGAAAATCAGCGAAGTAAGTCGGCGTTGATACTGGCTGTTGATCAATTGATTCAGGAGCTTGGTGCTGAAAAATGTGCGTATTTTCCGTCGTACGAAATAGTGATGGATGAACTGCGCGATTATCGTTTTTATGCCGAAGATATGTTGCACATTTCGGAGGTGGCCATAAAGCATATTTGGTCGCGTTTTGAAGCGGTACTAATCAATCCTGAAAGTATTGAAATTGCTAGAGAAGTTCAAAAAATAAGCAATGCTGTAAAGCATCGCCCAATCAACAAAAAATCCCTTGAATATTCCAAATTTCTCCTTAGTTTTCTTAATAAATTAGAGTTGCTGGAAAAAAGATTCCCGTATCTTAATTTAAAGTTAGAAAAAGAATATTTTAATGTACAGATTGAGCAATTTGGAGGGGGTGACCAAACAATTGTAAGTTAAATCTCTTAACTTAGTAGGGACAACTTCGTTGTGACTGCTGAACCAATACTCAATTTACCAAAGTGTTACTGATATGCATTACCTTCAATTTGATAAGGAACAGCTGGTAAATCTTGAATATTCGCTGTTCAAAGAAATATTACGATCAAACAGAGCCGGTTCTTATTTAAGTACCACGCTAAATGGGTGCAATACGCGCAAATACCACGGTTTGCTGGTGTGTCCTATTGAGAATTTTGGAGGTGAAAAGCATGTGTTGCTTTCATCGCTCGATGAAACAGTAATACAAAACGAGGCTGAATTCAACCTCGGAATCCACCGCTACAAAGGCGGAACCTACGAACCTAAAGGGCACAAATACATCCGTAATGTGGAGTTTGATGCCATACCAAAAATCACATACCGGGTTGGAGGAGTAGTGCTAACCAAAGAACGACTACTGGTTGAAAAAGAGGAACAAATTCTGATAAAATATACGCTTGAGGAAGCGAAGTCGCCAACAACGCTGCGACTAAAACCGTTTCTGGCTTTCCGAAATATTCATCAGCTGAGTAAGGCAAATATGTTTGTAAACCGTAAGGTTGGCAAAACCAAAAACGGGGTTAAAGCATGTTTGTACGACGGTTACCCCGATTTGTTTATGCAATGCAGCAAAGCGGTTGATTATGTGGCCGCGCCCGACTGGTATTACGATATCGAATACCTGAAAGAACTGAACCGCGGCTACGATTATTTGGAAGATCTTTTTGTGCCGGGCTATTTTGAGTTCCCCATGAAAAAAGGCGAGTCTATCGTTTTTGCCGCGGGTTTAACCGAAGCGAATCCAGTGTCGTTAAAACAACGATTTACCAAAGAGCAGAAAAAACGTGGCGGCAAAGAAACCTTCAACAGTGTTTTGGAGCGGGCCGCGCATCAGTTTATAATGCACGAAGGATACACGGCCGATATTATTGCCGGATTTCCCTGGTACAACAGCATTACGCGCCAAACTTTTGTGTCTCTTCCCGGATTGTGCCTGTCGTTTAACGACCCGAAACTGTGTGAGAAAATACTCGATTCGTACCTGAAATATTTTAACGATGGTTTTTTCCCCGATCAGATCAAGGATAAAGAGCTGCAGTACCATTCTGCCGACACATCGTTGTGGTTTATCTGGGTCATTCAGCAATATTTAAAGAAAAAGAACAATCCAAAGTTTCTGTGGAAAATGTATGGCGAAGTGATCAAAAGGATTCTCAACGCTTATACCGATCAGAAACTGGACTATATAAAAGTGCTGCCCAACGGATTAATTTATGCCGAAAAGGAAGATGCCGCATTAACCTGGATGAATTCGAGCATAGACGAGAAAGCAGTTTTGCCGCGTGCGGGAATGCCGGTTGAAGTGAATGCACTGTGGTTTAACGCCATTTGTTTTGCGCTCGATTTGGCTGATATGGCCGGCGATCGTGAATTTATTACGCAGTGGAAACACATGGTGAATAAAGTGGCGCAGTCGTTCCTGAAAACATTCTGGAGCGAAGGGCACGGTTACCTTGCCGATGTGGTAAAAGATGAGCAGCAAGAATGGGCAGTGAGGCCAAATATGGTAATTGCTGTGGCCATGGATTATACGCCGCTTACCAAAGAACAACAAAAACAAGTGTTAAGTGTGGTGAAGCGAAAACTGCTTACAAACAGGGGGCTGCGAACATTGTCGCCCGACCATTTGCGTTACATTGGCGATATTGACGGTGGTCCGAAAGAACGTGAATTGGCGGTTCATCAGGGAGCAGTTTGGCCCTGGTTGCTACAGTTTTTTGTTGAAGCCTATTTGAAAATTCATAAGCGCGGAGGCTTGCCGTTTGTGAAACAGATTATGGAAAGTTTTGAAGCCGAAATGACAGAACACTGTATCGGGAACATTCCTGAAATGTACGATGGCGATCCGCCGCATGTTGGCAAAGGAGCCATTTCGCAAGCCTGGAATGTGGCAGGCGTTTCGTATGCACTCGATTTGGTGCAGAATTATAATGAATAAGCCAAAGTCGATTGATTTTGGTTGCAACCGGAAAATTAGAAGATTAGATGAAGGTATTAATGTTTGGATGGGAATTTCCTCCCCATATCTCCGGTGGATTGGGGACAGCCTGTTACGGGCTTACAAAAGGAATGGCGGAGATTGAAGATGTCGACGTAACTTTTGTGGTTCCTAAGGCTTTTGGCGACGAAAATCCGTCGCGAATGAAGCTGGTTGGAGCCAATACAATTCCCGTAAACCGAACGACCTTTACTTTTGATGAGGGCGGAAAAACAATGGAATACCTCGAAGTAGATTCGCCCATTCTTCCGTATGTTACCGAAGATGAATTCTGGACACTAAAAAGCAAACGTTACTCGGGCCAGACAAAATTTGTTGAAACCGACGAAAACTCAAAAATAGAATTCAGCGGAGGCTACGGCCCCGATCTGTTAAAAGAAATTCGCGATTACGCGCTTGTGGCCCGTTTAATTGCGGAAGATAATCCCTGCGACATCATTCATGCGCACGATTGGCTCACTTATCCGGCAGGAATTGCTGCCAGTAGGGCCACCGGAAAACCTTTGGTTATTCATGTGCACGCTACTGATTTTGATAGGAGCGGAGGCGATGTAAATCCCAGAGTTTATGCCATTGAGCGCGAAGGAATGGAGGCTGCCGATAAAATTATTGCAGTGAGCAATCTTACCCGAAGAATGGTAATCGATAAGTACGGAATTCCGCCCGAGAAAGTGGTTACCGTTTATAATGCGGTGGAGTCGGTAAATAAAGAAAAAGGAACTTTGCCGCCAAAAGGCGTTAACGATAAAGTGGTTACTTTTTTAGGACGGATAACCATGCAAAAAGGCCCCGGCTATTTTGTTGAAGCTGCCAACCTGGTACTGAAAAAAATGCAAAATGCACGTTTTGTTATGGCCGGAAGCGGCGATATGATGAACGAAATGATTGCGCGAACAGCAGCGCTTGGCATCGCCGATAAGTTTCATTTTACCGGTTTTCTGAAAGGAAACGATGTGAACGATCTTTTTAGCATGACCGATGTGTTTGTTATGCCGTCGGTGTCGGAACCTTTCGGAATTGTTCCGCTTGAAGCCATGCAGTTAAATGTTCCGGTAATTATATCCAACCAGTCGGGGGTGTCGGAAATAGTAAAACATGCCATAAAAATCGATTTTTGGGATACTTATGCAATGGCCGATGCGATTTATGGTGTTTTGAATTATTCCTCTTTGGCACAGCATTTTAAAAGTGCCGGAAAAACCGAAGTGGAAGAATTGAAGTGGACACACTCGGCCAACGAAGTGAGAAAAGTTTACGAGAGTACCTTGCAAGAACATTAACCCAGTTACTATGAAATCAATTTGTTTGTTTTTTCAAATACATCAACCGTTCAGGCATCGTCGCTACCGTTTTTTCGACATCGGTAACGACCACTATTATTACGACGATTATTCGAACGAAAGCATTATCCGAAATATCGCCGACAAAAGTTATTTGCCGGCCAATAAATTGTTGCTTGAGCTGGCGAAAAAACTGGGCAGTAAGTTTAAAGTGGCCTTTTCGATAACCGGCGTGGCCCAAGAGCAGTTTGAGCTTTATGCGCCCGAAGTTATTGAGTCGTTTCAGAAACTGGCAAAAACAGGTTGTGTTGAGTTTTTAGCCGAAACTTACTCGCATTCATTAAGCTCGTTAAAAGATATACATGCTTTTACCGACCAGGTGAAAAAGCACGATGATCAGATATTCCGATTATTCGGACAGAAGCCACGTGTTTTCAGAAATACCGAAATGATCTACTCCGACGAAATCGGGGAAAAAGTGGCAAAGCTGGGTTATTCGGCCATGTTAACCGAAGGAGCTAAACACGTGCTGGGATGGAAAAGTCCGGATTTTCTGTATGTAAATGCCATTAATCCGCGCTTAAAAGTATTAATGCGCAACTATAAACTGAGCGACGATATTGGATTTCGTTTCTCGGATGAAAACTGGGATAAATACCCCTTAACAGCAGAAAAATATGTGAGTTGGCTGGAACATGTTGGCGAAAAAGAAGAGGTAATAAACCTGTTTATGGGTTACGATTCGTTCGGAGCCCGTCAGCCAAAAGAAGCTGGAATATTCGATTTTTTAAAAGCCTTGGCCGAACAGATCGTAAAAAGCGATAAGCTAAAATTTGCAACTCCCTCAGAAGCAGTTGATGAACTTCAGCCGATTTCGGTTGTTAGTGTTCCACATCCAATTTCCTGGAGCGACGAAGAGCGCGACCTTAGCGCCTGGCTTGGAAACGAGATGCAAAAAGAGGCCTTTGAAAAATTGTATGCTATGAAAGATCAAATGGCCCGGTGTACCGACGCCGATCTTCAAAAGGATTGGAATTACCTGCAGGCAAGTGATCACTTTTTTTATATGTCGACTAAGTTTTTTGCCGGTGGTGATCCGCATAAATCGTACAGCCATTTCGATTCGCCTTACGAGGCTTTTATCAATTATATGAATGTGCTGAGCGATTTTAAAATCCGTTTAAATACACACGTTCCCGAAAGTGAAGTGGAAAATGAAATTGCTTCGCTTCATCGAATGCTGGAAGAAAAAGAAGAAAAAATTAAAAGAATGGAAGCCGATTTGCTCCGCTTGCAAAAAGCAAAAAAGCAAAAAACGGCTTCACGAAAAAAGAAATAGGCTATTTATCGCCAACATTAAATTCACTTAACGATAATTATAGAACAAACAATTTGTTGAAATGATAATTTAATTTTGCAGCTCGTTCTAAGCAAGTTAGAGCGATCAGCTTGCCCGCCGGGCATAGTTTGTAATTAATAAAACAAGAAGAAAATGGAAGAGAAAAAATTTATAAAAAACCCGGTAGTGGGAGAGCCGGTATGGAAAAGGATTATTGTAGAATCTAACGTTCCGGAAAGTCTTTCACCACTGCGCGATCTTTCAAAAAACCTGTGGTGGGTTTGGAATACTGAAGCACGCGAATTGTTTCAGGAAATAGATGCGGAAATTTGGGAAGAGTGCGCTCATAACCCAATTGTTTTGCTCGACCAGGTGAGCTACAATCGTTTTAAAGAGCTGGAAAACGATGAAATGTTCTTAGCCCGCATGCACGAAGTAAATGCGAAGTTCAATCAATATCTCGAAGAAAGAAAGAATCTGGCCGGGCCGGAGATTGCTTATTTCAGTATGGAGTATGGATTGCACGACAGCTTAAAGATATTCTCGGGAGGTCTAGGTATTCTTGCCGGCGACTACCTGAAAGAGGCCAGCGATATGAAGACAAATCTTGTTGCCGTAGGTTTGCTGTATCGTTATGGTTATTTTAAACAAAACCTGAATTTGCACGGAGAGCAGATGGCCATTTATGATGCTCAGCAATTCTCTAAAATTCCTGTTCAGCCGGCGCTTGATGCCAATGGCGAATGGGTGAGAGTTGAAGTGCAATATCCGGGAAGAACGGTAATTGGCCGTGTTTGGCAAACCAATATCGGATCGGTGAAACTGTTCTTACTCGACACCGACCATCACGAAAACAGCGATGCCGATCGTTTTGTTACGCACCATTTATATGGCGGCGATAACGAAAACCGACTGAAACAGGAAATGTTACTCGGTTTAGGTGGTATTCAGGCATTAAAAAAACTGGGATACAAATCAGACGTTTACCACTGTAACGAAGGCCATGCGGCGTTTATTGGCATTGAGCGTATTGCCAACATGATGGCAGAAGAAAAACTGTCGTATGCCGAAGCGAAAGAAGTGGTAAATGCATCAACCGTATTTACTACACATACACCTGTTCCGGCGGGTCACGATTCGTTCCACAACGATCTGTTCCGTCATTACATGGATTTCTATCCTGAAAAGCTTGGTTTAAGCTGGGAGAACTTTGAAATGTTGGGTAAAGCACGTGCCGAGGAAGACCACTTTAACATGAGTTATCTGGCCAGCAACCTGTCGCAGGGAATTAACGGCGTTAGTATGTTGCACGGCGATGTAAGTAAGGCCGTTCTTAAAAATCTTTACCAGGGTTATCTTGAAGAAGAGCTGGAGATTGGTTATGTAACCAACGGTGTTCACTATCCAACGTGGGCAGCGCAAGAGTGGAAAGACATTCATAAACGATATTTTGGCGAGCAGTTTCCAGCCAATCAGTTGGATTTTGATGTTTGGAAAAACATTTACAATGTTCCTGATCACGAAATTTGGGAGCTGCGTAAAAAGTTGCGTCAAAAACTGATCAACTACATTAAACAGCGTTTTTCTGATAACTGGATCAAACGTTCGGAGAATCCGAAGTTGATTACCGAGATTCTTGGAAAATTGAATCCAAATACGCTTACCATCGGTTTTGCCCGAAGGTTTGCCACTTATAAACGTGCACATTTGTTGTTCCGCAACCTCGACAGGTTGGCAAAGATCGTAAACGATCCGGCGCGTCCGGTGCAGTTTATCTTTGCAGGTAAAGCGCACCCGGCCGACCAGGCTGGTCAGGACTTGATCAAACACATTGTGGAAGTATCAAAACGTCCTGAGTTCCGCGGTAAAATTCTTTTCGTTCAGAATTACGATATGAACCTGGCAAAAATGCTGTTACAAGGTGTTGACGTTTGGATGAACACACCAACCCGTCCGTTGGAAGCATCGGGAACCAGTGGTGAAAAAGGCGTAATGAACGGAACGTTGCACTTCTCGGTACTCGACGGCTGGTGGGTTGAAGGTTACCAGAAAGATGCCGGTTGGGCACTGCCTGCAGAGCGCGCTTACGATGTTCAGGATTTCCAGGATGAGCTGGATGCTGAAACCATCTACAATATTTTAGAAGAGGAAGTTGTATCGGCATACTACGATCGCAACCAGTACGATGTTCCTGAAAAATGGGTAGGATATGTGAAAAATACCATTGCAAATGTGTCGCCAGACTTTACCACATCGCGAATGATGCGCGACTACAAGGATCGTTATTACAATCCGCAGTATGAACGCACTCAGAAAGTGAAAGCCGACGGTTTTAAACTGGCAAAAGAATTGGCTGCATGGAAAGAAAAAGTTGCCGCAAAATGGGATGAAATTGAAGTGAAAAACATCGAAATTATCGACGGAATTGCGCATACCATGATTATGGGCGACGAGTATCCGGTAAAAGTTTCGGTTGATCTTAAAGGATTGAAGCCCGAGGATGTTGGTTTAGAGTTGGTAATTACAGAAAGTGATGACGACGGACAGGAAAAAATTGTACGAACAATAGAATTTGCTCCAGAAAAATGTGAAGGTACAGGATGTTGTTACAAACACTCCATTTTACCAGATCATCCGGGATCGTTCGCTTACAGTTTCCGTTTGTACGCGAAACATCCGGAACTGCCACACCGCCAGGATTTCCGATTCATTAAATGGATCAGTTAATTCGGCAGTAAAGCCTTGATAATATTTGCAAAAGCAAAATTGAAATACAAAAAAAGGTGCTCGTTTGGGCACCTTTTTTTATTGCTGTGAACCAACGCTGCCGTGCAACTTTAGTTTCAAAAAGCGGACGATTAGCAAAATAGTAATTAGCGTCATTTTTACATTTCATTCAAACTGTTATTTTTACGTCGTAATCAAACGTCTTATGAAACGAGTCTCGGAAGTTCGGGGCGAGTTCCATCTTAGACCATAAAGCAATAAATAAATAAGATGAAACAAGCATGTAAAATAATTACACCCTAAGGGATAATTTGATACGTGCGAGTTCCATACGATACCTTAATAAAAAACAATTTTAATCGTATGAAAAACCGGAAAAAGATTGGTAATAAAATCAAGGAGTTTCGTGAGTTCAGGCAACTCTCGCGCGGTGATTTGGCAATACAGGCTAACTTGGATGAAGCCCAGTTGCAGCTGATTGAAGACGAGGGGAATGTTCCTTCGTTAGGAGTGCTAATTAAAATATCGCGCGCCATGGGCGTTCGAATCGGTACCTTCCTCGACGACCAGGAAACCATTGGTCCGGCTCTGGTAAATGCAGGCAAAGCTGAAGAAAGCCTGAGCTTTTCTACCAAAGACGAAAGTACTCGCGAGCACCTCAACTTTTTCTCGCTGGCACAGGCAAAATCCGGAAGACATATGGAGCCGTTTTTGGTTGAAATAGAACCTGCTGAAGAGTCGGATTATAAACTGTCGTCGCACGAAGGCGAAGAGTTTATCTACGTGCTCGAAGGAAGTATTGAGATCAATTACGGAAAGGAAGTGTACCTCTTAAAAAAAGGCGATACCATCTATCTTGATTCGGTTGTTGCCCACAATATTCACGCAGCCGGCGAACAAGCCGCAAAAATTCTTGCAGTGGTTTACACACCCGTATAATTTAAAAATATTTACATGCAGCTACTTGATTATACCTTAGGAAATATACTTGAAAAATGGGCCTTCGAAACACCAGACAAAGATTTTATTGTTTATCCCGATCGTAACCTGCGGTTTTCATATAAGCAGTTTAACGAACGGGTAGACCGCCTGGCAAAAGGTCTGCTTTTTATCGGTATAAAGCCGGGTGACAAAGTAGGTGTATGGGCAAAAAATGTTCCCGACTGGACAACGCTGATGTTTGCTACAGCCAAAATCGGGGCAATTCTGGTTACGGTAAATACCAATTACAAATTATCGGAGCTGGAATACATTTTAAAAAATGCCGATATAAATTCGCTTTTTATTGTTGACGGTTATCGCGACAGCGATTATGTGAAAATGGTGTTTGAGCTGGTGCCCGAACTAAAATCACAGCCACGTGGTAAACTGAAATCTGAAAAGTTCCCGCAACTAAAAAATGTAGGATTTATTGGTCAGCAAAAACATCGTGGAATGTACAGTACCGATGAGTTGATGTTGCTGGGAAGCCACATCGATGATCTGGAACTGGAAAGCGTAAAACTTGGGCTCAATTGCCACGATGTGGTGAATATGCAATACACCTCGGGAACGACGGGTTTCCCGAAGGGTGTAATGCTTTCGCACCACAATATTCTGAATAACGGATTTGCTACCGGCGAGTGCATGAAATACACCGAAGACGATCGTTTGCTGGTTTGTGTGCCGCTGTTCCATTGTTTTGGATGCGTGCTGGCCGTCTGTTCCATTGTTACGCACGGAGCCACAATGGTATTCACAGAAGATTTTGATCCGCTGCTGGTGCTGGCATCCGTACAAAAGGAAAAATGTACGGCGCTTTACGGGGTGCCAACCATGTTTATTGCCGAGCTGAATCATCCGATGTTCGATATGTTTGATCTGTCGTCGCTGCGCACAGGAATTATGGCGGGGGCACTTTGCCCCATCGAAACCATGCGCCAGGTGATGGATAAAATGAATATGAAAGACATTATTATTGTGTACGGATTAACCGAAAGTTCGCCAGGAATGACGGCAACGCGTACGCATAATTCGGTTGAAGTTCGGTCGACCACAGTTGGTTTCGAATTTCCGAATGTTGAGGTAAAAATTGTAGATCCAGAAACCGGTGAAGAATGTAAGCAGGGAGAACAGGGTGAAATTTGTTGTCGTGGTTACAATGTAATGAAAGGTTATTACAACAATCCGGAAGAAACTGCAAAAGTAATCGATAAAGAAGGGTGGTTGCACTCGGGCGATCTGGCAGTAAAAACCGAAGATGGATTCTATAAAATTACAGGCCGCATAAAAGACATGATTGTGCGCGGTGGCGAAAATATCTACCCGCGCGAGATTGAAAATTACCTGTATCGTTTGCCGCAAATCGAAGCGGTTGAAGTGGCCGGTGTCCCAAGCCAAAAATATGGCGAGGCTGTTGGTGCCTTTATTAAACTGAAAAAGGGAGCATCGCTAACCGAGGAAGAGATTGTTGATTTCTGCCGCGGAAATATTGCCCGTTTTAAAATTCCGAAATACATCTTTTTTGTTGATGGATTCCCGATGACAGCCAGTGGTAAGATCCAAAAATACAAACTGAGTGAAATGTCGGTGGAACTGTGTAAAAATCAGGGGATAGAGATTATTTAGTCCGTGCTTCATCGTTTGATTCTATGGGTAATTAATATTCGATAGGTAGAATCGAATAGCTTTTTGATCTTTTTTAAGAAGTTACGATCTGCAAGGGAAAATCTGAAAACGCTAACATTTTTTGTTCTCCTAACAATTTCAATTAGGGTTTCGTTTATTTTATCCAAATTCACTTAAAAGCAGTAAATCGGCCGGGTTCGGCCGCCGACGAGTATTGATTTTTGTCATGTTTTCGGCATGTAAAAAACGCAATTTTCGCAGCTGTTCAGAAAAGCAGTTTTTTTATGAGTATTTAATTACCACTGCGAAGGGTAATTGATTAGACAGCACAGAGTTTTTTGAAGCCATTTGCAAAACGCAAGTGGCTTTTTTAGTTCCAGAAACCACGAAACTGCAGCCGGATTCCGGTTTTTCAAAGTGGTTATACTATATTTGTGCATCAAAAAAACGCAAATAATCATGGCAAAATACAAACGCATTCTACTAAAACTCAGCGGCGAATCGTTGATGGGTGATCAACAATACGGAATTGACCAGCAACGATTAGGTGATTACGCCGAAGAGATTGCAGAGATTGTAAAATCGGGAGTACAGGTTGGAATTGTAATTGGCGGCGGTAATATTTTTCGCGGATTAAGCGGGGCGGCCAAAGGTTTCGATCGTGTAAAAGGCGACCAAATGGGGATGCTCGCAACAGTAATAAACAGCCTGGCTTTAAACTCGGCCCTGGTTGGTCAGGGAATCAAATCGAAAGTTCTAACGGCTATCCGTATGGAGCCTGTAGGCGAATTCTACTCGAAAGACAAAGCTGTTGAGGCTTTGGAAAATGGCGAGGTGGTAATAATCTCAGCCGGAACCGGTAATCCGTACTTCACTACCGATACTGCAAGTGCGCTTCGTGGAATCGAGATTGAAGCCGATGTAATGCTAAAAGGAACCCGCGTTGACGGTATTTATACGGCCGATCCGGAAAAGGATAAAACAGCCACCAAGTTCGATAAAATCAGTTTCGACGAAATTTATAATCGGAACCTCCGAATAATGGATCTTACGGCTACCACATTGTGTAAAGAAAACAATTTGCCGATTTATGTTTTCAATATGGACCAAAAGGGTAGTTTACAGCGAGTTATGGGTGGTGAAGATCTTGGAACTTTGGTTCATAGCTAAGCTCATTTTATTTGAAATAGGAATAAATTGATTAAAAAATTTTTGGGAATTTATATTTTTTCTATATTTGCTGACAGTCCACAGTTGGATAGACAGTGTTATACCGATGCAAGAAGAAGTAGAATTTATTTTAGATCATTGTAAAGAGAAAATGGCAGCTGCCGTTGAACACCTTGAGAAGGAATTAGTTCACATCCGTGCAGGTAAAGCAAATCCGGCCATGTTGGATGGAGTTCATGTGGAATATTATGGTAGTCAAACGCCACTAAGTCAGGTTTCTAACGTAAGTACACCTGATGCACGAACAATTGCAGTTCAACCATGGGAAAAGAATTTGATCCCGGAAATTGAGAAAGCAATTCAAAATGCAAATCTGGGATTGAACCCGGATAACAACGGCGAGATTATTCGAATTAATATTCCGGTACTGACTGAAGAAAGACGAAGAGGTTTGGTAAAACAAGCCCATCAGGAAGGCGAAAACGCAAAAGTAAGCGTTCGCGGTGCACGAAAAGATTCGAACGATAGTCTTAAGAAACTTTTAAAAGAAGGTTTGTCGGAGGATATCGAGAAAGACGCGGAAGCGGAAGTGCAAAAAATGACTGATGATTTTGGTAAGAAGATCGACGCCTTGGTGGAAGCCAAGGAAGAAGATATAATGACTATTTAATTGTTTCTAGTTTTCTGTTTTCTGAACATTGTTTAATTGTTTTCATGGCTTTGAGGCAGCTTGTAGAAGCTGCCTTTTTTTTTGCCCTAATTTTTACTTCCTTCTGAAGTAATAGCTTTTTCGCTCTTCTTTAATATCAAATGTAAATACCTCTGATTGTGTGTTATGGAACACGGAAAGTAAGCCGATATCGCCGGCGCAGAACAAACTATGGATGCACATTATAAGTGTAAATGCATAAACGAGCGGATGACTAAAAAAGATAATAATCCCGGCAAGTGTGATTAGTTTGACAACTACCAGCGGAGCAAGTGCAACAAAGGTAAACTGACTGCGATTAAAAACATGGCGGTCGGCTTCGGCATAAAAGATAAACTTCTTAAAATACGCCCCATACCTCACATTTTTTGATCCGGTTAGTTTTATGGCAATTCCATGCAGCAATTCATGAATGATAACAAGCAGCGTTACACAAAAAACGATAGCTGCGATGCTGTACCAAAGTGGCTCGTGCATACCTTTAAAACTAAAAACCACTGCCCGTGTAATGATGAATAAACCCAACAAAACCATTGTTGCCTGATACACCATAAATCCCTTTACAAGCCAACCACCTTTTTCCAGTTGCGACAGCACAAACGATTTAATCTCATCATGTTCCAGTTCTGCCAGAAGTTCGTAGTCGTCTCCGTTTTTTAATTCTTCAATCGATGGATTATTCCTTTTCATACCGAATGATCTGATAGAGATCTTTTAAGTTAAAAAGCTTAAACAAGACCGCCAAAATTGCCGAGCCGGCCAGCATTGCCAGGTAGCCGTAAAACCACTGACCGATTTGTTTCGAAACCACCCCAACAACAACTATTGCTCCGGTAAAAAGCACTAGCTGGAGGATGTAAGAAATCTGAGGTTTTATCTTAAAAATGAAAAGGGCAAGGGCAAGTTGGGTAAATCCGGTGAACAGCTGCGTTGATAAACTGGCATATGCCGAGCCGTAAGCCATAAATCGCGGAATTAGCACAAGGTTCAGCACAATATTCAACACCATTCCGCAAAAAGCCATAATGTTCAGTTGTTTCATGCTGCCATTGGCAGTTAGCAAAGTGCCAAAAATATAGGTACAGGCAATGCCAATAAATCCGGTCATCAGTACTCCCAGAATACCGGAAGAATGCTCAGTGCTTGACGTGTATAAAGCTCCCATAATCTCGTTATCGTAGAAGATACTCGAGACTGCAATAATAATTGCCGGCACAATTAAAAGTGTAAAAGAAAGCTTCACCATCTGTCCGACATGCTCTTTTTGTTTGATCATTTTAGCAAATATGGGGAGCAACAATCCGGCGAAAAGCAATCCGAACATCGATACGGCATCCAGCAAACGAAAGGAGTGTGCATAAATACCGGCCTGTTCTTTACCGATGGGATTCGGAAGCAAGCGCTCCAGCATTACAGAGTCAATTCGGTTGTAAAACGACATCAGCAAAATGAGCAGTGCGTAGGGATACGACTTCCGAAGAAATACCCGGAAAAAGGAAAGGTCGAACCGCAATTTTATGCGCCCCGATTTTGCAAGCACTACAACAAAAGTTGTTACAGCAGTCAGCACATAAGCAATGGTTTGCACGTAAACGTACCATTCAATTGAAAATTGGATGTTTGTCCACGATGTGAAAATTAAAATAGCACATAAAACCAGCATGATACTTCGGTCTAAAACCGATATTAAACTATCGGTGCGGAATAGATGCAGGGCGCTAAGATTGGACCTTAAATAGAGCGTGAAAGAGATCAGAAACTGGTTAAATATCAAAAAGAACAGCAGGTGAAACTGAATATTGTTGTACCCGATAATGGCCGCAATTCCTAAGCTGAAAACGGCATAAACAACAGCCAAAACTACCTTCAATCCAATGATATTGGAAAGGTGCTTTGGCAACAAAAAGTTATGCTGTGCAATGTTGCGGTTGTTGTAGTTGGTAATCCCAACATCGAGCAAAATATTAAGCAACATCGAGAAGTTGAACAACGCGAAATACAGACCAAAAGTCTCGTCGCCAACAGTGTTTTGCACCGTCCTGTCGATACCAAAAATCCAGA
This sequence comes from uncultured Draconibacterium sp., assembly GCF_913060805.1. Lineage (GTDB taxonomy): Bacteria > Bacteroidota > Bacteroidia > Bacteroidales > Prolixibacteraceae > Draconibacterium. The sequence continues at coordinate 25,492 of NZ_CAJXTC010000007.1, forward strand.
TAGGTTTTATCAGCAGATTCAGGAAAAGTAATAATATCAGGTTGGTTACAAATTTGCGTTTCAAAACACCGTGTTTCTTGAATAGTACCTAGAATTTGAACGCTTAAAAGTAACAAATATTTGAACAGACTTTGTACATTTACGAAAAATCGACAGCACTTATGGTTATTGCCGTAAATACTCGTTTATTAATAAAAGGGAAGCTTGAGGGAATAGGCTGGTTTACTTATGAAACGCTAAAAAGGATGACGATAAATCATCCTGAACATGAGTTTATTTTCATATTCGACAGGCCGTACAATCAGGATTATATTTTTGCCGAAAATGTTACGCCGGTAGTTGTTGGACCACCAACACGCCACCCGGTTTTGTGGTATCTTTGGTTTGAATTTCGGATACCAAGGATTCTGAAAAAATACAAAGCCGATCTTTTTCTTTCGCCCGATGGTTATCTTTCGCAACGCACAAAAGTGCCGCAGTTGGGCGTAATTCACGACATTAACTTTGTGCACCGTCCCGATGATTTGCCTTGGCTAAAAGCTAAATATTACAATCATTATTTTCCGAGATTTGCCCAGCTGGCTAAACGGATCGCCACGGTTTCGTTTTATTCAAAAGAAGATATTACCCGTTCGTTTAAAGTAGACTACGACAAAATTGACGTGGTTTACGACGGAATTAACCAGATTTTTGAGCCCATCTCGGAAGAGGATAAAATGAAGGTGCGCTCCATGTTTACCAAGGGCGCTGAATATTTTCTGTTCGTTGGAGCCTTGCATCCGCGGAAAAATGTTTGTGGTTTGCTAAAGGCTTTTGATGCCTTTAAAAGTGTGGTTGCCGATGGAACAAAACTGGTAATTGTTGGCGGCGAAATGCATAAAACGGGAGATATTTTTGAAACCTACGAAAATATGCGCCATAAAGATGATGTGGTGTTTACGGGGCGGGTAACAACAGCCGATCTGCACGACATTTTTGGGGCCGCAATGGCGCTTACTTTTGTTCCGTTTTTCGAAGGTTTTGGAATTCCGGTGGTGGAGGCCATGAGTGCCGGTGTTCCGGTAATTTGTTCCAATACTACATCGATTCCCGAAGTTGGTGGCAACGCCGTATTGTATGCCGACCCGTTAAAAATCGATCAGATTACCGATGCGATGATTAAGTTGCACAAAGACGTCGATTTGCGAACAGAACTGGTGGAAAAGGGATATCTACAGAAAAATAAATTTAGTTGGGACGAAACCGCGCGTTTGCTGTGGATGAGCGTTGAAAAGAGTCTACAGTAACAGTTTTCAGTTGCAGTTAAAAACAATTTATCAGTTTAACAATTTGTCAATTTGGCCGTTTCATGAATAAACAAAAACTACTTCCCTTTTATAATAAGAATACCATTGAAGCCGGTTGCGACGAAGCCGGACGGGGCTGTTTGGCCGGGCCCGTATTTGCCGCCGCGGTAATTCTTCCGGCCGACTTTGAGAATGAGCTGCTGAATGACTCCAAAAAATTGACTGAAAAACAACGTTACCAGTTGCGTCCGATTGTTGAAGAGCAGGCGCTGGCGTGGGCAGTAGTTGCGGTCGACAACAAGGAAATTGATGAGGTAAATATTCTGAATGCTTCGTTTTTGGCCATGAACCGGGCGGTTGAAAAGCTACAAACGGTTCCGGAACATTTGCTGATAGATGGTAACCGCTTCCGAACAAAAAGCAAAATTCCGTACACCTGTATGATTAAAGGCGACGGACGATTTTATTCCATTGCTGCAGCATCAGTACTGGCAAAAACCTACCGCGACGATTATATGGCAGAGATTCACCAGGAATTTCCCTATTACGATTGGCAAAAGAACAAAGGTTACCCAACAAAAAAACATCGTGCGGCGATAAAAGAACATGGTGCAACCAAATACCATCGGATGACCTTTCGTTTGTTGGATGAACAACTTGCGCTTGAATTTTAAATACTCAAGATAAATAGACTGTTATTGGTATTACGAAAACAATCAATGCCAATCTAAGGAGTGAGGCATCGTTACCATAACGAATGTTGCCTACCCAAGAATTTGGCCATCGTAGTCAGTACGATTGCTGTCCAACCCAGAAGTGGAGCATCGTAGTTTGTACGATTGCTGCCTAACTCAAAAGTGGAGCATCGTAGTTTGTACGATTACCGCCCAACTCAGAAGTGGAGCATCGTAGTCAGTACGTTCGTCAAAAGAGGTATTAAACGTTTTTTTTACCCTTCAGGCAACGTTTTTCATTTACCTTGCATTTTAAAGTTGAAAGCAAACAATTCAAGTGCAACTCGAAAAAGTAATTCATAAAGTAAAAAAGGGCGACCGGCGGGCTCAGAAGCTGCTGTTCGATAAATATGTCGACCGCTTGTTTGCTGTTGCCCGGCGTTATGCTGCTAATGATGAACTGGCAGAGGACGCGCTTTTTCAGGCTTTTATGAAGATCTATACCAAGTTGCCTGAGTTTGAATACATCAACGAGCCGGCGTTGGTAGGGTGGTTAACGCGCATTGTTATTAACCAAACGCTGATGGACAGGCGAAAGGAACTGAGCACCCTTTATAAAGTGGAAACGCTGGACGAAGAACGACACGAAACCAGTTGGATTGAGGAGATGGACGACGGAGCGCTGATTGACCTGGTAAATGAATTGCCGGATGGATACCGAACCGTGTTTTTAATGAATGCTGTGGATGGTTATGCGCATAAAGAGATTGCCGAGGTGTTGGGAATTTCGGAAAGCACATCGCGGTCGCAATTTTTTAAAGCACGCAAATTTTTACAAAAGAAACTCGCACAGGATTATGGACAATCTGGAACATAGAATAAAAAAGGCTATCGAGTCGAACGATAAAAAAACATCGTTCGCCGGAAAAGAGCAAATGTGGAGCCGCCTCGATTCTGAAATGAACGGAAGAAAAGGAGTGGCCGCATTCTGGAGAATTGCCGCGGTTTTTCTGGGTTTATTGCTTACGTTGGGCGTTGTTGCTTCGCTGAACAACCGGGCAAAACAACGTGCAGAAATGGAAAATGTAAAGCACGAAATTACACGATTGCAGCTACTGGTCGACTCATTGCAAACCGTTCCTGCACAAGTACGAACCGAGGTGCAGGTGGTTGAAAAAGAGAAGGTGGTTTACCGCGACAGGGTGGTGGAAAAGGATGTTCCTGATGAAACAATTAAATGGCAGAAAAACTATGAGGATGCAATTGATTCAATGCAAGCACTACAAAATGTAAATGCTGCTTTTAAAGCTGAAATACAAACGCTAAATGAGGAATTGCTTGCTCTAAAAAACCATGCAGCATCTGAAAGCACGGAGCTTCCTCAGTCTGCAAATCCTTTTGAGCTAAAAAGCGAGCGCGTAGAGTTAGGGCCGCAACAAAAACCGTCGGTTAAGTCACCGGAAATGGAAATGAAAGTGTTCCAGAAAAACTTTATCGAGAACCGAAATAACCTGAACAGTACGATATTCAAAAAATGATAAACAAGTAAACCATGAAAACAATTATTACAATTTTTCTTTTTCTTTCGCTGGCATTTTCAGCATCGGCAATGGATGGCTATTTTAAAGCCGACACGGTTCGGTATAAATTCGACAAAATGCTGATTGAGGTGGCCAGTACCAATGCCGTGAAAAAAACGCCACACAAAATGAGCATGCAGGGCAGGGTGGAACAGATACAAAAAGTGTTGGCCGAAATGACTGTTGTGCCACCGGCCGATGATGAAATGATCACCATTGCATTTCGTGACCAGGGCGAAGATATGTGGGTGTGGAATTTCAAAGAGATTGAGTTGTCGCGTAGCAAAAGGAATACCAAAAGCCTGGTGGTTTTCGACGATGGAACCACTTTTGAAAAAGACTTTGGCCGCTACTGCATTTACTTTTCCTATCGCGCCATGGAAATGAAAATCTTTGTCGACGATTTGAATGATCTTGACTTTTTTCTCTCCGATGAATTTGATAAGAAAGCACAACAAAGCGAGGATTTCCTGAAAAAGGAGTACGGCGAAAAGTACAAGAAAGGAATCATTGCCTGGCTCGATTTGCGAGATGACCAGGTGAAAGCTTACTACCAAAGCAACGCTGAAAAAAATCTTGATATGCTTATCATTTCAGGAGGAATCGGATCGGGCTGGATTAAGAATACTTTTGTTTCGGATGTCAATTTCAGACTGGGTGTTTCGTTTAGCAAAAAAGGAATGTTCAAAAATCTGTACGCCATTGATTACAGTATGATGTACGATTTCTCCGAGTCGAACGACAACAAGTTTTTTGAACTCAATCACTTCGTTTCGCTGGCTTGGGAACACAATTTTTCGGATGTTACGGGGCAGGATAAATGGTATGGCTTTTCAGTGGGTTACCTGGTAAAACGCAACAACGACTTCTTTAAAGACAACACCTTTAGAGTGTCGGTGAACAAGAAGATCAACAATACATTTATGATTAAACCTGAACTTTATTTCAACGACTTCTTTAAAAATGTTTATCCGGGAATACGTTTGTCGGTGGCATTTTAAACGGTAGTCTGTTATTGAGCGGGTGACTTGGAGTCACCTGCTCAATAAATCACAAAAAGGCAATTTGTTCGCCCATCCGGATGGTGGTTTCCATCCCTTTTTTTGTGTTTTCAATCAGGTCGGCGTCAAACGCGATCGTTCCTTTTTCGAAGAGCAAAACCAATGTTGAGCCGCCAAAAGCGAAGTAGCCCTTTTCGTCTCCTTTTTCAACTTTTGTTCCGGCCCCGTAGGTTTGAATAATACTACCAACCATAGTTGCGCCCACATCAACAATCAAAATATCGCCGAAGTTTTCAGTTGAAAGTGTACAGTGTTCGCGTTTGTTTTCGCAGAAAATCTTCAGGCTGCCGCGCAATGCAAGTGGCGAAACCGAATAATAATGTCCTTTAATTTTAACCGATTCAGAAGCTTTGCCCGAAGCCGGGAAATGATAGCGGTGATAATCAACCGGTGCTAAGCGAATAATGGCCATTGCTCCCGCTTCATATTTCTGTGCCAGACTTTCATCGTTAAGGAAGGTCTGCAAATTAAATTCAGAGCCTTTTATAAAAAACGACGGAACATCCTTCATCGATTGAAAGGCCAGAATCTTGCCGTCGGCCGGAGAAACAACACCTTCTCCCAATGGGCGAGCATCCGGGTTTAGCTTACGATAGAAAAATTCGTTGAAGGTTTTATAATGCTTAATGTCGCTGAATTCGCATTCGTTTAAATTTATGTGGTGTTCGTTTACAAAATTAGGGATGCGTTTTGCCGAAAGTTTGGAATCCATGTACCAACCGCCCATTGCCGAAACAATTTTGCGTTTAACCAACACGTTCAGAGCAGCATTGCCGGTTGCCGATGTGTACAACCATTTCAGCATTCCTTCGCCGGGAACATTTTCGGTTTTAATTTCCCCGCTTGCTCTTTCTATATATTTTATGGTTTCCATTTTGTTATCCGGCTCAACTTCTTTTTGACAAGAAATAAAAGTAAAAAGAAGCAATACCAAACTTAGACGTTTCATTTGAAATTATTCCGGTTTATAACCTTCGTCAACTAAAAGATTTGGTTTCATCGAGGCTTCAACCGCCAGCTCATCACATCGTTCGTTAAGCGGGTTGTTGGCATGGCCTTTTACCCAAACAAACTTAACTACATGCTTTTTATAAATCTCGAGAAAACGCATCCAAAGATCGGGATTTTTTTTGCCTTTAAAACGCTTCTTCACCCAATTAAACACCCATCCTTTTTCAACCGCATCGGCAACATATTTCGAGTCGGTGTAAATGGTAACATCGCAGCCTTCAATCTTCAGCGATTCCAGTGCCACAATTACCGCCAGCAACTCCATTCGGTTATTGGTGGTATGTTTAAAACCTTCCGAAAGTTCTTTGCGGTGAGGTCCCGAAAGCAGCACAATTCCGTAGCCTCCGTTACCCGGGTTTCCGCGGGCTGCACCATCGGTGTATATCGTAATTTTTGGACGAGCCATTTGTTGATTTGTATTTTGATTACAAAATAGGGAGTATTATTCTAAATAAGCAAACAATGTTTTGGGTAAGCTTATTGAAAAGCGTTACTTCTAATTAAGGTAAACAAAAAACCCCGCCAAAATTGACGAGGTTTTCAATGAATATCTTTAGTTCGCTTAGCGAATAATTGTCATTTCATCAATCAGGTTTTGTGCTCCGGCGTAAATATCAACTACCCAAAGAACAAAACGGATGTCAACGTTAATACAGCGCTGCAGGTTTTCTTCAAAATCAAGGTCGCCACTCATGGCTTCCCAGTTTCCGTCGAAAGCGATACCGATCAGTTCGCCTTTACCGTTAATAACAGGACTTCCAGAGTTACCACCGGTAATATCGTTGTCGGTGATAAAACAAGTGTGCAATTTACCGTCAGCATCGGCATACTCGCCAAAGTCTTTGTCCAACAGCAGCTCTTTCATTCGTTTTGGAACGTCGAACTCGTAATCACCCGGAATTTCTTTTTCAAGGTAACCGTCGGTGGTTGTGTAATATTTGTACGTTACACCATCGCGCGGATCATAAGGCATTACAGTTCCGTAAGTTAAACGCATGGTTGAGTTGGCATCCGGGTAGAATTTTTTGTCAGGTTGCATTTCCATCAAACCGGCAACAAACAATCTTCTACCTTTCAGTAATTTCTCGTTACCTGCCTGTAATCCCATCGATGTTGAGCGGTACATATCAAAAATGTCGACAGCTGCCTGGAAAGCCATATCTTTCTCCAGCACTTTCAGCGTTGGATTTTCGAGGAAATCAGCCAATTCTTCTTTGCTGTCGAAAATTGTTTTCTGAAACATTTTTGCGGTGTACTTTTCGTAGTCGCCTTTGTATTTGTTCAGAATTTCAGAATAGAATGCAGGATAATATTTCGATGAGTTGTTGTCGGCATAAATTTTCATCAGCGCAGCAACGATTTTTTCATCAGTAGCAGCATCGTAATCTTTGAAATAACCGTCTAAAGTTCCTTCTAATCTTGCCGCGAATGCCGCAATTCTATCTTTGTTCTCTTCAGGTTTTTTCAACAGATCTGCCAATTGATTTGCACGGTAAGCAAACATGAAAATTTCGGGTCCGCGCAACAGTGCTTCAGCAGCGTACGACATTGCTTTTTCGGCCTCAACATCCTGATACGATCCTTCGATTAAAGGAAGTGCTTCGCCGTATTTTGCTTTTCTTTCGGCATTGGCATTTACCCAATTGGTAAATTCTTTTTCCAGCTCTTGTTTCTGAGCAATGATACCCAGTTTAGTCAACGCTTCATTTTGTCCGATCGCATTTTTGTAGTAGTTGGCACTGCTGGCATGTTTCGACGCGTACTGAATTTTTGCCTTTTGGCTGGTAGCCATATAGTCAGAAATAATTTCCAGTTTTTTCTCGCGAGCCACAATACGTGCAGTGTTTGTTACTTTCATGGTGTAGTCAATTCCCCACGATGTTTTGTAACGGTTGGTGCTTCCCGGGTATCCAAATACCATGGCAAAGTCGTTCTCTTTTACGCCTTTTAACGAAATTGGCAAGTGGTGTTTTGGCTGGTAAGGAACATTGTCTTCCGAATATTCTGCAGGGCTTCCATCAGGAGCGCAATAAATGCGGAACATCGAGAAGTCGTTGGTGTGGCGAGGCCACATCCAGTTATCAGTGTCGCCACCAAATTTACCCAACGCTTGCGGAGGTGCTCCTACCAAACGTATATCTTTAAACGTTTCGGTAACGAACAGGAAGTACTGATTGGCATTAAAAAAGTCTCTGATGTAAACTTCGTAATGTGTATCACCTTTTGCTTCACGTTCCAACTGGCGGGTGGCTTCATCGATTTTTTGCGCGCGCTCACCTTCGCTCATATCATCGGTAACGTTGGCTAAAACTTTGGCGGTAACATCTTCAACCGAAAGAAGAAAAGTAACTGTTTTTCCCGGGTTAGGAAGTTCTTCGTCTTTCGACATAGCCCAGAAACCATCTTGCAGGTAATCGTGCTCAACGCTCGAGTGTTGCTGAATTTCGCCAAAACCACAGTGGTGGTTGGTTAACAACAACCCGTCTTTCGAAATTACTTCGGCAGTACACGATCCGCGGTCGAGTGCTACGATCGCATCTTTCAGGCTCGATTGATTGATGCTGTAAATATCTTCAGCACTCAATTCGCAGCCCATATCTTGCATGGTTTTAATGTTCAGTTTGTGAATAAGCGAAGGAAGCCACATTCCTTCTTTTGCAACTGCCGAACCAACCATGAAGATCGATATCAACAGTATCAGATTTAATTTTCTCATCATATTATTAATTGTTCTATTCAAAAAATTTGTGCAAATATAGTTTTTCAAAATACTTGACAACGTGATTTATATCTCTTTTGTCCTTCGGTTTAACAGAAAGGAAGACATTATAGACTTTAATTATTAGGTCAATTTACAGGAGCACTTTTAACTTTCCTGTAAATTTTGGTCCGGTTTTAACATTTGTATTTGAAATGCTATCTGAATTACACGAATTACATTATATTGAAAATAAAAAATTGATATGAGCCGATTTGTCCGAATTATTATGTGGGTTTTGTTGTGGGGAGCGCTGTTTGTTGCCATCGCTTATTTTTTGCCCAAAACGGTTGTAGTTGAGCGGAGCACTGATATTCAGGCCCCGACAAAAACCGTGTATGCACAAATTGTTGATTTGCACCAGTGGGATAATTGGTCGCCGTGGAAACGAATTGGCGAAAACGATAGTGTAGAATACATTAACCACGGAATTGGTGTGGGCGGCGGCTATATCTGGAGAAATAAAACCAAAGAAAGCAGTGCAACCATCGAGATTATTAAGGCAGAACCGTTAAGCAAAGTTTCCGTTTTGCTCGATTTTATGGAGCGCGGAGAGGCTTTAAGTAGTTTTAATCTTGCAGAAAAAGACGGGGGAACCACAGTTGACTGGACACTGACTTATGATGTTGGGAATAATCCTTTTGCCCGTTGGGTCGGCTTACTCATGAAAAAAAGTATGGGAACCGATTTCGACAATGGACTGGTAAAATTAAAGGCACTTTGCCAGGTAATTGAGAAAGAGAATGAGCAGGTAATATTGCTCGACGAGGTTAAAGAAATGACCTATGCAGGTATTCGCGAAACAGTACCTTTTATTGAAGTTAGCCGCGAAATGAGTGAAATGTACAGCGAGATAAGCCGTTTTCTGGCGCAAAAGGAAATTGAAATGGCCGGAATGCCTTTTGCCCTTTACCATCTGATGGATGAGGAAAATATTGATTTGGAATGTGGCATCCCGATCGATGCCGATGTTGAAGGAAACAGAACCGTGAAAGTGGCTACTTTCCCTACCACAACTTGTGCTTGCCTCGATTTTTATGGCGACTACAGTAATTTGCAGGAAGGACACATTGCCCTACAAAAATGGGTAGAAGCACATGGTTTTAACCTAGCCAGTGCGCCAATGGAAATTTACCTTACCGATCCGCAACAGGAACCCGATCCGGCAAAATGGTTAACCCGAATTTGCTATCCGGTTGAACAATAGATAATCTGCAAAATCCGTTCGTTATCAATCAATTGGTTAAAAATACCTAAACGGCAGGGCTATGTCTCAATTCTTGCTAAATTTGTAGCCTTAAAATTTTTTGGGGAGTGGAAGAGAAGAAGTTTTTTGATAAACTAAAAAATCAATACCGGTTAATCATTTACAACGATACCACGTTTCAGTCGGTGTGGAGCATGAAGCTTTCGCGACTGAAAGTGTTTACTGTAACCAGTTTAACGTCGGCGATTTTGGTAATACTGGTAATTTTGCTGATTGCAACTACCGGATTGCGCGAATATATTCCGGGTTACCCAAAAGCGGAGTACCGTCAAATGCTGGTGCGTAATGCTTTGGTAGTCGATTCGCTGGAACAGGAGCTGGCAAAACGCGATCAGTTCTTTAAAGGTATTCAGGCAATAATGGCCGGCGAAGTACCCGAAGATGATCAGTTGGCCGCAGCCGATATCGAAAAGGATGAGGTAGAATTTAAACAGTACAATCACGATTCTGTTTTTCAGGATAAATTGCTGGCCGAACAGTTGAGTCTGTCAATCCGAAATGATAACGCTGATGCCACGCAGCTAAGCCAGGTGCACTTTTTTGTACCGGTAAAAGGTGTAATCTCCGAGCATTTTAAAAATACACCCGAGCATTTTGGTGTCGATTTGGTGAGCGAGCCGAACGCCCGAATTTCATCGGTATTAGACGGAACGGTAATTTTTGCCGGCTGGACACTCGAAACAGGCTACGTTGCCTATATTCAGCACGAAGCAAATTTGGTTTCGGTGTATAAACACAACGCCGAATTATTGAAAAAAACCGGGCAGACAGTAAAAGCCGGCGAGGCGATTGCCATAATCGGAAACACAGGAGAATTATCAAGTGGGCCGCACCTGCACTTTGAGTTGTGGCACGATGGAATCGCACTTGATCCGGAACAGTACATTGACTTTTAAGATGAAGAAAAGAATAGCAATTCTTGGATCTACCGGATCCATAGGAACCCAGGCGCTCGAGGTTATTGAGCAAAATCCCGAATTGTTTGAAGTTGAGGTTTTAACAGCAAATAACAGCGTGGAACTGCTCATTCAGCAGGCAAAAAAGTTTCAGCCCAATGTGGTGGTTATCGCCAACAAGGAGAAATACCAACTGGTTAGCGGTGCCCTTGAGGATGAAGATATAAAAGTTTATGCCGGAGAAGAGGCATTAAACCAGGTGGTGGAAATGGATACTGTTGATTTGGTGTTGACTGCCATGGTTGGTTACTCCGGATTGATTCCGACTTATAACGCCGTAAATGCCGGAAAACCAATTGCACTGGCAAATAAAGAAACGCTGGTTGTTGCCGGCGAAATTATAACAAAAGCAGCGCGCGAAAAACAGGTCGACCTGTTGCCGGTTGATTCGGAACACTCGGCCATTTTCCAATGTTTGGTGGGCGAGTTTATGAATCCGATTGAAAAGATTTACCTTACCTGTTCCGGCGGTCCGTTCCGTGGAAAAACACTCGACGATTTGCAGCATGTTACGGTTGATAATGCTTTGGCGCACCCCAACTGGGATATGGGAGCAAAAATCACCATCGATTCGGCAACGCTTATGAACAAAGGATTCGAGGTAATTGAGGCGCACTGGCTTTTTGGTTTGCCTGCTTCAAAAATCGATGTTATCGTTCATCCCGAGTCAATCGTTCACTCCATCGTTCAGTTTGAAGATGGTTCGATGAAAGCGCAAATGGGCTTGCCCGATATGAAGTTGCCCATACAATATGCCATGGGATTTCCGAACAGAATTGCAAATAACTTCCCGCGTTTCAACTTTTTAGATTACCCTAGTTTGCATTTTGAACAGCCAAATACAGAAATTTTTCGTAACCTTGCACTCGCTTTTGCGGCAATGGAAAAGGGCGGAAATATGCCCTGTATTTTAAATGCTGCAAATGAAATAGTTGTTGAGGCATTTTTAAAACGAAAAATTAGCTTTTTACAAATGCCCGAAATAATAGAACAGGCCATGAACAAGGTTGATTTTGTTAATCAGCCAACACTCAATGATTTAATTGAGACCAACAACGAAACAAGAACGGTGGCACAGTTGTTAACAGAAAACAAAATTTAGAAGAATTTAATGGAGTCGATATTAATTAAAACAGCGCAATTACTTTTAAGCCTTTCAATATTAGTGGTTTTACACGAGGCGGGACACTTTATGTTCGCCCGACTTTTTAAAACCCGCGTAGAAAAATTTTACCTCTTTTTTAACCCATGGTTTTCGCTTTTTAAAATGAAAAAGGGCGAAACTGAATACGGAATTGGCTGGTTGCCACTTGGTGGTTACGTGAAAATTTCGGGAATGATCGATGAATCGATGGACAAGGAAGCGATGAAACTTCCGCCTCAACCATGGGAATTTCGTGCAAAACCGGCCTGGCAACGTTTGCTGATTATGGTTGGTGGAGTTTTAATGAACTTCATTTTTGCAATGGTAATTTACATTGGTGTGCTTTATGCCTGGGGCGAACAATACCTGCCCACCGAGAATGTAAAATACGGCGTTGTTGTGAACGAAACCGGTAAGCAACTTGGATTTGAAACAGGCGATAAAATTCTTACCGTTGATAATCAATATATCGAGCAGTTCAGCAAAATTGTACCAACCATTGTTTTAGATGGCGCTAAAACCGTTCAGGTAGAGCGCGACGGGCAAAAGGTTGATGTGCAGATTACAGGCGAAGATCTGGCGCTGTTGCTAAAAAGCAAAGGTATTTGGGAAGAACGTTTTCCTTACGATATTCAGATCGGACGTTTGGCAAAAGATTTTCCGGCACAACAAGCAGGTCTCGAGGTAGGCGATGTTTTAGGAAATGTTGATGGGAGATCGTTTGATTATTACGATCAGTTTACCAGCTATTTAGAGTCGAAGAAGGATCAGGAAATTGCGATCGATATTACCCGCGACGGTCAGCATATGACTAAAACGCTAACGGTAAATGAAGAAGGGAAACTCGGATTTAATCCGGCTTTTAATAATGCTGAAGATATGTTCGAGTTCAAAACCATAAAATATGGTTTTCTTGAGTCGATTCCAGCAGGTATCGATCGTGGTGTTCAAACTACCGGAAATTACCTGAAACAGTTTAAACTGTTCTTCAAAAAAGAAACAAAAGCATACGAATCGTTGGGTGGATTTGCAACCATTGGAAGCATCTTTTCTTCTTCATGGGACTGGGCGCATTTCTGGAATATGACAGCGTTTATTTCAATCATTCTGGCCATTATGAACCTCCTGCCAATTCCGGCACTGGACGGTGGACACGTAATGTTTTTATTTGGCGAAATGATAACCGGACGCAAGCCCGGAGAAAAATTTCTGGAGTATGCTCAAATTGCCGGAATGGTATTACTTTTGGCTTTGGTACTTTATGCCAATGCCAACGATATAATTAAAATGATTAACGGCACATTTTAATGAAAAAAAACTATTTTTGTCGTGGAACCAATTAACTTATTAGATATGAATTTATTTGTAGTAGCAGGATTTATCGGACCTCAGGAAATAATAATCATCTTAATAATTGTTTTACTTCTGTTTGGTGGTCGTAAAATTCCGGAGTTGATGAAAGGACTTGGAAAAGGAATGAAGGAATTTAAAGAAGCCACAAAAGAAGATGAGGCTGACGATAAAAAACCGGAAAGCGAAAAAATCGAAAAGTAATTAATATCGAAATAGATATTACAAATCCCGTTCTGTATTACAGTTACGGGATTTTTTGTATTTCAGCGGATTGCCTTTTCATTTGCCATGTTGCAGATTTACAGTATGGTAAGGTTTTTGTTATCTATCTTAGAAATCCAAAAAAACAGATTATATGAAACGTATTAACCACCTTGTTTTTCTAGTGCTCGTTGCCGCAATTTTTGCGAGCTGCGATTCCGACTCTACTGTTATGTACAAAAATATTACCGGGAAAGCCGGTGAGATGGTTGTCGTAATTTCTAAAGATTCGTGGAATGGAAAACCCGGAGAAGTTGTTCGCGAAACACTGGCGCAGCCGCACGCAGGTTTGCCGCAGGAAGAGCCGCTTTTCGATTTGATTAACGTTCCGCACGAAGCCTTTAAAGATATTTTCAGATCGACACGAAACATTGTACAAACTACTATTTCGCCAAATGTTGATGAGAGCGGAATTAAATTCACCGACGATGTGTGGGCTTATCCACAGGCTACCGTACAAATTAGTGCTAAAAATGCCGACGAGTTTGCAAAGATCTTCGACGAAAATAAGGACAGAATACTATCATATTTTGTACAGGCTGAGAAAGAGCGCGTAACAATGACTTATAAAAACACCTACGAAAAGGCCGTTTTTAATACGCTGAATACCGAGTTCGATGTTACCATGAAAGTGCCTCCGGGCTTCCGTATCATGGAAAATAAAAAGGATTTTTTGTGGGTACAATTCGATTCGCCTGAAATTACCCAGGGAATTGTGATTTATTCGTATCCGTATGTTTCCGACAGTGCATTTACTGTTGGTTACCAGCTGCCAATTCGCGACAGTTTACTTAAAAAATACGTTCCGGGCCCGACTGACGGAAGTTACATGTCGACAGAAAAACGCGTCGACCAGATTAATAATGTAATTAAGCACAATGGAAATTATGCCTCCGAAATGCGTGGTTTGTGGCGTGTAGAGAATGATTTTATGGGTGGACCATACATTTCACTGTCAGAATTGGATGCTTCGAACCAGCGTGTAATTAACGCTTTTGGTTTTGTGTATGCGCCGAGTAAAGATAAACGCAATTTATTGCGTCAGGTTGAAGGGATGATCTATTCGTTAAAACTCAACAACCAGGCTGATAACGATAAACTAAATCAGCAGGATATTGAAATTCAGGTGGAAGGATAGTCGAAAATAATATATACGATATAAAAAAAGCAGGCTGGAAAAATTAATTTCCAGCCTGCTTTTTTTGTATGATTTTGGCTTCTTTCCGTTTAGAAAGCAGCCTTTACAATTTCACTAACATTATCAGAAATACCGTAAGTATAAATGTGCAGCGACGGTACGTTATGTGAAACCAAATCTTTCGATTGGAAAATGGCCCACTCTGTTCCTACACGTCGGGCGTCATCGTTGTTTTTACATTTTGCCAGCTCTTTTGATAATTCCAGTGGTAAGTCGATGCTAAAAATTTTTGGAAGTACCGTTAACTGGTTTTTCAGGTTGATCGGTTTGATACCCGGAATAATTGGCACCGTAATTCCCATTGCACGGCATTTATCAACAAAATCGTAATACACCTGGTTATCGAAAAACATTTGTGTTACAATGTAATCAGCGCCTTCGTCAACTTTTTGTTTCAGGTAAGCCATGTCCTGCTCCATATTGGGCGATTCAAAATGTTTCTCCGGATAACCGGCAACACCAATACAAAAGTCAAGCGGTTTATTGTTTTTCAGATCCGCATCCAGGTATTTTCCTTTTCCGAGATCTTTAATTTGTTTTACTAACTCGTTGGCGTTTGAGTGCCCGTTTTCGGTAGGTTTAAAAACGTGTTGGTTTTTAAGACCATCGCCACGCAGCGCAAGAACATTGTTGATTCCCAGAAAATTCAGGTCGATCAAAACGTGTTCAGTTTCACTTTTGGTAAAACCGCCACACAAAATATGCGGTACTACCGGAATGCCGTATTTGTGCTGAATATCGGCAGCAATAGCCACTGTTCCCGGACGTTTGCGAACTGTTTGTTTTACAATGCTTCTGTCTGCGAGTTCTTTAAATTCAATCTCGTCGCGGTGAGTAGTTATATTAATGTATTTTGGATCGAATTCTGTTAAACTCTCAATCGTTTTATGCAGGCGCGAAACATCGTTGCCCTTTAATGGCGGCAGCAGCTCAAAAGAAAAAACGGTTTTCTTTGCCTGATTTATGGTGTCTATAACTTTCATTATTTAGTCTGTATTTTGTTACGAAGTGCAAAGATAACAAAATCGCACCTCTTTATCTGATTCTAATTATAAGAGCATTATTAGCTGGCATTTATTTAACCGCTGTTTAAAATTTAATGGAAAGAAGTTGGTTGACAGGCACTACTTCAATGTTTTCAGTTAAAAAGAATTTACGTGTCCCCCGGTTAATCAGGTATAATTTATCTAGTTTTAAATCTTCAATAACGCTATGTACCGATCGGGTGGTTTTGGCTGCATCCGAGAATTTTACCTCAAAACCTATTCTTTTGCCGTTTTTTAGTACCAGCAAATCCAATTCGGCTCCGGCATGTGTACGCCAGTAAAAAAAATCGCGGGTGTCGGCATGTTGAATCAATTGCTCAATAACAAATCCTTCCCACGATGCGCCGAGCTTTGGGTGAGTATAAATAGCATCTCCTTCCAGAGATAGCAGGGAATGAAGTATTCCGCTGTCGCGAATGTAAACTTTGGGCGATTTTACCTGACGTTTTTTAAGGTTCTCGTGCCAGGGTTGTAGCTGGCGGACCATAAAGGTTCCGGTTAACAGATCAAGGTAACGTTTTACTGTCGGCTCCGAAACGCCCAGCGAACGCGCAAATTCGGCTCCTGTCCAAATCTGTGCATGATAGTGTGCCAGCATTTGCCAAAACCTTCGTAATGCAACCGGTGCAACGTTAAACCCAATTTGCGAAATATCACGTTCTAAAAATGTTTGGGTAAAATTATTCCGCCAGCTAAAGCTTTGCTTCTCGTTTTCTGCTAAAAACGAACGCGGAAAACCACCACGAAACCATAGCTGTTCCATTTTATCTTTTCCAACTTCGTTGAGCCGAAATCCTGTTAAGTTGATAAATCCTATTCGTCCGGCCAGACTTTCAGATGATTTTCGGATTAAATCTGGCGAGGCACTGCCGAGAATTAGAAACTTCCGGTCTGTATTTTCCTGATCAACCAATACCCGAAGTAATGGAAACAATTCCGGTAGAAGCTGAATCTCGTCGATTATTATAAGTCCTCGCGCATTTTGCAGCAACGATTTTGGAGCTGCTTTTAACAGCTCAAAATCTGCCGGGTCTTCCAAATCAAAAATATTTTCGGGTTGTTGTGAGGAAGCAATTATTCTCGCTAATGTTGTTTTTCCGCATTGTCGAGGCCCTAATATTGCTGTGATTGGGTTAAACCTAATGGATTCTTTTAATTCGTTTACAAACCGTTCTCTTGTTAATAACATAAACCCGTGTTTTCTTTAAAATTACGCTTTTATATTGAAAAAGAAATGTTGGATGTTAGAAATTCAAGATAAACAATAAAAAATAACCTTGAAATACTAATATCAAATATTAGTATTTCAAGGTTAATATTTATTCCGGTAGTCTCACAAAAGTGAGGCTTTTACTAATTTGTTATTTGTAATTCAGGTTTGTTGGCAAGAATTTCTCAACAAATTCTACCGATTCATTTTTACGTTTCGCATAATCTTCCACTTGGTCTTTGCTAATTTTTTCAAGACTGAAATAGCGCGACTCAGGATGCACAAAATACTGTCCTGACACCGATGCGTTTGGATACATGGCAAAGTGCTCTGTTAATGTAATACCAATCTTTTCAGCATCGAGTAGTTTAAATAAGTTCTCTTTTTCGGAGTGTTCCGGACATGCCGGATAGCCCAATGCCGGACGAATTCCCTGGTATTTAATTTTCAGAATCTCATCGAGCGACAGGTTTTCGTCAGGTGCATAACCCCAGTAATTCTTACGAATTTCGAGGTGAAGCAGCTCGGCAAAAGCTTCACTTAAACGATCGGCCAGTGCTTCCACCATAATGGCTTTATAATCGTTGTGTTCCTCGCGGAACTGCTTGGTCCATTTCTCAATGCCAATTCCTGCAGTGGTGGCAAAACCACCACAATAATCCACTTTTCCCGATCCTTTTGGTGCCACAAAATCGGCCAGTCCGAAATTGGCTACACCCTCTTTTTTCTTCTCTTGCTGACGAAGGTGATAGAAACGTCCAATCTCTTTTTCGCACGATTCATCTTCGTAAAGAACTACGTCGTCGCCATCCGATTGCGCCGGCCAAATACCGAAAGCAGCATTGGCCTGCAGCATTTTTTTCTCGATAATTTCATCCAGAAATTCGTTGCCTTCTTTAAACAGTTTTTTGGCTTCTTCGCCCTGTTTTTCATCGGCCAGAATTTGCGGATAATGACCTTTTAATCCCCAGGTGATAAAAAAGAATGTCCAGTCGATGTACTTACGCAATTCTTCCAGCGGGAAGTCGGTCAAATGTTTTACGCCCGTGAAATTCGGTTTATAAATGGGTGTGTTGTTCCAATCGATCGGGAATTTATTCTCGCGTGCTTTTTTAAGGCTTAAGTATTCTTTTGTTTTTCGTTTTCCCTGGAATTCACGAATCTGAGCGTACTCAGCATCCAGATTCTGTAGGAATTTTTCGTTCCTGGAAATCAGGTGGGAAACCACATTAACAGCCAGCGAAGCATCTTTTACATGAACAACCGGTGCCGAATATTCAGGAGCAATTTTAACGGCAGTGTGTATTTTTGACGTGGTTGCACCACCGATCATCACCGGAATATTCATTTTGCGGCGTTCCATTTCTTTGGCAATCTCTACCATAATTTCCAGCGATGGAGTGATCAAACCACTCAACCCGATTACATCCACTTCGTTTTTAATGGCTTCTTCAAGGATTTTTTCGGTTGGTATCATAACGCCTAAATCAATGATTTCGTAGTTGTTACAAGCCAGCACTACACCAACAATGTTTTTGCCAATATCATGTACATCGCCTTTAACGGTGGCCATCAGTACCTTTTTCTGCGACGTGCTGTTTTTGAATTTCGCTTTATCCGCTTCAATAAATGGCAGCAAATAAGCCACAGCTTTTTTCATCACGCGTGCCGATTTGATCACCTGTGGCAGGAACATCTTACCTGAGCCAAACAACTCACCAACGATGTTCATGCCGTCCATCAATGGGCCTTCGATAATGTCTAATGCCGGCGAATATTTCTGAACGGCTTCGGCCATATCTTCGTCAACAAATTCGGGCAATCCTTTTACCAGCGAGTGAGCAATTCGTTTTTCAAGTGGCAGTTCGCGCCATTCGTCTTTTTTCTCTTCTTTTTTCGAAGTCGACTTTAGGTTTTCAGCAAACTCCAACAGCCTTTCCGTAGCATCCGGCCTGCGATTTAATACAAGGTCTTCAATCCGTTCCAGGAAATCTTTTGGAATTTCATCGTAAATCTGCAGCATTCCGGGATTTACAATCCCCATGTCGAGACCCGCTTTTATGGCGTGAAACAGGAACACCGAGTGCATGGCTTCGCGCACCACGTTGTTTCCGCGGAAAGCAAATGAAACATTACTAACACCCGCGCTAACTTTTGCCAGCGGCAGATTCTCTTTTATCCATTTCACCGATTCGATAAACGAAACGGCGTAGTTGTTATGCTCTTCAATTCCGGTACCGATAGTCAGCACGTTTGGATCGAAAATTACATCCTGTGCCGGTAATCCAACCTTTTCGGTAAGAATTTTATAGGCGCGGCTGCATATTTCTTTGCGGCGTTCGGTGTTGTCGGCCTGGCCTTTTTCATCAAAAGCCATAACGATAACGGCAGCACCGTAACGTTTAATTTTTTGTGCCTGCTCGATAAAAACTTCTTCGCCTTCTTTTAAACTTATAGAGTTTACAATGGCTTTTCCCTGCAAACATTTTAACCCGGCTTCAATTACGTGCCATTTTGATGAGTCGATCATTATGGGCAGTTTGGCAATGTCGGGTTCGGCCATAATCAGGTTTAGGAAAGTCGTCATTTCCTTTTCGGCGTCGAGCATGGCATCATCCATGTTTACATCAATTACCTGTGCGCCGTTTTCAACCTGGTGACGTGCAATTGTCAGTGCCTCCTCGTATTTTTCTTCGCTAATCAATCGTGCAAATTTGCGCGATCCGGCAACGTTACAACGTTCTCCTATATTCAGGAAATTGGTATTTTCGGTGATGGTAACCGGCTCCAGACCACTAAGTTTAGTGTAAGTGGTAGCTTCGGCGCGGTGGTGCGGATTTGCTTTGGCCGCCATATCGGCAAAAGCTTTTATGTGGGCAGGTGTTGTACCACAGCAACCACCAATAATATTTACATAGTTATTATCGAGATATTGTTTGATGTGCCCGGCCATAATTTCGGGCGTTTCATCGTACTCGCCAAACTGGTTGGGTAATCCGGCATTGGGGTGCGCACTGATGTGAAACGGTGCTTTCCCGGCCAGCTCTTTTATGTAGGGCTGAAGATCGGTGGCTCCCAACGAACAGTTTAGTCCGATACTTAACAAATCGACATGCGAAACCGAGTTCAGGAAGGCTTCAAGCGTTTGACCTGAAAGTGTACGGCCACTGGCATCGGTTATGGTTCCCGAAACCATCAGCGGGATAGTTATGCCTCTTGCGTCCAATACTTCTTCAATGGCAAAAATGGCTGCCTTGCTATTTAGCGTATCGAAAATTGTTTCGATCAATAACAGATCAACTCCGCCATCGAGCAATGCTTCCACCTGTTCGCGATAGGCGATTTTTACCTCGTCGAATGAGATAGCACGATAACCGGGATCGTTCACATCGGGCGAAAGTGATAAGGTTTTATTGGTAGGACCCACTGATCCTGCAACGTAACGTGGTTTATCCGGATTGACTTCGGTGTATTTGTCGGTCAGTTTTTTGGCCACTTCAGCCGAAGCCTTATTCATTTCATAGACATACTTCTCAGTATTGTAATCGGCCTGCGAAATGCTTGTTGCATTAAAGGTGTTGGTACAGATAATATCAGCACCAGCCTCCAAATATGCCTCATGGATCTCCGAAATTACATCAGGGCGGGTTAGCGACAACATGTCGTTGTTGCCTTTCATATCACTGGGATGATCTTTCAATAATTCGCCCCTGTAATCGGCCTCGTCCAGTTTATATTCCTGAATCAGAGAACCCATTGCTCCATCCAATACCAACACTCTCTTTTTGAGTTCTTCCCGTATGTCTCTTTTATTAATCATTTTTTCTCTCTTTCAATTTCTACGTAACCGTTGTTTGTCTGTTCTCCCCTTGAGGGGATTAAGGGGTGAGTCTATTTCAATATCCTAATTTCGTTGTCTCCTTTAATCCCAATTTTGTCTTCGCAAATAATGAGCAACGATTGTATCTCCTGAAAGTTTTCTGCCTGTTTAATCACTTTCTCAACATGGTCAGGTGTTTTAACCTTATTTCCCAGAGCCGTTGCCAGTGCATCTGCCATAAGAATATCGTTGCAAACCACCACCACGGCATCAGCTTTTCCATAACTTAACGACGGACCAACAGTTCCTGCAGAAGTACAAATCCCAAAGGTACTACTCCCTGCTGAAATTACCAGCCCGATGCGCTCAGATAGAATGGATTCGCCGGCAAAAACCGACAAAACCAATTCGTCCTGTAAAAGCAAATAAATGTCGCCGCCGTTTTCAACTAACAGCTCCTTCACCGAAAAGTTTTTACAAATTTCTTCTCCAATTTCGCG
The DNA here is from genome assembly GCF_913060805.1 of uncultured Draconibacterium sp. Taxonomy (GTDB): domain Bacteria; phylum Bacteroidota; class Bacteroidia; order Bacteroidales; family Prolixibacteraceae; genus Draconibacterium. The sequence goes on from NZ_CAJXTC010000007.1 coordinate 46,617, forward strand.
GGCAAACAATCCTGCCACTGCCGACATCGGTCCAATTCCGGCTTTTTCGGCAGCGAGCGCCATTTCTTTGGCTTCATCCGGGGCAAAGTCAGACGGCTGAAACGGTTTAAGGCTTTTCTTGAAAAACGGTTCTTTTTCGATGTAAGCATCGAAAGTTTGGCGTAGCGATCTCATTTTTGCCAAAGCCACTTCGTGCATTTCTTCTTTGTACGATGCCGGATCGACACCGATCCAAAGATCAGTTTCCAGGTGTTTTACCTCGACTCCGGTAAAACGTTCGGTATTAAACTGGCTGCGGTATGTACGTTCTTCAAAAATATTCATTAGACAGAAATTATTTATTACGTCATTCTGAACTTGATTCAGCATCTTTTCAATGAGATTCCGAAACAAGTTCGGAATGACGGTTCATGAGTAAACTTATCTAAAATCAATTTCAAACAAATTCAGTGGGCACGCCGGAATACAAAGTTCGCAAACCACACATTTGCTTTTGTCGAATTCCAGTTCCCACGACTTTTTGTTCATATTTAAAGCTCCGGCAAAACATACGGCGGTGCAGTTTCCGCAATCGATACATTTTTCCTCTTTCCAGCGAATGCGTTTGTCCAACGATTCGCAGGTAATTTTATGGCTTTTAATGTATTCAACACCCTTTTCAATGTTCTCCTTTTTTCCATGAAGCTCCAATAAAAGGCTTCCACGTTTTCCGGGATAAACTTCTGCTTTTAGAATATTAATCCGGATATCGTACTCTTTCACCAGGTGATAGGTAAAAGCTTTGTCGCCGCTTTGCGGAGGGAAGTTCAGTATATATCTTTTCTTAATCATTGTCGACCTCCGTTTCTTTTAGTCCGTTTAATGCTGTATTTGAAGGGAACATTTGCACCGGTTTGGTAACTTCAAATTCGCCGTTTTGCAACCATTTCTTCAGTTCATCTGCAATTTTACGTGCTTTCTTTAAGCTGGCAACAGGGGCTGTTCTTATCTTTTTGCCTTTTACTTTTATGGTTCCCGACTGCAATTCTTCGTAGGTAACCTGCCCCAGTTTTGGTGTTCCAACTGTTCCGTAATCGAGTACCGAAGTTTCAATCTGGCTGTTGTTAATCGATACGCGTTTAGCAATATCAGCATTTAACACCGGGATGGGAATTCCAATTCCTACAAACATACTCACACCATATTTTTCGTACGAAGCCGCCTGAATGTACTCGGGCGACATTTCTTTCAGGTTCCCCATTACCGCAATTGTAGCGGCGTTGGTAACCGGAACTCCCAATTCGTTTTTGGGTTTTGTGGTGTGAAACTGCGTTCCCGGCCAAACGACAAATCCTTGCGTACCACCCAAAAATATACGTGTTCCGAGCCCGATGGTTTTAAACTCCGGATCATTCAGCAGCGGACTTAATTCGCCCGAAGTGGAGTAGGTGGCATTCCGTAAATTGGGTAACAAAGTACCCATGTAGGTATGTTTTATCGTTGATGTGGTGTTTACCGCCACGTTGTAGTTCTGGTAAGCATTTCGCGGATTAAAAAGCGTGAACTCGTTTACCGTATTAATGTTGATCTTGGTTTTTATGTGTTTCCGCGGATAACAATCGGTGCCTTTTGCCCAGGCTTCTAAAAGTACATCTTTGCCTTCCAACAGATCCTGAATAACATGCGCGCCGCCGTATTCCGGATTGTCGGGATCGCAGGCAGTTGCGCCGATGTATGAATCAACAGCGGCGAGCCCTTCGTAGCACGGAACGCCGTTCAAACGTATTTTTTCCATTCGGATTGGCGGATCGGCATGGCCAAAATTTATAATCGCCCCCGACGAACACATGGCGCCAAAGGTTGCTGTGGTTACTACATCTACTTTCTCAACTATTTCTTCGGGCGACATTTCTTTCGCCATCTCTGCAACTTCTTCGGCGGTTAAAACAACTGCTTTTCCGGCCTTCAGTTTTTGGTTAATTTCTTCGTACGATTTTGTTGTCGACATATTTTTTAAGTCGGAAGGTGAAGCTCGAAGTCGGAAGTATAAACTTTCGAAATCGGCTACTGTCTTCATTTAAAGTTCTTAATGATATTTTTACTCGGCTAGTTTTATGCGGTTAAAACCGCTGGCGCATACACATATTTGCCCCGTGCAGATAGCTTGTAAAAAATAATTTGTAGTGCAGTTTCTTCATCGATCGTGTTTTAATTATAATTCCGTTTCCGGCCGGGTATTGGCACCGTTTTATCCGCCGGTTGGCTGACAAGGTTGCCAGAGTTTCGCAGAGCCCGATCTCTCCACTCTTCTGTATAACCAAACACCCTTATTGAAAGAATATTTGATGCCGCAAAGATAGTTGATTTTGTGATTTAACAAATAAACCTCAACTTGCAGTTGACGAATTAAAGATATTTTGAACTATTTATTTAAGAAATGTGAACTATGACAAACAAATTCTTACCAATTCTACTGCTGTTTTTCTGTTTCGCGTGTTCTCCGAAACTGGATCAGGAAACCTACAAAAAGTACCAAAACAGCGGGCAGGAAATTACTGTCAATGTACAAGCAGTGCTTTTGAGTAATGTGGGAAAAGCCATTCAAACCGGCGGACCTGAATATGCTGTTGAGTTTTGTAATCTTGAAGCAAGTTCGATTGTGGATAGTTTGAATGGAGTATTTGATTGTGAAATTTCAAGAGTTTCGGCCAAAAACCGTAATCCGCAAAATGCGCTGGATACTGAGCAGGAAAAACAAATGTGGAAACTTTTTGCTGAAGAACAACTGGCTGACACCTTACTACAAAGTGGCAATGATTTGGTTTATTACAAACCGATCAGAACCGGAATGCCGGCCTGTTTAAAATGTCATGGCAATCCGGAAACGGATATTAACGAGGCCACAAAATTTAAGCTGAAAGAATTGTATCCGGCCGATTTGGCAACGGGTTATAAATTGAATGATTTTCGTGGGCTGTGGAAAGTTGAGTTTAAAGGAGGTTTGTAAACTGGCAGAAAAGAAAACAGGCATTTCGCTAATGGAAATGCCTGCACCTGAAAGTTAGCAAGCGATGTTTTCAGTTCCGTTAATCGCTCATTAGATCTATTTCAAAACAAAAGTATGATGTAATCCTTCATCAGAATTCGGGCCGATCCAAAGATCAAAATCTCCCGGTTCTATTACGTAATCGTCGCCGTTAAAAAACTGCAGATCTTCAGCTTTTAACTCGAAGCTTACCGTTTTAACATCGCCCGGGTTTAAGTTTATCTTTTCAAAACCTTTCAATTCTTTTATTGGTCGGGTAATACTGCCCACTTTGTCGTGCACGTAAAGCTGAACGATCTCTTCGGATTGGTAGTTGCCAATATTCTTAATGTCGGCCGAAACCGTAATTGATCCGTTAGTAGACATTTCGTGCGATGACAATTTTAGATTTTCGTATTTAAACTCGGTATAGCTCAATCCAAAACCAAAGGGCAGGAGAGGAGTAATGCCATAGTCGATGTGCATGGTTTTAAAACCCAGCGACAATTGTTTTGAATCGCGTGGAATATCATCGATATAAGTAACATCGTTCTCGGTAGCCGGGCGGCCGGTGTTTTTACGATAGTAGTAAAACGGAATCTGTCCGGCGCCTTTAACAAATGTAACCGGTAATTTTCCCGATGGAGAGTAGTCGCCAAAAACCAGGTCGGCCACTGCAGGGCCTGCCATTGTTCCCGGATGCCAGGCATAAAGCACGGCGTCGGCCATCTCCATTTCGGCGCCAATTGCCAGCGGTCTGCCGGCCATTACCACTAAAATAAGCGGTTTGCCTGTTTTTTTCAATTCGGTAATCAGTTCCGACTGAACTCCCGGAAGGTCGATCATTCCTCGCGCATTTGCTTCGCCCGAAAGAATGGACTCTTCGCCGGCAAAGAACAAAATGGCATCAGAGCCTTTGGCGGCGGCAACAGCTTGTGCAAATCCTTTTGTCGATTTATCACGGCTGTATTCGAGGCCGGCAATGTAGTGCATTCTCGAACCCAAAATATCGTCGAAAGCCTGCTTTGGTGTTGTTGAGTCTTCACCTTGTCCGTCGAAAATCCAGGTTCCCAACTGGTCGCGTGCAGCATCGGCCAACGGCCCGATTACTGCCAGCGAATGAATATTTCTGGAGATGGGCAAAGTGTTATTGTTGTTTTTCAGCAAAACCATACTTTTTCGTGCTGCTTCGCGCGACACAGCCAAATGGCTTGGTGCCAAAATCGTGTCGGTTGAAACGTGATTGTCGTAAGGTTTATCGAACAATCCGAGCTTGAACTTCACCCGCAAAATATTACCAACATAAGTGTCGATCATCGCTTCGGTTATCACGCCCTCTTCAATCAATGTCTTTAAATTATCGGCGTAACAAGTTGTTGCCATTTCCATATCAACACCGGCTTCTGCAGCAATTTCAGCGGCTTGTTTTTTATCGGCAGCAAAACCGTGGTTGATCATTTCCTCAATCGATCCCCAGTCGCTAACCACCATTCCTTTGTAGCTCCACTCGTCGCGCAAAATTTGTTTTAGCGTGAATTTATTTCCAGAAGTTGGCACTCCGTTCAAGTCGTTAAATGCCGACATAAAAGTTAATGCTCCTGCATCGGCTGCAGCTTTAAACGGACGAAGATGAACGTTTCTGAGCAACGGTTCCGGAATGTAAGTGGTGTTATAATCTCGGCCGGCTTCCGACATTCCGTAACCCACAAAGTGTTTGGCACAGGCTGCCACTGCTGTTGGATCGCTTAAATCACCCTGAATTCCCTTTACCATAGCGGCTGCAAACATCGAAGTCAGCAGCGGATCTTCGCCACAACTTTCGGCAATTCGTCCCCAGCGCGGATCCCACGTAACATCCATCATTGGTGCAAATGTCCAGTTAATTCCCATCGATGAGGCTTCAATCGCCGAAATACGCATCGCTTTTTCAGCCAGCTCGGGCTCCCACGATGCTGCCATTCCCAACGGAATTGGGAAAATGGTGCGATATCCGTGAATTACATCGCGCCCAAAAAGTAGCGGAATGCCGTGTTTGCTTTCTTCCAATGCCACACGCTGAAATTCTGCAACCCGGTCGGCTCCCATCATGTTCAGAAACGATCCAACCTTGCCGTCTCTAATGGCTTGTTTTGTCGCTTCATCGTCGCCAAACGAACCGTCGTTTACCTGTTGCATCTGGCCGATCTTTTCATCCAGCGTCATCTCGCTTAGCAAACTGTTGATTTTCTGTTCAACAGGATCGGGATGATCGGTCAACGTTGCTGTGCAACCTGTCACCAGCCAGGTCCCGATAATTAATATTAAAGCTCTCATTTTCATTATAGTTAGTTTTAGTTCTACATCTCCTGATATACGCGAACGTAATCCACTTCCATCGATTGAGGGAAAATGGAATTATCAACGCCCTGGGCGCCTCCCCAGTTGCCACCAACAGCCACATTCAGGATAAAAAACTGTGGTTTGTCGAATGGCCAGTTATCGTCGTTTTTGCTTGTGGGTGCATAGCGGTGTGTAATATTTTCGGGTGAATCGGTATAAAAAACCAGTTCTTTTTCAGTCCAGAAAAGACCGTAAACATGAAATTCTTCTTCGGCGGTTTGAAGGGGCTTTTTGTTGCCACTTCCGTTTCCGCCAAATCCAGCAGATGTGTGCACTGTTGCATGAACGGTATTGGGTTCGTAACCTACATATTCCATAATATCGATTTCGCCGCAAGCGGGCCAGCCCACGTTGCCAATGTTGGCACCGAGCATCCAGATTGCGGGCCAAATACCTGTTCCCGATGGCAGTTTGGCGCGGATTTCCATGCGTCCGTAGGTAAATTCTTTTTTGCCACTGGTGATCATTCGCGATGAGGTGTACGATCCGGCTACTTTGGCGTCGTTTACTTTTTCGGCGGTAATGGTGAGAATTCCATCCTGAACCACCGCATTGTCTCCGGCGGTATAATTCTGAAGTTCGTTGTTTCCCCAACCTCCCGAGCCGGTTTCGAAGGTCCAGTTGTCGCTATTTACTGCATCTCCATCAAAATTATCTTCCCAAACCAATTCCAATTTCGAGAAGTATTCCGAGTCGTCAGCGGCAATGGTAATATCTTGAGTTGACGAAAAAGTATCTCCGTTTTTGGTAATCATCAACTCAACCGTGTACGTTCCTGCGTAAGGAAAATAGGCCACAGCATTTGTTTCGTTTTCAATGATTTTATTTCTGAACTTCCATTGAAAAGAATCGAAATCGCCAACCGAGGTATTTTTCAGATTGATGTTGTTCGGATTTGTTGCATCTGCTTCGGCCGTAAAACTTATGGCAAAATCGGTGCTGGAAATATTTATCGATTTCGCAGCAGACTTTTGCTCACTGTCGAGGCCAATCACCAAAAGGTTTACGTTATAATCTCCGGCTTCAGGATAATAAACATCGTACGATTGAGATTTTGTCGTGGTCGATTCCGTGCGGCCGTTTCCGAAATTCCAGTTCAATCTTAAATAGTCTCCTTCCGACTCGTTGATAAACCGAACGTTGTTATCATCAATAAATGAATACGAAAAATCGGCAGTAAAACCTGCTTCTGTTCCCTCTTCGCTGCACCCCTTTAAAGGAGCAATGAGAATAAGAAGTGCCAGTAAATAAGGCCAGTTCCGTTTTTGTTTGTTGAATGATTTAAGCATATTTTTTCTTATTGAATTACTATTTTTTGTGACGCAGATCGCTTGCCATCGTCGATCATTACAATGTACTGGCCTTTCCGAAAGCCGGTAGTTTTTATTCCTGTGGTATTGCTGAAAGTTTTGTTTAGTACTAACTTTCCGGAAATATCGAGCAGTTTAACTTCGTAGGTTCCCGGGTTTTTGGCAGTAACCGTAAAATTCTCTTTTACAGGGTTGGGATAGATTTTAAATTCCCTTGCTGAATGTTGGTTAAAACCCACACTTATATCGAGTTGGTACACCCTCAACCAATCGATAAAAACCGAGCAAGGAAATTCTGCTTCATCGTTAACTGCACCGCCATATGAATATTCGCTTCCGGTAACGCCGGCACTTAAAATCGGGTACATTTTATGCTCGAAAGGCTGCCATTCGTTAAAATGATTGGAATATTCAGAAATACCAACTCGCTTCCCATCGCGCATTGCAACTTCAGACTGATCTTCGCCATCTACCGAAAAAGCGCCACCATCGTTTAAATAGTGGATGTGGTACACATTGTCGTCGATAAAAAACTCAATTCGGTCGGAATACCAATCGATACCGTAGGAATGAAAGCCGTAGCTTCCTGCATTTGTATTGTTTTCGTCGGGCGGATAATTTCCGTAACCCGGCTCGGCAGGATTTGGTACTTGCTGCGTTTCGTAGCTGTAATAAAAACCCTGGTGTCCGTGGTTCCAGTCGGTCCATTCGTTGTTTTGCCAAAACCAGGCGTAGTGTACGCTGCCGAGATTATGGAAGGGAATAGATCCAACGTATTCCATAATATCGATTTCGCCACCTTGCGGCCACATCAGGCTGTTCCATCCCCCGGGAATTTCGTCGGGCATCATCCAGAATGCAAAACCTTGCCCCATTTGTTTTACGTCGCGCGGATAAATTCGGGCAACAATGCGGTGTCCCGGTCCCCACGATTTTTTACCGGCCGTGTTTAATCGGGCACTGGTGTAATTTCTGTCGATGTAAAATTCTTTTCGTGTAGTAATTACCAGGCAGCCATCGTCAGCTCCCGGCACGTCGTTGCTAAAACTGATGTTTTCTTCGCGGCTGGTAGCACGATCTACCTGTCCGGTTCCAAAATCGCCATTCACCCCGGTTCCTGTTTCAATATTCCAGTCGTCGAGGTTGAGCTGTCCGGTATTAAAATTGTCTTCCCACAACAATTCGCCAACCTGCCCAAATGTGCTCAGAGCAGTGAAAAGCGTAAATAATATGGAAAGCGTAAGTCTCATTTGTTAGGTGAAATAAAAAGATACCAATAAATGCTGTTGTGTGGAAAATGCTGTCGTAGTTTAGATAATACAAGCCACGGATACCAACTTTTGGGTATCGAAAAAATGGTGTTTAAAAAACTATCGGAAAGGGGAGGATTGCCTCCCCTTTCGATAGCTAAACTCTAATAAATAATCAAATAATCAGGGGGTTAATCTATTTTATTCTGCCGGTACGAATACCCATGTCCAACCGGTTCCTCCGTTGTTGGTTGGTGTAAACAGTACCATTTTGTCTTCAGTAAGCTCAACGATATTATAAATACCGTCAGGATTCACGCGGTCGCCATCATAACCCAAAATTGAAGCTCCGTTAAAAATCAGCTGTTGGTTCTGTGTATCCAATACAAAAGAAGCGTTGGTTACATTGCCGTTGCCATCGTCGTAGATATAATTGGCAGCTCCATCAAGGTTAAAAGTCATGCTTCCGGCGGCATCTCCCGGAGGACAGCAGTCTCCACCTGCATTCCACCATAATCCCCATGGATTACCCGGATCGGCCATAAACCACCACATTCTACCATCAGGATCAGGACCACCATCGAATACCCATGTTTTTCCTGCAGATGTATTGTCGCTAACAAGGTCGTACCAATCCTGCTCAAGCGGAGTGTCGAGTACATCAACGGTTACGTCAATTGTTTTTTCGAAAAACTCGGCTCCTAAGGTTCCCACGAAAGTAAAAGTTGAAGTTCCAGGAATAGGATAAACAATTTCAACTTTATTGGTTAGTGCTACACCAAGGTTGTAGTTCCAGTAACCTGTAACGCCCGGCGTATTCATACTTAATTCGATCGTATTTCCATTCGCTGAGTTTTGAGTAGCAACTAACTCAACGCCTTCAACAGTTGTACTGTTTTCAAGGAATTGTTCGTCTACAATGGCATCGCACGACACAATCATCAGTGCCAGCAATGCAACAAAAATACCTTGTATTATATTATTTCGTTTCATATCTCTTTCTATTAAAATTAAAACCTGTTACCATCCAGGGTTTTGTTCATAAACTTCATTCGATAATCTCACTTCCGTTTCCGGAATTGGAACTAAACCTTTGGTTTCCGGTCTGTAGGTAACCGAGTAGTTTGCGTCGCTTCCTGAGTTTCTAACAGGTATTGTTTCGTTAAAAGCAGTATTTACGTCTCCCCAGCGAACAAGGTCGAACCAACGTAAAGCTTCAAAAGCCAATTCGTGCTTTCTTTCTTCTTTAAGCGCATCAAGAGAATAAGAAACAGGGTCTAATCCTGCTCTGGCTCTTACCTGGTTCATTCCGTCGGCAGTTCCGGTAACTTCAGAGTGCATGAGCAATACATCGGCAAAACGCATGAAAATAAAGTCTTGCGCGTGCATCAGCTGCATATCGGTATTTCCCCAGCCGTACAACTGAACAAACATACCCACGTTTGCCTGGTCGTCGTTGCTGTAATATTGAATAGAAGTATATTTCTTATTGAAAAATCCTGTTTCATGATCACCTTTGTCTCCAACGTAATCGCCGGTTCCCTGGTCGGCCTGACCAACCTGAAGGATCGAACCCAGTTTTCTTGGGTCGTTGTCATCCCATCCGGTAAACAAATTAGGATTAACAGTACACCATCCCCAGCCCTGACCAAAAGGTACTAAAGAGTTATCTCTAAGACCTGTGAACAAAGCGAGTCTGTTGGTATAAATATTTCCGTTCGACCATCCCCAGTCGCCGAAAGAGAATCGTTGTACGAACATCGACTCGTTATTTCCGCGACCAAAAGTTGGTGTGTGGCCATCCTGGCCTACCCACGATAGTCCGTTTTGGTGTGCCCATGGCAATACGGTTGTATCATTAGCGGCAATGTTTACGTACGAGTAAGGCCACAGATTTCTGAAATCATCAACCAGTCCGTAACCGCTATTAGCAATACAGTCATCTAAATAAGCTGCAACATTTGAAGAAGATACTGATCCACCTTCAACCAGTGGAAGATCGCTTGTAGCTTGTCCTTCAATATTGGTCATGTAACCGGTGTAGAACAAAAATACTCTTGCCATGTAAGCTTGTGCTACCCATTTGTTTGCATGTCCGTAATCCGCTTCCGGGATACTGTTGAACGGAACCGATGGCATAGTTTCGATAGCGAGTTTAAGATCTGATGCGATTTGTGCAAAAGTCTCGGTATAAGTGGCTCTTGGAACATCACGTGGTGCATCGAATGTAACGATTAAAGGTACACCACCAAAGAATTTCGCTAAGCGGAAATAGTAGAATGCACGCATAAACAGTGCTTCTCCAATTGCCTGATCTTTATAGCTTTGAGCTTCTTCAGGGCTGCTGAAATAGGCCGAGAAGTCAGCTTCTGCAGTTTTTTCGATAATGGCGCTTGCTCTTGAAATACCATTGTAGCATTGTACCCACATATCTCTGTAAGTATCTTCTGCCGGGTCTTCGAAATTGTCAACCCATTTTGCCGATTTATCATCAGCACCACCGCCGCCAAGCATTAAGTCTGACATTAAACTTGCAGCAACCGATTCGTTACTGTGCACGTTAGGCGTGTAGATTGCATTGTAAACCCCTGCCATTGCCTCCTTAATATCCTGAGGCGTGCTGTAAAAGGTTTCTAAACTTTTTCCGTATAGATTATCGGTATCCAGATAATCCTGACTACAACTCGTTGCAAGTACAAGGCCTGCAATGAATGTTATATATAATAGTTTTTTCATCATCATCAATTTTTAGAATTAAAAGGCAACACTTAGTCCAAACATCACTGTTCTTGGCAGTGGGTATAATCCCAGGTCAATTCCGGATGCCCAACCGGCATCGTGTCCGAAACGAACTTCAGGATCCATTCCATCGTAGCTTGTGAAAGTGTGCAGGTTGTTTACTGCTACGTAAGCTTTTAGCGTTGAAACAGCATCGAAACTTGAAAGTAATTTGCTGAAATCGTATCCAAATGTCAGGTTGTTGATTCTCACATAGTCTGCATCGTGCATGTAAATGTCAGAAACGTACTGCTGGTTACGGTTTGAAACAGAAGACAATCGTGGCATTCTGTCGGAAGTACCTTCGCCGTGCCAACGCTCAAAAACAGATGAGGTGTAGTTTTGTGTTGGACTATCAGCAAATGAACGGTACGACTGCATTACCTGCATTCCGAATTTTCCGGCCAAAGTGGTATTTACATAAAATCCTTTGTAAGCAAGGTTCAACTGCAATCCCATTTCAAAATCAGGATTAGGATTTCCGAGGTAACCTTTATCGTTTTCGTCGATAATACCATCCATGTTTTTATCTACAAAACGAACATCACCAGGGCGTTGGTCATTAAAATAAGGAGATCCGTCAGGACCAACATAAGCATCAACTTCGTCCTGATTCTGCAGAATACCATCTGTTTCGTATCCGTAGAAATAACCAATTGGGAATCCTTCTTCAACTCTTGAAACCTCTGCTGTACCTTGCGAAATTACGTGAGAAGGTCCGTGAATAATACCATCGGTATTGTCAATTCGTGTTACTTCGTTTTTGTTGTGAGCTCCGCTTAAAACAACGGTGTATTTAAAATCACCGATATTATCGTTCCAGTTCACTACCATTTCAAAACCTTTGTTCTCAATATCTCCACCATTGATAAATGGAGCACCGGCGCCTGAAGTACCCAAAATAGGTGCTACAACCAACCAGTCTTTTGTGGTTTTCTTGTACCAGTCTAAGGCAATACCCAATCTTGAATCCAATAATCTGGCATCAAGTCCGATGTTCAACTGCTCCGAAGTTTCCCAGGTTACATCCGGGTTTGGAACTTTTGAAGGATATGCTGTAGTTCCCGATACCGGTTTTGTATCTCCGAAGAAATAACCAGGGAAAGCATAAGTAATTTGCGACGAGTAAATAAAGTTGTCGATTGACTGGTTACCGTTCTGTCCCCAGCTTAAACGCACTTTTGCGAAATCAAGAAAGTCTGAAGTGCTTTCCATAAAGTCTTCGCTGGTAAGTACCCATCCTGCTGAAACTGATGGGAAATATCCCCAACGGTTTCCTTTGGCAAAGTTAGAAGAACCATCAGCACGCATTGTTACCGATAGCAAGTATTTCTCCTGGTAATTGTATTGTGCTCTTGCCATGTACGACATTAAACCACCGCCGCCGGCAGCCCAGTCAGCTCCCCATGTATTGATTTCGCTGATTGAAGAAGGACTTTCGGTATTGTTAATGTATGCGTAGCGAGGATCGCCGGGGAATAATAAATTATTTCTTGATCCGCCAACTTCCATATTAACGTCGTTCTGAAGTAGCTCATAACCAACCAAACCTGTAATATCATGATCTCCAAACTTACGATCGTATGAAAGTGTGGTTGTCCATGTCCAGTTACTTCCCAGGTATTGGTTTTGAGAAGCTCCGTCGGTAGCATCAGTATAAAGCGTACCTAATCGGTAAGTAGGGTTCATCGATCTGCCCCAACCAAACCATGCATCCAATCCGTAAGAAGATCTTAATTTTAAGTCTTTAATAGGTTCAACTATTGCGTACACGTTTCCAACAACGCGGTTTCCTTTTCCATAATTGTAATTTGTAGCATAGTACATCGAGGCAATTGGGTTGGTAGCCTGGTTTACGTCATCCATGGTTGGCGTAAAACCAAATTCGTTGATGTTATTATCAATCGCCGGTTGCCAGTAAGCAGGCATTAACGGGTGCTGAACCAGTGCGTTGTGCAAGTCATTCCAGTAAATGTTACCGGTCCGGGCACTTCTGTTTTCAGTATTGGTATAGGTGATATTTTCACCAACAGTAATAATGTTGTGATTCTTATTCTTTTTCAATACCATTTCTGTATTTAATCGCGCTGTCAATCTTTTGTATCCGGCATCAGTAATTTCGCTTCCGATAATACTTTTTTGGTCGAAATACGAAACACCTGCAGAGTAGGTAATGTCTTTACTTCCTCCGGTGATGTTTAAAGCATGACTTTGCATTGGAACATTACTACTGGTAATTTCATCTATCCAGTTAGTGCCTTCCCAACCGTTTTGAAGAGCTCCCCAAACGTCGTTACCTAGCTGATCTGCCAGTGCGTCGCCATAGTTGCTTCTAAGCCAGTTGTTTCCTGTAATTTCTTTTTGCCAATCAATCGGAGCCTTGCCATCGTTCACAAAACCTTCATCCATAATGTACATGTACTCCTGGGCAGTTAACGGATCCAGGTTTTTATAGATATTCTGAATACCATAATAAGCGTCGTAAGTAATTTTTGCTGGTCGGTCTTCGCTACCTTTTACAGTGGTTACCAACACAACACCGTTTGCCGCTCTCGAACCATAAATGGCTGCCGATGCCGCATCTTTTAATACATCAATCGACTGAATGTCAGAAGGACTCAAATAGTCAATGTCGCCAACTGCAACACCGTCAACAATGTATAAAGGATTCGAATTACCAATGGTTCCTAAACCACGAATAGTTACCCTGGTTCCTGCGCCTGGCGCACCATTGTTACGTGTAATACTAATACCGGCAGCAACACCTTGCAAAGCTTCCATTGCTGAACCTGTATTCAGTTCGGCAATATCTTCACCTTTTACATTTAAGTTTGCACCAGTGGTTAAAGCTTTCTTTTGTACACCATAACCAACAACAACAACTTCATCAACGTTAAACAAATCGGGCTCGAGTTGTACGTTAATCTCAGTTTTTCCTTCTACACCGATAACCTGTGGTTTCATTCCGATATACGAATACACAAGCATTGCATTTGATGGTACTGTCAGTTCATAATTACCATCAAAGTCGGTTACTGTTCCGTCTGTGGTTCCTTGAACTGTGATAGTCACCCCCGGCAGGGGTTGATTATCTTCAGAAGAGGTTACCGTACCTTTCAGAACAACTTCCTGGGCAAAAGCCCCCAAGACGAAAAATGTACCCACGAATAACATGAGCATTTTTCTCATTACTAGTTTTTCTTTCATAGATCTAATTTTGATAATAGTTTTAATAGTAGATACTGAAAGCTCACACACTAAATGTGAAATTTCAATACTTCGTTCTTCAAATTCATGTGAAATAAAATGCAGGAGGTTCTAATAAGACCAAGCTTTAGTTTCATAGAAATAGTGATTAGTTAAAAATTTATTGTTTTAGCTTCCCAAAAGAGGGATTCTCAAGTTTATGACGGCAAATATTTCAACTAGAAAGCTAAATTCCCAATAAAATAGCATCACAATAATTTCTCACATGTATTTCTGAACTACATCAAAAATACATCACAAAAAATTTAAGTATCAGAAAATGAGTAGTATAAAAATTTTAATATAAGGTTAATAGTACCTCATAGCAAATTGTATTATACAACAGAAAATCTATTTATTATAAGTTTATAAGAAATGTTGAAAGGTTTATTTCTCGCGAGAGTTCAAGTTTTTTGCGAAGGCGATAACGGCTGATTTCAACACCGCGATCGGAGATATTTAACAAGGTAGCAATCTCTTTTGTCGACATGTTCATTCGAATGTAAGCACAAAGTCGCAAATCTTTTGGCGACAAGTGAGGGAACTTGTCTTTTAAACGATCAAAGAAATCAGCATGTACTTCTTCAAAATAACTCTCGAATATCTGGTTCTGATTTTGATTGTCGATTTCCTTGTCGATACGTTTTTTAAGTATCGCCATTTTTGTTTTAACCGCTCCGTCAGAAGTTTCATTCGAAACCCGTTTAAGTTCCTCGTTAATCTTCATCAGGAACTTATTTTTATTTACAATACTAAGCGTTTGGTTGGCCAGCTCTTTATCCAGCGAAAGTTTCTGAGCCTGCAACTTTTCGTTTTTTAAGCGAATGATCTCTTTTTCGGCGATCAACGATTGGTCTTTAAATTCTTGTTCTTTTTTGCGCAGCGCCTTTTCGTGCTTTTTGCGTTCCCTTTGTTTCGATTTCTCGAAACGCCGATTAATAAACCAAGCCACAATTAGCACCAAAATAAATACAATGAAAATATAGATGTAAACGGCTGTTTTCGACCGGTGCCACGGAGGCGTGATGACAAATGAAAATTGGGCTTCGTTACTTTCAATACCAAAACTGTTTCGGGCTTTTACCCGAAATATATAGTCGTTTTCCGGAAGGTTGGTTAAATCGCGGTAGTTATCGTTCG
This sequence comes from uncultured Draconibacterium sp., assembly GCF_913060805.1. GTDB lineage: Bacteria > Bacteroidota > Bacteroidia > Bacteroidales > Prolixibacteraceae > Draconibacterium. The sequence continues at coordinate 61,724 of NZ_CAJXTC010000007.1, forward strand.
ACCACGATGACCATGAATCGGAGTAATTATCGATAAAGTAACTAAATTCCAACTGTTCGGGATTCTGATAAAAAGGTGCTGAAAATTTAAAACGAAAAGCATTTTTCTGATAAGGAAATTTGATGGGCTCCACACCTTCTTTTGGATACACGACAGTGTCGAGGTTGGGAACATCTACCTGCGTTATAAAACATTTAAACGGCTGGTCGTGGCGAGTTACAATTCGCGAAGAATAATGTGCAAAGCCGTTTTCGGTGGCAAATATTACGTTATTTAAATCGTACACATATAAAAACTCCCATTCGCGCACCAGTTTGTTGCGTAATTGCCGAAACGGAGTAGTAATTTTAGTGTAGCTGGTATCGTCGTTTTTGTGCAGAACACCTACCTCGTTTTCGGCAATGTACCAGTAATTTCCCTGGAAATCTTTTTCCACATATTTCAGCCGGTTATCCAGGTCGAACATTTCATTTAAACGTGTATTTTCTTCAAACCGATCATTAGCCGCATTGTAGCTGTAAATTCCGTTAACTGTTGATATATACCACGAATCGTCGATTCTGAGAAGCACATTCATCAGGTTTGATGGAAGGCCATCTTTTGCACCGTACAGTTTTATATTGGTGGCCGAATCGCGGCTGGCATTTAGCGTAACACGAAATACACCCTTGGCTCCGTGGCTAATCCAGATATCTCCGTTTTTATCTTCCGACAGAAAACGGCTTGACTCGTAAAAACCGGCTATTTCATGCAGAAATCTCCATTCATTATTTTCGAAATGATATAATGATAGGCCGGAAAATTTACCTCCAATTGCATAATCCGGTTCATTTTTTAGCTGGATAAATGTCCATCCTCCCGGTTCATCATTAATCAGGCGTGCCTGTCTTCCGTTTACAACAAAAGTTCCCAGATTGTGACCACACAATAACTGACCGTTCAATACTTTCAGGCTCCAAACCTGTCCCTCCGTTCCGGGAACTATTTTAAAAGGTTCGGTGCCATTTTGCCCGACAGATGAAAATGGCCGGGTAAAAAGTCCCTGGTTGGTGCCCAGATAAAGAATATTATTTTGAATGACGGAACAGTAACCGGTGCCAATATCTTCGGAGCGGGAGGTATAACTTATCGGAGAATTTAATTCCACGTAATCGATACCATTATCGAGGCCCAGCCACAAGTTGCCCGATCGATCGTTGCTAAGGCTTAGTATCGTGTTGTTTTGCAGACCGTTATTCCGGTTTAAATGCTGAATGATTTCGCCGTCGGAATTCGCAATAATCAGCCCGTTCAATATGGTACCAATGGCCAGGTTGTTCCCATTAAGTTTAACGCCGCAGTACAAAACATCATTTTCGGTTTGTGTGTTGGCAGGAACATCCCACTTTTGGAGTTTCCCATTTTTATATTCGAACCATCCTGATTGAGAAGTTCCAATAAGCAAGTGATTTTCGAAAAAACTAACCATTGATTGAATTTCATGGTCTTTCAACTCATCGGCCCACGGCACTTTATTTACAAAACCGTTGATATATTCAAATAAACCTACTCCGGGTTCGTGAAAAAAGAGTCGGTTGTTGATATAGAAAGAATAATAAAATGCCCTTTCAGGTTTTAGAATATTTATTTTGCCATCGTTGTAAATAAAAATATACTGATAAGATTGAAATACAATTCCATACTGTGTGTCGTAAATTTTCCAAATAACATCAGGGCCGGGAATCTCGTCCGGAATTTTATCGAGTAAACTTGTAAATGCCGGACCGTTTGCTGATGCGGGATCAAAAATTCCAAAATCGTCGTCCATTCCTATGTAAATCACACCATCGTCATCAATACATACCGAGCGAATATTTGAAGTAGACGACACGTTGTACACATCCCAGTTCCGTCCGTCGAAACGTAGTAAACCAAGATTATTGGCGAAGTACATAAAACCATTGGGATCTTGTGCCACACCCCAGTTTTGCGTTCCTGCATTATAAACTGCTTTCGGATAAATTAGAATATTAGGGACTCCAATCCTTTTAACTTGTCCAAAAGCAAGCGCGGGGAAAATGAATATCAGTATGAGTAAAATCTTTTTCAAATCTCAGGTTTGTTGGTAGAATAATAAATTAAAATCAGTTCCTAAAATACAATATTAATATCAAGTGGTGAAATTTGGCGAAAAATCTAATCTTTGCGCCAGATTTCAGGTTGCTGAACATTGGTATCGATTCAAGATTTTTGGTTTTAAAGTGAACGAAAATAAATGTTTGGCTGTATTAGTAAATGGAAGAGAAAAATATGAATATTGATAAATATAAAAATCTGCGTTACCGGCTAATGGAAACAGAAAGCTGGCCACTGAAATATATGTTTAAGTTTATTACGCCTAATGAAGAGGGGAAAGTTGATCAGGTAAAAGCTTTGCTGCCCAAAGAAGGTGAGGTAACTTTTAAGCATACAGCAAGCCTTAAACATGTATCGGTTACCTGTGTGGCGCTTATGGAATCGGCCGATAAAATTGTAGAGATCACCGAAAAGGTGGACAAGATTGAAGGGGTGATTGTGCTTTAAGATTAACTGTAAATCTTGCATAAAAAAAAGCAGCTATATTTTGTACCTGCTTTTCTGTGGGCCCACTTGGGTGGTCCCTTTGACCGTTTTTTCCAACTAGAAAGGTCTGGAGAAGTTGGTGCTGGAGCATCTTATAAATTGATTGGCTCATAAATGGCTCAATTGGCTCATAAATGATTCAATATGGACTCAAAAAGAATCGCGCCATAACTGTACAAAATTCAATTATGAATACCTCAGAGAAAAAGGATCACCCGTAGAATGTTTGATATACCATGAATATGTCCGATAAGTGGTTATAAATTATTGGATATTCGGTGAAACCAAAAAATGCACGCTAATGTTGGAAAACAAAATTACTTACCAATCAGCTTGGTTGTGTTGAGTTTAATGAGCAAATAGGTTTTTCAGTCGGCAAATGCATTGTTGGTTGATTATTAATATAATAAACCTAAAATTGCACAATAAACCAAGTGGGTATATTGTGCAAAAATATGTTTATCATGAAAACTCTTCAGGAATATATAAAGGAAGTCCTCGGTGAAACACTGGTTGTGAACCGGTTACCTGAAAACGAGGTAGCTAAACTTCCAATGTATGTAACCCCTTTGTATACCAGCAAATAAAAAGAATCCTTTCTTTAGATTAAACACGCCAAATCTCTGTTCAGTCCCGAAAATGCTTCCTTCAACATTTTCGGAAAATTTTGTTGTACCCATGTTTTTCCCGACTAAAAAACGAAAAGCACCTCCATCGCTGAAAGTGCCTTGTTTATTAGGGTGGGCCCACCTGGGCTTGAACCAGGGACCCCCTGATTATGAGCGGGAAAAATTTCTTTTTCATCAATTTTCATTTGTCTGTATATATGAGAAAATCAGATATTTAGATGATTTTTGTTTTGAGACCAAATGGTATTTATTTACCTTTATTTGACCATTTGTTGTACCTATGTTGTACCCTAATTTGATGAAATGATTAGTATTAAAACTGTTTTAAGAAAGAAGAAATTACTTACGGGTAAGTACCCCATTTTTTTAAGAATTACCATGAATCGGAAGTCGATATTTTTCCGTACTCCGTATACCTCTTTTGAGAATGAGTGGGACGCTAACCAAGGCATGTTTACAGTAAAAGCGACCGACCACCTACATAAAAACAGGTTACTGTTTAAGTTTATGGACAGAGCCACAAGTGTGATTACCGAGTTGGAGCAAGAAAAAGGGTATTATACACTGGAAGAAGTAGAGGGTGCATTGCGTTTAGAAACCAATCCAAACAGCAAATTGTTGTACCCGTTTTGGGAAGAAATAATTGCAGAACAGAGGCTGGCCGGTAGAACTGGCAACGCAAGGGTGCATGCCGAGGTCCTGACCTCTGTAAAAAGGTTCAGAAATGGCAAAGAGTTAACTTTCTTTCAAATTACTCCTGAATTTCTGGAAAAGTATGAAGTTTGGTTGCGCTCGCGTGGTGGAACGGGTGGCGGTATAGGAGTAAAAATGAGATGTATACGTGCTCTTTTTAATACGGCAATAAGGCGCGGATTAGTAAAGGATAATCTTTATCCGTTCCGTGTTTATAAAGTTTCAAAACATAAATCAAATGGAGTAAAGAGGGCTATAAGTATAGAAGACATTCATAAAATTGCCGGTTTTGATCTAAGCGAACATCCAACATTAATCGATTATCGAAACTATTTTGTATTTAGCTTTTTCACACGAGGGATGAATTTTGCCGATATGATGACTTTAGAATGGAATGATATTGTAGATGATAAAATTTACTATGTCCGTTCAAAGACAAAAAGTAAGTTTCAGATTAAAATACTTCCTCCTGCCCAAAAAATTATTGATTACTATAGGGCTCAAAATCGCGGGACTAAATATGTGTTCCCAATTTTGCTTCAGGATAAAATGACCTTTTCTCATTTGGAGAACCGCAAAAGAAAAATGCTAAAAAGATATAATAACAGGTTGAAGGAAATTGGTGAAGTATGTGAAATTACAAAACCACTGTCAAGCTATGTGGCACGGCACAGTTATGCCAACTGCCTAAAGCAAAAAGGCATAGCAACCGATATTATTAGTGAATCACTTGGGCATCAGAATTTGGCTATTACCCAAGCTTATTTGAAAGAGTTAGACAATACATTGGTTGATGAAGCGATGGAAGTATTATTGTAAAAATTAGAATACTTTTACACCGATGAAACGAGCATGGAAGTACTTCGCATAAAAGAAAGTAGTTAAAATGCGAGTTCCATGTGATACCTCTGAAAATAAACAATTTTAATCACGTGAAAATACAATATTGCTCAGATTTACATTTGGAGTTTCCAGAGAATAAGAAGTATTTATTGGAGAACCCAATAACGCCAGGTGGAGATATTCTTATATTGGCTGGCGACATTGTACCTTTTAAGGTTATGAATGAGCACAATGATTTCTGGGATTATGTATCATCTAATTTTCGTTACACATATTGGGTGCCGGGCAATCATGAATATTATTATTCAGAGATAGGAGAACGTTCGGGAAAGTTCGTTGAAAAAATACGCAGCAATGTTCTTTTGGTTAACAATACTTCATTTGTACACGATGGTGTGAGATTAATTTTCACAACGCTGTGGACTGCTTTGTCGGGAGTTAATCAATTTGCGATACAACAACAACTATCCGATTTCAGGGTGATAAAAAACAAAGGTCGTGTATTTGCCCCGGATGACTATAATCAAATACATAACTCTTGCTTGAGTTATCTAAAGCAAGAATTAGCTAAAAATAATTGCGAGCAAACCATAGTGGTAACCCATCATGTTCCAACAATGCTAAATTATCCCGAGAAATATAAAGGCAGTATCTTAAATGCGGCTTTCGCTGTTGAGTTACATGATTTAATCGCGGATTCGGATATTGATTGCTGGATATTTGGTCACCATCATCAGAATGGTTCTGATTTTACGGTTGGAAAGACAAAACTACTTACCTGCCAGCTTGGTTATGTTGAGTTTAATGAGCATATAGGTTTTTCAGCTGGCAAATGCATTGTTGTTTGATTATTAATATAATAAACCTATATTTGCACAATAAACTTAGTAGGTTTATTGTGCAAAAGACAAGTTTATCATGAAAACACTTCTGGAATATATAAAGGAAGTCCTCGGTGAAACAATTGTTGTGAACCGATTGCCAGAATACGAGATGTCGAAACTTCCGATGTATGTAAGCCAAATGTATAGGATTTATACAACCAGACTTTTAGGAATGGAGTTGGTATTGGCACAACTTATTGATGAAGAAAATATATCAATTGCCCAAACAGAAAAGCAGATAAGAAATCTAAGAAATCTATTCAATAAAACCGTAGTTCTTTTACTCGACCATGTGGTGTCATATAACCGCATCAGGCTAATAAGAAAGAAAGTGAATTTTATTGTGCCAGGGAAACAAGTTTTTTTGCCAGAAATGTTGGTTGACTTAAAGGACGGGAACACCACAAAAAGCTCATTTAAAGAAAAACAGAAATTAATACCATCAGCACAAGTTATTGTACTGTGCCAGATTTTAGGATTAAGCGAGTCGTGGGATATTGAGCAGAAGCCTTTTAAAGAAATAGCTTTAAAATTGAATTATTCTCCAATGGCAATTAGCAAAGCAGTTGAGAATCTTCAGGCACTTGACTTAGTAACAGTTGCTGGTGAAAAAGAAAAATTCGTTCAATTCAATTACGAAAAGGTAAAGCTTTGGGAAAAAATTGATGAAAATGACTTCTGGAATTATCCGGTGTTTAAACGTGTTTATATCGATTCATTACCTCCAGGGATAAAAACATGGGACTGCAACACATCTGCCTTACCTGAATACTCAGATATGAATCCGAGCCGACAAAATTATGTGGCTATAGGAAGAACAGAATACAATAGATTGAACAAACAAAACTTGCTTCGAAATGCCAATCCTACAGAAGGAAACTATTGTATAGAAGTCTGGAAATATAACCCAGGGATTTTAGCAGATGCAGCAATTTTTACAGAGCAGACAGTTGATCCTTTATCTTTGTATTTGACTTTGAAAAGTACACCGGACGAAAGGATTGAAATGGCATTGGAACAAATAAAAGAGAAATACATTTATGGTTAGAGGGCTGGAAATATTCAAAGAGTATTTTAAAGACTATTCTGAAAATTATATAATTATCGGAGGTACGGCATGCGATGTAATTATTGACAATGCCGGATTTGAAGCCAGAGCTACTAGAGACATCGATATAATATTAATCGTCGAAGCTTTATCTAAAGAATTCGTTCAAAAGTTTTGGGAATTCATTAATGATGGTGACTATGAACGGAGAGAAAAAAGTGAAGATGAACGAAAATACTATCGTTTTATTAAGCCAAAAACTGTTGGTTTCCCTCTTCAAATTGAACTCTTTTCTAAGATTCCCGATTTGATGGACCTGGACGGCGAGCCTCAGTTAACTCCCATTCCTGTTGATGATGATTTGTCAAGTCTTTCAGCAATTTTGATGGACGACGAATATTATAAGTTCACCATCGATAATAGCAAGAAGGAAGAAGGTGCCCACTTTGCAGGAACAGAAGCTTTAATTTGCTTAAAAGCAAAAGCATTTCTGGATTTATCGCAACGAAAACTGGAGGGAGAGAAAATTGACGGTCGGAACATCAGAAAACACAAAACAGATATATTTCGATTGGCTGTACTTCTGCCAGCAGAGCACAAGGTTGAATTACCGACCGGAATAAAAAGCGATCTTAAGACATTCGTTGACTCAATTTCCAAAGAATTGCCCGACAATGCAATTTTTAAACAAATGGGCATGGGGGCTATCGATGCAGAACCAGTTTTCCAACAAATAAAAATTATCTTTTCTTTAGATTAAACACACCAAATCTCAGTTCAACCCCGTAAACACTTCCTTCAACATTTTCGGAAAATTTTCAAAAGGAAAAGAAATAAATAATGAATGGAAAAGGCGGAAGTGTTGATGTGGGATTTCAAAAAGTTTTAACCGGAGTCTACGCAGGTTAATTCATTTTGAAATTAGGATAGTGCGATGGCAGAAATTAACTCTTCCGTTTTTGGAATGAATGGCTTTATGTCGGAAGCTTTTGAAAACCCGGAGGGCTTGTTTTTCGAAAATGTAAGTATTTTATGAGAGGGGTTGGTCCCTTTTATTGCCAATCTGTTGTCGACAGTATATGATCTTACACAAAACAGAATAGTTCAATTTGTTTTTTTTACTGGCCATGACAACTACCCTTAAATCCTAAACAAACTTTGAACAATTTTCTTTACGTCCAGAACAAGGACAGGATTTATTTTGCAATGTTCTAGTTATCAGTGATTTTGTCAGTCTGTTTCTCTAATGGTCCCTTTTAGGTAACTCTATAATTACTTGTTGTTTAATAATTCAAATATCGTTTAAATATACCAAATTTTATGGAGATGTGATAACATGATTTCAAGATTATTGGGAAATTGTTGATTAGAAAGTAGATTCATCCACCTATGTTTTCTAATTTAACTAATTCAGATGAATAAGCTTGATTGGCATAATAGATCTCGTAATTAATTATCTCAAGTATAAATATTTTAATTCTTCAGGAATTCAATCTTAGGAAATAGCTTCAATAAGACATAAATCCGTTAACCATTTAATTTTAATTGAGACTGGTGAAACAGAAACCAAACTCCTGCATTTAAAGAGCATACTTATTTCTAAGCATTATGTTCAGCCATTTTGAAAGATCCTGGTTAAATTGTAATAAAAAACAATTTTTTAAAAAAAAATATTACTCTGGCAATTGAATATTGTTTGTATATATTTGCATGCTGTAATATGCAGTTTAACAGATGTTTGTGTTGCGCGGTGTATTAAGAAAGTTTTCATTTTTGTGTTAGTTTAGAGTTCTGTCGATAAATTAATTGAACTTTTTTTGATTTTGGATAGTACAGTTAGATTACACTTGCATTTATAAGTCAAACTAAATTAGTAGAACTTGTCTAGAACTGAAAGCGATATCCGGATATGGCAGAATTTTAGGAAGGGGCACAAGGTGGCTTTTCAAAAAATTTACTTCGATCATTATCGATTTTTATATAACTACTGCCGTAAGTTTACGTCTGATACTTCTCTTGTTGAAGATCTGATACAAGATTTATTTATAAATATTTTGGTTCGAAAAGACCGGTTAAGCGATACGGATAATATTCGCCTGTATTTGCTTTGTTCCATACGTAGAAGGCTGTTTAAAGCCTTGAACGACAAGGTGCATAAAGTTACAGATTTGTTCGATCCTCTTAATCCGGATTTTAGTTTTGATGAAGGTATTGAACCTGCGTTTGGCGAAAATGAAGAGGAGAACAGAACGTTGAAAGTACTCTTCAAATCAGTGAATAATCTTGGTGCCCGCCAAAAGGAAATTATTTACATGAAATATTTTTCAGGTTTAAATAATAAAGAAATTGCAGAAGTACTTGGTGTATCGTATCAAACAGTGCGAAATACCTTGTGTAATGCGCTTAAGAATATCCGTAAAGATTTTGATAATGAGCAACCAAAAGGAAAAATGATAGTGCTCCTGAATTTATTTCTGAAAATGGGATAGTACAATACTGAAGATTCTCTATTTTACTGATAAAGAAAGATTTTAATGCAAAGGAAATATACAGATATCGATGATTTTTTGTTTAGTGAAAACTACAACGAGTATGTCATTAAAGAGTCGGTTAGGCAGCAAAAGAAATGGAAAGCTTACTTTAAAGAGTTTCCTGATACAAAATATGCTGCCACGCAAGCTCGCAAAATAATACTTGGATTAGATTCGATGGAGGATTATACTTCTCTAAAAGAAATTCCTGATGTAAAACTTCATAATCAGTTTGAAGATACCTGGAGTAAGTACCGTGGCGAAAAATCGAAGACCGTTTTATTAAAAACATCAAAGGTTATTTATCGCAGCGTGGCGGCAGCAGCTGCAGTTGTTTTCCTAATGATATCATTTACGCTGGTTAATAATTATATCAGCAACAAAAATACAGCACCCGAATATTTTGGAATTTATGTTCCAACAGCTGAACAAAGCAGACTTACACTTCCTGATGGAACTAAAGTTTGGGTGAACTCAGAAACTGAGATAAAATACTCAAACCAGTTTAACACCAAAGAACGCGATATTATTCTGTTAGGCGAAGCTTATTTCGAAGTTGCGCACAACGAAAAGCTCCCCTTTAATGTAATTGCAAACGGTGCAAAAATTAAGGTTACTGGTACTAAATTTAATGTAAAAGGATATGGGGATGACGATAGTGTTGAAACCGTCTTGCTTGAAGGCAGAGTTGAACTAAGCCGTGTGGGAGATAAGTCGGGAAACAGTATTGAATTAGAACCAGGAGATAAGGCAACTTTAAATCTAGAAGATAGCAAAGTGTTAATTTCGCGCGAGGATGTTCTGGATGTTATTGCCTGGAAAGATGGCAAGATGGTATTTCGGAATATTCCTTTACACGAAGTTTGCAAGACGTTACAGCGACATTTTGATGCAGATATCGTTTTAGCAGGTGATGCTGAGAATTTATACAATCATCCATTTACGTTTACCATCGAAAACGAAACTCTCCCAATGATACTCGAATATTTATGCAAGGCTGCACCTCTTATGTACAATACAAAATATATTGATGAAGACGGGCAGAATGGAATTGAAAAGATTGAATATATAGTGAGTGCCAGATAGATTAGCCATACAAGGTTTGGCAACAAAAAAACTAAAAATACATACAGCGAGATAAGCATAGTGCCTTTTTTGGGCATTAAAGTATCTCATAAAACCAAATTAAGAACTAAAAGACTTACCAATGAAATAATACCTAAAAAAACGAAATGGAAAGTGCACCACCACCTTCCATCTCAGATCTGAATTTTTACGATAACAAAAAGAATAAAATTGTCAAATTCAAACCATCACAAAATTATGGAAAAAAATCGAAAAATGGTTGGATCGGATTTTTTGTGTCCCGATCTAACAAAATTGATTAGAATTATGAAACTAACTAGCTTTTTGATATGTTTTGCTGTAGCCCAGGTTTTTGCGGTAAATACTTACGCGCAAGTAACTCGTTTGTCGCTTGATATGAAAGGCGTTACAGTTAAAGATGTCCTATTTGAAATTGAAGGAAGTAGTGAATTTTACTTTCTCTATTCAAACAAACTTATAGACGTAAAACGAAAAGTTGATGTGAACATCAACAATAAAAAAATTGAAGATGTACTTAACGACTTATTTCTTGGAGAAGGTGTAAAATACCTCATCAATGATCGCCAAATTATTTTGAGTTCTGAAGATTTGCAATTTCGCGATTCTGATAACTTCTTACAGCAATCAAGGAAAGTAACAGGAACCGTAAAATCCGAAACAGGAGAAACGCTTCCCGGAGTAACTGTGGTTATTCAAGGAACAACAATTGGTACAGTTACAGATATGGACGGAAAATTTTCGCTGAGTGTTGAAAACAGTTCCCAGGTTCTAGTATTCTCGTTTGTGGGAATGGCAACTCAGGAAGTTTCGGTTGGTAGCCAAAACAATTTTTCGGTTGTTATGCAATCGGAAGCAATTGGAATTGAGGAAGTAGTCGCCATTGGTTACGGAACTGTAAAAAAGAGCGACTTAACCGGTGCTGTGGGGGCAGTTAAGGGCTCGGTAGTGTCCGAACGCCAAACTACTCAGGTTTCGCAAGCTTTACAGGGAGCCATGGCAGGTGTTATGGTAACCCGCGATAATAGTGCGCCTGGAGCTAGCTCAACCATTCGAATCAGGGGGATTACAACAATCGGTGAGAGTAGCCCGCTTGTAATTGTTGATGGAGTCCCGGTTGGAAGTATAAACGATGTAAACCCGAATGACATCGAAAATATTTCAGTACTAAAAGATGCAGCTTCAGCTTCAATATACGGTTCGAGAGCAGCTGCGGGAGTAATCTTGGTTACAACAAAACGTGCAAAATCGGGCGATCTGTCGTTGGATTATAATTTTGAATATGGTATTGAGAAACCTACAGAAATGGTTGATTATACTGATGCGGTTCGTTATATGCAAATGGTAAACGAGTTGCGTTGGAACGATAATGGAAATATTGAAGGTGGTGAATACCCAACATACACGCAGGATCTTGTGGACAATTATGCGTCGCTTAATGCTGAGAATCCTGACCAGTATCCTGATACTGACTGGTCGGCCCTGATATTGAAAGATAACGCACCACGTCAAAGTCATTCGATTGGTATTACTGCCGGATCGAAAGCCGTTAGAACCAAGGCAATTTTATCGTACGACAAAACAGATGGGTTATACATGGGGCGGAGTTACGAACGGCTGACAGCACGCTTTAACAACGATGTTAAAATAAATAACGCTTTGTCTGCTTCAATAGACTTTTACGCAAAGAGGTCTATTTCCAATAATCCGAGTAGAGATCCGATGTATAGCATGCGTATAGCTGCACCAGTTTATGCTGCTGTTTGGTCTAATGGACTGATTGCAGAAGGAAAAGCCGGCGGCAACATTTACGGAGAAATTAAAGAGGGAGGTTATATAACAAATTGGTATAATCAGGTCGGTGGTAAAATTGCTTTAGACTTTACTCCGATTGAAGGACTAAAACTTTCAGCTGTTATTTCTCCGCGGTTCAATTACAACAAAGGAAAAGATTTTCAGAAAAAAGTAGAATATACTAACTACGATGATCCCAATACCTTTGTGGGAACTCTGGCTTATTCTACATCAACAAGTTTAACTGAATCGCGTGATGATAGTTACCAGATAACAAAGCAGTTTATTGCAAATTACACAGAGTCTCTGAACGCGCATAATCTGAATCTGATGGCTGGTTATGAGGATTACTCCGCATTTTATGAAGAATTGGGTGCCTCAAGCGATCAGTTTGAGCTATCATCATTCCCCTATCTTGACCTAGGAAATGAGAACTACCTAAGCAACAGTGGAAATGCATATGAGAATGCCTACCGTTCTTATTTTGGCCGTGTAATGTACAATTACAATAACAGGTATTTCGTACAGGGAAATATTCGTTACGACGGATCATCTCGTTTTGCAAAAGATTACCGCTGGGGAGCTTTCCCATCCTTTTCGGCAGGTTGGGTAATTTCCGAGGAATCATTTATGCAGGATATTTCATTGTTATCATTTCTAAAACTTCGTGCTTCTTGGGGATCATTAGGTAATGAACGTATTGGTAATTATCCATACCAGTCGACAATGGGATATGCACATGCACTTTTTTACCAGGGGCACGAAGTAGTTTCTGCTCAAACAGCAGCGCAGTGGGCTTATGCAATTGAGGATATCTCGTGGGAAACAACCGAATCGCTCGATTTTGGTTTCGATGCGGTTTTCTTTGATAACCGATTTCATGTAACGGCTGATTATTACAGGAAAAAAACAAAAGATATGTTACTCGATTTGGAGATTCCTGATTACATCGGATTTGATAATCCGGATCAAAATACCGGAGAAATGAAAACTAAAGGCTGGGAGCTGGAGTTAAGCTGGAACGACCGTATTGGTGATTTCTCTTACTCCGTATCTGCTAACTTATCCGATTTTACATCTGAAATGGGCGATCTTGGAGGTATTCAATTCCTTGGCAGCCAGGTAAAATTCAAGGGTAGTGAATTCAACGAGTGGTACGGTTACATTTCAGATGGCTTGTATCAAAGGCAGGAAGAGGTGGATAATTCAGCCGTGCTGAATTCGGTTGTAGCTCCCGGCGATATAAAATACAAAGATATCAGTGGACCGGATGGAGTGCCGGATGGTATTATCTCTTCAGATTATGACCGTGTGTTACTTGGAGGTTCATTGCCGCGCTACATGTACGGAGGTAATATTCGTTTAGGTTATAAAAACTTCGATTTCTCGATGGTAATTCAGGGCGTTGGTAAACAAAACGTTCGGATGAGCAATATGATGGTACAACCATTGCTTGACAACTGGGGAAATATGCAGAAAGAAATTGATGGAAATTACTGGAGTGTATACAATTCAGAAGCTGAAAATCTTAGTGTAAAATACCCACGTTTAACCTATAACAACAGAAGCAATAACTATGCAATGTCGGATTACTGGTTGTTTAACGGAAGATATATGCGCTTAAAAAATATGACACTGGGATACAATATCCCGACTTCAGTATGTGAGAAGATGAATATCAATAATATCCGTATTTATGGAACTGTTTCAGATATTTTGTCGATTAATAAATATCCAAAAGGATGGGACCCAGAGGTGTCTGGAAAAGGGTATCCGATTACTGCTTCTTATCTTTTTGGTGTTTCTGTTAAATTTTAAAGGCTAGCAATTATGAAAATTAAATTAATATATACACTATTAGTACTTCTGGTATTTACGGCTTGTGCAGACCTGGATTTAAGTCCGCTGTCTGAAGGATCAAGCGAGAACTGGTATTCTGATGAGACTGAGATAGAAATGGCTATCAACGACCTGTACAGAGAGGTATTCTGGAAAGCAGATGACGATTTATGGACTGACGATATGTTAAATCGTGATGCAACTACTGCCATTACAGGAGGAACCTTAAGTGGCGAAGACGTTACTGTTTCAACCTGGTGGGGACATATTTATAAAGCAATAACACGGGCCAATACACTGTTAAAAAATCTTGATGAAATTACAGATGAAGTTTCGGCTGATAACTTGAATAAGTATAAAGCTAATGCACGATTTAACAGGGCTTCGCAATACTCAATTCTTATTTCACACTGGGGCGACGTAATATTTTCAACTGAAATAATTGGTTTGGATGAATCGTTCACCATGTCGAGAACAGACAAGGAAGTAATACTTCAGCAGATTTATGAAGATTATGATTTTTCAGCTACATATTTACCTTTAAATTACGGTGGCTCTGAAAATCAACAGGCTACAAAAGGTGCAGCTTTAGCAATGAAAGCCAGAATTGCTCTTTATATGGGAGATTTTGATATTGCACGCGACGCCGCCAAAGCATGTATGGATTTGGGGCAATATGTATTGGCTGCAGATTATGGCAAAATGTTTTTGAGTTCAACAAAAAATTCGGAAGAAGCCATTTTTGTAATTCCCCGCTCAGTAGAATTGGGTGTTGCTCCAACATACTGTAAAGGTTTTGCTACACGCAACCCGGGAGGTTATGCAAGATATTCTCCCTCATATGAGCTATTCTCTTCGTACCTATGTACAGATGGTTTACCTATTGATGAATCGGCACTTTACGATCCGCATAATCCGTTTGTAAACCGTGATCCACGTTGTACCGAAACAATTGTTGAATTTCAGACAAGACACCTGGGGTATATGTATCAGCCACATCCCGATTCTTTAACATGTTATAATTTTGGTTCGGGAACTTATGTGAAGAATAACGATTCACGAGCAAATAACCAGTATGCTGCTTTTAACGGGCTGGTATATAAGAAAGGAATTGATGAAGATTATACGGATGATTGGAAAACAGATCCGGATAGAATCGTTATGCGTTATGCAGATGTATTGTTGATGTACGCTGAAGCAAAAATTGAGTTGAACGATATTGACCAATCAGTGTTGGATGCAATTAACCAGGTGCGAGCGCGAGCCTATAAAGTAGATGTTGAAGATGTAGCATCATATCCTTCGGTAACAGCAACTGATCAGGCTGAATTGCGCACAATAATTCGCACTGAAAGACGCATGGAGTTTGCTCTTGAGGGGCTTCGCTATATGGATATTTTACGTTGGAAATTAGCAGAACAAGTTTTAAACTTACCTATTTACGGGGTGTTGGATCCTGAAGAGGCAAGAGAAAAATTGGTTAATACCGGATTGTGGTTTTTTGCTAGTACTCCTGAAATTGACGAAAATGGAATTGCTGATTTTTCCTCAATGTATAACAACGGATATTTGAAGCTTTTAGCATTACGTGTATTCGATCCAGAAAAAAATTATTTATGGCCAATACCTTCGAAAGAGATTCTAATTAACGAGAATCTTGTACAAAATGAAGGCTATTAATAGTTTAGTTATTATGAAGCCTGCCTGAAAAGGCAGGCTTTTTCCCGTGTCTTTGATTCCGTTTTTGTTATGTCGTTCTGTTTTCCTCAGTAGATTTTTTCTGAGTTTTCCGGGTAACCGGTAGCAGGCAAAGTATACTTACTTGCCACTACTATAATGAATATTGGCAGAAAAATTCCACATCTCAAAAATGGAATTGCTACCCGTGTAATATTTTATCACGTTAGATTTTTAATAGTGGAATTAGTATGGTTGAATAAGCAAAATTCTAACATGTAAGCATATAGCATTGTCTTTCCGTGGGGTGATTTTAAGAGAGAATGATCGATCTACATTGCTGTAATTTTCCTGTTAGTTTAAATGAGGAAGAACAATGAGAAACTCAGATCAACTTATTTTAAACGAATTACGAAAGAAGAACAAACACGTTTTTGAGGCAATTTTTTACGAATATCATCAACCTTTGTTAAGGTTTGCCGAACACATTGTTTTTAATCGCGATGTGTGCGAAGATATCGTTCAATCAGTATTTATATCGCTCTGGGAAAATACAGATTCCATACATATTCATAAATCTTTACAATCATGGCTTTTTCAGGCCGTACGTTACAAAGGTCTTACATATCTGCGCGATCTTAATATCCACGACAAGCACAAGTTAATCTATCTTGAATACGAAATCTCTGAAATGATAGAATCGGAAAGCAGCGATACTTCAGAACTGGAAAAGAAAATAAGTAGCGCAATTGAAAACCTCCCTCCCGAAATGCAGAAAATATTTCGCTTAAAATATCTCGAAGGATTAAAAGTGAAAGAAATTGCCACCGAATTTCAGATTTCAGAAAACACCGTAAAGACCCAGCTAAAGCGCGCGAAACGCAACCTTCGGGCGCAACTTTCAAAGGTGTCATTTATCTACTTTTATTTTTAGGAATATTTTTTCCTGCTTTTGTCACCCCTTTACATTTTTCATGGGACATTGATAATGTACAGCAGAGCTAAAGCAATTTATTGCAAGTAATTAGGCGCTAATACATGAATAAAAAACGAAATATTGATTTTAGTCTGATCTGGAAAAAAATTCACCAGAATGAGTCTGACGACAGTGAGCTGAACGAGTGGTTAAATGGATCGGAAAAGAACATAGCCTTTTTCAAAAATGCCAAAAGGTTTTATTACGGGGGATCAACATTTAAAACCAACCCGGTTTCTTCTGACGCCGCTTTCAAAAAACTTCGTACGGTAATTATGCGTCACCGTATTATTCAAATTGGGGCATCGGCAGCAGCAATTCTGGCAGTAGTATTTTCAGTTTCTATTCTGCTTAATAAAACGCACACCGAAGATTTTGTTTCAAGTGCAGAGATTACGCCGGGATCAAACAAGGCAGTTCTTGTGTTGAATAATGGTTCGGAGGTGAATCTTTCAGAGCGGCAGAAAGTGCTCTTAAAAGAGGAAGATACACAAATAACCAGTAATGGTAAAATGCTTGAGTATCATTCTGCAAAAAAGAAAAAAATACACAAAAAGCAAATCATTTATAACACATTAAAAGTGCCACGTGGAGGTCAGTTTTTTGTGGTCTTGTCTGACAGTACCTGTGTTTGGCTAAATGCAGAGTCAGAGCTTCATTATCCGGTTACTTTTTCCGGTAAAAAAAGGGAAGTTACACTGGTTGGTGAAGCTTATTTTGAGGTTGCGAAAAATGAACATCAGCCCTTTATTGTAGATTCTGAAAACCAGAAGATTGAGGTTCTGGGTACATCCTTCAACGTTTCGGCTTACGCAAACAACGAGTTTATAAAAACCACCCTTGTTGAAGGGAGTGTAAAGATCAACAGCTCTACGCAAGAGGTTTTCCTCGAGCCATCGCTTCAGGCAGTAGTCGATCCCAAAAATGGAAATACAGTTACACTGCCGGTAAAGACTGAATTATATACGGGTTGGAAGGAGGGGAATTACTATTTCGAAAATGAAGCGATTGAAACCATCCTGAAAACCATCTCGCGGTGGTACGATTTTGAATACGAATTTAAGAAACCGGCTGCAAAAAAGATGAGATTTACCGGAAGTATAAACAGGGAACAAGAACTGGAAAATATATTTAAAATTATTGAAGAAACTCAACAAATTAAAATGACTGCCTATGAAAGAAAACTTGTGATTCATTAAAAAAAAAAGCGGCAGATGCTGACATCATCTACCGCCAAATACTTTTTAGAATAACCAAAAGATTAATTCCAAATCAAATTTATGAAAAAAAATGAAGGAAAGGCTTCCCTTTTGGGGAGAAGCATGATTTTACGAACGAAGATTACATTACTCTTTGTAGCTCTTTTTGTAATGCAGGGTTTCTCCAGCGTGTACTCGCAAACCGAAATATTAAAGCTAACAAAAACAACAGGAACTATCAGTGAGATACTGGAAGCGATTGACAGACAAAGCGAATTTCGTTTCTTTTATGCCGCTGATTTATTTGATGAAACCGGAGATATAGAAGTGGAAGAAACTGAGCTTACCATGGATGTTTTTCTGGGAAAATACATTGCACCACTGGGCTTTCATTATACTGTTACTGACCGAACCGTTATTATTCGTAAAAAGACCGAAGAGCCGGCGGAAACTAAATCTAAATTAAATGACATTGAGGAAACAATTCCGGTAAAGGGGGTTGTAAGCGATGATATAGGAGCACCACTTCCCGGAGTAACAGTAGTGGTTGTTGGTAGTACCCGTGGAGTAATTACAGATATTGATGGAAAGTTTGAGATTGATGTGGAACCAACTGCAAAATTAAATTTCTCTTTTATTGGCATGACTGACCAGCAAATTGACGTAAGTAACCGCTCAGTTATAAACGTAACACTTCAACAGAAATCAGAAGAACTGGATGATATTACAGTTGTAGCATTCGGCCGGCAAAAGAAAGAGAGTGTTCTGGCTTCAATTAGTACGATAAAAACAGAAGATTTAAAAGTGCCGTCGAGTAACCTTACGACTGCACTGGCAGGTCGGATATCAGGATTGATCTCTTATCAGCGAAGTGGTGAGCCGGGACAGGATGATGCCAGCTTCTTTGTGCGTGGTGTTACTTCTTTCTCGTATGCTTCCGGTCCGCTTATTTTGATTGACGGTGTTGAAATGTCGTCATCGGATTTAGCTCGTTTGCAACCTGATGATATCGCCAGTTTTTCGATTATGAAGGATGCTGCTGCAACTGCACTTTATGGGGCGCGAGGAGCCAATGGTGTTATTCTGGTTACTACAAAAGAAGGTAAAGAAGGAAAAGCAACCATATCTTTTCGTTACGAAACCTCTTTTTCTATGCCGACGCAGGAGGTTGATTTAGCCGATCCGGTTACATATATGAAGATGAATAATGAAGCTGTTCTGGCACGCAATCCCTTATCGGCCGTTCCGTATTCTTACGAGAAAATTGATAATACGATTGCCGGAACCAATCCTTACGTTTACCCGGCTACCGACTGGTATAACATGTTGTTTAAAAACTATACCATAAACCACCGAGCAAATTTTAATGTAAGTGGTGGTGGTAAAGTTGCTCGCTATTATATTGCCGGAACCTACAACCAGGATAATGGTGTTTTAAAAGTAGACCAAAACAATAATTTCAATAATAATATCGATTTAAAAAGGTATCTGCTACGCTCAAATGTCAATATTAATATTACAAAAACAACAGAAGCTGTTGTTCGACTGCACGGAACATTTGACGACTATACCGGGCCTATCGATGGTGGAACTTCATTATATAAAAAGGTAATGCGTTCAGACCCTGTTTTGTTTCCTGCCTATTTTGAGCCCGACGAGCAATATAGCCATGTTACTCATACTCTTTTTGGGAACTATGATCAAGGACAATACATAAATCCCTATGCCGATATGGTAAAAGGCTACAAAGATTATTCAAAATCAAAAATGCTCGCTCAATTTGAATTAAAACAGGATTTGAGTTTTGTAACGGAAGGCTTGAGTATTCGTGGACTTTTTAATACCACCCGCTACTCTTATTTTGACGTTAGCAGATATTATAATCCCTTTTGGTATTCAGTCGCGAGCTACGATAAACCCACTGACACTTATGTCCTAACGCGATTAAATCCGGAAGATGGAACCGAATGGCTTAGCTACGATGAAGGTGCTAAAATTATTTCTTCAACGACCTATGCCGAAGCAGCTATTAATTACGATAGAACCTTTGAAAAGCATAGTGTAAGTGGTTTGCTGGTTACGCAAATGAGAAATAGAATTGAGCCTAATGCTTCGACATTAGCACTTTCACTTCCGTCGCGAAACCTTGGGCTTTCAGGTCGTTTTACCTATTCGTATGACAGTCGTTATTTTACCGAATTCAATTTCGGTTATAATGGTTCCGAAAGGTTTGCCGAAAACGAACGTTTTGGATTCTTTCCATCCGTTGGTGCAGCATGGATAGTTTCAAACGAAGGATTCTGGAACGCGGATATCAGCAAAATCGTTAATAACTTAAAATTGAAGGCAACCTATGGTTTGGTTGGTAACGATGCAATAGGGGATGCTAACGATCGTTTTTTCTACCTGTCAGAGGTTAACCTTAATAATTCCGGAAGGGGTTTTACCTGGGGGGAAGATTCCAAATATTCTGTTAATGGAGTTGGAACATCGCGTTATGCTAACGATCAGATTACTTGGGAAATATCGAAAAAGCTGAATACCGGAATTGAGCTTGGTCTATTTGATAAGCTTAATATTCAGGCTGATTTTTACACCGAGCATCGCACAAATATATTAATGGATCGTGCCGACATTCCGACAACAATGGGATTACAGGCTACGCCTCAAACAAATGTTGGAGAGGCAAAAGGTAAAGGGATTGATCTTTCGGCAGACTATCAGCATTCTATTAACAATGATTTCTGGATTACCGGTCGTGCCAATTTCACATATGCAACATCAAAATTTGAAGTTTACGAAGAGGTTGACAACACAAACACACCCTGGTTATCGCATGTGGGGCAGCCAATTTCGCAAACCTGGGGTTATGTCGCCGAACGTTTGTTTATTGATGAGTACGATGTAATTAATTCTCCGACACAAACTTTTAGTGAGTATATGAGTGGCGATATTAAATACCGCGATATTAACGGAGACGGTCAGATAAACTCCTTGGACAAAGTGCCGATTGGGTATCCTACTCAGCCTGAAATTGTTTACGGTTTTGGTATTTCTACCGGATACAGGAACATTGATTTTTCTTGCTTTTTCCAGGGACTTGCAAGAGAATCGTTCTGGATAGATGCATATAACACTGCTCCATTTATTGATACTGACGGCAGCTCAAGTACCATATCTAAAAATTCATTGCTACAAGTTTATGCCGATAATCATTTTTCAGATGATAATCCTGACATTTATGCTTTGTGGCCTCGTTTATCGGACCAATACATTTCTAACAATACACAAACCAGTACCTGGTTTATGAGAAATGGTTCTTTTTTGCGACTGAAATCGGTTGAGTTCGGGTACACACTACCTAAAATGCTAACTGAACAGATTGGTATTACAAATCTTAGATTTTATTTCTCGGGAACCAACCTGTTAACCTTTAGCAAATTCAAGCTTTGGGATCCTGAAATGGCAGGAAACGGATTGGGCTATCCAATTCAGAAGATATTTAATCTTGGTGTTCAGGTTTCATTCTAAAAAACAGAAAAAATGAAAAAGTTAAAAATTACTGTAATATTATTTATTCTGCTTTTCAACTTTGCGTGTTCCGATTATTTAGATGTGGTTCCGGATAATGTCCCCACAATCGATCATGCTTTTTTGGACAGAACCAGTGCTGAGAGATATTTAGCAACTTGTTATACGTATTTTCCAAATTTATCCGATCCTGCTGGCGATCCGACCATTCTTGGTAGTGATGAATGGTGGGCGATCGAAGAGGATCAGTACTTGGGGCGTTCAGCAAATTTTGCTGGACTAAAAATTAAAAAAGGTGAGCAAAATTCGAACAGCCCTTTCTTTAATGCCTGGGATGGCTACAATGGTGGAAGAGCCTGTTACAGGGCCATTCGCGATTGTAATGTCTTCCTCGAAAATGTCCACAAGGTAGGAAATGACTTAAGCGATGCCGAAAAAAGCCGGTGGATTGCCGAAGTAAAAGTGTTAAAAGCGTATTATCATTTTTACCTGATGAGAATGTATGGACCGATACCGTTGGTTAAAGAGAATTTGCCAATTTCTGCCGGTATTGATGAGGTACGGGTTTACAGAGATTCTTTTGAGGAAGGAATCGATTATATTGTTGGTCTTCTGGAAGAGGCTACTCCCGACTTACCATTGGAAATTCTGAATGTAAGTACCGAGCTGGGACGAATAACAAAGCCTATAGCATTGGCGTTAAAAGCTCAGATATTGGTTACAGCTGCAAGTCCTCTGTTTAATGGCAACTCTGACCTTGTGGGTATGGTTGATAGCCGTGGGATGCAGTTGGTAAATTCTGATTACGATCCTGCAAAATGGGTAAGGGCTGCCACTGCATGTAAGAATGCAATTGATATTTGTTTAATGGCAGGACATGAGCTTTATGAGTTCACCAAGCAAACCAACATCTCTGATTCAACAAAACGTTTAATGTCACTACGACATGTGGTTACCGACCGGTGGAACAAGGAGATTATCTGGACGGAGTCAAAATTGAATATGGATGCCTATCAGTATTCTACTACTCCGTTCTTTACAGTCGAAGAAGCTCAGTGGGGTCATGTTCACCCATTTATGTATCCTACTTTACGAATGGCAGAGCTATTTTACTCGAGTAATGGTGTTCCGATTGATGAAGACACGCAATTTGATTACCAGGGAAGGTTCGATACTGAAGCTGCTCCCGAAGAATCGAAATATTACATCCAGCCTGGTTACGAAACTGCAAAATTGAATATTGGAAGGGAAACAAGGTTTTATGCCAACCTGGCATTTGATGGAGCTACATGGTTTGGAAACGGAAGGTTTAAAGATGTTGGAGATGGAAACATCAACGAGCAACCCTGGATTATTCGCACCAAAAAAGGTGAGCCACAGGGAAAAACATCAAATCTGAGGTATTCCTCATCAGGTTATTGGGTGAAAAAAACAAGTCATTTTGAAAGTGTGAGTTCATCGTCATCTTCAAATGTGAGAGTGCGGTCTACATTCCCGATTATTCGCCTGGCCGATCTGTACTTGTTATATGCTGAAGCGCTCAACGAGTCGCTTGATGCCCCTAATCATGAAGTTTATGAATATATCGACAGAGTGCGTGAACGTGCAGGATTACCGGGAGTTGTTGAAAGTTGGCAAAATGCATCACGCTATCCATCAAAGCCCACCTCTAAAGAGGGAATGCGAGAAATAATTCAGCGTGAAAGAATGATTGAACTTGCATTTGAAGGGAAACGCTTCTGGGATATTCGCCGTTGGAAAACTGCCCTGGAGTGGTTAAATCAGCCAATCAGAGGTTTAAATCCCGACGGGGAAACAGCTGCGGAGTTCAATTCGGTAAGGGTAATTTATACACCACATTTTTCAACAAAAGATTACCTGTTCCCAATTCGACAGTATAACATGAGGGTTAATCCTAACTTGATCCAAAATCCATACTGGCAATAAAAATTGTAAACTTAATTTATGCATGAAATGGAACAAGCATTCAAAAGGACTTTCGTAAGAAATGAAGAAATTGATACGAGTTCCGGAGTTATGCTAAATTTTTAAAATATAAACGAATGAAAAAATATATTATAAACATTGCGTTTCTTATGTTCTTTGTGTATTCGTGTACTGAGGAACAGATTGGGCAGTATCCTGTCGACGATATTCCTCCGCAGGAGGTGTTGAATCCGGTTGTGGAAAATTTTAAAGGAGGAGCATCCATAACATATGATCTGCCCGGTGATAAGGATCTACAGTATGTAAAAGCTGTTTATTCCTTACCAACAGGCGAAGTAAAAGAAAAACTGGCATCATCATTTATTAATGAGTTAACTATTGAAGGTTTTGCCAGAGCAGCAAAAACGAATGTTAACCTAATTTCAGTAGATAAGAGCAGAAATGAATCGGATCCGGTTATCATTGAAATAGAACCGGCTGATTCACCCATTTTCGATGTTTATGCGAGTCTTGCTGTAGTTGCCAGCTTTGGTGGTATTAAAATCACCTGGGAAAACCCGGAACAAAAAGATATTGTGGTAGGAGTGGTTATTAAAAATGAAGATGGCACCTATGATCAGGTGGAAAGTTTTTATACTTCGGTAAGTAATGGTCTGGGAGCTGTGCGGGGTATGGAACCTGTGGAAACTGAATTCGGTGTTTATATTCGGGATGTTTACGATAATTACACTGATACGCTTATTACTGTACTCTCTCCATGGGAAGAATCTGAACTGGATAAGGATCAGTGGCGTGGCTTACCGCTTTGTTCAGAGTTTTCGCTTTCGCAATGGGGAAAACCGATTGAATGTATGTGGGACGGTGCCACAACAAACAGCGACTTTTATTATATAAACAGAACATCTTCCACCCCCATATTCTTTACGATGGATCTGGGTGTGACAACTAAACTTTCGCGCTTTAAGTTTTGGGCTCGTAACGGTTATTATTTTAACCTGCACCATCCAAAGGAGTTTGAAGTTTGGGGAACGAATGATCCGGCTATTGCCAATGCCAACGGTGATGCATGTTCGTGGGATGGCTGGGAATTGCTATACACGGGCATTTCAGAAAAACCATCTGGCCCAGATGTTGTTTCGCAAAGTAATCTGTCAAGCGAAGATTTGGCTCTGGCTATGTCGGGTGAAGAGTTTGAGTTTCCATTGGAAGTTCCTGAAGTACGGTACATTCGTTTCCGTACGCTTCGCACCTGGACTGATTCAAATAGCTCATTCATTGCAGAGTTAACGTTCTGGGGACAGATTAATGAGTAAACACATGGTAAATGAGAGTTAATTTTTATGGAATCAAGTAGTGGTGAAGCAGAACCGATTTCATCAAAATCATTAAAATTTAGAATTAAAACACATGAAAAATATAAAATATTTAGGATTGATATTCGTATCCATGTTTATGATTCTGCTTTCTTGTTCAGATATGAATGATGTTCATGATCAATATCTGCGAGATGGTGAAATTATTTACATCGGACGCGTTGATTCTGCCAAAGTTTTTGCCGGCAATGAGCGATTTGATTTACGCTATTGGATTACTGATCCAAGAGCTAAAGAATTAAAAATCTATTGGGATGAAAAACGTGATTCTGTAGTGGTGCCAATTCCTGAACACTTGGCTTCTGAAAGTATTGATGTTAGTGTTGGAGATGAAACTCCAATGACTGAGGGAAGTTATACATTTCAATTAGTTTCAAATGATAAAGATGGCCTTACATCAGTTGTTTTCGATCAGATCGGAAACGTTTATGGTTCAATGTTTCAATCCACCCTAGTTCAACGGTTTGTAAAAGAAACATCATACAATGCAGATAACAACCAGTTAATCATTACCTGGGGAGATCCAATGTCAGTCAGAGACATAGGTGTTGAAATGACTTATTTCGAAGGAGATGAAGAAAAAGTTATCGAAATATTGAATGAAGATGGTACACAAACGGTAATTGATGATTATAATATTGAAAAGGGAGCAACTTTCAGGACAATGTATTTGCCCGAGGAAGGAGCAATCGATACGTTCTTTACAGCATCGTCTTCAGTTGAGATCATTCAGAATGTAGCACTGAAGAAAATCGTTACCGCGAGCAGTTTCCTCAGAGAAGGATTTGAGGGATCGAATGCTGTTGATGGTGTTATTTCTTCTGCCTCGCGATGGATAACCGTTTCCGATGCAGGACTGGAACACTGGATTGAAATTGATTTGGGACGAGAATATAGTTTAACTTCGTTTAAGGTGTACAAATACCTATACAACCAGTACCTTATTCCAAATTTTTATTTCCAGGTAAATGTTAGTGGTGAATGGGTAAATGCTACTGAAGTGAATAACTTTTTAGGGGAAACCTACACCGGAACTTTTGATGAGGAAATTAGTACAGATAAAGTGCGGATTTTTGTTCCCGATTACGAAGACAACATGGTGAGAATAATGGAAATTGAAGTATATGCTAAGCTTTAGGTAGACAGTAGCTTATAGGGAATAGAGGAGAGGAAAGGCTGCATAATCGTATTTTGAATTATTGGATCAGAATTGCTATCAAATTGAGCTAGAATTCTGTAGAAGTATCCAATTCTTTTGTGTAGCCTTTTTCTTGTTTTTGAACGTCAGATCGATTGTCCTTTGCTCGTTTTTAAAGGGTATATATACAAGAAAGAATTTAAACAACTTAAACCATAGTCAATGAATATTTTATATGCAGGCAGTAAAACTGTTTTTAGGGTACTGGTAAGTGGATTATTTATGGTTGCTTGTTTTTATACAGGGAATGCTCAAACACGGGCAATCCTGAAAAACGACACATTAACACTTTCGAATTCATTAATAAAACGACAATTCCTCTGGAATAATGGAGAGTTGTTAGCTTTAAATTTGACAGATATTCAAAGTGGTAAGAATCTGCTTAAAACAGCGAGCAATCCTGCATTTCGTATTACCGAAAAAATTTCGTTAAAGGAATCATCCTTTAAAACAGAAGAGCTTGCTGCTAACAATCTGCATTACGCCTATTTAAAGGCAGAGGTTATACTTGATTATGGAACTTTTAAACTGAAACGTATATTTCGGATCCTTGAGAATGTGCCGGCAATCGAGTGCGAAAATTATCTTTGGATAGCGGAGGATTCTGATTTTGATAGGACGGAAAACTTTCTGCAAACACCGGTTATACTTGAAAATATCGAAACAAGTATAAAGTATCCGCATTTGAAAGCTGTTGAATTTTTCGATAGAACCGATCAGAATAATAACCTTGTAAAAGAAGAGGACGCGGTGGCATTTACAAATCCTGTGGAGTTAAAAGGTAATTTGTTGCAGATTACTTCTTCTGAATTCGGCGAACCGGGTGTTTTTATACTGAAGAAAGCGCCTTGCTCATTTGTGCAGTTAAGTTATCCCGGCTATGATTTTAAGTCGGCCCGAAATTCGATAAGTGTTGTCGGTGCCGGTATTTCAAACCAAGCCTTAATTAAAGGCGAATGGATAAAACTTTACGGTTCAGTGGTTGGCGTTTTTGATGGCTCCGAACGTGGTTTTACACACGCTTTGCATTCATATCAGAAATCAATTCGCAGAACTTTTGCCGAACGCGATGAAATGATCATGATGAATACCTGGGGTGACAGAAACAAGGATGCCAGCATCAGCGAAGCGTTTTTAAAAGCCGAATTGGATGCCTGCGAAAAGTTAGGTGTTTCACATTTTCAGGTCGACGATGGCTGGCAACAGGGACTTTCGCAAAACTCTGCTCAGGCGGCCGGAGATAAATGGGATTTGTGGTCGAAAGAAGACTGGGAACCTCATGCAGAACGTTTGCCAAATGGCTTTAAACCAATCGTAGAATATGCCCGAAAAAAGAATATTCAGCTTGGGCTTTGGTTTGCTCCAAGTAATTATAATAGTTATGAAAACTGGGAGATGGATGCAGAAATTATTCTGAATTTATATCACACTTATTCCATTCGATACTTTAAAATTGATGGAACGATGTTGCCCGACAAGCTTGCTGATCATCGTTTACGAATGCTTTTTGATAAAGTGTCAACCGAGTCCGATGGAAATATTGTAATCAATCTGGATGCTACAGCCGGCAACCGAGCCGGGTATCATTACCTGAGTTCATACGGCAATATTTTCCTTGAAAATCGCTATACCGATTGGGGGAATTATTATCCGCACTGGACGCTTCGAAATTTGTGGCAACTATCTGCCTATGTTCCTACCAGAAATTTCCAGATTGAGTTTCTGAATAAATGGCGCAATAAAGCCGTTTATGGCGAAGATGATCCATTGGCGCCGTATTTCATTCCGTTCGAGTACCAATTTGCAATTACCATGATGGCGCAGCCACTGGCCTGGTTTGAAGGAACCGGTTTGCCGGAAGAAGCAATGAATATTGGAGGTGTCATAAAAAAATACCGCAGCATTCAGGCCGATATTCACACAGGCGATATTTATCCTATTGGAGACGAACCCAGTGGTTATGGCTGGACAGGTTTTCAGTCGGTTAAAGATGAAAAAAGCGGTTATGTACTGGTCTTTCGTGAGAAAAACAAGGAAGCATCCCGGTTGATGAAAACACTGTTGCCTGAGAAAAAAAATATAGTGTTGACACCCGTTTTAGGCCAGGGGAAACGAATTGAAACCATGCCTGATTCAAACCATGAAATACAGTTAGAGTTACCTGACGAGTTTTCTTACTGTTTATATGAATATACCGTTGAAGATTAGAATAAATTTCCTGAGTTTGTTAGCATGCAGATAAAGATGCCATTATATGGTTCCTGTTTCATAATCCTTGTTTTAATTTTCGGTTTATGTGCATGTAATGTGGAAAAACAAAAGGAACAGAATTTAAAACAAACCAAACGAATAACACTCCTTGGTTTGGGAGATTCGATTACCGAAGGAGGAGAAGCTTTTCATTCGTATCTGTTTCCGTTGTGGGAGCGTTTATTTACCGCTGGCTACCAGGTCGATTTTATCGGGCCGCGAAGTAGTAAATGTCGCATCGGGCAAATTAAACATTGTGGTTTTAGCGGAAAAGATGCTGAGTTTCTGGACACACAAACCGATAGCATTTACCGCACATTTCCGGCTGATGTGGTGTTGCTTCATTCCGGTCACAACCATTTTAATTCCGAAAGTCCGGTTCAAGGAATTGTGAAGGCTCAAAAATCAATAATTACCAAAATATTGGCCATTAATCCTGATGCAAAAGTTCTGGTTGCAAACGTTATTGAAAGTGGCAAGTTGCCTAAATATGCCTATCTCCCTGAGTTGAATCAGAAGATTGAGAAGATGGTGGATGAGTTGAATCTTCCAAATGTTATTTTAGTAGATCAGTCAAAAGGTTTTAAATGGGAAAAGCATAGCATCAACGATAAAGTGCATCCAAATTCTGATGGTGCTGAATTAATGGCTAATGTATGGTTTGAGACTTTAAAAGAGATTCTACCAGAGCCTGCACATGCTTTTCAACCGGAAGTAGTAAATTATAAAACTACAAAACAAGGAAGTTTAGATCTTCATATTTTTAATCCTGAAGATTTCTCTGAAAAGCAGAAGCATCCGGCGATTGTATTCTTTTTCGCCGGTGGCTGGAACCTGGGAACGCCCTTGCAGTTTTATCGCGAATGTGCCTATTACGCATCAAAAGGATTTGTAGCTATTTCTGCCGATTACCGTATCAATTACCTTAACCACTCAACACCATTTGAAAGTGTGGAAGATGCCAAAGATGCAATTCGCTGGGTTTGTGCAAATGCCGATGAGTGGGACATTGATCCGCGGCGTATTGTTGCAGCAGGGGCTTCTGCCGGTGGGCACTTGGCAGCCGCTACCGGAACGCTGAGAGAGGAGGGAGCAAATGATTGTAAACCGAATTTATTGCTGTTGTATTACCCGGTTATCGACAACAGTGAAAATGGTTATGGCCCCGACACGATTAGAAGTAACTATCAGAAAATATCGCCTCTGCATAATATCGATTCAGAAACGCCACCGGCACTTTTTATTCTGGGAACTGAAGATCCGTATATTCCGGTAAATACTGCCAAGGTATTTCAGGCGCGTATGGAAGAAAATGGAGTTGAGTGTGAACTACATCTTATTGAAGGAGCCGGACACCCGATTTTTTATTATTCGAAGACTTTGACACAGGAATTTTACACCATTAGAAAACTCACCGATGAGTTTCTTTTCAAGTATGGCTATCTGAATAAATTTCGGAAGGGGAACAATAATGGCTGGTACAAATTGGATAAAACAGCATTATAAAAGTAAATATCTGAAAAACGGAATATACATGTTACAGGAAAAAATCAATAAAGCTATGAAATACACATTCTTAATTACTTTTTTATTTTGCTCATTTTTGCTTTCAGCACAAAAAAACTCAGTGCTTATTGAAGCCGAAAGTTTCAGTGAGAAAGGTGGCTGGGTTGTCGATCAGCAATTTATGGACCTAATGGGATCGTCGTATCTGATGGCCCATGGAATGGGAGTTCCTGTGCCCGATGCAAAAGCAACAATTATGGTTCCTTCAACCGGAGAATACAAGGTTTTTGTACGCACGTTCAACTGGACTTCGCCATGGTATAAAGGCGAAGGTCCCGGGAAGTTCAAACTCTTGATCAACGGTAATCCTGTAGGCGATGTTTTAGGAAATTCAGGTTCTGAGTGGATGTGGCAAAGAGCCGGAGAGGTGAACATACCGAATAAAGAAGTAACGCTAAGTTTACACGATCTGACCGGCTTTAACGGCCGTGTAGATGCAATTTATCTTACAAAAGGCGATGTTGTACCTCCTGCAGATTTGGCGTCGCTGACCAGGTTCAGAAATAAACTGCTTGGTTTACCCAAAAAACCAACAGATGCGGGTGAATTTGATTTAGTGGTAGTCGGTGGCGGTGTGGCTGGAGTGTCTGCTGCAATATCCGGTGCCCGACTGGGAATAAAAGTGGCACTTATTCAGGATCGCCCGGTTTTAGGAGGAAATAACAGTTCTGAGGTTCGTGTACATTTGGGCGGTAGAGTTATGGTTGAGCCTAATCCTTCACTGGGTAAGATCGTTAATGAAATTGGGCCAACCAAAGAAGGAAACGCCCAGCCTGCAGCTTATTACGAAGATGATAAGAAAATGAGCATGGTACTGGCTGAAGAAAATATTACATTGTTTGCAAGTTGTCGGGCTTTTGCTGTAAAAAAGAAAAGTTCGCGGATTACACAGGTAATTGCTAAAAATATCGAAACCTCGGAAGAATTATCTTTTTCTGCTCCCTTGTTTGCCGATTGTACCGGTGACGGAACCATTGGTTATTTGGCAGGAGCCGACTTTGCAATGGGCCGTGAAGGACGGAATGAATACGACGAACCCAGTGCCCCAGAAGTTGCTGACGGTATGACGATGGGTGCTTCTGTTCAGTGGTATTCGCGCGAAGGTGAAAATGCAAGTTCATTTCCTGATTTTCAATATGGAGTTGAATTTAATCAAGCAAATACACAGCACGTAACAATGGGAGAATGGACCTGGGAAACCGGTATGAACTATGATCAGATTTCAGAATTCGAACGAATCAGAGATTATGGATTGTTGGTCGTGTATTCCAACTGGTCATTCCTAAAAAATCACAGTGCGGAGAAAGATAAATACCAAAACCGAAAACTTGCCTGGGTGGCCTATGTTGCTGGAAAGAGAGAGTCGAGGCGATTAATGGGAGATGTGATTCTAAAAGAGCAGGATCTTACTGATTATGTGGTTTATCCTGATGGCTCAGCACCAACTTCATGGAGTATCGATTTGCATTACCCCGATCCTATAAATACCAAACACTTTCCTGAAAATGAATTTAAATCAATTGCTGTTCATAAAACCATTCATTTATATCCAATTCCTTATCGTTGCTTTTATTCGCGCAATGTGGATAACCTTTTTATGGCCGGACGAAATATTAGTGTAACGCATGTTGCGTTGGGAACGGTTCGCGTGATGCGTACCACAGGGATGATGGGCGAAGTAGTAGGAATGGCCGCATCTATTGCAACTGAACATGATACTAATCCGCGCGGAGTTTACGAAAACTATTTGGGTGAGCTAAAAAGTTTAATTGATAATGGAGTTGGTAAGTACGACATGGAGAATGCACAGGAATATAACATGGGAAGAACTTTAGGACCCAAAAAGTAGAATTACACAAAACAGCATTAAATGGTTAATGATAGAAAACTCACCAGTTATATACAGCTGGCGATAGTAATTGTTTTGTTTATTGGTTTTGCAACAGCGTGCACCCAAAATGAAAAGGGTAACGATCCATTAAACAGTCGGATAAATGGACTTGTTGCTCAAATGACCCTGAACGAAAAGCTGGGGCAACTCTCTCAGCGATTTGTTGAGGATATAGATCAGGAATTACTTGATGATATTAAGGCCGGAAAGGTTGGGTCGGTGTTAAACGGAGGAACCAATTTTGTTTCACCGGAAGAGCGAAACCGCATACAGCAAGCTGCTGTTGAAGGTTCTCGATTAGGAATTCCGATCATTTTCGGCCACGACGTAATTCATGGATTTCGTACGATTTTTCCCACTTCGCTGGCTCAATCGTGTAGCTGGAATCCGGAACTGGTTCGCAAGGCAGCTTCTATTGCCGCGTTGGAATCTTCTGCTTCCGGTGTCGACTGGACTTTCGCGCCGATGGTAGATGTCTCGCGAGACCCGCGCTGGGGAAGAATTGCTGAAAGTTACGGTGAGGATACTTATTTGAATTCAGTGCTTGGAGCTGCTGCTGTTAAAGGATTTCAGGGCGAGGATTTAACTGATGAAAGAAGCGTGGTTGCCTGCATGAAACACTTTGTTGGATACGGTGTTGCCATGGGGGGACGCGATTATCAATATACTGATATCTCTGAAAGAAGCATGCACGAAGTTTATTTGCCATCGTTTAAAGCGGGGGTTGAAGCCGGTGCTTTAACGGTGATGAGTTCTTTCAACGATATAAACGGTGTGCCGTCGTCGGCAAATAAAAAATACCTGCGCGAAACACTAAAAGAAAAATGGGGCTTTGAAGGTTTCGTGGTTAGCGACTGGGACGCGGTCTCAGAATTAATTCTGCATGGTTATGCCGCTGATTCAGTAAGTGCCGCTGTCAGGGCTCTGGAGGGAGGCGTTGATATGGAAATGAAAACACTGACCTACCGAAAATTGAAAGGTCTGGTTGAAAATGGTCAGTTTCCGGAATCGATAATTGACGAAGCAGTTAAACGAATTCTTTTTGTGAAAATGAAAAAGGGACTGTTTCAAAATCCTTATGTTGATACAACCCGGATGAGCCGTGAATTACTTACAAAAGAATCAAGGGAGTTTGCGCGTAAAGCTGGTCGCGAGTCGATGGTGCTTTTAAAAAATGAAAAACATGTACTTCCGCTTACCGAGAAAATAAAATCGGTAGCTGTTCTTGGTCCTTTTGCCGAAGAATCGGAGTTAATGGGTTGGTGGAAATCCACAGGAAAAACTAGCGATGTGATTACGCCGTTAGACGGCTTAAAAGCTAATGCCCCTCACGGACTTCAGGTAACAACAAAAGTGACCAATGCAACCGATGTAGTAATTGTTTGCCTGGGAGAACCTTATAATATGTTTGGCGAAAATCATAGCCGTTCAGATATTCAGCTATACAAAGATCAGGAGGAGTTGCTAAAGAAACTAGCCAAAAGTGGAAAGCCGGTTATCACGGTAATCTTTAACGGGCGGCCATTGGATTTAAGTAATGTTGTCCCGGTATCGGATGTTGTATTACTGGCCTGGCATCCGGGAACTGAAGCCGGAAATTCATTAGCCGATGTGCTGTATGGAAAATACAATCCGGCGGGAAGATTAACCACCAGTTTCCCAAAATCAGTGGGACAACTGCCAGTATTTTATAATCACCGGAGTAGTGGCAGACCACAGTCTAACGATTATGAAGATTTGAATGCTCAGCCGCTTTTCCCTTTCGGTTACGGACTAAGTTACTCTTCGTTTAAATATGATGCTTTGCACTTATCGGCAAAAACACTTTATACCAACGATTCATTAGTAATTCAGGCTAAAATTACCAACGAAAGTGAGTTGGCCGGAGAAGAAGTGGTTCAATTGTATATCCGCGATTTGGTCGGCTCAACAACGCGTCCTGTTAAAGAACTGAAAGGATTTAAAAAGATTTGGCTGGACGCTGGTGAGTCAAAACTGGTAAGTTTTATACTAAAACCGGAAGAACTGTGTGTGTTGGATGAAAACTTCGAACCAAAGCTTGAAGCCGGAGAATTTCAACTTTGGCTGGGACCAAACTCCAAGGAGGGGCTTCAGGGAGCTCTCGAACTGGAAACAACGCCAAAGAATTAATACTTAAATTTCTGACTCGAATAAACTTGTAATGAAATCAAATGAACTAATAATAAGCCTGTTGCTGTTGTTGCTAAGTACAATGTCTCAGGCGGCACGAATTGATTTAACGATCAATAATAAATGGAAGTTTTACAAAGGAGAATTAGAAGGGCCCGAGATGTGGGAAACGGTAAAATGGGACAATTTAACCATTCCACACTCGTACAACACAGAAGATATTTATGACGAGCCAACGGGTTATTATCGTGGCGAAACCTGTTACCGAAAGGAGCTGACTAATTTGCTGAAAGGGCAGGAGTATTCGCTGTATTTCGAGGGAGTAAATCAAGAGGCTGAGGTGTATGTTAACAATCAACTGGCAGGCACACACAAAGGAGGTTACACCGGGTTTGTTGTTCCAATTTCTGCCTTTTTGAACGACGATGGCACGAACATCATCTTCGTAAAAGTAAATAACAGATTTAGTAAAGACATTCCTACTTTGAGTGCCGATTTCAGTTTTATGGGAGGGATTTACCGCGATGTGCATTTGATTGCCACTCCTTCGGTTCATTTTGCTTTAAACGAATATGGCTCGTTGGGGGTATACATTTCTTCACCGGAAGTCTCCGAAAAGAAGGCCAAGATTAAGGTTCAGGCACTTGTTCAAAACGATTCAGATAAAAAGAAAGATGTAAAAGTTTCTATTTCTATAAACGATGCCAATGGAAACATTGTAAGTAAATTCGACCGTGAAATTTCAGTTTCGGCAAATGAAACAGAAGAGTTTTTGGCCGATATGCCGGAATTGGAAGCGCCAAATTTATGGTCCCCTGATTCTCCCTATTTGTACCAGGTGGAATGTCTGTTGTGCGAATCAGGTTCTGATGAAGTTATTGACGAAGTTTCATCAGCATATGGAGTGCGGTGGTACGAATTTGATGCCGAAAAGGGTTTTTATATCAACGGTGAATTTTGCAAATTGATAGGACCAAACAGGCATCAGGATTATCAGGGGCTGGCAAATGCCTTACCCGATGCCTTGCACGAAAATGATGTGCGCTATCTGAAAGAAATGGGAGCTAACTACCTTCGGATTGCGCATTATCCGCAAGATCCTAGAATCCTTGAATTGTGTGACAAGATTGGAATAATTACTTCTGTTGAAATTCCGATTGTAAATTACATTACTGAATCGGAAGCCTTTTATAACAATTGCAAGCACATGATGAAGGAGATGATTCATCAGAATTTCAATCATCCTTCAGTTGTAATCTGGGCTTATATGAACGAAGTTTTGATCAACGATTTATACAGCAAACAACCGGAAAGACGTGAAATTTATATAGAGAATTTGTGTCATTTGGCCGGAGAGCTGGATTTGATAGCTCGTAGCCTGGATAGTGAGCGATATACAATGATTCCTAATCATGGCGATTTCTGGAAATACAACAATGTCGGGCTCACGAAGATCCCGATGATTGTGGGTTGGAACCTGTATCAGGGTTGGTATGGCGACGATTTAAATAAGTTTCAGGAATACCTTGAGATGCATCATTGGATACTGCCGGATAAGCCGGTTATTGTTACCGAATACGGTGCCGGTGCAGACCCACGTTTGCGCTCCGACCATCCTGAACGTTTTGACTTCTCATTGGAATACGAACAGGTTTATCATCAGCACTACATAAAAGAGATAATGAAGCGTGATTTTGTTGTTGGTGCAAACGTATGGAATTTGGCTGATTTTAGCTCTGAATACAGGGGCGACTCCGATCCTCACATCAACAGCAAAGGACTGATGAGCCACGACCGTCGCCCAAAAGATTCGTATTTATATTATCAGGCGGCCTTATTAAAAAAGCCTTTTGTGGCAGTTGCATCGAAGATTTCTCCTTTTCGTTCGGGTATTGCAGATCGCGACAACGAAAATATTTGTACAAAACGAATAGAAGTATACAGCAATCAGCCGGAGGTTGAGTTGTTTCAAAATGGAGTTTCGTTGGGCGTTAAAACGATTGATAATTTTGTCGCCAGTTGGGAGGTGCCATTTACGAATGGTAGCAATATCCTGCAGGTAAAAGCTGCTTCCGGAGTTCAGGATTTTCATAAAATACAGTTTAAAATTCAGCCCAACCAGGTTTCAACGTTTAATGTAAATCAGAAATTATGCATTTCGTTTGGCGATGTCAGAGAATTTTGGGACGACCTGACCAATGAGGTTTGGATTCCTTCGAAGGAATATGAAAAGGGAAGCTGGGGAACAGTTGGTGGCGAAACTTTTCGGCTAAATAATGGGAAAAGTTATGGTGCAAATAAAGAGATTTTTGGTACTTCAAATGATCCGATCTTTCAAACTCAACAAGAAGACATTGGGTCTTTTAAAGCCGATGTTCCAACAGGGGAATATGAAGTAACTTTACATTTTGCCGAGATCGCCGTAGAAAATGGACAAACGATCAGTCAGTACGAAGTAGGCATGAAAAGTGGAGAAGTGGCTAAAAACACAAAACGGATTTTTAATGTGTACATCAACGATAAACTAGTACTCGATCATTTGAATATGGCTAAAGATTATGGCATTAACACTGCTGTGAGTTTTAAAATTCCGATGTATGTAAAAGGCAATTCGTTGAATATTCGTTTCGAGGCTGTGGAAGGGTATCCCGTTTTAAACGCTCTGGAATTACGAAGAAAATATTAGCACATAAAAAACGTGGCAGAGTATAGAAATATGGCTAAGCGTTTGTGGATTCTGGTTGTGATCGTCTTCGGCGGATTGTTCTGTCTTTCCTATTTAGACGTGGAAAGTACACAGGAAAACTTTCTGGACTGGGAAGGCGAGCGCGTTTTGCACACGTTTAATGACACTGCCGATGCTTCTTCTGATCAGCAAATTATTGAATTGCAGGATGCCAATGGAATGCCGCTGTGGTTTGGCCGGCATTTTTATAAAGACGTATGTATTTCGGGGAAATGCAAAATGATCCGTCTCTGGCTATTTTGGGATGGCGCCGGTAATTATCTCGGCTTTCAAGTGCCAGAGGACGAGCCATTGACAAAATCAGATCACACCATTTTTGAGCACAAAGACTACATTAAACTGGATGATATTTTAAAAGATCCTTCGTCCATTCTTAAAAAATTAAAACAGGAGGATTTGGTAATTATTCCTGATTCGATAAAAAATCCTTATGAACTGGATGGCTATACGGCAGCTACTCAGCCGGCTTTGGCAGAGGTTGTGGTGAAAGATGCGGTTTACTCGTGTCATACGCTTTGGCACACGGTTTATGGCCCTACACAACAGGAAATATTTCGCTTGCTGGATGAACGGACTGATGCTGATTTTCTAACGCAAATGCTTAGTTCAAACAAGTCCGAAAAAATTATCTGGGCGATTGAAACAATTGAAAAGCACAGGGAGTATCACGCAGAGTTT
The DNA here is from genome assembly GCF_913060805.1 of uncultured Draconibacterium sp. Classification (GTDB taxonomy): domain Bacteria; phylum Bacteroidota; class Bacteroidia; order Bacteroidales; family Prolixibacteraceae; genus Draconibacterium. The sequence continues at coordinate 98,873 of NZ_CAJXTC010000007.1, forward strand.
TATCCACGGATCATAATATTCATAAAATCAGAAGATGACTTGCTGGCAGAAACCGCACTGGATTATTTTCAGAAAGATGAGTTGAAAGATGAGCAGGTTAAAAAGCAGCTAGTCGATGAAATGCCTTTTTTCTCGGCAAGAACAAATGTTGAACTGATTTGGCGACTTATAGAAAATGGAGGTGTTTTGGAAGAAATTTTCCTGCAACTTCTGCGATTTGTAAAAGAGGGAAAACTTCAGGTTACCTCGCTCAACTTGGTCTACCAGCTTTATCAACCGGATTTTTTTGAGAATAGAGAAATCGAGACACTGTTAAATAACTTTTTAAAGGATAAAGATGCCTATGTGCGCACTTTAACGCAAAAGGTTTTGGAAATAAAATAGGATTTAAGATGATTACATTTATTATTTCGGTAGCGGTTTTGGTAGCGGGGTATTTTATTTACGGAGGCTATGTTGACCGCAATTTTAAAAGTGACCAGACAAGGCCAACTCCTGCAATTGAAAAGAATGACGGAGTGGATTATGTGCCTCTGAAAACAAGTAAAATCTTTTTGATTCAGTTTTTGAATATTGCTGGCCTTGGACCAATTTTTGGCGCTATTGCCGGAGCAATGTGGGGGCCGGTAGCTTTTATCTGGATTGTTTTGGGTTCCGTTTTTGCAGGAGGAGTGCACGATTATTTTTCGGGCATGCTTTCAGTACGGCATGAAGGAGAAAGTATTCCCGAAATTGTAGGGAAATATCTGGGTGTTGGCGTGAAGAATTTCATGCGGATTTTCGCGTTAGTATTGCTGATTTTGGTTGGGGTGGTTTTTGTAAAAGGCCCTGCAACAATTCTTGCCGGACTTTCGGGTGTAAAAGCCTTTTATTGGATCTTCATCATATTCCTTTATTACATTCTGGCCACCATGATTCCCATCGATAAATTAATTGGGAAAATATATCCATTCTTTGGCGGTTCGTTACTGGTAATGGCAGTAGGAATTTTTGCAGTATTACTTTTCGGAAATTATTCGATTCCCGACCTTACTCCGTCAACGTTTTCCAATATGCATGCGAATCCCGGTAAATTCCCAGTATTTCCGATGTTGTTTATTACTATAGCTTGTGGAGCGATTTCGGGTTTTCATTCTACGCAATCGCCATTAATGGCCCGCTGCCTGTCGAATGAAGCTGATGGGAAGAAGATATTTTATGGAGCTATGATCACAGAAGGAATTGTTGCATTGATTTGGGCTGCTGCTGCCATGGCTTTCTTTGGAGGAGTGCGCGAATTAGGCGAAACAATGGCTCAGCCGGGGCACAATGCAGCCTGGGTGGTCAACCAGATTTGTGACACCATGCTGGGAAAAATAGGCGGATTGCTCGCGATTATCGGAGTGGTTGCAGCCCCAATTACATCGGGCGACACTGCATTTCGGAGTGCACGATTAACCATTGCCGATACATTCAATTTTAAGCAGGGGAAACTGGTGCAACGGCTTGTTATAACCATTCCCATTTTTATTGTGGCAATCATGCTTACAACAATCAACTTCGATATTATTTGGCGATATTTTGGGTGGTCGAACCAAACGCTGGCAACCATTGTACTTTGGACTGCCTCAGTTTATATGCTTATCAGAGGCGAGAACTTTTGGATCGCACTTATACCCGCAATTTTTATGTCCGCAGTGGTGACGACTTATATTTTGGTTGCACCAGAAGGTTTGATGTTGCCCTATTCTTTGTCGGTATTTATAGGGTGTGTTGTAACAATTATTCTGGCCGGATATTTTTTCTTTTTACGATCAAAAAAGGTGGTTCCCGGCCGTTTAAAAAAGAGTTCTGTAAGGAGTAATTAATTAAATGAGTTTAGAGGCTAACTAGTAGTCATTCAGCACTATTGGTATTAAAATAATGCCGGATGGTGGTTAAATTAAATCATATGAGAAAATATAAAATACGCTTATTAGTTTTTATTACCTGTTTGTTTATTTGTCAGTTTTCAAGTGTTTGGGCACAGAATGATTGGGAAAATTCAACAATTTTCGAGATCAATAAAGAACCGGGCAGGGCTGAATTTATACCTCTAAAAACTGAAGGGAAACTTATTGACTTTAGTAAGGAAGCAAGCCCGTTTGTAAAATCACTGAACGGAATCTGGAATTTCCGTTGGAGTGCCAAACCGGCTGACCGGCCTGTGGATTTTTACCGTACGGATTATGATCTCACAAATTGGGATGAGTTACCGGTGCCTTCCAATTGGCAAATGCACGGCTACGGAATCCCTATTTATACGAATACTGTTTATCCTTTTAAAGCAAACCCGCCATACATTCAACACGATAATAACCCGGTTGGGTCGTACCAGAGAATCTTTACCATTCCCGCAGATTGGGATAAAAATCAAAACATATTTCTTCATTTCGATGGAGTGAAAAGTGCTTTTTATATTTGGGTGAATGGTGAAAAAGTGGGGTACAGCCAGGGAAGTATGACACCTGCGGAATTTAATATCAGCGAATATTTAAAAGAGGGGGAAAACTTACTGGCAGTTGAAGTTTATCGTTGGAGCGATGGTAGTTACCTCGAGGATCAAGACATGTGGCGTTTCAGTGGGATTTATCGCGATGTGTATCTGTTTACAACACCCAAAATAGCAATCAGCGATTTTTATGTGACAACTGATTTAGACGACCAGTTTAAGCACGTCGATCTGAAAATTAAAACGAAGGTGAAAAATACAACTGGCAAAGATTTATCGAAGATGGAGCTGAAAGCCTATTTATTTCCAAAGGGTAGTTGGACCGATGAGTCGGTAGTAACATTGAATGAGAAAATCAATATTGCAGAAAATAGAGAGCAGGAAATTGAACTCTCGCAAAAGATTAAGAATCCGAAATTGTGGTCGGCTGAATTTCCGAATTTATATACACTGCTTTTAGAGCTGAGAGATTCAGATGGAAGAACACTGGAGCGGGTTTCTACCGATATAGGATTTCGTGAAGTTGAGATTAGGGGCGGAGAGTTTTTTGTTAACGGTAAATCCATTTTATTCAAAGGTGTGAACCGTCATGAACATGATCCGGATCGAGGACGTGCAATTACACGCGAAAGTATGATAAAGGATATTCTGATGATGAAGCAGAATAATATCAACTCGGTGCGCTGTTCGCATTATCCGAACCAACCCGAATGGTACCGGCTTTGCAACGAATACGGAATTTACTTGGTTGATGAGGCCAATGTAGAATCACATGGAGTATCCTATGGAAAGGATATTTTACCGGGTAACGATCCGAACTGGACTGCAGCTGTTTTAGCACGTGCGGGACGAATGGTAATCCGCGACAGAAATCATCCAAGCGTTGTTTTATGGTCGTTGGGAAATGAAGCAGGACATGGTGATAATTTCTTTAAAATGTCGGATCATATTCGCGATTTGGATCCAACGCGACCAATACAGTACCGCCAGATGAATGAAGCGGCTGACATGGATAGCCAGACTTATCCTACGCCGGATTGGATTATTCAGCGCGCAACAGAAAAGCCGGATCGTCCGTTTTTGATGAACGAATATGCACATGCTATGGGAAATTCGATGGGGAATTTGCAGGAATATTGGGATGCAATTGAAGAATATCCGGCGCTGATCGGTGGTTTTATCTGGGATTGGGTAGATCAGGGATTACGCACAAAAACTGAAAATGGAATTGAATATTTTGCCTACGGTGGTGATTTCGGCGATAAACCCAACGACAATAATTTTTGTATCAACGGGCTGGTTTCTCCTGATCGGAATCCAAATCCTTCGTTATATGAAGTGAAGAAAGTGTACCAATATGTTACTACCAAATTGGTTAGTGCAGAAAATATGACAGTTGAAATTCTGAACAAGTATAATTTCACTAACCTTTCAGATTTTGATTGTAGTTGGCAAATTCTCGAGAATGGTGAAGTTGTTGAAAATGGGAAACTGCAGAATTTAAATATCGAACCGGGAATGAAAAAGCAGGTAAAAATTTCTTCTGCTTATGATCTGAAATCAGGACAGGAATATTTTTTTACCGTCCTTTTTTCACTGAGACAAAACAATAGTTGGGCGGAAGCTGGACATATAGTGGCCTGGGATCAGTTTCAGATATTTGAGGTGCTTCCGAATACACAAGTCAAAACTAAGCCGGCAGCAGAACTTCAACTTTCTGAGTCGGCTGATAATTATGAAATTAGTGGAGAGGGTTTTCAATTTCAACTATCAAAAAATAAAGGCGAAGTTCGAAGTATAAAATATGATGGGCAAGAAGTTTTGAGTACTCCGATTGTACCGAATTTTTGGAGGGTGCCGAACGACAACGACAAGGGAAGTAAATATCAGGAAACTTTAGCCTGTTGGCGCCGGGCATCTACCGATCGTAAAGTGGAAACGGTAGAAGCTAAAGCTTTTGGAAATGATAGTATAAAAATTTCCGTATCGAGCAGATTGCCTGTTTTCGGAACGGAGTATTTCGTGATTTATACCATCTACAACACCGGAATTTTACAGGTGAATTGCCAGATGGAACTGGAAGATGGCGTACCGGAGTTACCACGTTTTGGTATGCAATTTCAAATTCCCGATAGCTATAGCCAAATGCAGTGGTATGGCCGCGGTCCGTACGAAACTTATCAGGATAGGAAAAGTGGTGCTGGAATTGGTTTATATTCAGGAAAAGTAGATGAGCAAAGTTATTCATATGTTTACCCACAGGAGAATGGAAATAAAACTGATGTGCGTTGGGTGACTTTTGTAAATAGTGAAGGTCGTGGAATTAAAATCTCAGGAATTCCTACTGTTAATGTAAGTGCCTGGTCCTATTCAATGGAGGATTTGGAAAAAGCGACACATGCTTATCAGTTGCCCAACCGGTCGTTTTATTCGGTTCAGGTGGATTACAAACAGCGGGGCGTTGGCGGAAACAACAGCTGGGGTCAGAAACCATTGAAAAAGTACCGTATGCTGGATAAACAGTACAGTTATTCGTACCGTATTGAACCTGTAAACAGGTAGATATAACCAACAGAAAATAACTTTAGAAGTAACATAAACAAAATTTTAAGAATGAAAAATTCAATAAAACTGATATTACAAACATTCGTTGCTGTGATATTTTTGATGAGCTGTAAAACCCAATCAGACAAAGGGAGTTGGAAACAACTTTTTAATGGGGATAACCTGAACGGTTGGACAGTTTTAAACGGTACCGCCGAATACAAGGTTGAAAATGGCGAGATAGTGGGAACATCCAAAACCGGAACACCCAATACATTTTTGGTAACCGAAAACAATTACGGAGATTTTATTTTGGAATACGAAATGAAAATGGATGAAGGATTGAATTCCGGCGTTCAGATTCGTAGCAACAGTTTACCTGACTATCAAAACGGTCGTGTACACGGTTACCAGGTTGAATGTGATGACTCCGACCGGGCCTGGTCAGCAGGTATTTATGATGAAGGGCGTCGGGGATGGCTCTATCCGCTGGAATACAACAAATCAGCAAAAAGTGCATTCAAAAAGGGGCAATGGAACAATTATAGGGTTGAAGCCATTGGTAATTCTATCCGAACCTGGTTAAATGGAGTTCCCGTAGCAAATCTGGTTGACGATAAGACGGCTGAAGGATTTATTGGATTACAGGCGCATTCTATTGGAAATAATACCGCACATGCTGGCAAGGAAATTCGATGGAAAGATGTTCGCATCATGTCCGAAAATCTGGATGAAAATCGTATAGAAATGCCAGAAGAGGTGGCTGAGGTGAGTTACTTGACTAACAAACTCACGCAACGTGAGCAAGAAGAAGGCTGGAAACTGCTTTGGGATGGAAAAACGACCAAAGGCTGGCGTGGTGTAAAGTTGGAAAACTTTCCAGAAAAAGGCTGGCATATCGAAGATAGTAAACTGGTGGTTGAAAATGCCGATGGAGCAGAGTCGGGTAACGGTGGCGACATTATAACAATTGAACGTTATAAAAATTTTATTCTCGAAGTGGATTTTAAACTTACTGAAGGAGCCAACAGTGGAATAAAATATTTTGTACAGGGAAACATTAATCAAGGAGAAGGCTCAGCAATCGGATGCGAGTTTCAGCTTCTGGATGATAAAAACCATCCCGATGCAAAGCTTGGTGTTCTGCGTAATCGCACATTAGGATCCTTGTACGATCTGATTCCGGCTGACGGAAGCTATTTCGATCCAAACCTGCAGGTTAAACTATTCAATGGAATTGGTTCGTGGAACCGGGCACGTGTTGAAGTTCGCGGCAATAAGGTGAGCCATTTTCTGAACGGAATAAAAGTGGTAGAATACGAGCGTAATACACAAATGTGGCAGGCACTGGTCGATTATAGCAAATATCAGCAATGGGAGAATTTTGGAGATTTTGAAGACGGACACATTCTCTTGCAGGATCATGGAAATGAGGTACAGTTCCGCAATATTAAAATTAGACCATTGGATTAATTCTGCCCGGTTAGCCATTAAGAACAAATCAAAAAAAGTTATTGAGATGAATAAAACAGCGAATCATAACCGAAGAGCATTTATTAAAAAAACATCACTAGGATTAGGAGCAGTAACTATTCTTCCGTCCTATGTCGTTTTTGGAAAACCAGGAAGGGTAATGCCCAACGATAAAGTTAACCTCGCTTTCTGTGGAATTGGAAACCGGGGAGGACAGATTCTTAAAGATTTTATGAATACGGGAATGGTAAATAATGTTGCCATGTGCGATACTGATATGGGAGCCAAACATACACAGGCCTCCATCGATGCAAATCCAAAAGCAACACAATTTCAGGATTTTCGTTTGATGTTCGATAAAGCAGCGAAGACATTTGATGCTGTTGTTGTTGGAACACCCGATTTCTCGCATTTCCCGATCACTATTCTTGCTATGTCGATGGGGAAGAACGTGTATACGGAAAAACCCTTGACACGCACTTTTCAGGAATCGGAATTGCTGATAAAAGCAGCTAACAAATATAAGGTTGCTACGCAGATGGGCAACCAGGGGCACTCGGATGCTAACTATTTTCAGTTTAAAACCTGGGTGGAGAAAGGTATTATAAAAGACGTAACAAAAGTGGTGGCGCACATGAATAGTGCACGTAGATGGCATGGATGGGACACTGGCATGAAGACTTTCCCAAAAGCTGAAGCAATTCCTGGAACATTGGATTGGGATACTTGGTTGGGCACATCGCAGCACCATGATTATAACCACGATTTTATAAATGGGCAATGGCGATGCTGGTACGATTTCGGTATGGGAGCACTAGGCGACTGGGGAGCTCATATAATTGATACCATTCACGAGTTTCTAGATTTGGGCTTACCATACGAGGTTGATCCGGTAATAGTAGAAGGCCATAATCCGCTGTTTTATCCGCAGGCAACTACGCTCGATTTTAAATTCCCGAAAAGAAAAGGTATGCCACCGCTTACAATAAGCTGGTACGACGGAGTAGATAACCAACCCGAGCTGCCCGAGAATTATGGCAAATCAGAATTGGCAGCTGATATTCCTGCTACAAGTACAGGTCAGATCGAAACACGAAACCTGAACCCCGGCAAAATCATTTACAGCAAAGATCTTGTTTTCAAAGGTGGTTCTCATGGTACCACATTATCTATTCTGCCATCAGAAAAAGCAGAGGAAGTTAAAAAGCATTTACCAGATGTACCAGAAAGTCCTTCCAACCACTTTGAAAACTTTGTGTTGGCGTGCAGAGGAGAGGAGAAAACGAGGTCACCGTTTGAAGTATCTGGTCCACTCAGCCAGGTTTTTGTGTTAGGGACATTGGCACAACGACTGAATACTAAAATAAAATTCGACAGAAAATCAAAACAAATTACGAACAACAGATTGGCGAATGAGCTATTGGTTGGAACACCTCCTCGAAAAGGATGGGAGGAGTTTTATCGATTATAAATCCTTTGACAAAAAATGCATTGTGAATCTGTGAGAATTGAGCTAATAAAATGATAAGAATGAATAAAATACATTTTAGAAAATATACAGAGCGGATTTTAGCTATACTGTTTATTCTGTTTCTTACATCGGTAACAGGATACTCAGCTAATTTACAAAGAGCAGAAAAGCCAACTGAAATTGCAAACGGTCAGCCATTATTCAAGAAGAATAAGACGATACGCATATTAGCGATCGGAAACAGTTTCTCGCAAGATGCCGTTGAGCAATATTTGTATGAATTGGCTGATGCTGAAGGTATTTTTGTAGTGATTGGAAATTGTTACATTGGCGGTTGTTCCTTGGCAACTCACTTGAAAAATGCAACAAAAGATAGTCCAGTATACGACTATCGAAAGATTGAAAATAGCACAAAAACTAACCGTCCGAAGACCAGTCTGGCAGAAGCTATCGCTGATGAAAAATGGGATTATATAAGTTTACAACAAGTGAGCAGTAATTCGGGGCAATACGAGACTTTTAAAAAATCGTTGCCCGGGCTTGTTGATTACGTTAAAACACATGCAACAAATCGGAAAATGAAAATAATGCTGCACCAGACCTGGGCGTATGCTAAAAACTCAACGCACAAGGCTTTTCCGAATTACAATAATGACCAAGATGAAATGTATAAATCTTTAGTTGACGCGATAGACCGTGCTGCAGATTTGGTTGATATTGACATTATAATTCCTTCGGGAACAGCTATACAGAATGGTCGCACATCGTGTATTGGAGATCATTTCAATCGTGATGGTTACCATCTTGAAACAACTTACGGTCGGTATACTGTAGCATGTACGTGGTTCGAAAAGATATTTAAGAAGAACGTAACGCGTAATTCTTATGCTCCTGCAGGAGTAGATTCGTATAAAATTGAAATAGCTCAGCATGCTGCACATGCAGCAGTGAAGAATCCTGATGAGGTAACTGATTTGAAAAAATATGAAGCAGAATCTGTTGAGGAAGGAATGTTGGAATAAGCAGGCTGTTAAAAAGAGCCACTTTATATGTTTCGGGTTAAACAAAAAAGGCCTCGCGTTGCGCGGGCCTTTTTCATTCCTCAAACTAAGAAATTGAAATTTATATTGCCAGATCTATACTTAATTCTTGATCATTTTTGTTGTGAAGCGATTGTGTTGATTCAGTAAGGTCACAAAATATATTCCTGGCGGCATCTGACTTATTCCAATCTGGTTTAAGTGTTCACTTAATTGTTTTGACAAAACAATTGTGCCGTTGGCATTACTAATTATCAGTTGTTCAAAATCATCGGAGTTACTCACGCATAATTGATTTGTGGCAGGATTGGGAAAGACCTTTGTTTTTACCTCGGCGTGAAGGGAAACTGTGGTTGGCGTTTCTAATTCTATCGCTTCAAGAATGATTGATTCAAAATAGATATCCGAATCAGAAGCTCCCAAATCGAATTTAATGCGTGCATTGTTATCGTCTTTTGTCATGTTGAAAGTGTAAGAATACTCTTCCAGAATATCGTTCAGGGTAATTGTGTTATAATTGCTGTATGCTCCCCAGGGGGCAGCACCCTCGCCAACATATGCAGTAATGGAACGTTCGTTGTCAGCCCGTGCCTTAAAACGAACACGGTATTTCTTTCCGGCTTCCAGTTTTACATTGTATTTTACCAGCTGAATATGCCACTCCGAGCTACTGGCCGTTGAAATGGAAATTACCATTTGGTCGTTTTTATCCTGTTGTGTGGATACTGCACCACTATTATTTCTCAGGTCCCATTCTGAATTTCCCCTCGAAAAATCAGATGTATACACCGGTGTTGCAGCATAATATGCGGCTTCGGGCATTGGATTGTGTAGTAAGGCATCTACCAAAAAATTGTAATATCTGTTGGTAATTGGGTTGTAAATGCCATAGCCGTCACGAAATTCCCAGTATGCCCAACTCCAGCCTTGCGACTCGACATATCTCGCTATGTAAGTTGTCCATTTTTCCCGCGAAGCATCGTCAGCAGTACTATAAGAACCAAATTCCCCGATATGAATGGGAATATTCTGTTTCTCCTCTAACGTCTTTAACGGAGCAAAATCATTTTGAACTCGTTGGCGTTCAGGTTCTGTGTTGTTCCATTTTGTGCCTAGCCATGCATCTGAACCTTCAATCCAACTAGCACCTTGACCGGTAAAACTAAAGGGATTGTAGTAGTGGATGGTTAGAATAATGTTTTCATCGTCCGGAAGCTCTAGTTCTGAGATACTGCCAAGACCTCCCCAGTCGGCAGAGCCAATCGAAACAATCCGGTCCGGACTATCAATGCGAATGGCAGCAAGTGCATCGGATAAAAATATATTCCATTTATCGGGAGTAAGGTGACCGTGCGGTTCGTTTAATATCTCGAAAATCAATTTATAGGAGTAGTCTTTAAAGTACTCAGAGATCTGCTTCCACTGCGAGAGAAAGCGTTCTCTTTGTCCATTGGGATCATCAAAAAGTGCCTCGTGATGGTGCATATTTATGATAGCAAACATTCCATTATTGAGGCAGGAATCAACCACTTCTTTTATCTGATCCAGAAATTGGGGATTAATGTTGTAAGGTGCTTCCGGATTGCTACGTCCTTCGGGTTCCCAGCGAATAGGAATACGCACATGATTAAAACCGAGATTGGCAACCATTTGGGCATACTCAGGTTTCCATTTGCCACTGCTTACCGAGTTACTGAAGCCTTCAAACATACCACCAAAGTTTATTCCACGCCCCAGTTGTTTATTGAGCTCGAAAGCATGTTCTCTGTTTTGCGCATAAATCGAAAAGTGAAATAGAAATAAAAGTGAGAGTAGTTTAAGTTTCATCCTTGAATAATTTTGTTTAGTTGTTGAATTTGTGTATCATTTTTATTTAAAATCTTCGTAATAAATGTCTCATAAGGAGGATGAAAGGGTGACAGCAAGGAAAAAATATATTAATAACAAGCATTGATACGGGTCCTAATCTATGTAGGCTTGCAACTCATTTCATAAATATATTTAGATTTACAATATTCTATTTGGATATTTGTAAGTTTTCGGTTTTGAGTGTTTTAATCGGTTCTCACTTGCTTGATTAAAGATTCTGGTAACTTAAAACTGGCTTCGAAGTTTCCTGTATCAAATTTGATACAGGAAGTGCTACTGGAATTGCGACAGGAAGTGCGTTGGTAATCGAGAAAGTAAATCTTTCGCCCACGAAAAAAAGAGCTATTAAAAGTTTTTTAGATTTCCCTATACCACGGCATATCACACTCCCAGCCTTCAATTCACCTCCATTTGTTAATACTTCATGGAACCGGCGTTGTTTTGTCTTTATATGTGAAAAGCCTTAGGCATCACACGGAAAGAACAGCCCCTTTGTTTCACGGCAGGACTGTACTTTCCTGCAGCCTGCCCACCTATCATGTTGTTGTAGTTATATAAATTTGAAAGGTGGAAAACAAAAAAAGAAAGCCAAAGTTAGCCATCCTTCGCACCATCCGTCCCATATTTAAATACAAGGCTAAAGTAAATGCCCTGACTGTATAAACTGAATACGGAGCTTAAAGGCTAATAGTTTTCAAGGCAGCCTTGTATTTAATCCCGGATGGCAAGTCTAAGACTTTCTTTTCTTTTTTTTCTTTTTTTCTTCTCTTTTGGGGATATTTTATTTTACAAAATAAAATCAATAGAGCCTGTTTTCATATTCTTAACCTCAGGTGAATGATTTAGTTGGTGGGGGAGGGGTTGGCAAGATGTGATCTTGTTTCACAAAATCCCTTGTGCCTATCCGGCACGGACTTTTAATCTGTCGATTAAAAGCTTGATTAATTCTTCGAATTAAGGTTTTTGAAGAAATATGAAATGTTTTTTAAAAACAATGTCCATTGCGATTTAGGCAACGGACATTGAAATGTTATTCATCAAATTGCTTTTTTCTTTTCACTAAGTCTTGTTTGAAGCAAATCCATATCTTCTGAGATTTTCTGATCCAGAACTTTTGTATAAATCTGGGTTGTTTTTAACGATGTGTGTCCAAGGATTTTCGAGACAGTTTCAATAGGAACTCCGTTTGCCAATGTTACAGAAGTTGCAAAAGTATGCCTGGCGATATGCATCGTAATGTCCTTATTGATGTTGCAGATATCACCCAATTCTTTGAGGTAACTATTCATTTTCTGATTAGTTAAAACTGGAAGCAATTTTCCGCTATTTTCGTTTTTCGGATAGTTCGAATATTTATTTAAGACTCTTTTTGCTTCAGGTATTAGTGGAATCCGGCAACGATTGCTGGTCTTGGTCCGATCAATAATAATCCAGTCTTTTTTGTCGATCCCTTTATGCAGATGACTTTTGTTTAATTTATAAATATCAGAATAAGAGAGACCGGTGTAACATGTAAAAACAAAAATATCGCGAACAACTGAAAGACGTTCAATCTGTATTTCTTTTTCCTCTATTCGTGTAAGTTCTTCAATCGTCAGAATTTCTCTATGCGTCGGCTCAAGTCCTACCTTATACTTATTGTATGGATTTTTTGAAATATGCTCCATAGAAATAGCCAGGTTTAGTACTCTTCTTAAATGTTTATGGTAATTCCATGCTGTATTCTGATGGACTTTAAATTTTTGTTTTAGATATACATCAAAAGCATCTAAAAATGTAAATTTTATTTTTTCAACAGGGAAGTCACTTTGTTTATACTTATATCGGATAAAAGTTGCCAGTCTTTTTCTCGACGACTTATAATGTTTGTACGTCTCCATTGAGTAGCCTTTATTTAATTTAGCAAGGATACTTTCAAGGTAATAATCGAAAATCTCCAATATTCCTTTTGAGTTAGTTACTTGTAATAAATAATCCTTGATTGTTTTTACTGAATAATCTTCTCCGCTTGATCTTAATTGATTGAAATAATCTTGAATTTCGGTTTTTAGTTTATCAAGTCTTTCATTGACAGTATACGCATTCGGAGCGCGGTCTTTAACTCTTCCTTTTGCGTCACTCCAATGTTTGGGTTGAATAAACAATCCGGTGGAAAGATCTACTCTTTTTGATTTAACCGTGAATCTGACATAGATGGGCAGTTGACCATCATCATTTAACCTCGATTTTCGAGGATAAAAATGGATAATAACTCTCATAATTACCTCCTTTTAAATTGTTAATAAATGATTCCGGTTGATGCTTAAAACTACTGAATATTGAGTAAAATGAAAACAGTAAATAGTACCAAAAAGAATCAAATAAAATGTTAAAAATCAAATAATTATAGAGTTTCGAGGGACCATGATTTTGTGAAAACTGCTATGGTCCCTCTGTGGTCCCTCCAAATAAGGCTATATATGGCCTTTATTGGTATTTTACTAAAAATTAAAAGCGCTTAAAATCAATGATTTAAGCGCTCTGCTGTTTTTTAGTTTCTTAAAATGTGCCCAGAAGTAGGATTAGTATCTACTTTTTGGTAGAAATCAATAGTTCCCTTACATCAACCTCAAGTACTTTAGCTATTTGGAATAATGTTTCTATTCTAGGCTGCATTTCGTTTCTACACCATTTAGAAATAGTTGTTCTATTCATATTGAGTTCATCTGCAAGCCAGTTATTTGTTTTTCCTTTTTCTGCTAAAACGGCTTTAATACGATTAAATATATGTCTATCCATTGTTAATCACTTATTATGCAAATATAAAGACTTTAAATAGCATGCTTTTGGCATTATTTTATGCCCTGCTGTATTCATTTAAATATTTTTAATATCTTTGTTTAGCTTTTAAGGCATATTAATATCCTAAGTGGGATTTTTTTGAATATTTTGAAAACAAATATCTAGATACTGAATATGCCAAATCGGACCTTGAGAAAGTAGTCCTACCACATTGAGGGAATATTAATGCAATGCATGATTCTTTAGGTATCATGAAAGATCAAAATGGATTATTAACCAACACAAATAAAAAAATAGAAAGATGAATTATCCGAAATTACAGAAAAATATGTCGTCTGTCCAATTGGAAAAAGAAAGTCCAGATAAAAACTTCCTGTTTGCTAAATGTCTTTCTGATACGAAAACAAACACAGAATCAGGATTCTCAAAGGTGGAGAATAAAGCATTAAGAGAAAAACTATACCAGTTAATCCGCGAATTCCCGATAGTCTACATTTTCTATTACACGGCCAAAACAAGTGAACCTTCACACATTACGATTATTACTTCCGACCCCAAACAAGTGGAAAAGATAGAATCCCGAAAATGGATTCGTAACAGAAGGAATGAGAGCAATACATTATTTCATGTTATTTTCCATGGGAAGATGAATTTTGAATACCGTACAGGTAATCCCTTTATGGCCTGCTATTGCCGGAGGTCAGCCATCAAATATCAAAATCCAAAGGCAAAAGACTGTCCCGAAACCGACTGGGCCTCCTTTAAAAAGAGTTTTAAAAGATACAGGGAAAGTTATTATCATGACCGGGATATCCTTTTATCCGAAGCCAATCGTTTTCAAAGCCGAGGTTCGCTTACGGCAATGTTTATTTCCTACCTGGACATTTATGAATATACTATCCGTTTCCTTGAAATCCTCTTTATCGGGCATGCCTTTGATACTCTTGACTTGCATGAAAGAATCAAACAACTAGCTCATTTTGTCCCCCGCATTGATGGAGTATTTGTTAAAAAAAGCGGGAAGGAGTATTACCTTGTTTCGGAACTCGAAAAAGCTAAAGAAGTGGCAGAAAATGGAGATGAAGTGCAGCTCAATGAAAGTTTATTTGAAAGTATTGTTGAAGCAGAGCTGCAACTTCACAAATTGGTTTCAGATCGTTTTCTGGAGCTTAAAAAACAACTTAAATCCGATGCTCTGATACAAAAGAGTACTGACGATACCGGTTCTTCAACAGAAGATAAAGAGCTTTCTTCTATAATTTCTAAGGTAGTAGAAATTCACGAGGTTGAAGAGATCTATTTATTTCATCAGTCCAAGAATCATTATACAACTACCTATTTTCTTCTAATAATCGGAAAAGGTCTTGGAACAGAAATTCTGAATCAGATCGGGCAACCTGTAAAAGCAAAATCTGAAGGTAAACTAGAGGTCGTGCTTATTGGACACACCCGGATTTGGATTCAGACAAATCTGTTTTATCATCAGGCTTTTTTCAAAAAAGTAATGGTGCCGGAAAACCTTAGGTATCAATCCAATAAAAATCATCCTGCCATTCACTGGGAAAATCCTTATACACCTGAATATCCTGATTTAGACCATTATTACCTGTCTTCAATAAAAATGGCGGCTCAGTATTTTATTTTAAGAGACAATACAGAGGATGACAATATGGAAGGATTGGGCGAATTATTTGGTCGTGCTGTACTAAGAATATTAAGGACTTTTATTTATTCAAAGTTAAGCTACCTCGCTCATTATCTACCAGCTTCTAATTTTTGGAGACTCTGTGTATACGCTGAACCAAGGCTTGAGAAAATGGAGTTTCTATTTGAAAAATGTAGTGGAGAAAACTTCTTTACAGAACTGGGTAACTACAATCGGTTTTACCATGGGATTTCAATGTTAACTACGGATAAACTATTTTTCATGGATGAAATTCTACAGTTGCTACAGCAGAAACTAGAAGCGGCTTATTTCGTCATTAAGGATATAAATTCAGACGTATCATAGATTGGTCCTAAGGTTGACATTTGTTGAACTGAAAAGTCTTAAGAACTTTGGAGTGATAGGTCATGTCAGAAGCTTTTGAAAACCCCGTTGGCTTGTTTTTTTTAAATCAGATTTTTATGAGAAGGTAGTACGCAAATGAGATCTAACAACCATTAAATAGGGGCATATTAGGTGAGAGGATCTAGATGAATATTAGGAAATTACCTCTTAAAAGTAATTATAAAAAAGCCGGCTCAAACTATGCTAAGCCGGCTTAATTAATTTCTGCACGAAATAGATTCTATCCTGTATGGCAAGGGCGACTACAATAATAGCAACCATTAACCTGATTGTAATATTTGCGTGCTTCCTTCACTGCATCTGCACAATTATAGAAAAAGCCAAGGTAAATCCTATTCTCGTCCAATGGCATGTAGCTGCAACCAGTTTCATGTACCTCGTGGTCTCCGTTTGTCTGGGCATTTTTATTTACGTAGTAATTTGGCATTACGTATCAACTTTGTGTTATGAAAATGTTTTTTCATATACAATACAGGAATGAGAAAAATAATATCATTCCTGTATGGTTATCAAGCACTCGAATAGAGTATGGTCAGTAGTTCAGCTCAACTTCAAAAAGTTGGCATTTGTTCCCGAAATAGTTCTGGTTACTTTTTTCTTTTTTCCCTTTGCGATAAAGCACTGCCTGCAGCAGTTTTACTTGCTTTGCCTGTTCTTCCATCACGCAAAACTTTGGAAGCTGCTGAAGCCGCCTTTTTGCTGGTAGCCTTTTTAGCCATCTTTTAACCCTCCAATGGTTTTATCACTAACCCAATTAATACAGTTGGACTAATCCCTGCTGGAAAATTTCTTTTGGCTAATTGTCTGAAATAATTACTTTTGCGGTCGCAAAACAGAAAAGTACCATCAGGCGTAGGTTGAAATTTCCCTTCAACAATCCTGATGGTCTTTTGTTCAATAATAGTGCCGTTCCATTTAATTGTTATTACCTGCCAATTTTTCCCAATAAATGGCAGTAAGATAAACAGAAAAGTGACTAATTGGCATTATTGTTAATTAGTCCGATTAGGCATTCATAAATGACAAAGTTAGATCTATATCTGTTAGATATTTAATTGAAATAGGTCTTTTATAAAAACGTTCCTTTTGTTTTAGTGACTGAGAAATATAATTATCAAATACTAATTCCCAGTTTCTAATTATTGGAAATCCAAATACATGTCCTAAATAATATGTGTCAAAGAATCCATGCTCATCATCTAAATACACGAACTTTTTTTGAAAATAAAAATTGGGTTTTTGGGGTTCATCTTTAGAGCTTAACAGGAAAGGAACTTTACTTTGATAATAAAGGACCGGATAGTCTCCGATGTTAAACCGTGCAAATTCACGGATAAAGTCATATTTGTCATCCCTGGAATTTCCATTCACTCTCTCGTTTTCTTCTAAAAATATTTTGTAGATACTTCTTTTAAACTGATGACAAAGAATTGATTGAAACCCTGTTTGTAATTTGAAAGATGGTTTAACATCAATTCTGTTCTTCACAAAATCAACATTGAAATAAACTGATTTGAATCTTGATAATGCTTTGTTTTTACCTATATTACTTTTACCAAGAAGTCTTGCTCTAGTTATATTGAAAGTTTCTTTGAAAACAAGTTCAATTGGGGGAACGCCATCGTGATTTGCTCCAAAGAAATGGTTACAGCTATCACAAACATTTTCGCATATTTCAGTACCTCCCATAGACTGTGGGACAATGTGGGCCTTTTTATTGAAAGAAATATGAGGGGTACTTTTATTACACCAAATACAAGTTTTCATATGTTAGATTTGTAAACGAAAACTAATAAAAGAAATCAGAAGTTGAAAATATTTTACATAATTAACAAGATAATAACTGCGCCAAATAATATCCAAAACCACCTCGGAATAACAACACTCTTTTCCAACTTCCGCTTATGATCTTCCAAAAGTTGTTCCAGTTTGTTAGTGTCCACACCTATTTTAACTTTTGTTGTTTTAAGAATCTGTAATTGCCTGGCAATTTCAGGAGCAATCTCATTTATATTCTCAGTGGTTTGTTTGAGTGTTTCAATTTCGGAGGTTAAAATCTCCAGTAATTTTTGTTGCGATAAATTTTTTCTCATGGTATTAAAAGCTTATTCCAAAATCCCTTGAAGGACGGTTTTGTTGTTGTTGTTTTCTTTGTTTTTCTCGTTCAGCACGGTACATCATTTCATAATTTTGCAGAATCTGTTTTTGCAGATTGGCAGCACTAAACTCCCGGCCAACACTACTGCCTTTTATGGTTTCCTCTCCAATCTGGAATTTCAACCCAACAACTTTTCCATCAGAGGCAATTCTCCTGTGCGTTTGGATTCCATACTCTTCCATCAATTGGGCATAATCATTAATATCTCGGGGCATTACTGTCAAAACCCGTAGGTGGGCTTCTTTAATGTAGTTGCCCAGTCGTTGTTCTTTTTGCTGCTGAATTTCTTTGGCAGTAGTAAATCCCCATTCTTTAGCCACACTTTCAGCAATTCGCTGCACCTTTTTGCTGATAAAGTGGTCCTTGTACGCTTTCCCGTCAAAATCAATACGGTTGACGAAAATGTGCAGGTGCTTGTGTTTCTCATCGGTATGCAGAAAAGAAATAAACTGATGATCGTCCAATTTCATGCGTTTCAGAAAGTCTCCGGCCAGTTTTGCAAAATCAGTATTGTTAAGTTTATCACCGTCAGGAATGGATGGACTTAAAACCATGGAAAAAGTATTCTTCCCGCACTTGGAATTCAGGTTCTGAAAAATCCTGAACTCCGTTGCAATTTCTCTGGGAGTTTCGCCTGCAACTTTATTCCGGCTGATCTCCTTGGCTCCGGGCTTTTTCATGGCGTAATTGACAGCATTAACCGTATGTGAGATGCTTTTTGCTTTTCCGATCATTGCTCAAACTTTCCAAGGTGGATTTTAATCAGTTTAATTACTTCTTCCAGTTCCCGGAGAATGGTTTCATTCTTATTAAAATGTTTGCTTCTTACCAGGTTCCCAATGGCCGTAAAGTTGCGATGGTAGGAGTGCAGGTTATTGTACACCTCCAATTCTTCGGGAGAAAAACGCAGAGTTACTTTCATGTTCAGGGATGCCCGTCGGGCAAACTCACTGGTACCTAAACCACATTCCTGTGCAGCCAATGTGATGGCTCTTTTTTCGATATTGCTAACTCTAAACGAGATATATTTTGTTCGAACTCTCATGATTTTTGAACTTTAAAATTGTAAATTTTACCTGCGCTGTGCGCCCCTTTGCGAGCCTGGGAGCAAAGCGAGAGATGCCCATGGTGCAACCTGGGCACCTCTCGACATGGCTTACCACGGAGACCTCCGCAGACGTTGGTTTCGGGCTATCAACAGCTGATTCAGATCTTTTGTGTTTTTATAGATGGCCGACATATCGACACTGTTCGTTAGATCGGCCAATAACTGTTTGGTCGCTTTTTTACCAGCTGAATCATTATCGAGATAGAGACCAGCTTTCGGATAAGTTTGGGCAATCTTATGGATGCGGTTGATAAACGAAACAGAATTCAATACTAAAAAATCTGATTGGTGTGGTAAGCCAGGATAAAGCATTAGCAAACTAAAAAAATCAAACATGCCTTCGGTAACACTCAACAATTGTTTACCTGTTGTGAAATAGGAAAAGTCTTTTGGTGCTGCAGCATTTTTATAATACGGATTTCGAAGTTCCCAGCCTCCCGAAACATTCTCCAAACCTAAAGCGAAGTATCGTTTTTGATTAATCGAATAATGAACCTGGCTGGCAAATCGTGCCGCAGTTTTTATATCTATTTTTCTTTCCGATAAATATTTGATCAAAGCCGGGTGCCGAATGGGGAGGATCTTATCGATCCGGATTTCCGGCTCAGGCGTTGGCGTAACCACATTATTCTGCTGTTGAAAAGAGAAAGATGGAATGTTTTTAGACAGAATCGCCAGTGCTTCACTGACACTGCAGCTGTTATTCATTTCGATTACCAGATCGATAATGTTTCCACCTTTGCCAATTCCATGATCGAACCAGCGGTTAAGAACTTTGGAAACCTTAAATGAGGCTTCATTTTCCTTTCTAATCGGGCTAAGGTACCAGGCTGAATGTTGGTTTTCTTTAACCGGTGAGTATCCGGATCTTTTCAGAAATTCTGTTATCGGAATTTCACGGGCTGTATCGCATTGTAGTTTTTCTTTTTTCATCAGTAGTATTTCTGTTATTTTTTGATAAATTGATGAGAGGATAGCTAATTCATCTCTCTATCAGCTGCTTATATCTTATCAATTTCTCATCGTTTCATCATTTTGTTTTTTGTATTTCTTTCCTGTTCTCATCATTTTTTATTTTGATGAATGTTTGATGAGATTTTGATGAGCAGTTAATCTTTTTATTTTCAACAGCATAGTTTACTCATTCATCAATTCATCAAAATTTTCCAATAAAAATTCCTTTTTCACCGTGTAAAAGCGACCGGTATCGGTTTCCCTTGTTATCTCTCCCCGGTTCCAGATGGCAAACTTTTCGTAGGTCAGCGAATTGGATTTTGGAGTAAGCTTCCATTCTTTTT
This sequence comes from uncultured Draconibacterium sp., assembly GCF_913060805.1. Classification (GTDB taxonomy): domain Bacteria; phylum Bacteroidota; class Bacteroidia; order Bacteroidales; family Prolixibacteraceae; genus Draconibacterium. Next base: position 119,156 of record NZ_CAJXTC010000007.1, read on the forward strand.
TCAGCAAGTGTCGGATTTGTGTGAGGTCAGTTTTTACCCTTGTTTGGTTGACGGCAAACATGGCATCCTGGGGACAAAACTCCACTTCATCCAAATCATACTTCTCCATTACCATAAATAAAATACTGGCCAGTTCTTTCTCTACCCGGCTTCTGTTATGCCGGATAAGGTTTTGTAAAGCACGGGTTCTGATTTGAGCAGGAGTAAACCACATCCGGGTAAATCGAGGAGATGAAAGTTTCCTGTTGTCTAAAAAGAAAAGAAAGGCAGGTATCTCCTTAACCAGTTTATCTAATAGATCAGTATCTTCAGTTTCAAACTTTGAAATCTTTCGTACCCAGAAACGTTCTTCGGCAGCATCAATTTTTATGAAATTATCTTCGTTATTACTGCATAGAATAAACTTTCCAAAGAATTCTACCTCGATCTTGTCTTTACCTTTGGCTTCCATTTTATTGTGGTTGGTAGTGCTGAGGTATTTAATCCGCTCGGTCAGTTCTTCTTTATTAAAAAGAACTTCATCGATACAGATCAGAAGTTTATTCGCCCAGTCGGAATTAAACTGGCTTCCAAAACTATCGTTTGTCAGGTAGGTAAGGTTATTTTCAAAAATTGCTTTAAGCCATTTCAGAAAAGTACTCTTCCCGGTTGACCTTTCCTTTGACACAAGGCAAAGAATCGGAAGAATATGCACCGGTTTTTGATAAAGCAACTGCAAATAATCCAATCCCAGTTCGTATTGATTTCCGAAAATGTGTTTTACAAAAAGTGTTGAAACATCAATTGATCCTTTCTTTGGTTTGTTGCTCAAAGGTGAGTACTTGTTGTAGAAACCCGAGCAGACCTGTTTGAAATTGATATGATTGGGAATACAAGTAAACCCATCATATTTCGGAATATCCGCCACATAAGTTTTTCCAAAATCCTGTTTTATGGTATCGATGTTCCATGGCACAAGAATTTCGTTAAAATCTCCCGAAATGGTGGGAGCTTTAACTTTCTTGAAATAGGAAGTTCCAACACGGATATACGGCATATCGCTCATTTCAAAATGTATTTGTGGTTATGCTTTTCTGTTCCTTGATAATGAGTTGTTGAATTCTTCTTCCGCTTCCAGTTCATCTCTGGAAATACCCATTAGCCAGAGATCTATGTCTTTTTTATAAAAGAACTTTTGCCGGATGTTGGCATTGGTACCGGTTGGAATAAGTTTTTTACTGAGCAGTTTGTAAATTTTGCTTTTGGATAGCCCGGTGTACTGAGCCAGTTCTTCAACATTAAAAACGGTTTTGTTTTCTGCCAGTAGGGTTTTGATTTGTTTTAATTCATTTAGAACTTGTTTGGAAATAAATGCTTGATTTTCCATAGGTGACATATTTTTAATGATTAATGACGCTAGATGCGTGAAAACTTCATTAGCAAATATGTAACTGTATGTGGCAGTAAATCAAGAGGGTAATTTGAATTACGGGCTAATTACGGGAGAAATACCGTCTATCGAAAAAGTATTTTCTGAAAGGCCTGTAGGTTTTCAGAAAATTCCGTTTCACTTTCATTCACAAACTCTGAAAACCGCGAGTTCAAACTCGTCCTTTTAACTTCTGAGCCGTTCAATGTGAAGGTTGATTCAATGAATTTAAAGAGTTGCTCTTTACGCTCTTTTTTGAAATGTCTGATTCCTCCATTAATAAGCAGGTGAAGAATGCGAAGCAGCTTTTTATAATCAGCTGCAGTCCGATTATCGGAAACCAAACAAAAATCGATTTTATTATTTGGTCTGAGATTGTTTAAAACCAGGTTAATATTTTCCATTTCAGATTCTGAGAATCCAATATTTGACAAAGGAATTCCGTTCAAATTACTTCTGTTAAATTGAAAATTGGAATGCAAACTTGTTCTTTCCAGTCTTTTGGCTTCATGGATTGAGCCGATCAATAGTAATACAAGGAAGAGACAAAAAACGATAGTGAATGTATAAGTTAGAGTCTTGACAATCGGAAATCCAAATATTAGAAATACCATAAGAAGCACGATCAAACTGAATAGTATAATTGAAACGACCATGGAAGTATGACTTCTAAAGATTCGCTTATAAAGGAGCCTCCTGCCTCTTTGATTAAAATAAAATATTAGCTGCCCTGTTTTTTGAATAATTGTTTCCATGTTTATTAGCTTCCAGAGTGACATCGACCATGTTTTCTTTTCTCAAGAGCAGAAGGTCATATTCTAAAATTAAAGAATAGGATTGATGAAATCAAATGAAAATTGATGCCTAAGTATGAATTGGTATTACCTGGCATTATTTGTCTTAACAGAATGTTTAACACGTATTAGAATACATTAAATAGAACCAAATATTATCGAATTTTTACAATGTTTAGTCGACTTGATATTTATGGATTTAAAAACAGGTTGACTATCCGATCAATTTAATTTTTAAACTAAAATCCCTAAATTTATAGTCTGGAACCTAAAAAATGAAGCACGGATTTAACCATATCAAATTAAAAGAAAGCTGTTACCAGTTTTTGGGATGTGGTAGCACTGTGTTTGATGGGGAAGAAAATTTTGTTGTACCCATGTTGTACCCGGCTAAAAAACGAAAAGCACCTTCATCGCTGAAAGTGCCTTGTTTATTAGGGTGGGCCCACCTGGGCTTGAACCAGGGACCCCCTGATTATGAGTCAGGTGCTCTAACCAACTGAGCTATAGGCCCGGAGTGAAAATGTAATGTTATATACAATTTTCGGGGTGCAAGTTTACAAATTTGGACGAATATACGCAAGCATTTCCCGAAAATTAGACAAACAAAAAGGTGCCCGCTATTGCAGACACCTTTCGCATATCTTTTAAAACTGAATTTATGCCGGCATATCAGGTAAACTCCAAGGCTTACGGTAAGTATGCTTGATCAATTCAGCTGCAAATTCTTTTGCAGGAACAGGATCAGTCCAGGTTTTAGTAAACGTTGGGTGACCATCGTGAATTTCAAAACCGTCTTTAATGACAGTTTTAATTTCTTCACTGTCGGTAAGGTTGGTGAATTGCATGTTTTCGCCATCCCAATCCAGTTCTTTATTCAGTCCTTGTAAACGAACACCAAGAACTCCCATAACAACCATTTCGTTGAATGGTCCTGCTTCTTTAAAGTCAGATGCAGTTGGAACACGGTTCTCAGCACTTTCTTTACATGCGCGTACCCAATCCATTTCGTGGCTGGTTTCTACGCGACGACGGAATTTCGGAGCATCAGGAGTACGACCCGACAATAACCATGGGTTTACACCGTAACATCCGCAAATCAGTTTGTCTTTTGTTCCGTGGAAAATTACGCCACCACCCTGATCGTTAGGATTTTTACCATCTGGCCATCCTTCAGGAAGCATTGGCTTAATACCGCCGTCGTACCAATGTACATCAACTTGAGGAAGCGTGTTTTTCTTCAAGCCTTTCCATGGTTTATCGGCATTTGCTTTACGTTCCGGGTAAGTTAGTTTTACCGACTGAGCAGTAGGAGCACAGTCTTGTAACAACAATGTTGAGTTTCCTTGAGTGTGAATAGGATAACCTAAATCAAGCCCAACGAATACCGGGTGAAGAATATGGCAAGCCATATCGCCTAGTGCACCTGTACCGTAATCCCACCAGCCACGCCAGTTCCATGGGTGGTAAACCTGGTTGTAAGGACGCATTTTTGCAGGACCGGTAAACAGATCCCAATCCAAAGTTTCCGGAACCCAGTCGCCTCTTTCAGGAGTGTTCAATCCCTGAGGCCAGATAGGACGGTCGGTAAATGCTTCAACTTTTGTTACTTCACCAATTTCGCCGTTAGCTAACCATTCCGAAGTAAGGTTTACACCTTCGCCCGATGAACCCTGGTTACCCATCGATGTGGCAACCTGGTACTTGTCGGCCAGTTTGGTAAGTAAGCGCGATTCGTAAACGGTGTGAGTTAATGGTTTTTGCACGTAAACGTGTTTACCCAATGTAATGGCATGCGATGCGATAATGGCGTGCGTATGATCGGCAGTAGCTACTACTACACCATCAATGCTATCAGCCATTTCGTCGTACATTCTACGCCAGTCTTTGTACTTTTTCGCACCCGAGTAATTCTCGAATACAGGTGCTGCATACTTCCAGTCAACGTCGCAAAGTGCAACGATATTTTCCGACTGAAGATTTCTGAGGTTTGAATTTCCCATTCCTCCAATACCAACGGCAGCAATGTTTAATTTGTCGCTTGGTGCTTTATGACCAAGACCTGCTACTGCGTGGCGCGGAACAATTGTAAATCCTGCAGCGGCTGCTGCTGTTGTACCAAGAAATGCTCTTCTTGATACAGATGTCATTTTTGATTTTTCCTCCATAACAATATTAGTTTTAATCGGATAGGTATTAAATATTCTTGAAAATTGTTTCAAAAAACGGTTAAATATAATGATAGTTCAGGGCTTTTCAATAAAGAATGTTGTGAAACAAGCAGAAAAACGGAAATATAATTGCTCTTGGCGAAGCAGTATTTTTCAATCTTGTTTGTAAAGAAACTTCAACATCAGACTTTTACTGCTTTTTGTATAGCTTCTGTCTATTCCGCTTAAAAAAAATCGATTTGACACGCGCTGTATTTCAATTTACTTTTGAATCAAAATTTAAAAATCAAAAAACGAAAAATCATGAAATCTGTAGGAGATAAATTTCCAAAGTTTAAAAAGCAAGCAGTTTTAGCCGACAACCAATTCGGAGAAGTAACATCAGAAGATCATAAAAAAGCAGGCAAGTGGATGGTAATCTACTTTTACCCGAAAGACTTTACTTTTGTGTGCCCAACCGAAATTGTGGAGTTCAACAACAACCACGCAAAATTCGAAGAGTTAAATGCTGAATTATATGGTGTATCAACCGATACTGCCGAAGTTCACCTGGCATGGAAATCGAACGATCCGCGTTTGGCAAATCTTACTTACCCATTAATTGAAGATACTTCTAAGTCATTGTCCAAAAAATTGGGTATCTTACAACCTGGAAGCGTTGCTTACCGTGCTACATTTATTGTTGATCCTGAAGGAAAAATTCAGTGGGTAAACTGTAATAACGATGCTACCGGCCGTAACGTTGGCGAGGTATTAAGAGCTTTGGAAGCTACACAAAACCCTGGACTTACAGGATGTAACTGGCAGCCAGGCGAAGCAACATTATAGTAGAAAACTTTAAACTTAAGAATTATGTCAGTAAGAAAAGTAAACTCAGTTTGGAACGGAACTCTTAAAGAGGGAAAAGGAAATATGAACATCACCGGTTACAGCGGGCCGTTTACTTTTGCATCTCGTTTCGAGAATGGAAAAGGAACAAACCCAGAAGAACTGGTAGGTGCAGCACACTCAGGTTGTTATTCAATGTTTTTGGCAGCTTTAATAAGCGGCGAAGGATTAACTCCTGAAAGCGTTGAAACAGAAGCAGCAGTTACATTGGGCGAGTTGGATGGCGGGCCAGCCATTACCAACATCAAATTAACCAACGTAACAAAATGCGAAGGTTTAACGCAAGAGAAATTTGCCGAGCTGGCAGCAGCTGCAAAAGCAAAATGCCCAATCTCGCGTTTGTATGCCGGTGGTACTGCCGAAATTGAATTAGACGCAAAATTGGCTTAAGAAGAAAAAGTTATAATTGCATATAAGGAGGGAGTCAGAGATGGCTCCTTTTTTTATTTGAAGATTTTTACCTGGCCCTTTGTCATTCCGGGCATAGCGAGGAATCTGTATCAATTATATAGGAGGTTTCAGGATAGTTATGTGCACTTGAATTTACTTACCACGAAGAACACAAAGACTCAAAGTCTAAAAAACTGAGGATTAGAATTTCTTCGTGTCCTTAGTAGTATTCCTCTTACTCTACTTATCCATCCACCGCTTAAACCCCGAAACCTTATCGCGGCTAACGATAACATCTTCGTCCAGTTCGGTAGCCAGCTTTAATTTTAGTCGGGTGGAGGAGTAGCCCACAATTTCGTTAATGCAGTTAATGTTTACCAGGTAATTCCGGCTGATGCGGTAGAACTGATCGGGATCGACCATTTTTTGCAGCTGATCGAGTGAAAAGTCAAGATCGTAGGTTTTACCTTCCATAGTTTTTATAAAAGTGCTGCGCTCCTGCACAAAAAAGCAACAGATCTTACTCACCTGAATAGACTGAAAACGGTTCCCAATTTTAATAAAGAACCGCGACTTGTAAGTTCTCGATAGCTGTTCGATCACTTTAGCCACTTTATCTTCCAACAACTGGTGCTGACCATACAATTCCGTATACTTCTCCAAAGCCGAGCGCAACGCTTCCAGCTCGATAGGTTTTAGCAGGTAATCAACACTGTTTACTTTAAAGGCACGAATAGCGTACTCGTCAAAAGCAGTGGTGAAAATTATCGGGGCTTTAATTTCCAGCTCATCAAAAACTTCGAACGAAAGACCATCGTCGAGCTGAATGTCCATAAAAACCAAATCGGGAGCAGGATTCTCTGCAAACCAATTCACCGATTCTTCCACCGATTCCAACACCGCAAGCACCTCCGCCTCGGGGGCGATGGTATTTAATTGCTGCATCAGTTTTTCAGCTGCCAGGTGCTCGTCTTCTACAATTACTACCTTCATTTGCTTTGCTCGTTAAGTTTTAAAGGCACTTTCACAATAAATTCATCAGCAGTTTCCTGTATTTCTACCTCGCGTTTCAGGATGAGCTTACAGCGTTCGTTCAGGTTTTTTAACCCGATTTTCGATGAGGCGGCCAGTTGCATACGTTGGCGCAGATCGTTGCGTACCACCAGCTTGTCCATTCCTTCAAAATGAATGGTGATCAGCAGCGGCTCTTTACGTGTGGCAACGTTGTGTTTTATGGCGTTCTCCACCAACATTTGTAACGACACCGGAATGATCTTCGCACTGCCCGTTTCGTCGAAATCGATCTTGAGTTCAATCTTTTCACCGTCGCGAATTTTCTGCAGGTAAAAAAAGTCTTTTACAAATTTCATTTCGGCGGACAGCGGGACGAGGTCTTTCTCCTGGTTCTCTAGCACGTAACGGTACACGGCCGAAAGTTTGTGAATAAATTTATCCGACAACGCGGGATCGGAGTTGACCAGCGACGACAAGGTGTTTAAACTGTTGAACAGAAAATGCGGATTCACCTGCGTTTTCAGCGTTTCGTACTGAAAAATTAGCTTTTCTTCCTTTAGTTTCTGCATGTGTTTTACTGCATCGGACCATTGCGTGTAGAAAAAGAAAAGCGCACCCAGGGCAAAACCAACTCCGGCAGACGTTAGAAATGATTGCAACTCGGTATGCAGAAGGTTAGGTATAAACTCCGAAAATGGAGCTCCTGCCCGCCAGAAATGCCAGGTAAAAAGTGCAACAAACAATACTGTTGCAATGAGTAAAACTGTGAAGTAGAAGAGAATTAACCGAATGATTGTTTTCTTGATGATTCCGGGACTGTCGGGTTTTATCGAGCGGAAAAAACGAGTGCCCAGATACATGAATAGCTCCAGTTGAATAACAGTTAATAGCAGCATGTTCCAGATGCCCGGGTGCAGGATTTGTTGAAAAAGCACCAGGCTAAAGATAATGCATATGACTACTGCACCCGCCAGGATAGCCAGATGTTTGATCACTTGTTTTTTCGTTTGTTTATTTAGTTGAAAGTTCGCCATGGTTTTCGTTTATGAAGATAATAAAAAACTGTTTCGGAAAAATACTTTGTAAGGCAGCCGATCAATAACAACCGGCCACCGTTACTCTCAATAATCAGATCAAAAGAAAAATTGTTTTCATGGTTTCGTTTTCGTTGGATCAAAGATGCGGCAAACACTGTTTATATGAAAAAAAGACTTGCTGAATGGGGGATTTTTGGGTACGAGTGGGAGAATTAGCTGCTGGTTTAATTACGTCATCTCGAACGAACGTGAGAGATCTGTTGCCTAGGAGTTAAGAAGTTTTTGCACCGAGGCTTTAGCCCGGTGGTTAGTATTGTAGTAAGTGGATTGGCTTTAGCCGTTAATATTATAAAATTAAATGCTAAAGCACATTTTCATGTGCTCTAAGAAATCACCGCGCTAAAGCACGGTGCAAAAGATAGTTGCTAAATCAATCTTGTAATTGGAATGCCATGTCATCTCGAACGAATGTGAGAGATCTGTTACTTTATAGCTACGATGTAACAGATTCTTCGCTGCACTCAGAATGACAATTTAATAAGAGGGCATAAAAAAATCCGGTCCAAAAAGACCGGATTCCCTATTTCTTAAAGCTAGCAGCTAGCAACTAGTGGCTAGTAGCTACTTCTTTTTATTCGCTACTTCAATATTCACTTTCTGGCCTCTGAAACGGGCATTTTTGAAAGCTTTAGTAATTTCTTTCTCGTAGTTCGAGTCGATCTCGAAGAAAGAGAAACCTTTCAGTACTTCAATGCTGCCAATATCGATACTTTTTCCCGGAGTGTTCTGGTTAATCAAATCGATGATTGCACGTTTGTTAACGCCGCTCTTTTTACCCAGGCTAAAGAAAAAACGCGACATGTTGCCACCGTTGCCTCTTCGTCCACGTCCACGGTCGCCGCGTTCACGGTTTCCACGGTCACCACGCTCACGTCCGTCACGTCCACCTCTGCGGCGGTCGCCACGATCGTTACGCATCGATTCTTTTTCGCGCGCTTCGTCAACGTTAATATCCTTCGCGTTTTCGTAGTACTGTAAAAAGCGGTTAAACTCAACCGACACAAAGTGTTTGATCAATTCTTCGCGCTCCAACCATGCCAGCTTTTTGTAAATAACCGGCATAAACTCAGCAATGTTGTCGTCGTTCACGTCCACTTTTTCCACCCTGTCGATGAGGTTGAAAAGCTGCTTCTCGCAAATTTCTTTTCCCAGTGGAACCGGAACTTTGGTGAATTTCTTACCTACTTTCTTTTCCACATCACGAAGTTTCCCTTTTTCGCGCATGTGAATCAAGGTAATAGAAATACCTTTTTTCCCTGCACGTCCTGTTCTTCCGCTTCGGTGAATGTATACTTCAGGATCGTCGGGCAGGTTGTAGTTAATAACGTGTGTCAGTTCGTTCACGTCCAAACCACGTGCAGCCACATCGGTAGCCACCAACATTTGCAGGTGTTTGCTACGGAAACGCGACATAACGTGGTCGCGCTGTGCCTGCGACAGGTCGCCGTGCAATGCATCGGCATTGTATCCGTCCTGCATCAGTTTGTCGGCCACATCTTTAGTTTCGGCACGTGTACGGCAGAAAATAATTCCGTAAATATTCGGATTGATATCGGCCACACGTTTCAGCGCTATATAACGGTCTTTGGCGTGTACCAGGTAATAGTTATGCTCTACGTTTTCGGCAGCAGTGTTCTTCTTTCCCACCGAAATTTCGTGCGGATCGGCCATGTAAGTATTGGCAATTCGCACAATCTCTTTTGGCATGGTAGCCGAAAACAGCAAGGTTTGCTTTTCAACCGGTGTATCTTTTAAAATGGCATCAAGGTCGTCCTTAAATCCCATCGAAAGCATTTCGTCGGCTTCGTCGAGCACCACCCACTGTATATCATGTACTCTTAGTTTGTTTCTCTTGATCAGATCGAGCGTACGACCCGGAGTTCCCACCACAATCTGGGCGCCACTCTCAAGGGCTTTAATCTGTTGTCTGATGTCGGAGCCGCCATATAAAGTGGCAATTTTTGCTCCTTTAATGTTTTTCGAGAAATTCTCGAGGTCTTTTGCAATTTGCAAAGCCAGTTCGCGCGTTGGACTTAAAATTAAGGCCTGCGGTACTTTTACCGAACTGTCGAACTGCTGAACAATGGGTAACCCAAATGCCGCTGTTTTTCCCGTTCCTGTTTGTGCCAAGGCAACCATGTCCTGGTCGCTTTCCAGTAAAAACGGAATCGTTTTTTCCTGAACCGGCGTGGGATTCTCAAAACCAAGCTCCTGGATCGCACCAAGGATTTCGGCTTTTAACCCCATTGTTTCAAATAAACTCATATACTATTTTTTAAAGTGGCCGCAAAGGTACTCTTTTTATTTGTTTTTCAGAGGTTTATGCTTTCTTGTTTCATAAATTTAACTTTGGGAGTTTGGTTTGTATTCTATCGAATTGATTTGCCAATGTTTGACAATCACCATTTTTAACACCGAATTCTCTTATAATTCTCTCCAAAGGCTTATTTTTGTTAGTATTCATATGCAAAACATTTGTTAGATATGATGCACAGAAAGCCCATGAAAAGAATAGTTCAGATTCAGCTCCTTTTATTCCTGTTGCTGTGTTTTTCAGGTTTTGAAATAAACGCACAGGAAAATGACACGATTGTTCCGATAGAAAATCCAAAGCGCTTTTTACGTAAAATCGATCTTTCAGAAGTTACCCACAACGGACTGAAGTTGTGGCAAGATGACTTTTCGGGGCATTGGGTAGGCATCGATTTTGGTTTTAATATGCTGCTCGATGAGGATTACTCCGGATACCAATCGGAATTTATGGATAATGATGTTTTCCGTTCAAACTCTGCGTATTTCAATTTTTTGCAACAAAGTATTGGCTTGCAGAAAAACAGGAATACAATTGGCCTGGTTACCGGTTTAGGGCTGCAATTACAAAGCTATCGACTTGATGATAATACCACAATTATAAAAGGTAGCGATGGAGTGATCTCGCCCGATTACCTGTATTTTAACGATAACCAGAAATCGAAACTGGCAGTTGAGATGATTACGCTGCCCTTGCTTCTTGAGTTTCAGATTCCCATTAATCATTACGATAACCGAATGTTTTTTTCGGCCGGAGTGGTGGGTAGTTTGCGGCTGAGCAGTCACACCAAAATAAAGTACAAGGAAGAGAAGAAACAGAAGCTGAAAGTGGTGGACGATTTTTCGATGCATCGTTTCAAGTACTCTGTAATGGTGCGAACGGGCTATCGCTGGTTTAATGTGTTTGCCAGCTACGATCTGGTGCCGCTTTTTAAAACCGATAAAGGGCCGGAGCTTACGCCATTTACATTTGGCATCACTTTATTCCAATTATAAACGACAACAAACTAAACCTAACAGAATGAATGCTAAACCTTATGTGTTGGAGCAAACCAACTGGAAACAAGTAAAAAATCAGAAATACGATGTAGCGATTTTACCCTGGGGAGCCACCGAACCGCACAACTATCATTTACCCTACGGAACTGATTCGTTGGAGACCGCAAAAATTGCGGAGCAGGCAGCGGGCAAAGCGTGGGAAAAAGGGACAAAAGTGATGGTGCTTCCGGTAATTCCGCTGGGCGCGCAAAACATGGGGCAAATTGATATGCCGTTTTGTTTGCACACCAAACCATCCACCCAATTGATAATTCTGAAAGACCTGTTAACTGCCTTAAGCCGTCAGGGAATAAAAAAGCTGGTCTTGATGAACGGCCATGGCGGAAACGATTTTAAACCGCTGGTGCGCGAGTTGCAACCTCAGTTCCCCGATGTGTTTATTTGTTTGGTAGAGTGGTTTCGTATGTTTGATCAGGAGGATTATTTTGAGGAAGCCGGTGACCATGCCAACGAAATGGAAACAAGCATTATCATGCATTTTTACCCTGGTCTGGTTCTTCCACTTGATGAGGCCGGACTTGGCGAGGCAAAAGCTTTTAAATTGGAAGGACTTAAAAATAAAACCGCCTGGGCACCGCGCCAATGGGACAAGGTTTCGGCTGACACCGGTGTTGGAAATCCGAAAAAAGCCACTGCCGAAAAGGGTAAAAAGTTTGTGGAGGCTGTGACCTCACAAATTGCTGATTATTTTGTCGAACTGGCAGCTTGTGATTTGGGGGATATGTACGAATAAAAAGATTGAGACTTACAATACTTCCATCATCTTATCTTTTATAACCAATTTTTCGTCTTTCTTTTTCCGGGGGATTTATAAGGTACCGAAGTGCGGTAAATACTTCTTTAAATTGTTCATCGTATCTTTTCTCCATTTCATTTATCCGGTTAATTAAATCCGAATTTTGAATGGCAAGCTTTCGCAGTTGTACAAATGCCCTGATGATTTCAACATTTACCTGGATAGCTTTTTGGCTTTTTAGTACGCTTGATAACATCGCAACTCCCTGCTCGGTAAAGACAAAAGGCGCATAAGTTGTTGGTTTCCAGTTAAAGGTCACAGTTTGTGACCTTAGTTTATCCAATTCATTCTTAGATAGTTCAAACATAAAGTCTTCCGGAAACCTTTCAAGATTTCGTCTTACGGCTTGTTTTAAAACTTTCGTTTCAACTTCGTAAAGTTCTGCCAGATGAAAATCCAACATAACACGTTGTCCTCTGATTTTCAATAATGCGATTTTGAATAATTTGGAGATCCATTAAAGTAAAGGTTGATTAATTGTTCTTTAAATATACAAAATTTACAAAAGTCAATAATTATCATTGGAAAAATCCATAAGATTTCAGTTCTTTCTGCCACAAATTAATTGGTCAAGAGAAATGAAGTTATTACTGCTAAGCAACTCAACAATGCCGGGCGAACCTTATCTGGATTACCCGAAAAACGAGATAAAGAAATTCCTGGGCGACAAATCGGTAACAGCGGTTTTTATTCCGTATGCAGCCGTTACTTTTTCGTTTGATACTTACTGCGAAAAAGTGGAAGAACGATTCGCCGAACTGGGACACCATATTAAAGGTATCCATACGTTTAAAAATCCGGTGAAAGCGATTGAAGAGGCTGAAGCCATCGTTGTTGGCGGTGGAAACACCTGGCAGCTGGTTCGGATGATGCACGATCAGAAGTTGATGAATCCGATTCGCGAACGCGTTTACAACGGAGTTCCGTATATTGGCTGGAGTGCCGGATCGAATGTGGCTTGTCCAACATTGCGCACTACCAACGATATGCCAATCATCGATCCGCTGGGATTTGATTGCATAAATATGGTGCCGTTTCAAATCAACCCGCACTACCTCGATGCCAATCCTGAAGGACATGGTGGCGAAACACGTGAGCAGCGAATTTCTGAATTCCTTGAGATTAATCCGAACTGCTACGTGGCCGGTTTGCGCGAAGGAACCATGTTTAAATTGGAGGACGATAAATTGGAGCTGATCGGAGACAGAAGTTGCCGAATCTTTAAAAAAGGACAGGAGCCTTATGAGTTAAAGGCGGGCGACGATTTTAGCTTTTTACTGCCGTAAATTGAAACACAATATAAACGAACCGGATAAATTTTATCCGGTTTTTTTGTTCTTGTACTTAACATTAAATCGGGCCATATCTCGGCTTGGATGCTTGTTAGTCCCAAAAACTATTACTTACCTTTGTGCCAAACTTCGCACAAATGGAACTACTAGGAAATAGCTATTTTGCCCTGTTTGTAATTATTGCATTAGGCTTTATTGTTGGTCGGATCAAGGTTTTCGGACTGTCGCTCGATGTGTCGGCAGTAATTTTTGTGGCCCTTGTTTTTGGTCACTTCGGCATCGTGGTTCCAAAAGATTTTCAGTACCTCGGGTTGGTGCTGTTTATCTTTACTATCGGAATTCAGGCTGGCCCCAGTTTCTTCGAGTCGTTTAAAAAAGAAGGGAGGCAACTGGCCGGGTTTGCATCTTTGCTTATTGTGCTGGCCTCAGTTATCACTGTTGTCATTATCACTGTTTTTAAAGTCGATCCGAATATCGCAGTTGGTTTGTTAACCGGTTCGTTAACCAGTACGCCGGGTCTGGCTGCTGCCATCGATTATACCGGCTCGCCACTGGCGTCTATTGGTTATGGTGTGGGGTATCCGTTTGGTGTTATCGGTGTGATTCTGTTCATTCGTTTCCTTCCAAAAATATTAGGTACTTCCATTGCCAAAGCTGAAGAGGAGCATCTTTCAGTTTTAAAAGATGAATTTCCGGAAGTAGTTAAACGCAATTTTGTGGTTGAAAACGAAAATGTTGTTGGAAAAACAATAGGAGAGTTGCGCATTCGGTTTATGACCAAAGCTGTAGTTTCGCGGGTTGTGCACGACGGTGTGGCAGTAACGCCAACCCCCAAAACCTTATTGCAGAAAGGCGATCTGATAAAAGCTGTAGGAACCGAAGAAGCACTGAAAAATGTGGAGTTATTGATCGGTCCTCAAACAGAACAGGAAATTTCAATTGATGCAAAATACGATGTGCGTTCGGTGTTGGTTACCAATAAAGAAGTGGTAAATAAAACCATCGGGCAGATTAATTTGCTGCACACTTATGGCGCGACCATCACCCGAATTCGCAGGGCTGGTATTAATATAGTCCCAAGTCCGAGCTCGAAACTACAGTTTGGCGATAAACTTGTAATTGCCAGTAGCCGTGCCAATATGGATATGGTTTCAAGAATATTTGGTAACGACCAAAAGCGTTTGTCCGATACTGATATCTTGCCGGTAGCTCTCGGAATTATTCTTGGAGTATTGGTTGGGAAAATCAGTATTGCTATGGGAACTTTCGCCTTTAGTCTTGGCCTTACCGGGGGAGTGCTTATTGTAGCTTTGGTTCTCAGTCGTATTGGTAAAACCGGTCCAATTTTATGGACTATGACTGGTGCTGCCAACCAGTTGGTTCGTCAGTTTGGGTTATTGCTTTTTCTTGCAGCAGTTGGTACAGGTGCCGGACAAAAAATTGTTGAAACATTCAATCAATACGGAATTGAGCTGTTTTTGTACGGTGGGGCCATCACTATTTTGCCAATGATTGTGGCGGGAATTCTCGGAAAATATTTCTTTAAAATGAACATTCTAACACTGTTGGGAGCCATCAGCGGAAGTATGACAAGTACACCGGGGTTGGCAGCAGCCGACTCGATGACCGATACTAATGCGCACTCCATAGCTTATGCAACGGTTTACCCGGTGGCAATGGTGTTGCTAATTGTTTGTGTTCAGTTGATTACAATGTTTTTCTAATCATTTTTCGTACGAAGCCGGATCCAAAGCAGCTGGGGACCAGTTTTTTAGAAAGCGTAATATTTTGTCTTTGTCGTAACTTTTTTCCTTTTCTAAAAAAGCCGAATTTTGCGTGTGAATACGTTTACCCGATGCATCAAGAATAACAAAAACAGGAAATCCGAAACGTTGCGGGAATTCAAGTTCTGCCAACAGTTCTTCCTGACGGTTGTTCTGATCGTAATTAACTTTTACCACCTCAAAGTTGTCTTCCATAAAAGAACTGAGCTCTGCATCGTCGTGAACAAAATTGTGGAATTTAATGCACCATGGGCACCAGTTTCCGCCAATTTGCAGGAATACATATTTGTTTGCTTTTTGTGCCGCTTCAACAGCCTCAGCGATGTCTTTTTTGGCATCGGCAGTGGTGTCGTAAATTTTTTGTTCCTGTGCGCTTAAAAGCATTGGTAAAATTATTACCATACTAAGCACTATTGTTTTTAAGTATTTCATAGCTGTATTATTTTTCCCAGATCGAATTCATTTCGTAAACATCAATTTTGTCAATTCCCAGTTCGCCGCCATTGGTAAAAAGTATAACGTCGGTTGCTTTTTCGGTTGGAGTAAAGCAGTTGCTAATCACTTTTTTCCCGTCGTTGGCAAAAATTTCAATCGATGCACGGTCGAGCAATATTTCGAGTTTAATTTTATTGTCGACAGGCGGTAGTGGCACGGTGCAACCAAGTACCGTTAGCGTTTCACGTTTTACATTGTACAGAATTTCAGTTCCGGCCGACTTGTTATCGTTACGAAGCATAAAACCAAAATTGTCGCTTGTTTTCAGGTCGAACTCGCCAATGATGTGCAGGCAGTCGCCCGATACTTTTTTTAGTTTGTTATCGTTAAGTCCCGGCAATACGTTTTTGTCTTCCCACGAATCGTGTTTACCGTGCAGTTTTTCAATCTCTGAAATTGGTTTTCGGATGAGCTGGTAGCCATAATCGAATTTTGTAACCGACAATTCGCATGGAAACGACATCTGTCCGTTAAAAGGCATGTCGGGGAACTCTCCGCCCCGCATCCAGGCAATTTGTATTACGCGGTCATCCGACTCGGGAATGTTGCTCCAGGTTTGTGTGGCGTAATAATTTTTTCCCCAATCGCTTTTCATTTTTGCTGTTTCGGGAGCAAATGTTTTGCCATCGAAACTTCCAATAATATAACTGCCATCGCCATCAAAAAGTACCCATTTGGTTTCGTTGGGGCGGTTGGTTACCTGGAATTTTACCAGGTCGGGGCATTCATAGAAACTTGCCATGTGGCTCTGCCACTCCCAGTCAACAAGGTTGGTAGAGGTGTAAAACGAAACGCCTTTTGAGCTTTCATCTTCAGTCGCTTTGCGGTAAAGTGCCATTACCCATTTCGCGCTTTCTTCGTGCCAGAAAACTTTTGGGTCGCGGGCGTCGTCAATCTCGTCAAATGGAATTATCGGGTTTCCTTCGTATTTCTCCCAGGTTCTTCCTTTATCGGTGCTGTAGGCAATTCGCTGCCCGCAATGCTGGCTGGTATAAAAAGCAACCAGCGTTTTGTAGTTGCCACTTTGTTTGCCAAGCAGGTTGTTTTCATCAACAATTGCCGATCCCGAATAAGCGGTGCATCTTTCTTTGTCGGTAGAACCTTCATCGGGGTAAAGTGCAATCGGAAGTGGTTGCCAATGCAGTAAATCGGTGCTAACTGTATGCCCCCAGTGCATGTAGCCCCATTCGTTTCCGTTTGGGTTATATTGGTAAAACATGTGGTATTCATTATCATAAAAAACTAGCCCGTTCGGATCGTTATGCCAGTTCTTTTCCGGCGTAAAATGGAATTGTGGCCGGTAAAGTTCGTCGTAAAGTTTCTGCTCTTTTTTTTGTGCCGGAAGACTAATTAGCAGAGCAATAGAGAGTAAGGTTGTTGATAAAAAGTTCATAAATAAACCAATCTTAAATTTTGTTACCGAGCTAAACTTATGAAAAAAAATTTGGTTTAATTAAATTAATTCCTACATTTACATCCACAAACCCATAAATATAGAACCGTTCTTTGACTGGCGCTTTTGATTTTCAACACAACATCAATCATCAAAGTAAAAATCAAAAGTTGAATTTTTTGCGTTAAGAAACCTTTGTTACAGGGTGGATATTTTGTGGAAGTGAATTACAAACCCACCGCTTTGCATTATTAAAATAATTGTAAATCGGATTTTTGCTTACTCAATATTTAATCGCTCTCGCAAACGTTTTGTAAAAGATTTCTCCGGATTCAAACGAATGTTTCATTATTTATAATTGAGAAGTTAGAACCTAATTTGAGTTGTAATGAAACAAAACCATTTAATTATTGAGGACGCTGTAAACAACAAAAAAGAATTTATTTACTGATCGCGGTTAAGCGAATCTTATTGGTGTAGAATTGCGGTTTCAACAAACCCAATGATTTACATAACAAACCCGGTAAATCATAGCAGGAACCAAAAATTCAGGCAGAACAATAAGTGGCGGGAAAAGATTTCGATCGTAAGTTGCTGAGTACAAAAGTATGACAACTTGATGGGCAAACGTTAGACAAACGGTCTAAGAAAAGTAAACCCTTCATCTCAGCAAAACATCCCGATTTCGGATTCCGATTTAAGGATTTAACAAAATCCTCAGCTTTTTACCGGTAAGTTTTTGGTCAATAATCGGCCAGTCATTCAGCAACAATAATTAGGGTAGTCTACTAAAAGTCAGGTTCTTTGTAGCGAACAATTAGAGGACAATATAGAAGTCGTTTTCCAAGAAGATTAAGTTCTTTGTTTACTGAAAAAAGTCTTAGGAATAAGCAAAGCGGGCGAAACAAACCCACTGTTCCGGCAACAAACAAACCCGGCCGTAACAGATCTTCGCAGCGCAGTTATCCTAAAAACATGCCGAAATGACCTTTGCGCAATATTGAGATTTAGGCATGACAATTTTTACAAACCCTAATTTAAATTGTAATGAGACATTTAATTATCACCGCCCTGGTATTAGTTGGCGCTTTTTATGCCAGGGCCGAGCAATCGGATCAAGAAAGGATCACAAAGATCAATGCCCCGATCAACATTGCTTCTGAAGACAGTAAGAAATCATTTATCGCACCCCAAGAAACAAACTTAAAATCCGGATCGGTATTAAATTCCGATTTCCAGGTGGAGTTTGTCAACTTTCCAGAAAATGCTAAACCGGCATTTTTATACGCAGTTTCTATATACGAAAACCTTATTTCGTCGCCCGTGCCTGTTAAAGTACGTGCAACATGGAAAGGAATGGGAACCAACGTATTGGCAAACAGTGCTCCGGGAAGTATGTACCGTAACTTTAGCGGTGCACGACTAAGTAATGTATATTACCCTGTAGCATTGGCCGAAAAACTTGCCGAAAAAGAATTGAACGGAACTGAAGCTGATATCGAGGCTTCGTTTAACAGTTCCATTAACTGGTATTTTGGTATCAACGGCGATTGCCCGTCGAACGAGTACGATTTTGTAACCGTTGTGTTGCACGAGCTAGTTCACGGTTTGGGATTTGTAGGTTTTTTCGATATCGTAGATAACAAGGGAACTTTCGATAATAACTCGAATGCACCAAGTATTTACGACGTTTACGTTTATAATCAAACGAACGAGCAAATTGCTGACGAAGATCTTTTTGCCCGTCCATCAACAACACTTAAAGATCAGCTACTTTCGAATAATCTTGTGTTGAAAAGCCAGGGAAACAACGAAACAGTAAAAGTTTATGCTCCTCAGAGTTGGAACGTAGGAACAAGTATTTACCATTATCCGGAGAATGAATTTGCTGCCGGAGACGCAAATGCATTAATGTCGCCTTTTATTTTTAAAGGAGAAGCCATTCATTATCCGGGTGACAAAACTATGGATGTTCTTGCTCAGTTAGGATGGAAAGCACTTAGCTTCGACGGTTACGAGATTAAAGATTTTGAAGAGCCTTGCGAAAAACTTCCTGTTTTTGTTGAGGTAGGTGGCGAAATGGATATCGACCAGTCTTCTGTGAAAATCACTTTCTCAACCGATAATTTTGCAACATCAGAAACTGTAAGTCTTACATACAATAATAATACACAGCAGTTTGAAGGCGATTTGCCATTAAACAACGCAAAAGGAAAAATTTATTATTACTACGAAGCTAAAACCACAGGTAATGTAGCATTTAGCTACCCGGAACGTGCACCGGAACAAAAACTAAGTTTCCGTGTTGGCGACGATTATTACCCACCGGTTTTGCAGCACAATCCAGAGAAACTGGTAAACGCCGAAAGTCCTGTAATGGACTTAACAGCGGTTGCAACCGATAATGTTGGAATAAACAGAGTTGAAGTTCAGTACCGTATTAACGGACAAGATCAGGAGCCATTCATTTTATCAAAAGAGGGTGCTGATACTTATGCCGGTAAACTCGAGTTTCCTACTCAGTTATTTAACGACGATGTTGTTGAATACCGCATTTTAGCTATCGATAATACAGCTCGCGAAAACAAACGCCGTATGCCAACAAGTGGTTATTACAGCGTTTCAGTATTCGAAACTGAAGAAGCTGTAGCCGGTTACTTTAATAACTTTGA
Organism: uncultured Draconibacterium sp.; assembly: GCF_913060805.1. Taxonomy (GTDB): domain Bacteria; phylum Bacteroidota; class Bacteroidia; order Bacteroidales; family Prolixibacteraceae; genus Draconibacterium. Next base: position 138,719 of record NZ_CAJXTC010000007.1, read on the forward strand.
TTCGCCAAATAGCGATTTCGAAATTTCTGATTTCGAAGTTACATTGCCAGCCGGTTTCTCAAGTGGTAACCTGCACACGGTAAATCCATATCCTGAATCACAGGCTGATAATCAAAAATACAACCTGATCGCCCAGTTGAAATATCCGATTGTTCTTGAAGAAAATGGTCTAATGAGTTTTGATGAGGTAGTTTTAGTAGAACCGGGCGTTGAAGGAACAGTTTATACCGAAGATCAGTTTTGGGATTTCGTAATTGTTGAAGCAAGCAAAAACAACGGAAAAAGTTGGTTGCCTGTAACCGATGGTTACGACTCAAGTGTTGACGATCTTTGGAGTTCACAATTCACAGGTTCGTTGAAAAGTGCGGTGTCGCAAGCTGCCGGAGCAGAAAACATGTTCCTGAAACAAACGATTAACCTAACCGACAACACCGGTTTTGAAGCTGGTGACACCGTAATTTTCCGTTTCCGTTTGGCATCAGACAAAGCAACTACCGGTTGGGGTTGGGCAATTGATAACTTGGCGATTCAGCAAGTTACCACCGACGTTAACGAAGAGTTGGCTGCCAACGACGTAACGGTTTACCCGAATCCATTTAAAAGCAGCATTTATATCGACGGATTCCAGTCGGATATGAATGACGATGTAGAAGTAATTATTACCGACCTGTACGGAAAAACTGTGCATCGCGAAACACTTTATAATGCATCGTACGGTAAGATTAAAATCGATCTTCCTAATGTAGCTCCCGGAGTTTACATGGCAAGTATATCAGATAACAATTTAAATACATTCACTCAAAAAATCATAAAAAATTAGAACTATGGAAACACTATTAATGATTGCATTTATTGCAGCATTCGCAGGTCTAGTAACATCGCTAGTGGTGTTATACAGATTACTAAGTGAGAAAAAAGCGCAAAGGTTAGAATATTAGATGATTGGTATTACAACCTTAAATTAGGTAATGCCGGAATGAAAATTCCGGCATTTTTTTTAACTCTCGTCCATTTTATTTGAACTTTTTGTTGCTCATGTTCTTTTTAATATGAAAATTTACTGCGCCAAATAAATGTTCTATAAAACAGAAAAATGAGCAAGTATTCTACATTGTTAAGTTTGTTGATTCTTGTGGTGTTATCCTCTAACGCACAATTGAAGAGTTACAATCAAAGTATTAAAGTCCCGCATCCGGTTTGTTACGGTTCCGGCGAAGTTGAAAGAGCACGAATTGCACCTCCTGCCGAATTTCTTTTAAAATCAGCCGGAGCAGCAAAATCAGAAATAATAGTCGACTATAATGGTTTCACTCCCGAGGCGCAGGAAGCATTTGCTTACGCGGTTAGTATTTGGGAATCGATTATCGAATCGGAGGTTCCTATTCGAATGGAAGCAACTTGGAGCGGAAGTTTGGGGTCGAATGTACTGGGGAGCTGTGGTCCCGAAACCTATTATATGAATTTTAAAGATGCGCCTTTTAAAGACCGATACTATCCGGTAGCGATTGCAGAAAAAATTGCAAAAAAGGAGCTGAATGGCGAGAGCCGATACGATATGGTTGCCAATTTTAGCAGTAAAGTGGATTGGTACTATGGAACTGATATGAATTGCCCGGATACACTTTATGATTTAGCGACTGTTGTATTACACGAAATTGGTCATGGCCTTGGTTTTACCGGCTTCTTTTTTGTCGATGATCAGGAGTCGTTAGGCGCATATGGTTATTACGAATTTGGTGATGCCACTTCGTTTGATTTATTGGTTGAGGAAGGCGCAGTAAATGGCGAACAATTGGTAAATACGGCGTTCTTTGAAAACACAAGCACCGAGCTTTTAAGTGCGCTACAGTCAAGGAATTTGTATGCAAATAGTCCGATTGCAATAAAGCGTAACCGGGGTAATAAGCCAAGGCTTTATGCTCCCGAATTTTTCGATGACGGTTCGAGTGTATATCACCTTAACGATAATACTTATCCCACCGGGAATGATAATTCGCTAATGACTCACGCGGTGGGTATGGCGGAGGCAATTCACGATCCGGGGCCACTAACACGTGGAATAATTGACGATATTGGCTGGCGAAATATATTTATTCGTTTCGACCAGGTAAAAGATATTGAAGAGTTAAAACCACTGGTTTTCAGTGGATGGTTCGAAAGTGATTATGGTGTAAAAGCAGGTTCGCATAAAGTTATTTATTCGTTAGACGAGTTTCAAACCCACTCCGATACGCTCGAATTGGTTGATGCGGAAGGTGATGGAACTTACACTGCTACTTATGCCCCGGAAGCCGGTACCGAAAGCATTTCATATTATATTGAAGTACAGGATACAATGGATCGTATGCGAACCGATCCGGCGCTTGCACCTATTGAGTTCTATACTATTCATGTTGGTACTGATACCGAAAAACCTGTTATTGCTCATGACGAGATTGACTATTTTCTTTTGTTGAATGAAGAGCAGCAATTGGTTGCAGATATAAGCGACAATTTAGGTATTGATACTGCCTATGTGCAATATTCAATAAATGGCGACGCGCAGGAACCATTTGCATTACAACGAGAATATGATGATCGGTATATTGGCAATTTCCCATTCGATGTGAACAGTTTGAAAGATGGGGATGAGATTTCATACGCAATTTATGCTACCGATGCAGCGAGCAGCCCGAACAGTGCAAGGCTCCCTGAAGTGCAAAAGGTATCTTTTTCTTTTAAAGTTGAAGAAATATTTGAGGCGGTAAGTTATTACAGTAACAACTTTAATCAGGAAACTCCCGATTTTGTTATTTCTGATTTTGATATATATACAGCCGACCTTTTTAACAATGGCGCGTTGCACAGTGTGCATCCCTATCCGGCGCCAAATATTGATAACGAAGACCTGGAATTTTCCACCTTCCTGAAAAGACCTATTGTATTAAGAGATGGAGGCACAATGACTTTTGATGAGGTTGTGCTGGTAGAGCCCGGTGCTCAGCTTTCGACATTTGGCGACAGCGATTTTTTCGACTATGTAATTATTGAAGGAAGTAAAGATTTGGGTCGTACCTGGTATCCTCTTGCCGACGGTTATGATTCTTCATCTCAAATAACATGGCAAAGCAGTTACAATAGTGGAATCCCGGCAGGAGAGCAGGATTCGGAGACTGAGGGTTCGGCCGATATGTATGTAAGCCGTTCGATTACGCTAACCGATAACGATTATTGTGCGGCCGGCGATACGATTCTGATTCGTTTCCGTTTGTATTCCGATCCTTATGCAACAGGCTGGGGATGGGCAATTGATAATTTAGAGATTCAACGACCTGTTTCAGCTGATGTTACTTTGTTGTCGCCGGGAGAGGTTAATGTCTACCCCAATCCGTTCACCGATAATGTTACGGTAAAAATCACAGCCGTTCAGCAGGAGTCGCAAATACAGGTTGACGTGTTTAATGCTGTAGGGCAGAAAATATATGCCACACAAGATCAGGGAGTACTTGGTGCGTATTCGCATGAAATTAACCTTTCGCGATACGGAAATGGAATGTTCCTGGTAAAAGTGAGCCAAAACGGGCAAACCGTGCTTACTAAAAAGTTAATTAAAAACTAAATTTCGAATATTAGCTTTAAAATGAAGTGTAAAAACATGATAAAAATTTCATTTTAAAAATATATCTCTATATTTGTTCACAGAAATTAAAGAAATGACAAAGAATTTTAACAATAACTATTTCTACTTTTATTTTTATTATGGTTCTGAAATCGGGGTCAGGAAGTAGGGTATTGTCTAAATTTAAAATATTTTACAGAAAGGTCTCGAAAAAATTCGGGACCTTTTTTTGTGGGCAAAAGTGAAATAAACAAAACTGAATATACAAATGAAAACAACAGTAATAGGACTTGGATTAATTGGGGGGTCGATTGCGCGCGATTTGCGAAAGTCGGGCTTTGCCACCGAATTAATCGGGGTTGATGCCAGTGAGGAAAATGCGGCCAAAGCACTGGAAATTGGACTGGTTGACAAGATTGCAACGCTGGAGGACGGGGTAAAAGATACCGACTTGGTGATTATTGCGATTCCTGTAAACAAAGAGCTTGAGGTTTTACCACGGGTATTGGATACCATTAGCAGCGGAACAACGGTAGCCGATATGGGATCGACAAAAAAAGTAATTGTTGATTTGGTAGCTAACCACAAGCGAAGAAAAAACTTTGTTCCGGGGCATCCAATGTCGGGAACCGAAGACTCGGGACCAACAGCAGCTTTGGAAGGATTGTTTAAAGGGAAAATTGCCATTTTATGCGACCAGGAAGATTCGGGTCCGCAGCATGTGGCATTAATCGAAAAGATGTTTCAGGTGCTGGGAATGGACATTGCCTACATGACATCGGATGAACAAGACCACAGCACAGCATTTGTATCGCACTTGCCGCACGCTGCCGCTTACGCGTTGGCCAATGCAGTTCAGGCAAAAGAGGATCGTAAAATCATTTTCGACCTCGCAAGTGGAGGTTTCCGCTCAACGGTTCGTTTGGCAAAGAGTTCGGCTACGATGTGGCACCCGATTTTTCAACAAAATCGCGAATACGTTGTTGAATCGCTGAACGTATACATCAAGCATCTCATCGAATTTCGCGATTGTATGAAAAACGAAGAGGATGACAAAATGCTCGATTTGATCAACAATGCAAATAAAATCCGTGGCATACTTGAAGGTAAGAATCCACATTTTCTGAAGAATGAAGAGAAAATAACAAAACTTTATACGAAATAATCATGACGTTAAAATTAGACATTAATCCGATTAAAGCGTGGATGCCAAATATCGACAATCCACTGCTGATTTCAGGGCCATGTAGCCTTGAAACGGAAGAACAAACCATGGAAACAGCCCGTTTGCTGGCAAAAGACAAACGCGTATTTGTTTTTCGTGGTGGAGTTTGGAAACCAAGAACTCGCCCGGGATCGTTTGAGGGCGTTGGATCGATTGGTTTGAAATGGCTGCAGCAGGTAAAAGAAGAAACCGGTTTGCCGGTTGGAACTGAGGTAGCCAACGCACAACACACCGAAGAGGCTTTAAAAGCCGGACTTGATGTATTGTGGATTGGAGCACGTTCTACTGCCAGCCCTTTTGTGGTGCAGGAAATTGCCGATGTGTTAAAAGGAACCGATACCGTGGTAATGATCAAAAATCCGGTGAATCCTGACGTGCAACTTTGGATGGGTGCCGTTGAGCGAATAAGCCAGGCTGGTATTAAAAACATTGTGGGAATCCACCGTGGTTTTACGCCATTCCGCGAAACAAAATACCGTAACTACCCTAATTGGAAAACCTTTATTGAGTTAAGGCGTCTGCTGCCGAATTTGCCTGTAATTTGCGATCCGAGCCACATAGCCGGAACACGCGAATACCTGTTCGAAATTTCGCAGAAAGCATTTGACATGGGTATGGAAGGATTGATGATTGAATCGCATCGCGATCCGTCGTGTGCATTGAGTGATGCAGGACAACAACTTACTCCTGCCGACCTTGGGAAAATGCTCGATAAATTGGTAATTCGTTACGAAAATGCAAGCAATCCGGATTTCGTCAATCAACTGGATGTATTGCGTAGCCGTATTGATGCAATTGATACCGAGTTGCTGGAAACACTGGCTTCGCGTGTGCAAATCGTTAAACAAATTGGGGAGTATAAACGCGACAACAACGTTACTGCGCTGCAAATTAGCCGTTGGACAGAGTTAATGGAAAAGCGTGTAAAGTTGGGTAAGAGTATGGACGTAAATGAAACGTTTGTAAAGATCCTCTTTCAGCTCATTCACGAAGATTCGGTGCGTATGCAAACCGAAATTATGGATCAGGAATAAGATTCTGTTTGAAAAGATAACAAGCCTCGGGAGATATTTTCGGGGCTTTTTTATGCCTTTTTGTTTTCTGCTTCAGCACACGAATCGGCTAACCTGGAAAGTGCCTTTTTCATGGCTTTTTCAACCTGTGCAAAGCTTGGTAGTTCCTTGCCAATAAAAATGAAAAAAACGGCCATTTGCTGCTTTTCTGCAGTCACCGAAAGCATTTGTTTGTTCAGACGGTAAGCTTCGCGCATCAGTCGTTTAATGCGGTTTCGTTTTACGGCTCGTTTAAATATCTTTTTGCTTACCGAAAATCCGGCCTGAACAGGAACGGCCTGAGGCAATTCAGTTGCCTTGAAAACAACCTTTAACGGAAACGCTAAAAATGATTCGCCTTCAGAAAAAAGTTTATCGATAACTTTTTTGCTGCACAAACGCTCCGTCTTTTTTAGCGAGTGAGATACAGGCGACTCTATTTTTTCTTTTGTTTCCATAAAAAAGTAAAGGCCATACGTCAAACGACGGACGGCCTTTCAAAAATATATATTTTTCTATTTAATTCTTGTTGCTCTTCTTGATGTATTGATCAAGAGCCATAGTCATCGAAGGAGCCTGCGCTGTTGGAGCCTGAATATCCAGTCTTAGCCCGGCCTCTTCAACTGCTTTTGCTGTCGACGGACCAAAACATGCGATGCGTGTAGAATTTTGCTCAAAATCGGGGAAGTTCTGGAAAAGCGACTTAATTCCCGACGGGCTGAAAAATACCAGCACATCATATTTTATATCTGCCAAATCCGATAAATCGGCGCTAACAGTGCGGTATAAAATTGCTTTCGTGTACTTATAGCCACCTTTGTCTAACAGGGTTGGAATTTCCTGTTTGTGAATATCTGAAAGGGGTACAAGGAATTTTTCATCTTTGTGCTTTTTCATCACATTCACCAAATCGGTGAATTTACCATCGGCATAAAATATTTTACGCTTACGGTACACTATGTACTTTTGAAGATAGAAAGCAGTTGCTTCAGAAATGCAGAAATATTTCATCGAATCAGGCACTGTAATGCGCAATTCCTGTGCAATTCTGAAAAAATGATCGATAGCAGTACGGCTGGTAAAAATTACCGCTGTATGCTCAAGTATCTGCGTTCGTGTTTGGCGAAATTCCTTTGCAGGAACCCCCTCAACTTGTATGAAAGGTCTGAAGTCGATTTTCAGGCCATTCTTCTCAGCCAGTTCAAAATACGGTGATTTTGCTGTACTTGGCTCCGGTTGTGAAACTAAAATGCTCTTGACTTTCAAATTTTTATGCTTTTAATGAGACTTTCCCCCTTCTTATTCAAACAACAACTTTATAAATTAAAAGCAAGGGTAAAATTTCAAGGGTACAAAGGTACAAAAACAGATAAAATAAAGAAAATTGTTTTTTCAATAATATAATTGCACCCCTTCTTAGTAATATTAGATTAAAAATTAAAAGAATTACAAGTCCTAAAACTGCTATAAACACAGGGGTTTTAAGCGGCGCAAATTGAATTAAAATTACCACCGGTAAGAAAATTAAACTGAGCGAACGATTAAAATTATCGTAGCTGAACAGATATTCCCGGGTTTCATTTTGCGTTTCAAACATCAATCCTAATGTTAAATAGATAACTTTTTTGCCAAAAAAGTAGAGTAAAGTTCCCCCAAAAATCAGGGATAAATATTGTGGAGTTAGGGACGTGTTTTGATATTTAAACAGATTTAAACACTGAAATATGAATATGGGGAAGATGATATAAAAAATGGCCTCGAGACGAAATGCCGCATGAAAAACGGGGTAGGTTTTATCGTTTAGCATGCGCGACGAAGTGGCATAATTAAATAACGATAAAAACAACTGCTGAATATATTTGGCATACGAATAACGAATGCTGGCAACAAGTGCAATGGCCACAAAAATAATAATGGTTAACCAGTCGTGCCCCGGGTATTCGCGCTCCCGGTTGGGTAAAACCAGGGAGTTTTGCTCAATTTGAGTACTGTGCATTTCTGTTTGGTGGCGCGGAGCAATGTAATCGGAACTATCAACAGCTTGAGTATTTTGTTTTCTGGTGCGATTCGCCTGTGATATTGTGGTCGTTTTTTCAAGATTTTGGGGTATCTCCTCACTTGCGTTTAGCGCTGAAATCGAGTCTTGATAATATGTGTAATTTGCCCCCATAGTTTTGAATGGCGCAAAGATACCAAAATAATAAAATGAAGTTGGTTGCTTCATTGAAGAACTATTTGCCTTTTTTTGAAAACGACTGACTAATTTTAGTTTATTTGTAAGCAGAATAAAAATTTGAAAAGCTGATTTAATGATCTACCTGGCTCCATTACAGGGTTTTACCGACTATGTGTACAGAGCGTCGTACGCCGAAGTGTTTAACACGGTTGATGCTTATTTTATCCCATACATTTCGTTGAAAAACAATGAGATACCAAATAAGTATATTCGTGAAATTCTCCCGGAGAATAATGCACAAAGCAGGGTGATTCCACAAATTCTGGCAAAAGATGCCGCGGAGTTCGAATTGCTGGAAAATGTTTTAACCGACCATGGTTATTCGGAATTTAACCTGAATTTGGGGTGCCCGTATCCGATGGTGACTAACCGCGGGAAAGGTTCGGGGTTATTGCCTTTTCCTGATGAGATTTATAAAATTCTTGATCATTTCTTCAGTCAATCAAAAGGAACGCTTTCAGTAAAATTGCGCGCCGGATTAAAATCGGCAGATGAGTTAAAGGATGTCGTAAAAGTTTTAAATCAATTTCCGCTAAAAGAGGTCATTCTACATGCGCGGGTTGCCGACCAGTTGTATTCGGGCGAAATTGATGAAAATGCTTTTTCGTATGCAATAGAAAACCTAAAACACAAATTGGTTTACAACGGCGATATATTTTCGAAACAGGATTTTCTGGACAAACAAAACAAATTTCACGGCGTTGATACCTGGATGTTGGGACGCGGAATTCTAATGAATCCCTTGCTCCCACATGAAATTAAAGGCATTGAATTATCCGGAAAAGAACGTGCCGATTTACTGTTTTCCTTTCAGCAAACTATGCTGAAACGTTATCTTGAAATTATGGATAACGAGGGGAATGCACTGAATAAAATGAGGCAGTTCTGGAGTTATTTCGCTTATTGTTTCCCCAATCCCAAAAAGGCGTTTAAACACATTAAAAAGTTAAAAGCCCTGAATAAATACAATCCGACTGTAAAATCGATATTTAACGAGCTGAATGGTTAATACTTCGACTTCGCTCAGTCTGACAGCCTTGGTCATGTTGAGCGTAGTCGAAACAGATCAAAAAGAAATGGCAGAAACAGAATACTAGTGTGCATCAAGCCAGTTATCAGCAGCATTGCTTTCAACCGTTAATTGAACGCCAATATCAACGGCATTTTCCATTTCATCTTTTACCAACGAACGGATTGTTTCCAATTCCGGTTTATACACATCAAAATTTAATTCATCATGCACTTGCAAAATCATTTTCGATTGCAGATTTAGCTCCTCCATTTTGTTGTGGATGTTGATCATCGCAATCTTAATAATGTCAGCCGCAGAACCTTGAATCGGTGCATTCACTGCATTTCGTTCGGCCATTCCACGAACAACCGCATTAGCCGAATTGATATCACTCAAATAGCGTCGGCGGCCTTTTATGGTTTCTACAAAACCCTGCTCGCGAGCGAGGTGAATTTGTTTGTCCATAAATGCTTTAATCTTCGGGAAATTCTCGAAGTAGCCGTCAATCAATTCTTTGGCTTCGGTGCGAGGTATATTTAAACGCTGCGACAAGCCGAATGCCGAAATACCGTAAATAATTCCGAAGTTGGCTGTTTTTGCTTTACGTCGCATGTCCGAATCAACTTCGCTTTCGGGGATCTGGTAAATTTTTGCAGCTGTAATGGCGTGAATATCTTTGCCCTCGTTGAAAGCGCGTTGCATTTCTTCGTCGCCACTCAGCGCTGCCATAATGCGCAACTCAATTTGCGAGTAGTCGGCAGAGAAGAAAGTATGCTCATCATCCGACGGAATAAAAGCTTTTCGAATTTCGCGGCCAGCAGCATCGCGAATCGGAATATTTTGCAGGTTCGGATTAACAGAACTCAATCGTCCGGTAGCCGCAATCGCCTGGTTATATGAAGTGTGAATCTTTCCGGTTTTTGGATTTACCAGTTGTGGTAAAGCCTCAACGTAGGTCGACAACAGTTTTTTCAATCCACGGAAATCCAACACTTTCTGAACGATCGGGTGTTTGTCGACCAAACGAATCAATACCTCCTCGGAAGTGGAGTATTGTTTGGTTTTTGTTTTCTTGGCGTTGGTGTCAATTTTTAGCTTCTCAAAAAGGATTGGCCCCAATTGTTTAGGCGACGAAACATTAAATTCTTCGCCGGCCAGTTCTATAATCTCTTTTTCCAGTTCAATAATCTGCTCGCGCAAAACCACGGCATATTTATTCAGCTCGTCGGAGTTTAATTTTACACCAGTACTTTCCATTTTTGCTAGCACCGGCACCAGTGGCATTTCAAGCGTTTCGAAAAGTTCGCGAACTCCGGCTTTATCCAGCTCCGGATCCAAAGCATTTTTTAACTGCAGCGTAAGATCGGCATCTTCACAAGCATAATCGCGTAACTTATCTGTTGTTACCGATCGCATGGTCAGCTGGTTTTTCCCTTTTTTCCCGATCAGATTTTCGGTCGGTACTTTTTCGTAGTTCAGGTACTGCAAACACAATTGGTCGAGATTGTGTTTCATGTCAGGCTGAATCAGGTAATGCGCCAACATCGTATCGTAAAGTGGCCCTTTTACCTCCAGGTTATAATTCTTCAGAATGAGAATGTCGTACTTAATATTTTGCCCGATTTTGGTAATGTTCGTATCCGCAAAAATCGCCTGGAATTCATCCATTACTTTTTGCGCTTCGTTACGGTCTGTCGGAATGGTAACACAATACGCCTCGTGCTCCCGAAACGCAAACGACATACAAACGATTTCGGCCGTTTGTGTATCGAGTCCGGTGGTTTCGGTATCAAAACAAAATTCCTTTTGCACCGAAAGTTCAGCCCGTAAACTGGCGCGCTGTAGTTCGTTTTCAACTAAATAGTATTGATGAGGAACAGAATCGATATTTTCTTTGGTGGTAGGAACTTCGGCAACAACTTCTTCGGGCGCGCCAAAAAGTGTTCCCTGCAATGCCGGTTCGGCCGGCGCAGAGCTCAGTTTTAAGCGCGAAATCAGCGTTTTGAATTCAAGCTCGTTAAATAATTTTACCAGCTCTTCTTTATTGAGATCGTCTTTCTTCAGTTTATCAAGATCGAAAGGAACCGGCGCATCAGTAATAATGGTTGCCAGCACTTTGGAAAGGCGCACCTGCTCTTCGTTTTCAACGATCTTTTCTTTTTGTTTGCCTTTTAGCTTATCCGTGTTTTTATATAGTTCTTCAATGCTTCCGTAATCGGCAATCAATTTTTGTGCTGTTTTCGGTCCAACGCCAGGGCATCCTGGAATATTATCGGCTGAGTCACCCATCAATCCCAGGATGTCAATCACCTGATCGGCAGTTTCAATGCCAAAGTTTTCCTGTACTTCGGGCAGCCCCCAAATTTCGACATCGCCACCGCCTTTTCCGGGTTTATACATAAAAACCTTATCCGAAACCAGCTGCGCATAATCTTTATCAGGCGTCATCATATACGTGGTGAAGCCCTCTTTTTCGGCTTTTTTTGCCAGTGTTCCGATAACGTCGTCGGCTTCGTATCCTGCTTTTTCAATAATCGGAATGTTAAACGCCTCAATAATCTTGCGAATATATGGAATCGACTTGCGCAAATCTTCCGGCATTTCATCGCGGTTGGCCTTGTATTCTTTAAACATTTCGTGCCTGAAAGTTGGCGCCGACACATCGAAAACCACAGCCAGATATTCCGGATCCTCTTTTTCAATTAACTGCACAATGGTGTTGGTAACACCCAGCATTGCCGAGGTATTTACACCTTTTGAGTTAAATCGGGGATTGCGGATAAATGCAAAATAACTACGGTAAATCAGTGCGAAAGCGTCTAAAAGAAAAAGTTTTTGCTGCTTGTTTTCAGGCATAATATTAAATTTCAGAATAGATACTATTTATTGTCTTCGGCAAACCATTCGGCATACGATGTTGCCGTTTCGTAAAGACGAATACTATACAAAGAAACATCTTCGGGCAATTCTTGTTGAAGAACGCCGGCAAAATATACACACATATTTTCCGATGTGGGCTGGAAATCGTGAACGATCAATCGTTCAGTAGCTTTTAACAAGTGCTCCTGGTTTTTATCAGCGTAAATCCGGCTAACCACCAAACTGTGGTCGTACACATTTACGATCTTGTCTTTCACCATTTTTTTGAGCTTGCCAAAGTCAATTACCATCCCGTCTTTCGGGTGTCCTTTCTCCTCCCTTATTTCACCAAGTAAAGTAACTTCCATGTTGTAAGTGTGCCCGTGAATATTGCGGCACAAGCCATCGTAATTGTGCAGCGCATGGCCCATTTCAAAATGAAATTTCTTGGTAACTCTAATCTTCGCCATCTATGTATAAATTTAAAGACGTGAAATTACGGTTTTTATCCGACGTTTTGTATTCTTAAATGAATTTAGACAACTTTTCACAAAGTTTCCTGAATAAGAATAAGAAGATTTATGCCGCCTGCAAAAACAGGTGCTCGGCTATTATTTTTAATCCAATGGCTATTAAAATAATACCTCCAAGAATAAGAGACTGATGACTTCTTTTTGCTGAAATATTTTTCCCGAACAACATCCCCAGCATCGCCGCTATAAAAGTTACCGAGCCAATAATCAAAACCGGAAATAGAATAGGAATTTCAAGAAATCCAAAACTTAAACCAACGACAAGTGCATCAATACTGGTGGCTATTGATAGGCCAATTAATACACTGATTTTAAAGGGATCGAAGTTCTTGAGTGTGCCATCTTCTTTAATACCTTCCACAATCATTTTTCCACCAATTAAGGCCAGTAAGCCAAAAGCGATCCAATGATCTACCGATGAGATCAGGTTTTTAACGGCTTCGCCTATTAGCCATCCAATTACCGGAAATCCAGCCTGAAAAAATGCCAGCGACGCAGCAACCAAGGTGGCTTGTTTGAATTTGATCTCTCGTTTCATCAACCCACACGACACAGAAACAGCGAAGGAATCGAAACTTAAGCCAATACCGAGAAGTAAAAAGGTTATGAATTTTGCTGTTGTCATTGGTGGCGCAAAAATAACAAAATTAGTTTTTCTGCCTACCTTGAATTGGAGCGTGAAAATTATTCGACTATTTTTTTTGAGAATGTTTGTTATAAAACTGAAACCAACTCGTCCAATATAACAGATGACCACTGAAGAGTTTAAAAATACGGTGATTCCATATTCGGTAAAGCTGTACCCGATGTTGTTTCGGATTCTCAGAAATGAGGAAGAAACGCGCGATGCCTTGCAGGAATTGATGCTCAGGTTGTGGAACCGGAAGGATGAGTTGGTAAAGTGCACTAACCAGTCGGCCTACATTGTTACAATGGCGCGAAATTACAGTTTCGATCTGCTGAAAAAGAAAAAACCGCAGGCGATAGATGAGAAACATGAATACCGGATTTTGAATATGGAAGCCGATGGAGCAGATTCGGATACAATTGAACGGTATGAGAAGGTAAAACAGGTGATAAAAGATTTGCCGGAGAAGTACAGAACGGTTATTGAGATGCGCGACATTGATGGCTTTTCGTTCGACGAGATTAAGGAAATGACCGGTTATGAAGTGGCCAACCTGCGTGTGATTCTCTCGCGGGCCAGGCAAAAAGTAAAAGAAGAAGTTGAAAAAATTTACGATTATGACACATCAGGAAAATATGCTCGACAAATATTATAGAGGCGAAACTTCGTTGGAGGAGGAAAAAGAGCTGAAAGCCGCCGTTTCAGAAAGTAAAACAAAAACTGCGGAGAAGGATATTTTTTCTTTTTACAAGAACGAAGCCAAAGTTCCGGAAGGATTGGAGGACGATCTTTTTGCCGGAATTGAAAAGCAGACTGTTAAGAAGAAAAGCATTCGAATGCAGTTGTATTCGGTTGTTTCAGCGGCTGCAGTTGTGCTGATCGTTCTAACCGTTTTCCTCGATGTAAGAAGTAAAAAGCAGACAAAATTAGAGGACCAGTTTTTTGTAATGGAGCAAGCCTTATTCCAGGTGTCGGAAAGTTTGCAGCCCGAACCGGAACCCGATGATATGCTTGTTCTTTGGGTTGACGATGATGTGGAAATTATTATAAACTGACAGCGATTTTTTAGTGGTTATTTTAGTGTGAATCCCAAAACCGAAGAGAGAGATTTAAAAGGAAAATGAAACAATTAAAAAGTTAGTGATATGAAAAAGTTAGTAGTATTTGTGTTGATGTTGGGAATTATTTTTCCTGTATTGGCACAGCAGTCTCAGAGCCTGTTTGAGCAGTTAACAGAAAAATATGCCGATCAGGATGGTTTCAGCGCCAGCATGTTAAGTAGCGATATGTTTGATCTGTACCTGAAAAAGAAAAACATCGATGAAAACTCAGAACTGGCAGAAGCGCTGGAAAGTTTGGATAATATTTTAGTGATAAGCCAAAGTCGTTTTGGAGTGGAGCCAAGTGATTTTTTCGGCGATGAAAAACCTGCAAAAAAAGAAAAATCGGGTGAGCCGGAATTATTCGAAGATATACTAAAACATTACAAGCAAAATGGTTATTCGCTATTAAAAACCGAAAAGCGCATGGGAGAAGAGGTAAAGGTTTATCTTCAACGAAATGATGGATTAATAACGGCACTCGCTTTAATTACCAATTCAAGTAGGTCAACTAGTTTGGTAGAATTGGATGGCGATATTGACCTGGCAACAGTTGCCGACCTGAACAAAGCTTTAAACCTGCGCGGATTAGAGAATCTGTATAAAATTGATAATTCATCGTCGAATTATTTTGCCGGACCGGGTAACTTTCCACCATACGAATTTGATGAGGCCCGACTGGCCGAAATTGAAGCACGGGCCCGCGAAATGGCAGAAAAGGCAAGCCTCTCAGAAGAACAAATTGCCAAAATAGAACAGCAGGCGCAAATGCAGTTTGAGAAACAACGCGAGATGATGGAGAAACAGCGTGAGCTGGCCGAGAAATACGGAAGACAACCGATTTTCCTTACCACACCGGGCGATACCAATACGGTTTATTACATCGATGGTAAAAAGGTAAAAAGCGACGAGGTGAAGGAACTATTGAAAAATAATGAGGTGGAACGAATCGAGAAAACCAATGACGACGGTAAAACAGTAATTAAGATAGAAACAAAAAAGGCGCCTAAATAAGCGCCTTTCTTTTTGTTGTATCGTTTTTTAAAAGTCTTTCACACCATCGAAGTCGAGCGTTGCAAAATAATCTTCGATCGTTTCTGCACGTCGGATCTCTGCTACATCGCCATTTTCGCGAAGTAACAACTCGGCAGATTTAAGTTTTCCGTTGTAGTTGAAACCCATTGAGTGACCATGTGCTCCGGTGTCGTGGATAACCACAATATCATCCGGATCAATCTCCGGCAACATACGGTCAATAGCGAACTTATCGTTGTTTTCGCACAACGAACCGGTTACGTCGTATTTTACGTTCGCTTCGTCGTTTTCTTTTCCCATAACCGTAATGTGATGGTATGCACCGTACAGCGCAGGTCGCATCAGGTTGGTCATGCAGGCATCCAGACCGGCGTATGTTTTGTATGTTTTTTTAATGTGACGAACTTTGGTTACCAAATAACCGTAAGGTCCGGTAATGGCACGGCCCGATTCAAAGAATATTTTCAGCGGAGCAAGTCCTGCTTTAACAAGAATATCATCGTAGTGCTTCTTCACTCCGGCGCTAACAAATTCCATGTCAACCGGTTTTTCGCCCGGTTTGTAAGGAATTCCAATTCCGCCACCCATGTTGGCAAATTCAATTTTTACGCCTGTTTTTTCGTAAACCTCAACGATTAAGTTGAACAGTAACTCTGCAGTTTCCACAAAATAGGCCGGTTCAAGTTCGTTTGAAGCCACCATGGTGTGAATACCAAAATGTTTTACACCCTTATCTTTCAGAATTTGATAGCCCTCAATAATTTGCTCGCGGGTAAAACCGTATTTGGCTTCTTCCGGATGTCCGATAATTACATTTCCTTCTTTCAAACTTCCCGGATTATAACGCATACAAATCGTATCCGGAAGTCCAACATTCTTATCAACAAAATCAATGTGCGAAATATCGTCGAGGTTAATAATGGCTCCCAAATCTTTAGCCAACTGAAATTCGTAAGCTGGCGTATCGTTCGAGGTGAGCATAATTTCGTCGCCGCTCATTCCAATACGTTTGGCCAGTTCCAGCTCAGCAATCGAACTACAATCAATACCAAAACCTTCTTCTCTCAAAATCTTCATCAGGTATGGATTTGGTGCGGCTTTAATTGCATAATATTCTTTAAAACCATCGTTCCACGAAAATGCTTTTTGGAAATTGCGTGCATTTTCAAGTATCGCCTTCTCGTCGTAAATATGAAACGGAGTAGGGTGGTTTTCAATAATGCTTTCAAGCTGTTCTTTGCTAAAAGGTAGATTTTTTTCTGCCATGTTTTGTCGTATTATTTTAAGGAGTACAAAGCTAATTGTTTTCCCGAATTTAATAGAATCAATCTAAATAAAAGCGTATTACAGTTAACCGCAAGTTTACAATTATAGCGATTCAATGAAGTGCATGGCTGCTTTTATACCATCGGCAGCACTCGAAATGATTCCGCCGGCATAGCCGCTGCCTTCGCCAACGATGTAGATATTGTCGAAACTTTCGCACAAACCACTCCTGTCGCGAATGACCTGAACGGGTGATGAAGTTTTACTTTCGAAGCCCAGCAAATGGCCGTTTTCAAAACCACGCATTTTGCGTATAAAATCCTGCAAGCCAACCTGCATCGATTCAACAACAGGTTTAGGTAACAAATCCCAAAGCGGTGCCGGTTTTAATCCCAGCGGATAACTGGTTTCAAACTGCGACCCTTTTCCCTTTTGTTTCAGGAAGTCGTTGATGGAACAAGCAGGCGCGGAATAACCATCGGCATATTGATAAAAACTTTCTTCCAGTTTTTGCAGGTTGTCCAGCGCTTCAATGGGCGAAACTGTTTTACCTGCCAGCTCGTCGGGGTGAATGGCGGCTACACAGGCAGCGTTGGCAAAATTACCGTTGCGTTTGTAATAGCTCATACCGTTAACGATGTTGGTATTTTCATAAGCCGCTGCCGGAACTACCATTCCTCCCGGACACATACAAAATGAAAATACCGAATGTTTACCGTCGGCTTGCGAAGTGAGGCGGTATTCGGCGGCTTTCACTCCCGGAAGTTGCGGCTTTCCCCACTGTGCGCGGTTAATGGTTTCCTGTGTGTGCTCCATCCGGCTGCCAATGGCAAAGTTTTTTGTGCGGAAAGGAATGCCTCTTCTGATCAGCATTTTATAGGTCTCAAAAGCGGAATGACCGGGTGCAATAAAAAGTGCATCGGCCGGTAAATTACCTTTGGATGTAACAACCTCTTTCACTTTTGAATTAGCAATTAGCACATCTTCAAGCATTGTTTCAAACAGGAATTTGCCTCCCAAATTTTCAAAAGCTTCGCGGAGGTTCTGCACAATTTTGCGAAGATTGTCAGTTCCTAAATGTGGGTGAGTCATGTATAAAATCTCTTCCGGGGCACCGGCTTCCACGTAGCTCGACAAGATAAACTGTTTTTCTTTTGAAATGCGTTTCGAGCGCGAAGTGAGTTTCCCATCCGAGAAAGTTCCGGCGCCGCCTTCACCAAAAGCGTAATTGTTTTGGGCGCTAAAAACTCCTGTTCGTTCAAAGTTTGAAATGGCCTTGCCGCGTGTTGTAACATCGGAACCTCGTTCGATAAGCGTAACATCAAATCCGGCTTTTTGCAGCACAAAAGCATTAAAGAAACCGGCGGGTCCACTGCCAACCACAACCATTTTTTTGTTGCTTTTTTTATAAGGTATTTCCAGTTTCTCTTTTTCAACCTGTTCGTCGCCTTTTATTTCCGGCGAAGTTACCAGCGCTTTCACCAACCAGTGAATGTTCGATTTATTCCGTGCATCCAGACTTTTGGTCTCCAGCTCGAACGAAAAATTCTTAATCCGCAGTGTTTTGGCAATTTTGCTTTTCAGTAATTCCGTGCTATAGTTGGTCGGTAGTTTAAACGAAACTGATTTTGTTCCCATGTGCTGAAATATTACTGGTCAAAAATACGGAAAGATTACTCGTTTCTGAACACCTTTTCAAAAAAACAAAATTCATTGTAACCTATCAAAAAGTTGTGCGTCCCATAATTGAAAAAGCAAGCAAGTTTTAAAGCCATAAAAACAAAAAACGTGATGAAATATTTTTTTACATGCTAAAACGGGGCGTTCGTCGAAAAAAGATCCGGGGTAAACCTTTTTTTCATCAACTTTATTTCGAAAACAAAAATCAACGGCCACAGAAAGCCATAACAGAAAACAAGTTCAAGCCATGATTAGTCTAAACAATGTTCACAAGTCGTACGTAACGGGAAGTAACTCGTTGCACGTATTAAAAGGAATCGACCTCGAAATCAATTCAGGAGAGTTCGTCTCCATTATGGGGTCATCGGGTTCCGGGAAATCAACTTTGCTTAACATCCTTGGAATTTTGGATAATTACGATGAAGGATCGTATTATCTGAACGGATCATTGGTAAAGGATATGTCGGAAAAGAAGGCTGCCAGACTACGTAACGAGTTGGTAGGTTTTGTTTTTCAGTCGTTCAACCTGATTTCTTTTAAAAATGCCATGGAAAATGTGGCACTTCCTCTTTACTATCAGGGAGTAAATCGTAAAAAGCGTAACAAAATTGCAGAGGAATACCTCGATAAAGTTGGTTTGCTGGAGTGGGCAACACACTTGCCGAGCGAAATGTCGGGTGGTCAAAAACAGCGTGTTGCAATCGCTCGTTCGCTCATCTCTCAGCCAAAAATAATTTTTGCCGACGAGCCAACCGGTGCACTCGACACCAGCACTTCGTACGAGGTAATGGATATTCTGAAAGAAATTAATGACGATGGAATTACAGTTATTCTGGTAACGCACGAGCACGATATTGCTTCGATGACCCAGAAAATTGTGCGATTGAAGGATGGCCGGATCGATGAGATCATTAAAAACGGTGAATTGAAAAACTTTCAGCATCAGTACGCTAAAGAACTGGAAACAGCCTAGGTTGGTTAACAGCCTCAGTCGGGTTTTTGATCCCGACGCTTTGGTCGGGATTTCGACCAGTTTCACTGTTCTCAACTTTTCACTTTAAACTTAAGCTATCATGTTCGATATTGATAAATGGCAGGAGATCTTTGCCACCATCAAAAAAAATAAAATGCGCACTTTCCTCACCGGATTTAGCGTTGCCTGGGGGATTTTCATGTTAATGATCCTGCTGGGAGCCGGTAATGGTTTAAGCAACGGCGTGTCGGAAAACTTTATGCGCGATGCCGTAAATGCCATGTGGTTGTGGAGTGGCCGCACCAGTATTCCTTACCAGGGAATGCAGGAAAACAGGGAAATCCGCTTTACCAATGCTGATTACGATATTCTGAAGGATCTAGAAGGAATTGAGCACACCTCGGGTCGTTATTACATCGGCGGAAACCTCTTTTCATATGGAAGCGAATACGGCGAGTATTCGGCAATAACCTGCCATCCCGATTTAAAAGATGTCGAGTCGATTGAAATTGTTGACGGTCGTTTTGTCAACCAGGTCGACATTGATCAAACCCGGAAATCGGTGGTGCTGGGAAAAGATATTTACGATGCACTTTTTGATGGAAAAGAGGCGATTGGCGAATATGTTCGGGTAAATAACATCCCGTTTAAAGTGGTTGGAATTTGTAAAGAGGGAGGCGGTACTCGTCACCGAAATGCTTACATCCCGGTTACTACAGGGCAAAAAGTATTTAACGGATCAAACCGTCTGCACAACTTTGCCTTAACCATTAACGCCGAAACAATAGAAGAAAGTCAGGCCATTGAAAACCGTGTAAGAGAGAGACTGGCACGCAAACATAAATTCGATGCTACTGACGAATCGGCCATGGGATCATACAGCAAATTGGAGGATGTAATTCAAACCATGAAGATCTTCCAGGCGATTGATATTTTCATTTGGATAATCGGAATCGGAACCCTGATTGCAGGAGTGGTTGGAGTAAGCAACATAATGCTGATCGTGGTAAAAGAACGCACCAAAGAAATTGGTATCCGAAAAGCTATTGGTGCCAGTCCTGCTTCGGTAATTGGATTAATTCTTTTGGAAGCCGTAATGATCACAACAATTGCCGGATACATCGGTCTGGTGCTGGGAACGGGGCTCATGGAAGGATTGAATTTTATCGTGGAGAAACAATTTGAAGCTTCAGCGGCAACTAACGGAGGAAACGGAGAAACCTTGTTCCGCAACCCGACCGTTGACCTGGGAATTGCCATGTCGGCAACATTATTACTGGTGATAGCCGGAGCTATTGCCGGGTACATTCCTGCAAAACGCGCTGCAAAAATCAAACCTATTGAGGCATTGCGCGACGAATAACAGAAACGAAAACAAAAGCAGAAAACAATGTTCGACTTAGACCTTTGGAAAGAAATATTAAGCGCTTTAAAGAAAAACCGGATGCGCAGTTTCATGACCGCTTTCGGTGTGTTCTGGGGAATATTTATGCTGATAATTATGTCGGGAGCCGGTCGTGCCCTTGAAAACGGGGTGATGGACGGAATTAAAGCTTTCGCATCCAACTCGGCATTCTTCTGGACCGAGCGCACCAGCGTGCCTTATAAAGGATTTCAACGTGGACGACGCTGGAACTACAAAAACACAGATATAGAATACATAAAAGCCAACATCAGCGACATTGAATATTTGTCGCCACGATTGTTCGGGCCAAGCAGCGGAGGCGGTGATAATGTAATTCGTGGTAAAAAAACAGGCGCCTTTAATATTTATGGCGATTACCCTGAGTTTTTCAAAATCGATCCGTGGACACCGCTTCAGGGACGACTGATAAATACCATCGATATTCAGCATTCGCGAAAAGTGGTAAATATTGGCGAACGCGTGGTGGAAGTGATGTTCGACAAGGATGAAGACCCGATTGGCGAATACCTGAAAATTAACGGCGTTTACTTCCAGGTGGTTGGTGTGGTAAAAGGTGAAACCCGCGTAAATATTGGCAATGGTAGAAAAAACGAAACCATAATTATGCCATTCACCACCATGCAAAAAACCTTTAACATGGGCGACGATGTGCATTTCTTCTCGGTAACCTCGCAACCCGGAGTACCGGTAAGCAAGGTGGAAGCCCGATTGAAGGAGTTAATGAAAGAACGCCACAGTGTTGCGCCCGACGATCAGCAGGCTGTAGGTTCATTTAACATCGAAGTGGAATGGAAAAAATACATGGGACTGTTCACCGGAATTCAGTTGTTAACCTGGATTGTGGGAATTGGAACTTTGCTGGCCGGTGTAATTGGCGTGAGCAATATTATGCTGGTAATTATTAAAGAACGTACGCAGGAAATTGGTATCCAGCGTGCGATCGGTGCAACACCGGGGAAAGTAATCCTTCACATTGTTGCCGAAAGTGTTTTCCTGACTGTACTTGCCGGATACCTCGGTTTGGCATTAGGTGTGGGCTTGCTTGAGCTGCTAAATATGGTGCTGGAAATGAATGCCGGCGGTAGCGATGATATTTTCTTCCGCCGTCCGGAAATCAGTTTCCGAATGGCAGTTGGAGCACTTTCAGTACTGGTGGTTTCCGGAATATTTGCCGGATTGATTCCGGCGCGGCGGGCAGTGAGTATTAAACCGATTGATGCCTTGCGCGACGAGTAGAAAAGGATTAAGGATTATTGATTAAGGATAAATTGAAACAAAACAATTACAAAAAACAATAAAAGCAAATTAGCCATGAAAAAAGTATTTAGAATTTTAGGAGTTGTAGTATTGGTTGCAATATTTGGAGGAACACTTTTCTTCCTGTACAACAAATCGAAAAAGAAAACAGATTTTTTTGAGAACAAGAATCCGTTCTACAGCGATGTAGTAATGAAAACGGTGGCTACCGGATCGGTGGTACCGCGTTTTGAAATTGAGATCGTTCCGCAGGTTTCGGGAATTATTGACGAATTGTTTGTTGAGGCCGGCGATAAAATTACCAAAGGACAGGTGGTTGCCCGTATCAAAATTATTCCTGATATGGTAACGCTGAATTCTGCCGAAACTCGTGTAAATCGTGCAAAAATTGGTTTTGAAGATGCACAGATCGATTACGATCGTCAGCAGAAATTATTCGATAAAGAAGTGATCTCGTACGAAGAGTTTAAATCGGCAAAAGTGGCTTACGATTCAGCAAAAGAAGAATTGACCGCTGCCGAAAATAATCTGGAATTAATTAAAAACGGTGTAACAAAAAAGGCTGAAACGGCTACTAATACTCTGGTGCGCTCAACCATTAACGGCATGGTGCTGGATGTCCCGGTTGAAGAAGGTAACTCTGTAATTCAGGCAAATACCTTTAACGCAGGAACTACCATTGCTTCGGTTGCCGATATGAGCGATATGATCTTTGAAGGAAATGTGGATGAAACCGAGGTAGGAAAAATTCGCGAAGGAATGCCAATTGAACTGGAAATAGGTGCTATCGACAAAGAAAAATTTGCTGCCGTTTTAGAATATATTTCGCCAAAAGGAGTGGAAGAAAACGGTGCCATTCAGTTTGAAATTAAAGCGAATGTAAAACTTAAAGAAGGCCAGTTTATCCGCGCCGGATACAGTGCAAACGCCAATATCGTTCTGGAGCGCAAAGACAATGTGATGGTTATTCCAGAAGGATTGCTTCAGTTTGAAAACGACTCGTCGTTTGTTGAGGTGAATACAGGTTCGGCCGAAGAGCCAAACTACGAAAAACGTTGGGTACACACCGGCCTTTCTGACGGGATAAATATTGAAATTACCGAGGGATTGAAAGCTGAGGATAAAGTGAAAGGCGAAAAGATCGATCCGAAGAAAGTACAGGAAGCACAAGCCAATAACGGCTAACAATAGGTAATTCACATCGCTTTATGTAAATTCGTGGCAAAACAAAAAACAATACATGATGAAGAATCTTTTAACCTTATTTTTAGGAATTTTACTGTCGGCAGGAGCTTTTAACCTGCAGGCGCAAAACGAATGGGATTTACAAGCCTGTTTCGATTACGCCATCGAAAACAACCTTCAGGTAAAACGACAGGAGATAAATACACGTTACAACGAAACGCTGGTTAAGCAGGCGAAAGACGATAAACTGCCTAACCTGAATGGCCAGATGAGCAACGATTTTAGTTTTGGTCGCTCGTTAACTTACGACAATACTTACGACAATATCAACTCGGCAAGTGTGGCCGGTGGATTAAATACCAGCATGACACTGTTTAACGGAATGACACTGAGCAACACCGTTAGAATGCGCGAGCTCGATTTGCAGGCAACAATGGCCGATCTGCAAAAAACAAAAGACGATATTATGCTGTCGATTGCAGCCGAATATCTCGAAATTCTTTTTGCACAGGAAGTTCAATTGGTTGCCGAGGCTACTATCGAGGTAACCAAACAACAAATTGAGCGCACCCGTCAGCTTGTTGATGCCGGAAGTGAAGCGCGCGGAGCTTTGCTCGAAATTGAAGCGCAGCTGGCTCGCGAGGAGCTGGATTTGGTAAATGCACAAAACCGGGTTCAGTTGGCTTACCTTAATTTGTACCAGTTTTTGGAGCTGCCTATGGCCGAGAGTTTTACTATTGAAAAACCTTTGTTGCCCGAAATTCAGGCCAACCTTACCATGATAAACGCTTACGATGTGTTTAGCACGGCCATTAACGTTCGCCCCGAAATAAAAGCTGCACAGTTGCGCGTTCAAAGTGCAATGAAACAGTTGGATATTGCAAAGGGAAACCGTTACCCGAGTTTGAGTTTTGGTGCCAATTATTACAACCAGTACAACAACCAGTACAAAGACTTTGAAGGAAACCGTATTGATTTGGGCGAACAGCTGAAAAACAACAGCCGCTCGAGTTTGGGATTAACTTTGAGCATCCCGATTTTCAATCGTTTCCAGGTGAAGAACAATATTACCAACTCAGAAATGCAAATTGCTGATTACGAGTATCAACTACAACAAAGTCGTAACGTTTTACGTAGAGACATTGAGCAGGTGTACACCAATGCGCTGGCTGCTTTTAATCGTTACATTTCAACCGATAAAGCAGTGGCTTCAATGAAAGAGGCATTCCGTTACACCGAAGAAAAATTTAACGTGGGTATGATTAACTCAGTAGAATACAACCAAAGTAAAACAAATCTGACCAATGCTCAGTCGGATCTGATACAAGCAAAATACGAATATATTTTCCGCACGAAAATACTTGATTTCTACAACGGTGTACCAATCACCTTGTAGCAGATCTTGCTTGAACATTGTTTTTTGTGCCTCCGGCTGAAAAGTCGGAGGCTTTTTATTTGTTCGTTTTAACCCAAAAAAACTAACCACATTAGGCACACAGAACACATTAGATTTTGTACGTCGTTGTTTGCCAATTGCCAATTCTTCCGCCAGCTTTTTTCCCTTTTTACTTTTTCCTTGTATCACGAACTACATTAGGCACATAGAACGCAATAGACTTTCCTTCTCTGTGGTTCTCCGTGTCTTCTTTGTGTTACCTCTGTGGTTTATTTTTTTCAAAGACGCGAAGTTGCCATTTGCCTACTCCTTCGTAGATCTTCAATCGTTAATCCTCATTCGAAATTCATCATTCTCGCTTGGGTGTATTTATTCTTTTATGCAAACCAATTTTTGTCACTTTGTAGTTATGACAATTTAAATATCTTTACCGACAGTTTATTATACCTAAATCAATTAAAGCTGTTTCTTATGAAGTTGCCTTTACTTTTATTGTTTAGCTTATTTCTTTCGCTGGCCGGCGTCGCCAATGGTTTTGGTTTAAAGTCTGATACCACTTTAAATACCTTCAACAAGGATTATATCTATCACGTAAAAAAATTACAATCGGTAATAAATATCGATGGTGTAATTGACGAAAGCGACTGGGAACGCGCGCAAAAAGCAGATAAATTTTACCGGGTGCTGCCCATCGATACGGGTTTTGCCAAGCAGCCTTCAACAATGATGATGGCCTACGACGATAAAGCTTTGTACGTAGCACAGATATTTTACGATACTATTCCCGGCGATCGTGTTATGGAATCGTTCCGACGCGATTTTAGTTTTGGCAGCAACGACAACCTGCTTATATTCTTCGATACATTTTTAGATCAGACCAACGGTTTTTCGTTTGGGGTTTCGGCCTCGGGAGCCAAGTGGGACGGTACCATGAGTAACGGAAGTAGTGTGTCGCTCGATTGGGATTGCAAATGGGAAATGGAAACCAAACATTACGACGACCGCTGGGTGAGTGAAATGCGTATTCCATTCAAATCGGTGCGTTACCCGAATGGTAGCAAAGAATGGAATGTAAACTTTAGCCGCCTCGATTTAAAATCGGATGAAAAGTCGGCATGGGCTCCTGTTCCAAGGCAGTTTCCTACGGCATCGCTGGCTTATACCGGACGCATGAAATTTGAGGAGCCGCTGCCAAAATCAAAAATGCAGTTTTCGGTAATTCCTTATATTTTGGGTAGTGCTGCTAAAGATTTCGAAGCCGGAACAAATACCGATTATCGTACCGATGTTGGTTTTGATGCCAAAGTTGGTATTTCATCGTCGATGACACTCGACCTGACTTACAATCCTGATTTTGCCCAGGTTGAGGTCGATCAGCAGGTAACGAATATCGATCGTTTCGAATTGTTCTTTCCCGAAAAACGACAGTTCTTCCTCGAGAACAGCGACCTGTTTTCGAGTTACGGATACGCACATACTTTAACTCCGTTTTTCTCGCGCCGGATTGGTTTGGATGCACCTGTGCTTGCCGGTGCCCGTTTAAGCGGAAAGATTGGAAAAGACTGGCGTGTTGGTTTTATGAATATGGCCACTGAAGAAACCGGCGACCTCCTGGCCCGTAATTTTACCGTGGCATCTATACAGAAAAAGGTGTTCACACGATCAAATTTCGGAATAATTGCTGTTAACAAAGAGTACCTCGATGTGCCATCGGACACCAGCATGTTTAACCGCGTAATTGGTTTCGATTATAACCTGGCCAGCAAAGACAATGTGTGGGATGGAAAATTCTTTTACCACCGCTCGTTTCAACCCGATAATCCCGACAAACAATATGCGCAAGGAGCTAGTTTAATGTACAAAACCGCTCATTTTAATCTCGGTATTTTTGAAACTTCGGTGGGCGAAAATTACCGTGCCGAGGCCGGATACGTGCGCCGAACAGGGTATAATTTTATTGGAGGTTCGGCAGGTTATACGTTTGTGCCCAACAAAAAAGTGGCGAGCCATGGCCCGAGTATACAGCTCGATAATTACTATAATCCCGACAATGATCTGATTGAGCACGAATACAAGTTTGAATACGAACTGACCTTTGCAAACCGGGCAGAACTGGGGATTGAATACAGCGACCATTTTGTGCAGTTGCGTAACGATTTTAATCCTACTCAAGATCCGGATAATTATTTACCCGAAGGATCGGAATACGATTTCGGACTTTTTTCTGTTAAGTACCAATCAACCCGTAAATCGTTGTTTACCTGGGAAGCCGAGGCCTCAAAAGGGAGTTTTTACAGTGGCGATATTCAATACCTTCAGGGAGAGTTTGGTTACCGTTTTCAGCCTTACGTAAATCTGACCATGAATTTCAACTATACCGATATGGATTTGGGCGATCCGTTCAGTCGCGAGAAATTCTGGCTGGTAGGCCCGAAAATGGACATCACTTTCACCGATAAAATTTTCTGGTCGACTTTTGTGCAGTACAACGAGCAAATCGATAATCTGAATATCAACTCACGCTTTCAGTGGCGTTACCAACCGGTTTCGGATATTTACCTGGTTTACACCGACAACTATTTTACCGGGAACTGGAACTCACGAAACAGGGCAGTGGTTTTAAAAATGACTTACTGGTTTAATTAAAGGATCTTGCCTGCTGCTAAAATTCGCAAAACCATTTGCGTTTCAATTCGTAAAATTCAAACATAAGTGACAAAAATCACTTCCGTTTCGAGCCGCAAATCGTATGTTTTACCAATTTGTTAAACCGGTTTTGGGGGCTCTGAATTATTTCTAACATCGCGAAAAAAAATTAACTTTGCGTGCCTTAAAACAATTTGACAGACAATTGTTTATAGATAACACGATTTTATAATAATAAAACTCACTAGTAAAATGAAAGTAACAGTAGTTGGAGCAGGTGCAGTAGGTGCAAGTTGTGCCGAGTATATCGCAATTAAAGATTTTGCAGATGAAATAGTATTGATTGACATCAAAGAAGGTTTTGCTGAAGGTAAAGCAATGGATTTGATGCAAACTGCTTCGTTAAACGGTTTTGACTCAACCATCGTTGGAACAACTAACGATTACACTAAAACAGCTGGTAGCGATGTTGCAGTAATTACCAGTGGTATTCCACGTAAACCTGGAATGACTCGTGAAGAGTTGATCGGTATTAATGCCGGAATTGTTAAAGACGTTGCTGAAAAATTGATCGCTGCATCGCCAAACGTAATCATTATTGTGGTTAGTAACCCAATGGATACAATGGCTTACCTGGCACACAAAGCAACTGGTCTTCCTAAAAACCGCATTATCGGTATGGGTGGAGCATTAGATAGCGCACGTTTTAAATACAGATTGGCTGAAGCATTGGAATGTGCACAATCAGACATTTCGGCTATGGTAATTGGCGGACACAGCGATACCGGTATGGTTCCATTAATTGACAAAGCTGTTCGTAACAGTGTTCCTGTTACTGAATTTTTAAGTGAAGAAAAACAAGCTGAAGTAGTTGAAGCTACTAAAGTTGGTGGTGCTACTTTAACAAAATTGTTAGGAACAAGCGCATGGTATGCTCCTGGTGCAGCAGTATCAGAATTGGTTCGTGCCATTGCATTGGATTCTCAAAAAATGTTCCCATGTTCAGCACTTCTTGAAGGCGAGTATGGTTTAAGCGACATTTCAATCGGTGTTCCTTGTATCATCGGTAAAAACGGTATCGAAAAAATCGTTGAAATCGAACTTTCAGATGCTGAAAAAGAAAAATTGACTGCA
Source organism: uncultured Draconibacterium sp. (assembly GCF_913060805.1). Classification (GTDB taxonomy): domain Bacteria; phylum Bacteroidota; class Bacteroidia; order Bacteroidales; family Prolixibacteraceae; genus Draconibacterium. Next base: position 166,960 of record NZ_CAJXTC010000007.1, read on the forward strand.
AGTGCAGAAGGTGTTTCAAAAGTAAACGACTTACTGTAATTCGAAAGAATAAAAACAGCATACAGAGGCTCGCAATTTTTGCGGGCCTTTTTTTGTGAAAGTCACTCCCCATGTTTTTATGTGTATTGCCGTTTGAGTTTCGTCCGGTAGAATCACCTGGCTTCGATCGGCTTTTTTCGCCGGACGATTTCCCTTTGGTCATTCCATCCCGGCGCTAAGCACCGGGTTATTAACATTCGACGCTTCCAGCGTCATGAAAAGTTTGCAATTCCGACATAACTGGTCAATAAACTCGTCTTAACTTTGTAATTTAGTTCAATATCCCGAAGGGATAAAATGTGACTAACCTCGGGTAAAACCCGGGGTTGATGTGCGGTAATTTAAAGGCGCAATCAATAAGCTATTCAAAGCACAATCGTTTTCTGCGCCTGGTAATCTGACTATTTTTATGAAATGCTGTCGACAGGCCTTACTTTCATCCCTGCTGGTGATTCCCGGTAATGCATAATTTTTTGTGCTAATTTGTTTTAAATTTGAAGCCATGCGAACGAAAATACCTATCGACATTATAGAGTTGGAATCCTCGAACTATCATTTAATTCTGCCAACGCAATTTGAAGGACGCGAAAATGCTTATTGGGTTATTGATACCGGGGCATCAAAATCCGTGTTTGATCAAAACCTTGCTGATTTTATAGCCCATACAGAAGAAGGCACCGAAGACTTGCATGCAGCAAATATGAGCGAAGAGCCTTTGAAAACTTCGCTGGGTATATTAAAACCACTGTTTTTTGGAAAACTAAAAGTCGATAACATGAAAGTTGCCCTGATGGATATGAATCATATTAACGAGTTGTACCAAAAAGTTACCGATTACAAAATCTGCGGTTTGCTGGGAAGCGATTTCCTGCTGAATTACAATGCTGTTATTGATTATAAACGGCGGGTGTTGAAGTTGTCAGATCAAAAAACCGGATTTTAATGCCATGCTTTTGGAGCTAATTCATAGTTAACGAATTTACAATCGCCTCCAATTCTTCCTTTTGTTTAGCGATTTGATATGTAATCGTGATGTCGATATAAAAGTCATTCCTTTTCAAGGCGAAATGAGTTTGTTGCATCGTCACCTCCTGAATTGTCATCGTAAGATCGAAAGTATAACAATCAACAGCATTTTTCAGAACCATCTTCTTAATCTCAGAAGTGATGGGATTTAAATTTGCATATTGCTTTTTTACATGTGCTAAATAGTCGTTTTCATTTTTAAGCTCGGGGTAAAGAGTGCACCTTTCTGCAATCATTGAAAGATTGGGTTTAAACTCTTCCTTTTCAATTTCCTGATAAATGGTGAGCAAGTTGGCCACTAATGTGATATCAGATTCATTTGCATCTGCTGCAGTTGCTTTTTTCTCCACTTTGCCCAAAGTGTCCACTTTCCAGTTTTCCGGAACGTTCATCGCTAAATTGAAATAAGTACTGGAATAGATCCCATGCTCCAGCGTTCCTTCTTCAACCGGACCACGTTTAATATTCGTGCAACCCACGCCAATAAATAACAGAACTAAAGAGAAGAAGAAGCCATGTGTTTTTAGCATGATATATAAATTTTGATCTGGTTTGATTTGTACTTAATCGCTGTTCGTTACAAACGCAATCTTTTTACTATCGGGCGACCAGCTTGGAACATTCATTGATCCCTGTCCGCCATAAATGTAGGCCAAAATGCGTGGTTCGCCACCTTCGTATGGAATTAAACGAATAAGACAATGTTTGTAAAATGGATGATCACCTGGGGCAACGTCTTCAGGAAATGAAATAAATACGATCCATTTTTTATCGGGGCTTACATGCGGGAACCAGTCGTTGTATTTGTCATCGGTCAGTTGAACCGGATTTTTACCATCGGCATCCATTCGCCACAATTGCATTTTACCGCTTCTGGCCGAGTTGAAGAAAATGTATTTGCCATCGGGACTGAATTCGGAGCCGTCATCCAGTGTTTTGAAGTTTGTGAGTTGTGTTTCTTCTCCGCTGGCTACATCAACACTGTAAATGTCGTATTGCCCGTTTCGTTCGCCGGTAAAGAGCATCGTTTTTTTATCGGGTGACCAGCCGTGAAAGTACGAAGCGCCAATTCCTGTTTTTGTAACACGAACCGGTGTGGAATCACCTTTTGCAGGTAAGTAATAAATAGTTGAATTTCCTCCGTTATCTTGGCTGTGATGCGAAATGCCAAGCAAACTACCATCGAAACTTAAAACATGGTCGTTGTTATTATTGGTCGCAAAACCGGTATTCAACGGATTGATTTCGCCGTTGGCCAGCTTGTAGGTATATAGATGCCCTTTTGAATTGTAGATCAGCTTTTCATTATCAGGTGTCCAGTTGGGGGCCTGAATAGAATGTGCAGAATGGTGGATCACTTTTCGTAACCCACTTTCAATATCCAGTATTTCAAGATTGCTTCCAATGTAATCCTGGTAGGGGACATAGTCTTCTTTTTCAGGGATGATAATGCGTACATTTCTATAAACGGCACTTTCAACAACATCGGGATTGTGCGAACACACATAAATTCCAACATAAACTTCGTTATCGAGCGACAGATCTTCGAGTTGCACCACTTTAAAAGGTTCGCCAAACTTAGCTGTCGACATAATAAAAGTGGAGCCTTTTCTTTCCAGCTGTATTACATCCGGCGCCTGGTCTTCCGATTTTTCTTCTTCCGTATCGGCACCTGCAGTTTTCCGGTATTGTAACGATGTAAGTCCGTCGCCATGAACGGTTGCATTTGCATGTGGCGAATTGCTGTCGAGATTATTCCGAACCATCCAGCCCACTTTTCGGTGCGGATCAACGCCGTCGCCTAAAAATTTAACTTCGGTGCGTAAAATAAAATCGCCCTGAAGTGTTGTCCACAGGTAATGAAACTGGTCGTCGCCAAACCACATGTTCAATCCCGAACCTCCAATTGTGTAGGTTTGGTCGGTAGGATCGAAAGATGCAAACCCCTGATGTTTGCAGGCTCCTACATCGGTGTGGTTGTCGAAAATGCCTGTTTTATTTTGTGCCATCGCAAAATTCAAACTGATAAACAAAACACAAAGTACGGTAAGTAAACGAAAGAAAGCAGATCTGATCATTAAGTTTTAATTTAGTTGGTTAGCGTTGTAAGCACAGTAAAAATAAGGAGTTTTCATTCAATTAAAAGAATGCAGCACCTATTCTTGAACACATTCTGTCCAACTAATTCCGTCTGTAATATTCTGCCCGTGTTGCCGGAATAATTTCATCGCGGTAAAATGCCAGCGATTCTGATTCAAATTTTTCTTCACTCCAGTCAAAATCTTCCAGAAATTCATTTCCGGCCATCCAAACAAAAGCTACCGCATCAATAATTCCTGAATCGGTTTCAACTTTAACCGGTGCCATTCCATATTCATCGCCTTCGTAAAAAGTGAGCAAGTAAATCGCATTTTCGTCGAGGTTGCGAAGTACTTTCCCTTTTACCGCGGAGTTATCTTTTTTGATAATTGCCGGGTAATCGGCCCCTTTTAACGCAAAGCGCGCGTAACCACTTAAAGTTGCATCTTCCGATTTTAACTTTTGCCCGCACAAACCATCGGCAATTTCCGGAAACAGCAACGAACCATATACAAATACATTCATCATAAAATGTTGGCGTTAAACGAAATACTTCAAAAATCCCGTTGTCATCTTTGGAAAGCTGGAGTATTTCGGTATATTTGCTCCGCTTAAAAATAAGGTGTAAAAACAATTGTAAAAAGTTTTTTTCACAACAAATGTTTTAAGTAGTTGCAGACGAGAAGTTTAAAGTATGATTTCTAAAATTAAAATAACCAGAAAAATTGTAGTTCGCATGGCCATGTTTATGGCAATTATTGCGGCTGCCTTAGTTTTGGATAATTATTTTGGAAATAATCCTGAGGAGGTTAAAAAGATTCAGGCCGAATCGCAGGAGCAAAGTAACGAGCAGGGCGCAGTATACCTGATTACTCAATCCGCTTCGAATACAATTAAAACCTTCGAAGACCGCGTGTATTCAAAGAATACAAAACCTCAGCTGCACGACAAATTTTTACGCAATTATCATTCAATTCGCAATTACCAGGTATTAAAAGCGGAGGTAGTCATGCAAACCACCCCGCTTATCTCATCGTATCATTACCTGGTATTTCAATGTCACGTCTTTTCCCCCGACGAAGACTCCATAGGTTGATCGTAATTCTTTTATCAGTTTAAAAGAATATCAGGTGCGATGCGTATCTGAATAGATTAGAATTCAGTCAATTAAAAAATATCATTAAACATTTAAATTCAAATTAAAATGCAAAACAAAGGTGCAATTTTAACATTTGCAATTCTGTTGGCAGCGGTATGTTTATACCAATTATCGTTTACCTGGGTATCGAACGGGGTAAAAGATGATGCCATTGAATATGCGCAAGGTGATGAAATGAAAGAGTTTCAATACCTTGATTCAATGAAGAGCGAAGTGGTTTACAACTTCCTTGGATTGAAAAAATATACTTACAAAGATGTTCAGGAGCTGGAAATTAACCTGGGTCTTGACCTTAAAGGTGGTATGAACGTAACACTTCAGGTTGAAGTGCAGGATATCATCCGTGCGATGTCGAATAACAGCGACGATAAAACGTTTAACGAGGCTTTGGCGCTGGCAACTAAAAACCAGCAAAACAGTACAAAAGACTACGTAACTCTGTTTGGCGAGGCTTTCGAAGAACTTGATCCGAATGCGCGATTAGCTTCTATTTTCAACACTTTGGAACTTCGCGACCAGGTAAACTTTAACACAACCAACGCTGAAGTATTAAAAATTATTGAAGAGCAAACTAAGGCTGCAATTGCCAATGCTTTTAATATCATTCGTACACGTATCGACCGTTTTGGTGTGGCTCAGCCTAATATTCAAAACCTGCAAACAAGCGGTAGAATTTTGGTTGAATTGCCGGGTGTAAAAGATCAGAACCGTGTTCGTAGCCTGCTGCAGGGAACTGCAAACTTAGAATTCTGGGAAACTTACGAAAACCAGGAAGTGTACCAATACATGCTTCAAGCTAACGAACGCATTAAAGAAATGCAAGTACTTGAAACGGAAAAAAGTGGAACTGAAGCCGCTGCCGATACAACTGCCACAGAAGCTACTGCTGACGAATCGGAAGAGAACTCTTTGCTTTCGGAACTGGAAGCCGGAGCAGCCGACGATACAACGGCATCAGTTGATAACTTAGCCGCTTTCAGAGAGCAATTTCCACTGTTTGCACTTTTGAATCCAAGTACTGATCAAACCGGTCAGCTTTACCCTGGTCCGGTTGTAGGTATGGCTGCCGCAAAAGATACATCGAAGATTAATTCGTACCTGCATAATCCACAAATCAGAAGCATATTCCCACGCGATATGAGATTTGCATGGACAGCAAAATCGGCTGACGAAGCAGGTAATTTCTACCGTTTAATTGCATTAAAAGTTACTACCCGCGACGGAAAAGCACCTCTTGATGGTGGTGTAATTACCGATGCTCGTCAGGATTTCGACCAATTTGGTACAAACCCTGAAGTGGCTATGCAAATGAATGCTGAGGGTGCAAAGGTTTGGCAACGTATGACAAAAGAAAACGTTGGTAAATCGATTGCAATTGTTTTGGATGGATATGTTCGTTCATTCCCAAATGTTAACCAGGAAATTGCAGGTGGTCGCTCAAGCATTAGTGGTTTGGAGAGTATTGAAGAGGCGCAAGACCTTGCAAACGTATTGAAGTCGGGTAAAATGCCGGCTCCTGCACGTATCATTCAGGAAGATATTGTTGGTCCTTCACTGGGTCAGAAAGCTATTAACAGCGGTTTACTTTCATTCGTAATCGCTTTTGCGCTTGTACTTGTATACATGTTGTTCTTCTACAGTAAAAATGCAGGTTTGGCTGCAAACATTGCACTGGTTGCCAACATGTTCTTTATCTTCGGTATCCTTGCTTCTTTAGGTGCTGTACTTACACTGCCCGGTATTGCGGGTATCGTGCTTACAATCGGTATGTCGGTTGATGCGAACGTGCTGATTTACGAACGTATTCAGGAAGAAATGCGCGCCGGTAAAGGTGTCAAACTGGCTATTACCGATGGTTATAAAAACGCTTACTCAGCAATTATCGACGGTCAGGTTACTACACTATTAACCGGTGTTGTACTTTACTTGTTTGGTTCAGGTCCTATCAAAGGTTTCGCTACTACCCTGATTATTGGTATTCTAACCTCACTGTTCTCTGCAATTTTCATTACCCGTTTGATTTTCGAATGGCAGTTGAAAAAAGGTGGCCGTATCTTGTTTGCTTCAACAGCAACAGAAGGTTGGTTACGTAATATGAAAATTAAATTCTTGGAGAAAAGAAGAATGTTCTATGTGATTTCAGGTGTATTCATTCTGATCTCTATTGGATCTTTCTTTGTTCGCGGATTGGATTACGGTATCGACTTTAAAGGTGGTCGTTCGTACATTGTAGAGTTCCAAAAAGACGTTGAAGTTGGTGAAGTTCGTGCAGCGTTGGCCGATGTTTTCGGTGCAGCACCAGAAGTAAAAACTTCGGGTAACGACATTAAAATTACTACCGACTATAAAATTGACGACCATAGCGAAAACATCGATAACGAAGTAGAAGCTTTGTTAATGCAAGGTTTGAAAGATGCTGATCTTATCGATCAATCAGTAACACTTGAGGAATTTACTCAGGAATATCAGCAGAGTTCGCAAAAAGTTGGTCCGACCATTTCGGATGATATCCGAAACGATGCAGCTATTGCAATCGGCTTCTCGCTGATCATTATTTTCCTTTATATTTTGGTTCGTTTCCGCGACTGGCAATATGGATTGGGAGCTGTTGCTGCTTTGGCACACGACTCGTTAATTGTATTGGGAATCTTCTCGCTTTTAGCAGGAGTACTGCCATTCTCACTGGAGATCGACCAGGCGTTTATTGCAGCTATTCTAACCGTGGTGGGTTATTCGATTAACGATACCGTGGTTGTATTCGACCGTATCAGGGAGTATATTGGCTTGCACCCAAAACGCGACCGTGTAGAAAACGTTGATGCTGCACTGAACAGCACGCTTCGTCGTACATTCAGTACATCACTGTCAACTTTCGTGGTATTGTTAGCTATCTTCTTATTCGGTGGAGCTACCATTCGCGGCTTTACGTTTGCCTTGTTGGTAGGTGTAGTTGTGGGTACATACTCATCGCTTTTCATTGCAACACCAATTGCACACGACACTCGTAGCCGTGTTGCCAAAGTAGTTGCAAAACGTAAGAAATAGTTTGAAGACTGAAGTCAGAAGTCGGAAGACGGACGACTGAATTTTATACAAAGGATGTCATCGCTTAATTGAGGTGACATCCTTTTTTTTGGAAAAAGTGAGCAGGAATTCGTCTTTCAAATTTATGTAATCAACTTTCAAAAACTATCTTCCGTCTTCGGTCTTCCGACTTCCAACTTTTTATATATTTGTGATCTAAATCAATTTGACGATGCAGTATTTATTATTTATAAGTGGTGGCGAGATAGTTTTGGTGATGCTGTTGGCATTGTTGTTTTTCGGGTCGAAAGCGATACCCGATATTGCCAAAACACTGGGGAAAGGAATGCGTGAGTTTAAAAAAGCCACAAACGAAATAAAACGCGAACTCGATAACCATACTTCTGATATTCAAAAAGATATTAACGAGGTTTCTTCAACGGTGAAAAAGGAAACTACTGATATACAAAAAGGTATTACCGACAAGTTGAAGGATTAAACACAAAAAATCATTTTAATGATTATACTTTCCATATTGGCTCTGCTGGCTTGCTTTATTTTGCTTGCCCGTGTTGTCGATTTGTTTTTTATATCGTCTTTGGATAAAATTTCGAAAGATCTGCGCTTATCGAGTGATGCCGCAGGAGCAACTTTAATGGCCGTGGGCTCGAGTGCGCCAGAGCTGTTCGTGGCTTTGTTTGCCGTTATAAAACCCGGCGAACACCAGGCAATCGGTATCGGCAGCATTGTGGGAAGTGCCATTTTCAACCTGTTGGTAATTGTTGGTGCATCGGCATTGGTGCGTAAAGCTACATTAACAAAAAGTCCGGTAATACGCGATCTTATTTTTTATTCGCTTTCGGTGGCCCTCCTGGTATTTTTTATCTGGGACGGAAAACTGGAAATGTGGGAAACCGGTGTTTTTCTGGCCGTTTATGTGTTGTATGTAATTGCCGTGGTATACTGGCGAAAGTGGTTTAAATACGACGACAAACAAAGTGATGAGGAAGAAGAACCCGAATGTAATCCGAAAGGAATTCTGGCGCCATTCGATCATGTACTTTGTTTTATTTTTCCGAAACCCAAACGTTATTACCTGGTATTTTTTGTATCAATCGTACTTATTGCTGCACTAAGTTGGGCTTTGGTTGAGTTGGCGGTTGTTATTTCGCACGAATTAAATATACCTGAAGCCATAATTGCACTTACGGTTTTGGCAATCGGAACTTCTATTCCTGATCTGTTTTCATCATTAATTGTGGCGCGTCAGGGACGTGGAGAAATGGCAGTGAGCAATGCTATCGGTTCGAATATCTTTGATATTCTGGTAGGACTGGGATTGCCATTCATACTTGTAATGCTTATTTCGGGAGGTACTATCGAAGCTGGTGGAAACTTACTTGGTTCGTCGCTTATCTTGTCAGGCTCCGTTTTGTTACTCATTGTACTTTTACTTGTTCAACGCTGGAAAGTGGGAAAAATCACCGGAGTAGTGCTTTTAGTGACTTATCTGGCATATGTGATGTATGAAATACTAAAGCTGTAAAATTTGTGTTTATCCTATAAAATATTGCATTGATAAGAGCTGAAAACATAACAAAATCGTTCGGAGCACTTGAGGTGTTAAAGGGAATTGATCTGAATATTCCAAAAGGGAAATTGTACTCTATTGTTGGATCCAGTGGAGCAGGAAAAACAACTTTGCTGCAAATTCTTGGCACATTGAGTAAACCCGACAGTGGAGAGCTCTTTTTTAACGACACAAAAATCTCTGACCTCAGCGATAAAAAACTGGCCGATTTTCGAAACCGCGAAATTGGTTTTGTGTTTCAGTTCCATCATTTGCTGCCTGAGTTTACGGCGTTGGAGAATGTTTGTATTCCGGCTTTTATTGCCAAAACACCAAAAGCAAAAGCCGAAGCCCGCGCAAAAGAGCTCATCGATTATTTGGGCTTGGCCGACCGCATGACTCATAAACCATCGGAATTATCGGGTGGCGAAAAACAACGCGTTGCAATGGCCCGGGCGCTAATAAACAGTCCGTCGGTGGTAATGGCCGATGAACCTTCGGGAAACCTCGACTCTACCAACCGCGACGAACTGCACGACCTGCTTTTTAAATTGCGCGACGACATGGGACAAACATTTATTATTGTTACGCACGATGATCATTTTGCTGAACAGTCCGACCGGATCATCCACATCAAAGATGGAATTATAGAGTAGGAAAAATGCCGGCATCCCTTTCAAAATCTGACTTAAAGGATTTCCTCGACGAAAAAGTTGAAAGGTATAATCAACCCGAGTTTATTGAAACCGATCCGATACAGGTTCCCAAACAATTTACTGAAAAAGAAAATATTGAGATTGCCGGTTTTCTGGCGGCAACAATCGCCTGGGGAAACCGTGCTGCCATTATAAAAAATGCCTTGCGTTTAATGGCAATGCTCGATAATCAGCCACACGACTTTGTGTTAAACGCTTCTGAAAAGGAACTCGACCGCCTCCAAAAGTTTGTGCACCGCACGTTTAACGGCGACGATTGTATTTATTTTATTCGTTCGCTGCGAAATATCTATAAAAATCACGGGGGCTTGCAAACCGTTTTTGAAAGGGGGTATAAAAACGAACATTCTGTAAAATCGGCTTTGGCACATTTCCATTCTGTATTTTTCGAAATAGAAGGTGAACGAACACGTAAACACATTTCGAATGTAACAAAAGGTGCTTCGGCCAAACGCCTGAACATGTATTTGCGCTGGATGTGTAGAAATGATAAATCAGGAGTGGATTTTGGTTTGTGGAACGAAATTCCGCAATCAGCATTAATGCTACCGCTCGATGTGCACACCGGAAATGTGGGGCGCAAACTGGGGTTGCTGCAACGCCGTTCAAACGACTGGAAAGCAGTGGCAGAAATTACCGCTACTTTACGCGAATTCGATCCGAACGATCCGATTAAATATGATTTTGCCTTGTTTGGGTTGGGAGTTTTCGAAAAATTCTAACCTTTGATATCTATTACACAAAGAACCTCGAAGGAAGCGCAGAGGTTCACAAAGTAAAATAAACTTTGTGGTTCTTTGTGTGGTCTTGGTGAATCTTTGTGTAACTTTATTTTTCACCAAAACACGATGGAGATGGATACAAATAAATTATCAAGTTTAATTATCGGTAAAGCTATTGAAGTTCATAAGGCACTTGGTCCGGGCCTACTGGAGTCCACTTACAAGGAATGTCTTTATTATGAGTTGACAGCATTAGGTTTGAATGTTGAAAAGGAAAAGCCACTACCGATTATTTATAAAGATATAAAACTGGATCATGGTTATCGGATCGACCTGTTAGTTGAAAACAAAATTGTAATCGAGCTAAAAGCAGTTGAAACATTTACAGATGTTCATTTTGCTCAGGTACTTACCTATTTGAAGGTTGGGGATTTTAAGCTCGGATTGTTGTTTAATTTTAATGTGCTGCGGTTAAAAGATGGCATTAAACGATTTATTATGTGATGGGCAGAAACAATTATTTCCAGTTCAAACAATTTCGAATAGACCAAGAGCGGTCGGCAATGAAAGTTGGCATCGATGGCATTTTGCTGGGGGCATGGGCCGATGTTCGTGAATGCAGGACAATCCTCGACATCGGGACAGGAACCGGTTTAATTGCTTTAATGCTGGCTCAGCGCTCGAAAGCCCAAATTACTGCCATCGAAATTGAAAAAAATGCTGCCGAAGAAGCTGCCGAAAATGTGGCTGCATCTCCATGGAAAAACAGGGTAGAAGTCCAGAATATTTCCTTACAAAAGTTTGCTGCCGAAACTACTTCACAATTTGATTTGATTGTATCAAATCCTCCTTTTTTCCAGAATTCGTTAAAAGCCGGAAATGAAAATCGGTCGCTGGCGCGGCATACCGATAGTTTGTCGTATAAAACGTTACTTAATATTACCTCGAATTTATTATCGGAAGAGGGGCGAAGTGCATTTATTTTTCCCGAATCGGCATTAAAGGAAATAGAAAACCTGGCACTGTTAAACCGACTCTATTTAGATCGCATTACGATGGTTGCTCCTAATGAGAAAAAACCGGCAAATCGGGTTTTGGTTGAGATGAGTAAAAAAGAAAACTCTTCAGAAACCGACTGCCTGCAGATTTATAATAATGACGGATCGTGGAACGATAAATTTAAAGAGTTAACGCGCGACTATTACCTGAACTTCTAAACAAAAAACAGAAACGGATTAAAAATCGTATTCATTTGCTGCGAGAAACGTTTAATGGCATCGTGGTTAAAACGTGAGACACTGTTTTCAACCTTCGCCACTTTTTTAACGATTAGCTTCTGAAAGAAATTCATTTTATTAAAATCGAACTCTCCGCCCAGGCATGCAGTTGCTTTGGCACTTTTAATTAAGCCGGTTGGAAAAGCATCGTTTAACTGAATTTCCGCTTTTTCGCCTTCTTCCATACAACAAATAAATAATCCGAGTTCTTTGTTTTTCAACGTTTCGTAATGTTCGTTGCAAAACTCTTTCACTTTTTTCTGAATCTGGCCGGCATGAATAGAGCCGCCAACAATTATCCGATCGAAAGATGTAAGATCAGGTGCAGTTTCCTTTTTCAGGTTAATTAATAATACTTCGCCTCCAAAAAACTGTTTTAGCTCGGTGGCTGTTTTTTCGGTACAACCATGTGTGGTGCAGTAGGTGATTAATGTTTTCATTCGTTTGTTATTGTTTGCTTTTATCGGTAACTCATGGAACTCTTCCCGATCAATCGGTACTCGTTTCATTTTTTCTGATGACTTGGTTTTTAAGAAATTGAAATCGATATTCGAAAATTTCTATTCAAAATTATGGCATACTATTGAACATTCGTGTTAATAATCGGTTAATTCTCTAAAACTATCGGTGAATTAAAATACCAAAAAGTCTTTAAATCAATAATTGCACATATTTTTGTGTCGAAGAAAAATTAGATACATCATGACAATTGATATGAAACCAGAAGTACAGCTTGATACAAATTATTATAAGGTTGTTGGGATCAGGAAATTAACAGAGCACACTTTTGTGTTGTCGTTACCAAAAAGTCGCTTCGAATTTGTTGCGGGGCAGCATGTTTCGTTGTCGATTACAGGCGACTATCAGAGCCGCGAATACTCGATTTACAGTGCCGAAAAAGGCGAAAATCTCGAGGTTTTGGTAAAGGAAGTTGAAGGTGGTTACTTTTCGCCAAAACTTAAACATCTGAAAGTTGGCGACATGGTAGAAGTGCATGGCCCATTCGGAAAATTTGGTTTGGATGAGAAAAATAAAGACACGCACAAGCATGTTTTTATTGCCAGCGGAACCGGAATTGCACCGTTTCATAGCATGGTAAAAAGTAATCCGGGGTTGAACTACCAGTTAATTCACGGGGTTCGTTATGCCGAGGAAGGTTACGAGCTGCAGGATTACAACAAAGAGAATTACACACTTTGCACATCGCGCGATAAAACTGGCGATTTTAACGGCAGGGTGACCGATTACCTGAAAAAGACAGATTTTGATAAGAATACTTGTTTTTACCTTTGTGGAAATAGCGATATGATCTTCGACTCGATGGAGATTTTAAGCGACAAAGGATTTGGAAGAGAGAATATTACCGTTGAGGTATATTTTTAAGATATAATAGCAAGAATAGTTTGAGAGAGTTTTCAAGAAATGCCAGTCCTGTATAGGGCTGGCATTCTTGTTTGTTCTATTTTGAATCGATTTTTTCGCCAAATGCCAAATCTCCGGCATCGCCCAATCCCGGAACGATGTATGATTTTGGCGTCATTTCAGGATCAACAGCACCCAACCATAAAGTCACATTCTCGTCTTTAATAGCATTCTTCACATATTCAACTCCTTCTTCGCTGGCAATAATTGCCACCAGGTGAATGTGAGCCGGTTTTCCTTTACTGAATAAAGCTTCGTAACCAATTTCCATCGATTTTCCCGAGGCCAGCATCGGATCAGAAAGTATGACCACTTTATTATCGAGTGAAGGAGAAGCCATGTATTCAAATTCAATTTCAAAGTCGCCTCCTTCGGTATATTTTCTAAAGGCCGAAATAAAACAGTTTTCTGCACGGTCGAAAATACGCAGCAGACCATTGTGCATGGCTAAACCTGCACGTAAAATAGTTGCCAATACCGGTTGCTGGCATAATTTCGGAACTTTTGCAACGCCAAGCGGAGTAGTAACGTCGTTAACTTCAAAGTGCATTTCTTTGCTTATTTCGTAAGCAAAAATTTCACCTATTCGGTTGAGGTTATCACGAAAACGCAGTGGATCGGTTTGAATTCCTGTGTCGCGGATCTCTGCCAGATATTGATCTAAAATGGAGTGGTTGTGGCCTAAAACTCGAATGTCCATATTTAATAATTTTAGGTGAAGAAGAAATCTCCGTCACCGTCCTGAAATGTTAGTTGCTTTTTATTTGACACCTGAAAAGTACAGTATATTTTTTGCCCGTAGCTTTTCGCATACAAAAATGGGAATTTTCTGCTTAAAAGCTGGTCTGCAAGTTCCTTTTTATAAATAGTTGTGTACTCAATTTTGTTGGCCAGGCAATATTTTTTTAGAAAAGCCGCAATTTCTTTTGTGCAATCTTCTGTCAGATTAAAATATAAGGTTTTTAAATGACCTTCGCGAACGGAGAAAATAAAGAAGCCCAGCATTTTATCATCCCGATTTACTTTTACGGTTTTGTAGTAAAAACTTTTCGAGAAGGATGAAAAAGGATACCGGGTGGCCCCACTACTATTTTGTCGTGACAACCAGGGATGCTCAAAAATCCATTTTAATTCTACTTCATCACGGCTGAAAACAGTGTTAACCGGATTCGATTTTAAGAACTGAAAACAGGCTTCATCCGGTTTTTCAATTTCTGCGAATGCGAGTGTAGAATTTGGCTTTGGCTTGTAGAAAACACCAATCAAATGAACTGCTAGCGCAATAAAAAAGTCGATGATTTTGAAAAGGACCGACGTAGCTTTATTTGTTCTGGCCTGGAAAAGTTTAGTTGTTTTGGCAAACAAATAAGCGCGCGCACCCTGAAATTGGTGAATCGCTTGAAACAGCCCGGTTTTTAAATACAGCTTTTCTGAATTTGGAGCGTAATTGGTGAATGCCAGTTTTTTGTCCCAGTCCTTGTATGCTTCGCGTAAAAGTTGCTCGGAATAACCTAAGCGGCGGTGTTGCTCGTGCACCCAGTTTCCACTGCACCAGCCAAAACGAATTGTTCCATTTTCATCAGAAAGAGTGTCGGCAAAAATGCTGCGAAAGGCTACTAACTTCTCATCTATAAAACCCAGATAAAGTACAATATCTTCAGTTTTTGCATGCGGATTGGCAAGATACGATTGGGCGCGAATTGGAGAAATGGGGATCACTTCGTTGTCCTGGAATTCTTTGCTTTTCACAAAATTCTCCAGCTCGTTTAATCGTATTTTTTTTACCTGTAAAGTCAATGTTTTACTGTTGCTTTGCCAATTGCTTTGCGCAGTTTAAAGTAAAGAAATTCTGCTTTTATATTCAATTCAAAATCACCCGATTGTTCTGCCGGGTAGCGTTGAAAATGATTGGGTGTTTCGTCGTATTTAACGCCCGCCGTACCAAAACTAATATCGCACAATCCGTTATCGTGTATCTTTTTTATCAGTTTTCCGGATACGCCATCATCGGTGTACGGAAATGCAAATGCTTTTATTTTAGGATTCACATTCTCCTCCACCCACTTTATACTTTTTTTGATCTGCTTAAGCTGTTTTTTCTCCGAAATCTTCCATAATTCGGGGTGTTTATGGCTGTGTCCGCCAATGGAAAAACCTTTGTTATGCAGCTCTTTAATTTGGGCGGTTGTCATGTAAGGTTGTTTCGTTTCAAGATAAGATTGAAAATCGATTTCAAGCAGTTCCGCTGCATGATCGAGTATTTCTCTTTTTGAGAAGGGAGTTTGCAATAATTCTTTTAGCGGTATCCCGTTTTCGTGCAGGTAATTTTCCACTTCAGCGTCGGGTTGCATGCGCATTTCGGTGGCAATTAAGCTGGCTTTGTACCGGTGGAAAAGTTCTTTGTTGTCGACAAAACCACTATTCACAAAAAACGTAGCCGGTATGCCTTTTTGCAAAAGAATGGGTGCAACTATCTCTGCACATTCTTTCAATCCATCATCAAAACTTAAATGAAAACTGCCGGGTTTGGGCGACTTCGTGAGCTCTTCCAGCGAAACAGGATTAAAATATTTCAAATAGAATTCGAGTTCCTGCTTAAATTGTTTCTCATCGATTACCGGGTAATTTAAAATGTGGGGTAAATGCGTGTTGCTAACGGTGTGGTAAAAAGGCAAAATAGGAGGTGTTTTCGCTGCCAGAAGTTTTCGGGTTGAAAACAGCGGACTCAGTTTTTTACTTACCAATCGCGGAAAATGCCTCATTGCCAATTATCGTTTAAGCCACTTAAGAAGCAAAGGTAAACGATTATATTTAAGTTGAAAGTAGGTTTCGGGTTTTGCTCCAAAACCTGCGTAAAAGCGTTCTACTCCCGGAATCATCGATCCCTCGAAATCCAATAGCAGGTTTTTCTCGGCGTTATCTTCAATAAACCGATTGATGAGGTAATACATGGCTCCCGTGTTTTTGCCTTCTTCGTTTGAGGCCGCATTAAAATAGATCACACGGTCTTTCCAGCGGCAAAAATAAACGGCAGCGCAAAGATCATTTCCGGGTGTGTATACTCCGTATATTTTCCCAAAACCTTTGTATTCGCCAAAAGCGATGAGGCTTTTCAATTTGTCAATAGCTGATTGATCAACACCTTCTGGTAGATTTTTGGCTTTAAAAGCAAGGTAATCTTCAAACCGGATGCCTTCAATAATCGAGAGATCCTGTTTTTGCGCTTTGGCAATATTTCGTTTTGTATTTTTCGAATAGCCGGAAATTATCGATTTAAAATCCTTGGTTAACGAAAGCAGGTAGTTTTTCCGTTCGAAAAAAATATCGTCGGTATTCTCGCCGGGAACATTTAATGCATTTAATTGCACGTCGGCGTATTTAAAACGATCTTTTATAGCAGCGATAAATCCATCAAAAATAGCGTTTGATGGCGTTGGAAAAATCCCCAATTGTTGCGAAAAAAGTGGTTGATAAAGGTATTTTATGCCCATTTTTTTCCGAAAGGGCAGTGGCATTACATATTCGTAATCGCCATAAACAAGGGCGTCCCACTCAATGGCAGTTCTGTCGAGGTGCCAGTCGTAGGCATAAATCCTGCAATTTAACGCACCATCTATGCATTGATTCCATTTCCCGGAATCGATTTGCGCATGTTTTATATAGTGAATTTTTTTTTCGCTGCTCATTTAAAAATGCCGGGCTACTCGTTCGCCCATTCAAATCCCAGTTTGTTCATCTGTTCAAACACTTCTCTGAAACCTTTCCATGTTCCCAAATCGTTTACGGTTTCGTTGTGCCAGACACTTACAAATGTACCACCAACATTTTTAACTTCCTGCATAATCTTTTTTATTTCTTCAAAAGCTTTTTCCGGTGATAGCTGAAGGTAATAACGCAACGTTCCGTCCATAATATTGAATGGTATGATTTTCAGGTTCGTTACCGATTCGTGTTTCAGGTCGTAGAAACAATAAGGCGTGCAAATTCCGCCTCTGAATCCCGGTTGAGCAGAGTAACCGAGTGTGTAGTCTTCTTCAATGCCGGCTTTAATTAAGCGGGTATATGTTTTCGGAAATTTCAACCGAAGGTAATGTTGCCGACTTTTGGAGATTGGTTTGCCGATAATTTCTTCCAAGCGTTGTTTTTCCAATCTAACTTTCTTTTTGCCTTTTTTCTTGCTACTGCCAAACGACGGATGAATACCCACATCGTATTTTTCGGCCGTACTTTTTATCAGCTCGCGGTATTCTTTGTTGGTGTGGGCAATGTTTTTGTCGTAACGGCCATAATCGCCCAGCAAAAAGAAGAACTTTACTTTATCCTCGTTCCCTGCAAATACACTGTCGAGATAATCGTAAGTATCATACGGATCGGATTCTTTTCCGCCTAATACGCGTTTGCGTTTTATGGTATCTTGCCGGTTGCCTTTTACCAACGATTTTGCCCAGGCTGCTGTTGTGCGCAGAAAACCCTTGTTTTGGTAGGCGTAAGCATTATCGATATCGATGGTTGAAATGAACTTAAATTTCGATTCGATGTAGTTAAACTTCGGGTATTTCTCTTTCAGCAATTTTGCCAGTAGTTTTGCCCAAATATTTACAACAGGTTTTTGCAGCAAATTATATTTTGTAAGAATACTGTTCTGATAAGGATAACGCCCCAGTTTATCGCGGTTTTTATCTACATATTCTTCGTGGCGGGTAACCAGATAAAACGATGCTGCAAAAGGATCGAAAGGCAGATCGGAATCTTTCGAAGTTTCGCAGAAATATTTTTCGCCTTCGTACCGAACAGTATTAATAGTCGGTTTTATAAGTGCATTTTGAAAAATGAGTTTGTGCGGTTTGATGTAAAATTCGTCGCCAAACTTCTCGTATGAATAGTTGATCTTTGGTAATTCCGACTTTCGAAACTCCGCAGAATTCTGAGTAAAAGCTATTTCCGTTTGCAAAATGTTCGCGAAGATCAGTTTTGCAATGTACTCAATCCGTGGGTTAACTTCGTCGGAATAAAAAAGTATCATTTTCGTTCGATTTATTAGTTTAACATTCCTTCGTCGGCTAAACTCAGGTAACTGTTCTGCCCAACAATAATGTGGTCGAGCACAGTTATATCCATAATTTCAGCCGCACTTTTAATTTTATTGGTAATATTCAGATCGGCATTTGATGCCTGCATGGTTCCCGAAGGATGGTTGTGGCAGAGAATAATGGCACTGGCCATTTTATCAAGTGCATTTTTTAATATCAGTCGCACATCGATTACGGTGCCCGAAATTCCGCCCTGGCTCACCATAAACGAGTCGATAATCCGGTTGCCACGGTTGAGCAGCAAAATCCAAAACTCTTCGTGATTCAAATCGCCAAGCATTGGCATAAAATAATCAGCTGCGTCTTTGCTTCCGGTTATTTGTTTTTTATTGAATACATCGGCATCTTTCCGGCGTTTTCCTAGTTCTAAAGCAGCAACAATGGTAACAGCTTTTGCTTCGCCAATTCCCTGAAATTTTGTTAGATATTCGATGCTTTTTCTGCCCAGATCGTTAAGGTTATTTTCAACAGAAGTTAAAATACGCCTGGAGAGTTCTACGGCTGTTTCTTCAATATTGCCCGATCCAATTAAAATGGCAATAAGTTCTGCATCGGTTAGCGACCGCGGTCCTTTGCTCAATAATTTTTCGCGCGGACGATCTTCAACAGCCCAGTCTTTTATATTTAGTTTTTTGTATTCACCCATTTATCCCGGAGTTCTATCCTAAAATTAATTATAATTAGTAATTTCTGAAATACTAAATTATAGTTACAGAACATACGGGATTATGAAACACAAAAAAACCTCCCCGAAACTCGGAGAGGTTTTCTATATAATGTGGTTTTTCTCTTCTTACAACGAATTAACCTGAGTGGATAATTTCGATTTTAAGTTTGCAGCTTTGTTTTTATGAATGATATTGCGTTTCGCTAATTTATCAATCATAGCAACAA
>NZ_CAJXTC010000008.1 GCF_913060805.1 uncultured Draconibacterium sp.
TAATCGGGTTACTGTCGTTTAACGGATCCGACAGTAATTTTAAATTTTTCTTTGAAAATAATGGTTCGCTCATCTCTATTATTTTTTATTCTTGTTTAAGAATGCTTCATATCCTGTAAAGTCGTCTTTCAACATTGCTTCTAGACCTTTACTTGTAATTGTACCACCCGAGATTCCATCAACCTTATGTTCTTCAGGAGCAACCTGTCCGGTTTTTGCAACCAGAATAGAAACCATTTCACCTGAATTATCAAAGATCTCTTTTCCTTTAAATTGCTCTTCAAAGGCCGAAGTTGAAATCTCAGCACCTAATCCTGGAGTTTCACCCTCGTGATCGAAATTAGCACCGAAAATGGTGTTCATATCGTCGCTTACCGAAACATATCCCCAGATAGGTCCCCAAAGACCTGCTCCGTAAACAGGAAGTACATATTTGGTTCCTTCTTCTGTATCGCAAACAAATACCGGAAGTACCATTTCGTCGAAACTTTTAGCACGTTCCTTTTTCAGGTCGGTTGTGAAAGCGTTACCGTCAACTTTTTCACCTTTTGTATTTACAAGGTACTCGTCAACAATTTTTTCAGCGTAAATAGCTTCTGCTGTTTCCGCGGTACTTTCAATATTTACCGATGCCAGGATATTTTGTTTTTTCTCTATCTCAACGTTCTTTTTCTGCGCAGGCTTTAATGCCATTGAAACCGAAGCAAGAACGGCAGCCACAACAATTACCATAATGGCTGCATATAAAAATGTGTAAGTATTACTATTTCTGTCCATCTCTTCTTCGTTTTTAATTATGCAGAAACTTTAGCTCGTTTTGTTCTTTTCTTAACATGACCTGCTACAACGTAGTGGTCGATAAGCGGAGCAAATGTATTCATCAGCAGAATTGCCAACATCATACCTTCAGGGAATGCCGGGTTGATTACACGGAAAATGATGGCCAAAATACCGATAAGGAATCCGTAGATCCATTTTCCTTTTTCGGTTTGTGATGCCGAAACAGGGTCGGTTGCCATAAAAATTGCACCAAACATAAAACCACCTAAAATTAAGTGATGCCAGAACGGCATTGAAAAGTAAGTTGCAACTTCGGGCGATAAACCTGCACTGCCTGCAAATGCGTTAAGGATAAGTCCCATAACCGCACCACCTGCAATAGTTGAAACCATGATCTTCCAGCTTCCGATTCCGGTAATGATCAACAATACAGCTCCGATAAGGATTGCCAATGTTGATGTTTCACCAATTGAACCAGGAATAAAACCAAAGAATGCATCGGCTACACTATAATTAAGATTACCTGCAGCTGCATTTGCCATTGGAGTTGCTCCTGAGAAACCGTCAATTACTTTGTCAGTATCTTTTAATGCGATCCAAACCGACTCGCCCGACATTTGCGCCGGATAAGCGAAGAATAGGAAAGCACGTGCTACAAGCGCCGGGTTCCAGATGTTCATTCCGGTTCCGCCGAATACCTCCTTACCCAAAACAACTGCAAAAGCTGTTGCTACTGCAATCATCCAAAGTGGAGTGTTTACCGGCATAATAAGCGGAATAAGCATACCTGATACCAGGAATCCTTCCTGAATTTCGTGTCCGCGCAATTGAGCGAAAACGAATTCGATTCCTAAACCTACTGCATATGATACAATAACGATTGGAAGTACTTTAATTAACCCAAACAGGAAGATTTCGAAAAATCCTGTAGCGGCTAATTCGCCAATGGCTTTAAAGTGTTGCACTCCTACGTTGTACATCCCGAACAACAAAGCCGGAACCACCGATAAAACAACAATCGACATGGTACGTTTCAAATCGATGTAATCGTGAATGTGCGTACCCGTTTTCGACGTGGTTTTCGGCGTGTATAAAAATGTAAAGAATCCGTCGTGTACCGATTGGAGCCAATGGTATTTGCCTCCTTTCTGAACCAGCGGTTCTGTCCTTTCAAAAAAGTTTTTTATGAATTTCATCTTAAAAGACTAAATAAGTTACGTAATTATTAACCAAGCTCTTTGATCATGGTGTTAATTCCTTCGCGTAAAATCTTCTGAACCTCGATTTTTGAAGTACAGGCGTATTCACACAAGGCGAAGTCTTCTTCTATTACTTCATAAATACCAAAGTTTTCCATTTTGTCAAGATCATTCACCAGGATTGCCTTTAACAGGTATACCGGAAGAATATCCATTGGAACCAGTTTTTCGTATTGGTTCGACAAAACAAAAGCGCGTTCGCCACCATGTATGTTGGCATTCATTGTGTACTCTTTTTTCGGGAACAATTTTCCGAAATAGGCTTTGGTTGCACTGAATTTGTTAAAACCAGGATCGGCCCAGCCTAAAAATTCGTACTCATCGCCTTCAGGAATAACACTGATGTGCGAATCGTAAAATCCAACATAGCTTTTTTCAGATACTTTGGTTCCGGTAAGTACGTTACCGCTGATAATACGCTGGTTGTAATCGGCTTCTACCAATTTACCACCAACTATTGTAGCAACAGGTGCACCCAAAGTAGTTTGGTAATATTTAGGTGTTTTAACCTCTGATCCGGTTAAAGCAACAGTTTTTGTAAAATCAACTTTTCCGGTTTCGAACAGGCGACCAATAAACAATACATCCTGAACGTTAATGGTCCAAACCACTTCTCCTTTGTTAATCGGAGATGTATTGGCGATTTGAATACCAACGTTACCTGCAGGGTGAGGACCCTCAAACGTATTGATTTCAACATTTTTTACCGATGTAAAAGCAGAATCCTTCGAAACTCCAAGGTTTACTTTTCCTTCGGTTAGTTGAGCCAATGCGTTAACACCGGTTTGGAATGTATCCATTTGCCCTTCGATAACAAAATTGTAATCGGGTGCCAATGGAGCCGTGTCGAATGTTGAAATGTAAATGGCTTTTGGTTTCTCCTCCGGATTGGCGATAATACCATACGGACGTTTTTTGATTAACGGCCATATACCACTTTTCAAAATTTGTTCCTTCACCTCTTCCGCCGATAAGGTTGATGGATCAGCTTTTTTAAATTCGGCTGAACCAGCTTTCTCGTCGGTTGCAATAACTACTTCCAAAATTTTACGACGCTCACCACGGTTAATCGATACTACTTTTCCTCCAAGAGGAGCTGTAAACAAGATTTCAGGATGATATTTGTCGTAGAATAAAGCGTCGCCGGCTTTTACCTCAGCATCCACTTTTACACTAAGTTTTGGAGTAAGTCCCGGAAAATCGGTGGGTTTCAGAGCTACTGTTGCCGGAACCGGCAATTTGTCAAGTGCCTTTTCTGCACTTCCTTTTAGCTTTATATTAAGCCCTTTCCTTAACTTAATTACTTCTGACATATTGAATTAAGAATGTATTATTTTTAAGTGGGCAAAAGTATCAATTTAATTGGCTTTTCGCAATGGTTTATAGCAAAAGTTCAACGGTTTCAAATATGAAGATATGTGGATGTTGAAATAGTATGCGTAAGTGTCAGGTATTGAGTAAAATAAAAAATCAATTTTATCGTTATTTATCTTCAGATTAAATTAACATTTTGTTATCTATTTTCGCGATTTAACTATAAAAAGCCAGCATATTTATACGAAATTTGTGTTTTCGGTTTTGATATAAGATACGATTTACAGATTTTTACGTTTTAATGAGGCAGGCACTACTTTTGCAGTACAATTGCCAGTAACCGGAAACTGTTTTGTAAAACTATTGTTTACAAAACGAAACCGGCAAAACATTACCAACAATAACAAAGCAAATAGCAAATGAGAACCGTTTTTTTTACCACTATATTGTTTCTGATTTTCAGTGCCGGAGTAATGGGGCAGGAGGAGAATTTTTATTACGAAAATGCCATTAACCGCGAGAATATAAAAACGGTGCAGGCCTTCCGGAAAGGTTTCGAACTCTCGAACCCGATAATGGGACTGAACGAAAACATGACACTGGTTTTTAAATTCGATGACCTTTCGGAAGGGGTGAAAGATTACTATTACACAGTAATTCATTGCGATGCCGACTGGAACGAGAGTTTTATTTCGCAGGACGAATATATCGATGGTTTTATAGAAAATCCGGTTGATGATTACGCCATGTCGTTTAACACCACCTTTAGCTATGTAAATTACCGAATTGAAATACCCAACGACCAAATGCGCTTAAAACTTTCGGGAAATTATGTTTTGGTGGTTTACGAAAATCAGGACAAGGAAAACGTGGTTCTGTCGAAACGTTTTCATATTTACGAAAACGCAGTGCGTATTGAAGGTACAGTTCGGCGTGCCACTGCCGATGCTTTTGAAGGCAGCAACCACGAAGTAGATTTTAAAATATACCATCCCAATTTGTCGATATTAAATCCGCGGGAAGAAGTGAAAGTGGTAATTATGCAGAATAACCGCTGGGATAATGCCATTCGCGATTTAAAGCCGCTGTACATCCGCGACCGGATTTTGGATTACGATTATAACCGCGAAAATGTATTTCCGGCAGGCAACGAGTTTCGTTATTTCGATAACCGGACTAACCGTATGAATGGAGAGAATATAATCGCTACCGATTTTCACCGCCCGTATTTTCATAAAACAGTTAAAATTGATGAAGTGCGTGCGAATAAACCGTTCTTCTCGTACGAAGAAATGAACGGAATGTACGTGGTGGAAAGCCAGGATCAGGAGGTGCGCGATTTTGATACCGAATGTGATTATACTTTTGTACATTTTACGCTGCCGCTTGAAGCACCGCTGCTTGGCGGATCGGTAAATGTGTTTGGTGCATTAAGCAACTGGAACGCGAACAAAAGCAACGAAATGACCTATAATTTCGATCGCGGAGAATACGAATTGACATTGTTGCTAAAACAAGGCTATTATAATTATATCTACGTTTATGTGCCACAAGGATCAAAAGTGGCCGACCATACCAATATTGAAGGAAGCTTTTGGGAAACGAACAACGATTATCAGATTCTGGTGTATTACCGCGATTTAGCCGGCCGTTACGACAGATTGGTTGGATATCGTCAATTAAATTCAGTTATAAACAGGTACTAACTGGTTTCTGTTGTTTGAAATGTTTGATGCTGCCAATTGAAAGCAGCCACTGAAGACTGTTAACTGCGACTGCCAACTGACATTAACTAACGATTTTCATGTAACCACGTCCGTCGCTAAAAGGTAGCATAAACCAGAAATTACTTCCTTTATCCACTTTTGATTCAAACTCCAATTCTCCGCCCAAAAGCGTAACGTAATGCTGGGCAATTGGCAATCCAATTCCGGAGCCTGAAGTTGTCTGGTTTATTTTATTTTGCACGCGGTAAAAACGGCTAAAGATGTGTTCGTAGTCTTCTTCAGGAATACCAATTCCCGTATCGGCAACATAGAACTTGATAAAGTCGTTACGTACCATTTCGAAGCCAAAAGTTACCTGACCGCTTAATGTGTATTTTACAGCGTTGTCAACCAGAATTGTCATCACCTCTTTAAGTAACTGAGGATCGGTTGAGAAGCCAAATTCAGGAGTGGCAACATCGGTTTTTAAACTGATGCGAATATCCTTGCTATCGGGAAGTTCGGCAAAATAGGCATTGTAAATATCGCGAAGGAGCGGATTTATTTTGTTGAAAGAAGTGTTTACAGGAATATTCTCGGTTTCAATTTTTGCCAGATGAACCGTGTTGTCGATCATATTCAACAACTGCTGACCATTTTGCGTAATGGCATCGGTAAGTTGCAGGCGTTCCATCCCGTCAAGGGAATCGTCGGCCAACATTCTGGTAAAGTTCGAGATAATGTTCATTGGGGTGCGAATCTCGTGCGACAAATTGGCGAGGAACGCTGATTTTAACCGATCGGATTCTTCTGCTTTTACGAGTGCTTTTTCCAGACCGAATTCAGCAGTTTTGCGTTTGGTGATATCGCGCGCCACCGAAATTACCGCGTTGGCATTTAGTTTCGCCAGGCGCATTTCGAACATAAAAGTTCCGTTGGGCGTGTTTAACGAGTATTCGATACTTTCAATTGAGTCGTTTTTAATACAGTGCTGAATGCAGGAGTAAATTTTATTGGCCATTTTATCCGGGAACCCGGCGTTAAAAATCGAGCTGCCAATAATATTCGAGTCTTCAATTTTAAACAGGTCGCCCTCTTTAATTACAAAGTCCTCGTAAATTCCATCCTTGTCGATTACAAAGAAAATATCAGGAATAGCTTCCAGCAGTACTTTGTAGCGCCGTTTGCTCGCTTCGAGATCTGCAATCTGCTTTATGGTTTTTGTAATATCTTCAAAAGCCAGGTAGTACGAGTTGTACGAAGGATTTATTACATGTACTTTGTACCATTTGTCAAGGTTTCTGGCATAAAACTCACTAACACTCTTTTTATTGAAAAGCACGGTTTTGTTCACATCAAACCGGCCTTTAAAAATAAGGTCGAACACATATTCAGCTTCCTGCTCCTGCACCTCGTACAAGTTGCGTTTAAAAGCCGCCTCAAATGCATTGTTTATTTTTTCAACCACCAGGTTGGTGATATTTCCGTCTTCGTCTCGAACAGCACGCAACCGCGAAATAAGAAACGATGAGTTTTGCAAAACACGGTTAATCGCTTCGGTTTTCGAGTCAATTTCCTCGGTAAGAACTTCGATGTTTGTAATCAGTTTTTTCCGGAGATAGAATGTTACCAGGAAAAAGGCGGTGAATATTAAGATCGGGTTGCTGGCAAAAGGATCGAAATAACTAAAAGCATCGCTTAAATGCCCCGCTTTTTGCAACTGAAAACAAATCAGTGCCAGCGACACAAAAAAGTAAATTACACCCCGAACTTCCATCATCGAGAAATAGTAGAGGAAAACCAGTCCGGCCATTAACCACCAAACCGAAAGATGTACGGTTTCAATTAATGGTGCATGTTGTGTTAAATCTGAGATGTAAAAGGCGTAGATAAAAACGGGTAACGAAAAAATAACATTGGTGGAGCAATTCTTTTTTGCGTTAAATGTGCAAACAATGGCCAAAATTGAAGCCGATAAAAGAAGAAGGTAACCAACAAGGTCGCTTTTAGGTTCCGAAAGCAGGATTTCGCGGATGGATAAAATTAGAGACAGTACGCCTGCAACTCCCCAAAACAATAGAAGCTGAAAAAGCTGCCTTTTTTCAATGTCCGATTTAGCAGCCCAGAATCTTTCTGCTAATGTTTTATAAATCCTCATTTAACAATAATGTAAAAATATTAAAAAACAGGTACGTCCCGCCAAAACAAACGATTTTTCAGGGAAATTTTGTCAAAATGGGAAACTGAAAACCTGATTTTTGTTTTGTTTTCGGCGTCATTCCTTCTAAATGTTTGGCTATAAGAAGGTTGATTTATTCCGATTTTTCCGATTATGATTTTTGTTATGCTTTGAGAAAATGCGATTTTTTAGTTTTGCATAAACAGATCTGAAGAATTAATAAACGATAAATATTGTAGAATTATGCCAAAAGGAAATTACAACGTTCCGGTTGCTAAAAATGAACCGGTTTTAAGTTATGCTCCGGGATCTCCGGAAAGAGCAGAGCTGCAGGCTAAATTGCAGGAGTTACGTTCGGAAGAACTCGATCAGCCAATGATTATTGGTGGTAAAGAAGTTTTTACCGACAGAAAAGTAAGAATGTTCCCACCTCACGAAATTGCACATACTTTAGGTCATTATAACCAGGGTGATGCGAGCCACGTTGAAATGGCTATCGATGCTGCTTTGGAAGCCAGAGAAGAATGGGCAAACTTGTCTTGGCAACACCGCGCTTCAATTTTCCTGAAAGCCGCTGATCTTTTGGCAGGTCCATATCGTGCAAAAATCAATGCTGCATCGATGTTAGGACAATCAAAAAATGCTTTCCAGGCTGAAATTGACGCTGCTTGTGAGTTCGCTGACTTTTTACGTTTTGGTGTTCAGGTAATGACTGAGATTTACAAAATCCAGCCTGAATCAGCAAAAGGTATCTGGAACTACAACGAGTACCGTCCGTTGGAAGGTTTTATTTACGCATTAACACCATTCAACTTTACATCAATCGCCGGAAACCTTCCAGCTGCACCTGCTATGATGGGTAACGTTGCTGTTTGGAAACCATCGAAAACTGCGGTTTATTCAGCTGGTGTAATCATGGAAATCTTCAAAGAAGCCGGTTTACCTGATGGTGTTATCAACCTGGTTTATGCATCGGGTCCTGTTGCTGCCGATACTGTGCTTACTCACCCTGAGTTTGCCGGAATTCACTTCACAGGTTCAACTGCTGTATTCCAAAGCATTTGGAAAACTATTGGCGAGAACATTTACAAATACAAATCATACCCACGTATCGTAGGTGAGACTGGTGGTAAAGACTTCATTTTTGCTGATCCAACAGCTAAAAAACGCGAATTGGCAATTGCCATGTTGCGCGGTGCTTTCGAATACCAGGGACAGAAATGTTCTGCAGCTTCAAGATGTTATGTTCCTGCAAGTATCTGGCCTGAGGTAAAAGAGATTTTTGGTGCTGAGCTGGCTACCGTGAAAATGGGACCGGTTGAAGATTTCACCAACTTTGTAAATGCTGTAATCGACGAGTCGTCGTTTGATAAACTGAAAGGTTTTATCGATCGTGCAAAAGAAGACGAAGATGCTGAAGTTATCTTTGGTGGAAACTGCGATAAATCAGTTGGTTATTTTGTTGAGCCAACGGTTATTCTGGCTAAAAAACCAGATTACATTACCATGAAAGAAGAGTTGTTTGGTCCGGTTCTTACTGTTTACGTATACGAAGACGAAGACATGGATGCAACACTTGACTTGGTTGATTCAACTTCGATTTACGCACTTACTGGTGCTGTTTGGTCGCAAAGCCGTTACAATATCGAGAAGATTTCAAAACGTCTTGAAAACTGTGCCGGTAACTTCTATATTAACGACAAGCCAACAGGTGCTGTTGTAGGCCAGCAGCCATTTGGTGGCGCGCGTGGTTCGGGTACCGACGATAAAGCAGGTTCTATCTTTAACATGCTTCGTTGGACTGCAATCCGCACAATCAAAGAAAACTTTGTACCACCTGTAGATTATACTTATCCGAACTTTCAACCGGATAACAAATAGATATTAAGGTTAAACTGTTGAAAAAGGGGAATCGGAATTGTTCGGTTCCTCTTTTTTTTGGTCGCGAAAGATTCTACTTTTGTAACAACATTTGGGAATCATGAAGAAAGAAATATTTCAATCCAGGTTTTTTAAAACCATAGGCAATAAATTTGTCATTGTCAGTATACTTTTTGCTGTCTGGATAATATTTTTTGACGAGAACAGCATTGTTTCTCATGTAAAAAGCAAGCGTCAGCTGAATGAGTTGAAGCAACAAAAAGAGTATTACCAGGAACGAATTGTCTCCGACAGACAAAAACTTCAGGACCTGAATAAAGGAAAAGAGGAACTCGAAAAATTTGCCCGCGAACAGTACCAGATGTCAAAACCCGACGAAGATGTTTTCATTATTGTTGAAGAAGAGTAGATCAACTTTTGGTAAACAATAATTTCCCTCAACTAGAACATTCTGTTAATAAATCCGTTACAAAGTAGTGTAAGATAAACAGCTATTTGATAGCCAGCATAAATTTCTTATATTGCTTTTACAATGAACGAGAATCTTGACATATTCAAAATAAAATCGAACAACATTGCACCGCAAAAAGGGCGAATTTTGATTGCTGAACCATTTTTGTCCGGCAATTATTTCAACCGTTCTGTGGTTTTTTTGGTTGCCTACAGTAAAAAAGGCGCGGTGGGTTTTATTCTGAATAAAAAGGTCGATTTTCCGGTGCAGGATGCTTTCCCCGATTTCCCTGATTTTAATGCCGATGTTTATCTCGGAGGACCTGTTTCTACTGATTCGGTGTATTTTATCCATAAACTTGGCGATAAACTTCCGGGCAGTATTCATGTAATGGGCGACTTGTATTGGGGCGGCGATTTTGAAGTGTTGAAAAGAGATATTCGCAGCGGAAAGATAAATTCTTCAGATATCCGCTTTTTCCTTGGTTATTCGGGCTGGGATGGCGGTCAGCTGGAAGACGAACTAAAAGAAGATTCGTGGTTGGTAACCGATGTTGAGCAAAACGAAGTAATGAAAGATTTGAGTGAATCTTCGTGGTTCGATTTTGTGAAAAAGGCCGGTAACCGTTATTCCGTTTGGGAGAATTTCCCAGAGAATCCTGCGCTTAATTAAACCATTTTCATTTCTGATTTTCAGTTTTCTTTTCTAAAAACTTATTTAACGAGGCATAAATCCGGTCGGTGTATTGGTGCACGTATCTACGGTTTTCAAATCCTAAAACCCACTGTATTCCCTGCGCTTCAGAGGCAAAGAATATTTCATCCATCTGCAAAAGATGTTTCGTTTCCAGGTCATCTGCTTCAACGACTTTCATGTTCAAATCATTGGCTATCCGAATAACTTCCGGACGAATTGTATCGGAGTAACACCCGGTGTTTATTGATGGTGTAAAAAGAATATTATCCTTTACCATAAATACATTGGAGGCAATGCCCTCGCACACCATATCCTTTTCATTTAGAATAACTGCCGCCCGATTGGTGTTATCCGTAATTTCAGCACGAACCTGTTTCCATAATGTTGCTTTCCCAAATCTCGAATTGTTGTTTCGCGAGTAACTTAACAATTTAGAATCTGAAATACTGATAAGCAATCCTTGCTCATTTATCTGGAAATCGAAATCTTCAAAAGCTTTACAGGTAACCAGGTAATCGATTTTATCATCAGCGATAAAAAACTGAAAAGTAATGAGTCCTGTTCGGTAAAAACGGTTTTTATTGAGCGTCCGTTTTAACAGCCGGAATAATTCACGGCGGTTTTTAAAAAGGTCCGGAAGATCGTGTCCCAGCGTTTTGAATTCTAATTCCAGGATGTCCAGGTTTTCGTCGAGCAAAGGAATACCACCAAACCCAAACCAAATGCTGTGTTTGTACACTTCAGGGGTGCTTAACAGAAATGGTGTAAGGTTGGTTTCTGCTTCTTTTAAAATTTGATTATTTACAAGCAGGTAGGCCATAAATTACAGGAACGAAAACAGGTTGTCGATAAAGCGGGTGAATAAATCCGGCTTCAGCAAAATCGGGAAAATGAACCCAAAAACGGCTCCCAGAAAGTGGGCGTCGTGTGCTACGTTGTCCGATTGTCGTTTACTCATTTGATACGAGTAAAAAAGGTAACCGGCAGCAAACAAAATACCTGGAATAGGTATAACTGCAAATAAATACAGTGGCTCCCATGGCTGGAAAAATATAGTTGCAAAAAGCACTGCAGATACAGCTCCCGAAGCGCCAACTGCATTGTAGTAATAGTTGTTTTTATGCTTTATCAGGCTCCAAATATTCGAGGCCAAAATACCGCCAAAATATAGCAGCAGAAAATAAGCCGTGGCTTTATTTCCAAAATAATAGCCAAAATAAAGAACCGTATTTCGTCCGAAAAAATACAGCACCAGCATGTTTACGCCCAAATGTGCCCAACTGGCATGAATAAAGGCGTGACTCACCAATCGGTAGTATTCTTTGCGGTGAATAATTTGCGCCGCATTAAACTGCAGCTTTGCCGATAACTCGCGGTTTTGAAAGGCAATATATGAAATAACGGCAGTTACGCCGATGATAAACCAAACTATCATTAGTGTAAAATTTTATAGATCATTTCCTTTTGCAGGTCTCCGGTTTCAACCATTGTTGACACATTGAACCCTTTACTTTTCATGTCGTACTCACGCAAAATACCCATTATTTCGTACAGCTTGGTAGGAGAGTAGCGCTTGGCTGCAGACACATAATCTTTTACAAAGAAAGGATGAACGCGAAGCTCGGCAGCAACATTTCGTTCCGATTTATTTTTAAGGAAATGGTAGGTAAAAAGTTTCGAAAAATAGAAATACAAACCGGCCACAGTTTTCTGTATCGGATTTAAAGTTGGATTAGAACCAAAATAATTAATGATCCGGTTGGCTTTTAATACGTTCTTTTCACCCAGTGCATTCTGAAGCTCCAGAATATTAAACTCTTTGCTAAGGCCGATATTTTTTTCAATATGATCAGGCGTGATTTTGGTAGTGTCTTTTACGGCAATTACCAGTTTATTCAATTCGTTGGCAATTTTGCTTAAATCCGTACCCAAATACGAAGTCAGTAACAACGCCGCTTGTGGCGTTATGGTGTAATTATGACGTTTCAAAAAGCCATCTATCCAACCTGGTATTTTGTTTTCGTACAGTTTTTTTGAAGTAAAAAGTACACCATTCTTTTTTATGGCTTTGGCCAGTTTTGTTCTCGAATCGAGGTTTTTGTATTTGTAAGCCAACACCAAAATTGTTGAAGCCAGCGGCTTTTCGGCATACGATGTCAGCGTATCGATTTTGCTCAGACTTTGTGCCTCTTTTACAATAATTACCTGCTTGCTGGCCATCATCGGAAAACGCAACGATGCTTCAACTATCGTAACCGGATCGGAATCTTTGCCATAAAATATGGTTTGGTTAAACCCTTTTTCGGCATCCGTCAGCACATTGTCTTCAATGTAATCCGAAATCTCATCAATAAAATAAGCCTCTTCACCCTGAAGCAAATAAATAGGGTGGTAGATGCATTTTTTCAAATTGTGCAGTATGTCGCTATACTCCATTTTAGAATCGTAAGTGTTTTACAGAAAGTCCGTGGTTTTTAATTTCCAGCAATGCATCGATACCGGCTTGAATATGTCTCTCTACATACGAAGACGAAACATATTGATCGCTTTTGTCGGTTTTTACGCCGGTAGAAATCATAGGCTGATCGGAAACCAGTAACAAAACGCCGGTAGGTATTTGGTTGGCGAAACCAACGGTAAACAGGGTTGCTGTTTCCATATCGACAGCCATTGCCCGTGTTTTTTTGAGGTATTTTTTAAATCGATCGTCGTATTCCCAAACCCGGCGGTTAGTTGTAAAAACAACGCCTGTCCAGTAATCCTGCTCCGAATTTCGAAGAATATGAGAAACCGCACGCTGCAGGTTAAAAGCGGGAAGCGCCGGAACTTCCGGTGGCAGGTAATCTGCCGATGTTCCGTCGCTACGAATGGCGGCAATCGGCAGAATAAAATCACCCAGTTGATTTTTCTTTTTTAAACCACCACATTTTCCCAGGAACAAAACAGCTTTTGGATGAATTGCACTCAACAAATCCATTACTGTGGCTGCGTTAGGACTTCCCATTCCAAAATTGATCATGGTAATTCCTTCGGCAGTTGCACTGGGCATATTCTTATCAGTTCCTTCAACCGGAACCTCAAATTTTCGTGCAAATCGTTCTACGTAATCCTGAAAATTAGTGAGCAAAATATACTTGCCAATTTCATCGAGCTTTTTACCGGTATATCGCGGTAGCCAGTTGTCAACAATTTCTTTTTTCGTCTTCATAAGCTGAATTATTCTACCTTTGAACAAATAGGAATACAATTGGTTTTAAGGCGAACACAAATGTACATTTTTAGTGCTCGCCAGCCAAGTTGAGTTAATAAGTTATTGAGAAGATTATGTACAAACTGAATTTGCCGGAATATGCTTTCCGAACAAAAACAGAAAATAGTAAGACCTTCATATTTGATTCGATCCGGAAAAAATTTGTGGTGCTGACGCCGGAAGAGTGGGTGCGCCAGAATTTTATTCAATACTTGATACAGGAAAAGAACTATCCGCAGAATTTAATGGCTGTGGAAAAGCAAATAAAAGTAAATCAACAACAACGCCGTTTTGATTTGCTTATCTATCAACGCAACGGAAATCCACATTTAATCGCTGAATTTAAGGCGCCAAACGTGAAAATTACTCAAAATGCTTTTGATCAGGTAGTGCGCTACAATATGGCTTTACGTGTTGAAAGGGTTGTGGTGTCGAACGGAATGCAGCATTTTGCCTGTGAGATCGATTATGAAAAGAACAGCTATTCTTTTTTGAAAGAAATTCCGGTATTTTGAATTATTCTTTGCACCGTTCTTTAGAGCGGTGTTAAGTAACAAAGATGGCAACAATGATTTTTTAGGATTTTGGTAAATTTCAAATTGCCAAAATCCTAAAAAATCAGATTAAGGTAGAATATTCCAGGTCACCGCCTTGAAAGACGGTGCAAAAAAATTATTGGTCGTGAATGAGTCTTGGGATTGAATGAATTTTACCCCAGAAACTTCTGATAAAACAGCTCATCTTTCCAGCCGGAGAAAGTTTTGATCCAGTCTTTTTTGACGCCGCTACGGGAAAAACCTGCTTTTTCGAATAACTGTATACTGCCCCAATTATCGGAAGTAATGTTGGCGTATAATTGCCTTAATCCCAGAAATTCGAATGCGTAACCGGATAAAGCGTTGAGGGCATCGCCGGCGTAACCTTTTTTACGGTCGTCGCTTTTATGAATAAGAATACCAACTCCGGCCCGCATGTGGAACGGCTCAAAGTCAAAAAGGTCAATGGCGCCAACAGGCTTTTTGTCTGTGGTTTCGATAACCAAACGAAGCTGTTTGGTTTCGTAAATATCTTTTGCCGACTCTAACAGGTACTGGGCAAGAATGTGTTTCGAGAAAGGAGTTTTGGTGTTACTTACTTCCCAAATTTCGGTATTGTTTTCCCATTGGTACAACAGGTCAATATCTTCCGGTTCAAGGGGCCTGAGTATTATTTTTCCAAAGCTTAGTTTTTCCTTCATCTTCTTTGTTTTGGTGATTACCTGTCAAGGTGTTTCCAGCCTTTTAACAAAAGCTCAACGTCCGACAATAAATTGTAATCCTTTGCATATAATCGGTTTAATTGAACTGATTTTTCTTTATCCAACTCTAATCCCGGAAATCGATCTCCCGGATGTAAAATTCCTTCTTTTAGCGTTGGAAGTTTGCTTTCTTCAGCGGCGTTTGGAATGTATCCGATCCAGGATTTTTTCCCTACAATTACCTTGAAAATATTTTTGATAAAGTTTCCTTTGTTTCCGGTGAACCAGATTAAAACCGGGCTCAGGATTAAAATCAGTGTTGCCGAAACCAGATCCAGGAATCGTTTTTTACGCTTGTTGCCGGATTTTGAAATAGCATTCAAATTCACCACATAAAGATCGCCGGCAGTATGAATGGAATTACTTCCGATAATACTTGCACTTTCCGGTGGCGCAATTTTGTAATCAATATCTAATCGGCTCAAATCAAGCATTGCTTTAATGATATCGGCCGAACTGATGTTTTCAGCACAAAAAACAATCTCATCAATGCGGTTAATCCGAATGATCTCCTCCAATTGGCTCAACTCGCCCATGTAATTCTGACCTTTATCGCTGCTGTCGAGGGCAATAAAACCGGCCATCTGCGATCGAATCCGGGTTTCTTCCAAAATCTGTTGAACGCGGCGTGCCTCTTTCGAATGTCCGACAATGGCAATTTTTCGGGTACGTTGCGAGTTAAGTCGGAAATCGCTTATTTTAAACCAGTGCCCCAGTAAACGGTAAGCGATAAGTATGACTCCCGACCAAGCTGTGCCTAATAAAATCAAAGCGCGCGAAAAGCGGTATTGTTCATCAACCAGCGAATACGCCAGAAGCAGCGATATTAATCCCCAAAGAATTCCCCGGCCAACTTTGTAAATGCTAACCGGCTTTATATAGCCGCCGGAAAAAAGGATTCCAAATAGAAAAAACAGACAGTAAACGGGTACCACAAATTGCATGAATTCAGGTGGGTAGTAATCGGGTTGATGAAAACGGAATTGTTCCCACGTTGGAGTGATCAGCCAGAATCCGGCGAAAATTAACAAAGCATCTACAACCGGAATATATATTTTTTGCAAAACGCGTTTTGATGCCGATAACAACGCCCGGAAATATATGGCAAGGTTAATTAACAGCGCAAAAATACTTGCTTTACTTCCCGAAAAATGTTTCCGCGCAAAAATTACCATGGCATTGTAAAATACCTTCACGTAGTTCAGCGAGCCCTTTTTGGTGCTTTCTCCTTTGTAATGGATAATCGTTGTTTCGGGGTAATAATAGTTTTTATATCCTCCTTTTTGAATGCGGTACGAAAGATCAATGTCTTCGCCATACATAAAAAAGGTTTCATCAAGCAACCCAACCTTGTCGAGTGCCGATTTGCGAAGTAGCATGAAGGCTCCTGCCAGCACATCAATTTCATGAACTTCATCTTTATCCAGATAGGACAGATGATATTTCCCGAATTTCTTTGATTTCGGAAAAAGCCTCGACAAACCAAACATTTTATAAAATGCAACCCACGGCGTTGGCAATCCTCGTTTTGATTCAGGGAGAAAAACACCCTTTCCATCGATCATTTTTACACCAAGGCCACCGGCATCGGGGTGCGATTCCATAAAAGATATAACCTTTTCAAAAGTATCTTCCTCAACAACAGTGTCCGGATTTAACAACAAAACATATTTGCCATTCGACTGCTGAATGGCCTGATTATTAGCTCTTGAAAATCCAACATTCTCAGTGTTCTGGATGAAAGTAACATTGGGAAACTTCTCGTTTATCAACTGCGCTGAGCCATCAACCGAGTTATTATCAACAACAAAAACTTCGCCTTGTACATTCTGCAAAGCCTTCTCAACCGAGTGGAGGCATTGTTCCAGAAAATGTTTTACGTTGTAGTTGACAATAACAATTGAAATATCCATTTTTCAGAGCTGGCATTTTCAAATCGACTGTTGCTGTATGAAGCGGCAGGCTTATGAAAACGACTTTTATAGTTGCTTAATAACGATTCTCAAATGTAAGGTTTCCTTTTCATAACGAAAAAAATCCGCCTTTCTGATGTGAGATTTATTTTCCAAGTGAACTTTCGAATGGAACTCGGTTCATTAGAGAACGGCCAAGAGTAATCTCATCGGTGTATTCCAGTTCGTCGCCAATGGAAACACCTCGGGCCAGCGTCGAAATTTTTACTTCTTTGCCTTTTAACTTTCGATAGATGTAAAAGTTGGTGGTATCGCCTTCCATGGTGGTTGAAAGTGCGAGAATAATTTCAACCACTTTTCCCGAATCTACGCGTTCAATCAGTGAGTCGATTTCTAATTCGGCCGGCCCAATTCCATCCATCGGAGAGATTATTCCTCCCAGCACGTGGTAAAGTCCGTTAAACTGGTGAGTATTTTCCACCGACATTACATCGCGGATATTCTCCACCACGCAAATTACACTTTCGTTGCGCGACGGATTGGAACAAATCTGGCAAGTGTCGCTATCCGAAATGTTATGGCAAATTTTGCAGTGTTTTATTTCGTTTCGCAGTTGTATCAAGCTGTTCCCAAACGAATTAACTTCCTCTTTGTCTTGCCTTAAAAGGTGCAAAACAAGGCGCAAAGCACTTTTTCGTCCAATGCCGGGTAGTTTCGAGAATTCGTTAACAGCGGTTTCCAGTAGTCGCGATGGATATTTGTCGATATTCATAAAAGCAAAAATAGTGTTGAATTTTAAAATACGATACGTGAAAGCAATTTTTCGCACAAAGCTGTTTTTTCAAGCGTTTTCATTACGGATTTTGTTGCTTCGAAACCTATTTTATGTGTATCTTATCATCATTAAATTAAAACCACAAGCGATGAAAATTTCATTTTTACTTGTTGTATTACTCATTTTTTCTGCATCATTATTTGCACAAGTGCAGGATACAACGGTAGTTGACCAACAGGAAGAAACAACTTTACCCAAGCCAAAACTCGACAAAAGCCGGATTTATTATGGCGGTTATGTAAGCATGAATTTTAGCAAGAATTACAGCGTTATTGGAGCTCAGCCTTTGGTTGCGTATAAACTTACTCCAAAATTATCGGCCGGAACACAGGTGTCGTACGAATATGTTAGTTATGGTAATGATGAAGATCGAAATGGGTCAAATTATGGAGCCAGTATTTTTAGCCGATATCGGGTAACTCCGCGTTTATATGCGCACACTGAATTTGAATTGATGAGTTACAAATTTTATTTTCCTGAGGACCGAAAATTGGTACCCATGTTTTATGTGGGTGGAGGATACAGCCAGCCGATTTCAAGGAATACATGGTTGAATGCCCAGGTGCTGTTTGATGTACTGAATCATGAAAATTCACCCTACAAAGATTGGGAACCCTATTTCAGTATTGGGGTTGGAGTTGGATTCTAAAAAGGAAGACATTCGTAAATTCAATAAATAAAAATGCCGGAGTTCGATTATGAGCTCCGGCATTTCTATGTTTGCATCAGCTATTTACTCAGCGTTACTGTCCTGCGCATCGATAACAGCTATGGCTGTCATGTTGATGATTTCGCGTACGGTACTGTCGCGTTGCAAAATATGGATCGGTTTTTTCATACCCATCAAAATCGGACCGATAGCCTCGTAAGGACCCAATGCCTGTAAAATCTTGTAGGTAATATTTCCCGAACTCAGGTTGGGGAAAATTAAGGTATTTGCGTCCTGATCGCCCAGTTTGTTAAATGGGTAGCGTGAATACCGCAACTTGCCGTTCAGTGCATAATTGGCTTGCATTTCGCCATCAACAATTAAATCCGGAACACTCTCATGAAGCTTTTGTACGGCCTCTTTTACTCTGATCGGGCTGCCTTCGCCTTTGTAGGCGCCAAAGTTAGAGTAGGAGAGCAGCGCGATCCGAGGTTCGATATTAAATTTACGAACTTCAGCTGCGGTAAGTAATGTGGTATCGGCCAGTGTTTGTGCCGAAGGATTCATATTTACTGTTGTATCGGCCAGGAACAACGGGCCACGTTTGGTTAACAGCATATACATTCCTGCAATGTGGTTATAATCCTTTTTCACTCCAATTACCTGCAGAGTGGGACGAATGGTAGAAGAGTATTTTCTGGAAAATCCGGAAATAAAAGCATCCGCTTCGCCTGTTTCCACCATCATCGAACCATAATAGTCGCGATTCATCATTTTTTCTACCGCCTCATTGTACGTCATTCCTTTGCGTTTACGTTTTTCGTAAAGGATTTTTGCAAATTGATGACGTTTTTCATCGCTTACCGATTCACAAACATCGATAATTGGAACATTGTCGATATCCAGCTGATTCTCTCTTATCAGCGCCTGAATTTTCTCTTTATTTCCCAACAGAATCGGTTTGGCAATTCCTTCGCGAATCACAAATTGTACGGCTTTTAAAATGCGGAAACTGTTGGCCTCGGCAAATACAATACGTTTTGGATCTTGTTTCGCTTTGGTGCGAATGGCCATAATCAGACGGTTGTCAATTCCCAGTCGTTCGGTTAACTCACGCTCATATGCTGTCCAGCTTTTTATGGGGTTGCGTGCAACCCCGCTTTCCATGGCAGCATGAGCCACTGCCGACGAAACAGTAGTAATTAAACGTGGATCGAGTGGTTTCGGAATGATATAGTCTTTACCAAATACAATGTTTTTCATGTTATAGGCTTTGGCAACCATCTCGGGCACATATTCTTTTGCCAGTTTTGCCAGTGCTTTCGAAGCCGCAATTTTCATTTCTTCGTTAATGGTTGTTGCCCGCACATCCAGCGCTCCTCTGAAAATGAAAGGGAATCCCAGCACATTGTTAATTTGGTTCGGATAATCACTTCGTCCGGTGGCCATGATTATGTCCTTTCTAGCCGCCGTGGCATCTTCATAAGAGATTTCCGGGTTAGGATTGGCCATGGCAAAAACGATCGGATTTTTAGCCATTGATTTGATCATTTTTTTGCTGACCACATCGGCAACAGAAAGCCCCAGAAATACATCGGCATCTTTCATGGCTTCTTCCAGCGTATTGATTTTTCTATTGGTAATAAATTGTTGTTTGATCTCATTCAAGTCGGTGCGTTCGCGGTTGATCACGCTCTTGCTGTCGACCATTACAATGTTTTCGGGTTCAACGCCCATGCTGATGTACAATTTGGCGCACGATACAGCAGCTGCTCCGGCTCCGCTAACTACTACCTGAATATCTTCAATTAGTTTTTTATTCAACTCCAGTGCATTGAGCAATGCTGCTGCAGAAATGATTGCTGTTCCATGCTGGTCGTCGTGAAACACAGGAATATTGAGTTGTTTACGAAGTGTTTCTTCAATTTTAAAACATTCGGGAGCTTTGATGTCCTCCAGGTTTATGCCTCCAAAAGTAGGTGCGATCGCTTTTACTACTTCTATCAGTTTGTCGGGATCTTTTTCATCTACCTCAATATCGAAAACATCAACATCAGCAAAAATCTTAAACAATAAACCTTTTCCCTCCATAACAGGCTTTCCGGCTTCCGGCCCGATATCTCCAAGTCCCAAAACCGCTGTTCCGTTCGAAATTACTGCTACAAGGTTTCCTTTTGCCGTGTATTTATATGCATTATCCTTGTCCTTCTCAATTTCGAGGCAAGGTTGCGCTACTCCCGGCGTGTAAGCCAACGACAGATCGTATTGCGTGTTATGCGGTTTTGTTGGAACTACCTCTATTTTTCCGGGACGATGTTTTTTGTGGTAGTTGAGGGCATCGATTCTACGAATTTTAGGCATGGCAGTAGTTTTTATGGTTTAATCTAAATTTACATAAAATGCTTTGCCTATAAAATGTTATTAATCAGAAATAAAAGTGTTATTCAGCAATGGAAAAATAGAAGTGGAGAGGAAATTGTGACGGACCGATGTCACGAAAGAAAGGAGAAAGTAGTGTGGTAGATGGCTTTGGTGAAGATATACTCTTAATAAAGTTTTATAGAGAGAATAAGAAAGATAAAACTCGTTTAAGTGCTGTTCAGACTTCTGTCAAATTTAAAACAGATTTTGAAAGCGCTGTTGATCTATAAGCTTATTCGAACACTTAAGACAAGTCGTTACGAAGAATATGCTTTTTTCGATGTTTTTGCACGCAACACATAAGATGGTACCAGCGAGAATGCAAGGCCAATAAGGAAAATAACAACAAACTGTAGGTTTACATTTAATCGCCAGTGGTTGAGGCCAAGAGCGATTGCAATTAAAACAACGTTACCGGCTAATATGGTGAGCGTTACTTTTAAATGAGAATTGAGTAACGAAAGTAAACGATGGTGGATATGATTTTTATCTGGAGAAAATGGCGAGCGTCGCTGAGCTATTCGTATTGTCATCACTCGTAACGTGTCGATAAGCGGTACAATGATAATTGCAAAAGAGACTGCTGGTGCTCCACCGATTCGATAAGGCTCAGGTGCCGTTAAATTCAGTTCGTTAAAGGCGACAACCATTACAGAGATAAGTAATCCGATTATTAGTGAACCGGTATCTCCCATAAACAGTTTATTAGTGTTGCCAAAAACGTTGAATAAAAAGAACGCTGCAAGACTTCCAACCAATGCAAATGCCATAATGGCTATTGCATAGTTCCCTGTTAAATAAAACCAGGTGCCGAAAACAAATGAAGCTAACATCCCTAAACCGGATGCCAAGCCATCAACACCGTCAATTAGGTTGAAGGCGTTTATAATAACGATCATTGCAAACAATGATAGAGAAATTCCTGTGATATGGCCAATTTTGTGCTCTCCGAGAACCCCATGCAAATTTGTAAAATGGACATTGGCAAAACTGATCAACAAAATAACTGTGACTATTTGTATAACTAGTTTTTTTCTAGCGGAAATAATCATTAAGTCATCTTTTAGACCAATAAAAAACATTAGTGTTACTCCCGCAATAATGTATTTTAACTCACTAAATTCTAATCCGTCGGTAGCAAATATTACACTCAGAATAAAAGCTATAAAAATGGCGACTCCTCCTAATGGCGGAACCACCCTTGTATGAACTTTCCTTTCGTCAAAAGGTTCGAATAAATGTTTGGCTTTTGCTGTACGGATAATCGGAGGTACAACTATCAGTACGATAACAAAAGAAAGAATGAGTGCGGAAAGGATTAAAATTATTTCCATGTTGTGCTTGTTATAACTAGTTGCAATCTAACGTATAGATCCTTGCTTCTTAATATTAGTACTTTTAATCATAAAATATTGCTAAGTTTCTAGAACTGGATTGTTTGCGTATGTTGTTAAGTCAAAAGTATATAAAATAAACAGAAAAGCTTCATTTCCTAGCTATATTTTATTATCTATAATAATTTCTTAGTGCAGGTGTTATTAGTCTCATATAATGAGGGTGTTGTGGGGTGTTTCTTATGCTATAAGGTGAATTTGAGAGTAGTTTTTTTGGACATAAATTCATTCATAACTTAGTTTAAACGATAGAAAACAGAGAACATTGTTCCCAATCGCGTTGTGGTATTTCCGTTATCATACAGGCTCCCACGATCAAATGCCAAAGAGCCAGATATACCAATTTTTTTCTTTTTCGGATTCCAGCTGAGGTTAAATAATACGGATGTTTGTCGGCGCGACGGATCGTAAGTCGTACCTCCTAGCCCGTTATACAGTCCGAAGTTGTTAGAATATGTCAATAGACCTTTCCAGTGCAAAACCTCAGAGAATAAACCGTCTGCTCCAACATGGAATCCTGAAAAACGATTGTTCTCAAATCCTTTACTTATTCCATCTTCAACGAATACCGGTGCAAAAAGCGGACTCCCAATCGCCATTTTATCGAAAGTAACACCTGAAAGATAGATACCATGATTAAAATAATTATCGTTACCTCGGTTCGTGCTGTGTCCGTTATTGAAGTCTTCAAAGTAAAAATTTCCACTTTGGTTTTTGGTATGAAAATATTCCAATACCAGATTTTCAAAGAGAGCTTGTTCTCTCTTAAAATCAAGGTGAATTCCTATCAGGTTGTCTTCAAAATTAACAAACTCCATTCCGGAGTGATCTTCATAAGGATGGCTGACGTATAATGTTGCATGTAGTTTTTCCCAGTTTTTGTTTAATTCAACTTGATAAACCCCATAACTGTTTCCCATTGAGTTTATTTGATCAAATATTAGGGCATTTTCGCCACCTGCACTGGCTGTCATGTATTTGAAGTAGGAGTCCCAACCAGGTAATTCTCCGTATTCAGGGTGTGTTCCGCCCCACATTACCATCTGATCAATACCAGCGGTAATCTGAATGGTTTCCGGGTTACCAAAACGCAAATAAAGGGCTCCGTAATGTAAATGCGTGTCTTCTACGTATCGATTGTCATTTAAAAGGCCTTCTTCGTAAAAACCTTTTATCGAGAACCAATCCAATATAGGAACAAAACGATTAAAACCTGCTCTTATTCGTGGATGAGGACGTGCATTTCGCGATGTTGCCAGATTGCCGTTCGTGGTTGACAGTCCGGCATAAACTTCATCTTCAGGGAAAGCACCTACTTGCAATTGAAGGAATTTCCAGCTAAGTGCAGCAAACAATTGTGTAAAACGAATATCATTTTCGTCTGCCAGAAGCAGGTCAAGATCTACTCCGGCTTTATAGCTGAAATTTGAGTCACCAATTTGTTGCTGATGAAAAGCATTAATACTGAGATTTTGAATTGTACTGCTGGTCCGGTCGAACTGCCCCAATTGATTTGCCCATAACCAAAAAGGGAGCTGGTCTTTTGTTCCGGCAAGACTGTTGTACTCAACTTTTGCCGACTGCGCAAATAGCGCAGATAAAGGGAGTAGCAAAAAAAATAAAAATATCGATGATATTTTCCGGGTTTGTTTTTGCATAGGATTATAACGTAGTTTTTTCGGGTTAGTTTTAATCCCTAATCAATTTTTCAGAATATGTCAATAAATGTTTAGTTTAGAGCTTTTACAGGAAGCGTAATGATTCTTAAGCAAGATGGAATGATCGGATTTGGAGAGGATAATTAAATGGTTTCTGTAGGATTTGAACTGAAGAATTCTTTCCAGAGAATAATGCAAGTTCCGGCAAACAAACCAATTAGTGAAAGGCTGATGATGGTAAAAATTGTTTTGGGTTTGCTTTTTTGTTGGGGGACTTTCGCCGGTTCTATAACTGTGAATACAGGTGTTTTATCCTGAACCAGAATTTGTGCTTGTTCTCTTTTTTGCGCCAATCCTTTGTAAAGGTTCGATGCCAAAGTGGTTTCAGTAACCAATCTATCGCGGCGTGATTTTGCAGATGCCAGAATTACATTTACGTTACTGTCATCGTATTCTGCCAAAGCTTCCTGTTTTTCAAAATACCGGGCTTTAGCTTCCTTGTAGCGTGCCTCGATAAATGCAAGGTCTTTTTTCTCTTTACTGGTATGATAATCAATAATGTATTGTTTTAAACTGGCGATCACTTTTTCAGTTAACAGCGCTGAAACATATGGATCTTGTTGCTCCACACTAACTTGAATAATTTTACTGTCGCCACTGGTAAGTCCACTTTCCGACTTAATAATATTAACTTCTATGGAGTTAGCTAATCCCTCAATCAAATTCAGATCTCCCTGTGTTAGGTTAAGTGGTTCACCTTCTTCTTTCTGAGGAATAACTCGCCGTTCTTCTTTTGATTTCAGTAATCCAATAGCATAACTCAGCCAGCCTGCGATGGATGGTTTGGTATGCTCCTGCAG
This sequence comes from uncultured Draconibacterium sp., assembly GCF_913060805.1. Lineage (GTDB taxonomy): Bacteria > Bacteroidota > Bacteroidia > Bacteroidales > Prolixibacteraceae > Draconibacterium. The sequence goes on from NZ_CAJXTC010000008.1 coordinate 24,544, forward strand.
GTATTCACTTACCGGTAGCGTGAGTTCTTCTTTGGGTAAATACACTTCTTCCTGTAAAATATCGATAAGAAAAGTTGTGCTTTTTACCACTTCGGGGTATAAATCGGGCGTTAAGGCGCTGCTGTTACTTCCGCCCATATCTAAACCCATCAATCCTCCCACATCTAATCCTGCGAGGTTGCCCAATTGGCCCATTAATCCATTTGCCGGACTATTTGAATTAGATTCCGCTAATAAACTAACTTGCGTTTTATATAGTTTCGGAGTAAAAACCACAAGAAATACACCTACAAAAAAGGCGATGGCGGTTGATTTGATCAGTATACTACGGTTTTGTTTTATCCGATTAAACAGATCTTTTATTTCGAGGTAATCCTTTTTATTTATTGTATTTATATTTTCGCTCATTTCAGATTGGATAAAGATTTTCAGTGAATTTGTCTCATCAATAATTACTTTGATTATTACTGATCCGTTTCCATTATCACATCGTATTGATTAGAGCAACAACAATAAGAGAGAGCGATGCAGCTAACGAGATGGCACCTGTTTGAGAAAGTTTTCTTCGTTCGCCTTTACTCGGAACAATTATTTCTGCACCTGCACGCAATTCGGGGTATTTTCGACCAAATATAGTTTTGTCAGTTTTTCTCACTGAGCCATTTGCGTAAACCACATAAATATGGCCGGGCTTCGATCGTTTTGTTAAACCTCCTGCATTAGCGAGGTATTCCTTCACACTAAGTGAGTTATCGAAAGGAACGACATTTGGATTGTAGACTGAACCGCTAACTTTAATGGTTTGTAGTGATTTTAATATGCGTATAGAATCTCCTTCCTGTAAAAGCAAATCGCTTTTTCCACCCGGATTGGACAGAATTTCATCGAGGTCGAGCGCAATAATATCAAACTCACCTCTGAGAATGTTTATATTATTCGACGATTCTTTTTCCATTGTAATATTGTCAATGGCTTTATCGGTAAGCGTTTTGTCCAGAGTTTTCTTCCGTATTAAACTGGCGCCGTTAATGTATGCTTCGGTGGTAATGCCTCCCGATCGCTTAATTAAATCGGAGATTCGTTCGGTGCGCGATGTTATTGAGTATTTTCCGGGAAAGTTCACTTCTCCATTGATACTTACCAGCATTTGCGGCAGATAAGCAGGAGATTTGCGGATAAACACCTGATCGAAAGGTTTGAGCACAAAATTGGAGGCCTCATCACTTATCGCCAATGATTTATCGATCGGGAATTTAATGATATCGGCCAATTTAACGGAAGTAACTGTTGACGTATCGTCAGATACCCGTCGGGCTATTTCGATATTTGCCGTCGATGCGGTTTCCAAAAGACCTCCGGCCTGGATAATTAAATCTTCAACTTTACTATTTTCAGAATAAGGATAAACACCCGGAAGTTTAACTGCTCCTTCAATTTGAATGGTGCGTACTTCGCGTAAATCATGAATTGAAGGAATATGAACAGAATCTTCTCGTTTCAATGTAAAATCAAGATTGGAAGCGAACAGATTATTTAAATCCACCGCAATATGCTCCCTTGTCAGATCGTCTTGTAAACGGAAAACCGATACACGGTCTTTAAATACATCTTCGCGCAAACCATCTGCTTTTGTTATTAGTTGCTTCAAGGTAGTAGTTTCGTCAATGGCATAAATTCCGGGGCGAAAAACAGCTCCCGATATATACACCCGGTTTTCGAAACGATTTAAAACAGCATCAATTTGCACCTGATCGCCGTTTTCTAATTTTATGGCATCTAAATAGTCGGCTGCAATGTCTAAAATGCGCTTTTCTTTACCTGTTTTTCTTACAATTTTAACACGTTCGGTATAGGCATTTCCTGTAAAACCACCTGCAAAACCAATTAAATCTTCCAACGATTCGTCGACTTTTATATCGAATGACATGGGGCGTTTTACTTCGCCTTTTATCGACACTCGATTTTCATAAGGAGGAATAAAAATGATATCCTGATCCTGTAAGCGAATATTGTTGGATTGCTTCGCGTTTATTAGGTATTCATAAAAATCGATGTGGGCAACAACTTTGTTGTTACGGATTATCTGCACATCACGAAGAGATCCGTTTTCGTCAGGACCACCGGCTATGTACATGGCATTAAACGCCGTTGCCATTGCCGAAATATTGTAAGTGCCGGGTAAAACTACCTCGCCGACAATGTTAATTTGAATGCTACGAACAGCACCAAGCGTAACCTTCATCGAGGTTTTACCATCCTTTAGCCCTGAGTAGATGCGGCTTAAAATCGTTTCCAGTTTTTTCCCGGCATCTTCGGTGCTCATTCCACTTAAGAATACGGGGCCAATATTTGAAATGATGATACTTCCTTCGTTTGAAACCACTTCCTGGTAACTGTGCTGCGATGCACCCCAAATATCGATGTTCAGCAAGTCACCGGGGCCAATCAGATAATCGCGCGGAGTTAAAACATTAAAACTCGGCTCGAAGGTAAGGTCGGTATTTTTAAACAATGCAAAACCAAAATTTGTATTTACCTGAGTTGGTGCGGAGTGGGGAAGTCGTTCTTCCAAGCTTTCAGGATAATCCACTTGCGGGCGTGTATTTATTTTTATTCCTTCACTATCTTCATCCATTAACTTGTTATCGTAAAGACGTTCAGCACGTTCCTTAAATTTTTCAATTTCGCTTTCTGCCATCCCGCGCGATCGGGCAAGGGATTCGATCTGGTCGGGAGACAATCCTGATTCAATGGCACGTTGCATAATCACCCGCATCTGCGCATCAGAAATTTGGCTTGATTTTATTTCGGAAACATTTTGGTCCATTGTGTTTATGCTTTGGGCCATTATTTTTCCTTGCACCAGGAATAAAAACAATAGAATGGAACAGGAATATTTAAGAATATTGATCCTCATATAAAATTAGTTATGCTTTCAGGTATTGGTTAATAAATTCAAAATGTTAAAATACTGAGCAATAAAAGTAGTAAATATCTCTATCAATAAAGTAGTCGTTTGCTGTTCTTGAAAATAATTCGGATTTTAATTGCTCTTGCAGAATTTTAACTGCACCTTTTTTGCAAACAGGAAAAGCGAATAAAATAGTTTTAAAAAGCTAAGTAAAAAGATATTTGTATTGGCATGGTATTGATGAAAAACCAGTCGGCTATGCAATAAATGCTTAAGTTGTGACAGACGATTAATTTCTTTTCTAATTACCAAGGAATCTTCGTGAAAAAAGTTAAGCTGTAAGGCCAGATAATTTTTAAGCCCGGCTTTTTTTACTTTTAGTCCCAAAATGCGCTCTTCTTCATACAAAAAAGTACGTTCGTCGAAATAGTTTAATTGCTCAAATGTTTTTAACTTTCCCATAAAGAAAGAACCAGTGAGGCAATCTACTGCCAATAACTCTTCATTTTCGGGAAAGTCGTAATAAACAGTTTCATTGGCTTGTGCCCTGTTAAATCCAACAACTGTAAAAACATCATAAGAAAAACCGGGAATTTTCCAGGCAGCATTACGGGCTGGCTGCTCATTAATATGCATTCGTGGCGCTATAAATGCAATCTCGTCGCATTGTTTGTAAGAGGCGACAAGTTGCCTTATTAGCTCCGGGTTTTTAATAGAAATATCGTTATTGCTTATAATAACAAAAGTGTTTATTTCAACCTTTTGTTTAAGGTAATTAAATCCAAAATTATTTCCGTAAGCATATCCGCCGTTATAATCTGATTGAATAATTTCTACCTGATTATCATCGGCAAAATGCTGACTTAGTGTTTTATAGGATTCATCTGTGGAACAATTGTCGACAACCAAAAAGGAAAGCTGAATGCCTTGTTGCTGTTTTAATTGATGGATGTAAGCAACAGTGGCGCTCCATGAATTATAATTCAGAATTAATACAACTACGTGAGGAATATCCATTTTTATCTATTAGCGAAAAGGAGTTTAGATTTTATATTGATCAGGCGTGTAACTACAAGTAAAAACATTTTAACCCGAAACGCTATTATGTAAAACAACGAATTTGTGTTGGTGTTGGCATCCAGCGGTGTTTTGTTGAAATCATGCCTTCTGTACTTTACTAATTTGGTTGGGCAGAAAACCGGTCTTGAATGCAGTTCGGCATTCAGGCCAATCCATAAATCGTGCATAGCAATTGATTTTGGGAAAGGCAGAACAATCGGTAATAAATCTTTATGAAAAGCCATACAACATCCCATATAGGAATTTTTTGTCAGGTTTTTTAAAAAGCCTCTTCGTGAGTTAAAAAGTTCAAATAATGAAGGAGCAATCATTTCTCCTGCCTGATTTATCACCTCTCCGTTTGAAACCACTAATTTACATTTTGCTAATTCTTTTACCAGAACTTCCACCTTATTGGGCATCCATATGTCGTCTTGGTCGGCTAAAAAAATATAGTCGCCTTTAGTCTGTTTTAACGCAAACTCGAGATTGAATATTGGGCTTGAAAACTTTTGTTTCTCAAATAATTTAATTTTATGGTTGTTATATGACTGAATAACTTCAACAGTACGGTCACTTGAGGAATCATCTGAAATAATAATTTCATCAACAACCTGTGTCTGATTGAGAATTGAATCGAGCTGTTCTCTTATAAACTGCTCGCCGTTATAGGTTGGTATACAAACCGAAATAGACATTATTGGTTTTACAGGAGTTTTGAAAACGAGATGCGCAGTTTGTAATAGAAAAGTTTGAAAATTGAATAATTGGTTGACAAACATTTCATCATTCGATAACTTTCCATATTTCTTTTTAACGTAACCGATAAATCACCAACACGCGATAAAAGATAGTTGTTTTTAATAGCCTCTGCACCAATTTTGTTTGTTGAGTGTTGCCGGTATAACAAGCCCGGTTTTTTTGTATAAGCAATTACACCCGATTCTGCTACTTTCAGAAGAATCCACCAATCGTGCATTCTGGCTTGCTCCGGAAATGGTAATACCAGTTTTTTCACCTGTTTATTCATAATAAAAGTGCAGCCTGGTGCCGGATTATTAATCAAAAGTTTATAGCAGTTGTAAACATTATCGGGATCAACTTTCGAATATTTCCAGAATGATGAATGAATCGTTTTAAGCTGTTCATCCGCTACTACCAGATCCGAAAAAACCAAAGCCGGTTTATCGGGATATTTTTGTTCAAGTTGCTCAATACAAGCTAATGATTCTTTAATTTTATGTGGTAACCAAACGTCATCATGATCGCAAAACATCATATAGTCAGCAGAACTGTTTTCTAATAAATATTCGAAACTCTGCTTTGGACCTAATTGCTGTTTGCTGATATATATTTTGATGTTTCTGTCTTGTTTCTTTTCAAAATCTCTCAAAATCGATAAAGTTCGATCATGTGAACCATCATCGTGTACCAAGAGTTTCCAGTCTGTATACGATTGCTCCATCAACGATTCCAAGAGCTCCGGAAGGTATTTTTCGCTGTTAAACGTAGCGAGTAATATTTCTACCTTCATTCTAATCTTTTGTTATAGGATGTCGAGAAAAAGGTTTGTGAAAATACATAAACCAACACAAGCATTCCGGTAGAACTTAAAAGGAGAGGGTTGGTACCTGCAATAAACAGATACGCGATGTAGGCAATAAAAAGGTGACTTATTGATCTGTTTTTTATTTCATGATAAACAGGAAGAAGCAGGATTAGACCAAAGACAATTGAAACAGGTATTCCCCAAACCCGTACTAGTTCGAAATAGGTTAATTCGGTTACGCTAACAACACTGTTTATGCCCGATGTGTACATGGTGCTGCCAATACCCTGGCCAAAGATCAAAATACCTAAATGATCTGAAAAATGTTCTATATAGGAAAACAAGTGTCCCAGCTTAACCTGATTGGAAACTTCAGAACGATTTAAAAATACTTCTGCCAGAATATTTGCTCCATAAAAGAAACCGGCTAAATAAATAAATGCCACAAGCAAAGCTATAGGCTTCGAATTTTTGTAGGCATAAAAAAGGATGTAAAAAAGCACGATTAAACCCATGGATAAGATATTTGCCCGCGTACCTGATAGAAATAGTGTGGTGCACAGTGCCAATATAAATACGATATGCCCGGCTTTGTTTTTTTTAGTTGTTAGAATCAATACCCGGTGCAGAGAATAAGCCAGCGGGAATACTAATATTGGTGATGTTTTGTAGAATACCATTAAAAGGGTAAATCCACCGTAATTTCGAAGTGCATAAACGGCAACTTCTTTTTCCATCACAAAAAAAGCATATAGTTTCGCAAAAAAGCCGGGATTAAACAGCGGTAATAAATAGGAAAATGCGGTAACGACAACAAGCAGTATTGCAGATACATTAAGAACAGGACGGAGTTGGATGTTTTCAGTTACGATTACAAGTAACAGGAAAAAAAAGAAAAAAGAGTTAAGGTAAACCAGGTTGGCCATCGAGCTGTTGGTGGCAAAGTTATTAAAGAGCCCAACTGATAAGGCATAAAAAGGCATAAAAAAGCCAATGAATGTTACTGCAAAAAGTAATTGTTTCGAGAGGTTTATTATATTTTTGTAGTGCTGTGGAAACCATAGCACAAATACTCCCAGAAATAAAACATATTTACTCTGAAATATTTTATTGCTCGGATCGATAATTACGTCCAGAAATAACAAGGCTATGCAGAGGTATAGCAATGTGTTGTAATTGTTTTTGAACAGATGTGTTGTATTATTAATCAATGAAATAACCGATAAATTGTTCGTATAGGTTTTAGTAGAAATACTCCTAATTTATACTCATGCGACTGAGTAATTAGTTCATACTCAAAAGATTCCTGGGGGTCGAGCAAATGTTTTGCATACAGCTCTTTATGATTTTTATAAATCTGTCTTCGAAGTTTTTTGAAATGCGCATTTAATTGACTGTTTCTGGATTTTCTTTTAATTCTATAATAAAAGCCTACTGAATTAATTTTATGAACTTTCCCTCCGTTTTTAAGTAAGGACAACCAGAAATCCCAATCTTCAAAACCATCTTTCATATTGGTATTGTAACCATTGGTGCGGTCAAAATCGCTTCTTCGGTACACGGAAGAAACGGTCATCATGTTTTTTGCCAGCAGTTTTTCCAATGAATAAGCTTCATAACGAACAATTCCATTTTTTATTCCAAACAGTTTAGTGTCACAGTTTACCACCTTAATGTCATCGTCTTTCTCCAGTATTTCTACCGCTTTTTGAATAAAATCTACTCCAATTTTATCATCAGCATCCAAAGGCAAAAGGTATTTTCCTGATGAAACGTTTATGGCGTGGTTACGAGCACTTGAAACCCCCTGATTTGTAGTTTGCAGTACTTTTATCTTAGGGTGCGAAATTTTACTTATTATTTTGTTCGTTAGCTCGTCAGTACTTCCATCGTTTATAACAATAATCTCATAATTATTGTAGCTCTGCGAATGAATACTCTCCAGACATTCATCAAGATATTCTCCTTGGTTGTAACAAGGGACGATAACTGAAATCAAGGGTGGTATATGCATTTACAAAGTCGTTAAATTGGTAGTTTTAATTGTTTTTAATCTACTGATTATATAACATGATAATCTCATGTGCTATTAAAACCTGTAGGTTATGCCAAGCTGTGTATGCATGTTAAAAGTATTGTTAGTATGTGTCCAATAATTGGCCTGAATTTCTGCCCATGTCGGTTCATACAGCCATTGATAATTTATTGAATTTACAAATTTAATTTTACCCGTAAGAAGAAAGTTTTTATAATCCCAATTTGCAAATAAAGTACCGCTTAAATCAACCCAGTTGGCCCTAAAATCCTTAATATATTCATGCCAAAAGTTATTATTATGCACATAACGTTCAAATTCTATCCCCACTTGTTTCAGTTCTCTGTTCCAACTGATTTCTATAGTTTGTGTATTGCTGCCGGGGGCAATTCCTGCACCGATTAACTGGCCTTTGTGCGTGTATCCTTGTCTCAACTGCGAATGATAATACCAGGTGCCAGTGGTTTCTTTATAAGTCCGTCGTCTGTTTATATTTACTTGATTTGCAGCCATGTGAGTGGTTTCACTACGAACAAGAAAATAGCGGTCTCCTTTAAGTCCAAGTATTTTATGTGCTCCAAATATATAAGCTGCCGAATGTGAAGGTTCCATTAAAAAATCGCGCATATCCCAGGAATGGTCCTCCCGGCCGTATTCAAAATAAATTTCAGCATAAGATTCAGGGAAAAGCCATCTGGCAAAAAAAGAAATTCGTTGATCTTGCCTCTGACTATCTACATCGCTATTGGAGCCTCCGGTATTTTTTGTCAAAAAACTAAGTACCGGCAAATAATCGGCAACTCCAGACCCCATATCTTCTGAATAAGTCATAAAACTTCGGGTGAAGCCTAAAAACAAGCCGGGTACCCAACGGGGCTGGTAGCTGAATACCATGGCATTTAGATAGCGCCAGTCATCCGGCATTCCATTAGTATAGCCTGATTCTTCCAGCCGGCCCCCAATAATTTGTCCTTCGAAAGAACCGATTGGCGTTTTTATAGGGCGAACTGTGTTTAAGGTAAGATGTACAAAGCCAGGAGCAGAATTGGTCAAAAGCAATGAATTTTTATAGCCCGGTCCCCACCAAATGTTTTCAGTAGACAAACCTATTGATACAGGTTTATATGTTAAACGTATACTGCTTTGGCCCCAAAAGAATTTGTTATAATGAAAACCACCAGTTCGTTCCGGTAAATCAATAGTTCCTTTTGAATTCGGGAATTGCATATTTAGTGTAGTAGTATAGCCGGAAGGAAAACCATCATATGCTTTGTTGTGCGCATACACAAACTCCGGGTTAAAGGTTATGCTGAGCAGGCTGTATTTAAAATAAAATCCCAGGTCGGCTCGCAGTTGTGCACCCCGGGCATGAATCATTGAACCGTCATTAATTCCTTCCGGGTGATGACTGTTGTATTGATTGAGGAGGCTTACAGGAAGTAAGCTAAATTCTCCTCTTTGTTTTTGAAAGGCAAAGTTACTGTCGAAATTGTTCAGATTAGAATATTTTAATGTTTTTTCAGGATCGAAAATGTCATCCTTTTTCAATGCTTCAGAAAATAAAGGCCGCGAAACAAAAGAAATGGTAGAATCCACATTACCCAGTAATTGCTGACGACGATAATAGTCATTTAGATTTTGCTTATTTAATGATAACGATTGGGCAAAACTACTTTCTAAGCCTATAAACAATAGGATAAGGAAGAAAATAAGTTTGTAGTATTTTGTATTCATTTTGATGGATTTGGGATACTTTTAATACTTAAAGTTTTAACTAAAAACGATACATGATTCCCAGTTTTCCATGGAAATTAAAAATATCTGTTCCTCTACTATTATCCCAGTATTCGTTTGGATTAAAGTCGTAGATCCACTGGTAATTTTTAGCACCTACAAATTTTAAGTTTAGCGAAAACAGCAGGTTTTTATAGTCCCAGCTACCATTTAATGCTGCCGCCAAATCTACCCAGTGCATTCGTACATCTTTTATCGTTTCATTGTGGAAATCTTGGTTGTGGGCATACCTTTCCAGCTGTAACCCAATTTCTTTCAATCCTCTATTCCAGCCTACATTTAAACTCAGTAAATTACTGCCCGGGCCAATTCCTGCTCCCAATAATTGTCCTTTGTGTGTATACCCCTGTCGAATACCAACTCCGGTGTACCAGGTTTTGCTTCCTTGTTGATAGGTATCCTGTGCCCCTCTTAACACCGATTCTGGATTTTTGGCCAAACGAGTGATTTCCATTCCAACCTGAATGACTTCATTTTTGGCAGATGGGAGCTCCAATAATTTTCTGAATCCCAAATTATAAGCACTGGAATGTTCCATTTCAACAATAAAATCTCTTCTATCCCAATGATTGTCAGCGAAGCCATATTCTGCATAAATTTCAACATGTGCCTCGGGCCAAACGTAACGCATAAAAAACGAGTAGTACGATTCTCTTTTTTGGTGGTTACTTAATTCGCCTTCCTCGGTATCTTCGGCTTGTTCTTGTAATTTCTTTTCTCTGAATGAACTAAAGACGGGGAGATAGGCATCAAATGAGTTATCCATATCTTTTTTATACATCTGGAAACTACGTATTAGCCCCAGATGTAAGCCATCAATCCATTTCGGATTATACGACAGTATCATTCCATTAAAATAACGGTTGTCCTGTCGTTTTGGCGAATAAAAATGCATGCCATTGTGGTCTTTTACATCGGTATTTGGAGGAGGGTAGCCCGAAGCTTTTAGTGTCCCCGTTACAATTTGCCCTTCAAAAGATCCTACCGGAGTTCGAATTGGACTGATGGTATTCAGGGTAAAATGGCGGAAGCCAGGTGCAGTGTTGGTCATTAAAAGGCTATTTCGCCTACCGGGGCCCCACCAGAGATTTTCGTTGGAGACGCCTAAGGAAATGGATTTATAGTTCAAACGAATACTGCTTTGGCCCCAGGTAAATTCATTGTAAGGATCTTCTCCGAAACGTTCCGGCTGGTCAATGTAATTTAAGGTATGAAAATAATACTGTGCCCATCTTAAAATTGACAATTCAGGATTTTCCCGGGTTAGTGGGAAACCATCATACACAGGATTAGTGGCATAGACATATTCAGGTTGGATTTTAACAGTTAGAGAAGGAAGATTATTGCGTAATGTATAATTAAAATAGAGCCCACCACTAACGAGGGTTTGATATCCTTTGGCTGGAATCATTGCGCCATCATTCCAGTCTTCCGGGTGGTGAGAGTTGTATTGGTTCATCCAAACCAATGGAAGCAGTTCTAACGAAAGCCCTGAAGTCAACTGTTTTTCAAAAAAGTTTTTATCATCACCATTAAAAAACCGTTTCATTGTGCTATCAGGTTTGTGTGAATCTTTCACTCCGAAAGCCTCTGTGGGAAAGAGGGGATAGGCTGTAAAGGAATGATCAGGTTTAATATTCCCGAGCAATTGCTCTCTGCGGTAATAATCCTCCAGATTGTCAAAATTGCTTGAAAGTGCTTGCGCCCAAACTTGTTCTGTAACAAGAAAGATTAAAAACACTAAAAGGTAATTTCTCCAGGGCATTTATTATAAATTATTTTGAGTTTGCTTTTTAATAAAAATGGCTGGTATCCATCCTTTGTTCTTTGCAAAGACATAAGCTTCGCCAAGTAACGGGTTTTTAAATACCCGGCTCTGAATGCTAAAATATACCAATGCACTAAATGGAATTGCAATGAGGAGGCAGATAATTTCATTTTCAGAAATTGAACGTACCCCATAAGCAATAGGAATAAAAAGAAAACAGGTTACAATTGCTTTTACTAACAGTCTCCACTCTATTTTGAATCTTATAAGTTTATACGCAAAATACCCAGCGATCGCGGTAACCACAATTTCGCTTGATAGAGTAGCAATGGCTGCACCTTTGTCTTTAAGGCTGCCAATAAGTAACAAGTTTAGCCCAATGCTCAGTCCCATCCCTACCAGTGTTGCCCAAAGGTATTTTCGTTCGTAACCGGCCGGAATTAGCAATTGAAAGCCAAAAATATGAGCAATCCCTATTATTAACGCTAAAGGTGCACTTATTTTCATGGTTAATACTGCATTGGCAAATTCATATCCTGAAATGGAAAGTATAAACTCCCTGGCAAATAGAAAGAGTCCGAAACTGATGGGTACACCAATTAAGCACGTAAAAGCAAAGGATTTATTAATCAAATTATTTACCTGAGTCTTGTCGTTGCTTTCAAGGCTTTGTGTTATACGGGGAATCAATACTGTACCCAGTGCAATTAAAACAGGAATGGTAATTTTATTAATTTTTAACGCCGCAGTATAAAGTCCTACCGAAGTATCGTCAGCCAGAAACCCAAGCAACAAGGTATCAACCACTGAATATATACTAATGGAAACCGAAGTTCCAAGCAGAGTTAGTAATGCCGGAAGGTGCCGTTTGATTTTCAGTTCATTGAAACGCAGGGATATGATATTTCGGATTCCCCACAAGTTCCATAAATGATTGGCTAAAATTGAAAAAATAACCACGCCAAAATAAGTCAGCAGGTCTTCTTTTGTTTTAACTAAAATGAATAGAGCTACTAAGGAGAGTGCCTTTATACTTATGGAGCGCATGGATAAAAAGCGAAATTGCTCCATGCCATTATAATACCAATCGAGGTTGGAGAAGGCGCTTATAACTAATAAACCACCAAGGAGGTATAGCTGAATATCCTCCTGAAATCGGGGAACCACAAAAAGAGTTCCGAGATATATGAAAAACAAAAGTAGAGAACTAAATCCGTTCAAAAGAACCAGTTCGGAAACAGTTCTACTGATTTGAGTTTTATCGTTACGAATTTTAGCAATTTCACGTACCCCGTAAATGGGAATTCCAATGGCAGCCAACAAAACAAAATACTGGGCAAAAACCAAAATGAACTGAATTTTACCAAAAGCCTCAGGACCCAACACTCGCGATGCATAGGAAAAACTAATGAATGGAAACAATAAGTTACTTAGTAGGAGCAAACTATTGTGAAATAAATTCCTTTTTATAGATACAGTTTTTTGCAAAACTTAGAATTAGGCGTAAAGAGAATTTTATAAGAGACCCTGAAACAAGTTCAGGGTGACGTTCTTGACACTGACAATAAATAGTGCTTGCTGCTGCGCGAATTCTTTTGCGTGTTTGCTTAGTTATTCTTATAACATAACATATAGCTAATAGTGCTTTCTTATCGATATAATTTGTTGCACAGATTTACAGGATGTCCACACTACAGAATTCACTCGGTTGTAATTAAGGCTGATGCAAAACAGTTTGTATTATTCAACCGTTGTTTTGTGTTTACTTATTTCTTTCTTACTGAGTTTGTATTCCAATTCTTTTAATACCCGTTTATTTGTTTTTCTTCTATTTCGATCGAAAAACCATCCCCATTTGTTAAAGTAGCGAATGGTATTTATCATATGAACCAGCATCATACGGCCACTTTTGTATGAATGCCGGTGGTGATAATGAGTAATGGATACTTTTGGATAATATATAGTTTGGTATTTCTCATGAATCCGTCGTGATAAATCAAAGTCTTCAGCATAAAGAAAATAGCGTTCGTCGAATAGTCCTACCTCCTTTAGTGCTTCTACACGAAAAAACATAAAACAGCCCGATAGGCATGGTGCTTCCATGGTAGTATTGTAGCCGTTAAATGCTAATTGGTATTTGGTTCGTTTTTTCTTTAGGATATTCTTAGGCAAAAACAAACGAATTAATAAATTGGACGGAGTAGGTAAGAGCTTAGCTAAATGTTGAACTTCGCCCCTCAAATTTAGTACTTTCGGCAGAACAAGTCCAACTTTGCGATGTTCGTTAAGGTATTCAACTAATTTGGGAATAACATTGGCCGAAAAAAATATATCGGTGTTTAATGCCAGGTGGTAGTCCGATTGATCGATTATTTTTCGTATGGCAATATTGTGAGCTGCGCCATAACCAATATTTCTTCCATTAAAAATATATTCAACTTTTTTGTCGGGAATAATATTTTTTAGCCGGTCATCGGGCGAATTATCAACAATAATAACTTTTGAAAAGGTGTCGTCCTGAAACAATGACTGACAAACTTTTTCCAATTCTGCCATCGATGTTTTATATAGTACAATACTGGCTGTAATAATCATCTTTAGTCTGGTTTATCGTTCTAAAATTGTGTTTTTTATTTGGGGTCCTTTTATAATGATTGCTATACATTTATAGTAATTACATAGATATAGATGGATGTAAGTTTTAACTTGATCTTGAAAATTGGAGTTAATAAGATTAGGAAAAAAATAACTGGCTAGGATTATCGCTCGGAGTTCGCTTTCTCTCGATTTCATATCCGTGTATTTGTATGTTTTTCGAATGATCATCTAAAGAGTCGAAGAAAACATAAATTTCTTTTTTTTAACGTTTCTGACTGAAGTTGTTTTTATACACATAATCCTCTGCATTAAATTCCAAACATACTTCTAACTTATTTTGATGCATATAGTCAATCTTTTTTAATTGATTAATGTCGAACTCCATATCTTTTAGGTTTGTTAACTGTTCTCGAAAAAGGAAAATCTTCCAATGTTTCTAACTTTTTTTAATAACTACTCTTCTAACATGCTAATCCCAGTTGGTCATATACGATAGCTTTGAATTTAGAAATGCACTGGCGTAACAACATTTAGTCTGTCTTCACTGCCTTACTTATAGCCTCGAGATAAGCATTAATAACAATTTGTTCATCAAATTTTGATTCTGCGAGTTTTCTTGATTGTATTCCCATTTGCAACCTTTGATTCGGTTTAAGATTCAAATAAGCTTCCATTTTTTCTGCTAAATCAGAGGCTGATTTAGGAACACAGATATATCCGTTCACTCCATGTTTAACCGTTTCTTTGCAGCCAGGCATATTTGTCGTAATTATCGGGCGGCCAATAGCAAGAGCCTCCAAAAGACTTTTAGGTGTACCTTCGCGGTAATACGATGGCAAAACCACTGCTTCAGAATTTTGCAAATATTGTTTTACGTTATCTGTTTTTCCAAGATAGGTAACAAATTCATTTGAACATATCTCATTCATTTCCTGCTCACTGATCGCATGTGGATTATTAATTCCCATTTCTCCCAATAATCTGATATAGAAATTATTATATCCTTTTTGCTTTAACAACTTTCCTGCCTCCACAAATTCTGCAATTCCTTTTGTACGAATCATTCGGGCAACCAATAAAAAATTAATTGATTGATTCTCGTTTTGTGACATAGGGCTAAATGGAAATTCATTGAGATTTACGCCCGATCCCGGAAGAAGTTTGGCTTTTCTTTTTTTGATAATGTTTGAGTCTGTAAGTTCTCTCTTATCATCGGGATTTTGAAAGAAAACAGTTTGCACACGATATTGCGAGACTTTAAAAAGAAACTTTAAAATTATTCTCGAAAAATAACCATCGGAAAACAAAGTCCCCATGCCCGCGACATTATTTACGCAAGAAATGCCTTGGATTCTTGCTGCCAAGGAACCGTAAACATTCGGTTTAATGGTAAAGTTTAAAAGCACATCTGGTTTTATTTTTGCCAGAACTTTTCGAATACGAAGTAGTAATACAAGATCGTATATGGGATTTTTCAATTTTGAGTCAATATCAAGATGATTGAATGTACAGCCGAGTGCTTCTAATTTCGAAGAGTATTCATCGGTTGGAGCTATTGCAACAACTTTATAGCCTTGTCTCTGTAATTCCATTATTAGATTTTTTCTGAAATTATATATATACCATGAGGTATTTAGAAGAATGGCAACCGTTTTCATGTTTTCTAATAACTATTTTGTTAACATCGAGTAATATTTCTTTTTCCATTTAGAAAAAGAATAGTCAGTAGATACCAGATCGAACCCCGCATTTCCAAAATTTATTCTCAGCTCCTTATTTGAATACAATATTGAAAGGTAATGCTCCCACTCTGAATGGGTTTTTGCAAGAAACCCATTTTTATTATGTTTTATAATCTCCGAATTAGCAGCAGATGGGCTTCCTATTACTGGAAGTTTGGCAGACATATATTGGAGTAATTTAAATCCGCATTTACCATTTTCCCAATCTGAATTAAAAAGTGGCATTATTCCAATATCACTTGATCTTAGGTAGTCAAATTCTTTTTCTTCAGACCAGGCTAGATTTTCAATATCAATATCAGGATCATTTAGGTAACATCCTATTACTCGCAATTTAAATTTTAAACCCTTATTCTGTAACGATCTAAAAACAGGTACTAAATCTTTTAAATAATTTATATTACTTGGTGTACCTATCCAGCAAATAATTAATTTTTGGTTTGTATTTACATGTTTAAAGTTGTCACAAGGAGTATCGATCACGGTTGGTAAAAAATAACAGTTAGCGTCTGGAAGCTGTTTGAAATACCATTTATTTCCACAAGTAACAAACTTGGCATTTTTGCAAAGTTTTATATGCTTTTCGCGTAAGAAAGGTATTTTTGAGTATTTTAAAAATACCGCATCATCATAATCAATACTGTACTGTCCTTTTTTTAAGAATAATTTTTCAATTAAATATGGAATTCCAGGAAACAACTCTTTTTCAATAACAAGAAAATTATTTTTCTTATTTACTCTAAATAGTTTTATTAATCTTTTAAGATAGGAAGTAATAACTCTTACAAAAGACTTATCAGATTTATATAAGTCGCGTACATAGCCATTGTAAAAGAAAGGAAAATACTGATAATCCAATTTTTTCTCTTTAAAGTATTCCAAGTATTTATATGTCCGATACCTCGATGAAGGTCCTTCCTGGTGGTATTTTGGGAAAAATATTAATGCCATTAGGTATAACAGGTTAATGTGTTGAATAGATAAAACCATCTTTAATGCCCTGTATCATATTCGAAATAATTTTTTTACTATTAGGTGCAACGAGGGGAATATAAACTAAAAAGAAAATCTTTTTCAGTATATTTTTAAATTTCCAATTAATAGGTACGTAATTGCGTTTTAATAAAATAATTAAATTACGGTACTGGTAGTAATACCTAGAGGGAGATGAAAGTAAAATCTTATAACCAAATAATGAATAATCTTTTTCTCCAACTTTATGTAGCATTTCTACTCGATTTGTCATACAACATTTATAACCTTTTGCATTTGCTCTCCAACACCATTCAAAATCAACTGTATCAATAAAAAGTGAACTGTCCATCATTCCTACATCCTCTATTGTTTTCAAGCTAATTAACATTCCGGAACTAATTAACTTTGATGCGAAATGATAATCCAATTCTTTATTATCTGGTGTATTTTTTTCTTGTTTATATGGCGTATTGCTAACTATGTTTATTGGGGTTGGTCCAATGGCAGCTAATTTGGGTACTTGATTGATAACTTTATCATATTCTTCAATCATTTTCAATGGAAAATCTTTTCTGATTCTGGAGTCTTGATCTAAAAAAAGAATATGAGTAATTCCTTCTATTCTTTTTGCTTTTTTTATTCCAATGTTTTGTGCTTCGGCAATTCCTCTATTTTCACGTAATGGAGAATATAAAATATTTTTATGAACTCGAGAATAAGATTGCAATTCTTCATTGATTAAATCAGGAGTATTATCAATAACAATGATCATTGAATCTCCACTCTTTATATTATTCAATAACAGCTTGTTTTGTTCAATTGAAGGATGATATAGAACTATTATAATGCATATATTGTGTGCATTTACTTTCTCCTTTTTTCTCATATTTAGCAATGATTAAAAAATATTGAGAAGATTTAGATTGTACAAACTGTGATATAAGAAAAGCAGAACAAAAGGAGAAAATACAATTATCTTTTGCTTGAAGAAGTATAATAGAAATGGTAAAACTAGTACTTCAACAACACCTAAAAACTCACTGATTCGGAAACTAACAACTGGTAAATCGTGAAATAAAACAACGGTTACTACACTAATTGTATATAACTTTAATAATATAAACGCATACTTGTTTTTGACAACAATTTTGTCTGACAAGAGAATAAGAATGCCACAAATAATGCAACGAAATAACTGTAAAAGGTTGTAAATATTTATCTTATCACCAATTCCTTGTTCCATGGCATAGGAATGATGTTCTAGTAGAATTTGAATCTCAGGAATAGGTACAAACGAGATTAAATAGGTTAAAGACAAGCCACTTCCCGCAATAATGTATGAAATTGGTATTAATACCAGGTAAAATGCTTTATTCAGTTTCTGAGGTTTTATGAACCATAATGGGATCAACATAAATGCCGAATAATGGAAAAGAACAGCACAAAACGTCAGAAATATGAATTGTTTAAAGCTTCTATCATAAAGTGGTTTAATACTAAATAAAAAGAATGCAACAGCAACGCTTGCTCTAATTTGAGTTACTTCGTGTAAAAGAAAGAAATAGGCAACGTAAAGAATTAGTGAATACGCAAAGTACGGGCTTAATTCTTTAATCGCTTTTAGTTTAATTGGAACTGCAATTATTGAATATAATAGATACAATATAATTACACCGCTTCCAATAAATTTAGTTATTGACGTAAATAGTAGAAATGTTGGTTCTATTCTGCTTGACGCCCCATAATTAAAGGAACGCTGATAATTTGAATAATCGTCGCTATGAGGCGCCAAGAAATAAACAGCAACACTTAAGAGCAATATAACAATGAAATATGGATTGATTTCACTCTTATCGGTTGTATGTGATTTAACCGTTCTTTGGTTATCCATTCTTTTGTTTTAGCTACCTTAATTTGTTTTCTGAATAAATTCTTTTACCCAATAAACATATTTCAATAAATAATTCCCCAGAGGAATTTTAGCTGTCATAAAAAGCAACTTATCTCTAAAAAATAATCCATCATTATACAAATACTTTTTTGCCATTGCTATATCTTCTTTTCTATCCAGAACAATAGCTGCCGGTAATACCTTATGATAATGTTTTTTTAAAATCTTAAATTTTAGTTCATCAGAGAGATTATATTTTTTATGAATCTCCAGTTGCGTATTCAATATTCCAAATTCTCTCTTATACTTTTTGCGTTTGGATTTTGATTGGCTTGCGCTTTCTTCTATTCTTCGATAAACCACTGTTGTATCTGGTAGCACGTGAACCTTACTTTTTGAAAAAAAATCCAGTAATAGCACAAATGAACCATCAACAGATTTTGTTATAGATTTTGGTAATAAGTCTCTTCTTAATAGCCAGGAGCAAGGAGCCATAAAGCCAGCATTAAGCAGAAAATCCTCCAGCTCTGTATAAATAGGAAATCTTTCCGGTTCATTTTTAAATAATGAATAGGTCATTTTTTGCGTCTTCTGGTGAAGCATATTAAAATCAGTTGCAACCAAACCATACTCCGAATTATTATCCAAAAAATCAACTTGCTTTTGCAATTTATATGGATCTATCCAATAGTCGTCACCTTCGCAAATAGCCATATATTTACCGCGTGAAGCATTTATACATCTTCTTCCATTTGCTTTACTTCCCACATTGTAATCCGCTGTTAAAACTCGAATTATATCAGGATATTTTTTTGCATAATCAAAAACGATCTCCCGAGTTCCATCTGTACTAAAATCTTCCCCAATAATAAATTCGATAGGAAAAGTTGTTTTTTGCATCAATACTCCCTCAATGCAGTCTTTTATATACTTGCCATGTTGATAGGTTGATGTCCTTATAGTTACCAATGGTTTAGGGACAGCATTAAGAACATTATTTGGTAGCTCGTAAGATTCATCAATTCTCTTCTGTATTTCTTCTTGTGATAAAGCCATAAAAAAGTTTATTACAGGACTACACTTGCCTTTCTTGGTTCTATACTGCAACAGGGGCGCATTGAAACAATACGGACACCACTTGCGCGTTGTGGACCAACTTTTAGAAAAGTACTTAATGCCGTAATATCTCCTCCTAATCCAAGAGAACCAATATTACTTTTATTAACTCTGCTTGTAATATCTTTTTCAATGTCACTCTGAATAGAATGTTTTCCAAACACCATGGCTTCAAACATAAGTGTACTTGCTTCGAAGTGCGAACGTCCAATTCCTACCGCTAAGGTAATTGGCGAACAACCTAATTTGCCTGCTGCTTCCACTGTCCAATCAATAATTTCGTCGGTTACTACCGAAACACTATGTTTATGGAATACACGAAATGTTTTTCCTCTTATTTCGGGACCACCTCCATGCATAAGAACGTGTAAACGAAGAACATCTTCTTTAGTTGGTTTTATGATAAGTGGAGAAGGGAGCATAGCTCCTGGATCGACATTCAGACCTCCAGATTGATCTATACGTTCAAAATCGTTGCCCATTATTGCCATCGGGCGGCCAGGCAAAGCATTGAGTCCTTGGTAAATTCCCATATGAATATCGGCTATTAGTTGCCCGCTAACTTCACTGTTAGGGCCAACTTCTAAAAACAGATGTGGAATACCAGAATCATCGCAAAGCGGACTGCGATTTATCTCAGCAGCAAGTGCATTCTTTAAGGTATTTTCAAGTACCCATTTTGCAACTGGTTGCGATTCTTTTTCAATAGCCTGTCGATAGATCTCTTTCTTATCATCACTGAATGTGGAACCTGCACTGATTAAAGTTTCTTTTACTTTATTTATTATTTCTGTACTCTTATAGCTCATCGTAAATACTTTTACCATTAACCGCTGCAATAATTGCAGGAAAATCTTTAATCTCCAACAAATGTAATGCCTCCATTCCTAATTCTGGAAATGCCACTACTTTCTTACTAATGGTTTTATCTTTAAGAAGTGCCGTTACGGGAGGAATAACAGCAAATACGGAATTGTGTTTTTTTAATTCTGCTATGGTTTCAGGTTTTAACGCACCTTTTCCTAAATGCAGTTTTACTCCAGCTTTTGAAAGAGTAGGTATACTACTTTCAATGTCGAACTTGTTACTTGATGTTGGGCCAACACCAGCAGGGCTTACCGCTGTGTGAAAAATAACAGCACCTTTGAGGTTAATTTCTAAAGCTTGAATCTGATTGTTTTCGATTAAAGTAACAATTTTGGGTAAAACCGCATCACGTCCGGTATAAATGAAGCCAGAAATGGAAATCATATCACCAACGGTTAATTTTTCAATTATTGAATTTGTTATTGGTGTTTGAATTTTAATCATTTGCTTGCATTTTAATTGATTGAATATATGTCTTTATACATAATTGGGTTGCCCTTCTCATCATAAACCTCAATTATATCGAGAACTTGATTTATATTGTTAACACACTTCTCGGTTGAGGAAGCTTTTACGATAAATGCACCCACTCTATTATTGCTGGAGAGGTCTCTACCTATCTGTGTTCCTTTAACTTTATATATGTTTGAGTATTCAATAAGATTTTGTTCTTTTGCTTTTTCGAAACCAATTATTTCTCCCAAAACTTTAGGTTGTACGTATATATATGTGTCAGAAATATATTCGGTTGGTTGCACATAGTTCGTTTCCATTTGACGGTGGAAGAAAGAATTAATTCCGGCTTCTATTATGTCATATCCCGTTAATAGTTCTACAATCTTATAGTTTTCGCCTCCTCCAATTCTCGCACCAAATTCAATGACACTTATATCATTGCCATTAACAATTGCTTGAATCATTAATGTAGTATGAGCTAAACCAAAAGAATCCGAAATCTGTTTGGCGATTATCATAAATTTTTCGATTATATCATCTGTTAAGTTTGCGGGCCAAAATGATCCTTGTATTTGCTGTATTGGATTCTTCTCATTAAGAATCATTTTTCTTCGTTCGCGAGACATTAAATAAATAACTTCTCCACTTTGTATTAAACAATCAAAACCTATTTCCCTACCAATTTTATATTCTTCGATAATAGCACGACCATCTCTACTAATCTCTAATGCACTTCGCAGGTATTTTTCCAATTCTTGGTCATTATTTGCTCTTCTTACTCCTTTTGAACTATTAGAATCAACAGGCTTAACTATTAAAGGATAAGACAAATCAAGATTTTCGATGTCAACTTTGTCGACAACATTGTATTTCGATGTTGGTATATTGTTCTTTACCATTATATCTTTCATCGCTTTTTTGTCGGTAACGGTTTTTGACACTTCATATGTGTATGGATGTGGCAATCCTAGTTTTTCAGCTACGTAACACGCTGTAACATTTGCTTGATCTACACAAACGCTAATAACAAGTTTTACGTTATATTCTATTGCAATAGAAAGAACCTTCTCTTTATCTAATGTACTTTCTTGCAGGTGTATATCTGCATCGTTTTTTGCTGAGGGATTAGGTAGGTAATCTACCAAAATAACAAAGTAGCCCCTTTGTTTTAGCTTTGTTATTAGTAACTTATGAGGAAAAGTTCCTCCAAGAACAATCGCGTTATCTTTTTCGTTAACCATAAGTTTACTTTAAAATGTTATTCATAAACTCATTTTTTGCTTTAAGGTGACTAAATTTTAATGGTGGCATATCTTTTCTTATTCCTTTCTGTATATGAAAATCAATGAAATTTGGTCCATCAATGTTTAAAAATGAGGTAATCGTTGTAATCAATTCCTGCTTTTTGGCGATATATGAATCTAATGTATTTTTATATCCGCAATTCTTGGCAATTTCTGTTAGGTTTATCATCTGACCTGCAGATTTTTGCCCACCAACAGATTCATGAACACCGTTGTTTAATACAATGTGTAACAAATTTTTTGGGCTTACTTTGCCCATGGTGGTCATTGCTCCTAGATGCATAATTGTTGACGAATCTCCATCAATACAAACAACTAACCTATCTTTATTTGCTATAGCTAAACCTAAGGCAATTGAAGAAGTGTGTCCCATAGCTCCTACATTTAAGAAATCGTGTTTATGCGATTGGCCCAGAATATTTCTTACTTCAAATAACTCTCTGGTCGAGCGCCCCGTAGAAGCCACAAAGAGCGTGTTTTTAGGAACATTTTCAACAACAACTTTAATGGCATCCTCTCTTGATAATTCATATCTATCATCTTTATTAAAACCAGATTTCTCCGCTTTATGGAATACCCCCTTTCGTGCAATTAATGCAACTGGATGACTGGTTTTTCTAGCTGTATCAACAGCCCACTTTAAATCTTCGATAGCCTTGTCATCATCATTTTCAACAACTTTGCATTGCACTCCCATAGCCTCTAATGAGGTAATTGTCAATTCTCCTTGTTTTGTATGCTGTGGATGATCTTTTATACCAGGTTCACCTCTCCATCCTATCAGTAGGATCATCGGAATAGAATAAACATTTTTTTCGGTTAAAGAGAGTAGGGGATTAACGCAATTTCCTATTCCCGAGTTTTGCATGTATACAAATGGTATGGTATTAGTCGAAACATGGTATCCAGCAGCTAAACCGATCGAGTTTCCTTCATTTGCTGCTATTACATGTTTGTCCTTATCCCAACTCTCTTCTATATTTAAACAAAAGTCATTTAAAAGTGTATCTGGGACACCGGTTATAAATTCAATTCCTTGAACTCTAAGTTCTGATATAAATTTTCGGATATCTATCATGTGTTTTTCGTGTTAAAGTTTAAAGCGTAAATATTGAATTGTCATTTATACTTTGATTCCAAATATTATTGAGCTGACTCTTTATGATATCTTGATCTACTAGACCATATTCAGAAAGTGATATAAATTTATCAGATATTTCTTTATCGCTTAAGGGGTTTTCTGGTTCTCCTTTGGCAAACTCAATAAATTCTGATAACGTTTGGCCACTATTTAATGTAACCTCAACAAATGCAACACTTTTTTGTGGAAATAATTGAGTGTATTCTTCTTTTGCAATTACCGTAATTTTTGATGTCAATGTTTTTATATCGGTATTTTCAATGTTGCTTTCCGAGAATTGATTGATGTCAGCTTTCCCAATAACAAATGCTAACGCAAAACTAAAAGGTATGCTCATTTTTGCAGAGGAAACATTTGGCAACTTAGTATGGTCATGTTTGTAAACGGCCCAATAATATGTTTCTATCTTTACACTTAGGATATCTTCAGTATTTATATTTTTTCGAAGCTTAATGGCTGCATCTATACTTGGATGAGTGTAACGACATGAAGCATAAGGCTTATAGTAAGCTCTTTCTACACCAAATTTATCTTCCACTTTTTCAAATAAAACCTCAGTATTGTATTCTTTAGACATTAAAGCGAACCATCCCCTTTCTCCTCCAAGAACATCTTCAGGGCCTTTAAATCCAGATAATGAACTGTAAGCGGCGATCAGACCATTGTTTGATGCTTTCGCTACATTAAATGGTTTTAACTCTGAATCGTCTTCTAATACTTTTAAAGTACCGTATGAAGATAATGCTGCCGTTGAGAAAGCATGTTTTAATTGTGTACGATCAAGGTCAAGAGCAATTGCAATTGATATTGCTGCCCCAATAGTTCCGCATGTGCCGGTGGCATGATAGCCAATAGATTTATGAGATGGTTGAATCGCATCTGCTAACCTGACTGCCACTTCATATCCAATAATACCAGCGATTATAAACTTTGAAATACATACTGAATGTTTTTCGACAATTGGCAGTAATGCTGAAAAGACAGGGGCTCCTGGATGAATAATCCCAGATATTACTCCGTCATCTAATTCTGCTATGTGACTATTTAATCCATTAACATATGATGCTGTATTTACATCAACTTTTTGCGAAGAACCTAACAGTGTGCAGTCATTACCATTGCTATTCGCTAAGTCTAGATATCGATTAGCTTTTGTCTTATTCATTTTTGCTCCAGCATATGTCGCACCTAAATAGTCTATAAAGCATCTTTTAAAACAATGTATGGTGTTGCTAGTGAAGTTAGTTTGTTTTAAAGAAATTATTTCATCAATGAATAAATTTGTAATATTTTTCTCCATTTTAAAGTTTGGTAAAATATTTATAATAATCAGGACTGTCTAAAATTACTTTTGACCATGCTTCATCAAATGCATTTTTGATTTCTTCTGGCAGTTCTGGTTGAGTTGCTGCTTGAATGTTTTTTTGCAGTTGGGGCAAATTTGAAGCTCCAATTATAATTCCATCACCATATTCTGAATTTAATTCGGAATGGTTTACTAACCAACGATATGCTGCTTCAGCCAATGCGATATCAAAAATGTCACATTGTTTCTTTAAAAGGTTAACAGCATTGAAATAATTTTCTTTCCAATATCTATTTCGATAGCTTTTAAGACGAGCAAAGCGTCCAGGTTGAGGTTTTTCATTAAAGTTTAAATGTTTTCCTGTCAACATACCTCCTGCAAGTGGATTAAAAGCATAAAACCTCATTCCTAATTTGCGCAAAGCAGGAAATAGTTCTGGTTCAACATTTCGGCACAAACCATTGTACATGCCTTGGTAAATTGAAGGTTTAGGACAACCAATTTTCTCACATAAATGCCATATGTCTACAACCATCCAAGATGGGAAATTGCTTAATCCCAATTCCTTAAATTTTCCGCTTTCATATAATACAGCACATTTTTCGAGTGCTTTTTCAACTGGTGTAACATTGTCGGGAAAATGAAAATATAAGATGTCAACTGAGTTGCGATTCATTCTACGCAATGATTCATTGAATTGCAAGTCTATAGCATCTCCGTCAAGTTTACCCGTAATACGTGGGTGTACTTTCGTTGCAATGGAGTACTTTTCTTTAGGTATATTATTTAGATACGAACCTAAAATTTTCTCAGTTTCGCCGTTGTTATATACAAATGCAGAATCAAGCTCTTTGTTTCCTGTTGATAAAAAAATATCAACCATTTTCTGACTTGTGGTTAAATCAACTTGTGGGCCAAAAGTCATTGTGCCGAATATCAATTTCATGCTTTGTAATTGTAATGTTTCATTTGTAATCGTTCAAGCATGTGTTTAATCATACCCTTAAATGGTAATTTTGCACATGTTTGTTTTTTCTTGTTTTAGTGTTATCCTGCAATTATTTTTAAGTATGAGAGGTCATTCTCTATAACACCATATGCATTTGCTCTTGATATTGTTTGGTTCGCCCAACTGCGGTGTGGGTTTATTTCATTCATTTTATTTGATTGAGCACTTTTTATTACTCCACCTTCAGAGTTTATAATTTGCATCGCATCTTCATAAGCCTCTTGAGTTACGCATTGCATTGCATTCACAAATCGCGCGTGGGAAGGATGAATAATCGTTTTACCAACAAATCCGTTGGCTTTATCAATAATAACTTCTCGGAGTAAGCCATCTATGGCATCATTTAATATTGGCGTTCTATTGGTTAACGATCTGTGGATATCATCGTTAAGAAATTTTCTAATATTATCTGCTTTATATGCTAAGAAGTATTCCCAAACAGGTGCCGAAATTAAATAATCGTCTTCAGCACGATTAAAAAAATTAAGGATGTCGGCCAAACAATCTCTTACGGTAAGGATGTCGTAGATAGAATAGTTAATTCCCCTTCTTACTCCGAATAGGGATGAAAAGTCGGTACCTCCAACTCTTATATTCAGTATTTGCTCTTTAAACGGGTATAAAATATCTTTTAACGCTTTCAATTCTTCTCTTCGGGATTCTTGATAAGCTATAGTTTTTCCTTCAAGAATTGGCATGCTATATAGCTTGGCATCATGTTTTCTGGATAGGAATTCAACTTCTTTTAGGTATTCAATTGCATTTTGACTATAAAATTTTGGGAATACAAAGCCTGTTAAGATTCTTATCTGTTTTCGTGATATTTGTTGCGAAAAATGCTGAAATTGACCAAGATCTCTAATTCTGATAAATATCAAGGGAATATCACCAATTGAGAGCAGCTTATTCTCTACTGCCTCTCCAATTTTTTCAAGATGATGAATAATATTTTTTTCTGCAGTAATTAAATCCGATTCCTGAATAGCATCTTCCAGACACATTACCATGGAAGTAATGTCAACAAGTTCTTTGTTTAATATTTTAGACAGAATATCTTTTGTTCCTGGCATGTACAATGTAGCCCCCAAACAATATTGTAGGAAATTTCGTTCTGTATTTTTGTCAAATTCAACTGGCTCCTTAACAAAATTGTAATTTTTGTTGTAACGATGGTGTCTCATAGTTTTAAGTTTGGGATCTATTTAATTGAACCTTTTTTCGAACCCTTTGCTTCAGGGTAATACTGATCGATGACTCTTTTCACTAAACTAACCTGTTTGGCACGTTGCTTTGCCTCGGTTGCTGTAGTGTTCCAACCATGTGTTTTTGCTACAGAACCACCGGTTTTAAGGAAGACTGGTGCAGTATATTTGATCATATCTGGGACTTCGTAGTGGCGTATAAAACCACCTGAAGATGTCGGATTCTCGGTATGTAGGTCAATTGGAACGTTAATTGCTTGACGTATGGAAGCCAACATTGGTATTTGTAAATCTCTAACTGGATTGATAGAATCTGCACCTAAGATTTCCAGTAATTTTGCTGAACATGGATTCCCGTGTCCGGTATGAGCAGAGATTTTAAATTTTACGTTGGCAGGTAGTTCTCTCTGCTCCCTCATTTGGTTTAAAATCCAAAGTAAACCTTCATCGTAAAGTAGAAAGGAGTTACAACCCAGCACATTTGCCCTTTTCACATCTTCAATGGCACGAATAATTTGTTCTTGTCCTCGTAGGCGCAGTCCCATGCGTTGTCCTTCTGCTGTATGTACTGATGCACTGGTATCGTAGGTAGCACGGGGGCCGATGGATAGAACCAAATCTACTTGACCATGTTTTGCCAAATTTACCATAGCAGATATTTCGTTGTCTGTTAACAACATAATTCCCTTGGTTTGTGTTACCCGATGGATTGTCAGGTTTAAGGTAATTATCTCGTCAAGCAGTGCTTCCATTGTTGCAGGACCTTGAATTCCTGGTACTTCGAAACGATACTGAGCACTATCAGAAAAACATTTTTCTGAGGGCTGCATATTTGTTAAGTCACCATCCGGTAATCCTGATTTTGATAAAAACTCTTTAGTGCTTTTCATTGGTATATAAAGATTTGGCATTTAAGTCTATAAGTTGGCAAATTTTGCAAACTGTTTCTAAAGATAGGTTGGGATATAAAGGCAAGCAGATCACCTGCTCAGCTGTCTGTTGTGCAATTCGTAATTTTTCAGGATTTGCGGATTCTAATCCCTTATAAATTGGAAATTCACTAATTAGAGGATAAAAATAACGCCTGCCATAGATATTATTTTGCTTTAGTCGTTCGTATAAGTCGTTACGGCTTATTCCGTATTCTGCTTCGTTAATAAAAATTGGGAAGTATGCATAGTTAGAAGTAGTATCGGAAGGTTGCGATAGAAAAGAAACACCTTTAATTCCTTTTAATTTTAGTTGATATTGCTCAACAATTGTTTTCCTCTTTTCAACATTTTCTTTGTGGTGTTTTAACTGTAAAATTCCCATGGCTGCCTGTAATTCGTTCATTTTCGAATTAATGCCTGGCGCCATCACTTTTATTTCTCCTGCAAAACCAAAATTCTTTAGGAAATCTATTCGTTTTTTGGTCGCCTCATCATGGCAGACAATGGCGCCTCCTTCCATGGTATTAAAGACTTTGGTGGCGTGGAAACTTAAAATGGAAAGATCGCCAAAGTTGCAGATACCCTGACCTTTGTGGTTTACTCCAAAACAGTGGGCTGCATCGTAAATAACTTTCAGTCCATAAATGTCTGCTATATCCTGTATTCGCTCAATTTTGCAGGGATTACCGTAAACATGAACAGGAAGGATGGCTGTTGTTTTGGGGGTTATGGCTGCTTCTATTTTCTCCGGATCTAGATTGCAAAATTCCTTCTCAATATCAACGAATACAGGTTTTATATTGTTCCACCACAAACTATGTGTTGTTGCAACAAAACTATATGGGGTTGTAATAACCTCACCGGTAACCTGTAGCACTTGCAAAGCTGTAACTAAAGCTAAGGTTCCATTCGCAAACAGAGAGATGTATGGAACCCCTAAAAATTCAGCGAGTTCTTTCTCCAATTGTTTATGAAAAGGTCCGTTATTAGTTAGGATTTTATTATCCCATATTTGTTGTAGGTAGGGAATAAACTCATCCAATTCAGGTAGTGATGGTTGAGTTACATAGATTGGGTTATCTAATTCTTTCATTTTTTTCTGTAGGTTGATATTTTCTCAAATACAACAAGTTTTATATATATATAATCTTTAAAGTTTATTATTTCGCATACTAAGAAGACATAAAGAATACCAGTTAATATTTGAACAAATAATTGCCAGATAGCGGGGATGTCCAAATATTTACCTACTAAAAAAGTTATGCTTGCCATGGATAAAGCAAGCAAAAATGAAGGGGTAATATCTTTAATTTGTCGAATAAACGAATAGCCAATCATTTTTCCCGACCAGTAGCTGTTGAGATAAAAGGCAATGATTGTATTGACCATCATTCCCAATATCATCATTTTTATTCCCCAATAAATCCCAACAAGGATGGTGGGTACTGCCAATGCTTTTTTTATGATCTCAAGTCGCAAAAACAGATCACTTCTTCTCTGTACCTGTAACATATTGAGGTTTAAGGCATGTAGGGGGTAAAACATCCCTACAAAACACAACATTTGTAAATAAACAACAGCCGGTAACCATTTCTCTCCAATTAAGGCAATGATCATTGGTTTCGCCACTGCTGCCATTCCAAGCATTAGGCAGAAAGTAACCAGCATAGTTATTCGAATAATTTTTTGATAGGCATGTTTTAATTTTTCTTTATCATTCTGAATACTAGCTAAAACCGGGTAACTTACTCGACTAATAATGTTATTTAAATTTTTTGATGGAAAGGCTTTGAATTGGTCTGCCCTAGTGTAAAAACCAAGTTCTTTAGCTGCAAAGTACTTACCAATAACAAGAAAATAGATATTTCGATATATGGTATCAATGAGGCCACTTATTAATAGCTTACTACCAAAAGAAAAAAGTTCGTTAAAGGACTTCTTGCTAAATACTCCTTTTGGTTTCCATTTAGCCCAAATCCATAAAAACATTGAGTTTAATCCAAATCGCAAAAGAGTTAACGCAACAAGGCTCCAAACGCCGTATCCCAACATTGCCATTATGATAGCGATTGAACCCGAGCCTACTGACGCCACGATGGAAACTCGTGTTTGTAGTTTAAAATTAATTTCTTTTGTAAGTATTGTGCGCTGAATAATGCCTATTGCATTGAATACAATTCCAATACCTAAAACCTTTAAAAGCAATATTAGCTGCGGTTCTTTAAAAAAGAAACTTATTTGAGGAGCAAAAAAGAATAATATTGCGTAAAAGAGAATGCCTATTATCAGATTATAATAAAAGACAGTTGAATAGTCTTCTTGGGTACAATTTTTCTTTTGTATTAATGCATTGCTAAAACCACTGTCGACTATAGATTGAGAGACAGCAATAAAAATGGTGAGCATACCAATTAATCCAAACTCTCTGGGAGATAGAATACGTGCCAGAATTATGCCCACCACAAATTGTACTCCTTGATTGGTAAAACTATCTATAAAACTCCATAAGAGCCCATTTATAGTTCTTTGTTTAAGTGTCAATATCTTTGATTTTAATCTAAGCTATCAGATTCTATTTATGAAAATGACGGTTAAGCAGAAGGACTATTCCATTGTTCTTTTATACTATTCAAAAACTCTTTCCCAAATATCCATCCAATGGAAACAACCATTCCTACAAAAGTATAAATAATAAGTGTTGTAAGCCCACTTTTATTATCCTCCAATGGTACAGTAACGGGTTTAAGAACCGAGAATACAGGTGTGTCTTCTTTTACCTGTATCCGCGCCTGCTCCAGTTGTTGTGCGAGTCCTGAATATACATCAAAGGCCAGCTGGTAATTGCTTTGCAGTTGTTCTTCCTGAGTACGGGCCAGAGCAGAGGTAACATTTTTGTTTTTATCGCGAAATTCGGCAAGTGTAGCCTGGGCTGATTCAAATTCTTTTTTATTTTCAATGTAACGTTCTTCAATAAATCTGAGCTGTGCTGATGCTTTTTCGATTTTATAATTTGTAATATACCTTTGTAACATAGATAGTGCTTTTTGGGTTACCTGAGCGGCCAGTTCTGCATTTACAGTACTTGCCGAAAGCGTTAAAAAGCCATCCTTGTCGTTTACTTCGAGATTTACTTTTTTGCTGAGCATCTTTCGAACCTTTTCCTGCTCTTTTGTTAGAGTTACATAGCCATTGGTTGTTGTTTCATTTATCGCATTTTCTTCTTCACCTTTAATAACTTTAATAATTACCCCAGGAAGTCCAATTGTGTATTTTTTCAGACCTTCCAAAAAACCGGTTTTTCTTACTTCAGTGTAATATGTATATATACTTAAGGAGTCCCTTTGTCCGGGGAAACTAAAAGGGGTATTCATCAGTTCAAGCTGAAAGGGGACACTTTTTATTATTTGGGGGTATACCATAGGAGAGAGTTGTGTATTTCCTCCGGTCATATCATTAAGGTTAAACCCGGCCATGGCTGCCAATGAGGATAAACCACCTATTTTTGAGGAACCATCAGAGATTTGAGGAACTACAGTCGTGGAGGCGGTGTATTCTTTTGGAGTAAACAGGGCTACTGCTATGCCCATAACCATAAAAGCGAATACGGTTATTAAGATGAACTTTCGTCCTTCCCAAAGGGTTTTTGCGAGGGCTATGAGGTCTATTTCATCCTCTGTAGCTTTGTTTGTTTTATTTATTTCGTCTGTCATTATTTATGTTGCTTACATTATTATTCACTTATCACATCAAATTTCAGAAATTAGTTTGTCTGCCCGAAAAGCCAGACTCTTCCATATGATTGTAAATCTCATACCGGTTTTTATTGTGATGTTTGTTGGTTTAATTTCAACCTGTAGCAATTTTGGTTATCTGGAATTTTATAATACCCAATTTGTTTACCTATGAGATACTGATATTGCTGATTATCTCAAAGACTATTCAAAATAAATGCGGCAATTATAATCTAATTAGTAATATTTATAATCGTAGCAATAGATACGGCCAATGAGGCCATGGTTGAAGCGATGGCAAGCCAGGCTCCCTGATTACCTTGTTTCTCCTGTTTTTCAGGAACAACAACCATACTGCCTGGTGTTACCCTGGGGTAACGTTTTACGATAAATCCTTTGGTAACGGCTGTTTCGCCATTGGGATATTGCACATAGGTTTTTTTCTTATTAGCTTGTGCCTGAAATCCTCCTGAGCGGTTGATGTAGTATTTGGCACTTCGTCCGCTTTCATAAGTAATCGAGTAAGGATTTTGTACGCTGCCAATAATTTTCACTGTTTGCATAAATTCCGGAATATTCAGGCGGTCACCGTCTTTTAGCAGCAGGTCTTTATCGTTTCCCGGGTCATCAATGATTGCGTCAAGATTAATGGCGACCTGTTCAGCACCCAATTCTTCGGAAAAACGTTCCAGAGTAGCGCCTTCGAGGTAAGCTCTTGGTGTGTATCCACCAGCCAATCTAACAAGATCAGAAATTCGCATTTGTTTGTTGGTGATGGCATATGCTCCTGCGTAAACTACCTCTCCTGATACAAATGCTGTTGTGTTTTGTCTGAAATTGGGAGCAGTACGAACAGATACCTGGTCCCAGGGGTGAAGTATCATTTCAGCGTCATTTTTTCCCAATTGTAATCCACGTGAGATATTAGCAATAATCACATGTCCGATAGTATCTGAAAGGATAGAGGCATCGCTGTAGCTTAATCGGCGTGCAATTTCAATAAAGGTACTGTCGGCACCTTCCGTAAGTCCACCGGCCAGGAAGATTGCATCGCCAAGGGTCATGTTATTCGACCAGTTAAAAGGCCCTGGTTCGAGTACTTCGCCATTAACCGTTATATACGGTTGTTCTTTTAAGTCGAAATGTGTTTTTATCAAAACTTCATCGTCGGGTTTCAATAATATATTTTGTTTTCCTGAGCTAATATCTTCAACATCAAAAGCAATGGCGGACGTGGTGCGGTCGCTGTTATAGCGGGTAATCAATCCCCTGCCTTTAAATGCTTCAGGTAGTAGTTTGTCGGCTTTTTTTATTAATTGAGCAAGTGTAAGCCCTTCGGTCCATTCGTATTCACCCGGATGATAAACGGCACCTTCTATGCTTACCCTGTTTTCGAAACGGTCGGTAATTAGAGTATTTTGTATGGTGTCCCCCTTTACCAGAGGAGTGGTGCTGAGTTGTTCATAAGTTACGTCAATAATCTGCTGTCCCTGTTGGGCTTGTCTTACTATTTGAGTATTACCAAGAAAAGCTTGTGCTTTGAATCCTCCGGCAAAGCGCACCAGGTCACTTAACATTTCACCTTCTTTAATTTCAAAAATACCGTTCCGTTTAA
Source organism: uncultured Draconibacterium sp. (assembly GCF_913060805.1). Lineage (GTDB taxonomy): Bacteria > Bacteroidota > Bacteroidia > Bacteroidales > Prolixibacteraceae > Draconibacterium. The sequence continues at coordinate 57,545 of NZ_CAJXTC010000008.1, forward strand.
ACTCGCCGTTTACCATCACATGTTTTTCTACTGGCGGAATAAAAATAATGTCACCGTCCTTCAGAGTTATATTATCGGTCGGATCAGCATTGACCAATAAATTGTAAATATCTACAAGCTTCTCGATTTTGTTGTTGCGAATGACTTTTATATTCCTAAATGAACCAATTTCGTTGGGACCTCCCGATAGGTATAATGCATTAAAGACAGTAGCTGTTACAGGGAGAGTATAGGTGCCGGGTGTTACCACTTCGCCCAGCAGGTTTACTCGAATAGATCGTAATTGTCCCATATCTAACTGGGCAAAGGTTCCCGGATTGTCGCCTCCCATATCGGCATAAATTGCCGTGAGGTTTTTTATAATTTTCTTTTCAGCCTCTTCAAAATTCAAGCCGGCTACATATATTGGTCCCAGGTCGGGGATTACGATTTGTCCATTATTGTTTACCCTTAACTGATAGGTGTTTTGCGAGTTTCCCCATATTTGTATAAGAAGTTGATCGCCATATCCAATCTCATAGTTTTTTGGTGTCTGTATGTTTAACTGTGGTTCAAAAGTAAGATTTTCGTTATTAAACAGGTAGGCTCCAAATACTTTTAATTCTTTAGCGAATTCGCTTGTTCGTTGTGAATTGATGGTGTCTTGTTCAGGAAGTATCTCCGGCTCTTCGTAGAGGTTGTACATATTTCGTCGCGAGGTATCCTGTTCACTTAAACGTTGCCGCATTTCGTTGATCTGCTGTTCGGTTGCTCCACGTTGTCGGGCAAGTTTTATAGCCTCCTCTTCCGATAATCCGGCGTCGATCATGGCTTTTTGAGCCTTTTCGATCTCGGATTGTGTTAATGATTTAATATCTATCTTCTTTACATCCTGTGCGTGAACAGACAAAAGCATTACAGTGCATAGGATTAATGTTAATATTGAACTTAATAAGTGCTTCATATTTTTGAAGTGTTAATCTTTCTGGTTAGTATATTGTTTGTCTTTGCAATAAGAACAAAGCTAAAATTTATTCTTTTGACCAAATATGTAAAGCGTTTTGTTTTTGCAAGTAATCGGTTTTTTCGTCGTCTGAAAGAACAAGGTAGCGTATTTTTTTATTGACCATTTTTTCGGCTTTAGAAACTAGCGCAACAACGAAACGTGTATCGATGGAGTCTCCAATCAGCAGCAGGTCGATTATTCCTGATGCCTTACCGATTGCCAGATCTCCAATTAGATAGGCTTCGTTGAGATCGCCAACATTTTTAAGGATCTTATCAATGACAGTATCTAAGCCCACTGTTTTTTGCAAAATACTATTGATCTCGCTGTATAGTGGGTGATTGTCGTTGGCACGGAAATATTTTCTGTTACCGTTAAAATTGGATACTAGTAAATCTGCTTTTTCTAGTCTATTCAGTTCCACTCGTATCGCATTTGATGACTCACCAAACTCATTCTCAAGGTTTCGGAGGTAGCTGGTAGTCTCCTTATTCAGAAAGAACTTGAGTAAAAGTTTTAGCCGGGTTTTGTTAGTAATTAAGGAATCTAACATAAGGGTTATTTAATAAGTTAATTGAAATGGTGCGTATTAATAGACCGGGTCGATATTCTGAGTTGGACACTGCTTCGCCTCCTCAGTTACATATAATGTATGAGTTGGTTGTTAAAATTAATATTGAGTAACAAATGTACTCGTTCTTCTACGAAAATAAACAAATTTTATAAAATTCTTTAATTTTTATCTCTACGTTAAATGTTTTGTAGAGTCGTAGGTAAAAAGTTTTTAACGGTATGTATTTGATTACAAAATGGTAAAAGAAATTTGAGTGGTGTTTCTTTTCGTAATTATATGTTAACTAGGTGTTTGGTTGATTTTACTTGCTGTTTTATGATATGCTATTAAGTTTGGTTTTTATTGTTTTTGATGGTCTGTTTAATTCTTTTTCGCGACTGTTGTTAAGAGCAAACGTTCATAGTTTCAGGCAGTGCACTTAGATAAGCGGCCGGTATTTCCACCAAAAAGGAGGTGTTGATCTGCTCAATACGCAACGCAAATTTATTCTTGCCCCTGGATTCGATCAGTTCACCTTTTAGTCCCACCATTGGTCCTTCGATCACTTCAACCAGTTTTCCCGGTTCAAAATTTTCCATGGTAACATCCACTTCAAAATCAAATTGCTGAAGTAGGGTGCGCATGGCATCAATTTCCTTCTGGCTGACGATGGCTGCTTTGCGCTCGAAAGTGATGTAGTATACCACATTTGTCAGTTGCAAAACCTGGTCGTATTCTTTTCGGGTGATATTTACAAAACAATAACCGGGAATGAGTGGTGTTTCTACCCATTTTTTGCGGTCTTTCCACTGGCGAAGCTGCTTCTGCATGGGGAGGAAGCATTCTATATCACTGGCCAGAAGTTCCTGTAGTACTTTTTTTTCGGCTCGTGATCGGGTATATATTACATGCCATTGTTTCTGGGTCTGTATGGTCATTATTAGTCTTTCTTGTGAATCTTAAATATGCAACAAAAATATAAATTGCCGGTGAAAATAACGCTTTGCAGCTTGTTATATTTTGTGCTGATGCTATTTTAGGCAATTTGCTGAGTAGGACTAAGGTGTTTTTGGGAATAAAGTGAAAAGGCAAAAGTAAAAAGGCAAAAGTGAAAAGTAAAAGGGCAAAAGTGAATGAGTAATTGAGTGATTGAGTGGGTAGTTGGCAAATGGCGGTAGGTATGTTGGCAATGTGGCGTAACGCGGTATGCTTTTGGAATTGTTGGTAAGTAGTGTTGAAAAGGGAAAAGAGTTTGAAGTTGTTTAGCTGAATAAACTCAGTCTTCTTGGTGTAGCTTTGTGACTTCTTTGTGAAGCTTTGTGGTAAATGGTATTCAGGTTAAGGTGAAAGGCAAAGGTGAAAAGGCAAAAGTAAAAGGTGAATGAGTAACTGAGTAGATGAGACGGTGAGCACTGCGACTGTGTGATGGTAAAATAGTGGTGCTGAGTTCTTGGGGTGGTAGTTTGCGAGTTTGGCTTATTATGTTTTGAACTTGTAACTCGTAACTCGCGGCTCGTAACCTTCTAAAAAGTATAAACCAAAGCAAGTCCCTTTTGCTGGCCGGTTTTCCACGGGAAAATATCGAGGTTTTTAAGGTGCTGGCGATCCCATTTGTATTGGTGGGTAAGGTAGGTGAGTTCGGTGGAGATCATTCCGATTCCAGCCCCGACCATTACGTCGGAAGCCCAGTGTCCGCCTTTGGCAACACGCATAACTCCTGTGGCTGTAGCACAAGCGTAGGCGCCTATACTGTACCACGGACTTAATTCTCCATATTCGCGGTGCATCCATTGAGCTGCTGCAAATACTATTGAAGTGTGTCCTGAAGGCATAGAGCCGGATTCACCTGTTGGGCGTTTCACATCCAAAATGCTTTTTAAGCTTTTTGTAATAAGCGTTGTCAATATCATACTTTTGCCCAGGATCGCAGTTTGGTTACCAATGTTGTTTTTCCCTTTAATTCCAAACGCATTTAAAGAATACACTGCGGCAATTGGTGCAAAACGGAGATAATCGTCCAGGTCTCCGGTGTAGTTAAAATGTTCCCAGCGCCACTGGTCGATATCGTATTTCCAATCGGAAAAATGCAGGATCGTTCCTCCTGCAATCAGAATCGATGGAGCGATAAAAGGCTTAAACCCTCGTTTTTTATCCGCATAACGAAAATCAATCCGGTGAATGGAATCGTTGTGAAACGCAAAGCCGGAATTTATTTCAGTAGTCAGCAAAGAAACCCGTTCCGGATTTTTCTTATCAGACGCTATTCCTATTATGGAGAATAGTAGCAGTACAGCTACCAGGATATTTTTTATGAGTGTTGAATGATTTTGCACGTGGCAAAAATAGAAAAAGGATTTGCAAGGCAAAAGGAAAAAGTTTAAAGGCAAAAGTTAAGAAGCACCAAGACTGTGAGATTGTTGGAGATTGAAAGGCCGAGAAGGATGAAGGATTAAAGAGCGCTGAGCACTGAGATGGTGAGAGATTTGAAAAACTAGTAGCTAGTGACTAGTAGCTCGAAGCTGGAAACAAAAAAGCACCACCTCCAAAATTGAAGATAGTGCTTTAAAATCTATGGTGGTTTTGCTTAAGCCAGTGTGGTGACCATAACTGCTTTAATGGTGTGCATACGGTTTTCGGCTTCGTCGAATACCAGTGATGCTTCGCTCTCAAAAACTTCTTCGGTTACTTCCATTGCTTCCAGACCAAATTTTTGATAGATCTGCTCGCCAACTTTTGTGTCGCGGTTATGAAAGGCCGGTAGACAATGCAGGAATTTTACATCGGGATTGCCGGTGAGGTCCATAGCTTTTTTGTTTACCTGGTAAGGGAGTAGTAGTTTAATTCGTTCCTGCCATACTTCGTCGGGTTCACCCATCGACACCCAAACATCGGTATAAAGAAAATCACAGTCTTTAACGGCGGTGGATACATCTTCGGTAATAGTAATTTTGCCACCTGTTTGAGTGGCTATTTCGCGGCATTCAGCCTGTAATTCTTCCGAAGGCTGACAGGCCTTTGGAGCAGCTGCCCTGAAATCCATTCCCAGTTTGGCCGCGCCTACCATTAGCGAATTGCCCATGTTGTTTCGAGCATCGCCCAGGTAGCAGAATTTTATTTCCGATAAAGGTTTGTTGCTGTGTTCTTTCATGGTCAGGAAATCAGCCAGAATCTGCGTCGGATGAAATTCGTTGGTTAGTCCATTCCAGACCGGAACGCCGGCAAATTCTCCTAATTCCTCCACAATATCCTGTCCAAATCCACGGTATTCAATTCCGTCGTACATTCTTCCAAGTACGCGTGCTGTGTCTTTCATAGTTTCTTTTTGGCCAATTTGCGAACCCGAGGGGCCGAGATAAGTAACCTGCGCTCCCTGATCGTAAGCCGCTACTTCAAAAGCGCAACGGGTGCGGGTAGAGGCTTTTTCAAAGATCAGTGCAATGTTTTTACCTGAAAGTTGCGGTTTCTCAGTGCCTTCGTATTTTGCCTTTTTTAAACTTGCTGCTAAATCGAGCAGTTCATTTATTTCGTTGGGTGTAAAATCAAGTAGTTTAAGGAAGTTTCTGTTTTTTAAATTATTGGTCATTCTATTTTAGTATTTTATTTGGTTGCTGTTGATTCTAATTTGTTACTAGTTTTTTACTACAGAGCCGCACAGAGCCGCACAGAGAAAAAGGCAAAAGGAAAAAGTGTAAAGTCAAAAGTTATTAGCACAATTTATCAGTTTTTCAATTTAACAATCTCTAATCAATCTTTTCTTCATCGTCGTATTCCATTGTAATCTTCGATCCATAACTTTTGTCAGCCAGTTTTGTGGCTTCGGTGATGATACTTTTACTGCCGCCGTTTTTTATAAAATCGAGGCAGGCTTTAATTTTGGGCTCCATTGTTCCTTCAGCAAATGTACCATTTTCAAGATGCTTTAGCGTGTCAGCATAATTTAAAAATTCCAGTTTTTGCTGCGTTTCCTGTCCAAAGTCTTTATAAATAAAAGGTACGTCTGTGAGGATGTATAACTCGTCAGCATCGATATTTGTGGCCAGCATACCCGAAGCCCTGTCTTTATCGATTACCGCATCCAATGTGCGTACGTCGTTGTTCTCGTCGAAATAAACCGGAATGCCACCGCCTCCGGCAGCAATAACAATATTACCGTTTTCCAGTAGTTGCCGGATAATGTCTTTATTCAAAATATCAATGGGCATGGGCGAGGGGACAACTCTCCGGTAACCATCTTTGCTTTTTGATGTAGATTTAAATACCCAGCCTTTTTGTTTGGCCAGTCTGTCTGCTTCGGTTTTGCTGTAAACTTTCCCGATTCGTTTCGATGGATACTGAAAAGCCGGATCGTTGGCATCGATCTCCACCAGCGTAACCATGGAAATTACGTTTTTATCGATGCCGTGTTTGTTAAGCACATTGCGCATCATTCGCTCGATCATAAAACCGATACCGCCTTGTGAGTCGGCTACGCAAATATTAAGTGGCATAGGCGCAATACTGTAAAGTTGTTCACCGGCGTCGTTGCGCATTAATATATTCCCTACCTGCGGCCCGTTGCCGTGTGTGAGCACCAGCTCGTAACCTTCGCGAAGCAAAGGCACCAGGTTTTCAAGTGTGTCGGTTACATTTTTTTCCTGCTGAACGATGGTTCCTTCTTCGTTACCGCGCAGAATGGCGTTTCCGCCCAAAGCAACAACAGCTCTTTTCTTCATTGGTATAGTTAATTAGTAACCTGAAAATAGATCAGGCGCCTAACAAACATAGAAAAACAAAGCATAAAAAGAAATGTGTTATCGCTTGGTTTTGTGTTGGTTGTGCTATTTTACAACAGCTTTTTCCGATTGATTTATTAATTCGGAAAACAGGTGTAAGGTATTCTTTCGAATTGCAAGAAAAAGGCCTTTATTTATTAACACTTTTTTCTTGAAATGATAGCCGGAATTAGCAAGCAGGCATAACTTCTACCTGAGTTTTTTTAGTTAAATTTGCGGGCAATTTAACCCACATTATTCAGTTTATGCAGAATAATGTTCCTGTTTGGCGGTTAAAGTCGATTTTGTTGAATGATTTTTGGGATCTCAAAAATTGAAATGAAACTTAATCGTTATATTGGAAACTTGTTGTGAATAAAAATTCGGATTAAAAATAACTCCATGGCATTTAGAGCGAAAAAAAAGCCAGCAAAATCGAAAAATAAACGTACCAAAAAGAAGCGTACACCCCTCGTAAACAAGGAAAAACTGTATTTCCTGTTTGGGTTGTTCGTGCTTTTGGTGGCAGCTTACCTGCTAATTTCTTTTGTGTCGTTTTTATTTTACGGTGCAGCCGATCAAAGTATAATGGACTCGGGCTGGCGCGAATTCCTTTTTAACACCGAGGTGAAAGCTCAGAATAAAGGGATGAAACTGGGTGCTTATTTGTCGGAAGTTATTATGAATCGCGGATTCGGATTGGCGTCATTTGGTTTGGTGTATTTAATGGCCATTTCAGGTGCGCGTATTTTGGGCCGAAAAACAGGAAACTTCCTGAAAAGTGTTTGGTATAGCGTTCTCTGTATTATTTGGTTTTCGGTAGCGTTGGGTTTGTTTTTTAATAAAACCGATGCCGGATCGGCTATCTACTGGGGGGGGCATTATGGTTTTGTGCTTAGCAACTGGCTGCGCTCGCTGATCGGGATTGTTGGACTTGTATTCCTGTTATTTATTTCCGGACTGGCGATTGTTGTTGTGCGTTTCGACGGAGCTTTTAACATGCTGAAAAGTCTGTTAAAAAGGAAGTCAGGTGAAACAGCGCAGGAGGATGCCGATGTGGAAGAAGAGACCATTTCGAATGAAGAAGTTGATGGTGAAGAGGCAATAACAAAGGTTATTGAAGATGACGACGATGTGGTGAAAGCCATTTTTGAGTCGGATGACGATGATGATTTGCCGATTGAAGAACCGGAGGTTGAGATTGAAGATGAAATTGAAATAGAGCAGCCGGAAGAGGAGAGTGGGGATGATATTGAAGTGATTCCGGTGAAAAAAGAGGATGACCTGAATTTAACTGTCGCGCCAAAACACGAGGAAGAAGAGTCGGATGGCAAGGAGCCGGAGGAATTGGAAGACTATGATCCAACACTGGATTTGGCCAGTTTTAAATTCCCGACACTGGAATTGCTGGAAGACCATAAATTCGGGAATGCCGAAGTTAAAAATGAAGAGCTGGTAGCCAACAAAAATAAAATTGTTGAAACGCTACGTCATTATAAGATAGAGATTACGAAAATCCGTGCTACCATTGGGCCAACAATTACACTTTACGAAATTGTACCGGCGCCGGGAGTGCGTATCTCGAAGATTAAAAACCTGGAAGATGATATTGCCTTGAGTTTGGCAGCATTGGGTATTCGTATTATCGCTCCAATTCCGGGGCGCGGAACCATCGGTATTGAGGTGCCAAACCAAAATCCGGAAACGGTGTCGATGCACTCGATTATTCGCTCGAAGCGATTCCAGGAGAGCAAAGCAGAATTGCCGGTGGCTTTGGGAAAAACCATTTCGAACGAGACCTTTATGTTCGACCTGGTGAAAATGCCGCACATACTTGTCGCAGGTGCTACCGGACAAGGTAAATCGGTGGGTATTAACGTCATCATTACTTCGTTGTTGTACAAAAAACACCCGTCGCAACTAAAGTTTGTTTTTATCGACCCGAAAAAGGTGGAGTTGAATATTTATTCGGTACTGGAAAAGCATTACCTGGCAAAATTGCCTGATGCTGAAGAGCCGGTGATCACCGATATTCAGAAAGTAAAAAATACGCTGAATTCGATTAACGTGGAAATGGATGCACGTTACGATTTGTTGAAAGCGGCGCAGGCACGTAATATAAAAGAGTATAACAAGAAATTTATATCGCGCAGACTGAATCCTGAAAAGGGACACCGGTTTATGCCATACATTGTGGTGATCATCGATGAGTTTGCCGATCTGATTATGACCGCCGGAAAAGAGATTGAGTTGCCGATTGCAAGGATTGCACAGCTGGCAAGGGCTGTGGGAATTCATATGATTATTGCCACGCAGCGCCCATCAACCAATATTATTACCGGTGTAATTAAGGCTAACTTCCCGGCGCGTATTGCGTTTAAAGTAGCATCGATGATCGACTCGCGTACCATTCTCGATTCGCCGGGAGCGAACCAGCTTATCGGGCGTGGTGATATGCTTATTTCGCAGGGAAGTGAAATGACGCGTGTTCAGTGTGCTTTTGTCGATACGCCTGAGGTGGAAAATATTGTTGAGTTTATCGGCGATCAACGCGGGTATCCAACGGCATTTTTATTGCCTGAGTATGCCGGCGATGAGGAACCCGGACCGGGCGAAGTGGATTTGCGAAACCGCGATGAGTTGTTTGACGATGCAGCACGAGTAGTAGTAATGAACCAAATGGGATCGACATCGATGATCCAACGAAAATTCTCTATCGGTTATAACCGTGCGGGACGTTTGATGGATCAGTTGGAAGCTGCGGGTATAGTTGGCCCAAGCGAAGGAAGTAAAGCACGACAGGTTTTGCTTCAGGATGAATATAGTTTGGAACAGTTATTGAATGGTTTGTAAAATTAATTTTTGAGGGTGATACGGGATCGGGATTTATACATTGGGTAGAAAAATCGTAGCGTTTTCATTTTCTGACAAAGGAATAGAACAATAGTAAAATGATGAGAAGGATAGTATTGATGGTTGCGCTGGTGATGGTAGCAACATTAGGATGGTCGCAGAGCGATGCAAAGGCCAAACAAATTCTGGATGAGGTAAGTGCCAAAACCAAAGAAATTAAATCGATGTCGGCCAGTTTTGTGTTCTCGATGGTGAATGAAGAAATGGATATTGACGAAACCAACGCCGGTACCATAAAAATTAAAGGTCAGAAATATTGCGTGCAACTGCCCGATTTGGGAGTTGAAGTATTTTCGAATGGCGAAACCATCTGGAATTACATGAAAGACGGTAACCAGGTTACCATTTCGAATATTGATGATGAAAGCAGCGAACTGATGGATCCTTCGTCGTTGTTCAGTATTTACGAGCGCGGTTTCCGTTCGGAGTTTGTAGATGAAAAAACAGAAGGTGGAAAAACACTGTATCATATCAATCTTTTCCCTGATTCGGATACTTACGATGTAACAAAAATTGAAGTGGCTATTGATAAGGCTGAAATGATGATCCATTCGGCAACTTTATACAGTACCGATGGAAACTTGTACGGAATTCTGGTAAAAGAAATGGATACAAACGCCGGATTTGATGATTCGGAATTTGTTTTTAACGCTGCTAATTATAACGATGTAGAAGTTATCGACTTCAGATAACTAAAGTATATAAAAAAGAAAAAGCCTTGTTTCTATAAAGAAGCAAGGCTTTTTTTATGGTGATATACCGAATCACAATATCGAGTATCCAGCATCAAGGCAAAAGTTGAGAGCAGCTTTGCCGGGAGCAACAGTTGCAAGCTACAAGCCACTAGCCGCGAGTTTGTAGCCAGTATAAAGGCAAAAAGATATAAAGGATTTAGCACAGAGTTACACTGAGAAATTACAGAGTTCCGCCGAGAATTGGATAAAAGGTTATGAACTACAATTTTACAATTTATCAGTTAAAACAATTCTGTTGTGTCCAGCATCCAGTTTCCAGCAACGAGTATCCAGCATCCAGTAACGAGCATCCAGTATCCAGCATCCAGGTTTGTATACAAAAGAAAAAGCCTTGTTTCAATGAAGAAGCAAGGCTTTTTTTATGGAGTAAATCGTTGTTAACTTAATTCTTTTGGTTTCATAAATAACCTGTCGGCAGTTGATATTTCGATGAACGATGCACCGGCATCTTCACCAAAACGGCCACCTACATAAATTACCAAGTCATCCATGTTAATTGTTCCCTGGTTAACCAGTTCCTGAACAGCAGCTTTCTGGATCTTCATCTTGTTCTTTTTCGCTTCAAGGTACGAAGGATGAACACCAAAAGAAAGTGCCAGTTCACGCATTACTCGGTGTGAGTGACATTTTACAAAAACCGGGTAAAACGGACGGTGCGATGCCAGGTAACGACCTGTTTTTCCTGTAGTTGTTGATGTAATAATTGCATCGGGTTTTAACTCGCGTGCCATACGAATTGCCGATTGTGCCAGGTAAGCCGGAATATCAGCTTTTAATGGTACAAGCAATTCTCTGCGGTCGCGGTCAGGTTCAACCTCCTGAGCAATTTTAGCCATCGCTTTAACGGCTTCAACAGGATATTTTCCGTAGGCAGTTTCGCCACTTAACATTATTGCATCGGTTCCCATGTAAATCGCACTTGCCACGTCGCTAACTTCTGCACGTGTTGGTCTTGGGTGCTCAATCATGGTGTGCAGCATTTGAGTAGCAATAATAACCGGTTTTTGGTACAATATTGCACGACGAACCAGGTTACGTTGAATAGTTGGGATCTTCGATTCAGGAAGTTCAATACCCAAATCGCCACGAGCTACCATAATACCATAAGCGTGCTCTAATATCTCGTCGATATTATCAACACCCTCCATATTTTCGATTTTGGCAATAATTTTAATCGGGCTATTATGCTCATCAAGAATCTTTTGAACGTCGTTTACATCTTCTTTGTGACGAACAAATGAATGTGCAATAAAATCAAGATTGTTTTCTGCAGCAAAGCGAATAAAATCTACATCGCGTTCAGTTAACGATGGAAGTTTAATTTCTACGCCGGGTACGTTAATACTTTTACGCTTTTTAATAACGCCCGAGTTGCAAACTTTACACAATAAATATTGAATGTGTTTTTCAACCACTTCAAATTCAGTTTCGCCGTCATCCACAAGGATTTTGTTACCTACATTCAGGTCGTTTACAAAACCTTTGTAGTTAACGCAAATGTTTTTTACATCGTCCAGTACTCCGGTAGAGTACGACAATGTAACCAGTTCTCCTTCCTTAACTTCTGTGTCCGAAAGAGTTTGACATGTTCGTATTTCTGGGCCTTTCGTGTCAACAAGAATTGCAATTTTATCTGAAACCGCACGAATATTATCCACCATTACTTTCCCGCTTTCGGGAGTAATATGGGCGGTGTTAATACGGGCTACGTTTAGTCCCGCATCATAAAGTGACTGGATAAAATCTACATCACATCTTTGATCTGAAATTGTTGCAACAATTTTGGTCTGTCTCATTACTTCTAAATTTTAAGGGCGCAAAAGTACAATAAAACCCGATTTAACGGTTAAATTAAATTTAATGAATGATTAAATTTAATAGAGAGTATAGATTCATCATCAATTTACGAAACTTTGAATTGCCAATCGATACGATTCGAGGCCAAATCCCATAATACATCCTTTACATACCGGGCCGATAATTGATTTATGCCTGAAATCTTCGCGCGTAAGTGTATTTGAAATATGCACTTCAACAACGGGTGTTTTTATACCTGCAATTGCATCGCGAATGGCCACCGATGTGTGCGTATAGGCACCTGCATTTATGATTATTCCGTCGTAACTAAAACCATGCTCGTGTAACGAATTTATGAGTTCTCCCTCAACGTTTGATTGATAATAGGCAAGGTCTAAATCGGGAAAATCCTGTTTCAATTGTTCATAATAACTTTTAAAACTTTCTGTTCCATAAATCGACTTTTCCCTTATCCCAAGTAGGTTTAAGTTAGGTCCATTGATAATCAAGAGCTTCATTTCTTCGATTTTAATTTATTTTATAGTAACTTTATTCAAAATGCAACGTAATATTTTTTTGTTATAATAGTTCATCTATTTAACAGACGTACGTAGCATTTAATAAACAGACATAAAAGTAACCTTAATTTGCAATATTATGAAATGGGAGGAATGTAAAAAGGGATATGAGAATTACTTGAAGTTGGAGAAGTCATTATCGCAGAACTCGATAGCTGCATATATTAATGATATTAATAAGCTTGAAGATTTTTTTGACAAAAGCTTCAAAGGGGTACCCCCTGAAAAGGTAACATTGAGTCAGTTAAAAAGCTTTGTTGAATGGTTAAACGATAAAGGAGTTAGCCCGAGAACTCAGGCACGAACCATTTCCGGCATAAAATCTTTCTATAAATACCTGTTGATCGAAGAGAAAATAACCAGTGATCCGACTGCTTTGCTCGAGTCGCCAAAAATTGGTCGCAAACTTCCTGATATTTTGTCGATGGAAGAAATTGATATGCTAATTAATGCTATCGATCTGAAGAAATCAGAAGGGCAAAGAAATAAAGCTATGTTGGAAACCTTGTACAGTTGCGGATTACGCGTATCAGAACTTGTGAACCTGAAAATGACCAACCTGTTTTTTGAGCAGGGATTTATAAAAATTGAAGGAAAAGCAGGTAAAGAGCGATTGGTACCGGTTAGCGGACGGGCAATTGAAGAGATTAACAAATACCTGGGTAACTACAGAAAAAACTTGCGCGTGAATAAAGACAGCGAAAATATTCTGTTCTTGAACCGCCGAGGAAGAAAACTAAGCAGGGTAATGATTTTTACCATTATAAAAAACCTGGCCGCTAAGGTTAACTTAGATAAAAAGATCAGTCCGCATACTTTCCGTCACTCGTTTGCCACACACCTGATAAATGGTGGAGCAGATTTAAGAGCTGTACAGGAAATGTTAGGTCACGAGTCGATATTAACGACCGAGATTTATACACATCTCGATAAGGATTATCTGAAGTCAACAATCCATCAGTTTCATCCACGATCGTAATCAACAAAAGATTATAATAAAAGAGCGTTACATCTTTATTTGTAGCGCTTTTTTTATGTCTAAATTAAGACAAAAATACCTTCTTAAACGCAAAAATTCTATTGTTAAGCTAATGTTTAATCGGTGTGAAAAAATGGTCAAATGGGGGAGATCAACCCTGTCGATTGGAAAATTATGATATTTTTGTGTCCCGATTTAAGTAGACGAAAAATTGTATTATTAAGTTAATTATTAGGTAGTTATGGCAAATTTAGATTTAAGCAAGTACGGTATTGTAGACGTACAGGAAATTCTCCACAACCCTTCATACGAGAAACTTTATGAAGAAGAAATGAATCCAGCTTTAGAAGGATTCGAAAAAGGTCAGTTAACAGAGCTTGACGCTGTTAACGTAATGACAGGTGTTTTTACAGGTCGTTCACCTAAAGATAAATACATCGTTAAAGATGCAACCACTGAAGATACAATGTGGTGGACATCTCCAGAATCACCAAACGATAACAAACCAATTACTCAAGAAGTTTGGAACGATCTTAAAGCTACAACAACAAAAGAGCTTTCAGGAAAAAAATTATTCGTAGTTGACACTTTCTGTGGAGCTAACGAAGACACTCGTTTGAAAGTTCGTTTCATTATGGAAGTTGCATGGCAAGCTCACTTCGTGACTAACATGTTCCTTCGTCCAACTGCAGAAGAATTGGAAGCTTACGGCGAGCCTGATTTCGTTGTAATGAACGGTTCTAAAACCACTAACGAAAAATACAAAGAGCACGGCTTGAACTCAGAAGTGTACACTGTATTTAACCTGACTGAAAAAATGCAGGTAATTGGTGGTACATGGTACGGTGGCGAAATGAAAAAAGGTATGTTCGCAATGATGAACTACTACTTGCCACTTCGCGGTATTGCTTCAATGCACTGTTCGGCTAACGTTGGTAAAGAAGGTGACGTTGCTATCTTCTTCGGTCTTTCAGGTACAGGTAAAACAACTCTTTCAACTGATGCAAGCCGCCAGTTAATTGGTGACGACGAGCACGGTTGGGACGACGATGGTGTATTCAACTTCGAAGGTGGTTGTTACGCAAAAACTATCGACCTGGACAAAGATGCTGAGCCAGAAATTTTCGGTGCTATCAAACGTAACGCTCTTTTAGAGAACGTAACTGTTGATGCTGAAGGTAAAATTGATTTCACTGACGGTTCTACAACTCAGAACACTCGTGTATCTTACCCAATCAACCACATCGAAAACATCGCTGTACCATCAAAAGCTGGTCACGCGCAAAAAGTAATTTTCCTTTCTGCTGATGCATTTGGTGTATTGCCTCCGGTTTCAAAACTGACTCCAGAGCAAACTAAATATCACTTCTTATCAGGATTTACTGCAAAATTAGCAGGTACTGAGCGTGGTGTAACTGCTCCTCAGCCTACTTTCTCTGCATGTTTTGGTGCTGCATTCTTAACATTGCACCCAACAAAATATGCTCAGGAATTGGTGAAAAAAATGGAAGAGCACGGAGCTGAAGCTTACTTAGTAAACACTGGATGGAACGGTACTGGTAAACGTATCTCTATTAAAGATACTCGTGGTATTATCAACGCTATCCTTGATGGTTCTATCGAGAAAGCTGAAACTAAAACTATTCCGGTATTTAACCTGGAAGTACCTACAGCATTGCCAGGAGTTGATACTAACATTCTTGACCCACGCGACACTTACGCTGACGTTAAAGAATGGGAAGATAAAGCTCAAGATCTTGGTGGCCGCTTTGTTAAAAACTTCGTTAAATATACTGATAACGAAGAAGGTAAAGCATTGGTTGCTGCTGGTCCACAAGTTGACTAATTCAGATCAATCTTTATATATTCAAAACCTTCTGCTTTTGGGCAGGAGGTTTTTTTTATGCCTTATTTTTTAATGGATACCGGAACGTTTTAACTCATCAATAATTTTAGATGTAGTAGCCGCGATATTATAAAACAACCGAAGTTGCTGTCGTTTTAAACCGGCTTCGGTGTCTTTAATTTGCTGTTGCAGTGTCAATAATAGTTCCGATAGGTCCGACGAAAATTTATCTTCTTTAATTGTGCTCTCTTTTCCTGCCTCGTTTAGCTTTTTATCAATTTGCTGAAACAACGGCTCAATGTCTTTGTAGCTCTCAATATGGGTTTCGCGATGTGCTCCTAGCGCCGAAAGATGCGACAAAAGCGCATGATTTAAATAGGTAATGGTTAACGCGTTTTCCATTATGCGCTGTTTGCTTTTGGGTTCCTGGCGCATACTGTTCCAGGCTTGTGCCAGTTCGTTATCGGCCAGGTGGGCTTCTCTTCGGGCAATACGGTACTTTAAATCGTCGTTACTGGCTTGCTTATACTCTTTTGCAATGGCCTGAAAATAGTTTCTGTTCTTTTCCATAGCTGTTGAAATAAGCCCCGAAATACGTCGATACTGCCACCCCGGCCACAAAAAGCGAATGGTGAGAAACGACAAGGTTGCACCAAGCAGTGTATCAATCAGGCGCGGAACCATAATGTTTATGCCTCCGTCGTTCGAAATAATATTAAAAGCACTCAACACAAAAGTGGTTACAAATATTACTGCTACCGAATATTTTTTTCGCAGCCAGTAGAAAAAGGCCATGGCTGAACCCATCATGAGCAGTACCTGTGCCGCTGTGGTTGTAAATATCTGTAATAATGCAGCGCCAATAATAATACCTGTTGCAGTTCCGAGTAAACGCTCGAAAAGGCGGCGGCGGGTGTCGCTGTAGGTGATCTGACTAACAAATAAACTGGTTAGCATCACCCACTGACCTTTGTCGAGATCGAGATAGATTTGGAGGACGTATCCCAGCGCAAAGGTTAAACTGAGCCGTAATGCATAACGCATTCGTGGATGACGCAAAGTTAGCTGCTCTTTCAAACGTTGCCACGGTGTTCGTTCATCGCGTCGTAAACGGGGAATTGAAGTTCCTTCCTCCAGGTTATCGAGGTATTTTAACGAAACATGCGAGCGGTGCAAATTATGATGAAGCAGAATCAGGTCCTGGGCATCTTCGACAGGCATTGTTTTTAGTTTATCGTCGATGGCTTTTGAAATCCATTCGAGTGCCGGCGGGTGATTGTAAGGCGTTCCGGTCAGCATATTTTCGGCAACCATGCGCGATGCGTATGCCAGTTGACGAAGCATCTCGCCAAAACCTTCCAAAATCTCGATTTGTTCGTTGCTGTTTCCCAATTTATCGTGGCGCTGGTGCGTTGATGCTGCCCGCTCATGTAGACTCTGCAACAACATAAAACGCTGTAGGTAGCTGTTCAACGCCTCGGTGTTCTTCATTTCGCTGGCATAGTTATTCAATACGTTTTTTATGCGTTCAAGTGCATTTACAACATTCACGTTTAGCAAAGCGAGGTCTTTATTAATGTCTTCCTGGTCTTTTTTGTCACTGGGGAAAAGCTGGGCCTTTTTCTCGAGATAATCAGCTAGTGCCCTGAAACCATTTGCCATTTGCTGGTCGAGTAATCGCCACGGATTCCGGAAGATCAAAATCAAAGTTAGAATGCCGTGAAAAAGTGCTCCGGCAGGTAATAAAATCGCTTGCCAATACCACGCCGGACTGATCTCGATACCGAGCATGGCATAAATACCAACCAGTATGGAGCCGAATGTAATGGCACGATAACGTTCGCCAATTCCACCAATTAAAATGAATATAATAGTGGAGAGTATAAATCCGGCGCCAAGAATCCAGGTGTAGTTATTTAACAGCCCTACCGAAAAACTGGAGATAAAGAAACTCAGGATGGTTATCGACAGCGATTTTACACGTCCTTTCGGGTGGTCATCGGTTTCCGATAAGGCGCCTGCCAGTGCTCCCAGAGCCAGAGTTACCCCAAAAAACGGCAGGCCGGCAATTATAAACGGTACTGCCAAAACACCCATCGAAATAGTTGCGCGCAAAGCAAACAAACGGTAGGGATGTAACAGAAATACATCACGGAAAAATTTTATGTTCGTTCGCAAATGGCCTTTTTCCTGGTTCTTCATACTTATTCTTAGTGTTGTTTTACAAAGCTAATGAATGAGAACAGAAATTAACGACTAAAGTTTCTAGCTCTTAACAATAATATTTTGTAAGGTAGCTTTTATTGTTGGGTATTTGAAATGAAAGCCTGCTTTAAGTAGTTTTTCCGATGAAACTTCCGGTGACTCCGTAAGAAGCGAAGCTGCCTTGCCAAACACCAACTTTAAGGCAAAAGCAGGGACGGTAAAAAACGCTGGGCGATTTAGCTCACTTGCAAAGCTGTGGGTAAATTCTTTATTCGAAATGGTTTCGGGTGCGGTTAAATTGAAAGTGTCACTGGTTTCAAGTGTTTCGGTAGCCCAAACAAAAGCATTTACCACATCTTGTTCGTGAATAAATGGAAAGGCCTGCTTGCCCGATCCGATCTTGCCTCCAAGACCCAGTTTAAAAGGAAGAAGCATGTTTTGTATTGTTTTGGCTTCTTTCCCAAATACAATTCCTAAACGAAAAATAATGGTTTGCACATCGTTGGGTAATGCGGTTAGTTCGTGTTCCCAGTCTTTAACCACTTTCCCAACAAAACCTTCATCAAAGTATGTGCTTTTTTCGGTGTGCGAATAGCCTGATTTATAAATGCCAATTGCAGATGCTGATACTACTTTTTTGGGGCGTTCATTTTCTGGCAATTCAACAATTTCTTTTACAAGATTATGGGTGGTCTCTACACGGCTCTTGTAAATGGTTGCTTTATTTTTCTTTGTCCAGCGTTGTAAAATAGGTGCTCCGGCAAGGTTAATTACAACATCGGTATTGCGCAATTCCTTTTGCAAATTTGTTGATGGACCATAAAGTAAGTCTCGTTTAATACCCGAAACAGAGTGCCCTTTTTTTTGCAATTCGGTTAAAATTAATCCGCCAATATATCCGTTACTCCCCGTGAGTTTAATCTTCATACTTTTCCAATTTATTAGGTTAACAAAAACTTTAGGTTTTTAGTTCTTAAAAATTGTTAAGAGCGCTTGCTAATTGTTACTTTTACCAGATCGAAAAATGGCAAAGGACGGACAACATATTTGGGTTAAGTTCCACCGGTGGCGTTTAAAACACCTCGGCGAACGAGGTTTTTTAACTTTGCTTAGTATTGTTATTGGAGTCCTGGCCGGAATGGCGGCTGTTGTGCTTAAAAATACCGTAAGGTTTACTGAAGATTTGGTACACCGATTGGTCTCTAACGAAGTTCATAACTACATTTATTTTGCCATGCCTGTTGTGGGTATTTTTTTGGCAGTTGTACTGATTAAGTATGTTATTCGCTCGGAGGTAAGGCACGGAATTCCAACTGTTTTGTATAGCATCTCAAAACGTAAAGGCGATATACGACGACATAATTTGTATTCGTCGGTAATAACATCGGCCCTGACTGTTGGTTTTGGTGGTTCTGTTGGGCTCGAGGGACCAACTGTGGCAACCGGAACGGCATGGGGATCGTGGATTGCCAAGGTGTTTCGGCTAAATTATAAGAATACCATTTTAATGTTGGCCTGTGCCTGCGCAGGGGCGATGGCAGCTATTTTTAAAGCGCCCATCGCAGCTATCGTTTTTGCTGTTGAGGTGATTATGATCGACCTGACCGTATTTTCGCTGGTGCCACTTTTGCTGGCATCGTCAACCGCGGTAGTAACATCGTATTTGTTTTTGGGCCAGGATGTACTTTACCCGTTTACCGTGGTCGACGCTTTTAAACTGGCAGATTTACCCTACTATATTGCTTTGGGAATTGTAACCGGTTTTGTGTCGGTTTATTTCTCTAAAATGTACCTATTTATTGCGGGGATTTTTGAGAAATTTAAAAATAGCAGAATCCGGTTGGTAGCTGGAGGTGTAAGTTTGGGGGCATTGATCTTTCTCTTTCCGGCACTTTATGGCGAAGGATACGAATCGATTAACGAATGTTTGGCCGGCGATTTAAACTATCTTTTCGATAATAGTTTATTCTATTCGTTACGAGAAGAAATGTGGGCTGCCATGTTGCTCATCGTGGCTGTTATTTTGCTTAAGATCGTGGCCACATCGCTCACCTTTGGAGCTGGCGGTGTTGGTGGTATTTTTGCGCCAACGCTTTTTATGGGAGTTAACACAGGAATGCTTTTTTCGTTAATTATTAACCGTCTGGGCGTACGAGAACTAAATTCGAATAACTTTGCACTAATCGGAATGGCCGGGTTAATTGCCGGCGTTTTACATGCGCCGCTCACCGGAATATTCCTGATAGCAGATATTTCAGGAGGGTACAAGTTATTTGTGCCCCTCATGGTTACTGCAACGTTTGCATACCTTATTGTCAGGGCATTTACGCCTAATTCGGTGTATCATATTCAGTTGGCAAAACGTAAAGAATTGCTAACTCACGATAAAGATGCGAACGTGTTGCAGCTGATGCAAGTAAAAAATCTAATCGAAACTGACTTTGAAGTATTGTCGCCCGATGCAACTTTGCGCGACCTCACCGAGGCCATTACAAGGGCTCACCGCGATTTGTTCCCGATCGTTTCTGATGACGGAACATTGGTGGGCATGGTAAAAATGGACGATGTGAGAACGATGATCTTCAAACATGAACTATACGATACTGTGAAAATAAACGAGTTGATGTATATGCCTGAATTTTCTATCGACCCGAATGATAGTATGGAAATTGTTACTGCTAAATTTGAATCATCGGGGCGTTATAACCTGGCTGTAATCGAAGATGGCAAATACATCGGATTTATTTCGCGGGCACGTGTTTTTACCCGCTATCGTAAACAGATAATTAATGTTTCTCATGTTTAGAATTTTTCGAATTAACAAGTTGTTGTTGAATAAGTTACTTAATCGACTTGTTGCCTGGCGAATAGCAAAAATTCCGGAAAAGAACTTTTTGTATTTGCTAAGTTTAATTGTAGGACTGTTAAGTGGACTCGCAGCCCTGTTGTTAAAAAACCTAATCCACTTTGTTGCTGAAGAGTTAACCGAGATGATTGCAGTTGAAGGGTTTAATTACCTCTATTTACTGTATCCATTTATCGGGATAATGCTAACGGTATTGTTTGTTCGGTACGTAATTCGCGATGACATCGGGCACGGAGTTTCAAAAATTCTATATTCAATATCGAAGAAAAGCAGTAAGCTACGGCCATCAAAAACTTATTCATCGATGATTGCCAGTTCGCTAACCATTGGTTTTGGTGGATCGGTAGGATCGGAGGCACCGATTGTTTTAACAGGTGCTTCAATTGGCTCGAACCTTGCCCGAGTTTTTAAGTTACGGTATAAATACATCACGCTGATGGTGGGCTGCGGTGCTGCCGGTGCAATTGCCGGTATTTTTAATGCGCCAATGGCGGGTATTGTTTTTACACTTGAAGTTTTGATGCTCGACCTGACGATGGCCTTCTTGATCCCACTACTTATTTCGGCAGTTTCGGCCACCGTAATTTCGTACTTTTTTATGGGCGAAGGAGTAATGCTTCATTTCGACCAGATTGCACCATTTCATATTAATATGATATGGATTTACATGCTCGTGGGAATTTTTACCGGATTGTTAGGAATATATTTTACCCGCGGAACCATGTTTCTCGAAAAGCGTTTTGCAGGTATAAACAATTGGTTTGTGCGTGTGGTTATTGGCGCAGTTACACTTGGTATTTTAATATTCATTTTTCCTCCGCTTTGGGGCGAGGGGTACACCAGTATTAACTCGGTTTTTAATAACCAGGGCGCTGATTTGTTGAATAATTCCATGTTCTTTCAATGGAAAGATAATCCATACATCGTTTTACTCGTGTTGGCCGGAATTCTCTTTTTTAAAGTCTTTGCCATGTCGGCTACAACAGGTTCGGGCGGTAACGGAGGTATTTTTGCTCCAACACTTTTTACCGGAGCTATTGCCGGTTATTTTCTGGTGTTTATGCTCAATACTTTTTTCGACCTTGGAGTGCCGGAGAATAATTTTGCATTGGCAGGAATGGCCGGAATGATGGCAGCCGTTATGCATGCACCACTTACCGGAATATTCTTAACCGCCGAAATTACCGGAGGTTATGGTTTGTTTATTCCCTTGCTGATAACTTCAACGGTGGCGTATGTTACCATTATGCGTTTTGAGCCACATTCAATTTATACGAAACACCTGGCACAAACCGGCGATTTAATTACACACCACAAAGACAAAGCAATTCTACGGTCGATGGAGGTGAAAAAGCTGATTGAGAACGACTTTGAAATTATTTCTCCCGATGCCAGTTTACGCGATTTGGTAAAAGCAATTTCCAAATCAAACCGGAATTTATTTCCAATTGTTGATAAAGACGGTTACCTGAAAGGGATGGTAAAACTATCGAAGGTGAAGCATCTTATTTTTGAGCATGAACTCTACGATCAGGTGATGGTGAAAGACCTGATGTTTATGCCTGAATTTTATATTTCGTCGAAAGACAATATGGAAACGGTGGCCAAAAAATTTGAGACATCAAACCGTTACAACCTGGCTGTTATCGACGATGGTAAATACCTTGGATTTATTTCGCGCGCGGTGGTATTCTCCAACTACAGAAAAACGCTGGAGTATTTCTCGCACGAATAAAGCTGTTATATTTCGTTTCATTAAAAGTTATAAATATTTAAAAACGTCAGAGCGCTGAGTTTTGGAATGTATTTTGTTACTTTTGAAAAAAATTTAATAAGTCTCAATTTATGATATCCCGACGTTCCTTTATAGCGAAAAGTTCGTTAGTGCTTGCCGGTGCCGGTGTAGCCTCAAAAGCGTTTTCAAATTCAGTTTTCCAATCGACAAGTAAATACCCGGTTGTAATTTCAACATGGAATCATGGTATGCCGGCTAACGAAGCCGCCTGGGAGATTCTGTCGAAAGGAGGTCACTCGCTTGAAGCTGTAGAGGCTGGAGTGCGTGTTCCGGAAGGCGATCCGAATGTTATTACGGTTGGAAAAGGCGGAATTCCGGATGCCAGCGGAAAAGTAACGCTCGATGCCTGTATTATGGACGAAAAAGGGCGCGCAGGAAGTGTAACCTACTTGCAGCACATTGTTCACCCTGTTTCGGTGGCTCGCCTGGTTATGGAGAAAACACCGCATGTAATGCTGAGCGGTAAAGGAGCGTTAGAATTTGCGCTTGATAATGGTTTCGAAAAAGAAAAGCTGCTAACCAAAGCTCGTAAAAAGGAGTGGAAGAAGTGGAAAAAGGAAAACAAAGAATTCAGTAACAAGATCAACATTGAAAATGTTACCGAAGACAACCACGATACTATTGGGATGTTGGCGCTCGACGAAGATGGGCGTATCTCGGGTGCTTGTACCACCAGCGGGATGGGTTATAAAATGCCCGGAAGGGTAGGCGACTCACCGATTATTGGCGCCGGTTTATTTGTTGATGGCGAAGTGGGAGGAGCAACAGCTACCGGATCGGGCGAACTGGTAATGAAAACGCTGGGGTCGTTTTTGGTGGTTGAATTAATGCGCAGCGGTATGTCGCCCGACAGGGCTTGCGAAGAAGCAGTTCGTCGTATCGCGAAAAAAATTCCCGATTATCAAAATCATCAAATTGGTTACATTGCTCTAAATACAAAAGGCGAATACGGATCGTTTTGTATCCAGCCCGGTTTTAACTATGCCGTAAAAACGGCTGACCAAACCGAATTGATAGAGGCAGAAGCCTGGCTAAAGAAATTATAGATTCTTGGTGTTTTCTTAAAAAATAGAAGAGAAGATCTATTCTCAGAAAATAGCTTGAATATTTATAAGCCCATAAAAAAAGGTGTTCGACAAACGAACACCTTTTTTTAAAATATCTTTCGGTAAGCTTACCAACGGTCGCCACCGCCGCCACCGCGACGATCGTAGCCACCACCGCCACCGCCTCTGCGGTCGCCACCGCCGCCACCGCGACGATCGTAGCCACCACCGCCACCGCCTCTGCGGTCGCCGCCGCCACGGTTGTAACCACCACCGCCACCGCGGTTGTAGCCACCACCGCCGCCACCGCGATTAAAATCACGACGTGGACGTTCTTGTGGAGGATTTGCTTCCTTAACTACGATTTGTTTTCCTTCAATTTCCGCATCATTAAGTGCAGCAATCGCTGCATTAGCTTCTTCTTCGTTTGGCATTTCAACAAAACCAAAACATTTCGAGTTTCCCGTTTCTCTGTCAAAAATAACTTTGGCAGACGCTACTTCTCCGTGTGCAGAGAACAGCTCATTTAAGTAGTCACCTGTAATCGATGAGTCTAACTTTGCAACAAATAAATTCATAAAAAATAGAAAAATATAAATGTATAAATGTAAAAACTGGCGGCATTATACCGCTTTATTCTTAAAAAATTATTGTTAAATATAAAGAACGCGTCAGACGTTAAAACGGAAAATCACAAAAAGCAGGTGAAGTACGAATTAAAATCTTATATCAAAGTAACGGACTAATTATTAGATTTTCACAAAAAAATCGTTGTTTTTTAATTAAAATCTCAAAAAATTATTCAAAAAACAAAGCCTCTCCGAAGAAAGGCCTTGGTAAGGTGAGATTTAAATTAATTTCTTCTGATTTTCAGAAGATGTTATTTCATTACTTCTTAAGGCTAAAATAAGAAATTTGTTAGAATTCGTAATGGGGAGCAATAATTTTTTTATTCCGTAATATGTTAATTACCGCGTCAACTATTTGATCGTCTTCCATTGAGGCGTAATTAAAAATAACATCGAAATCATCGTTTTCGGCTTTTCTACCAATTATCTTTTCAATAAACGCGTCTCTCTTTTTATCAGCTAGCGTAATGTATTCTGCAGCCTCATTTCTGGTCATGTCTTTAATTTGCATTATTCGGTGAATTCTCCAGTCGGTTGGTGCTTCAAGCCTGATGTTCAGTTTGTTTGGAATGTCTTTCAGAATTGCTCCCGACGATCGGCCAACAATAATGGTGCGTCCGTGATAAGCCAATCGGCAAATTATTCCTTTTAAGGCTGCAATTAATTTAACGTCCGAAATGTCGTAGATCGTTTCATCGATAAAAGCTCTCCCAACTTCCTTCAAAAACAATATCGATTCGTCGGCATCTTCAAAATCCCCCGCTTTCAATTCCTCAATCATTTCATCAACAACACCTAAAAACACACCTTTGTCAACATATTTCCACTCCACATCGGTTTTGGTTTCCGACATGTAACTGTAGCCCGTCAGAATCTTCGAAAGCTTAATGGCTAAGCGCTTTGCCGAACAACCGGCTTGTCGCGAAATGGTAAGAAAAGGTCCGGGATAGTCACCTGATTCGAGGTTAATACATTTCGATTCGTTTAGATAACTCTGCAGAAAATTTTTCATATGATTAGGATTGTTTGTTTCCAGTGGTATCATATGTAACTGGCACCATGCATACGCTGTGGGGAGAAATAAATGTAGGTGTCCGTTTCATAACCGGAATGTTAGTGTAGTTTATCAGACCAATTTACGATCAAATTTTGTGGAATAGAAGCTAATGTGTTATACAATACCATGTTTGGCGAATGTTATTCAGCAACTTTTGCGAGCGAAACTTATTTGCGTATTTTTATTGAAGAGAATTTTGTGAGGATTAAATTATACATTTTTAGCATGAAGAATCAGGTTACAGTGGCGTTGGCTTCTTTTGGTATGTCGGGAAAAGTATTTCACGGACCGTTGTTGAAAGTGAACCCGAATTTCAGAGTTAAATTGGTGCTCGAACGTTCTAAAACATTATCGAAAGAGTTGTTCCCGGATGCCACGATTGTAACAAACTACGACGATATTTTAACCGATGACGAGGTGGAACTGGTAATCGTAAACACACCTGATAAATTCCATTATTCCATGGTAAAACTGGCGCTGGAAGCCGGTAAACATGTGGTAGTTGAAAAACCGGCAACATTTCGAAGTTTAGAGTTGGAAGTGCTCATTGAATTGGCAAAATCAAAAAATCTGGTTTATACTGTTTTTCAGAACCGCCGATTGGACGGGGATTTTAGAACAGTGCAAAAAGTGATTGAAGAAGCACGTTTTGGAAGGTTGGTAGAGTTTGAATCGCATTACGACCGATACCGCACTGAAATTACGGCGGATACCTGGAAAGAAGAAGGCGATGAATATTGTGGCGTTTTGTATAACCTCGGATCGCATATGGTTGACCAGGCTTATGTGTTGTTTGGAAAACCGCAGACTGTTACTGCACATTTAAAAACGGTGCGAACCGGAGGAAAAGTTGCTGACTATTACGACATCCGGCTCGATTATGACGGTTTTTCTGCATTGTTGAAATGCTCGTACCTGGTAATGGATCCCGGACCAAGATATACTTTAAACGGAGAGTACGGCACGTTTAAAAAGTGGGGGATCGATGGGCAGGAAGATTTGTTAAAAGCAGGCAATTTGCCCGAAGGTGAAGATTGGGGAAAAGAAGAAGAAGACTGGTGGGGAATGCTGGTTTACACCGAAAACGATGAGCATGTAGAAGAATTGGTAGAGACCATACCCGGTGATTATCGCATTTTTTACAATAACCTGTACGAAGCAATCCGAAACGGCAAAACTTTATTAGTCAGGCCGGAACAGGCACTGGAAGTTTTGAAAATATTGGAGGCTTGTTTGTTGAGTAATAAAGAGCAGCGAACAGTAATCCTTTAAGACGCGGAAGTTAGTTTTGCATGTTCTAGCGCTTTTTCAAACGAATCTTCCATGTCAATGTAATCGATAACTTTTGAGCTGAGTCGTTTTTCCAAGTCATTTTTCAGTTGCGTAGAAACACCCGATAATATCACTTTCACTCCTTGTTTCTGAAGGATTTTAAGCGAACTCTGCAGGTTTTTCATTCCCGTTTCATCTACAAAAGAAACATGGCGCATACGCAGAATTAGTGTGTCGCAACCTTGTCCGGTTTCCTGAATTACCTCGGAATAACGTCGTGCCGAAGCAAAAAACAGCGGACCACTGATTTCGTAAACAGAAACACCCTTCGGTAGCTGCGAATAGTCTTCAATTACATCGGTGTCAACAACATTGTTTATGCGTTTTTCGCTGATGTCTGACATACGTTTCATAAACAGAATTGCGGAGAGTACTACGCCAACTTCGATAGCTACAGTTAAGTCAACCAGCACCGTTAAAATGAAAGTGGTAAGCAGCACAATGATGTCAAATACCGATCCTTTCAGAATGGAAGCAAACGAGCGCCATTCACTCATGTTATAGGCAACGATAATTAAAATCCCAGCCAGGCACGACATCGGAATCAATTTGGCCCATTTTCCCAGAAACAGCATAATCAGCAACAAGGTAATGGCATGTGCAATACCCGCAATTGGTGTGCGTCCGCCATTTTTTACGTTGGTTGCTGTACGTGCAATCGCCCCGGTTGCCGGAATTCCACCAAAAAACGGTGTAACAACATTGGCAATTCCTTGCGCGATCAATTCGGTATTCGAGCGGTGTTTTCCACTTATCATACCATCGGCAACCACTGCCGATAACAGTGATTCAATACCACCGAGCAGAGCAATTGTTAAAGCTGGCTCCAGGTAATTTTGCAGATCGTTCAAACGTATCTGAGGAATCGTAAAATGAATGGTATTGCTGATTTCTCCAAAATAGGTTTCAATGGTTGCAATGGGGATTTTAAAAAGCTGCACAACCAGTGTAACAAGGATAATGGCAATAAACGATCCCGGTATTTTTTTTACAAATTTTCCGCTGATCAGCGTTATGGCAATCGTTGCCAGCGTTACGAGTAAGGCTGCAATATTTACGCTGCCGAGGTTGCTAATATAAACGTGCCATTTTTCGATAAATCCCGATGGAAGATCGGTAATGGTTAATCCCAGCGCGTCTTTAATTTGAGTTGAAAAAATGACCAGTGCAATACCGCTTGTAAATCCAACGATAAGCGGGTGGGGGATAAATTTTAGCAATGTCCCTAATTTTAAGACACCAAATAGAATTAGAATGACACCGGCCAAAACGGTAGAAATAATGAGTCCGTTTACGCCGTATTGTTGTATAATTCCGTAAACAATTACAATAAAAGCTCCGGTTGGACCGCCAATCTGCACGCGGCTACCACCCAAAAACGAAATTAGAAAACCGGCAACTACAGCGGTGATCAAACCTTTTTCAGGAGAAACGCCCGACGCAACTGCAAAAGCGATGGCCAGTGGGAGGGCAACTATACCAACAACAACTCCGGCGAGTATATCCGACGTAACTTGTTTTTTACTGATGCCGTTTTTTAAAATCGTAAATAGTTTGGGCTTAAATATTGTATTCATGATACTGACGAAATTTCGCGCAAAATTACATGGATTACTGCCTCATTGTTCTGAACTTAAGTTAGAAAATTAAGAAGTTTTGCTAATTGCAGTAAATCAGTGAGTTACAGTGTGTGGTTTTCTTAACATTGACTCCCTGCTCTCAAATTGTATAAATTTAACTGCAGCAAATTTTACTAAAGCCTCTTCAATTCAGTCTCCATTCGGGAGATGTAATTGTCTACCTGATCTTTTGTCTCGAAACCAACAATCATCATATCTACACAACCTAATCCCAAAACAAATCGCAGTGAGTTATCTATTTTTTCGCTGTCGTTTCGTAATTGGCCGTTGCCCACCAGTTTCATTCCTATAACTCCTTTTCCTGACTGGTGCAATTGCTGAATAACCTCCACCACTTCCTGCGGATCGGGCTTATCCATTGCAATTCCGTACGGATTGATGCGTGCATGCAAAACATCAACCCAGGGGCTTTCAACGGCAGCTTTCATGGCATCATACGAATGCACCGAAACTCCATGAGCCTTTATAATTCCTTTGGCTTTCAGGTTCGAAAGAATTTCCATTTGCGGCTTTAAAGTTTCTGTCCAGTCCTCGTCAACCATACAATGTATTTGCACCAAATCGATGTAATCGGTATTCAATTCTTTTCGGAACCGATCCACCACAACGTCAGCATCAGGGCGTTCTTTCTCCGGAATTCCGCCCGGGCGTGTCCATATTTTTGTGGTGAGTGTTAGTTCTTCTCGGCTCATTTTTGTCATTGCTTCGGCGAAAAGTCCGTGCGTGCCGTAGGTATCGGCCAAATCAAAATACCGGATGCCTTTGTTGTAAGCATGATGCAATAAATCGAGGCTGATGTTTTTGTCCTGCTTGGTAAGGAAACTGCTACGGTTAGTGGCGTGTACACCGGTTCCCATTCCCAGGAGTGTGGTTTTTATCCCTGAATTTCCCAATTCTACCAACTGAAAAGGATCGTGACTTCGGGCAGGAATATTGCCCGCATAAATTGGATTCGAGAATAAAACATGAGCCGTTCCAGCGCTAAGGGCTCCGATAAATTTCCGTCGATTCATTTGAAAGTTGGCCATAAGGATATTTTTAAGTCGTTTAAATTTAGAACAGGGTGCTGCCGAATTTGTTGAATGCAAACGGTTTATCCGCCTCAATTATAGTTTTGGGCGGTAATGACGTTTTAGCCAGCTTGCCAAACCATCAAGCCCGGGGAAAAGTACCCGCTCGGTAATATTGGCCTGATCGAGTTTGTCGCGCACTTCCCACTTTAATTCAGCGGGAATAATAATACGTCGGTACAGTTCAGGGTGCTTATCCAGCCACTCGTCTAAAACCGATGTGGCGCTTGTCATTACCGAAAACAACGCAAACTGGTTTACAATCCGGTCGTCGATCGATGGCGGTTCAAAAAACAAAGCATGACCGCTTCCGATAGTCTCATCCAGTTTCTGAATTGTTGGGAAAATTGACTCCAGCATTTCCACTGTAAAAGCGTTACATTTTTCAAGAGTAAGCAATTCTTTTAGTGGCTCAGGAATAAGTCGGTTCACTTGAACAAAATCTACTTTCCAGATTACGCCATCCAAATCATATTTTTCGGTGTTCGATGTGGCAAAATGCATGGCTATGTAGGGCGAGTAAGTCCAGTCGAGCAACCGTGTTGCTAAACCATGATGCTGTGCGAGTACCAGTGCCCGAAGTGGTGTGTTAGCCAGCAAGAAATCGTCGATGCGGGCATATTTACGGAAATTACGCAACATGTGATATTCCAGTTCAGGACGTTCTCCACAGTTGCGAACAAAGCTGTTCTCCAGTTTGTAGTGGCAGTCGGAGAGGCCACGAAAAGCAAAGTCGGACCGGAACCGGCCAAGATCGGGTTTCCACGATTGATGGTAAACTTCTTGCGTTAATTCCTCCCAACTGTTAACCCGAATATCGTTTGATGTGATCGCGCAATTCATATTGAAATAGTTCAGAATTTAGTGTTACCTAAAGTACGAAAAACAAAACAGGAAACCATTAAATGATTCCCTGTTTAAATCTTTGCTGTTTATTTCTATGAGGAGGGTGTTATTCCATACTTTCCTTAGGCGGTGTTTTTTCTTTTTCTTGTGTGTCTTTTGGTGCTTCTGCTTCAAAAGTTGCACATTTTTCGGGCTCAGCAGCTTTTACTTTGTGGGTAATAATTTTCTCCACCGGATTCGATTTTTTTACCAGGTCGATTTTGTTGCTGATCTTCAATCCGAGAATGTAAAAGATTGAGGAAATGAGGATAAGAGCTTTCATGGTGTTTTCTGTTTTAATTCGAACACCAAATTATGTAAACGTCAGTAAATACCGAAATTATATCTGTGAATGATCTGATTTACTCTGCCAACGACATAATAAGCTCTGCGAAAAGACTTGCCCGATCGATTTCCAAGTTGTGCCGAACCGCATTCGGCACGCCGTATTTATGCCGGTTTTAAAGTTTTAGTTGTGCCAGGTAATCGTGATGTGTTCCTTTTTCGAGCAAAGTGCAGTTATAACCGATTTCGTTGGCAATAAGCTGCAGCGTGTTAAAATCGATAAAAAGCCAGTCGAACTGTGCCTCTTCTTTGCGGAAACTCACTTTGTATTGCATTTCGCCGTAGTAGTTGTTATTGGCGATATCAACCCATTGCGATCCGTCTTCTTCTTCAAAAAGGTATTTAATATCTGATGAGTCAATTAAAATCTGGCCACCTTCCAGCAGAAGACTTTTCAGGTGAGTCAGCAATTTTTTCAAACCAGCGATAGTTCCGCCAATTCCCGATCCGTTCATGAGCAGCAGAATGGTGTTGAATTGTTTTTCGTTGTACTCAAAAATATCGGCATGAACTACTTTTACAATCCCCTGCTGGCGCATCACTTCAACCGACACTTCCGACTTTTCAAGCGCCGTAACACTGTAACCTTTTTTCTGCAGAATAAGTGAATGACAGCCTGCAGCAGCACCAATATCTAAAATGCGGCCTTTGCAATTTTTCAGCGCAACTTTTTCAATTTTGGGGAGTTCCTTTTCGTTGCGGAAAAAATACGACGGGGCAATAGTTTCGCCTTCGGTGTAATTCGAATCTACCTGAATCTGAGGCGCTTTTCCTCGTTCATAATATTCTTTAATGGCCAGGCCAATCGGATCGTTCATCTGTAAATTTTAACTATTGATTTTGTGTGCGTTGTGCATTTATCTTGTACAAAAATATACGACTTTCATTTAAGTTAAGCTATACCTCTCTACAAAAAATTTTGAATAAAGTTTAATGCTCCTGCCGAAATGCAACGAAAAGAGTTAAACGGTTAAATATTAATGGTTCCTACCAGGTAAGTAACTGCTTTGCCGCCAATCTCAACGCGGTCGCCTAATTGTTTGCAATGCAGTACTCCGCCTCTTTTCGATATCTGTTTCGCCAACATATTTTTCTTATTCAGTTGCTCCGACCAATACGGAATTAACATGGTGTGTGCCGATCCGGTTACAGGGTCTTCGTTAATACCCACCGATGGTGCAAAAAAGCGCGATACAAAATCGTATTTCTCCGATTTCGCCGTGCAAATTATTCCTCGCGATGTAGCCTCTAACATTTTTGTGAAATCGGGCTCCAGGTTGTAAATGTCGTTTTCAGTTTTAAAAACCAGCATCAAATCTTCGCGCCCTTTAAAACATTCCTGCGGATGAATTCCAAACGCCGTTTTTAAACCTGTGGGAATATATTTGGCCTCCACCTGCGATGCCGGGAAGTTCAATACCAACAAATCGCCTTCTTTTTTTACACTCAGCTTTCCGCTTCTCGACTGAAAACAAATCCTATCGGCCGTATAATTTAAATGCTGAAACAGTACATGCGAAGTTGCCAAAGTAGCATGTCCGCAAAGATCAACCTCGGCTTCGGGAGTAAACCAGCGAATATGGTAACAGTCGTCTTTTTTTATAAAAAATGCGGTTTCCGAGAGGTTATTTTCCAAAGCCAGTTTTTGCATGATCTCATCAGGAAGCCACTCATCATTCAGTGGAATAACGGCTGCGGGGTTCCCTTCAAAAACTTTCTCGGCGAAGGCATCAACCTGGTATACAGTTAGGTTCATATAGTAACTAATTAAGTTGTAAGGCAAAGGTAATCTATTGGTTACAATAGTTCATATCAATGGCGCCGCGCACTAAAGTTTTAATGTTGCTTAAACATTACATTATGTAACTAATTGCTTATGTTGTTGGAATTTAGAATTTTACCGTAAGTTTTAAGTTGAATTTTCTTGAAGTAAGATAATTCGGAACGGCATACTGGTCGCCATAAATACTCGATACCCAGAAATAAGAGATCGTATTATTAATGTCGAGCAAATTAAATACCTCAAGACTCAGCGATAAATCGGTAATATGCCTGAAAAACGGGCTGTTCGAGCGGTTTGCCCGGCTTATAAATACTTTTGAAAATCCAAGGTCGATACGGCGGTAAGGTGGCATACGAAATACATCCTGGTAACGCTCACCATTTGGCGGTCCGGTTGGCAGGCGGGCTCCGTAAAATCCTGATAGCTGCATTTTATAACTTGGGTTTCCCGGTAAATAATCCTGGAAGAACAAACTAAAGTTCATCCACTGATCGGTAGGTCGGGGAATCATTCCGTGACCGTCGCCTTTTATGTCTTCCTCGGTTTGCAGAAACGATAAACTTGCCCACGATTGTAATCCGCTTACAAACTCACCATTAATTTTAAAATCAACTCCGGTGGCATAACCGCTTGCTTCTTCCTCTGCCAGGTAACGTATGCGAACGTTATCAATTTGGTAAGGAATCAGGCGGTTCATGTGTTTGTAGTATGCTTCGGAAGTAAATCGAAACGGACGATCCCAGGCGGTAAACAGAAGATCTGTTCCTCCAACAACCTGAAACGAACGTTGTGCTTTCGAGTCGTAATTTATATAACCGTCGCTTTGTTTCAGCTCTTTAAAAAACGGCGACTGATGATACCATCCTGCTGATAAGCGAAATGACATTTTTTTCTCCCACTCGGGGAAGTAACTTAATGTGGCGCGCGGACTAATGAGTAGTTCATTGTTAAAATCCCAGTAATTGAAGCGAACTCCTCCGGTGAGATACAGATCGCCATTTTGGGTAGGCATGCCCCAACTGTCCTGAATATATCCGGTTATCCGGTTCGAACTGATTTTGTTTTTGGCATTAAGCGTGTAAAACAAATTTACTTCGTTATCAGAATAGGGAATGGAATAACCGGCAGAATCGCGGTAAATCCACTCGTTCAGTTCGTCGTTTATTTTTTCGTGCTGAAATTTAATTCCCCAGTTTAACAGGTGTTTTTCAGAGTTTAAAGCTCCTTTGTGCGAAAAGCTGTAAACAGTTGCATCGAGGCTGTTTCGGGCATGGTTGATAAAGGTACCAACACCCAAATTCAGTGTGCTGTCGCCAAACTCATCCGAGCCCATATTGCGCTCCAGCTGGTTTAAATAGTACTGCCCCTGAATATCGTAAGTCTCTTTTTCTTTGGCATGGTAAGCCGATGCAATAAACTTCAGGTTCAGGTTGGCATTGGGATGATAGTTGGCGGTTACCGCTCCTAGATAAGTTTCAAAATCATCCTGCTCCTGACCGTCAAAATAGATTCGGGTGTTTAGCGGGTTTTGCCACGTACCAAAAGTTGTTTCGCGGGTTTGCGGAATAAAATTGTATTGGTTTTGCGCTACGTTACCTAAAAACGATAGGTCGAATTTCTCGTTAAACTGGTAGGTAATGTAGGTTTGAAAATCGAGAAAACGCGGATCGTATTCGCCCTCTTCGTCCAAAGTTCCCAGAATGTAACGGTTGGTTTTGTATCGTATTCCTGAAATGTGCGAAAGTTTTCCGTTTAGCGCAACATCCTCGAAATGCGCCGAAGCACCGAGCATACTAACCGATGCCGATCCACTAAAATCGCTCGGTTTACGGTATTTTATATCAAGTACCGACGACATTTTATCACCGTATTTGGCATTAAAACCACCCGCCGAAAAATCGATGGTAGAAACCATGTCGCTGTTAATAAAACTCAACCCTTCCTGTTGTCCCGAGCGAATCAGGAAAGGACGATAAACCTCAACATCGTTTACATAAACCAGGTTCTCGTCGAAGTTACCACCACGAACGGTGTATTGCGAGCTTAATTCGTTATTTGATGATACGCCGGGCAGGGTTTTCAACCCGGCTTCAATTCCTCCCGAAGCACTCGAAATGGAGTTAATAATTTTCGGATCGAGACTTATAATACTTCCGCCGTTGCGTCGCTGTTCTTTTACAATAATTTCTGCCAGTTCGAGGTTAGTCTCCGGCATTGTAATCTGCTTGATGATCGTTTCTTCGCGATTAGCGTAAACCGAATCCTGAAAAGTTTGATATCCCAGCGATGAAAAAATTACCGTGAGCTGTTTGCGCGCCGGAATACGCAGCAGGAATTCACCGTCGGCAGTTGTTGTGGTGCCAAGAGTTGGGTATTCTTTCAAAACCACATTTACCATATCGATCGGAACGCCGTTCTGATCTTTGATAACACCTTTTAAAGTTGCATTGTTACTTTGCCCAAAAGCAATGGTTTGGGTTAGCAGGAATAGAAATAGAATGGTAAAGTTTTTCATTCGTCGGTTATCGCTTGTTTTTATGGAGACTCATGTAACTCGCAAGATAATCATTCATATGTGTTTTGAAATTTACTGAGCTCGTTTCATCATTGGCACAAAACTAGGCAAACACGTTTTATAATCAACATTATATTGATTAATAAATTGTGCGATCGGGATAATTTTATCTACAATTTACTTTGTAATTCCCGACCAGTCGTCTGTTCTGAAAGGATTGGCTGGCAGAAGCTCCAGGTTATATAGGTTCAAATCATCAGGATTATCCGACCATCCAAAACGCACTGCCACCGGATCGGTAACTGCATACGAATAAACAACCACCGTATTTTTATTGATGATCTCGGCTTTTGCCCAATGAAACTGACGATCGGCACCCGCAATCGAAAAGGCTTTAACATAGCCGTACTTATCTTTTACGGCCAGTCCCGATCCTGTTTCCGAGAAAGTAATGTAGGCTTTCCCATCTTTAAATTCCACCGATTCGAAAGTTGGACCTGTGTAAACAACATCTTTATTGTAAGCTACCTTGAACGCATTTAACGCCAGTCGTTTTCCAACGTCCTGTTTGTTGCGCGGATGTATATCATCAGCTTCGCCAATATCAATAGCCGAAGCCATTCCTGTATTTGGTAGCTCCAATGTTTTGGTTTGTGCTTCGCGTAACTCTGCCCATTCACTGTCTGTAGGTTTTTGTACCGGTTTCATATAATTGGCCAGTTGAACAAAAAGGAAAGGGAAATCGCCCTGGTTCCATTGTGCCCGCCAATCGTTTATCAAATTCGGAAATACACGTTGATATTGTTTGGCACGGCTGGCATTTGATTCGCCCTGGTACCAGATAACTCCTTTTATCCCGAATGGTACAATCGGATTGATCATGCCATTGAATAAGAGGGTAGGATACGAGTTGGGACCAAGGTCGATATCCTGCATCACTGCTTTTGAAATTTTGAATTTCCAATCGCCCGATATATCAATTTTTTCCTGACCAATTGCTACATACTGATCTTCTGGATCGCCCCAAATACCGCCACCGCCACCGGTGTCGTTAACGCGGACTACGATCATGTTTTTCCCGGGATTCAAATATTTTTTGTCGATGGTGTAAACTCTTTCTTTATCGTATTGATTCTCTGTTTTTCCTATTTCAATACCATTCAGAAAAGTAATATCAGAATCGTCGATTTTACCTAAATGTAAATTGAGGTTGGTTTGAGTCTGGTCTTCCGTAAGGTCAAGTTCTTTCCGATACCATCCAATTCCGTCGATGTCGATATAGCCCTGATCTTCCCACAAACCGGGAGCGATAATTTTGCTCCAGTCGGTGTCGTTTAATTCCGGATCCGACCAAACAGGTTTTCCATCTTGCATGCCTTCATCTTCGGTAGGAATTTCACCACCGAGTATTTTCTTTATTTGAGCTTCCTTATTTTTTCGGTACTCTTCAACATTCATTTGCTGCAATTCGATCATGGGCTCCCTGAAATCCGGATCGTTTTGTATGGTTTGTGGACTGGTCCATGTTTCGGCAACGGTTCCGCCCCAAGAAGAGTGAATCAAACCAATGGGAACATTCAAATCTTCTTTTAAAGCTTTACCAAAAAAATACCCGACAGCCGAAAAGTTATGCGCTGTTTGCGGTGTACATTCCATCCATTCGCCACTTTCCATATCATCTTCAGGGAATTGTGCCACACGGCGAGGTACGGTAAATAAACGAATGTTGGGATAATTAGCAGCAGCCACTTCTTCGTCGGCATTTTTTACCTGTGCCAGTGGCCATTCCATATTCGATTGGCCCGAACAAACCCAGACCTCTCCAACCATTACATTGCTGAACGAAATAGTGTTTTTACCTTTTATAGTTAAGGTGTAAGGACCACCGTACTTTTGTGCCGGTAGTGCTACTTTCCATTTGCCATCTTCGTTGGTCATTGTTTCAGATGAGACTCCATTAAACAATACAGAGATTTCCTCTCCCGGCGTTGCCCAGCCCCAAACAGGAATTTCAATTCCTTGTTGCAAAACCATGTTCGAGCTAAATATTTTGGGGAGTTTTACTTCTGCTTTTGCACTAATAACAACAGCAAAAAGTAAGATGTATAACAGGCATATTTTAGTCTTCATATTGATTAATTTACGTTTTCTCAAAGCTAATGAATTGAATGAAAACTTCAGCCATTTCACTAGGGTATAAACATGAACTCAAAAATAGAACGGTAGGTGAGAATTAAAGTTTTCCCGATTTTCTGAAATATTCAGAAATGGCTTCCACATAAATTTCGTAGGCCTCAATTCCTTTGGGAGTAATGCTTAATGTGGTAAGCGGATAGTTTTTGCGAAACGACTTTTTTACCTTGATGTAACCACCTTCCTTAAGTTTTGTGATCTGGAAACTGAGGTTGCCTTTCGTAGTTTCGATATTTTCGAGCAAATACGAAAACTCGGCCGACTTAACATTAAGCAGAATGGTCATTATTGCCAGCCGCACCTGCGAATGAAGAAGTGGATCGAGGCTTTTAAACATGGGCCGCTTTTTTACTTTTCAGATACATGAGAACGCCCGGAATTACAAAACAGACAAAGTTGGCTATCGCCCGAATCAGATACTGGTCAGCCAGCTCAACGCGGGCACACAAAACTGCGGCGATCCACATTACACCACCACTAATGGAAAGTAACTTGTAGCGGTAAATTCCGCCGGTAACAAAAAGGGCAAAACCAATTAAAACCATTTGAAGCGGATGGAGCAGCGAAAAATCAACTTCTTGCAGCAGGCTTTTGGTAACGATCACGTTCAGGTTGTGCGCAATAATTATTCCCAGCCAAACATATCGGGTGGAAATAGCTGTATATGTATGGAGTTTTGGCTTACGAAGGAAGATGTAATAGATGGTAAATCCGATCAATAATATAGCTGCCAAAATATTCAGGATATCTATAATGTTACGTTCCCAGTAAACTACAAGATGAGTGGATTTATAATAATTCAGTAAGAATCCAAAGGTAAATGATGCCCCCCATATGATGAGTAAAATCCCATCTTCATATAACGACCGTTTCGATGAAGCAATGGCTGTTTTAAGTGTTTTCAACATTTCGTTGTCACTCATTTCCTGGTTCGAAGTACTTGAGTTCATATTGGTTGTTTTGTTTATAAAATTAAACAAGTTTGTAATACAAACCAAATAAATTGATAAAAATGAGGATTTTAAGAGAGCTTGTTAATCTGTGTTTTTTAATCTGCTTTGCTAATGCGTGTGACAAATTCTTTGGTTCCGGCCTTTACCCGAATTATGTAAATCCCTCTTTTTAAGTGAGCCAGCGAAAGATGGTGTTCATTTCCTTCGAATAATTCCAGGTGTTCCAGCCTTCCTTGAATGTCGAAAATTTTGACTGAATTTTCCGGTGCATTATTTTCTGTGCCCGGAAGTACGATTGTACACTGATCAACAACAGGATTGGGATAAGCAACTAACTCGTCTTTGCCGGTTTTTGCATATGGCTTATCATCAATCACGATGTAATTATACGGATCGCGCCAGTCTCTGATGTTGTTGGTATCGTTGTCGGGTAGGGGGCTACTGCTGCCCATTGGATTTAGCCGCGATATGCCGCAATTTACAGTATCGCAACTGTTGTCGAGCCCGTCAGTATCAAAATCCAGGTTCGAAAAATTTATTGCCGGTATTTTGTCGTTGTTAATGTCGAAAGCCTCAATGTAGTCAGGTATTCCATCGTTGTCCGAATCATTATCCTGAAAATCAGGAATCCCGTCCATATCGGTATCAACCTGCTCGTAATAATCGCCACCTTCTGCCGGGTCGAAAGCTGCATCCCAGCCATCGCCATTCTCGTCAATCAATTGTAACGATTTGCAAAAGCCTTCGGTTTGCCATTCAGTAAAATCGGTAATACCGTCGTTGTCCGAGTCAATATCAAGACAATCCGGAATTCCGTCGCCATCGGTGTCAACAGTTTCGTCGCCTTCATGAACATCCAAAATACCGTCGTTATCATCGTCGATGTCGATGCTGTTTACAACCTGGTCGCAATCGGCATCATCTTCAACATAAATTACCAGATAGGCATTCGAATAAGAGTCGGGATTGCTTATGGAACTCAACCGGTACTGAAGCACAATTTCTCCCTGATAACCGGGATCTGTGGTAAACACAAAATTCCCTTGCGGACCGCATGAAAAATGTCCGGTTTTTGGTCCGTCGATTCGGCTTAACCAAGCATCGCCGGGATCGTAGTTGTCGTTCAACAGCAGGTTGCCCGAAACCAAATTATTACTACATCCTGAGGCCAGCAAAAAGGTGTCGTTTGCTGCTTCAGGAACAACCGTTGTTCGCTGAAATGAGTGGGAGACGAAGGGATAACAAGAATCATTATTGTTCGCAGGATTCGATGCGAATACCCACGAGAAAATGCTATGTGTCAATACACATAACAAACCCAAACCTATTTTTTTCATCTTGTCTTTTTGTCTGGGCGCAAATATATTTTAGATGTAATAAATAAAACCTTAGAATGGCTATAAATAGGCTGTAGTTATTAACATCGAATGTTTGAAATCGGTATCTGCTCTGAGTCTTAAATTTTTCAGGTTTCGCCTTAAAATAAAATAGAAACCACCGAATAGTTTTATCTTTGAAGGAAAATTAATTTAACCGATTATACAATGGCAGATTTTAAATATCAAAAACCATTTCCAATTTTAAAAGACGATACCGAATATCGTTGCATTACAAAAGATTATGTGTCGACCATTGAAGTTGATGGCCGCGAGATTTTAAAAGTAGATCCTAAAGGTTTGGAAGAACTGGCAAAAGAAGCATTTTCTGATGTTTCGTTTTACCTGCGTTCTGCTCACCTCGAAAAGCTGGCCAAAATTCTTGAAGACCCGGAAGCAACGGATAATGACCGTTTTGTAGCTCACACCATGTTGATGAACCAGGCTGTTTCGGCCGAGGGCGAATTGCCAACTTGCCAGGATACAGGTACAGCAATTGTTATTGGTAAAAAAGGTGAAGATGTGTACACCGGCGCCAACGACGCAGAAGCCTTATCGAAAGGTATTTTTAATACCTATGCTGAAAGGAATTTACGCTATTCGCAGGTGGTTCCGTTCACTATGACAAAGGAAAAGAACACCGGAACTAACCTTCCTGCACAAATCGATCTTTACGCCGAGCAAGGCAATAAATACGAATTCCTTTTTGTAACAAAAGGTGGAGGTTCAGGTAACAAAACCTTTCTTTATCAGCAAACCAAATCGTTGTTGACAGAAGAAAACCTCACCAAATTTGTACAGGAAAAAATTATGGATCTGGGTACTTCTGCCTGTCCTCCATATCACCTGGCACTGGTAATTGGTGGTACTTCAGCCGAAGCAACTCTTGCTACCGTTAAAAAGGCGTCAGCCGGTTATTTAGATCATTTACCAACCGAAGGTAACGAAGGTGGTCAAGCTTTCCGTGATTTGGAGTGGGAAGAAAAAGTAACTAAAATTTGCCAGGAAAGTGGAGTAGGTGCACAGTTTGGCGGAAAATATTTTGTACACGATGTACGTGTGATCCGCTTGCCACGCCACGCAGCTTCGTGCCCTGTAGGTTTGGGTGTTAGCTGTAGTGCCGACCGTAACATAAAAGCAAAAATTACCAAAGACGGTATTTTTGTTGAGCAATTGGAGAAAAATCCTGCTCGTTTCTTGCCTGCGAAAGCTCCGGCAATGAGCCCTGCAATCGATATCGACCTGGACCAGGGAATAGACAAAGTATTGGCAGAATTGACAAAATACCCAACAAAAACACGTTTGAACCTGAGTGGTACTTTAATCGTAGCACGCGACATTGCACACGCGCAGATCAAACAAATGCTCGACGAAGGTAAACCAATGCCGGAATACTTTAAAAACCATCCGGTGTATTATGCAGGTCCTGCAAAAACTCCAAAAGGTATGGCTTCCGGTAGTTTCGGACCAACAACTGCAGGACGTATGGACCCTTATGTTGACGAATTCCAAAGCCAGGGCGGTTCCATGATCATGCTGGCAAAAGGAAACCGCTCGCAAGCAGTTACCGACGCCTGTAAAAAACATGGTGGTTTCTACCTTGGTTCAATTGGTGGACCAGCTGCAATTCTGGCCAAAAACAGTATCAAATCTGTTGAGGTAGTCGATTTTGAAGACCTTGGAATGGAAGCGGTTCGTAAAATTAAAGTGGAGAATTTCCCGGCATTCATTATTGTTGATGATAAAGGAAACGACTTCTTTAAAGGATTATAAGAAAAATTCGAGAATAACTATAAGAAAACCTTCGGAGTTATCCGGAGGTTTTTTTGTGCCCCGGATTG
The DNA here is from genome assembly GCF_913060805.1 of uncultured Draconibacterium sp. GTDB lineage: Bacteria > Bacteroidota > Bacteroidia > Bacteroidales > Prolixibacteraceae > Draconibacterium. The sequence goes on from NZ_CAJXTC010000008.1 coordinate 98,233, forward strand.
GCGCTTTAAAAGAAAACGGAAAGTAGTCAGCATCCACTCTCCGTTATCACTTATAAATCTATGCGAAAGATTTTGTGATAAATATAATCTATTGTTTGAGTTATTTAAAAAATGCGGGTCTGTAAATAGGCTGTTGTTGAGCATGTTGTAAAAGAGTAAAAAGTACTGTTTATAAAGTTGTGAAAGAGTTGTGATGGACTTAAACTTTAGAGAATCAGTGTTGAACGCGCAAAATCCTCTTACTTTTTTCTTTGCAACGAAGTGGTCATTACCAGTTTATTACAGATAAAATATATTTATTCTAAATTATGAACGTTCAACCATTTATTGTGAATAGAATGATTTTGCTGAATGTCGCGAAAACTTTAGCTTTGGCATACTTAAAAAATAAAAATGAAACAAGATATTACAATTGGTTGGATTGGCACCGGAGTGATGGGAGTTTCCATGCTGGGCCACTTAAATAATGCGGGTTATTCGTGTACCACATACACACGAACAAAAAGTAAAGCAGAATCGTTGCTGGCAAACGGTGTAAAATGGGCTGATAGCCCGGCTGAGGTTGCTGCGGTTTCCGATGTAATTTTTACGATTGTTGGTTTTCCGAAAGATGTTCGCGAAGTATATTTTGGTGAAAATGGAATTCTGGCAAAAGCAAAGCCGGGTGCTGTTTTGGTTGATATGACAACTACAGAACCAAGTCTGGCCGTTGAAATTTATGAGGCTGCAAAAGCAAAAAACATTCAGTCGGTTGATGCACCTGTTTCCGGAGGTGATGTTGGTGCAAAAAATGGAACACTTTCAATAATGGCCGGTGGCGACAAAGAAGCTTTTGATAAGGTTATGCCGCTGTTCGAAATCATGGGGAAACAGATCGTTTACCAGGGCGAAGCCGGATCGGGGCAACATACAAAAATGTGTAACCAGATTACCATTGCCGGAACTATGATCGGTGTTTGCGAAGCGTTGTTGTATGGACATAAAGCCGGTCTCGATTTACCGACTATGCTTTCATCAATTAGTGGTGGAGCTGCCGGTTGCTGGACGCTTGATAATCTGGCGCCGCGCATTGTAAATCGCAATTTCGATCCCGGGTTTTTTGTAGAGCATTTTATCAAAGACATGGGGATTGCCTTAAAAGAAGCGGAAGCAATGGGCTTGTCGTTACCCGGTTTGGCGTTGGTAAAACAACTTTACCTGGCGGTTCAGGCGCAGGGCCACGGAAAACTGGGAACGCATGCATTAACACTGGCTTTGGAAAGAATATCAGGCTTGTAGTCGAAAATCTAACCGTTAAATCATCATTTTAAAAAATCATCAGCTATGAATAGAATATTGTTATTGGTGCTTATTGTCGCTGTGTTTTGGCAATCGTGTACACAAAAAGATAAAACCGAAACGGCTGCAGAAGACCAGATCAGTTACAGCGAAATAAGGGCTAATTTCGAAAACCTGCCGCGCGAATATGGTGTGAATTGCTGGTGGTGGTGGTTGAATGGGAACGTGAATAAGGCGGCTATTACAAAAGATCTGGAGGCCATGAAATCCAAAAACTTTCAGGGAGCTATGATCTTTGATGCCGGCGGTCATAACCAGCGCGGAAATAAAGATATCCCGAAAGGACCATTATATGGATCGGACGAGTGGAACGAACTTTTTGTGTTTGCGCTTGATGAGGCCAAACGTTTGGGATTAACCATGGGATTTAATATTCAGAGTGGCTGGAATCTTGGTGGCCCGCGTGTAACACCTGAATATGCTGCTAAACAATTGACCTTTTCCGAAACTAAAGTTGAAGGAGGAAAGACCGTTTCGATGAAATTGGAGCAACCTTTCACCAGAGACGATTTTTATAAAGACATTACAATCCTTGCTTTTCCGCTAAAGGAAACAGGGAAAACAGATGTGGTGATCACAGATCTTGATTACAAACTGGGATTTCATGAGTTGGGTGGATCTGCTCCGGATTGCAGATTCCTGCTTTTTAATGATCCAGAGAAGGAAAAGGTAGACGGCGAGGAAAACTATACTATCAATAAAGATGAGATCGTTCAGCTTGATGCATTTGTGTCGGAGGATGGAACACTGAATTGGGAAGCGCCAGCAGGAAACTGGAACATAATGCGGGTTGGGTACACTTGTACCGAGGCTGAAGTTTCAACATCGAGTGGCGACTGGCAGGGCCTTGTGTTAGATTACATGAGCGAAGAGGCGTTTGATTTTTATTGGAACGATGTGGTTGAGCCAATTTTTGAAGCTGCCGGCGATCACGTTGGAACGACCTTAAAATACATGGAAACCGACAGTTGGGAGTGTGGTGGCATGAACTGGACCGATAAATTTGCGCAGGAATTTACCGATTACCGCGGTTACGATGTAACAAATTATTTGCCGGTTGTTGCCGGTTATATAGTTGATGATGTAAACACCTCAAATGCTTTTTTGGCCGATTTCAGAAAAACACTGGCCGACCTGGTTGCCGAGAAGCATTACAAACGTTTTCAGGAATACGCACACCAATATAATATGGGTGTTCAGCCCGAATCTGCAGGGCCGCATGCCGGACCAATGGATGGTATAAAAAACTACGGTTACAACGATATTGTAATGAGTGAGTTTTGGGCACCATCGCCACACCGGCCGCGCGACGAAAACCGTTTCTTCCTGAAACAGGCTTCTTCGGCTGCGCACATTTACGGCATTAAAATAGTTGGTGCGGAGAGTTTTACTACCATCGGCCCGCACTGGAACGATGAACTTTGGCACGACCAGAAATCGTCATTTGATCATGAAATTTGTGCAGGTTTGAACCGTATGTATTTTCATACTTTCACTTGCTCGCCACTCGAAATGGGATTGCCGGGGCAGGAATATTTTGCCGGTACTCACGTAAATCCGCAGGTGACCTGGTGGAATCAGTCGGGGCCGTTTATCGATTATATGCAACGTGTGCAGGCTGTTGTGCAGGAGGGCAAATTTGTTGCCGATGTGCTGTATTATTATGGCGATCATGTGCCCAATGTATTTCCGTATAAACATTCCGATCCTGCCGGAGTTATGCCGGGGTACGATTACGATGTAACCGATGAAACGATATTCCTACAGTTAAAAGTGAATGACGGAAAAGTTGTTGTTCCAGGAGGAATTGAATACAACGTTTTGGTTTTGCCCGATCATAAAGTTTTATCGTTGGCAGTACTCGAGAAACTGGAGGAGTTGGTAAATCAGGGAGCAACGGTTATCGGAAGCAAACCTGAAGGCTCAATAAGTTTGGTTCGAGGCGAAGCGGCTAACGAAGAGTTTCAAACGCTGGCAGATAAAATGTGGGGAAGCGATACTTCGGCCGAAGGCACAAAAAGTTATGGTGCCGGAAAGGTTGTTTGGGGAGTTACTGCCCGCGAGTACTTGTCGTCGCAAGATGTTGCACCTGATTTTGCCGTTAAAGGCAACACCAGCACTACCGATTTCGATTACATTCATTATACCATTGGAAAAACACAGGTGTATTTCGTGTCGAATCAAACCGCGGAGAAACAAAAAATAACAGCAGCATTCCGTGTGAGCGGATTACATCCGGAACTTTGGGATGCCAACACCGGCGAAATTCGTGATGCATTGGCGTTTAAACAGACCGATGGTAAAACGGAAGTGCCTTTAACTTTGGAGCCTTATGGTTCGGTTATGGTTGTTTTTAACGCGCCAATTCCTGCCGATCGTCAGGGGGTGGAAACGCGGAATTATCCTGAATATAAAACGCTTGCGACCATTGATGGTGAATGGGAACTGTTTTTTGATCCGGAGTGGGGTGGTCCCGGAAAAGTGGTTTTCCCGGAACTGGCTGACTGGTCAAAATCTGATGATCAGGGAATAAAATATTATTCAGGGAAAGTGGACTACACAAAAACATTTAATCTGGATTTTGCACCGGGAAAAGGGGCTGATTATTTCCTTCAGTTGGAAACGGTAAAAGATGTTGGTATTGCAGAGGTTACTGTTAATGGAAAATATAAGGGAATTATCTGGACTAAACCTTTCCGGGTAAATATCAGCGATGTGTTGCAAGAAGGCGAAAATACGTTGGAGATTACAGTGGTGAACTCGTGGTTTAACCGTGTAGCGGGTGATGAAATTCTTGAGGATCAGAAAAAGTACACATCAACCAACATTGTAATTTCAAACGACTTTTTGGGAAGAAAACGACCGGAGATCAACCTTGAACCTTCCGGTTTATTAGGGCCGGTAACCATTCGTGAAAGTGTTTGGGAAAATAACTAGTTAAGCTTCCTTCTTAGCAGGTCTTCAGAGGGGATTTGCATGATTTCATATAGCTTGTTTTTTGATTAGAGGTGAATCGGTCGACTTTTTAGTTGTCGCCAATTCAGGTATTTTCATAAAACGAAGCGAAATTTTACCCCATTGAAACCAATATTCATCGCAACAAATTGTTTTTGCCAGCGATTTCTGCTAATATTATGTTCTGACAATCAACCACGGAATACAGGTCGTTGCCTGAATTTCACTTTTTTGCGAAAAACCAAAATTAAAACCATATGAAGAAACTAGTCATTTTAACTTTTGCGTTGGCAATCAGTTCTGCTTTGTTGGCGCAGGATTGGCCACAATTTATGGGGCCAAATCGAAACAGTATTACACAACAGGATAATTTGTTAAAAACCTGGCCGGAAAGCGGTCCTGAAGTACTTTGGAAAGTAAACGTGGGCATCGGTTATGGCGGCCCTGTTATTAAAGACGGCAAAGTTTATTTGCTCGACCGCGACGACAAAACAGGTGATATCATGCGTTGTTTTGACCTGAATACAGGCGATGAACTATGGACGTTTGAGTATGAGTCAGCCGGAGAAGTGATGTTCCCCGGATCGCGCAGTGTGCCGATCGTTGATGATAAACATGTATATTCTTGCGGACCATACGGACATACATATTGTATTGATTTGGAAACCCATCAGCCGGTTTGGAAAGCCAATGTGTGGACTGATTTCGGCGGTGCATTACCGGAAGGCGGTGGCCCCGGATTTGGCGGAGGTGCCGGAAGTTTCCCAACATGGGCAATTTCGCAGTGCCCGTTAATTTATGGCGATTTGCTGATTCTTGCATCACAGGCTCCTGAAGCCGGAGTTGTGGCTTACGATAAAAATTCAGGTGAATTGAAGTGGAAAACACCATCACTCGGATTAACAGGTTATGTAAGCCCGATAATTGTAAAAATAGATGGAAACGATCATTTGGTGATGATAACTGCCTCGGGTGGCGGCCGCGGAGGACAGCCGGTAGAGCCGGGTAGTGTTGTTGGTATGGATCCGTTAACCGGTGAAGTTATTTGGGAATTTAACGATTGGGTGTGCCGTATTCCTGTGCCAAGTGCTGTTGATGCGGGCGATAATAAACTGTTGATTGCAGGTGGTTACGAACTTGGCGCGTTGATGATTCAAGTGGAGAAACAAGCCGATGGTACTTATGGTACTAAAGAACTTTTCCGCACCGAAGAATTTGGTGATCAAACCAAAACTCCATTGTTCTACGATGGATATTTTTATGCAGAGTTTGGTACAAACAGTACACGCGACGGCTTAACTTGTATGAATATGGATGGCGAAATTATGTGGAAAACAAAACGCGATCCTGATTTTAACAAAGGAAGTATGATCGTTGCAAACGATATGATTCTTGCTACGGATGGAACAAATACCTTGTACTTGATTGAACCAAGTCCGGAAGCATTTAAACCGGTTGCAAGTGCCGAAATATTGGGAAGCAATCCTGATGCCGACGAGAATTCAATGTCAACACGGTTTGGCGGGGCGACACAAAACTGGGCACCTATCGCAATGGCCGATGGTAAATTGCTGATACGTGACCAGAATCAGATGCTTTGTGTTAAAGTAGCTGAATAATACCGGTTCGTTAAACGGATCATTTTACAGAAATCCGGGATGAGACATAAATCGCAGTCAGTCAGTGGTGTGGATTATTTTATCCCGGATTTTTGTTTTCTGAATATACCATTATAAATACCTGTAATAATGGTAGGTATACCTGTGCCGGTGGTAGCAAAGTAATGTTTGTTTCGTTCTAGATTTGCCAACATAAATACCAATAACTTAAAATCATGACTTCATTATTGACTTTTTTGTGTGCTCCCCGACTAAAAAATTTTATGCCTTTTGTTTTTACTATTTTATTGCTTGGCACTGCTCTTTTTGCACAGGCACAAAATACCGACAGAAGTATCCGGGTGAAATACATTTCGTCGCCAATTACGCTTGATGGTGTTTTGGATGAAGCCGAATGGCAGCTGGCCGACAAAGGAGGTGATTTCTGGCAATTCTTTCCGTCGGATAAAGAGAAGGCGATGAATAATACCGAATTTCAATTGCTGTACGACGACCATACATTGTACATCGGAATCCGGGCCGATGCTCAATCCGATAATTATATTGTATCCTCGTTACGCCGCGATTTTGGCGGAACAAGTAACGACAATGTTACGCTGATGTTCGATACCTTTAAAGATGGTACTACCGCTTTTCTTTTTGGAATGACTCCTTATGGCGTGCAGCGCGAAGCGTTTATCTCGGGTGGCGGTTCCGGCAGAAATGGTTTTAATACCAGCTGGGATCAGAAATGGCAATTGGAAAGTACTATGCACGACGATTATTACGTCCTGGAGGCAGCAATTCCGCTTAGCTCAATAAAATTTCACGAAGGCGATAAAACATGGCGTGTACAGTGTTACCGCTGGGATATGCAAACCAACGAGCAAAGTGCCTGGGCAGCCGTTCCACAAAACCAAATGTTGTCGAGCCTGGCATTTATGGGCAACATGGAGTTTGAAAAACCATTAGGAAAATCGCGTACGCCATTTGCCATTATTCCTTATGTGAATACGCTGGCATCGAAAGACTTTACAAGCGATAAAACAAAAAGCGATTTTACGTTTGGAGGTGATGCTAAACTGGCCATTGGTAACAGTATGAACCTGGATATTACGGTTAATCCCGATTTCTCGAATGTTGAAGTGGACGATATTTTTACCAACCTTACCCGCTTCGAAGTTTTCTTGCCTGAAAAGCGCCAGTTTTTTATCGACAATAACGACTTGTTCGGAAGTTACGGCGATGCTTATGGTTCGGCAAATCCATTCTTTTCGCGGCGCATTGGATTGGCACGCGACGCCAATGGAAATATGATTGAAAACCGCATTATAGGCGGTGTGCGTTTAAGCGGAAAACTAAACGACAGGTGGCGACTTGGTTTCCTGAATATGCAAACTGATGAAGATCCGGGTAACGAAATTGCATCGAATAACAACATGATGTTTACCATGCAGCGTAAGATGTTCTCACGCTCGAGTTTAGGAATATTTGCAGTTAACCGTCAGACTTTTGGCGACTACGATTTTCAGGACCCAAACGAAGAATACAACCGGGTGCTTGGTATCGACTATAACCTGGCGTCGGCCGATAACGACTGGACGGGTAAGTTTTACCTGCATAAGTCGTTAAATCCGGATGATACAGAAGGGAACTACTCGTGGCAGACTACCGTAACTTATCAACCACGAAAATTTCGCTATGTTTTTGATTTGCAGTATGTGGATGATGAATTTCAGGCCGATCTGGGATTTGTGCAACGCAGAGGTGTTTTTAAAAATGGTAACGGATTTCGTGTTAATTTCTATCCCGAAAACAGCAAAATAAGTTTTCACGACGTAGGGATTATGACCGTGACTTACTGGCGCCCCAATATGGACTGGAAAAAAACCGACCATACTTACAGTTTGTATTACGATATTAATTTTAAAGACCAGTCGACCATTGGTTTAGACTTCAGGAACAATTATACTTACCTTACATTTCCTTTCGATCCAACACGATCGGGCGCTGAGCCATTACCCGAAAATCAGGGCTACACTTACAATACTTTTAGTGTTGAATACGCATCGAACCCGGCAAAGGTATTTTCATTAACTGCCGAAACATCGGGTGGTGAATTTTATAACGGAAATAGCTTTTCAGCATCTACCGTTTTAACATATCGTATTCAACCCTGGGCATCGTTAAGCTTGAATACACGTTATGATGCTTTGCGTTTGCCCGATCCGCACGGAGATGCCGATTTTTGGCTGGTAACGCCCAAAGTGGATGTTACCTTTAGCAAATCGGTATTCTGGTCGACACTGGTTCAATACAGCAACCAGCGCGATAACCTGGGAATCAACTCGCGTTTACAATGGCGTTTTGCTCCGCTGTCGGACTTGTACCTCGTGTATAACGACAACTATTTTACCAAAGATTTTGGGCCAAAATTCAGGTCGATTAACTTAAAAGTATCTTATTGGTTGAATTTGTAATCTTAAGATAATTATGGTTTTACGACCGGATGAGGTACGACAGCTTAATAAAAAATCCACGTTGCTGTTGTGTTGGCCCGTGGTTTTTGTCGAAGAAATCCAGGTCGGCATCGGTTTGCTGATACAAAGCCCCGTAACCAATGTGGCCCACTGTTCCGGGAATGTAGGTAAACGACAGCAACATATCGCCAACAAACTGTTTACTAAAACCGTTGTATTCGCCCACACCGCGCAAAAACAGGTACTTGTTAAACTGGTAGGTAACTTTCAGGCGTTCGATGGGGTAGTTGTATAGTTTCTCTTGGCTGTCATCGGCCACAAAATCGTACCACGAAAGACTGGCCACCGCATTTAATTTTGGCAGTGGCTGAAAACTGAATGTCGACGTGATTTTATTGTATTTACCCTGCTCGGGATCGGCAGAATAGTAGATTCCGTTCATACGGCGGTAAACAACATGACCTTCGAACCAGTTTCCGGCAGCACCGCCAAGCAGCACATTTACACCGCCGGTATTAAACCGTTCGCCCATAAAAATTTCGTTACTCAGAAGGTATTTTATTTTAAAAATTCCGCGCCCCTGTGTGCGCACCTGCGCCGACACAAAATTGTAGGTTTCGTTCATGCTGTAAATCCGGTCGCGGGTGTAGGTAGTAAACAGCTCGAAATCGAGGCGGTTAAACACCTTGTTCCCGGGGTAAAGTTTGGGTATAAATAAGCTGGCCAGTTGGTAAACTCCCGTTCTGGTTAGATAACCGGTTTCTACATGAAAATCGTCGTCGACACCTTTTGCCGAAACTTTGTAGGTCAGGTTTCGGGTATCGTGCGTTAACACGAGTCCGAAACTGTTGCCTGGCGATTTTTCATCCGCCGCGATTGTCTGGCTGTGAAAGCCGTTAAACTCGAACATCGTCGATTTATTTAGGCGAACTTGCCCGTCGACTCCCAAAACCCGGTTGTTGAACTCAGGCGCCTCACGACCGGTGTATAAAAAGCCCAGAAAGCTTTCGTCTTTCAAATTTCGTTTGTAGCGAAACAGTGGAAAATGAGCATATTCGTTCTTGCCATCGGCCGTTTCGGTACCCAGTTCATCGGCCGAATACAGAATGTTCACCTCGTCTTTTTTACCGATTTTTCCGGTGAGTTTTGCCCCGGTAAGCGGATTCACAATGGTTCGGGTGTGCACCATCATTTGAATGGGATCGATAACCGAAGTTTGTGTACCCGCCACGTTAAAGCGCTCCAGCCCCTCTAAAAAGAACGGTCGTTTTTCGGGATACAACAACTGGTAGCGCAGGTTTACATCAATTTGCCCGGCATCGGCTTCCACCTGGCTAAAGTCGGGGTTCAGTGTCCCGTCGAAAACAAGGTCAGAAGTAATGCCGTATTTTACGGTCAGGCTGGCTTCCGGTTTGCGCTGGTCCTTCACCATTTCGCCATCCTGGTTGATATCGGTGTGTTTGTAGGTTACTGCAGGAAGTATTTCCCAAAGTCGGTGATAATTAATTCCGGCATAGTTTACACCCATAAACTGGGTTAAAAAAGCATATCCTTTTTCTGGATCGAGCTCGGGCACCGAACCGTGTGTTTTTGTGCGTGCAATGGTTCGTTCGAGGAAAAGCCCCATTTGTACGGTATCGTTTTTCGAAAAACGGATACTTTTCAGCGGAATACTCATTTCAACACTGTAACCGTCGTCGTCGAGTTTACCGGCGCTGTACCACACCAAATCGATACTCGGATCTTCGGTTCCTGCAGCAAAACGCGAGTCGCCCTGAATTCCCAGCGGGTTGACATAAAAGGCGTAAAGCGATTGCTGGTCGTTATGCGAATCGAGATTTACGCAAACAAAATCGTCGTCCATAATTTGGTCGCGCGCCGAAACAGTGGCTTTTATTTTTTCGGGTTCGCTATCGTAACATTTAAAGGCAAAGTACAGGTTCTCCTCGTCGTAACTTAACCATGCTTCGGTTTTTTCGGGCATGGGTTTTTCAAAGTCGGGGATGAAAGTTATAAAGCCGGTGAATTTATTGGCACTTGTCCAGGTAGCATCATCAAGCTTTCCGTCGATAACGGGTGGCACGGTGGTTTTAACAACATTAACTTCCTGTTTGGCGGCAAAACAATGAACGGAAATAAAAATAAAAAGGACAAGGTAGATTGACTTCATGCACGATTTGGTTTTTTCAGCAGTAAATATAAGTTTTCGGCTGATTAGTCGTATAATCTGCCCATTTATTACACTTAAATTTAAAGCTGTAACCGGTCATTGTTGTTTTGAGGAAAAAATAATTTATCGCGGTTTAGTTAACCGAACGGTACTCGGTTGGAGACACACCCATACTATTTTTAGACATCCGGGTAAAGTGCTGCGGGTATTTAAAACCCAATTCGTAGGCAATTTCACTTACCGATTTCGATTCGTCGAGTATCTTTTCTTTCGCTAGGTTCATAATTCTCAGGTGCACGTAATCTTTTGCCGATTTGCCGGTTTCTTTCTTCACCAAAACGGCAGGTGGATCACTAATTAGATTGTTGCTACAATATTTGAATCAATTCAACTTTTCGTTGGTGCTTGCATTTTATTAAATCAGTAATTATGGTAGTAACAACTGTAATATAGATAGTTCACATCGTTAAATTATTTGAACCTTTGCACCGTCTTAATCATTAAGACTTTGTAGGTATGATAAGAAGTAAATCAGAAAATACAACGGTAAGCCTGTTTATGTGGTTGGTTTTAGGAGCTTTAATGGCTTTTACCTCGCTCTCGACCGACATTTATCTACCGGCGATGCCACAAATGCAACTCGATTTGCAAGGCGATATCGAACTTACTGTAACCGGCTTCCTTATTGGTTTTGCAATAGCACAAATTATTTGGGGACCAATCAGCGACCGCTACGGACGAAAGATGCCGCTGGTAATTGGATTAATCTTATTTATTATAGGTTCTGTTGGTTGTGCATTTTCTGAAAACATTACTCAAATATTGTTCGCCCGTGTAGTTCAGGCTTTGGGAGCTTGCGTAGGGCCGATGCTTTCGCGCGCCATGGTGCGCGATATGCTTGAAAGAACGAAGGCTGCCGAAATGCTTTCTACATTAATGATTCTGATGGCGCTGGCACCAATTTTTGGCCCGCTTATCGGCGGTCAGTTGCTGAAATTCAGCTCGTGGCAAAGTATCTTTTGGCTGCTCACAATCATTGGAATTGTAATGTTGCTGACCATGAAAAAGCTGCCCGAAACACTTCCAAAAGAAAAACGTCAGAATACCTCGTTGTGGAATGCCTTCAAAAAGTATGGCGTGCTGCTTCGAAACCGGAAATTTATGGCTTACACGCTTTGTGTGTCTTTTTTCTACGTTGGCGTTTATGCTTTTGTGGCCGGTTCGCCCGAGGTTTATATCACCTATTTTGGTGTCGATCCTCAACATTATGGCTGGTTGTTCGCGCTAAACGTTTTTGGAATCGTGTCATTAAGTTTTGCCAACCGTATTTTGGTGCGTAAGTACAGCCTCGATTTTCTGTTACGAGTTGCCACAACAATTGCAATGATCGCCGGATTGGTTTTATTGGTAACGGTGAAGTTGCAAATCGGAGGAATCTACGGCGTCATTATTCCTGTGTTTTTCTTCTTCTCAATGAACGGAATTGTTGCTGCAACAACAACCGCGGCTGCTTTGGACAAAGTTCCGGAAATGGCCGGTGCGGCTGCTGCATTGCTCGGATCGTTGCAATACGGCAGCGGAATATTATCGACACTTTTACTTACCTTTTTTGGCGACAGCGAAAGTTCTCCGTGGACAATGAGCTGGATTATTGCCGTGTTTGCCATTGCTTCTGCCGGAACTATGTTAGTACGAAGTTTATTTGGTTTGTTGCCCATTGAAATAAAACGAACTCCGGAAGAGCCGGGTAAAGCTTTTGCCATCTACCGCACTTCCTGGGGAAATAAAAAGCAGTAGAACCTGTTCAATTCTATTTATTCATTTCGTACTAAATACTCCCTTATTCTTAACGTAATCTGCGTTTCGTTTTCGTGTATATTATTCTTAATTCCTACCTGAACATTTACTATAAAGGTTTGTTGTAAAGGATGTTAATTGAGATATCTACAGATAGATATATCTTGATTTCAAAGCTTCGTAACATCTTTAAAATCTATAAATAAATGGCAGTATTTAATCTAAACATCAACGGAAAACAACAACAGGTAGACGTTGATCCTTCCACTCCAATGCTTTGGGTGCTCAGAGATCATCTTGATTTAGTAGGAACTAAATTCGGCTGTGGAATTGCACAGTGCGGAGCGTGCACCATCCTTGTAAACGGGGTTGCAACGCGTTCGTGTATCACTTTTGTCGACTCGGTGGGCGACAAAGAAATCACCACAATCGAAGGCCTTTCTGAAAATGGGGATCACCCGCTTCAAAAAGCATGGATCGAAGAAGATGTGCCGCAGTGTGGCTACTGCCAGAGCGGACAAATTATGAATGCTGCAGGATTATTAAATGCGAATCCAGCGCCCAGCGACGAAGAAATTGAAACGGCAATGCACGGTAATATTTGCCGGTGCGGAACTTACACAAGAATTAAAAAAGCGATCAAAACAGCTTCAAATTCTTAATCTGCACAATATAAATTTCACACTTTCTCGCATTCAATAACATTAAAATCTTTTCACATGGCAACTGTTAAAACAAAACTCAATAGACGTTCATTTATACGAAGCTCTGCATTGGCTGGAGGCGGATTACTGCTGACTTTTAGTTGGCTGGCTCCGGCTTGCACCACAGATTCGCCGAAAGAATTAACCATGCCCGATAATTGGTATGAGTTAAATGGTTTTCTGAAAATCGGTAACAACGGAGCGGTGACTATTATGTCGCCCAATCCCGAGATTGGCCAGAATGTAAAAACATCGATGCCGATGATTGTGGCTGATGAACTGGACGTTGACTGGAAATTTGTAATGGTGGAACAGGCACCACTAAATACCGACATTTTTACCCGACAGTTGGCAGGAGGTAGCCAGTCTATCCGGCAGGGGTGGAACGGACTTCGAATGGCCGGTGCAACGGCAAGAAGGATGTTGCGCGAAGCTGCAGCTCACGAATGGAAAGTTCCGGTTGATGAAATCACTACCGAAGCCGGAGTTTTGTATCATAAGAGTAGCGGAAAAGAAGCCGGTTATGGAGAAATGGCTGCGGCCGCAGCTGAATTAACGGTTCCTGAGGAGGTTGAATTGAAAGACATAAAGGATTTTACCATTATTGGCACTTCCCGAAAAAATGTGGATGGCCAAAAAATAGTTACCGGACAGCGCTTGTTCGGGCTCGATTATAAGGCCGAAGGAATGCTGATTGCGATGATCGAACATCCGCCGGCATTTGGAATGAAACTGAAATCATTCGATGCGACTGAGGCAAAAGCGATGCCCGGAATTAAAGATGTTTTTGCGATTAAAACATACGAAGACGACTACCAAATGCAGTGGTCGGATGTTACTTCTTTTACCGAATTAGTGGCTGTTGTTGGAAATTCAACCTGGGAAGTGATGAATGCCAAACTGATGTTGAACGTGGAGTGGGAACCCATTTCAGAGAACAATTCACAAGGTGTTCCAACGGGTTTTGAAAACACTTCCGATCATTATAAAAAAATGGCAGAAGCAGCTGCCAAAGCGGGAAGAGAACAACGTCGCGATGGAAATCCGGAAGAAGCGTTTAAAAATGCTGCCAAAGTAATTGAACGTACTTACACTGCACCATTTCAGGCGCATAACCCAATGGAACCCATGAACTTTTTTGCCGACGTAAAAGATGATTTTGCGTTGCTGGCAGGGCCGACTCAAACGCCTGAGTTTATGGAAAAATCGGTTGCAGCCCGACTTGGATTGCCACTCGAAAAGGTGGATGTGCAAATGACTCGCATGGGAGGAGGTTTCGGCCGACGCCTGTATGGCCATTTTATGGTTGAAGCAGCCGTTATTTCGCAAAAGGTGAAAGCCCCTGTAAAATTGATCTACTCGCGCGAAGACGATATGTCGTACGGAATTTATCGTCCGGCTTATCACGCCTTATACCGTGCGGCACTGGATGCCGACAATAACCTGATCGGTTTCCATGTTCGAATGGGTGGTATTCCTGAAAGTCCTTTACATGCCAATCGTTTTCCAGCCGGATCGGTGGATAATTATCTTGCTGAAAGTTTTACCGTAGATTCAAACATCAGCACCGGAGCGTTCCGTGCGCCAGGTTCCAATTTTAACGCAGTAGCCGAGCAGTCGTTCCTCGATGAGGTAGCTGAAGCTGCAGGCAAAGATCCTATACAGTTTCGCCTCGATTTATTGAAACGCGCACAGGAAAATCCGGTGGGTAGCAACAATGATTACGATGCAGCCCGCTATGCCGGCGTTTTGGAACAGGTTCGTGAAAAATCGGGCTGGGATACCAATTCAGAAGGTAAAAATCGTGGTGTTGCCGCCTATTTCTGTCATAATTCGTATGTGGCAAATGTGGTGGACATTGCGAACAAAGATGGTAAGTCTGTTATCGAAAAAGTATATGCTTCAATTGATTGTGGAATCGTGGTAAATCCCGATGCTGCGGTTAACATGACAGAAGGAAGTATCGTGGATGGAATCGGCCATGCCATGTACAGTGGATTGACTTTTAGTGAAGGTCAGCCGGAACAAAATAATTTCGATATGTACCGGATGATCAGGCACGGCGAAGCACCCAAAGAAATAGAAGTACATTTTGTAGAAAACAATATCGACCCGACCGGATTAGGAGAACCACCTTATCCTCCGGTGATGGGAGCGTTGGCGAATGCATTGTATAAAGCAAATGGTGAACGTTACTACCATCAGCCATTTGTGAAAAACAGTATTGGATAGGATTGGAAGAGATAAGAAATAGAACGCAGATAACACTGATCGAACTGATTTATCTGTGAATATCTGCTAAATCAGCGTCATCTGCGTTCCATCTTCAATCAAAATCGAAACAGATTAAACCGGTTATCGCGGATATTAAAAACCAATAGTTTTCCGCTAATTACTTCACCGTAACCGGTTATTATTTTTATGATCTCATTAGCCTGCAGCGTTCCGGTTATCCCTGGCAAAACACCCAAAAGTCCAATATCATTTTCGCTGTAAATTCCGTCTTTTGGCGTTGTTGGAAATAGATTGGTATACACAGGTCCGTTCTGATAATTAAATACACTTACTTGCCCCTCGTAATTTAGTACTGAAGCAAAAGCCAGTGGCTTGTTTAAACTTGCTGATTTTAAGCCGATCAGTTGACGCGTTTTATAATTATCGGTACAGTCGGCAATTACATCGTATTGTTGAAAAAGCTCTTCCACATTGGATTCATCCAGTTTTGTATCAAATGACTGAACCTCAACTTCCGGGTACAATGCCTTTATCTTTTTAGCAGCGATATCCACCTTCTTTTGCCCCACTTCTGCAGAGGTATAAAGTATTTGTCGTTGCAGGTTCGAGGTACTCACCACATCATCGTCAACAATGCCTATGTTGCCAATCCCGGCAGCAGCGAGGTACATCAGCAACGGACTTCCCAATCCGCCGGCACCAATTACCAATACACGTGCATTTTTCAGTTTTAGCTGGCCGGTAAGGCCAATTTCCGATAAAGAAAAATGACGAGTAAATCGTGTCCGGTCTTCATTATTCAGCTCTCTCATAGTTGTGATGATGTTGGTGGTGATGGTGATCGTTGCTTACGCAATCGCAGTTTTGGCCCCATTCGCTCGTGCCATCGGTAAAAAACTCGTGCTTCCAAATGGGCACTTCATTTTTCACGCGGTCGATAATATAACGGTTGGCATCGTATGCTTCTTTTCGGTGCCCCGATCCGGTGATCACAACAACCGCACAACCACTGATCTCAACACGGCCAACACGATGAACACAGGCTGCCTGGTTAAGATTAAAGCGCGATTTTGCTTCTTCCAGTATTTCACTGATCATTTTATTTGCCATAGGCTCGTACGCTTCGTATTCCAGGTGCGTTACTGCGCGGCCTTTATTGTTATCACGAACTTCGCCACTGAACAACACTACTGCGCCACTTTGCGGATGCCTGAAATCATCAAAAAGTTCGCTGTAATTGATGGCTGTATTTTGAATGTGCTTCATATCGTTTGATTTATCCTCCACTCGAAGGTGGAATTAAAAACAATGTAGTTTGGTCATTTATCGTTTCATTTAGCGGAACAAATTTTTCGTTTACAGCAATCCGGCAGCTGGTCAGTACCTCTTTTGCGTCCGGGTTTAATTCTGCCAGTTTCTCTAGTAAGCCGGCATAACTTTCTTCCGGAGCCACTTCAACGCTGGTTTCGTCGCCAAAGAACTTTTTCAGTCCCGCAAAACATACAATCTTTCTATTCATTTTAGCCTCCTATATTTCTCATTGATAATTCGCTACCATGGAATTTTACCGCTTGTTTTAGCAATAGCAATCCTTTTAGTTTCTCAGTAAGCAGTTGGTCGTTATCGATATACGGCATCAGTTTTTCGCCATGCGCATTACTCAGGCATCCAAAAAAGTAGCCGTTGCTATCCAGTCGTAAGCGGTTGCAGTCGTGACAAAATGGAGTTGATTCATTGGCAATAATTCCAAAAATTCCACCTTTCGAGGTACGCCAGTAATGCGCTGTTGAAGCGTGTTCTCGTTTAATTTCCTCGATCTCGTATTTCTCCTGAATCGTTGAAAGTATTTCCTTTTCCGGAAAGAACAGTCCATTCTCGGAATGGTATAAGTGCCCCATTTTCATCAACTCCAGGTAGCGTATTTTTACGCCCAGTTCTGTTGCATAATCAAGCAGTGGAATAATCTGCGAATCGTTTTTTCCCCGCATGATAACAGCATTTAGTTTTACATTCAACCCTGCTTTTATGGCTGCTTCAATTCCCTGGAAAACCCGCGAAGTATCCGATCTGCGTATAATTTTGCCAAAGGTATTGTTGTCGATAGCATCCACCGAAATGTTGATTGAATTTACACCCGCATTCACCAGTTTCGCTGCATTTTCTTTTAGAAAAAATGCATTGGTGGTTAAGCGAATATCGTTGATGCCAAGGTTTTTGATGTTTTCAATAAGTGGGTAAAGATTGGAGTAAAGCAAAGGTTCGCCACCGGTTAAGCGAACGCTTTTGAGGCCTGTTAACTGGTGTACTGCCTGTATTAATTGTGTGAATTCTTCAACCGAAATTGGTTTTTCAGCACCGTTTTGATCGAGTTGAAGGTTTGAATTTTCATCAAACTCATTATCAACACAATAAATGCACGAAAAATTACACGAGTTCAGGAGACTTATCCGTAGCTTTTCAAATTTTCTGCCCAGTTTATCTTCAATTTTCAACATGTCTATTTAACTTGAAAATCGCTGATTTGTTCAGTTATTTCAGACTATTAAGTATTTTGATTGAAGCTGTTTCTGCAGAACCGGAATTTATTCGCCGTTGAATGAATTTTATTGAACAGTATTAATCATTTTTTTGTTATAGTGTTGGTTTATAAATATTTGATTTATTTATATTTAGGTGAATTAAATTTGCCGAACGAAACTAACCTTTAATATTTTAGAGATGACGCACGAACTGAAACTACTGTTTGATACGTTAAAATCATGGCAACTACTTGATAAAAAAGCCGTATTTGTGTCGGTAGTCGATTTGGAGGGATCGTCGTACCGTCGGCCCGGAGTCCGGATGCTTATTCGCGAGGATGGTGAGTATGCCGGAGCGGTTAGTGGAGGCTGTGTAGAAAGCGAGATCGAACGACAGGCACAAAGTGTTTTCCGTACCAACAAGCCAAAAGTTATTACTTACGATGGCCGCTACCGGATTGGTTGTGAGGGTGTTATTCATGTTTTGATTGAACCTGTTTTCCTTTCGGTAGCACTTCTGGAAGCTTTTGAAAATCAGCTGGAAAGTAGAAATTCTTTTCAAATGGATTCGTTCTTTTACATCGAAGCTGGTGAGTACGATGATGTAGGTTCGGTGCTTCAAATTAATGGCGCCAACTACTCGTTAAATCCGGATTTTAAGCGAAATGAAACGGATAGCCAAAAGTGTTTCTCACAAACTTTCGAACCTTTATTTCAGCTGTTTATTTTTGGTGCAGAGCACGATGCTGTTCAACTCAGTCAGGCTGGTAAATTACTGGGGTGGGAGGTAACGGTGGTGGCGTCTCCCGAAGAGTCGAAATCTTGCGATTATTTTCCTGGAGCCGCATCGTTAATCACTCCGTCGTTTGAAGATATCGATACTTCAGCCATTGACGAACAAACTGCAGTGGTTTTAATGACGCACAGCTTTAATAAGGATGTCCAATATTTAATGGCTTTAAAAGATATTAATCCGGCTTATATTGGTTTGTTGGGATCGGTAAACCGCAGAGAACGTGTTATTTCGATGTTGTTAGAACAGGTTCCTGATCTTTCGCTGGAATTTATTGAGCAAATCCATGGCCCGGCAGGAATCAATATCGGAGCTGAAAATGCTGCTGAGATTTCGATTTCTATTCTGGCAGAAATTTTAAGTGTGGTGCGTAAACAAAAGCCCGTGGCTTTACGCGAAAAAGTAGGTGCAATTCATGAATGATATTCCAATAGTATTGCTGGCAGCCGGCGCTTCCTCAAGAATGGGGGAGCCAAAACCATTATTGCCCTGGGGTGAACTAACATTGGTCGAACATCAGATAAAAACTTTGTCAGCAACCGGGAATCCGGTGGTAGTGGTTTTAGGAAATCAGGCAGAAAATATCATCCCAATTCTTCAAAACTTACTGGTAAAATTTACGATAAATGAAAGCTGGGAACAGGGCATGGGAACTTCCATTGCAGAAGGAGTTAAATTCTTAGAACAGCAGTTTCCAGCGAGTAAAGGTGTGCTCATTACTTTAATCGACCAACCGCTGATTACAACAGCACATTTAAACGATTTGACATCGAATTTCAAACCGGACAAACAACAAATCATCGTTTCGCAAGCCGATTCAGGTTGGCAGGGAGTTCCAGTATTATTCGATCGTTTTTACTTTGATGAGCTTTCAGCACTGAGTGGAAAACAAGGTGCAAAAGCAATCTTCCGGAATTACACAGAACATGTAAAAACAATACAGTGTGGTGAAATTCTGGAAGATATGGATACTCCGGAGCAATATCAAAAGCTCAAAAAAGTAATTAATCAACAAAAGAACTGTTGACTCCCAATTAACAGATTGCTATTTCACATTTATTGTTTCCTGCAAGCGAATATCGTCTGAGGCGGTACCTACCATCAGTTTAAAATCGCCCGGCTCAACAACTTGTTCGTAATTGACGTCTATTATGCTGAGCTGATCTTTCTCAACCGTAAAACTTACCTGTTTTTGTTCTCCTTTTTTCAGGAAGATCGGTTTAAAATCGATAAGCTGTTTAATCGGACGAACTGTTGATGCATATTCGTCGCGCAGATATAGCTGAACAATCTCAGTTCCATCAAAGTCCCCGGTGTTTTTCAGGTTGAACGAAACGTTGAAATCGTTCTCATCGCTTTCTTCAAGGCTCATATTTTCGTAGCTGAACGAGGTATAACTTTTCCCAAAACCAAAAGCGTAAAGAGGAGCAGAACTTCCTTCTACATAGTTATGCGCTTTCGGATTCTTTTTGTTGTAATAATTGGGCAACTGGCCAACGCTTGCAGCTACTGTTACGGGCAGTCGTCCGCTCGGATTATAGTCGCCAAACAATACATCTGCAATACCATTACCGCCTTGTTCCCCCGGATACCAGGCTGTTAACAATGCATCGGCATTTTCGGCAGCCCAGTTCATATTTAGCGGGCGTCCTTGAATATAGATGACAACCATAGGCTTGCCCGTTTTTTTGATAGCTTCCAGCAGTTTCATCTGGTCGCCCATTAAAGTAAGTGTCGAACGGTCGTTGCCTTCGCCACTTTCCATATCGCTAAGTACTTCACTGTTGGCAATGGCGGCACCTGTTTCTTTGTAATCGGTACTGAAATCGCGGGCACTGGATCCGCCAACCACAACCACAACCACATCCGAATTTTTTGCAGCAGCTACTGCGGCTGGAATATTCGATTGTGTGGTGTCGCGAATGGCACATCCTTTTTCGTACAGTACGTTTTCAGTTCCCAGTTTATTCACAATACCCTCGTAAACGGTAACCACTGATTCGGCCGGTTGAGGTGCAGTGTAGTCGCCCAGCTGATTGTACATCATATCGGCATTGGGACCAACAACGGCCACTTTTATATCGTTTTTGGCAAGAGGTAAAATCCCACCTTTATTTTCGAGTAGCACAGTCGATTGTTGTGCCATTTTTCTTGCCAATTCAATGTGTCTGGAATTATGAACTATTTCTGTAGCTTTTTGCGGATCAACAAACGGATGATCAAAAAGTCCCATTTCAAATTTTAAACGAATTACATGACACACTGCCGAGTCAACAATACTTTCATCAAGAATACCTTGCTCAACAGCGTTTTTAAGTCTTACGTAGGCTTGTCCGCCCAAATCGACATTTGTTCCGGCTTCAATGGCTTTTAATGCAGCTTCTTCGGCCGTTTTTACAATGTAATGCGAGCCGGCAATTCCTTCAATGCTAAACAGATCGGAAACCGTGTAACCTCTGAATTCCCAGTCGTTGCGCAAAATATCCGTCAGGTATTCTTTGTTCATGGTTGACGGAATGCCATCGATAGAATTGTATGATGTCATTACAGACAAAGCTCCGGCGTCGATAGCGGCTTTAAACGGTGGGAAATAGTTCTCCAGCAAATCGCGGCGGCTCACAATCGATGTATTTCCGTTAATTCCTGATTCCGGCACACCATAAGCAACAAAATGCTTTAGTGTTGAAATTACGCTGTTGTCTTGTGAGAGATTACCAGAGCCAAGGCCTTTAACCATGGCACTTCCCATTTGTGCGATCAGGATTGGATCTTCTCCAAAAGTTTCTTCAACTCGCGACCAACGCGGATCGCGAGCCAAATCGAGAATAGGACCGTAGGCGATGTGGGCGCCCTGTGCACGTATTTCAGCACCGATAGCCTGTCCCATTTCTTCCATCAATTTGGTGTTAAAAGTGGCAGCTTGTCCTAAACTGGTTGGAAAAACAGTTGTTCCGATTGCCATATGTCCGTGGGCAGCTTCTTCAGCTAAAAATACCGGGATGCCCAGTCGTGAATTGTCGATAAGGTATTGTTGCAGGGCGTTTGCCGCTTCAGCAGCCTGCACGGGAGAAAGTCCTGTTTTTAGCGTTTTCTGAGTCCATGGATCGGCACGGAAAGTGGCCCAGTACATCCCGGGTTGCTTTTCCTTTTGCATGTTTTTGAAGGTTTCGGAAACATTAACTTCGCTGCCGTTCTTTTCATACATTTCCCAACCCATCGGGCAAAGCAACTGTCCCAATTTTTCATCCAGAGTCATGCGGTTCAGCAGATCCTGTGTTCGTTCTTCAACTGAATATTGATTATTCTTATAAACGGGTTTTGCTGGTTGGGCATTTGCAATACTACCCATCAACAGCAAACAAAAAAGAATCCTGAACCCCATAGCTATCGTTTTATCGTATTAAAATTACGCTGTAAAAATACAGATTACAGTTAGATTTTGAGCGGAATTGAGCAGAACAGTTGTATGATTAAGGAAATATTGACAATTCGGATTTCCGGATCAATCGTTGGCCAGATTTACAATATGGCAGGCAACTACACCGGCTGTTTCTGTGCGTAAACGAGCATTTCCCAACGAGATAGCTTCAAACCCATTTTCCAAGGCAAGTTCCACTTCTTCGGGACTAAAATCGCCTTCAGGACCAATCAGAATAAGCACGTTGTCGCCGGAATTGACCTCGTTTTTTAGGTGCGGTTTTTCGCCCTCGTTACAATGAGCGATGAATTTTTTTGTTTCAGTGGCTTGCTCTAAAAGGTCGGAAAGTTTAGTCAGTTCATTTAATTTTGGTAAATAAGCTTTCACCGATTGTTTCATAGCCGAAACCAGGATTTTCTCCAAACGCTCTGGTTTTATCACTTTACGTTCCGAATGTTCCGAAAGGAGAGGAGTGACCTCATCTATCCCAATTTCGGTGCATTTTTCCAGAAACCACTCCGTGCGGTCGATATTTTTAGTGGGAGCAATGGCAATGTGTAAATGAAAATCTTTTTTGCCGAATTCAGTTTGCGAATCAATAATACTGAGTTGGCATTTTTTGGGATTTGCATTCTGAATTCTTGCTTTGAAGAATCCTCCTTTACCATCTACCAGCTCAATCTCGTCGCCTTCTTTTAAGCGAAGCACACGAACGGCATGTTTCGATTCGGTTTCATCTAAAATAACTTCGGCACCTGAAATAGTCGGGACATAAAATAATTGCATGGATTCAAAACTTTTTCAAGTGCCAAAGTTAGTAAAAATGTTATTCTGATTTTTTCTAATTCAGGAACAAGCATAAAGGTAAATTACGAGTCCGGTTCTTCGCTAAACTTAAACGTTTTGTACAAAAATCCCATTGCCGGGAAAATGATCAACACTCCAACTATCAACGCAATTAGTAAGAACATTTGAACTTGTTCGGGGGCCTTTGCTGCCTGTATGGTAATATCGTGGCCGCTGTTTGTTTTTACCAGTACCGGAAACTGAATGGCAAACCATCCGGTAACGATTAGCGTGGTTTGAAGCCCGGCGGTTAATCGCAGCCAGTTGCCTTTGTTCTTATTCAGAAAATACCAAAATGCCGGCAATGCCAGTGTGGCGATAACAATACAGGCAACGCTGATGGGAGAGTTGATAAAGTCTTTCAACAGCGGATGACCGGCAACTTTGGCCGTTGCAAACACAATTGCTCCCATTACAACCAATGAGATCATCAGACGTTTAGTCATTCGGGTAAAGTAGATGATGTAGTCTTTGTCCTCAATTTCGCTTACGGTAAAAATTCCCGCCAGAAAGGCAAATAACAAAACCATAAACAAACCCATGCTTACCGAAAACCAGTTTAACCACGGGTGGATGTAAACAGCATAAAATCCAAGTTGATAATCCAGTGATATTTCACCCAGAATCAGTCCTCCAACCGTAATTCCTAAAAAGAAAGTTGTGAATACGCTGGAGTAACGAAATATGGCCGAATAAATAGCTTTCGGCGTTTTTTCATCAATATCGTAATGGCGGAATGTAAATGCTGATCCGCGGGCAATAATGCCAAGCAGCACCAAAAGCACAGGAATGTGTAATGCCGTAAGAACCGTGGAATAAACCGATGGAAATCCAACAAACAGGATTACCACTACCAAAATTAGCCACACGTGGTTAGCTTCCCAAACCGGGGCAATGGCACGTGATACGATTTTTGATGCTTTACCTCTCGACAAAAGTTCGAGAATGCCACCGCCAAAATCGGCGCCGCCAAGTAAAACGTAAAGCATTAAACAAATAACCAATATTATGAGATTAGCTTCAGCCATTTTTCAGATATTTTGATTGTAAGAGTTGTATTTGGCGGCTCAACAGCCAGGTAACTACAAAAGTTAGTATGACATAAACCGCTGTAATGGTGTAAAAAGTGTACTGTATGCCCGGCATTGGTGTCAAGGAATCTTTCGTTTTCATAATGCCGTAAATGATCCATGGCTGGCGACCTACTTCTGTAACTATCCAGCCGGCTTCAACAGCGATAAACCCGAGCGGAGTGGCAATGGTGAGCAAACGCAGCCACCATTTCTTTTCAAACCAGTGTTTCCATTTGTAGGTTCCGGCGAAGAACAGGGCAGCAATCAGCATTAAAAACATCCCAATTCCAACCATTAACTGGAATGAATAGTGGGTAATCGGTACCGGTGGCCATTCTTCTTCCGGAAATTCTTCCAGCCCTTTTACTTCGGCATTAAAATCGCCGTGCGCCAGGAAACTCAGGAAGCCCGGCAGTTTGATGGCGTATTTTACTTCGCGGTTTTCAACGTCAGGAATTCCGCCGATTATTAGTGATGCTTTTTCCTCTGTTTTAAAATGCGACTCGAAAGCGGCCAGTTTTGCAGGTTGCAGTTTGGCAACGTTTTTAGCAGCCAGGTCGCCACTTATGGGTTGAATAAAAGCAGCAACTGATGCAAAAGCAAGTGCAATGGTAATAGCTTTGGCGTGAATCTCCAGTTTGTTTTTCATGTATAAAACGGCATGAACTCCGGCCACTGCGAATCCTGTTGCAGAAAAAGCTGCAATCGTCATGTGGTGCGCTTGCGAGAACCATGCTTTGTTGAACATGGCCTTCACCGGATCGATATTAAAAGCTTGTCCGTCAATCCAGTCGAAACCTGCCGGAGCATTCATCCATGCATTGGCCGAAACCACAAAAATTCCTGATAACACACCGGAAATCCCAACTACCATTCCGGTGTAGAGGTGAACCCATTTGTTCAGGCGTTTCCAGCCGTACAGGAACAAGCCGAGCGCGATGGCTTCCACAAAGAAAGCTGTTCCCTCCCACGAAAAGGGCATCCCGAAAATTGGCCCGGCGTGTTTCATAAACGTGGGCCATAACATACCTAACTCAAATGATAATACGGTACCGGAAACGGCACCAACGGCAAAAAATATTGCCACACCTTTTGCCCAGGCTTTTGCCAAATCGAGATAAACCTGATTTTTTGTTCGCAGCCATTTCCACTCGGCAACAAACATAAACCACGGCATTACCATTCCTATGCAGGCAAATACGATGTGAAATCCTAACGAAACGGCCATTTGCATTCTAGCGGCCATAAATTCATCCATGTTTTATTCTATTTTCTGTTTACATTGTATGCCATTCTTAACAACAATTTCCTCTTGTAGTTTGAGTTTTTTTGTCGATTTCTCCATTCTACATAAGCAATTCGATCCAATATGTTGATTGATTGGTATATAGAATCGAGAAACTACGAAACTTTAATGCTAATTTAGAAAATATAAATGAGCAATAACAGGATGTTTCGTTGTTTTTAATAAACTAAAGTTTAAAACTAAAGATTTAGAAGCACCTATTTAAACATTCGTGGAACAAGATGAAATGCCAGTTTCCCGCTTCGTGCTTCCACTTCTTCCCAGCTCTCAACATCGAAATTTATTCCAACGGTTGATGTGGTTGGCATGTCGCTGTAAAACTCTTCGAGTAGATTGCACACGTAGTAGTAAAAGCCCGGATTATGCCCAAAAAAGAATACCGTGTTTGAACTCGGTGGCAGTTTGTGTATTAGGTCCAGAAATTCGTCGGTGCTAAGTCCGTCGTAAATATCTTCAACAGTAATAATGTCCTGGCGTTTGAAGTCGAGGTTTTCGGCAAATATCATTGCCGTTTTAAACGCACGTTTGGCAGGGCTGGAAATAATGGTATCCGGAACAACCCCTTGTTTTTTCAGGTCCTGACTTACCAGTCTCGCGTCGTTTTTACCACGTTCACGCAGGTCGCGCGTAAAATCATCTTCGTACCCGTAAGGTACGGCTTTGCCATGTCGTACGATTACTACTTGTTTCATATATATAAATTAGAGACCGAAGCTAAAACAAAGTGGAGCAGCGGCCTGATTAGCCATTTTTAAACCGGTTCGTAAAGGTCAATGCTAACTTCTGCCAATTCTACAATTTTAGGAACAGTACTTGTAAAATGCGGAGTATTGTTGTGAAGATCGATTGCAGCCTGGTCTTTCCATTTTTCAATCAGACAATACGTTAACGGATCGTCCACTTTTTTATACAAAACATATTCAATGTTTCCATCCTCGGCGCGCGATGCTTCTCCCAATTCTTCAACGAGTTTTAAAAATGCTGATTCCTGTCCTTTGTGTACTATAAATTTGGCTACAATTGTAATCATCCT
This sequence comes from uncultured Draconibacterium sp., assembly GCF_913060805.1. Taxonomy (GTDB): domain Bacteria; phylum Bacteroidota; class Bacteroidia; order Bacteroidales; family Prolixibacteraceae; genus Draconibacterium. The sequence goes on from NZ_CAJXTC010000008.1 coordinate 124,498, forward strand.
GTTCGTTTTATTTATATGGATCTTCCCGCTCAAAACGGAATTATGAAAAGGTAAATTCGGTTTTTATTAAGCTGTAGAAGTTGTCTAAAACAAATTTAACTTAATTTGTAGCAATAAGACAAATTTTAATGAGACGAATTGGACTGTTATCCGACACACACGGATTTATTCACGAGCGTATTTATACTTTTTTCGACAAGGTGGATGAGATTTGGCATGCAGGCGATTTTGGAAATATAGAAACTGCAGATCGTTTAGCAGAATTTAAACCTTTGCGTGGTGTTTACGGAAATATTGACGGGCAGGATGTTCGTGTTGTTCATCCGATGCATCAGCGTTTTAAATGCGAGGAGGTGGATGTTTGGATAACGCATATTGGTGGTTACCCGGGGCGTTACGAGCGCTACGTAAAACCGGATATTTATACCAATTCGCCGGATCTTTTTATTAGCGGGCACTCGCATATTTTAAAAGTGATCTTTGATAAAAAACTCAATTTTTTGCACATGAATCCGGGAGCTGCGGGTTACAAAGGTTTTCATAAAGTGTGCACTGCCCTGCGTTTTGTGATTGACGGAAAAGAAATTCGTGATCTTGAAATTTGGGAGTTACCGCGGCATGAAGCGGTACCGAAATTATGATACCTTGAAATCGTATAGCTCTTTCCAGAGGCGGTTAAATTCTTCGTAGTATTGTTCTACAATCTCATACTTTGTAGTAGCCACCAGGTTTTCCTGATTGTGTTTGGTGGCGGTGTAAGTCCAGTTAAAACTGCCAGTAATTGCAATTTTATTATCGATAATGCCAAATTTATTGTGCATGTGATAATGCGAATGATCGATTTTTACAGGAATTCCGGCCTCGGCAAGTTTGGCAATTTCAGAGCCATTATCTTCCATTTTTTCGTCGTCGGTAATTATCCGCACTTTTACACCGCGTTTATGGCACGAAATTATTCTACGTGCCAGGTCGTTATCGGTAATGGTAAAAATGCACAAATCAACGGTGTGAGAAGCATGATCGAGCAGCATTTTAATCTCATTTTTAATATCGTTCCCCGGACTAAAAAATACACGGTTAAAGTGAAACGCATGCTCGTTTATCAGGGTGATGCAGGTTTCTAACCACGAAATAACATGATTATGACCAGATGCCTCCAACTCTTTGCCCTTTTCAATCAGCATCTTTTTAAGTGCTTCTCTGTCTTTACGATTGAGTCTTTTCAGTCTGCCGATGATCGAATTCGGCACTTCGTTTTCAACTAACGAATCACAGCGCTTAACAAAGTAATTAAAAAGGTCTTGCATATATTTTAGTTAAAAGTAGAAAGTAAAAAGGCAAAAGCTGAATTATACAATTTTACAGTTTTGCAATTTCTCAATTTTATTATTCAGGTTTAATAAAAGAATGTGCTACCCAGTTATTTTTTTCCACAAAACCGGCATCTTTCATTCCAAGGCTTTCTGCTTTTGCTTTTATATCCCGAATGTCTTCAGTGTAAAAACCACTCATAATTAACGTCCCGCCATCGTTCAGTACCGCGTTATAAGCTTCCATATCGTTTAGCAATACATTTTTATGAATGTTGGCAAAAATCAAATCGAACTTTTCATTTCCAAGCAGGCTGGCATCGCCCAGTTTGGCATCAATATTTGTGATATTATTCAAGGCGGCATTTTCCCGAGTTCCTTCGTACGACCATTTGTCAATGTCGATGGCCGTAATTTGTTTCGCACCTTTCATCGAAGCCAAAATGCTGAGAATTCCGGTTCCGCACCCCATATCCAGAATCGTTTTTCCAGTGAGATCGTTTTGCAGAATTGATTCGATAATTGTAGCCGTTGTTTCATGGTTTCCGGTGCCAAAAGCCATGTTGGGCTCAATCACAATTTCATATTTTGCTTCGGGGTATTCCGTGTGAAACGGTGCTCGAATCATACATTCGCCACCAATTACCAATGGTTTGAAGTAATTCTTTTCCCACTCTTCATTCCAGTTCTGATCGGCAATAAATTCTGATTCTACTTCAAAGGAAAAATCGCCTGAGAAACCTTCCAGAACCTCATTCAGGCTTTCTCCGAAAAAAGCAGTAGCCGGAATAAATGCTTCGAAACCTGTTTCGGTTTCCACAAAACTATCAAAGCCAATTTCGGCTAGTTGAGCATTTAAAACATCGCGCAACCACTCTTGAAAAGGGGCAATTTGTATACTTATTTTTTGGTAATCCATTTGTGTGATATTTGTGGCGAAGGTATAAAAAAACGACCACTGATGCGTGTTGTCAGAAGTCCGCTTCTACTTTAATCGATAAATTTATTGGGAAAGATATTTACGGCGATAAAACCAAATATTCCGGTAATTCCAATAATCAACAGATCAATAATTTCTGTTCTGAATTTTTTCTTGCGCTGCCGGATAATGAAGTATTGTACAACAATCAGCAACAGACTAGTAAATAGCCAACTATATGATTTGCTAATTTTTAGAAAGAAATTTACATAGCTTGAGTTATCATCCTTCATTTTTAGCTGAGCAGGGAACAGAAACTGTGCAATTTTACCCTCGGGTTGCTGTTCGAAGGTTGGGCGGGTTTCCATATATTCGTCAACCTTGTTATGATCGCGGTTTAAAGCCTGCGTTCTGACAAAATCGTTGCTAATTGTTATCACATTAAAATTAAAATAATCACCGTAGATTCTGATCTCGTATTCATCGGGATTAATATCATCCACATCAAATTTTTCCAGCATGTAATCGTATGGTGTTAACACGTATAGCTCGTTATTTTCGGTAAATAGGTAGGCGTAATAAAGTTTGTCGCTAAAATCAACACACTGGATGGTTTTGAATTTCATTCCTTCAGGAAGATCAACTTTTCGGACAAAAGGCACGCCTTTGGTCATTTTTATATGGAAGAGCTGGTCGGCCGAATCGATTACCAAATATCCTTCGTCGCACGATTTCCGGGTGGTTGGAATGCCGTTGATCGATTTTGCGGGGAACTTAAATCCTCGTTTGTAGAGTACCGCCGAGAACATCCGGCTTTTTTCTTCCAAAATATTGTTGGTTTTGGCATCGATAAATTCCATGCGCCAGGTGATGCGGAAAAAATTGCCGGGCATCTCAAGGTTTGCACGGCCCGATTGCGATTCAAATAAAGGATAAAGCATGGGTTTCGGAGCATGAAGCTCGTCAGGTTTTATCCTGAAGGTTGACCGAAAAGTGCTGGTGTGCTGAACATTAATTTTCTGTCCGTTAATTGAATCGGGCATCGTTTCATTCATAACCAATTGCCGCGTATACATTAGGGGCAGTTTCTTCTCATATACTTCGCGCGTTAGTTTTGTCCCTTTCGAATTCGTCCATTTAACATCGGCATCCGATCGAAATATCATAAAATCATGATCGATACAGCTGTATTGAATAAATGGTGCTCTTGTGGATTTTTCGAACGCCACCCGGTAGAATTGTGGCAACAAAATCGATAAACCAATAATGGCTACAAAAATTAAAATATATCTGCTGAATTTTACCATATTACATTTCTCCTTTTCTAAATCGGTATCCCGAAAACAACAAGGCAACAGATAACAGAACCCCAAACACGATTAACAGCGGAAGAGCAGGAGAGTAGGCTCCGGCGGCAGCTGTTTGAAGGTAAATGGGCACAAAAGTAGCAGCTACTAAAAGGTATAAAAAACGATATTTCCATACCGGTTCCAACACGATTAATGCGGTTAAAAAATAAACTACAAATCCGCACAAAAACCAGGGAACGACTGAAATTAATGCCGATTGAATGATCTCGGCAGGAAAATAAGCCAAACTCAATAAAGTAAAAAGCAGCATGATAACCGCGGCGATCGCTAATAAGCAAAAAGCCCCGAAAAACATCATTACCAACAATGCCTTGTTTTCGTTTAAAGGCAGATGGAAAGTAAGTTTAATTCGTTTGTTTACGGTTTCGGGGAAATACTGTGCCATAGCAATAACCAAGGCTCCAACAAGAGGCAAAAACTTGAATAAACTGTATTCGTAAAACCGATTTCCCTGGAAAAGGATGCTATACCAATAGTTTGCCGCTTGGCTGAATTCAAAATCGTGCTGTACTTTTAGAAAAATATTCCCAACAACTAGAACCCCAAGTGCTGCGTAAATAATTGCAAACCACCTGATTTTTAGCCATTCTTTGTATAGTATCGATTTCCACATTTTGCTAGTATTTCCCGGTTAGTCCAATAAATGCATCCTCCAATCCCATCTCTACTTGTCGAAAGTTTTTATGTGCAATTCCGTTGTTTTTCAAAAAGTTAAGGATTGTATCTTCCGATTCGTAAGTGTAGAGTTCCAGCTTGTTGCTTACCTTCTCGCTATTTACCACAAAATCTTCGTTTGAAATATCGATGGTCGGATTTTCAAGTTCCAGGTAAAACTGTTTAAATTCCTGCATAAACGATTTCACATCGCGTTGCGCCAACACACGGTTAAAATCCATAATCAGCAAATCGTCGATCAAACGTTCCATATCCTGAATAATGTGCGAAGTGGTGAAAATGGTTTTGTTCTTTTCTTTGGCATATTCGCGCAGGTAATCGATAAACAAACGTCGATAGCCGGGATCGAGGCCCATTGAAAAATCGTCGAGAATAAGTAAGTCCGGATCTTGCGCGAGAATCAGACCGAGTGCCACCTGCGAACGTTGTCCACACGACATTGTTGAGATCTTTTGTTTAGGTGAAACCTGCAGTTTTGACAAAAGTTCCCAATAGGGCTCATTATCCCATTTTGGGTAAAATTTTGAATAGAATTTCTCGATTTGATGAATGTTCATAAACGCATACTGAACATGCCCTTCGATAAGAAAACCAATTCGTGCCTTGTTTTGCGGGGATAGTTTTTGAGTATTCTCTCCATAAATCAGGCACTCGCCGTTTTGCGGTTGCAGAAAACCATTTAAAATATTAATGGTAGTGGTTTTGCCAGTACCATTTTTGCCTAAAAGCCCCAGAATACTTCCTTCCTTTACGCTAAAATTCAGGTTTTCGTAAACCAGCTTTTTGTCGTAATAATGGGTGAGGTTTTTACATTCAATTGCATTCATCTGTTTACGTTTATTTCTATTAGAACATAAAGCCCAATTTTGCAGTTAAGATTCCTACGTTTTCATTTGAATCGTTTACTTCCCGGAATTCGTATCTGATTTTTAGAAATAGTTCGTCAATACTTTCCGATTTTGGCAATTTGTATCCACAATAAAATTGCGGAGAAACATTGAAACAATCGGCTGTTTCGTATTCAAAATCATGGATATAAAGTTGTTTGTTTTGCCGGCGGGTAATTGTTTCGTCGCTTGAAAGATTTAGTTCCTGATCTAAGTTGTAACGATAATCAAGTTCGATTCCCGGAGCCAAAAGGAATTTCCCAAAGTAAAAGTCTTTTTCAAAATTTACACCCAGTTCAAGGTTTGAATAGTCGGCATTAAAAATCTCAGGGATGTAATAATACTTTTCCTTTTTTAATTTGTAATGAGCGTAAACTCGGCTTTCCCAGTTTATTTGTTCGTGGTTGTACAACTTTAAATACTTATATTCTAAAGCGGCATCAAACTCTTTCCTATTCAGTTTTAGGTTTTTTGATAATGTAATGTATTCCGTTTGTTTGTCATCATTTAGAATAGCATCCTGTATGTATTCTATCCCATCTCCATCGAAATACGAGGAGCGAAAGGTAATTTTCTGAATGGCCGATTGAGTATGTCTAGTAAACTGCTGATTGAGCGCAATTGTAAAAGTTTTCCAGTCGCCGGCATCAGCTTTTTTTATTGTGGTCGTTCCGTCTTCTGTAATTTCTTTGCTGTATGTTGCTCTGATTTCTGTTAACGAGCTAAATCCATTAAGTTTTGTGTCAAGCTGTGTTCCGGCTGATATGTTATTCTGATTGTAAAATCGCGATTTTGTTTGTCCCGTTTCCGACGAGTAAAAGCCCATTCCTTTAAACATAAAATAAGTAGGATCGGGATCGTCTGTCACCACCTGTAGGTAGTCAATATCTTCTTTTCTGTTACGGTAGGCCAGGTCAAAACCCAAACTTTTGTTTGGAAAATGGATGATAATTGATGGTCGAAGTGAAAAGTCAGTAATCACGGTTCGTGGTCGCGGATCTTTTTGTTTTGCACTTTTACCAATGTGGTAATCTGCCAAGAGTCCAAACGACAGTATATTAGTTAGTTTTTTTGCGACACCCCCTGAAAGGTTAAAAGCTTCTTTATGAATATTGGCTCCGGGAATGGAATCTCCAATAACGTATGGATTTCCTCTGTATGGATTAAAAAGCCCGGTATACAAATTCCCCGTTTCATCGCTATTTTGATAGGCTAAATTCCCATAGAAATAGGTATCATTTAGAACCAGGTAACTTTCCGAAGAAAGTGAGTAGTTTTCAATATGAGAAGCCTCCCGTACTCTTTTGTAATCTCCATCTGCCAAATTGTATTCTCCAAAAACTTCCCCAATGTTTTCGTTAGCGTTAAAAGTTAATCCGGCAATATTACCACTGTTAAGCCATTGGTTTTTTAGCTGAAACAGTTTTAATGTATTGAAAGAAAATGTACTATCCTTTGTCGCATTATTTGCAAAAATCCTTTCTGCTGTAAAGAAGGATAAAATCATAATAAGTACGATTTGAAGTTTAGTCATCTCAAACGAAACATTAAAAGTTTCAACTGTTTGTTAGTGCAAATGGTTCCACGTTTTTCTGGTTTATTCTTCTACGCTTGTTGGATTTACACCAGGTGTTGGAGTTAAATCGTGCAGAAAATCTTCCGATGAGTTATTGGTGTCTTTATAAATTACACGGTTACCGATAATCATTTTTGCTTTACGTCGAACAGATAATGAGGATTTATTACCAGCTTCAATATAAGTATAGCCGGCATCTAATTCGGCAGGCAGACGTTTGTAGACCTCTTCTGCATCAAATTTAGCACATTCTACTGCGTCAACAACAAATGATCTGTCAATCATCATGTATTCTGTTGATCTTGAACTTCCTGGTTTTGTCATGAAATTGCTAGCATCAGAAACATAATCCATCCAGTCATTATCGGGGAGTCGGAAAAGTACTAATGCAGGACCTAAACTGGAAGCAGTCCAGTCATATATAGTTGTAATTGTAGTGTATACCAATGTTAGATTTGGTACTGCAGAAGCATCCAGGTCTTTACCAGAAGATTCGACGTAAGTTTCCCAGTCTGCGTTGCTCAGGTTGACAGGAGAATTGGGATTACCAATTTCATCGGTTTGATGATCAATCCCATCCTGAGCAATAATAAAACTTTCTCCAGGCAGAATTGGATGTTCCATTCCATCTCCCGGTACAATCCATGTTTGAAAAGTTAAGGGAATTCTTTCAAGCAATTCTCCATTATCGTCAACCCAGGCGGTTAGTGATGAAGTTGAGGTTGATTCATGAAGAGCAATACACAATCCATCAGCGAATAATGTATCTCCCGAATTGTTGTAAATTTCAAAAAACTGGTCGGAATAATAACCTTTATCTTCATCAGTTACCGAACCAGCATAATAGATTTCTTTGAATATAAAACCTCCGGTATTATCTACTAAAATAAGATCCATTGTAACCTCCGATTCGGAGATTAAAGAGTAGTTGGATATGATACCGTTAAAAATGTATTCCTCTCCATCGTTGTCGTTAGCAACAAAACTTGTTGTAAAAGTGTAATTTCCTTCTACCAATTCAAAAATGGCATAACCATCAGAAGTGACCGATAAGGTAGTCGTTCTTGTGTTATTTGTATTAGTAGCTGTAACGACAGCATCTACAGGGAAATCAGTTACGGAAAATCCATCAGGATAATTGACTTTTACCGTAATTAAATAGCTGGGGGTGACATCATCTTTACAGTTTATTAGAAATAAACCCATTAGTAAGCATAAGGATATAAGTGCAAATTTTCTCATGGTATGATCTATAAATCGGTTTTTAATATTTACAAATTAAATGTTAGGTCTGCTCCGAAGTAGGCAATTTGATTTAACCTGGTGTAATTCCCACTTCGTTTACTTTTATATAGTGGCCGGTGATTAAACACATTGTACGCAAAAAACGACAACTTCGCAAATTTTCCAAATTCCTTGGTCAATTTTAAATTCAGTTGCCAGTTTATTGGATACGATTCCTGGTCGTAAAAATCATCTTCTTGTCTTTCTACCATCGTTGAGTAGGGAGCTTCAAACGAGTAATTGTCCTGCCATTCGTGGTATTGCATATCCATATCGTAAAAACCTACAGGATCTACATAAATAATTTCTCCGGCAGGAAACTGCCCGTATAATTTGTCGTTATTTTCTCCTCTCGTATAAGCAACAGGTGATCCTGAACTGTTTTCCCAGAAGCTTTCAGACTTATTCATCCAAATCGTTTGTAGGTTGAGCGAAAAGATCATTTTTAATTCAGGAATATGAGTGATTGTTCTGAAATTCGAATTTAAACGTTGTGAAATGGTCCCGGAGTTGCCCGGTAATACCGATAGGTACGGGAAATAATCTCCCTGGTAAGAAGAAGTAATTCTTTCCACTACTGGAACTGCATGCCTCGATCTTTTTATGTGATAATACGCACCGTCAACCATGAGTTCTGTTTTTATCGGATTTATACGACCAAAGTTAACAACATATTCAACTCCTTTCTTGTCGACGCTATAGTTATTTTTTGGAGACATGTATCTCTCGAATTCCGTTTCCTGATCCCAACCTAAAGTCATCATTTCACCATTTGCCTCATAGGTAATTTCACCATTTTCAAAAGCGGGCAAAAATCCATTACCCAATTGATCCCATTTGCGGTAATTCATTACAAAGTATTGGTTTTCCCAACCAAATCCATTTCTGATTTTTTCTTGAAATCCGGTGAGGATAAAGTTTATGCCATAAATATTGAAATCAGCACCCAATTCATATTTATTATTTGTCATCGGTTTTAAATCAGGATTACCGGTGTCTTCAATAATTTCGGTTGTAGCTACTATTAAATCGGGTGAATCAGGTGGATAATAATTAAAGCTTATTTTATCAATGTAAGCGGCATCCGGATACATGTGCAACATGGTTGGGGTTTTTGATGTTTTTCCGAAGCCACCTCTAAGAGTTAGGTTTTGAGAGATATGGTAAGCGAAATTAATTCGTGGTTCAAACGATGTAAATCCATTGGTCGAGAAAATTCCTTGAGGAAGGAAATTGTTGTAACGCATTCCTATTTGAGTTTCCAAGGTGTTATTGCCAAGAGGTAAACTAATTCTGTCTTCTGCAAAAAGAGCCAGCTTTTTACTTGCCGGAATATCTTTAAATGCCCGCGGGCGTGTTGTGATTGCATTTCGTGGAGGCTGATTTAAATCGTACTGCCTGCCTGCTCCATTGTTTCCGGATTCCCGCCAATCAAAACCATATATAACAGAGTTGCTCATACTTCCAAGCTTAAATCTTGAGTCGAGTTTTACTGTTGCAAAATAATTGTAAGGTCTGCCATCTATAGTAAGTTCAGAGTAATACTCTGAAGGCAAAATATTGACTTCATATTCGCCTGCAGTGTATGTTGTTGGAATAGGAGTTGCCTGAGATGAATTTAGAGCATAGCTGTAAAAATTCTGTTGTATAAAGCTACCCGAAAAGTTATAAGTAATGTTGCCAATCCACCATTTTTGAAGCGACCATTTTCCATATAATTTCAAATCTAAACCTGATTCTTTTTCCCGCTGGCGTTCCAACAGACGTTGATCAGGATCTTTCTTTTCATTGTCAATTGTCTGAAAATAGTTTCCTTTAAAATTTATACTGAGTGGCCTGTGTTTCTTAAACAAGGTATTTGAGTAGCCAAACTGTCCGTTTAGTCGTTTATAACTTCTTGCAGGTCGCCGTAAATCGTCATATGCGTGAGTATAATCAAATTCAACATTTATAGCACCTTTATTTTCACCTTTTAGCAAAATTCCTTTTGAAATTGCTGCTTGTTTAATTTTAGGATCTGCTTTTAATTTTCCTTTAAAAGGCGTTTTGCCTGATTTGGTTTTTATCAGCACTGCGCCACTTGTTAAATCTCCATATTGAACCGATGGAATTCCGCGGATGACCTCAACCGATTCAATATAATCGGTAGATATTTGACGAAGATCGACACCACCTCCTGCTGTTGAAAAATCAACGGATTGGCCCTGTTGTGTTGTATTTAACGACTGCATATTCGCATCGTTGTCCATTGGTGTGCCATCTACAATTATTGCGGTTCCGAGGGCGTCGTTGGCATTCGCCTGCCTGGTTTTGTCCTCACCTGAATAGGTATTTATATCCCTGATTGTTATTTGGTTGGCCTTTGATAAGTCGGGATTTAACGAGATCTGTCCGGGCACCAATTGCATAACATCGGTAAGACTAGTGGGTTGCGAATGTTCGATAGCTGCATTTTCAATGATTGAAGATGAACTTAAATTGGTATTTTCGCGGGCAACAACGGTAATTTCATCCAGGCCAAGAGAACTTGCCTGCATGGATAGTTTATAGTTTTCTATATCTTGTCTGATTTCAACAATACTTTTATAGCTTTCAAAACCTAAGCATGAGGCTTGTATTGTATATTTCCCTTCAGGAATATTATCAAAATTGAATTTACCGTTTAAATCAGATGTTGTCCATCGATTGAGTTCAGTTAGCTGAATTGCAACCAGTCCTATGTGTTCTTTGGTTTCTGTGTTCTCAACAACTCCGGAAAAATTATAGGTATTTTGGGCTAGCAGATATAAAGGTAGCATGGTAATTATGAGGGTAATTATATGCTTTAAAATCCGGTTCATAGTTGTTATTCGATAACGACTTCTCTATCCTCTGCTTCTAACTTTTCTTAGTTATCATATTATTTGTCGAATGTACAGCTTTTGTACGCATTTCGATGGCGATTTTAACCTTTCAATATAAAATTTTAAATATAATCAATATTCAGCTTATCGATTTTACTTTAATCGCATTAAGAAATTACGTGCATTAATGGGATAGTAGAAAAATGATTACGAAATTGGTGGGGCTGGATTGTAAACAATGAATGATAAGGGAATGAGCAGTTATTCCACCCCATAAATCCCCATCTGCTCCAGCACCTCAACCGCGTCATCAAAAGTTAGGTAAAGGTCGCCTTCTTTTTCGTCCCAAACCTGACCTTTGTTTATTCCTTTCAGGTTGCGATCTGGTCCTTCGTAAAGAATTACCGTTTCAAGGGCTTTCATTTTTACCGAGTTTTCATCGATTTGAACTACTTTGGCCTTTACAGGTTTTCCGGTTACCGGTTTTCTTTCTTTTGTTACCTGAATTACCAGCCCGTAGCAGATTTTTCCTTCTTTTACCCAACCCGGGATTTTTACCCGTAAGGCATCGCTCATTTCAACTTTTTTCTCTTCGTAAGTGTATGAGGCTATTTCGTCCGAATTTTTGGACGAATTACAACTGATAATGCATAGTGGGGTGAGCAATATGACTAATAATATCAGTTTTTTCATGCAATAAAAAAGTTTGACCAAAACGAATAATACGATATTGCTATAAATAACAATCGCCGCTTAAACTATGTTTCCTAAAAGCGGGGGTAAATGTAATAAATCTCAAATTAAAATGGCTCGCTAACAGCTTATTGTTAATGAAAAAGCCATTTCCTGATAATGCAGAAAATGGCTTTTATATATTTTGTAATTTGATTGCTTCCTAGAAACCGTTGATGATTCCGATAAAGTCTTCAGCTTTTAATGCAGCACCACCAATCAAACCACCGTCAACGTCTTTGTTGGCGAACAGTTCTTTTGCGTTACTTGGTTTACAGCTACCACCGTAAAGAATTGAAGTTCCTTCAGCAACTTCTTCACCAAATTTAGCAGTAATTGCAGCGCGGATGTTAGCGTGCATATCTTGTGCTTGCTCAGAGCTGGCAGTTACACCAGTACCGATTGCCCAGATTGGTTCGTAAGCAATAACGATTTTTTTGAAATCGTCGGCTGACAGTTGGAAAACTGTTTCTTCCAATTGGTTTACAACATATTCGTTGTGTGTACCGGCTTCGCGAATGTCTAAAGCTTCACCACAGCAGTAAATCGGAGTTAATCCGTTTTCTAATGCAAGAGCAACTTTTTTGTTCAGGATCTCGCTTGTTTCACCGTAGTATTCACGACGCTCAGAGTGACCTAAAATTACGTACTCAGCACCTGTTGATTTTACCATCTCAGCAGAAACCTCACCAGTGAAAGCTCCTTTAGCTTCGGCAGCACAGTTTTGTGCAGCAACACCAATTCTATCGGTATTTACTGTGTCAACTACTTTTGTAATGTGTGTAAATGGTGCTCCCAATACAACAACCACATCGTCAGCGCCTTCGCTTGCTACAACTGTGTCAACAGCTTTTGCCAACTCAACACCTTCTTGCAAGTTGGTGTTACATTTCCAGTTTCCTGCAACTATCTTTTGTCTCATATTATTGAATTTTAGTTTATTAGATTTTCAAAAATCGATCACAAATTTAACCGAAATAATTGATTCGGGGGGCATTGCAAATAATGCTTAAATATTATTAACTATTTGTTTATTTAACATTGGAAGAATGAGAGGCTGGATGCCGGTTACTGGATATTGGTTACAGGATTCTTGATGCTTGCACCTCAGCATTGATAAATTGTATAACTGATAAATTGTAAAACTGCTAACTGTGACTGCCAACTGCGACTGCAAACTAATAACTCGCGGCTTGCAGCTAGTAAATGGATACTAGAACCTCAGCATTGTTAAATTGTAAAACTGATAAATTGTAATTCTCACCAGTCTGCTGTTATTTTCTCTGCGAAACTCCGTGATTTCTCCGCGTAACTCTGTGGTAAAATTAACTGCCAACTGCGACTGAAAACTAATAACTCGCAGCTTCTTATTCAATTTCAAATTCGGCTGCAACTTCTTCCGGCGTAGGAATGTCGTTGTAATGCCATTTCTCCAGAATAGTGCCGTCTTTCATTACAATCAATCCCGGGTTCGAACGGATCATAGTTTTTAAGGTAATTTCGTCGCAATTAAAGAACTCGTACGGAGCATCGTTCTCATCGGCAAATTGCATGGCTTCGTCCTGCAGGGTAGAGGTGAGGCAAATAAACGATAATCCTTTGTCCATTGCCCAATGTGCGAGGGTATTTATTTCTTCCTGCGACTTGGTGCTGGTTTTATGCAAGTCGTAAGCAACCAGCATAAACACATAATTCTCGTCGTAAATAAAGAAGTCTATTATATCATCTCCTTCGGGCGATTCAATTCTGAAATCATGGATCGGTGGTTCGTAACCTTCTTGCACCAAATTCGATTCCATATCGAAGTATTCCCAGTTTGTGGTGTCTTGCCACGGGTAATTTTCTTCGGTGAATTCTTTTACCTCTTCCGTATTTTTGTTCTTGTAATAAAATATATTCTCGTAGATTTCCTGTGGAGCATCGTCGGGAATGCTCATTGCTTCCGGGATATTGGTGCCCACTTTGTAAGGTCTGAAATCGAAAATTGGCAAGTGGCTGTACGAATAGTAAACAATGCCAAAATAAACGATAAAAACACCGATACTAAGTATCGCCGGAACTATACTTTTTACTTTATCAGCAAACCAGTTTCGGTTAACTACTACAATAATTGCCAACGTAATAAATACAAGATTTTTATAGAATGTTTCCCAGTTCGAAATCACCAGTGCATCGCCAAAACAACCACAGTCGGTAACCGGATTCTTTATTGCTATCCATAGTGTTAACGGCGTAAAAAAGGCCATAAATAATAAACCCAGCCACGAAAACAAACGCATGCGCCAGTTAAACAAAAAGGCTACACCAATTGCAAACTCGGCAAAGGCAAGCAAAACTCCCAGCGGAAAGGCTGCCCAAAGCATCCAATCGAGCCCCATGGCATTAAAGTAGTCGGTAAATTTGTAGGCCGATCCCCACGGATCGATTCCTTTTACAAATCCTGAAAAAATAAAAACAATACCAAAAAGAATTCGTGAGAGTTGTTTAACAATATTCATACGGTGAGTTTATACTTTGTTTTCAAATTCAATTTTAATCATGGCAAACACAGAATAATTGATCATATCCATGTAGTTGGCATCAATTCCTTCCGAAATAAGTGTTTTCCCTTGATTGTCTTCTATTTGTTTTGTGCGTTGTATTTTCATTAAAATCAGATCGGTGTACGAACTGATGCGCATATTTCGCCAGGCCTCGCCATAATCGTGGTTTTTATCCATCATCAGCGTTTTGGCCTCGTTAAAATATTTGTCGTAAAGCTCCTGAATTTTTTCGTTGGGTACTTCCTGATCTGATGGGCCCAGTTCCAGCTGGATAAGCCCCATAATGCAGTAGTTAATTATACCAATGAATTCGGGTTTTACGCCTTCGTCAACTTTGGTAACACCTTTTTCTTCAATGCTTCGTATGCGCTGTGCCTTAATATAAATTTGGTCGGTGAGTGAGGTAGGACGCAATATTCGCCATGCTGTTCCGTAATCGGTCATTTTCTTCGAAAATATATTACGGCATATTGAAATTACCTGGTCGTATTGCTGGTTTGTTTTGTCCATTATTCTGTGTCTTTTTTCTTCTTGTTGAGCCAATTGTGCTCAATTCGCTAAGTTCTGTATATTTTTGTATGCTAAAATTGCCCGATAAAAGTATTAAAAAATGGCAAATTTGGCCTGTTTTATTCTACATTTGTAGTTAACGACAATTAATAGATAGTTAATGATTTGTTAAACATAAAAGCCCAGTTCTTATGTTGATTACGCAGTCTGCGGGTAAGTTCCTTAAACGAAACAGTATACTACATCTCGGCGAAAAAGAAGTTGATTTATCCATTCCGGTAGTTGCCGGAATTGTGAATATTACACCCGATTCGTTTTTCGATGGTGGAAAAATGGAAGAAGAAGCTACCATGCTAAAAGCCGTTGAGAAAATGGTTGCCGATGGTGCCGGAATTATCGATGTGGGAGCGGTTTCCACTCGTCCCGGATCGAAAACTGTTTCAACGAAAGAAGAACTGGCGCGTCTTTTACCGGCTGTACAGGCCATTCATAAAGCTTTCCCCGAGGTAGCACTTTCGGTCGATACTTTTCGTTCGTGGGTGGCAGTGCGTGTGATCGATGAGGTGGGGCCAATAATCATTAACGATATTTCGGGAGGTTCGCTTGATAGTAATATGTTTGAAACTGTTGCAAAATTGCAGGTTCCATACATTTTGTCGCACATAAAAGGAACGCCGCTGAATATGCAGGAAGATCCGCAATACGACGACCTGATTCGTGAAGTGGCGCAGTATTTTGCCGAGCGTGTAAAAAAGCTCAATAAACTGGGCGTAAAAGAAGTGATTCTCGATCCCGGTTTTGGATTCGGGAAAACACTCGACCATAATTATGAGTTATTAAATAAACTTGATGCGTTTAAAGTGTATCAACTTCCGGTAATGGTGGGATTAAGCCGTAAATCGATGATTTGGAAAGCACTTGACGCCAAACCCGAAACGGCACTAAATGGCACAACTGTGGCCAACACCCTGGCATTAATGGGCGGGGCCGACATTTTGCGCGTACACGACGTAAAAGAAGCTGTTGAGGCCGTAAAAATATTTTGTGAAATTAAAGCTACAATCATTTAATGCTGGCATTTATAACCATACGATTTCTTGATATTCTCGATATTTTGCTGGTGGCATTTTTGCTCTACCAACTTTACCGTCTCATAAAAGGAACGGTAGCTTTTAATATTGTTATCGGGCTGTTTTCGTTGTACCTGGTTTGGTTAACGGTGAAAGCGCTCAACATGGAGCTGCTTGGCTCGATAATGGGATATTTTATTGGTGTTGGTGCCATTGCGCTTATAATTGTTTTTCACCCCGAAATACGAAAGTTCCTGCTGTTTATTGGAACCAATTATAACGTTAATAAAATCCTGATGCTCGATAAATTGTTTACGCAGGGGAGACCGAAGAGCATTAATCAGCAACAGATTGATAATATTGTTGATGCCTGCCAGTCGATGGGAAAGACAAAAACAGGGGCGCTGATTGTTGTGGCAAAGGAATCGGAATTAAACGACCAGATCAATACCGGCGAAAAGATCAATGCAAAAATCTCGTCGGCACTTATTCGCACTATATTTTTCAAAAACTCGCCTCTGCACGACGGTGCCATAATTATTAAAGGAAACCGTATTGTAGCTGCCGGTTGTATTCTTCCGTTAACGCAAAAAGAGCTGGACAAAGCTCTTGGGCTTCGCCACCGCGCGGCGGTTGGTATGACCGAAAATACCGATGCTTTGTGTATCGTTGTGTCGGAAGAAAGAGGATCGGTTTCGGTAGCACAAAAAGGTGAAATTAAACGGCGTTTATCAAAAGAAACGCTCGTGCAAATTCTGGAAGAAAACATCATTGAAGATGACGAGACTGCCGGTCATAAAAAGTAGTTTCAGGGAATAAGCGAATCACTCCTATATTTTTTAGCACTATTCTTTTGAACCTCTGCGACTGTAAAATCGTTGAGCAAGGTGTTTAATTGTAGTTTCAGTATTTTAATTATTTCGAAAAGAAAATATGAATCGAATTTGTAATTTATTCAATATAAAATACCCCGTAATTCAAGGGGGAATGGTTTGGTGTTCGGGTTGGAAACTGGCTTCGGCGGTAAGTAACAGCGGAGGACTGGGACTGATTGGTGCCGGATCGATGCACCCCGAAACGCTGGAGGAGCACATCATAAAGATGAAGGCGGCAACCGATAAATCTTTTGGTGTTAACGTACCTTTAATGTATCCCGAAACCGAACGCATAATGGACATAATTGCGGCTCACGAAGTACCTGTGGTTTTTACATCGGCCGGTAGTCCTAAAAAATGGACGGGCTGGTTAAAAGACAAAGGAATTACGGTGGCGCACGTAGTGTCGAGCTCTTTTTTTGCAGGAAAGTGCGAGGCCGCCGGTGTTGATGCGATTGTTGCCGAAGGTTTTGAAGCCGGTGGCCACAATGGCCGCGAAGAAACTACTACGATGACATTAATTCCATCGGTGCGAAAAGCTACCAATTTGCCTTTGCTGGCAGCCGGAGGAATAGGATCCGGCGAGGCCATGTTGGCCGCAATGGTGTTAGGTGCAGATGGTGTTCAAATCGGATCTGCATTTGCCGTTTCGGAAGAATCGTCGGCACACCCAGATTTTAAGAAGTTGATTACTGAACTGGGCGAAGGAGGAACAAAACTGGCCTTAAAAAAACTGGCACCGGTACGATTAATCAAGAATAGCTTTTTTAACCAGGTTGACGAAGCCGAAAAAGCAGGGCAAACACCGGAAGCAATGGCCGAATTACTTGGTCGTGGCCGCGCAAAGAAAGGAATCTTTGAAGGCGACCTAGATGAGGGCGAACTGGAAATTGGGCAGGTTTCGGCACAGTTAAATCAAATCAGGCCGGTTGCAGAAATCATGAATGAAATTATTGCTGCCTATGAAGCTGCCCAAAAAGCTTCGGGGCAGGGACGGTTTGAGTTTTAATGGTGATGATTGTTAAATTGTAAAACTGTTAAATTGCAATTTGCGCCTGAAAACTGTGACTGAGACTTTTTGTCTCGGCGAAATTCTGTGACTTTTCTGCGCAACTCTGTGGTAGAAATAAAATGATAACCAGTTTGCTGTTGTAAACCTGCGGAACCTTCCTGGTGGTGACTAAAGCCCCTCTGTCCCGATTCGAAAGGTGTTTTGTCGCCACAAAAGCGCCGTTGTAACACTACGAAAGTAGTTTTGTAGTGACAAAAGTGCCGTTGTAGCACTACGAAAGTAGTTTTGTGAAGACGGAGGAGCTTTCAAACAACAACGAAAGCAGTTTAGTGATTCTTTTGATGGTAGCAAACTGCTACGAAACAACTAAATTGATGCCTTTGACGGTTTTGTACATCTACGAAAACTCCAAATTAGTGACCAAAATGTTATTGTATATCTTCAATACATTTAGTTCAACCCTTGTTTCAGGCTCCCCTTAAATGCCGAATGTCAGATTCACAAAGTGTTGCAAAAACAATTTCGGGAATTATGACGATTGTTCTTTAAATTTTAAAGGCATTCTGCGCCGAAACCCTTTCACTTCTCGCATAATTCGTATATTTGGTCTGCTTAAAAGAATTTAATGAAACGGATAGCAATTCAAGGAATAGCCGGCTCTTTTCACGAGGATGCGGCCCGACGATATTTTGACGAAGACATAGAGGTGGTTGAGTGTAAGACATTTACTACCGTATGCGATATGATTGATAACGACCAGGTGGATTTTGCCGTTATGGCCATTGAAAACTCCATTGCCGGTAGTTTATTGAATAATTACCAGCTGATACGCGATTATCATTTGCGCATTATTGGCGAGATTTACATTCATATTCAAATGAATTTACTGGTGAACGAGGGTGTGAAATCGGAGGATATCAAGGATATTCACTCGCACCCCATTGCCTTGCGCCAGTGTATGGAATACATCGAGCACAATTATCCGAATGCACAATTGCACGAAAAACTGGATACGGCAGCGTCGTCGAAACTGGTGTCGGATAATAACCTTAAAGATGCTGCATCGATTGCAAACTTGCGCTCGGCAGAATTATATGGATTGAATGTTCTGGACACAGGAATTGAAACCAATAAGAAAAATTACACCCGCTTTTGGATTTTGTCGAAACACGGCAACCCAACCGAGGGAAGCAATAAAGCATCGGTATGTTTTGAGGTTGGACACTTTTACGGATCGTTGGCAGCCGTGTTAAATACTTTTGCCAAAAATGAGATTAACCTGACCAAGATTCAATCGGTGCCAAAAATTGGTAAACCCAACGAATATACGTTCCATGTTGATATTGAATGGGAAAAACCCGAAAACTACGATAAGGCAATTCATCAGGTGCTGAAATGTGCATCGAGCCTGTCGATTTTGGGCGAATATCAAAAAGGAAACCTACATAATGAATAAAACTAAAACTACAAGATATGAGTAAAATAGCAATTTTTTACGGTCCTGAAGGTGGATCAGTAAACCGCGTGGCAGACAAAATAAAAGAGCTAATTGGCGAAGATAAAGTGGAGATGGTAGCAGTTAAAAATGCTTCGGCTGCCGATCTGGAAAAATACGATAAAATAATTTTTGGTCTTTCAACTGTTGGAAAAGACACCTGGGATTCGGAATATTCAACCAACGACTGGGGAAAATTCTTACCCGAAATTTCGAAGGTGGATTACAGCAATAAAACAGTAGCTGTTTTTGGTTTGGGCGATCACGTTACTTACGCGCATGCTTTTGTTGATCACATTGGTTTGCTGGGTAAAGAGCTCATGAAAAACGATGCTGTTTTGGTTGGTCCGGTTGAAACTGAAGGTTACGAGTTCGAAGAATCTGACGCTGTTGTTGATGGTAAATTTATTGGTTTGCCGCTTGACGAAGATTTTGAGCCGGAAATGACCGACGAACGTGTAACAGCGTGGGTTGAGCAAATTAAACCCGACTTCGGATTTTAAAGACCTTGCAGAGACTGGAGCACAATGAGATAGTGATACTGAAAACTGCGACTGAGACTTTTATTCTTTGTGTAACTCAGTGACTTCTCCGTGTAACTCTGTGTTAAAAAAATGTGAGTGTAGAGCTCAGAAAAAATGAAATAGCCCACGAAGATTGTGGCTGACAACTCTGAACTCAAAACGTTGAACTTATTAGTATGAACAATTCACCTCTCGACAAAAAACTTGTTGAAGAAAAGATAGCGCAATTGCGCATCCCCGATATTGGCAAAGCATCCATTCGCGAAGTTGTGGCCTTGGTAAACCTTGTTGAAGAAGCCAGCGATTTTAAATACGTTCGCATGGAAATGGGTGTTCCCGGTTTACCGCCGGCAAAAGTTGGTGTTGAAGCCGAAAAAGATGCGCTCGATCGTGGTGTGTCGGCCATTTACCCGATGGTTGACGGAATAAAACCAGTGAAGGAAGAATCATCAAAATTCATTAAAAACTTTTTGAATGTTGATGTGGCGCCTGCTGGATGTATTCCAACTACCGGATCGATGCAGGGAACTTACGCTGCTTTTATGGCGGCCGGTAACTGCGATAAAAAGAAAGACACCGTTTTGTTTATCGATCCCGGATTTCCGGTGCAGAAACAGCAAATGATGGTGCTCGGCCAGAAGTTTGAAACCTTTGATGTATTTAATTACCGAGGTGAAAAACTGAAGGAAAAACTGGAATCGTACCTTGAAAAAGGAAACATCAATTCCATTGTTTATTCGAACCCGAACAACCCGGCGTGGATCTGTTTCAACGAGGAGGAACTGAAGATTATTGGCGAATTAGCTAATAAATACGATGTTATCGTTATGGAAGATCTGGCTTATTTCGGTATGGATTTCCGCACCGATTTCTCGAAACCGGGCGAAGCGCCTTATCCTCCGTCTGTAGCTCATTACACCGATAATTACATACTGTTTATCAGCAGTTCGAAGATATTTTCTTATGCCGGACAGCGAATTGGCATAATGGCAATTTCTGATAAATTGTTTAGCCGCGATTATCCCGATTTGCAGGAGCGTTTTAAAGGAACAACCTTTGGAGCTACCATTACTTTGCGCTTATTGTATTCGCTTTCGTCGGGTACCAGCCATTCGGCACAATGGGCACTAGCTGCCATGTTTAAAGCAGCCAACGATGGCGAATTTAATTTCGTTGAGGGCGTAAAAGCCTATGGTGAACGTGCCAAAGAAATGAAACGCCTTTTTCTTGAAAATGGTTTTAAGGTGGTGTACGAGAACGATTTGGGCGTACCGATTGCCGACGGTTTTTATTTCACGATCGGTTATCCGGGAATGACAGGAAATGAGTTGGTCGCCAACTTGCTTTTCTACGGAATTAGTGCCATCGCACTCGATAATACCGGTAGCGACGAAGAAGGTATTCGCGCTTGTGTTTCGTTTGTGTTGCCGCATCAGTTTGGCGACCTCGAAGAGCGCCTGAAATTGTTTAACGAGAATTTTTCAAAATAAACTTTTTGTCATTTTGAAAGCGGGCAGCGAGAGAGAAATCTGTTTGAAATAGATTTCTCTCCGTTTCTCCTCGAAATGATAGAAGAAGATTAGAAAGGAATGGATAGACAAAAGATAATTTCCCGATTCGAGCATACCCTGAGCCTGATTGATACGTTCAATTTGAAGAATGAACCGGTGGTGCTAAAAAAGGGCGAATTATTTATTGATTACGGCGAGAAGAACAAAAAGCTGGGTATTTTGCTTGATGGTCTGCTTTACGCCTCGTATCTATCCGACAGTGGTACTGAGTGGGTATCACGTTTTTTCTTTCCTCCCAACAACTTTATTGTAAGCAATCATCGAGGATTTGTACTAGGTAAAGATTCTACCGAGGCCATTCGTGCTTACGAAGATTCGCGCTTGATCTTTATTGAAAAGGATGAGTTCAAAACTTTACTCGATGAGAATCATAAGTTTGAACGCACGGTGCGTATTCTTGCCGAAGAAAGTTACATCCAGGCAATGGATCGTATTCACTCGTTTCAATCGCTGAATGCAGAGCAACGAATCCGTAAATTCTTTGTGGAATATCCTGAGCTGGCACAGAAATTACAACGCCAGCACATTGCTTCTTATCTCGGTATTCACCGAAACATTTTAACCCGGATTTTATATAAACTGTAGGTTTATTTTTTGCCTGTTGTGTTCATTACCGGGAAAGGCTTTGTGGCTTCGCCGGTATATAATGTAACATGCGGGAACGGAATTTCAATTCCTTCAGCATCAAAACGGGCTTTTATTTCCTGGAAAATTGAGTTTTTCACTTTTAGGTAATTCTGTTTTTCGAACCAAACTCCCAGCAGAATATCAATACCACTGGCACCAAAATCTTTAAAAACGATGAGTGGTTCAGGCTCGTCTAAACTCAAAGGATTTGCTTTTGCCACCTCTTCCAGCAGCGTTTTAACTTTTGCCAGATCTTCTTTATAGGCCACGCTAACGTTAAAATCGAGGCGACGGATAGGGAAGCGCGTCACATTTATCAGCTCAGTGGAAATAATGGTCTGATTTGGAATTCGCAATAGTTGGTTGTCAAATGTTCGTATTTTAATGGATAGTAGATCGATGCTAAATACAACACCGGCTTTATCGCCAACTTTTATCACATCGCCAATCTCGAACGACTTTTCTCCGACAAGGAAAAAACCGCTTACAATATTGCCAATACTGGTTTGCGAGGCCACACCAACTACCAGTCCGATAACACCCGCCGCGCCAAAGAATGGAGCCAGACTGATATTTAACTGGGCAAGAATAATGAATGTCAGTAACAGGAAGCCCGAATAATAAATAAGGCGCTGAATGATCATTTTTCGTTGCTGCGAAAGCGACTTAGGAAGCACTTTTTTTACAACGGATGCCAAAAAGTAGATCAATGCAGTTCCTACTACCAGGATTAGCACGGCCCACATTAACTTTTCAAAGTTTGCTGCATTAAAATATTTCGAGAAGTCAAATTTCATTATTCAGAACGATAAATGTTTTTAATAAAATGGAAATTAATTTTTAACAGGCTTTTACCTTCCGGATTTCGTGGCTTGGCAACGATATCATGGTTTTCGCCGTGAAAAGCTTTTGCGAAACCATAATTTACCGAACTCAAATGATCCTTGCCTCTGTATTCCAGTTTCACCTGGCTGGTTACGAGATGATTGCTAAATTTAACCAAATTCATCTGATCAACACGAATAATCAATCGTTCGATCTCAAGAGCCGCATTGTCGTTATTAAAAATGGTGATGGGGCAAATGGCAAATCGCTCATCATCTTCAATTGTTTTAAAATCGAGAAAGTGATCAGATTCCAGCGCAAAAGCAACTTCGCCGTTTACCGGTTCGCCAAACCAGGTGTTCGAAATCTGTTGCAATGGAAATTCTGCAAGCAGATTTTCGTCTTGCTTTTTACTGGAGTATACCTGAAGTATCAGCGGAATCTTTACAAAAAAAGTTAATCGCTGTTTGGGCGAAATTACTATCTGGCTGCTTTTAAAAACCATTGGTTTTGCAGGCAAAGCAGGAGCCAAAATCAGTTTATTCGATTTTCCGGAGTGGTAATAAGTCCCGTCAACAATTTCGTTCGAATCGATTTCCTCTCCGTCTATATTATCAAACGATTTTAGGTACCATCCTTCGTCGTTGCGCTTAATTCCCAGCGTAAAGAAGCTGTAGTCGATTAAGTCGCTTTCGCCCGGGGTGAGTTGTTTTTTACCGTATATAGATACTTTCTCCATAGTCAGATTTTGATAAATAAAATTACCAATTTTTTGGTCTGAAAAATCATATGTTGAAAAAAATCCGGCATTGCCGGACTGATTTCTATAGATTTTATTTTGTTTTAATATAACCTGAAAAACTATCGATTGTTTGAGATTGCTGAGCAAATTAACCGATATGATCCGGTTTATACAATTCTTCTGCCAAAAGGAGTTAATGCCAGCGACGCCATTTTAAAGTGTTGTTTTGCCCATGGAATTCCAATAATAGTAATACCCAATAGAAGGCCAAAAAGTACGTGGGTTAGCATGATCCATATTCCACCAATAAATAACCAAATAATATTCATGATGGTTGACAAACAGCCCGGAGCATAATCCATGTATTCAATTTTTTGCCCGAAAGGCCAAAGTGCGAGTATGCCCAGTTTAAACGATTGAATACCAAAGGGGATTCCGACGATTGTGATGCAAAGTGCGATACCAGCCAACATGTATTCCAAAAAGATGGCAAAACCACCAAATATTAACCAAATTAAGTTTCCTAAAATTTTCATTTGTTATAATTGTTAATTCATTTTCGTGAAAAAAAGCAAGCCCAGCAACAGAAATAAGAATAGCGCAAGTAAAAGCACTATAATTTTTGGCATTGCAGTTTGCTCTGATATTGTTTGTCTCTTGATTTTCTGATTTGTTTTGGCCAATTCTTTCTTTTTAAAACTCTCGCCAAGTGCCACTCCAATCGATATTCCAATTCCGGCTCCCAGCGCAATTCCAAGTCCGATATTATCGAGCGCAACGCCCAGCGCAATTCCCGGGCCCATTCCAATGGCATAACCAATGGCAATTCCCCGTGCCATCGCCTTCGAAGCCAGTTGATTATTTGCGCTATACATTCCTGCTTTATTTTGTTTGATAAGGATAATTACCAACACAGATAAAAGTAAAATACCAACGGCCAGTCCTGCAAAGAGTAATGTTGAGTTCATCGTTTTCTTTTATTTGTGTATCAAATCAGAACTAAATTACTTATTTCATCGGTTTTTCTGCCTTGCGAAAAAGGTAAAACGCCGATAATTACAGACGAGCGTTAAATATTAGGGATTGAACAGGAATAATTGTTTCTGCAGTTGGTAAATACTTTTTACTTTTAAGCTTTTGAATTGAAAGCAGAATTATGATTGAACAGAAAGAAATAACACTTCCCGCATTTAGGCGCGGATACCATTTAATTACCCGTTTAATTGAAGAGCAGTTGCCCAATTTACCCGAGAAAGGTTTGTTGCATATTTTGGTAAAACACACATCGGCCGGAATTACTTTGAATGAAAATGCCGACCCGACCGTGCGTACCGATTTCGAGAATTTTATCAATAAAATGATCCCGGAGAATGATCCGGTTTATGTGCACACTTACGAAGGAGCCGATGATATGCCGGCACATTTAAAATCGTCGGTAATTGGTGCCGAAGTTACGATTCCGATTACCCGACATCGTTTAAATTTAGGTACCTGGCAGGGAATTTATTTTGGCGAATTTCGCGATTATGGCGGCGCCCGAAGGGTGGTTCTTACTGTTTATAGTTAATGTTATTTTCAAATATAAAAGATGGTGTTTTATTTACACTTTTATTTTAAATTTACTTTAGAATAAAATTTATGATACATGAAAATTTCTGTTGACAACTATTCTGAAGAAGAATTGCAGGAAGAGGGAGTATTTGATTGGCCTGTTCGTAAACTCGGTGAAGAAAAAATCGACTGGTATTACGAGGAAACAGAGTTGTGTTATATTGTCGAGGGGGAGGCAGATATAACAACCGAGTTTGAGGCGATAACCGTGCGTGCAGGGGATTTTGTTACCTTACCAAAAGGGTTGGAGTGTGTTTGGGACGTTGAGGACGAAATAGAAATGCACTATTCCTGTGAATAATCATATTTGCTTTTTAAATATTTTACAAAGTTTGCATCCGGACTAACTATTGATTTAAATCCTATGCGAAAGATCTTATTATTAGTGGTGGCAATCATCGCGTCACTTGGTGCAAACTCCCAGAAAATTAGTAAAGAAACTCAGAAACGGATGCAGTGGTTTGGCGATGCTAAACTGGGCATTTTTATCCACTGGGGAATTTATTCGGTAAACGGAATTGATGAGAGCTGGTCGTTTTTTAACGACTACATTTCGTACGACGATTACATGAATCAATTGGCCGGATTTACTGCTGATAAATATGATCCGGAACAATGGGCTGAACTGATTGCCGAAAGTGGTGCCAAATATGCTGTTCTTACCACAAAACATCATGATGGAGTGGCACTTTGGGATACCAAGTGCGGTGATTTAAATGTGGTGGACAAAACACCTGCCGGAAAAGATTTGGTGGCGCCTTTTGTAAAAGCACTTCGCAAAAACGATTTAAAAGTTGGTTTATACTATTCGTTGCTCGACTGGTCGCACCCTGATTATCCGAACAAAACACGGAAAATTAAACGTTACGAAAATGACTCGCTTCGCTGGGCAAAATTTGTCGACTTTAACTTTTGTCAGTTAGAAGAGTTGTCGAAACAGTTTAAACCCGATTTGTATTGGTTTGATGGCGATTGGGAGCAATCGGCAGAAAAATGGAAAGCAAAAGAGTTGAGCGAGTCACTGCGAAAATGGAATAAAGATGTGATTCTGAACAGCCGGATTCAAGGCTATGGTGATTATGCAACACCCGAACAGGGATTGCCGATAACACGCCCCAATGCTCCTTATTGGGAGTTGTGCATGACCATGAACGACAGTTGGGGATATCAGCACAACGACCACAATTACAAAACGCCGAACCAGGTTATTCGTATTTTGGTTGATTGCATAAACAAAGGTGGAAACCTTCTACTGGATATCGGTCCAAAACCAGATGGTTCGATTCCGGAAGAGCAGGTTGAGATATTAAAAGAACTGGGCCGCTGGACTAACAAACATGCAGAAGCCATTTATGGAACACAGGCCGGAATCCCTTACGAACATTATTACGGGCCAACTGCGCTGAATAAAACCGGAGATATTCTTTATCTATTTGTTCCACATAAACCAAACGGTTCGCTGGTGTTGAAAGGAATTAAAAATAAGATCAACCGGATATGGGTAGTTGGTAACGGTACCAAGTTAAACTGGGATGTAAAAATGAAACAATACTGGAGTGCTGTTCCTGGTATTGTTTATATTGACGTACCGGAAAAAGTATTGGACGAGCAGGTTACAGTAATTGCAGTTCTTCTCGACGGAAAAGTGGACCTTTACCGTGAGCAGGGACAAGTGATTGAGAGTAACTAAAACACTTTAACTAATCGTAAGTATATCGCCGTCTTTCTGCACGTTATATTTTTTCAGGCTGGTGGGTGCCGGTCCGTTTATTACGGCACCACTGGTTGTAAAACGCGAGGAATGACATGGGCAGAGAATATTGCCGTTGTCATGATTGTAAGCCACTGTGCAACCTTCGTGCGTGCATACTTTCGATAGTGCCAGATAGGTGTTTTCACCCGTTCGGAAGATCATAATATTTCCTGAGTACGCATAGCCACCAATTGTACCCAAATCCTCATAAGTAGAGCTTGTAAGATCTATAGTTACGTCGGTATTCGGCTCATCTGGATCGTTCGGCACAAAATCGTCATCGCTACTGGAACAGGCACTTAAAATTGCAGGAGCAGTCAATAGAATACTGCCGCCATAAGCAAACTTTTTGATGAATTCTTTTCTTTCCATAATCGTTTTACCGGTTGTTTGAACTTATAAACACCAAAATGTATTTTATTGTTCGAAAATGAAGGATGCAGAATTAGATGTTAATTTAAAATCGTGAATTTCAGATACGTCATTCCGAACTTGATTCGGAATCTCTATTATTTAAAAGATGCTGAACTAAATTCAGCATGACGAAACGAAGTTACCTACTTGACTTAATTACTAGTTGAGGTCACATACTTTTTCCAGCTCGCCGGTGTGCAAATACCACAAAAAACCAGTCACCTTCTTAAAGCCGGTGTTTTGCAAAACTTTGGCATACTCTTTTACCTGGTACAAATACTTGTCTTGTCTTTCACCGGTTTTGTAGTCAACAACTATTGCTTCGTCGCCCGAAAACATAATCCGGTCGGGGCGAAGTAGTTTGTCCGAAGTCAGCAGGTCGCGTTCATTCAGTACTTCGTAACTGCCATCAAACCACTTTTTAACTTCCGGAAGTTGCAGGTTGTTTCGCAGGCTTTCTTGAATTTCATCAAACTCCGCTTTTGATACTTTGCCGTCGTGCAGTGCCTGTAAACAAGCGGCGTTGGCATCGTCGGCCAAAACAATTTCGGATAAAATGTCGTGAATGATCTTACCCGTATTTTTTACTGAATGCTGCTGCTCGTTCTCAATTAAAAAGTCATCGCCATTTAATCGCAAACTTATCTTATCTGAGATATCGTTAAAGTTGTATTGTTTGATCAGAATGGCTTTCTGATCGTCGTCATCTTTTTGCTGCAGGTCAATTTTGCCAAATTCAAAACAATCCTGTTCTTCGTTAAAACAATCGGCAAATTCCTCTTGTTTGCTCTGGTTGGTCAGTGCTTTATGCAATAAATAATGTATTGGCTTGCCCGAACCTGAATTATTCTTGCTCTCTTTTGGCATGGGGCAGTTGGCAATCAACACCGAGGCGGCACGTGTAAAAGCTACATAAACCAGGTTTAGCGTGTCGATGTAATAATTCATCTTTTCCTCGAAATACATGGGCGCAAATTCCGATGTTTCCATGTGTTTACCCACCTGAATCGGTAGCAACGGGAATTTATTAAACGGCTCAGATTGTGGCTTGCACCAAAGTAAAGGTGCCGTTGTGCCACTCCAGCTGGTTTTCCAGTCGAGGTAGGGGAGCAGAACAGCTTTAAACTCCAGTCCTTTTGATTTGTGAACGGTCATCAGGCGGATTGAACTTACTTCTTCGTTTACATTTACCGATGTATTGCTGCCTTTTTCATTCCACCAGTACAACAGGTTCGACAAATCGTTCGACAACGATATTTTTAATTCGCCCGCTTTGTCTATCAGTGTTTGCAGAAATGGCAATTCCGATTCAAAATTAAACAAACCAAAAAGCGAACAAATATGTGTGATCGTTTCATCGAGCGAGGTAAGCATTACCTTTCGTTTTACCTGTTCGAGTTTACCTGTTAATTCCGATGCAAACTCTTCGTCAAAACCGGGTTGCAGATGCCAGTCGCTGTAATCATTAAAATCAAGCAGACTCTGTCCGTTGTTTGAATGAACTGGTATGCCCATGGTTTTTAATCCGGGTTTTAACCAGCTTTGCCACAGGTGTAGCAAAGTAGCTTGCGTGATTTTATTCTCCGGATCGATGAGTAGCTCGATGGTGTTTATCACAAACAAAACCGCTTTTGAGGCATGCAAAAACAACGATTCGTTAGACAGTACTGAAAGGTTGTACTTTTTATTTTCGTCGATTTTGGCAGCCGCTAAAAAGGCTTCTATAATCGGGCCTCCCTCTTTGTTCTTCCGGATTAAAATGGCAATGTCTTTGGCTTTAATTCCTTGATCTTGCAAGTATTTTACCTGCTCAACCAACTGCTCGGTGGCGTTTTCTTCAAAATCATCTTTGGGTAGGAAATTGATTTGTGTTAAACCGGTTGCTTCGCCTTTTGTTTTTCCGGCTTCCTGTTGGTAAGACGAATAAATATGATCGAACTTTTGAATGTAAGCCTCCCGGTTTTCAAGCGATCCGATCAGGTAATCTTCAAAAGCTGTTTTTAACTCACCAAAAATGGCATTGTTAAAAGTGATGATATTTTTATCGCTTCGCCAGTTTTTTTCAAGGGTAAAATCCTGTTTTTGTTCCGGTGAAAACTGGGCATCCAGTTGTTCAGCCAAAATGCTCCAGTCGCTGTTACGCCAGCGGTAAATCGATTGTTTAACGTCGCCCACAATAAGGTTGGCATTTCCTTCTGCCAGCGAGTTTTCAAGCAGCGGCCGGAAGTTTTTCCATTGTAAACCCGAGGTGTCCTGAAACTCATCGAGCATAAAATGTTTGTAGTAGTTGCCTATTTTTTCGTACACAAAAGGCGAATCGCTTTGCCCGATAATTTTGCTTAGCAAAAGGTTGGAATCGGAAAGTTGCAAGGCTCCTTTTTCCTGTTGAATTTTCTGTATTTCAACTTTTAGATCGGTTAAAATACCGAGCATGCGAAGCTGACTAAGAGCGGCAAGAGCTGTGTTGTATCTTGCCCAGTTTGTATCGAAATATTGTACGATATCAGTTAACATTGGCTGGAGCCTGGTTTCTGCAGCAGCTAGTATTTCATCGCGACGTTTACTGCTTTTCGAACTCCATTTCTCAATATCTTCAGCACAATTGCGCACTGTTTGTGTGAAGTTGGGAAGAAGGCCATTGGCGAGCTTAACAAAAAAGCTACCAATACTTCTGCTTGCACCGCCTGAAAAGTCTGCAGGTCCAAGGTTTAATCCTTCCATGGCGGCCACTGCATTTTCACCTTTTGACTTTAGCGTGCTCTCAAAATGTCTTTTTATCTGGCGCAACTCTTTACCAAATTCATTCAGGTTTTCGCGGTTATAAACCGATTCACCTTCATCGGGGAAAAACACCTGGAATGATTCTTTAAAAAGTTCTTTTCCCAGGTTTTTTATATCGTCGTCGATGCGCTGACTACGGTTGGCTTCAATCTTTTCTTTACTAAAATCGCGCAACCATTTTAGCAGATCTTTGTCATCGTTAATTCGCGCCAGCAACCGATCGGCAGCCTCCTGTAAAAGAATATCGTTATCAAGTTCAACCGTAAAATTAGGCGAAATACCAAGCTCACGGTTAAAGGCTTTTATCACTTTTTGCGTAAACGAATCGATGGTGTTTATGGAGAAACGATTGTAGTCGTGCAGAATATTTTTCAGCACTTCTTTGGCCCGTTGCCGGATAAATTGCTCGGTATAATTATTGTCTTTTTGTAGTGGTTCAATATAAGGCGAATCTTTCTCGATGGCCAGCAAATGCAGTTGCTCGAGAATCCTGCTTTTCATTTCGTTGGTGGCCTTGTTGGTAAAAGTTACTGCCAAAATGTGCTTGTAATTATACGGATTGCTGAGGATGATTTTCAGGTATTCAACAACCAGTTGAAAGGTTTTTCCCGATCCGGCAGAAGCTTTGTAAACTGTAAGCATGAAAGTGATCTGAGTTTAAAGTTCAGTTTTTAAAGATAAGATTTTGCGTGGAGGAAGCAAGACTAAAATCCCGGTGGTCCCTGTCGGTTTTGTTGGATGCTGATGCTGGTTTCGATTTTGAATTTCTTTGAAACTTTGTATTGCATAAACATAGTGGAGCCGTAGGCATCGAAATACCCCATATTCTGATTCGGTAGGGGTGCCGTATTAATTAGGTTAGCCCCGTAGCTGTATCCGCCAATCACAAATTTATCTCCCAATTCGAAGGCGGCCGAACTCAACATTTCGGCATTGTAATAATAAGGCGAAACAATATCCGATCCATGAAATGATATGCTGGAATAATCAAATTGTGGGAATAACGCCAGCGCTAAAGTATAGCGACTTTGGTAGAATTGGTTCATGTTGAATTCAGGTAGCTGCAATTCATCCAACAGGTAATTGTCATTCATTCCACCATTGATCAGGTTATAATATTCAATTTGGCGATGCATTAGCACTTCGCTCGAATCAACTTCGCCAAAGTCCATTTGTAAACCTTGCTGGGCAAATGCCTGCAGGCCAAAAAACAGTAGGAATATTATTAAAACTGATCGCATAGCTTTCATTTCATAGTGCTATACAAAAGTACCATTTATTACCAGGGGATTCAAAAATGTGGGCTTAAAAACTGTTAACTCATTAACAGTTCGTGGCGCTCTTTAATCTCGTTGTAAAGTCCGTCGCTGATTTTGTACAACGGTAAACGAAGGTTATTTTCGATAATTCCCTGAATATTCATCAATGCTTTAATTCCGCCGGGATTACCTTCGCGGAACAGCAATTGGAACATCTCGATCAACTCGAAATGAATTTTGCGAGCTCCATCAAAATCGTTCGCTAAAGTGCGGTGAATCAATTGACTCACTTTATCAGGGTAGGCGTTTGCAATAACTGAAATTACACCTTGTCCGCCAATGGCAGCAATGGTAATCGCCAGCAGGTCGTCGCCCGAAATAACCGTGAAATCATCGGGTGTATATTTACCGATTTTTGTCATTTGCGAGTGTTCGCCCGACGCTTCTTTAATGGCCACAATTTTATCCGATGCTTCAGCCAAACGGCCAACTGTAGTTGCATCAAGGTTTACACCTGTACGCGAAGGTACATTGTAAAGAATGATCGGAACCGGACTGGCTTTGGCAACTTCAAGATAATGGTGGTACATTCCTTCCTGCGAAGGTTTGTTGTAGAAAGGAGTAACAACTAAAATTCCGTCGATACCTTCAAAGTTAAAATTGTCGATTTGGTTGCACATGGTACGGGTATCGTTACCGCCCATTCCAACAACAACCGGCAAACCATTGGCTTTTTCTTTAACCAGTTCAACTACGTGCGCTTTTTCATCGGGCGTTAAAGTGGCTGTTTCGGCAGTTGTGCCAAGCGCCACCAAATAGTCCATATCGCCTTTTACCTGGTTTTCGATTATGGTTTCAAGTGCTTTGTAATCAACCTGATCGTTGTTTGTGAACGGAGTAATTAGCGCTACCCCTGCGCCTTTGAAATATCGACTCATGAATCTGTACTGTTGTTTAGCTGCGCAAGATAGAAAATTTGTTGCTCGGCTAAAAACATTGTATCCTTATTTTGGTCAATCTTAATATTCAGATCGAAGTAGGAATTATCGGACTCAGAACTGCCTATTTTGAATTTGGCACGTGATAAAGCCGTGATGTAATCGACCGCGTAATTTTTTTCTTCAGCCAGACAAAGAAGCAGGTCAAGTTCCATTTCGATGAAGTCGCTCACTTTTTCGGGTTTCGGAATTCCCCACCAGTTGAGGTCGTTTACGATTAACGAGTTGGCTTCGGCTGCCGGATTTGAGTCGCTGTCGAAAACGCAGTAATCGCGGAAAATTGCCCCGTGATGGTTAAAATAATCGCGGAGATACTGCACGGCAGGTTTTTCCGATGGTTGCCAGATAACGCCAACTTTCGAGTGTAAAGCAAGATTTGGAATTACCGGTGTGCGTTGCTGCGCAGCCACCAGTTTCTGAAGTTTTCGATAGGCATATTTTTCTTTAAATCCCATGCTGCAGTGTCTTATTTTCTTTTCTTCTTTTTTGGATTACAGGTTTTACAAAAATCGCCCAGATTTTCCAGTTCTTCCAGCGACCATTTCATCCACTTCTCAATTTCCGAATCAAGAGTGCCGTTAAACGTATCACTTTCCACCTGCGAAAGTAGTTTTGCATGTTCCGCATAGACTTCCTGGTGTAATTCCGAAGGACCTTTTGTTAGCATCGTTTTGCGCTCTTCGAAAAACTTTTTGCGCAGATTGCGGGCCTGAATTTCGTAGAGGTTAAAAATCAGTTGCTGATAACGCAATAAACGCGCTGTTGCTTCTTCTGTTCCGTCGTCGATGTACGAAGCATCTTTTTGAAATCGGCACGATACATTTTCATTCAGGTTACGGTTCATCACCAGGTTTAAACCGCCCGTTTCGTATTCCACGGAAAAACTTCCCGAGGCCGTTTGCATTTGTCCGCTGTTGGGCGCCTCTGCCTGAAAATCGTCTTTGGTAAGTTGATAGTCGGCCGACCACTCAATAACATTTTGGGCACTGGCGGCAATTGATAAAAGGAATGATATCGATAAAAGAAAAATTGTTTTTGTCATATTAAAACCGGCGTATTTAGCTTCAAATGTAATTTTTTGCGTCATTATTCTCTACAAACTATTCAATCATTTTTAGGAAATCTTCCTCGCTGATCATGGGAATTCCGAGCTTTTCAACTTTTTGCAGTTTACTTGGCCCAACATTACTTCCAGCGAGCATGTAACTTGTTTTTTTCGAAATGGAGCCTACATTTTTACCTCCGTTCTGCTCGATCAGTTTTTTCAACTCATCGCGCGAATGTTGCTCGAAAGTACCCGAAATAACAATGCTCAAACCTTCCAGTTTGTTGGTTTGCCCTTCCAGCTGATCTTCGCTGATTGCAAACTGAAGTCCGTATTCTTGCAGGTGTTGAATAAACTGCAGGTGTTCTTCGTTCGAAAACCACTCCACAACACTTTCGGCAATGCGGTCGCCAATTTCATCAATTTCTACCAGTTGCTCTTTCGTTTGTACCTGAATATTTTCAATGGTGTGTAACTTTTTTACCAGTGTTTTTGCTACTGTTTCACCAACAAAACGAATTCCCAACGCAAAAAGTACACGTTCGAACGGAACTTGTTTTGATGCTTGCAAACCATCAAGAATTCGCTGTGCCGATTTATCCGCCATACGTTCCAGGTTTAGTAGCTGCTCTTTTGTAAGTTGGTAAAGTTGGGTAATGTTTTTTGCCAGACCTTCGTTATAAAGCAAATCAACCGTTTCCTGACCGATGCCATCAATATCCATTGCTTTCCGGCTAACGAAATGCTCCATTTTGCCTTTTATTTGCGGCGGACAAGCATCCTCGTTCGGACAATAATGAGCGGCTTCACCTTCTTTTCTTATCAGCTTCGTTCCGCACTCAGGGCACGATTCAATAAACTCAACCCGCTGAAACATCGGATGTCGTTTGGCCGGGTCA
The DNA here is from genome assembly GCF_913060805.1 of uncultured Draconibacterium sp. Taxonomy (GTDB): domain Bacteria; phylum Bacteroidota; class Bacteroidia; order Bacteroidales; family Prolixibacteraceae; genus Draconibacterium. Next base: position 158,648 of record NZ_CAJXTC010000008.1, read on the forward strand.
ACACCGGTAATTTTCGGGATGATCTCACCACCTTTTTCTACAAAAACAGTATCATCGATATGCAAATCAAGGTTGTTGATGATATCGGCATTATGCAGCGACGCTCGTTTTACAATGGTTCCGGCAATAAGCACCGGCTCAAGATTGGCCACCGGCGTAACTGTACCGGTTCGGCCTACCTGGTACGAAACCGACTTTAAAATAGTAGCAACACTTTCTGCTTTAAATTTATAAGCAATAGCCCAGCGCGGCGACTTGGCGGTAAAACCAAGGTTTTTCTGCAATCTTCGTGAGTTTACTTTTATCACAATTCCGTCGGTGGCAACCGGCAGCGAAAAACGCTCAGTATCCCATTTCTCGATAAAAGCGAATACTTCATCAATGTTTTTGCATAACTGTGTGTGCTCCGAAATTTTAAAACCCCATGCACGTGCTTTTTGCAAACTTTCATAATGACCGTCTTCCGGTAAATTTTCGCCAAGCACATAATACAGGTAAGCATCCAGTTTTCGTGAGGCTACAATCGAAGAGTTTTTCATTTTCAGCGTTCCTGCAGCTGTATTTCGTGGATTGGCCAATAATGGTTCGCCGGCTTTTTCTAATTCAGCATTCAGATTATTGAATACCTCGAACGGCATTAAAATCTCGCCACGAATCTCAAAACTCTCAGGATAATCGTTCCCACGCAATTTTAAAGGTACCGATTGGATGGTTCGTACGTTGTTGGTTACATCGTCGCCTTTTACGCCGTCGCCACGGGTGACAGCTCGCACCAGCTCGCCATTTTCGTAAGTCAGACTAATTGATGAGCCATCAAATTTCAACTCACACACATACTCAAAATCATCAGTGCCAATAATTTTCTGAATGCGGCTGTCGAAATCTTTCAACTCGTCCTGCGAGTATGCATTCGATAACGAAAGCATGTTGTACTTATGCGTAACCTGTTGGAAATCCGAGCTCAAATCGCTACCCACGCGCTGTGTTGGCGAGTTCGGGTCGTTAATATCGTATTGTTTTTCAAGGCGCTCCAGCTCCTTTAATTTCATGTCGAAATCAAAATCGCTGATTGACGGTTGCGCCAAAACGTAGTATTTATAGTTGTGTTCGGCCAGTTCGGCCTGCAAATCTTTAATTCGTTGTAAATCCTGTTCGCTGCTCATTCGTGCACTAATTGTAAATGTTTCAAGATGATTTTTCAAAGATAATTTGTTGGACGAAACAAGCATAAATTTTCAGCTACCAAATTTCAATTAACCCCTAAATCCCCTAAAGGGGACCTAGTCGTAATGCTTTTTAGAGGGTGGGGTAAAACACCCCATCGATTAAACAATTTCCATTCGAAATACTTTTAGTAATAAAAGGAAATAGTATTATGGCATTTACACTTGAAATAGGAAAAAAGGCAATTTACTTTGATCTTCCGGCTACCGATGGGAAACTATATACGCTCGAAAGTTTTAAGGACTCGAAATACCTGGTGGTGTTTTTCACTTGTAATCACTGTCCTTATGTGATAAACAGCGACGAAGTGACCCGAAAAACAGCTGAACGGTTCAATCCGCTTGGTGTAGAGTTTGTCGGAATTAACTCGAACAGTAAAAATACTTACGAAGAGGATGATTTCGATCACATGGTGGAGCGCATGAAGGAACACCAGTTTCCGTGGACGTATTTGTACGACGAATCACAGGAAATTGCATTGGCATACGGAGCATTAAGAACGCCACATTTTTTTGTGTTTAACGAAAACCGCGAACTCGTATACACCGGAAGAGGAGTAGACAGTCCGCGCGATCCCTCAAAAATAACGGTGAATGATTTGGCCAATGCGCTTGAAGAGTTGACGCATGGCAAAGACATTTCTGTACCGGTAACCAACCCGATTGGCTGTAATGTAAAATGGGAAGGCAAACACAAACACTGGATGCCTGCTGATGCCTGTGATTTGGTTTGGTGAGGAAATTCAAGGCAAAAGAATAAAGTAAAAAGTTGAGCGTAGCGAAATACCGACCGAAGCGTCGGGAACAAAAGTAACTGTCATCTCGACGAGGAACGAGGAGGGATCTGTAGCAGGTTACTAGTTGCAAGTTACAAGTGGTCTAACGTTAATTTATCAATATCACAATTGTTTTTACCACAGAGTTACACTGAGAAGTCACGGAGTTTCACAGAGGGGAAAAGTCTCAGTCGCAGTCTCAGTCGCATTTCACAGTGCAATTTTGCAATTTATCAGTTTTACAATCTCCATCATTCTCACCATCTCAAAGTCACAGTGCTCTTTTCATTCAATCTCAAAATCAATCTCCATCAATCTTGTAATCAATCTTTCTCAAAAACTTGTTAATAACTCCCTTTTTCATCGCTCGTCATTCCTTGTATATTTGCAGCACTTATGATTGTTTGTATTGCAGAGAAACCAAGTGTTGCCAAAGAAATCGCCAATGTTATTGGGGCAGGTTCGCGAAGAGATGGTTATTACGAAGGAAACGGTTACCAGGTAACCTGGACCTTTGGCCATTTTTGTACGCTGTGGCCCCCCGAGGATTACGACGCCAAATGGAAACGCTGGGATCTGCAAACACTACCCATGTTGCCCAAACGTTTCGAAACCAAAGTAATGACGGGCGATGGTGGTGTTACTAAACAATTCAATACTATCAAAAGCTTATTAGACAAAGCCGAACAGGTAATTAACTGCGGTGATGCCGGCCAGGAAGGGGAGCTGATTCAGCGCTGGGTAATGAAAGAAGCGGGCTACAAGGGCGAGGTGAAACGTTTGTGGATTTCGTCGCTAACGAACGAAGCCATAAAAACCGGATTTCAGAAGCTGGTACCAGCCGAAAAATTTGATAACCTGTATTACGCCGGCAGCTCGCGTGCGATTGGCGACTGGCTGCTGGGAATGAACGCCACTCGTTTGTACACGCTTAAATATGGCGGTTACAAACAGGTGTTATCCATTGGGCGGGTGCAAACGCCAACGCTGGCGATGCTGGTAACGCGCCATTACGAAATCGAGAATTTTAAACCACAACCATACTGGGAGTTACAAACCACTTATCGCGAAACCGTTTTTAGCAATACTGAAGGAAAGTTTTTCAAAAAGGAAGACGGCGAAAAATTGCTGAACCAGGTTTTGGATAAAGACTTGTACATTACTGAAGTTGAAAAGAAAGACGGAAAAGAATATGCGCCGAAACTTTTCGACCTCACCAGTTTGCAGGTGCATTGTAACACCCGTTTTGGACTAACGGCAGATGAAACGCTGAAAACCGTACAGCGCCTGTACGAAATGAAAGTGGTTACCTATCCGCGTGTTGATACCACTTTTTTGCCTAACGATCAGTATTCAAAAATTCCCGGAATTTTAAAGGGACTAAAAAGTTATAGCGAGTTGGCGCAGCCTTTGCTGGCAAAGAAAATCCGTAAATCGACTAAAGTTTTTAACGATAAAAAAGTTACCGATCACCATGCTATCATTCCTACGGGAGAGGAGAAGTTGCTCGGCGGAAACGAAAAAAAGGTTTACGATGCTATTGCACGACGTTTTCTGGCCGCGTTTTACCCCGATTGTAAAGTGGCCAAAACGCAGGTGAAGGCAGAAGTTGATACCGTGCAATTTGTAGCGACCGGAAAACTAATTCTGCAACCGGGGTGGCGTGTTGTTTTTCAGGATGAGAATAGCAAAAGTGGCGATGGCGACACAATTCTTCCGGCATTTGAAAAAGGAGAACACGGTCCGCACGAGCCATCGTTTACGGAGAAGGAAACCAAACCGCCACGTTATTACACTGAAGCATCGTTGCTACGTGCAATGGAGACGGCCGGTAAAAATGTTGACGACGATGAGTTACGTGACCTCATGAAAGCCAATGGAATCGGGCGTCCGTCGACACGTGCAGCAATTATTGAAACATTATTTCGGCGCAAATATATTGAGCGGCAGAAAAAACAGATCCACCCAACCAAAATGGGAATTCAGCTGATTGATACCATCCAAAACGAATTACTGAAATCGGCAGAATTAACCGGGCAATGGGAAAAACAGTTGCGGGACATTGAGCAGGGAGAATACAGCGCTTCAAAATTTATTTACGAGATGAAGCGTATGGTTTACGATCTGGTTGTTGAAGTGATGCGCGATCGTAGCTCGGTAAAACTGGCCGCGCCGGAACCGGAAAACAAGTCAAAAGGTAAAAGGCAAAAGGCAAAAGGGCAAAAGACTGCTGATACCGGTAGTACAGAAATGACCTGCCCGAAGTGTTCGGAAGGAAAAGTGCTGAAAGGTAAAAATGCTTATGGTTGCAACCGTTGGAAAGAAGGTTGCGATTTCAGGCTGCCATTTATTTTTATGGAGAAAAAGCTCTCCGACAAACAGGTTGAGCGCTTGTTAAAAAAGGGAGCTACCACAAAATTGAAAGGATTTAAAATGGGCGATAAAAAAGTGGAAGGTATTCTGCAACTCACTTCGGATTGTAATGTGGAGTTTGTGGATAAATCTCCGGCTGAAAAGAAAACTGCCGACTCAACGCCAAAATGCCCGAAATGTGGCGGAAAAATTATAAAAGGCAAAACAGCTTACGGTTGCAGCAACTGGAAAGAGGGTTGCGATTTTAAATTCACTTTCGATGCCATACGCGAAAAAGCTGCCGGCCGGGAATTAACAAAAGAGCTGGTGCTGGAAATCATTAAGGAAGGCAAATAAATCAATTTAAACTTTTTGATTGTCAGTCTGAGCGAAGTCGAAGACTGTATCCGTTACACTTCGACTTAGCTCAGTGTGACAGCTGATAATTTGAAATAAAGTTACAAGGTAAACTCAAATTAAATGTCCTCTTCTTTCAACAGCTGTTCAAAGTAGGCAATTGTTTTTGTCAAACCTTCGCGAAGCGGAATAGTAGGTTCCCAACCATCCAGTTTTTCTTTAGCCAACGAAATATCCGGTTGGCGTTGTGTCGGGTCATCCTGAGGCAATGGTAAGTGAACGATTTTTGATTTCGATCCGGTAATATCAATAATTTCATTGGCCAGTTCCAGCATCGTAAATTCGCCCGGATTTCCAATGTTTACCGGCCCGATAAAATCGTCGTCGGTTTTCATCATCCGTATCATTCCTTCAATCAGGTCGCTTACATACTGAAAACTCCGGGTTTGCTGTCCGTCGCCAAAAATAGTAATGTCTTTTCCTTGCAGAGCCTGCACAATAAAATTCGAAACAACGCGCCCGTCGTCCGGCTCCATTTTAGGGCCGTAGGTATTAAAAATGCGAATGATCTTTATTAAAACGTCGTTCTGCACATGGTAATTCACGAACAGTGATTCGGCACAACGTTTTCCTTCATCGTAACACGAGCGGACTCCAATAGGATTTACGTGTCCCCAGTATTCTTCGTTTTGTGGGTGAATATCGGGTACACCATAAACTTCGCTGGTTGACGCCTGCAGGATTTTGGCCTTAATACGTTTGGCTAAACCAAGCATATTAACTGCGCCCATCACCGAAGTTTTGATGGTTTTTATGGGATTGTATTGATATTGAATTGGTGACGCCGGACAAGCCAGGTTGTAGATTTCGTCCACTTCGATGTAAAAAGGCTGCGTAATATCGTGCCTTACCAGCTCAAAGTATGGATTTTCAAGCAAGTGAATAATCTTCTGCTTTTTGCCGGTAAAATAGTTGTCGAGGCAAATTACTTCGTTGCCATCGTTCAACAGCCTTTCACAAAGGTGAGATCCAACAAATCCTGCTCCTCCGGTTACCAAAATTCGCTTCATACCATTTATTTTGTTTTTCTACCGATGGCAAAATATTCAAACCCAAGCTCTGCCAGTTCTTCCGGATCGTAAATGTTTCGTCCGTCGAAAATGATTTTGCTTTTCAACAGTTTCTCCATAACGCGGAAATTCGGCAGCCTGAATTCTGACCACTCGGTAACTAAAATCAGTGCATCGGCATCTATTAACGCGTCGTATTCATCTTTAGCATACGAGATTTTATCACCCAGAATTCGTTCGGCTTCGTGCATTGCAACCGGATCGTATCCAACAACAGTAGCACCGGCTTCCAGTAATTTTTCAATGATAACCAAAGCCGGAGCTTCGCGCATATCGTCGGTTTTTGGTTTGAAAGCCAGTCCCCACATGGCAAATTTTTTGCCTTTCAGGTCGCCATCAAACCGTTTGTAAAGCTTGTTGAATAGAACCTCTTTTTGGCGATAATTTACTTTCTCAACGGCTTTTAATACGTCAAGCGAATAATTAAATTCATCGGCTGTGCGAATTAAAGCCTGCACGTCTTTTGGAAAACACGAGCCACCGTAACCGGTTCCCGGGTAAATAAATTTGTTTCCGATACGCGGATCAGAACCAATTCCGCGACGAACATTGTCAACATCGGCACCAACAATTTCGCAAAGGTTGGCAATGTCGTTTATAAAACTAATTTTTGTGGCCAGCATCGAGTTGGCGGCATATTTGGTCATTTCCGACGAAGTGATATCCATAAATAAAATCGGATGTCCGTTCAGTACGAAAGGTTTGTACAAACGCTGCATCACTTTTTGTGCGCGTTTCGATTCGGTGCCGATTACAATACGGTCGGGTTTCAGGAAATCGTTTACGGCACTTCCTTCTTTCAGGAATTCAGGGTTTGAAGCCACATCAAAAGGAATATCCTCACCTCGTTTTTCCAGCTCCTCTAGAATAGCCTGTTTCACTTTTACAGAGGTGCCAACGGGAACTGTACTTTTTGTTACCACAACCAGGTAGTGATCCATGTTTTTTCCAATTTCGCGGGCCACGCCTAAAACGTATTTCAGGTCGGCACTACCATCTTCATCGGGTGGTGTTCCAACGGCAATAAATACTGCATCGGCATCTTTAATGCTGTTACCCAAATCGGTGGTAAATTCCAGGCGCCCTTTTTCAACATTCTTTTTATAAATGTCTTCCAAACCCGGCTCGTAAATGGGGATTATACCGTTATTTAGTTTCTCAATTTTTTTCTCGTCGATGTCTACACAGGCAACATTTACACCGGTTTCTGCAATACATGTTCCTGAAACCAATCCTACATAACCTGTTCCTACTACCGAAATCTTCATAGCTGATTTATAATTTTTGAAGTTGATTTATTTATGCGTGTCGATAAAAATAATGAGTTCATCATTATTGGGCATATTTTTATGCGTTAAAACTGTTTTTCTTAAAACGGGAATAAAGATAATTGAATTCCGCAGAAAGAATCAATGATAATAATTAGAATCCACTTCTTCATAGGTTTTTGCTTCATCAAAATTTTGTGGAATGACGAAAAGTAGTGGGAGTGAATTACTTGAAAAGAAGGGGAGAGGATAGCGAACTTTTGACAATAATTGATGTTTATTTACTAAATTTGATAAAAATCAACTGGCTTTGTGAAATTTCTAATTTCCGCAATATTAGTCTGTTCTATCTTTTCCTTTCAGTTTTCGGAACTGTTGGTTTTGGCGTCGTTCAAAATCAATCAGGATTACATAGCCAAAAACCTTTGTGTTGAAAAGGATGTGGAAGGATCTACCTGCCAGGGATGTTGCCAGTTGAAAAAGAAAATGCATGAGCAGGAAGAGCAGAAAAAGGAACTGCCACCGCAACAGAATGAAAAGCAGAATATCGATTTTTGTGTTCAAACTGCGGAATCAAAATGTACATTGTATCCAAAAATTGAAAATCTGAGAATCAAAACTTCATCAAATTATTCATTTCTAAAGGCTTTGAAGGTCTTCCATCCGCCAAAATATTCCGTTTAAATACCGCCCCAAACGATATTTTAAATAGTAATAAATCATTTTGGAATGAGAAAGATCTTTTATAATTCCGGAATCAGAATGGTGTATTTGCTGGTATTTATGTCGCTGGTACATTTTTCTTATTCGCAGGAAAAAACAATACAAATTATTGATTCTAAAACGAAAACCGGAATTCCTGATGTACACTATCAATACAACGAAACAAGGGGATTTTCGGATAAGAACGGGAATATAGATTTGCAAATAACAGAGGGGGCAGAGTTGTTTCTGTCGCATTTGCAATACGGGAAAGTTGCATTTAGTTCGGAAGAAGTTGAAAAGTTAGCAAACGACGGAGTTATTGCCCTAGTACAATCATCCACCTATTTGCCCGTAGCGGTGGTTTTGGTGCATCCAATGGCCGGCGATAAACGAAAAATGGAATTCACCGTGCAGAACAAACTGGCACACGATGCCGGTGATTTGCTGGAATCGGTGGTATCAATATCTACTATTCGAAAAAGTGGTGCATATGGATTTGATCCGGTGCTTCGTGGTTTCAAATACGACCAGATTAACCTGGTATTAGATGGAAGCCAAACAGCTTCGGCGGCTTGTCCAAACCGAATGGATCCGGCAGCCAGCCAAATTCCTATTAATATGATCGCTGAAGCGGAGGTTTTAAAAGGACCACACAGTTTGCGTTATGGAAATGCATTTGGCGGAACCATAAATTTTAAAAGCACTTCGCCCGATTTTAAGGAAAAAGCAACACCTGTAGGTCGCGTAGGAACGAGCTACGAAAGCAACGGAAACATTTTTAGAACCGAAGGAGTGGCCGGAGTTTCAGGTTCGAAAGTCGATTTTCGGATGTTTGGAGCCTATTCCACAGGCGATGATTATACGGATGGTGATGGAGTGGATATTGCAGCTCGTTTTAACCGTTTGAACTGGGGCGGGAAGCTAGGCGTAAAACTCAGTCAAAGCCAAAATATTGGAGTGCTGGTTTCGAATAACATTGCGAAGGATGTTGATTTCCCGGCTTTGCCAATGGATTTGCGCGAAGACAATACCTGGCTGGTAAATGCCAGTCATTCGGCTGTTTTTTACGATAAAGCGCTTTCCTCATGGAATACCAGTGTTTATGGCACAATGGTAGATCACCTGATGGACAACTACGACAAAGTACTTGATCCGCGAATGGTGGATGCAATTACCGATGCAGAAACGCGGAATTATGGTGGCCGTACGGAATTGCGTTTCGATTTTAACAAAAGCTACCTGTATGCCGGTGCCGATTATCGTTTTGAGTCGGCCGAGGGATATCGTGAACGCACAATGCTAATGGGACCAATGGCCGGCAAAGTGCTGACTGATAATGTTTGGCAGGATGCAGAGATTAAACGTACCGGATTTTTTGGAGAGTGGCACATTGCACAACCGGGATTTCAGTTTGTTGTTTCGGGACGCCTCGATATAAATTCGTCAAAAGCCAATAATCCCGATCCGCGTTTTGAAGAAATTTACTCCGATTTGGAATCATCGCAGGTACATCCGTCGGTTAGTGTTGGCGGAACACGTTTGTTTAACGAGAATATTTCGCTGGGTTTGTGGATGGGAATGGCCACGCGAAGTCCGGGAATTGCCGAGCGCTACATCAATCAGTTTCCGATAGGATTGGATCCGTATGAAATGTTGGGAAATCCTGATCTTGATCCGGAAATTAACAATCAGCTCGATCTTGTTTTTCGTTATCAAACGGAAAAGACCAATATTAATGTAAACGTGTTTACCTCGGTTTTGCGCGATTATATTTCTTCGGAAATCCGTGAAGATTTGCAGCCAGCGATGAGCACTTCGCCGGGTGTTCGTCAGTTTATAAATATCAAAAAAGCATTGATGACCGGCTTTGAAGCCAACTGGACACAGCAATATAGTTCGTTCCTAAGTCACGATTTGGGACTGGTTTATACGCACGGCCAAAATCAGGAGCTGGATGAACCACTGCCCGAGATCCCACCGATGGAGTTTCATTATCACCTTATGGGGAATTTTGCTGATGGAAAACTAAAGCCGGAGTTGATGTTCAGGTACGCCATGAAACAAGACCGCATTGCGACATCGTACGGCGAAACAGAAACGCCGGCATTTAATGTAGTTGATGCAAAAGTTTCGTGGTTAATGAATGATGTTTTTACGGCAACCGGTGGTGTACAAAACTTGTTTGATGAAGCGTATTACGAACATTTGGCACGCTCGGTTCGCGGAGCGGATGCCCGACCAATTTATTCGCCCGGAAGGAGTTTTTATGTAACGCTTACCATTAGTTTCTTATAGCATATAGATGTGTTTTTGTTGAAAAGTGGTTGTCTTTCTTTAGGCGATCACTTTTTTATTAAATCTGCTGGTATAAATTTGGTGGAGCCGCAATTCCCAAAAACTTTAGTTACTTTTCCTGTGTTTAAATTCAAAAATTACTGTACGCATGAACCGATTCATTCTCATTCTTCTCGTTTTAGTTTTCTCAACGGACGCTTTTGCGCAAGTGAATAATCAGATTAAAGAAGAGGCTAAAAAACAAACGGCTTATGCACTCGAACTTTGCAAATATTTGCACGAAAATCCGGAGCTTTCTTTTCAGGAGTTTGAAACTGCGGCGCGAATGGCGAAGGAATTAAAAGAGCTTGGTTTTGAAGTGACGGAAAAGTTTGCCGGAAACAGTGTGGTGGGGATTTATAAAAATGGTGATGGTCCAACCGTTTTTTTGCGTACCGATATGGATGCCTTGCCAGTTGAAGAAAATACGGATTTGCCTTTTGCCAGCAAGAAAATGGGTGATTTGGATGGAAATCAGGTTGCGGTAATGCACGCTTGCGGGCATGATATACACATGTCGACCTGGACGGGAACATTGCGGACTTTGGTTGCTTTAAAAGATAAATGGCAAGGTACATTAATGGTAATTGCTCAGCAGGCCGAAGAATACAGCGGCGGGGCAGGACAGGCGATTGATGCCGGACTGTTTTCGAAATTCCCAACTCCGGATTATGCGTTGGCTTACCATATTAACCCTGAATTGGAAACCGGACAAATCGGTTTGCGTGGCGGACCTGTTTTTGCCGGAGTAAAAACCGTTGAAATCACCGTTTACGGAAAAGGAGGACACGGTGCATATCCACAAAAATGTATCGATCCAATTGTTATTTCATCGCGGATCGTTAACGATCTGCAAACCATCGTAAGTCGCGAATTAAGTCCTACAGAACCTGCTGTTGTTACCGTTGGCTCAATCCATGGAGGAACACGCCCGAATATTATTCCCGATGAAGTAAAAATGCAACTCACACTGCGATATTTCTCCGATGAAACGATTGAAAAAGTAATTGCTGCAATAAAACGAATTAGCGAAAATGCTGCGCGTGCAGCTGGCGTTCCGGAAGATAAGCTGCCGTTTGTAGATGTTTTCTCGGTTGAAACTCCTCCGGTTTTAAACGATGATGTTTTGAGTGCAAAAGTGAGCGGGTTTGCCGCAGACATTATTGGCCAGCAAAACATTATTGAAACGCAACCTGAAATGGTAGGCGAGGACTTCGGAAAATACGGCCGCACCAAAGAAGACATTCCGATTTGTTTGATCTGGTTGGGAAGTACAAGTCCTGAAGAAATGAAGCGTTTAAAATCCGAAGGAAAAGCGCCTTTCCCGTTGCATTCGCCACAACTGAATCCTGACTACGAAAATACCATAGAAACCGGAATTGCGGTAATGGCAGCAAATGTTATCGGGCTGATGAACAAATAAAAAGCCCTTCCGAAGAGAGAAGAGCTTTTCTGCAAATTAATTATTTAAAATTATTCCTCGGGGAAATAACTAACATCGTAATCAATTAATCCCGTGCGGGTTTCTATTTTTTCAATAACCTGCTTAACATCGTTCCATAATTCTTCGCCTTCCTGCCCAAAAATTTCCCAGTGTTTTTCAATGTCGCTAAAATGTTCGGCTGCATTGCTACCGGTTTCGTCAATAAAATACACCACGTTCATTTCGGGGGCAAAAGCAGGATACATTGTAAGAAAATCATCTTTAAAACCATTTGTTTCTCGCAGTTCTTTATAACGTTTTACCAGTTCTTCAAATTCTTTTTCTTTACCATATTTGATGTAAAACTTCTCGAAAAATCGAAATCTTTTACCATTGGCCGGTATGTCACGTTCTGCAGCACGGATTGATAATTCCGGCTGATATTCAAGAATAAATCCGCCAATTGTGTTAAATGCACCATCAAAGAGCTCTTGTAACTCCTTTGATTTTTCGCTATGTTCCTTCCATAACTTCTGAGAAGCAGCCTCTATTTTATCGATATCGGCATAATTTGTAAAGGGAATAGAGTACCATAAATAGCCTTCGTTGGTGTACTGTGTAATATTGGCAAAAGGATGGTTTTGCTCTTTCAGAAAGGCGTTCTGACTTTTAATGGCATTCAGCAATTTTTCTTGCTGCAGTGGATTTACCTGAACCTCCCAAACCATATATCTGATTTTTGGTGGATTTTCCTGTGCGCTCAATGAAAAATTAGTCAGTGCAAAAATTAAAAGGACTAATAGTCCGGTGTAAATTGTTTTCATGCTGTGGATGTTAATTAGTAACTGGTTAAATATCCTAACCAAGTTACCAATAAATCCGATTAAATACAAGTAGGTATTTTATTCGCAGGTGCCAAAAGTTTTTGATTTGCAGGGTAGTAAAGGCTTTGGCCCGGAAAAACAAATTATAAATAAGAAACGATTCTTTTTGTTTATTTCTCTCTTTATGGCAGAATAGTACTTAAAAGATACATTTGATTTCAGCAGCAGGATTTAATATGGACGTGTTTAAAATTACTGCATTCGCCAGCTAAGGTGTTTAATCTCTCCGTTTCTGAGAATTTTTACCGTGTAATTTTGCCCTTTTTTCATGCTGTTTAGATATTCGTAAAAACGGGTGATGTTTTCGTTGGAGTTCAACAGAATATCATCAAACTGTAAAATGACATCGCCGCCGGCAAGAATTTCTGTGTTCCCGATAGTCATTTTTACATAACCGCCTTTTAATCCCATAAAATAGGCCGGCGAATTTTCTACCACAGCCTGCACCATCAATGCACCTTCCTGCGGAATATGAAACAGGTTGCAGAATTCGGCAGACATTGGAATAACATTAGTGCCAAACCAAATGCGACCGGTTTGTTGCAAAATTTCTTTGGTAACCGACGATGTGGCTGCAAATCCCAATCCTTCGAAACCTCCCGAAAACGACAGAATAGAACTTACAATTCCAACCACTTCGCCTTGCATGTTAAACATCGGGCCGCCGCTATTGCCTTTGTTTATCGATGCATCGGTTTGAAAAAACTCTTGCGACCGATTGTGGTTGATTTCGTTTTCTTCAACGTGTTTTCCACTAATAATCCCTCTTGAAACCGAGTGTTCCAGCCCCAGTGGATTACCGATAATAAAAATGTCGTCGCCAATGCGCATGGCATCCGAATCGCCAAGTTTAGCCGGCGGAATGTGGGACGCCACTTCGTTAAGCTGAAGAAGCGCAACATCGGCCGTTTTATCGATACGACGAATGGTGGCTCCGGTAGTGGTACCATCGGCAAAAACAACCTGTATTTTCGAGGCGTCGGCAACAACGTGTGCGGCAGTGAGTATATAAATCTTCTTTTCGCCAACCAACACTCCCGATCCCATTCCCTGGGCATCGGTATAACCATTCGGATTTCCTAACCCGGTATTTTGTTTTTGTAAAACCTGAATGGTTACAACACTTTTGTTTACCTCGGCAACCAAATCGGCAAACGATTGTGCCATTGAAGTTAAACAACTTAAGAGTAGAAGCGTGAATGCGAAAGTTTTTATCATGATTTGCTGTTGTTAAGAATGAGTCTTCAATATACAGCATTTCTGTTTTACAATAATCAAAAAATCACCATTAAATCAGTTTTTTCTTCGTTTGTTTTCCATGCAAAAATTCAATTTCTGAACTCTTTTGACCGCCAAATGTTAACAGATGTTAAAAAATGTAGGGTGATTTTAGATTGTGTTTCGTATCACTTAACCATAAATTTTTATGCTTTACCTTTGAATTTTGAATTCCGGTGAGCGCATTCCGCGATGGCCTTGCCTCGGGGTAAGCGAACAAAACAATAAAAAAGTCCTTAACGGAATCGGATTCCTCGTCAGCTCTGCTGCGAGGAGTTTCAATTAGACTGGTTTTAAATACTGCGGTTGAGTTATTAATTTTTACTTTTAACTGACCGTAATAATACATTATGATTTTTAATTCTTCGTTTGAAAATATCTACCTGATTTTACCCTTAATTGGCTTTGTGATAGGACTTTTTGGTACTATGCTTGGTGGAGGCGGAGGCTTTTTCTTTTTACCGGTGCTTACCTTAATTATTGGTGTGCCGGCGCATACAGCCGTAGCAACTTCGCTGGCAGCAACTTTGCCAATTGGTTTGGTTGGCTCGTGGGGGCACTACCGAAAAGGAAATATTGATACCAATACCGGAACTTTATTTAGCATTGCCGGAGTTGTTGGAGCTTTACTGGGAGCTCGTATAACAAATTTAATTTCGGAGCCGCAATTAAAGATTTTGTTTGGCGTGTATTCCATCCTGATTGCCATAAATATGCTGGTGGCAGGTGTACGTAAATACAAGGAGACTGCAGACGAAGAAAGTGCAGCAAAACTGAAAGCCGTCCGACTAGGAAAGGGCTCGTTTTTTGGTTTAACGGCCGGATTGATTGCCGGAACTTTTGGAACCAGCGGAACAGCGCCGATTATTGCCGGATTGTTTTCGATGCGATTACCAATAAAACTAGTTGTTGGCACTTCGTTAATGGTGGTTTTGGTTAACACGGTTTTTGCAGTTGGAGCGCACTTTTTAATGGGTAGTATCGATTTAACACTCATTGCTTTCCTTACATCAGGTTCGGTAATTGGTGCGTTTTTGGGGCCACGACTGTTCTCGAAAGCAAAGATCGGTAAATCAGAGAAAAAGGTGAAGTACGTATATGCAGCGGTGGTTGCTGCTATCGGTATTTTAATGATAGTAAACAGATAACATGATTTTAACCATATACATATTCATTTTGTCGTATTTCTTGCTCGGCGCAATTGGATTCTTTTTCATTAACCGGAAAAAGGAAAAAGCAGTTGCCCGAAAAAGCTGGACAAAATTCATTAGCTATTTTATCATTATCCACATTCTGTTTTTTAGCATCACAATTAAGTCAATATTCTTTCAGATTTTGGTTGGAATAATATTGCTGACAGGTGCTTTCGAACTTTTACGGTTATTTAAAAGGGCAGATTATAAACAATCGGGCTTTGTAATCGTTTCCCTACTTATCTATGCCGTTTTGGGGGCAGGATTGTGGTTGTTTGGGGCTATGGATAACAAACTGGTGCTTTTTGCATTTCTGATCTTATCGATCTTTGATGCGTTTAGCCAAATCTCGGGACAGTTATGGGGAAAAACGAAAATTGCACCTGAAATCAGTCCCAATAAAACCATTGGAGGAACTGTTGGTGGTGCTTTGTTTGCTTTCGCAAGCGGCTTTTTTCTTCACGGATTATACGATAACAAATGGTATGTAGTGGCCGGGCTTACACTCGGAATAATTGTGTTTGCCTTTTTAGGCGACATTGCAGCATCGTTGTACAAAAGAAAATTCGGCGTTAAAGATTACAGCAATCTAATACCGGGGCACGGAGGTTTTCTCGACCGGTTTGATAGTTTAATTGCCGGAGGTGCCTGGGTAACATTTTTTTTTCTAATGATTGGTTATTAACTTCAGCATTTCAGGGGAAGATAATAACAGTTCGATCAATTAATGAAGAGGTGAAACTAATCTGGCGATAACTTTGCTTATTGAAAACAGAGAGAGAATTAAAGGGGAGAATACCAGAGACGAATATATTTTTATGGGAAACACTATTACGCTGTCAGTAGTATATTTTATTGCAATAATATTATTACTGGCTTTTAACGAACTTAATTACCGACGACTAAAAGTAAAAGGCGAGTTTACACGAAAGTTCGCACACTTTACAGCCACTATTGCCGTGGTACCCTTTCCATACATTTTTTCAAGTCACTGGTATGTGTTTGTGCTGGCACTCATATTTTTTGCTGCCTTGTTTATTACGCAATACAGCAAACAATTGAATTCCATTCACGATATCGACCGGAAATCGATTGGAAGTTACCTGTTGCCGGCATCAATTTACCTTACATTTTTAATGTCGGATTTACTCGACAGTAAATTTATTTTCATCCTGCCAATGTTAATTTTGGGAATTAGCGACCCAATGGCAGCCATTGTAGGAATTAGCTTTAAAACAAACAATCATAAAATAAAAATATTGGGCATCGATACCGGAAAATCAATTTTCGGATCGGGTGCATTTTTGCTGACCAGCTTTGTTATTAGCTTGTTAGCGTTGTATTTTAATCGAGGTGTTTTCGATTTGAAAACATTTTATATCGGGCTGGCAGTAGCAGTAGTCAGCACCTTGGCAGAATTACTCAGTTGGCGCGGATCCGACAATCTAACCATTCCGCTTGGGGCAGCCTTTACACTTTTACTTTTAATGTAAATATGTAAAATGTAGGAGCGATGTTGGCATTTCTGCTAAAAAAGGAGTAATTTGTATATAGTAAAACAGAAACTGGAGAAAACTGAAATAGCTAAGTGGGGACTTTTTAAGGTCTCTGAATAAAATATTACGTCATGAAGAAAATTGTTATAAACGGAGCAAACGGTTATGTTGCTTCAAATTTTATAAACGAGTTATTGTTAGAGAACTACAAGGTAGTTGCACTCGCTCGCAGTAATAAAAAGTTTACTGCCGAAGAGCGGGTGAAAGCTGCATTGAAGGAGATGAAAGGTGGGGAGGATGTTGATTTTACAAATCTAGAGGTTCACGATTATTCGTTATTTGAAGCGGATTTTGCACTGCCTGAAAGTGAGTTGGAAACCATTTTCGGTGGTAACGTTGATTACTTTCATTTTGCGGCAAGTTTAAAATTTGATATTAAATCCAAAGAAGAGATATTTGGAACAAATCTACAGGGAGTAACCAATTCGGTTAATACTTTTCAGAAATATTCGGCAAAAGAATCGCGCTTCTATTTTGTAAGTACCGCGTATTCTTGCGGTCGCCTTGACGAGCCGTTTAAAGAAAAATTCTACGATAATGCTGAAATCGACGCGTTCAGAAATTACTACGAACAATCGAAACGATATGCTGAAAATGTAATTAAAGATTACATCGATAATAAAGGATTAAACGCCTGTATCTTGCGTTTGTCGCAGGTGGTTGGAAACAACAAAACCGGTGTAACAAAAACCGATTACGGTATTTTCGATTTCTCGAAACGGGTACAGAACCTGGCAAAAAAATATCCAAACAGCGTTATTCGTTTAAAAGTTGATCCTGAGTCAACTCAAAACCTTATTCCTATCGATACCGCAGTAACTTACCTGATGAGTGCCGTTAAAGCGGAGCAGGTGCCGGTTATCCTGAATTTAATTGCCAAAAGCTCGGTGAAAAATGAAGATATTCTTGGAAGCATCAGCAGCTTAATGCCGATAAACCTTGTTCCGGATATGACTCTGGAAAAGGAGCAAATGAATTCGCTCGAGCGGATTATGGCAATCGGAATGTCGTTTACAGGCGCCTACATCGATACCAATATTGCTTTCGATACCACTAATCTCGATTCGATTGTTGAAGAGGAAGTGAGCGAGGTAACTGCCGAGTCGGTGCATCGTATGCTTACCTATTTTCTGAACGGGGAAGCTGACGAGCAGGTGAACGAAATCAAAGCAGCGGTATAAATCATTTTATTTTCACAAACTAAATTTTAGGTTTACACCAATTAAGTTTAAACGAGGATTATGAAGAAAATTTTTGTTCGTGGCGAGAATATTGTCAACCTGCCAAACGCGATTAGTTTATACCGTTTATTAGCTTTTCCTGTAATTTTTTATGCAGCCCTTGTAGGCAACGAACCGTTGTTTGTATGGTTGCTTTGTATTAGTTTGGTTAGCGATGTTGCCGACGGAAACCTGGCTCGTTACCTGAAACAACAAACGCATTTTGGTGCTGCGCTCGATAACCTGGCCGACATTTGTACGTATGCAATGGCCATCTTAGGGTTGTTTGTTTTTAAATGGGCCGATATTGAACCACACAGCTGGTTTTTATTCCTTTTCCTGGGATTGTTTGTAGTAAGTTACATCGTGTCGTTTGCGCGTTTTGGAAAAATACCGGGATTACACCTGTATTCAGCTGTTTCGGCCGGATACGTTCAAAGTGTATTCTTTTTCGTGTTGTTTGTATTCGGATTCTACACCTGGTTTTTCTACCTCGCAGTAGCATGGGGAGTTATAGCCTACACCGAAAAGATATTAGTTCTCTTCAAACTCGACGATATAAAGATCGGGGTGAAGGGGCTCTACTGGTTAATGAAAGCTCAGAAAGAAGCAAAATAATTACAAGCCACATTCTTCGGATGTGGCTTTTTTGTTTGCCAAAGTATTTGATTTTAACGGGTGTATTGTTGTATATTTGATTAAATCAAAATACGCCTTGCTCTTGAAATCACCACCTTTTATACTCCTTTTTCTCCTGCTTTTTAGCTCTGTGAATTCAAATGCTCAGGGCAAATTAAAAGAGGCCTGGAATGAGCGTAACGCAAGAAAAGAGGCAGTAATAAAAGCCGGAGAACCGTGGTTGTCGCCAATGTTTGCACCGGCCTACACTGCTGATGCCGGCTTGTTGATTTCGGGGGGAATGTTATACTCGTTCCGCGCCAACAAAAACGACAGCATTTCGCAACGCTCATCACTTCCGGCCACTATTTTTTACAGTACTAAAGGCAATTTTGGGATTCAGGCGCATTTAAAATCTTTTTGGATGGAAGATAAGTTGCGTTTTGATGCCAGCCTGGTAATCCGCGACAAAGACAACAACTTCTACGGAAAGGGGTTTGACCAAATTGAATCCACACATCAATCGGATACAACCACTTTATACCACGAAACCAATTCATCGATGGCTATCAATGTTATTTATAAAATAAAACCATCGGTGTATGCGGGTATTAGTTTAAAGCCGGCTTATGTGGTTACGAAAGATTTTTCTCAGCCTGTTGAAGACGATCCGTACCGATCGCAATTTGCCGACACGTATTTCCTGAATGGAATTGGTGGACAGTTTGCTTACGATACCCGCGATATTGTTGTTAATGCGTGGCGCGGCGTTTATTTCCATTTTGCAGCAATGTTTTACGATAATATTTGGGGAAGCAAGTACGATTACCAGGAATATACATTGGATATGCGGCATTATAAAACATTAACACGCCCCGGCAATGTGCTGGCATTTCGGTTTTTTACCCGAAGTACATATGGCGACGTGCCCATAACAGAGTTATCTGATTTTTCGGGAGGGAAAAACCTGCGCGGCTATTTAATGGGCCATTACCGCGATAATACCACTGCTTTTTTGCTTGGCGAATGGCGCTACACCTTTCAAAAGGCAAACGGTGGCTTAAGTAAAAGTGGAATGGTAATGTGGCTTGGGGCAGGCAGTATTGCTCCCGATGTTGTAGGCTTGTCAAAATGGGTGCCGAACGGTGGTGTTGGTTACCGGCTTGAGTTGCAACCGCGAATGAATGTGTGTGTCGATTTTGGTGTGGGCCGCGATTCTAAAGGCGTATATTTTAATTTTGTAGAGGCATTTTAATCGTAATTTGTAATTTCTCCTTGCTCTTTATCTGCCTTAAATTCCTATCTTTAATCAACATTGAATACCGAATTGAAGCACAACTTGTTCGATGCAAAAACACATTAAACACCTATTATTTTTTCTGAGTCTGATGGGGCTGGCTTTACTTGCAAAAGCGCAAAAGTTAGATACCATTTCTATTCGTTTCGATCAGTTGTTAATGCTGAAGGATACGATTTATTACGGCGTAAATGATTCGGTAGTAGTACTTGAAGCGGACACCGAATACGATATCATCAAAAATTTCCTGGTACGAAAGCCTTCCTATTACGAAAAGCATCCTGAAAAAATTGAATCGGTTACACGCCTGAACAGTCGTTACGGGAGTTTGTTGATGGGCTCCATACGAAGCAGAGAGGAGCAACTGCCCAAAGATTTTAACCCGTCCGACCAGTATTTTTCATTCTATAAAAACCGTGTAATAAAGAACATTACGATTGAACGTGTACCCGTGCTTGATGGGAATCTTTTTGACACTACGAATGTCGACATCTCCGGATTTGGCCGTTTCCTGAACAAAACATACAGTCCGACCCGCGAGCGTGTAATTCGTAAAAACCTTCATTTTAAAGAAAATGAACGGGTAAATGCCCGTATTTTCTCGGATAACGAGCGCCTGTTTCGTGAGCTTTCGTATATCGAGGATGCTTTTATAAAAATTACACCGGCAGGAAATTCAAGTGATTCGGTAAATGTAACCGTTATGGTTAAAGACCGGTATCCGATAGGTGTAAGCGGCGATGTTAACGATTATAATGCTTTTGAGGTGGAACCGTACTCCCGAAATTTTGCCGGTTTGGGGCATAGTATCGGGATAATTGGCGAGTTTGATGGCGACACCGAAGAGAAATTTGGTTATGGTGCTTATTACGGCATTAACAATATGTGGGGCACTTTTTTCGACAGCGAAATCAGGTACCAAAGTGGTGTTGACCGCGAAAATTTCAGGATACAATTTGAGAAGCCGTTTTTAACTACGCATACCAAAAACGGAGGCGAGATAATTTACGATCAACTACGTGAAAAAGTGTCGGAGCATCCGTATGTAACCGATTCGCTGGAGAATGATAACAGCAGGTATAAACTGTCGTATTTCGATTTATGGCTGGGGCATTCGTTCTTTTTTCATCGGGATATTACACGGCCATTTTTGAATGTTGCGGCACGCTACGTTTCGTATAAATATAAAAACCAGCCCTTGGTTGATGAAACTACCAACTACGAGTTTCATAACCGGCGCTTGTATTTGGGAGGTTTGTCATGGCAACAAGTTTCGTACATAAAAACCAGTCGTTTGCTGCAATACGGAACGGTTGAAGATGTTCCTATCGGGTATAATCTGAATGTAACAGCGGGGTGGGAGAAAACCAGTTTTTACGAGCGTCCGTACTCGGGACTGCGCGGCAATTATTCGATGTATTTTAACAATGCCGGTATTTTTTCGGCTTACACCGAAGCCGGTGGTTACATAAACGATTCGAAACTGGAAGACGGTTTGGCAGGGCTGCGTTTCGATTATTTAAGTCCGATAAGTAGACTGGGACAATACGAAATCCGTAATATTTTTGAATTGAAAGTAAGTGCTGTGCGCAATCCACGGTATTTTATACCCTACTACTCAACACGGACCTTTGCAACCGATTATTTAACCGGCTACAAAAACTATTCGAACCTGTCGGTTTTTTACCGGCCCGTTTTTTATTCCAACTACCAGATCTGGGGGTTTCGTTTTTCGTTTAATCCCTACGTAAATGTTGGTTGGTTGGCTAAATCAAACGAAGCTACCAGAGAAGTCGATCGTTACTCTGAAATTGGTATTTGGGCCAGCACAAAAAACGAGAGTCTGATTTTTCCGGCTATGCACCTGCAACTGGGTTATTTCCCAAATAGGTTGGAGCAGGAGCCTCGTTTTGTGTTTACCATTGTCTTTAAAGACATTAAAGTGTTTAAGGATTTTACCTCGCTAAAACCTGAGGCGGTTCATCCGTCGCAATTGTTTAACCTAAAAGATTAAAAATAGGCTTTAAACTTTTGTTTAAGACTAAGAACCGAAAAATAAAATTGCTTAAAAGTCGATTGTTGATGGAGAATGATTCCTGAAGTGGATTGAAGGATTGAAATAAAATTTTACTTGCGCTTATTGCGTCTCCAGTAAATATACAGGATAACGATGATAACCGGCAGCACAATAAACACGATTATATTTGTTAGGGTCAGTTCCAAAGGCTCACCTTTTCCGGTAGGAATTCCACTTGGTGCCTGTGCCATTGCCATTGCCGAAACGAAAAGTAGAAATGTGAATATGCTCGATTTTTTTATCATGCGCTATAAAGTTTATTATTCTTACTACTAAAGCAAGTAGGTGGGGTGGTTTGTTCAATTCTAAATGTTTTATTTTAGCTATGGTTCTCAATTTTTGGAACACAAAATACCTTCTTATAAAAGGCCTTTTTTTGCACCATGCTTTAGCTTGGTGATTTCCTGTGTGCAAATGGATTTGGGCTTTAGCCATTAAGACTAAAAATTAAATGCTAAAGCCTTCTGGCATAAATATCATACCCACCGCCCTATTCTTATGATTTAAGCAAGTAAATTCTGATAATTTCTTTGATAAGGCTGATTATTTTTAATCACAGCAAACAT
>NZ_CAJXTC010000009.1 GCF_913060805.1 uncultured Draconibacterium sp.
CTTTTTAATATCTTGGTTTATACTCAAAATTAATCCTTTCCATTCCATCAAAAAATATCTTCGCAAATCTAAGGTACAAGTAGAGAGGGAGTGAGTGAGAGTTAGCTGAAAGTTTGTTTTACTTTCATCCCTGTTGGTAATTCTCGTGAATCATGAATGTATTTTGTGAGTAGGTGTTTACTAATCCAAAAACACAAGGTTTTGTTATTTCACGCTGATAACGCGGATTTTCTTTCACCCGTTTGTTTTCTGCGTAAATCTGCGAGATCTGCGTGACACATTATTTTCTTGCGGAAATGAGGTCTGATTCAAGCTAAATTAAAAATCATTGCAACTGAACGAAATCATTATTATAAATTAGGGGATCAAAAACAATAAAAATGGAAGTACTTGGAATTGATTTTGGCGGCTCGGGAATTAAAGGAGCAATTGTAGATACTAAAACAGGTGAGTTAGTTACGGAACGACACCGTATTGAAACACCGCAACCGGCAACTCCTGATGCTGTGGCAGAAGTTATGGCTCAACTTACCGATCATTTTAACTGGAAAGGTAAAGTTGGTGTTGGTGTTCCGGCTGTTGTGAAAAACGGCGTGATGCTGACTGCTGCAAATATCGATGACAGTTGGATCGGGCAGGAAGTCAACAAAAAACTATCAGATAAAACAGGCTGCGAAGTTGAATGTGTAAACGACGCCGATGCCGCCGGAATTGCCGAGATCCATTTTGGTGCCGGTGCTAAAGAAAAAGGTATGGTGTTTTTACTTACTGTTGGCACCGGAATTGGCACTGTGATTTTTGTCGACAAACACCTGGTTCCAAACCTTGAGCTGGGACACCTTGAATTTAAAGGCAAAACGATTGAACGTTACTCAGCTGATTCGGTACGAAAAAGAAAAGACTTGTCGTGGGAAGAGTGGGGAACACGTTTTAACAAAGCTCTGGATTATTACGATAAGATGTTTAATCCGAACCTGTTTATCATTGGTGGCGGCGTAAGTAAAAAAATGGACCGGTTTGAGGATTGTATCAAGGTGGATACGCCCGTAGTACCTGCCGAAATGCAAAACAACGCCGGAATTATCGGCGCTGCTTTAAATATGGTTTATAAGTAATGTGTTAAGTATTCCTTGTTAGTCGTTGTGATGTTTCTTCACAATTTTCACGACGCGCCGGTAAACAATTTCCATTGTACTCCAGTGTAGTCCCTGGAAATCGGTGGTATTTACAAATTGAACAACAACAGTATCGATGTCTTTGTGGTATTTGGCAATGCTCATATAACCCGGCATTAATCCGGTATGCTCGTATACGTATATAGAGGAATATATTTCCTGTTCGCCATCGTTAAACACTGAACCATCATTTAATGCCCGCAGAAAAATGCCAACATCTTCAGCGCTGGCAACCATCGAAGTCAGTTTGGTTCCGTAATCACCGGCTTTAATGTCTTCTTCTATTCCAACGTAATAACCACTCATTACATCGTCGATATTTTCCTCGGTTACCCCACCAAAAGTGTTTTTAAGGCCGAGCGGATCCAGAATTTCTTTTTTAATGGTTTGAAAGACATCTGCTCCTGTTACTTTTTCAATCAGCATCGAAATCAACAAATAGTTGGTGTTCGAGTATCTGTACTTTGCATCGGGGGCAAAATCGGCCGGTAAATCTAACACGCGCTCAAGCGCTTCCTTGCTGCTAGACGGTGGTTCTGCCCAAAAGTTTGGCGTGTCGGTTAAATTTGGAATTCCACTGCGGTGCTGCACCATCATTCTGAGGGTAATTTTATCGGCATTTTCAATTCTTCCCAGCAATTCGGGGAAGTAATCGGCTAGTGTTTTATCCAGCGACAAACGTCCGTCGCTAACCAGTTTGGTAATAGCAACCGCATCGTAGAGTTTACTGATACTGGCAATTTTGAATAATGAATGCGGATCGGCCGGTATTTTGTTTTCCCGGTTTTTATAGCCGGCAGCATAAAAAGCAGGTTCTTTTCCGGCTTCGTCAACGTAAACTATTATTCCATCCAGTCCGTATTTTATGCTTTTATCGAGTTGCTCCTGAACTGTATCAGGTAGTGGAGTTAGCATGATTCTGAGTAATAGCCATGGAACAAAAAATAGTGATATGGCGGTTCCTGTCAATAGCATTATTCTGATAATTAGTATTGTGTGTTTCTTTTTCATCTTAGTAATATATTCTGATTGAAGTATCTTATACAGCTTCCTGTAACAGTTTCTTTTCTAATTTGTTGACTTTTGGTTTTAATCCAAACAGTGGTCGTAAAAAACCAATCCGTCTTATCATAAATTCATAGATACCGTAGCAGGTGACAAAAGTAAATGCGCATACTGCAACAAATTTAGCCATTGGCGGTAGCTGCGTTGGTAAAATCAGCAGTGAACCTGCATATAACGCAAACATATGAATTATGTAAATAGGATAAGCAGCCTGGCTTAAATAACTAAGTGCCGCGCTTGGTTTGTTGAGGTATTGGTAGCCCAGCCCGAAGATGCCAAATATCCAGCAGTTTGACTCGATGGCCATAAGAAAAGCCGGCGAATTGGTTTCGAATAACTGTAGGCGAATGACGTATAAAACCACGGCTAAGCCAAAGTACAACCATTTCCATTTCGATACGGTTTGCCAAAATTGTTGTCCGCTGTACACAAACAGAAAACCAAAGAAGAAAGCCAGCAAACCCAAGAAAAAGCCGTGCCATGTTTCGGCGTACACCGAAAATATTTGAGGTTTCACCAACAGCGCCTCTGCAACAAAAAATACTGATAATGCCAAAGGTCCAAACGGATTTTTCATAAAAACAGACAGTGCTTTTCTGAATTTACCTTCACTGTTTTTCATCAGGAAAAAGAACAGCGGAGTTAATACCAACACATAAATAAAGATGTTTCCGAGGAACCACAAATGTCCCACATGCGGATAATAACCTAAAGGCAAATTGTAGAATTTCTGAAAAATGATGAAATGCAGTGGGGCAATGGCCAGCGCCCCAAAAATCAGCGGGATCAGAATCCGGCGTGTACGTTCGGTAAGTAATTGTGCATAGTTGCGTTTTCGCATGGCAAAATATAAACCCATTCCCGATACGTAGAACAAAAGCGGAATGCGCCAAACGTTCAGCAATGTCATGGGTTTCCATAAAGTTTCAAGGCTTTCGTTGCTTTTAATAAAGCCAACAAACATGGCCCACGGTTGAAAAACAATGGCAATATGGTAGATCAGTAATAAGCCAATTGCCAACACGCGCAACCAATCAATATCGTATCTTCTTTCTGTTTTCATTTTCTTTTTGTTTTAATGGATGATTTGGGATGTTTCTTTACCCCTCTGTCTTCCGACATCTCCCCTTAACAAGGGGAGAACGCTTTAGGCGAATATTTCAGGCGTTTTAAAATTTTATCTTAATGCCTGATTTAAACTGCTTCCCCTTTTTTAGGGGAAGTGCCGACAGGCGAAGGGGTAATGATTTGATACCGTACAGATTATAACATTATTTCGCCTACTGCAACATCATGGCAACTACAGGGCGGTTCTTTTCCACTTCTGCCAGATCGATTTTAATACCAAGTGGCTCAAGTTGTTGCTGCATCATTTGGTAAATGGGTTTCATATCGGCAAACGGAGCCAAAACTGATTCGCGGGCAGTTGCGCCGTAATTGTTTTTTAAGGTTTTGTCAGCTTTTGCGTCAATAAGCATTTGCACAATTTCAAGGTGGCAAAAGAATGCTGCTGAATGTAAGGCAGTCGATCCGTCGTTGTTTTTCAGGTTCAGATCGGCACCGGCATCAATAAGCGCTTTGGCAATTGCTGTTTTATTAAACGATACAGCTGCAATTAGCGGCGTTGATCCACTCATCTGTTCTTTCTTATTAATATCTGTCCCGGCTTCAATGTGTTGTTTTACGGCTTCGAGGTTACCCGACATAATTGCGGTGTGCAAATCAACATTTGGTTTTTCAACGCTCGATTTTACTTTGGCAGCATTTTCCGAACTAACACTTTTATTACTGCCTGAATTAGAACACGCGGCTAATAATACCAGGAGAATAAGTGCAAAATTTACTACTACTTTAAACGAATTTCTTTTTAATGTTTTCATAATTCTAAATTTTAATGTTTTTGTTTTTGAAAATTGTTTGTACAAAGATGAGGGTTTCGTAAACGCTTGATTTAAACCATATGCAGCGATAAGTGTTAAGTTTGAATCGGGTATGAAAATTATGATGCAATAATGCCACATTTGAAGCAAGTGGGCTTTTTTAGGCCTGCATTTTGGTAAATTTTCCTACTTTCGTTTTATTAAGAATTAGCATGTCAGACACATCAATTTTTGGAGCAGATTTTATCGAAAAAGCGGAAGCGATCATTCTGGAGAATATCGCGAATGAGCAATTTGGCGTTTCCGAGTTGGCCGATCTCATGAATATGAGTCGTTCAAGTTTGCTCCGAAAAATAAAAACACATACACAGCTTTCGGCAAGTCAGTTTATTCGTCAGGTGCGTGTTACAAAAGGCATGGAAATGTTGAAGCAGACCTCGCTAACGGTTGCCGAGATTTCATACCAGGTAGGTTTTGGAAACACCTCGTATTTTATAAAATGTTTTCGCGAACAATATGGTTATTCTCCGGGCGAAGTGCGGAAAGGAGTAATGCCGGAAGAGGAAGTTGCGGAAAAGGAAAACGTTTTCAAAAAATACAAATGGCTGGTATTCGAGGCGATGGCTATTATCGTAATTGTGCTGTCCGTTTTACTTCTCAGTAGGGAAAAGGAAACTCCGGTTGAGTTAGAGAAATCGATTGCTGTGTTGCCCTTTGTAAACGAAAGCAGTGATTCGCTGAACCTGTATTTTGTAAACGGACTCATGGAATCGACCTTGAACAACCTGCAGAAAATTAGTGATCTGCGTGTTGTTAGCCGAACTTCAGTGGCAAAATATCGCGATACGGATTTAGGCATTCCGGAAATTGCTGAAGAGCTGAATGTGAATTATCTGGTGGAGGGGAGTGGACAACGTTTTGGCAACCAGGTTTTGCTTAATATTCAGTTGATTGAAGCGGCTACTGACCGGCCGATTTGGGGCGAACAATACAGCCGCGAAGTGGATGATGTATTTGCGCTTCAGAATGAAGTGGCCCGAAAAATTGCCAGTGCAATTGAAGCGGTTGTTACGCCTGCTGAGTTAAAACAGATTGAGAAAATACCGACAGAAAATCTGGAGGCTTACGACTATTATCTTCAGGCGCTTAATTTGTATTATAACCGAACGCAGGAGAATTTAGAGAAAGCGATTTCCTTGTTTGAGAAAGCGATAGAAGAGGACGATCAGTTTGCGTTGGCTTACGCCAATGTGGCTATCGCGTATTACTTTCTCGATGTCAACCAAAAGGAAAAACAATACACCGAGCGAATCAATAATTTTGCAGATAAAGCGCTGCTTTACGATTCGCGCTCTGCCGAAAGTCTGATTGCCAAGGCGCTGTATTACATCCAAATGGAGGAGTACAATCTGGCTTTGCCTCATTTAGAAAAGGCGCTGGAATACAACCCCAACTCGTCGGCGGTGGTGCAGATGCTCGCCGATTTATACGCCCGTGTAATTCCGAACACTGCGAAATATTTGGAGTATGCGTTAAAAGGTATTCAGCTCGATATTGCAGCGAACGATTCTATCGGCAAAAGTTTCATCTATTTGCACCTGAGTAATGCGCTCATTCAAAATGGTTTTATTGATGAAGCGGCTACTTATATCGATAAATCGCTGGATTTCAATCCTGAGAATTATTATTCGCCGATGGTGAAAGCTTATATTTTGTATGCTAAAAACGGCGATGCAGAACAGATAAAAAAATTAATGCTTAAGGAGTGGCGCAAGGATACTACCCGCCTGGATCTTTTGCAGGATGTGGCAAAAGTTTATTATTTCCAGGAAGATTATGACAGTGCGTTCTACTATTTCCAAAAATTTGTTGAAGCCCGCGATAAATACGGACTGGATATTTACCCGCAGGAGGATGTGAAAATTGCCTGGGTATATCAAAAAATGGGTTTGCAGGAGCAGGCCGCTAGGTTTTTCGATAGTTATAAGGCGTATTGCAATAACGACCAATCGATTTATAAAAGTGCGAGTATGGCTGTAATGTATGCTTATGAAGGGAAATACGATGAAGCGATAGAGCAGCTGAAAATCTTCGCAACTCAGGATAATTATCAATATTGGATTTTAGTTTTTCAGGGTATCGATCCGATTTTGAAACCTTTGGAAAACAATCCGGAATACCGGAAAACGCAACAAAAAATTAAAGATCGGTTTTGGCGACAACATGATGTTTTGAAAAAGCTCTTGGAGGAGAAAGGATTGATATAGCCCGCCTGTTAAAACCGAATGAAAACAAGCAAGATTTAACAAAGATGATTCAATTAACAATTGCCGGAAATACTACCCATTTGAAATCTGCTGAAGAGAAACAGCCCGAAACAATTTTAACGCTGGGTGAGCAATTAATTGCCGACCGTTTTTTTAGCGAATTTCCACCAACAAACGATGAAATTGACCATGCGATAAACTTTACCGAAGAAACACTTGCTCCAATACAGCATTTGTTCGATGCCGAAACTGACTTATACTCCAGCGACTCAATGGCCATTGAAATTGCACAACTGGCTTTTAATACTGCCAAAGAAGAGCAACAGATCAACGTGCCGGTAATTGAACTGGAGAATGTTTTTTACCGCCTATCCGAAATTGTAAATGGACTACCGGCCAGTCAGGATGTTCTTCCCGACAGTAATCAGTTTGCTGCATATTTGCTAATAATTCGTGAAGTGATGCACCATTTGGGATTTGATCGACTGGTCGTGGAAGAGGGTAGTAACGTTTAATTTTAATCTTTGAAACGGTTTATTTTATCCAACCAACCTTTATTTTCCACTCCTTCAGTTCCTGTTGCCTTTTTTCAAAATCGGGCGGCGGTTGATGATTTTCATTTCGAGCTTGTTCCCTGATTTTTTCGGTTTGTTCTTCCAGTGTATTTAATCCGACTGATTTTCTTCTTTCGTTTACCAGTGTTAGATCGTCAAAAGGATTTGGACTTAATTCACCGTTTTCATCCCAGTCGAATTGCGTTCCGTACAATTGCGGTTTTTCTTCGAATACAGCAATTCTGTCCGTTAGGTAGGCCAAATCTTTTGGGTTTGCTTGCTTTTCTGTTACAGCTGTTTCCAGTAGTTGCATGCACTGCTTCATAAACTCAGGCCGACTGATAGAATGTTGGATGATTAACCAGCTGGCTTCGCATGCTTCTTTGCCAACTTTATCGATGGTTGGATAACCAATTGTGTCGATTATTTCATCTAATTGCTGGGCATTGCTAATATGCAGATCTTCCATTTGCTCGTTATAACCTTTGCCAAGTTGCCCGGTTTCAACAAGTTGCTGCCGAAATTCCAAATCCGCATTTTTTAGCTCGATTATTTTATTTGCAATGCTTTTATAATCCATGCTTTTGCCACCAGAGAGTTACTGGCGTTCCTGTAACTTTTCCCAAACGTGCATCCGCAGAAAACTTTCCTCAACATTACTTTCCATTTCCTGATACAGTTTGAATGGAACGGTGAACGACAATATTTCCCTGTCTACAACCGAACGTTTTGAGATATCGAAAAAGCCAATTACACCCTTTGGATTTTCCTTTTTAGCTTCATCAAAAGCATAAAGAATGGGTTGACATGCTGCACCAAAAGGCGCTGTTACACTTTGGTTGGTTCCACGGTTAAAATCGGCCATTACCACCAGTGCTGATAACTGATCGGCATTGGCAAAAAATACCAGCAATTCGGGTTTATCATTTTCTGTAAGCATTTCCCAGGGTTTAAACACCACATATTCGGCAGGCACATCGGTCATTGGTAGCGAATCCACCCATTTTCGTGCCTCTTCCGGGCTTTTGTAAAAACGTTCTCCATCTCGCATAAAATCTCCCGCCGGGCCCATTTGAGCAGCCATTTCTTTATTGCCGGTTGAAAGGAGACATTCTATGGGAAATTTGCCATAACAGTCGCCAAATCCAAGGCCAACACCACCGCCCGGGCATCCAAAAGTTTTACGATCAAAATAGGCTATGCGGTTTTTCTTGCTCGACGAAACCAACATAGAAGCAACACATCCGCGTATATTTCCTTCTTTAAAGTGTAGTCCGGCTTCCGGTTTATCGTCGGTAAGCACAACTGCCACCGGTTGCATTTTAAGTTTCAGTGCTTTAATTAGTTCGCTATTCATATATCAGGTTTTTTGTTTGTAATTCAGTCTTTCAGGTTTGTGTAAAGCTGCTAAAATTTTAGGACTTTAAATCTAACGAAATTGTAGAAAACAAAAATGGATTCCATCTTTTAACTGATGAAATCCATTAACCAAAATAATAATATTTAGTGAGCAACCACTAAATGGAATTTTTGTAGATATGTAGTAAATGTAAATTTAGCTTTGAGCCTTTTTCTTTTTTTGCAGCATTAAATAACCTACAATTCCCATAAAACCTCCCATAAATCCGCTTATGGCGCCACTAATTCCATGTCCCATGGCGTGATCCATTAAAGTTTCGGGTAGTGGGGTCATCAGGTAGTTCATAATAAAACTCATTATAAATCCCATAATTCCACCAATAAGTCCTTGTTTTATAAAGTTTTTCATAATTCTCTTATTTTACGTTTTATGATTTTTTAATTTGACGCTGCCACGCTTTTTCGGATGAAAAAATACAATACCGACAGAACGGCCAGTGCCACACCAAGCACAACAAAGCTTGAATTTATTCCTACTAAATTCTGGATGGGTTGAATAATAATTGGAGAGATAAACATGCCTAAAAAGGTGGCTGTAGTTAAAAAGCCAACATATTTTCCGCGCACCTGAACCGGAACCAGGTTGATCATCCATAAGTTACCGTTCGGAATCAGGGTTCCTACGCCAAGCCCGATGAGTAAAACTCCGGCAACGGTTTGCAGGTAGGTGTGGCTAAAACCGATCACCAGAAAACCAATTGCCATTGGAACAAATCCCAGGCTGTAAATGGTTACAAAATCGAGTTTCCTTTTTACTTGTTTGTAAAAATACGAAGCTATTGCCTGCGCAAAAGGCATACTTCCCAGTGCCAGCCCCATTTTATTGCCGTTAATACCTTCCAGTTTTTGCAGGAAGAAAGGCAACTGAACGGGAATCATATAAAAACTAACCGTTGTGATAAAAGCACTTATAAAAACCAGCCAAACAACGGGCGGAACTGCAACCCTGTTTTGCGTTTGAGCTTTTGTTTCGTGGTGCGCCATTTTAGGCTCGTGCAGAGAAAAAGGAACCAGCACCATAACAATGGCCGAAAAACCGTAAATTAAAAATGCCAGTCGCCAGTTGATATCCGTTAAAACACCTGCGGCGGTGATAAAAATCAAACCTCCAAGTGCCACAAATGCTCCCTGCAGTCCCATAAAGTGTTCGCGTTTGGCACCAGTAAAATAGTCGCCGATCAATGTTGTTGAAACGGTCATAATTCCGGCAACACCAAGCCCGAATGCCACACGACCAACCAAAATAGAGAAGAGGTTGCCTAACCAAAATCCCGATGTTCCTGCCAGCAAATAAATCAGCAACGAAATGTATAACACTTTAATTCGTCCGACTTTATCGAGCAAACGGCCTGCCAGCGGCGCAACAATGGCAATGGTAAGTGCCGGCAGCGTTAACATCAGTTTGGTTAATATTTCAACGTTATTTACGTCATTAAAAGTACTGCTGATTAATGGCAGCGAAGGCGCTATAATAGCATTTGCCAAAATAGTGAGCATGCTTGCCAGTAGCAGTGTTAACTCAAGTAGTTTTGTGTTTTTTGTACTTTCCATTCTTTAATTTATTTGACGTAAATACTCCTCAAAAAAACTATTGCAACAATACACCCAGGAAGATACCAAACTGGTTATTGGTAATTTTGTGCGGACCATAGCAGTCGTAGTTGTATGCGCCACCAAACGAATAGTTTTTGTAGCTAACACCCAGTCGAGCGTAAAAATGACTTCTGTCGTGTGCGTCAATCTCTGAGTTATAGCTATAAAGCCCTTGTGCGCGTGAGTACAACGACCAGGCACCTTTAATTGGCGGACGGTACTCAAGAATGGCTAACGATTCGAAGTTTTTTGTCTCAGTAAGATGAAATCCCGAATTAACAACACCCATAAACGTTCTGCTGTGATATCCGTACTGGGCACCCGCGTAAGGTCTGAATCCCCACTGAGAATTCATGATCGCACCCGACATTAGGCTCACTCCTTTAAAAATATCGTATTTCAGGAATGCCAGGTTGATCGACTCTCTCAAAAATTCAGCATTGTCGTAATCGGCTTTCAGATATGACAGACCAAAAAATCCAAACTTACTTTCGGGCGCAAATTTTTTGTCGATAATCATTTGCGAAACCCATCCATCGCCACCTAAAACAATTTCTAACGGAATAGGTGCCGATTTAGGAGCCGGAGCTTCACCCGGCTGAGCGTAAACCCCGATTGAGGTAAAAACGGCAAACGTAAATAATAACAGGCTAAAAATTTTTCTTTTCATTATGCTTTCTTTAAAAATTAAAAATCATGACTTTGAGGCTTTTGAAGCGCTTTTAGAATGCCAAAGCAAGTTCTTCTGCTTCTTCAATAGCTGTATGTAGAATTTCTTCTGTGTTTTCTGTAATTACATCAAGCCGATCAGCGGCAACAGTAGTAAAATCAGTAATTCCCATAAAATGGAAAATGTTGCGCAGGTATTTGTCGGCCATTTCAAGCGACTCCATTGGCTCCGACGAATAGTCGCCACCACGGGTGATAATATTCACTGCTTTTTTGTTTTTGCACATTCCCACAGGGCCGTGTGCGGTGTAAGTGAAAGTAATTCCGCCAACTGCTACATAATCGATGTAAGCTTTCAGGATAGCAGGAATTCCAAGGTTCCAGATCGGCTCCGAAATAATATATTTGTCGGCTTCAAGAAACTGGTACGCATACTTTAAAATCGGGTGGTTTCTACCTTCTTCGCCGGTTACGTTGCGCAATTCCTGCAACTTTCCTTTGGGTAAAAACTGTAGATTCTCTTCATACAAATCAAGCACGGTAATTTCATCTTCCGGATGTATTTCCATGTACTTGTGAATCAAACGGTCTGAAATACGAAAGGTTCTTGATTCGCCTTCCGGTTTGGCGTTGGCTTTAATGTACAATACTTTGCTCATCGTTGTGTTTTTTTAATTGTTAGTCGCAATAAATCAGTTATTTAATCTCTAATCTCATTCACTTCTCTTCGATAAAAAAGCCGATTGTAACCTCAGTTTTTTGGCATACAAATCCTCTTAAAGCATGATTGTTCAGCTTTGCTACAAATCGACTTTTAAAGTCTTTTTGTCAATCGATATCGAATTTTGAAAAGACTATGATGCAAATATATTTGCGGGGGAGAAGAAAACTTTTTACAAATGTTAAAATCCTACTTTTTCGATCGGATACGGCTCAACTGTACCTGCGAAATGCCCAGAAAACCAGCTGTATCGCCTAAACTAATACGCTGCTGAAGATGCCCGTATTCCTTTATAAACTTGGCGTAACGCGCGGTGGCATCTAGGTAGAGCAGGCCTTTTAGGTTTGATATGGCCGTGTAGGCAACAATGGAAACAAACTTGCGGGCAAAGCTTTCAAACGAGTGGTATTTTTGGCAGAGACGCTCAAAATCGTCATACTCCAAATGGGTGATCACCGATTTTTCAAGTGCTGTTGTAGAATATCCGGCCGGCAGATCATTAAAAAAACTATCGGTGGCAATAAAGAAATCGTTTTCCTCGAAAAAGCGAAAAACGTACTGATTTCCATCGTGGTAGTAAAAATGTTTCACCAGCCCCGATTCAACAAAAAACAGGTTTTTGTTCACTTTTCCTTCGGTATGAATAAGCTCACCTTTTTCGTAGGTCGTTGTCTGAATACACTGCAATAACTCAACAATCGCATCATCTGCCAACGGCGAAATCAAGTTCAGCTTATTTATAAATTCACTCATTCTTTTTTACTTTTTACGAAAATAGAACAACAGGGCATAAAAGCAAGTTCAACGTGGACTTTTATTTATTTTTTTGAGAATCTTAATTGTCTCTTTTCAGTTGATGAAATTATCCGGGTTTCTGATTTTGTGTGGTTTTATTGTTCTTAAAATCAGTGAAATATGAAAAAATTACTGGCCCGATTAAAATTTTTCGCCAAATGATAGTCTATACACTAAACCTTACTCAAATTTAGAATTATGAAAAATCAATTGACTAAAAGCATTTCAGGTTTATTCATCCTGTTAATGGTTGTTTTTACTGCAAACGCGCAGGAGTGGGCTAATTTCAGAGGCGGCCCGAGAATTGTATCTCCCGAAATCAACGGTTCCAGTGTAACCTTTCGTTTACGAGCACCCAATGCATCATCGGTAGCGGTTTCCGGGAGTTGGAAATCTACCGACAGATCAGTACCGATGGTAAAAGACACTGCCGGTATTTGGTCGGCTACAGTTTCAAACTTAACTCCGGAGTTGTACAACTATACCTTTTCGGTTGATGGCGTTGGATTGATCGACCCAACTAATCCTCAGCAAATTATTCGTGACGGTTCGAGATACATGAGCATTTTTATCATTCCGGGCGAAGAGTCGGATATGTATGCCGCTGATGTAGAAATTGCCCACGGCGATCTGGAAAAAGTGTGGTATAAATCGCCAACGCTCGATTTAACCCGCCGAATGTATGTTTATACGCCTGCCGGTTACAACGAGGGCACGAAAAAGTACCCGGTTTTTTATTTGTTGCATGGTGCCGGTGGCGACGAAGATGCATGGTCGAGCATGGGGCGCGCTGTTCAGATTATGGACAACCTGATTGCAGCCGGAAAAGCTGAACCGATGATCGTGGTAATGACCAACGGAAATGCCAACCAGGCAGCAGCACGGGTTGATTATCCTGTGGCGCAAACCGAAGGAGGAATGAGAGGATTTGGCAGCGCCGGTAAATTCGAGCAGAGTATTCTCGACGATGTAATTCCTTATATCGACAGCAACTACCGTACGTTAACCGATCGTGACAACCGCGCCATTGCCGGTTTGTCGATGGGAGGAGCACAAACAACTTATGCCGCGCTAAATAACCTCGATAAATTTGCCTGGGTTGGTTCTTTTAGTGGAGCTTTTGTTTTGTGGCCAAATGCCCGAGCGGTATCAGAAGGTGGAGCAAATGGTCCCGGTCGCGGTCCGCAATTGCTTAATTTGGAAGCTGTGGGAAATACAGTTTTCCCTAATTTAAATTCATCGGTAAATTCGGAGTTGGAATTGTTCTACATTGCCATTGGTAACGATGACTTTTTATTTGAAGCCAACCGCCAATTCAAGGACTGGTTAAAAGAGGAAAAAATCAATTTTGTTGATATCGACACTCCGGGATATTCGCATGAGTGGAGCTACTGGCGTATTTGTTTGGTGGATTATGCCAGCCAGATTTTTAAATAGACTTTTATCAAAAATACGAGGTATTGATTTACCTGAAATAAAAACGGTAGTTCTGAAATTTAATCGGAACTACCGTTTTTAAGTTTATAAAAGCTGTGAATTACTTTAAAATCACAATCAGCTTAATTGTATTCTAAGCATACAACTTTTCCGTCGAGTAATGAAACCAGCACGCGTTGGTTATCGATGGGGAGAATGTGGTTTACCAGCGCATTTGATAGTTTGTATTTCCAGGCTACCTGGTGCGTTGTTTTGTTTATGGCGCACACAATTCCTTCGGTGGTAGGCACAAATACCAGGTTTCCGGCCTCGGTAATCGGCGAGGGGGCAATTTCGTAATCCAATTCGGCATTACATTCCCATGCCAGCTTTTGTTCGTTGGCAGAAGTATAAAAAGCATCTACATTTCCTTCGATCATATTTTTAATGTAAACCAGTTTGCCGTCGTTTGAAATGCCGATCGATTCGCGGCACGTGTATTCTTTCGAATGCCAGATTTCTTCTCCGGTTTTCGCGTCGAGAGCGGTCATGTATCGATCGGGAGCTACAATAAATATTTTACCGTTGGCGGCTACCGGCCAAACGGCTGCCGGCGATAACATCCGGTTACTGTATTTTTCGCGTTTCCACTCCAGGTTCCCGGTTTTGGCGTTGAGGGCATAAAAGGTATTTCCCCACGAGCCAAAATAAACCGTACCTTGGTAAACCAGTGGTTTGCTTTCCACAAAATTATTCACTTCTTTGAACGCCCAATTCAGCTTGCCCGATTTTAAATTGATGGAACGAAAAATCCCTTCCGATGATCCGATGAAAACCGAATTTTTGTGAATTACAGGCGAGGCGACAATCGATTTTCCGGTTGCGAAACTCCATTCTTTCCGGCCGGTTTTCAAATCCAAACAGTAGATATTATTATCGGTTGAAGCACATACTACCTTGTCTTTTGCAATGGCGGGTGTGGAATAGATTTTCCCTTTTGTTTGGAATTGCCAAAGGTATTCTCCGCTGTTCTCATCCAAAGCAACAATGGCGCCGGAAGCATTTCCGTATACGGTAATTCCGTTTTTGCTGGCTAATCCTGTTCCGATATCGCTGACATCCTGCAGTTCCCACACTTTTTCTATTTCAGGATGCTCCTGGTTTAATGAATAGTCAGGGCGTGGATAGTCGTTTTCTTTTTCACTGAACTGATGATTTACCAGTGGTATTTTGCACCATTCTTCGTGCGTTTTTACTCCCGGAGTGCGTTCGGCGTAAAACATCGTATCCTGTTTGATGGTGACAATATTGTATCCGCCAATTTCGTCTTTAGCTCTCAGGTTCGACCGACTCATTACACCCGGAATTCCTTCAAAATCGAACAATTTGTTGGTGTGTCCGTGGCCCAGTAAATCCGCCTGAATATTACGTGTTTTTAGCAGATCGATGATCTTGTACCAGTTCGATAGTGTACTGTCGAGCGGATAATGGTTAACAAAAATAATGGGCTGTTCAGGATTTTTCATGTTCTGCAAAACTGAGTCGAGATACACGAGTTGTTCGTGCGGAACCAACCCGGGAGCCATTCGCATGTTTGGTCCGCTGGCCGTTCCGATAAACAAATAACCACCGGCTTCGAACGAAAATTCCTCGCAGCCGAAAATGCGAACAAAACTGTTGTTACCGCTTTCCGACCATTTTGAATCGTGATTGCCGGGAACAACATACCACGGTTTATTTAACTTTGAAATGATCGATTTTGCTTCGTTCAATTCTTCATCGGAGCCAAATTCGGTAATGTCGCCCGATAAAATAACAAAGTCGATATCGCTCTGATTATTGATATCATTTACCGTGATTGATAAATCTTCTGCTCCGGTAGCCCCGCCAACATGTGTGTCGGTAATGTGGGCAAAGCACAGTTGCTGCGCCTGTGCACAGGGCATTAGCAAAAGAAATAAGCTTGCCAGAAAGAGTGTTTTCTTCATCGTAAAATTGTTTTCAGAGGTTAATATAACAAGTATTTTTTACGCATTTGCTTAAAACTATCGAGATCCGCTTGCCACGACTCACGAATTTCTTCTTCGCTCATTCCTGCAATTATTTGCTTTCGTAATTGGTCGGATCCTGCCAGTTTGTCGAAAAACGGCGTGAAAAAATTCTCCTTGTCATCCGATTTATTGTAAAAATCGATCACGTATTTTATCTCAAGCTGTTTTATGTTCTGAAGCTCGGACATTGGTGTTTCCGACAAGTCGTATCCGTAACACGTTTCGCCTTCAAACTTTGGATGCAGCGCCAGCACCGGAATCGACTTAGGCACATACGAAACATCTTTTGGTGTGTAATAGGGCGCTCCGAATACCTGAAAAGGAGTATCGGTTCCCCGGCCTTCGTTAACGTCGGCACCTTCGAACAAACAGATGGAAGGGTACAGGTAAATCGATTTCATATCGGCCAGGTTGGGAGAGGGAAGTACCGGAAGCTGGTATTTGGTTTCGTGGGTGTAATTTTTCATTTTTACCACCTCCAAATCGCATTGAATACCGTCCTTTAGCCAGCCTTCGCTATTCACCATTTGGGCATATTCGCCAACCGTCATTCCGTGGATAACCGGAATAGGGTATAACCCTACACCGCTTTCAAAACCCGGTTTTAACATTGGCCCATCAACGTAGTATCCAAGAGGATTTGGGCGATCGAGAACAATAACTTTTATCCCATTTTCGGCCGACGCTTCCATTACCCGGGTCATTGTGTTGATATAAGTAAAGAACCGAACGCCAACATCCTGCATATCAAAGATCATCACGTCGATGCCTTCGAGCATTTCCGGCGTAGGTTTGCGGTACTGGCCGTACAATGAATACACAGGAATTCCGGTGTCAGGATCAGTTGTTCCATCAACGTGTTTTCCGCGTTCAACGTTGCCTTTGTAGCCATGTTCGGGCGCATAAATTCCTTTTATGGAAACACCTTTATTAAAGAGATAATCGATAAGGTGAACCGAATCGATAACAGAGGTTTGATTGACAACGAGGCCAACATTTTTGTTTTCGAGGAGGGGGAGATACGAATCTGTGAGCTCGGCACCAACAACTACCTCTTTTGGCTGAGTTTGAGTTGTGGTTCCACAACCTGAGAAAAGGATATACGAAAGAAGAACGATACCTGATATAAGAAACTGTTTCATTCCTGATAATTTTATTGATTAAAAAAAAGAGGCTGCGATATAAATATGGCAGCCTCTAAAGTATTAAATCCAGGCTATATTTCTAGTTCCATCCTGGTGTTTGACTCAATGTGTAGCCTTTGTCAGCGTATTCACTGATTTGTGCATTTCCTACAGGAGCAAGATATACACGGTCGGTAAATTCGTCACGTTCGGCAATACTTTCAGGAACAAAGTAACCCACCATTTCAGCGGCGTTTGTACCATCGTAGGTAACAACTGTTCCATTTTCGTTTTCAACTCTTAAAACGCCTTCTTTTTCGGCAACCAGCCATTCAGGGAATTCTGCCTGGAAATCAATCCATAAACCACGCATGATATCCGGATTTTCAGAAGCACGCATGTAGTCGATTTTATTCCAGCGTTTGATGTCGAGCAGGCGAGAGTGTTCGTACACAAATTCCATACGGCGTTCGCGTCTGATTTCCCAGATCAATGCAGGTACATCTATGTCGCGGGCTGGATCGTCGGGCAATGCGCTAAGCAACAACGGCGCTGTTTGTGTAATGCCTTTCTCAATGGCAACATCATCCAACGGACGCTGGCGGATTGCATTGATAGAAGCATCAATATCAGACTGTGTAACTGCTGCGCCACCCATTGTTGCCAGTTCGGCTTTTGCTTCAACCCAGTTCAAAACAACCTCTGCCAAACGCATTACCGGAGCATCGTTGGTGTTGGTGTTTGAACCATACATTGGAGGGTAGCCCGAACCATAGTAAGTTGGACCAACTCTGTCGATAAATTTATCGGCATACAACAAGGTAGCCGATTCTTTCTTTGGAGTATCCCAGAAAGTAGCTTCAAAACGTGGATCGCGGGTGGCAACCATGCTTTGAATATCTAGCTTGTCAGCATTTTCAACCGACGAAAGCTGGTAAGGTTTTGCATCGGTGCAAATAAATGCCTTTGCCAATGCGAGGTTTGGGGCAGTACCCTGACCTTCAGTTGTATTTGAGTAAGAAGCCACAGTGTGTGTTACACCCAGTGCTGCATCGTAGTGACGGTACATAATAACTTCGGCATTTCCGGCCAAATCCTGAGATCCGAAAAGCGAGCGGAAATCACTTGAGAAAGAGTATTTACCCGATTCCATTACGATTGCTGCTGCATCAACAGCCATTTGTAAATATTTGCTTGCTTTATCCGTGTTATTCAGGTGGTATTTTTGCCAGGTTCCTTCGAACAACATAAAGCGCGAAATAAATCCGGCAGCGGTGTAACGGTTAAGATACTGCGCATCGCCATCCGACAATCTCATGTTGGCTAAAACATATTCAAAGTCTTCGTAAACCTTGTCCATTACCTCGGTACGGTCGTCGCGGTCTTTGTATAAAATATCCAGTTCAGTGTCTTCAATAACGCTTCCGTAATAAGGAACATCGCCAAAAACACTTACAAGGCGGCTGTACTCATAACCTCTGAAAAAACGGGCAACCGCTTTCCAGTGGTTTTGTGCATCTTCGGTAAGAATTCCGGCATCCATATTTTCAATTCTGTCTAAAAACAGGTTCGATTTTCTTACCCACGAAAAGTTCCAGCTTGGTCCGGCATAAGTTGTCATCATGCTTGGAGTAGAACTAGTACTGGCTCTCGACGATGGAGCTTGTGTTTCAAAACCTCCCTGCTTTCCGCGAGAAGTAAAATCATCAGAGAAATAGTAACTGCGAAGTGGGGTGTACGACGAACTCCACGATGCGTTATATCCAACAAAGTAATTTTCGTAAAAACCGTTGGCAAACAAACGAAGGTTGTTTTCCGAGGTCCAGTAGGTCTCGTCGTTCATTTCGGTAAGCGACGGTCTGTCAAGAAAATCGTCGCAGCTGGTAAATGCCAGTAAGACCAGTGTTATTAATATTAAACTATATTTTTTCATGATTGTGTCGATTTTAGAAATTTAACTGAAGACCAATTGACGCACTTTTGAAGGTTGGTGTTCCAATACCTGTGCGACTTAAGTTGTAGTTGCTGCTGTTCCACATTGAGTAACCTGAAATTTCTTCCGGATCGATTGGCAGGTCGCGCAAATTATCGAAAGTGAAGAAGTTTTCGAGCGATACATAAACACGCAGGCTGCTCAGGCTGGCTTTTTCAACAAGCTGAGCCGGCAACGTATAACCAAACGTGATGTTTTTAATTCTCAGGTACGACATGTCGAGCAAATAGCGTGATTGTCTAACCATGTTTAAAGCATTATTACCATTGGCCATGTTGTATGGGCGAGGGTAGAAGGCATCGGTGCGGTCTTCTCTCCAGAAATCAGTCGCCATTGCTTCTGGCATTGCACCGTCTGATGCGTTAAATCCTGGAATAGCAAAGAATCCGTTACCCCAAACATCGCGTTTGCCAACACCTTGAAGAAATACCGAGAAGTCGAAACCTTTATAGTCGGTATTAATTCTGAAACTGTATTCGTAACGAGGAGTGCTGTTACCGATTTTTTTCAAATCACCATGGTCATCCAAAAGACGGCTTCCATCGTTGATAACTCCGTCACCATTCAGGTCTTTATATTTAACATCGCCGGGGCCAAACATAAAGTTACCCGATTGCAGGTATCCTTGTGTTGGTGCATTCGGATCAGAAAGTTGGTAAACGTTTCTGTCGTCAGCTGATGTTACAGTAACCAGTTCGCCATTGTCGTAAACAAAGTCTTCGGCTTGGTACAAACGGTCTGTTTCATAACCCCAGATCTCGCCGTAAGTTTTTCCTACATACCAGCTGTCAACAACTTGTGTCGATCCGTATTTGGTAATTTTGGTTTTAGCATCGGCTACTGTAGCAACAACATTTAATCCCAAACCATTGCGGAAACGGTGGTTATAGTCTAACTGCAATTCAAATCCGTTGGTACGCAACGAACCAAAGTTGCCTTTTGGTGCCGATGTTCCGTAAGTAGTTGGAAGTCCTTCCTGAGGAACGATCATGTTTTCGGTATCGCGCTGGTACCAGTCGAACGAAACTCCCAGTTTGTTATCGATAAAACGTGCGTCGAAACCTAAGTCGAGTGTTGTAATATCTTGCCAGGTAATGGCAGCAGCTACCGAAGCAGGCGTTCCGAAATCATATAGTTGTGAACCGCCAATAATCCAGTTGTTGTATCCGCCCGACATGGTTGGGATGTACAGTGAATTGTTTACAGTCTGGTCGCCAATTGTACCCCACGATCCGCGCAATTTTAACGAGCTAAGCACAGGCTGCAAACCTTGCATCCAGTCTTCTTCGCTAACACGCCATCCGGCAGAGAACGATGGGAACCAACGCCACTGAAGATCGGTTGGGAATTTAGAAGTACCGTCGTAACGCAGGTTAGCTTCCAATAAGTATTTGTCTTTCAGGCTGTAGTTGATACGGCCAAAAAATCCAAGTTGCGACTCCCAGGCTTCACTACCTCCGGCAGTTTGAGTCCCGGTAGCCAAATCGAACTGAGGATTGTTATAGTCGATCAGTTCCGTTTTTTGCGACCAGTTTGAAGCAACGTCGTAAGCTACGCGGTTCATACCGGCCATAAAATTGAACTTGTGAATTTCGTCTAAAGTAAGATCGTAAGTAGTGTTGAGGTTAATTGTTGACCACTTTTTGTTTTGAGCAAAACGGTAAACGCGGTCGGGGTTGGCACCAACTCCTGTGTATGTAAGCAGGTTCAGTTCGTAAGCTTCCATTGCACCATCGGCAGTTGAAGCCACTTGCTCGCCGGCATTGTTTACATAAATGCGGCTGCCGCTTTCGTCGTATTTTGGCAACGCCGAACTCCAGCTGTTACGCGCAGTGTAACGTGTTCCCGGGCGTTTGTTAATGTACTCCTGGTTGGCATACGTATAATCGAAGTTAATATTCCAGTCATCAACCGGAGTAATAACAAAACCACCGTTCATGCTGGTGTAGTTGGTTTCCTGAAATGCTGTGTTAGCCTGCGCAACTTCCGAAACAGGGCTCCTGATCGGGTCTCCCTCTTCAGTTGTTAACGGATAAATAGGGCTCCAGCGGTAAAGGTACAACCATGGGTCGGCAGTGGTAGAAGCTGTTGCAAACGGATATCTTTTTACACGTTTCGAGAAGATCGATCCTCCGTGAACTTTCAACCAGCTGTTCACTTCAGTTCCAACTTTTACCGAACCGTTGTAACGTTTAAAATCATCTTCTTTGGCTGTTTTCATCATACCATTTTGGTCGAGGTAACCAAAACCAATGTTAAAGTCGGTTTTACCGGTTTTACCGTTAACCGAAAGGTTGTGTTGCTGACTTGGAGTCCATTCTTCGATCATATAATCATAAGGATCATACGTACGCAACCCCAATTTGTAACCGTTGGCATCAACATACCAGTCGCGTCCGTAAAGCATTGGGTCGCCGGGTTTTACTTCATCGCCCCATTGTTCTTCCCACTGTGCTGCTCTTTCGTAGCTGTCGCGGGTAACTTTCCAGAAAGCACCGGTAGCAGTTGCACCAACTCTTTCGGCTGCCAAAATTGAATACTCCAACGCTTCAACTCCACCCATTTCAATTTTTTTCGAAATGTTCTGGAACGAAAGGTTGGCAGAATAAGAGATATTTACGCTTTCGGTTGAAGCTCCTTTTTTAGTGGTAATAAGGATTACTCCAAAAGCACCTTTTGCTCCGTAAATCGATGCTGACGCAGCATCTTTCAGAACAGAAATAGAAGCAATGTCGTCGGGGTTAACCAGCTGGATAGAAGGGATCTCAACGTTGTCGAGCAAGATAAGAGGAGCGGTACCACCTTCGAAAGATGCCAGCTGACCACGAATTTTTAAAATCGGGTCGGAGCCAACTTCACCACTTGGTACAACAACGTTCAAACCCGGGGTAAGACCTTGCAAACCACGACCTACGTCGGGAATTGGTCTTGCTTCCAGTTCTTTAGTGTCGACCGATGCAACGGCACCTGTTAAGTTGGCTTTTTTCTGGATTCCGTAACCCACAACAACAACCTCGTCAAGTTCTTCCGACGAAGGTTTTAGCGCGAAATTGTAGGTAGTTGCATCACCAACAACAACCTCTTGTGGTTCCATACCAATAAAACTAACTTTTATGGTGGCGTTCTCACTAACGGAAAGTTGGTACTGTCCGTCAATATTAGTAACAACACCATTGGTGGTGCCTTTTTCAAGGACCGACACACCAGGTAGTGGTTCGTTTGTCGACTCTTCCCGAATTACTCCGGAAATTTGACGTTTCTGCGCAAAAACCATAATGCCCATGCACAGAAAAAGAATAAATAATAAGCCTTTCTTCATGATAGATAAGGATTTGAATTTAAATTAAATTAATGTTTGTCTTCATAATTTTTACATTCATCGCGTATAACTCAAGATTTTGTAAATCAAAGCATTAGTGTTTGTGTGGTTAATTAATACCGTGTAATTGATTTTGTGTTACTTACTTTCAATTTCATCATAAAATGCCTGTAAAATGTTGGTTCTAACATTCAGTTTTCCAAGCATATTTCCTTCGCGGGTTGGGTAAACACGATTGCTCAGGAAGATGTAAACCAGCTT
Organism: uncultured Draconibacterium sp.; assembly: GCF_913060805.1. Classification (GTDB taxonomy): domain Bacteria; phylum Bacteroidota; class Bacteroidia; order Bacteroidales; family Prolixibacteraceae; genus Draconibacterium. The sequence continues at coordinate 22,303 of NZ_CAJXTC010000009.1, forward strand.
GTAAGTAGGATCGGCCCATACAAATGTTCCGGTAAACCCGGAATGCCCGAAACTTTCGGGGCTCGCTCCCGGACATGGATAACTCTGTTCCGGGCTAAGTTCCTTGTTGTTCAGAAGTGGTTTGTCGAAGCCCAATCCCCGGCGGTTGTTATTTTCCGGAAACTGAACACGTGTAAATTCTTTCATGGTGGCTTTGCTCAAATACTGCTCGCCGCCGTAGCTTCCCATTTGCATGTACATGGCAATTAGTTTGGCCAGATCGTTGGCATTGGCAAAAAGACCGGCATTACCAGCCACGCCGCCAAAAACGGCAGCCGCTTCGTCGTGTACCGTGCCCTGAACCTGCTGCTTGCGGTAGTACGAATCGTATTCTGTTGGAACGATGCGGCTTTTCGGAAATTTATTTAGCGGATTGTAGGTAATATTATACGCCCCAAGCGAGTGGTAATAATTGGCGTCTAAAAATTCGGTGTAAGCTTGTCCCGACAGGTTTTCGGTGATTTGCGGAATAAGAAGAAATGATAAACCGCTGTACACATATTTACCCGGAGGATTCAACTCCGATTTCCGGATATCTTTGTAAATCCTTTTCTTGAAATCGTTTTTTAGGAACAGGTTCGGAGCAACTTCCAACTGATAATCGTCTGTTTTTTGAACCGAATACCAACGGTCTTTTAACTGCCCGTCTTTTGCTGTTTCCGACCAGTAATTGATATAGGGGATCAGGCCTGCCTGATGTGCCAGAATTTCACGCCAGCCCAAGTCTTCTTTGTCCGACGAGTGGAATAAACGTTTTTTCCAATCGGGCCAGTAGTCTGAGAATTTATCATCGATATTGATTTTGCCTTCATCAGTAAGTTTGAGTACGGCAGCCAGCGCTCCTGAAACTTTGGTTACTGAAGCGAGATCGTACAAATCGTCTTCCGAAACCGGAATTCGTTCGTCGTAAGTGTGATAACCGTAGGTTTTTCTGAATATTATCTTGCCATCTTTTGCCGCCAAAACGCTACAGCCCGGCGTTGCCCGTTTAGCAATGGCATCGCTAACTAACGAATCGATTCGGTGATTCAAACGAGTGCTGTTCATTCCAACTTCTTCAGGAATGGTATATTTCATACGAACAGCCTTGTTGATATTAAGCCCGTCGCCAATTTTATAGTAGTTGCCAAGCGTAACCGGAAGTTTCCCCGATGCGCCAATACCGCCAAAAATTTGCTGAGCAGCTAATTCCTGCACCAGCGAATCTTTCTGGTAGGCCATGATCAGGCCGGCCGGAGGAGTGAAATCGCGCACTTCGGTTAAAGCATACGGGCTGGAAAAGAATACAACAATCGACTTCTTATTATTCGATAAATAGTGCAGAAGATTTTCGGTTTCATCGCATAAACCATAAGGCCGTTTGGGGCGTACCTTTTGCAGGCTGCCCACCTGCATCGACCGCCTTGTTTTGCTTTCGTATAAATGCAAGCCGGCAATTACCAGGTTGTAATCCTGAAGTTTTGATTTTACGACATTTAAATCTTCTTCCGAAAACTGCTCAGGAAGGAAAAATTTATCCGTTTTTGTGTACTTCGAAAGCATCGATTGGAACGGCGTTTCTGAAGTTTCTCCAACGGTAAGGCAGGCGATTTTTAAGGTGTCGAGGCGTTTTAGCGGAATTAAATCGTTTTGGTTTTCGAGCAGTGTCAACGAAGCTTCAATCAGTTTCCTTTTTATCAGTTCGGCTTCAGGGCTGTTTACATCCTTCATGAGGTTGACACGCGAAATCGGAGCCAGTTTGTTTAAACCTGCATCGTATTTTGCAGCCAGTACCTTTTGGCATTTAAAATCAATTTCGTCCTGTGTTAGCAGTCCCGATTCAATGGCTCTTTTGATTCCGGCAATGGTTTGTTCCACATCTTTCGGAAATTCAACCACATCGTTACCGGCTTTTAGTGCCAGCGCTTCAATCTCGCCTGGTGCGCCAAAACTTTTGGCACCGGCCATATTCATGGCATCGGTAACCACCAGCCCCTGGTAATTCCACTCATCACGAAGAATCCCATTGAGTATTTTCGTCGATAGGCTGGATGGAATTCCTTTTATACTGTCGAGTTGCGGAACATTTAAGTGCGCACTCATCACTCCGGCAACACCGTTTTTGGTCAATTCTTTAAACGGATACAATTCAACTGAATCAAGGCGTTCGCGCGAATACGGAACCAGCGGAAGGGTAAGGTGCGAATCGGTTTGTGTATCACCATGTCCGGGGAAATGTTTGGCAATAGCGAGGATGTTATTTTCCTGCAAGCCCTGCATATAAGCAATACCGCACGCCGCAACTTGTTCGGGCGATTCGCCAAACGAGCGCATCCCGATAATTGGATTTAGTGGTTGTGTATTTATGTCGACAACCGGGCCAAGGCTAATCTGAACGCCCAAACGTTTCATTTGTTTGGCCATTTCTGTGGTGGCCTGTTTTATCAATTCCGGATTGTGCGAGGCGCCCATCATCATATTGTACGGGAAAGGCATTACTCCGGGAAGTCGCATTCCGGCTCCCCATTCGGCGTCCATCGCTACAAAAAGCGGCGTTTGTGCCGAAGACTGATAGAAGTTGGTAAGTTCGGCTTGTTTTACCGGATCGCCGGTAAAAAAGATCACACCTCCGAGATTATATTTTTTTATCAGCTCGGCTACTTTTAACTGTCCGGCAATGTTTTTATCGGCCGCCGTATTAATCCATACCAATTGTGCGATGCGCTGTTCTGCCGACAATGATTGAAATACAGAATCTACCCAATGATTTTTGTCGGTTTCAGCAGGCTGAGTTTGTGCCATTGCAGTCCTGCCGATTGCAAAAAATACAAGTAGTAGTAAGACAGTTTGTTTTATGTTCCAGATCATTTCTGTATGCTGTTAAAGAATTGAAATTGTGACGGTTTAAACTTTAATGAATATTTTCTTTTGATAAAGGATTCGTGCAATCAGCCAGAAAAAGGCAACATGCGTAAGAGCGAATAGTAGCGAGCCGTTTAGCGGCCCCGCCAGTGGTTCGAATACCGAGTGGTAAAACCAGCTGTATCCGTTGGTTACTTGTCCTTCGCTGTTCGTGAATTTTATTATACGTGTAAGGGTATTAGCCCATAATCCGGAAAGGGCAAAAATGAACAGTGGATTCATTCCGAAAACCACAAAAAAGGATGTCCATTTTTTGTAGGATTTTATGTCGATGATCCAGATAAGTGCTGCCAGTACAACGGAAGCCCAGCCAGCCGTGTACAACACATAAGAACTTGTCCATAACGGTTTATTGATCGGGAAAACCAATCCCCAGATCAGTCCTGCGGCAATACCTGTCAGGCCTGCAAGAAATAGCTGCTTTGTAATTTTTGTTTCTTCGGTTTTATGGATCAGGGCGCCGGCCATGTAACCCGATAATGCAGTAACAATTGCCGGAATGGTGCTCAGCAGACCTTCCGGATCGAACGGAATACCAAAACCATGATACATGTGGTTTTCTCCCAAAATTGCCCGATCGAAAGGAATTGTTGCATTTCCTTCCAAACTAAAAGGAGCCTCGTTGCCAAAGTAGAAGAGAATGCCCCAATACAATAATAGTATGGCTCCGGAAATATACGGCAACCACGATTTTTTTGCCGAGAGTACGATTAAGGATGTTATGCCGTAAACGATTGCTATTCGCTGAAGGACACCAAGGATTCGAAGTTGTGATAAATCTCTGGCCCATTGCGGAAATGAGTTAAGAAACAGACCGATGGCGAAGATTAAAATCGTTCGTTTTGCCAATCGTTTAAACGACTCCTTGTTTAATGTATTTCCATACTTTGAAAATGAAAAATACATGGAAACTCCCACAATAAACAGGAAAAAAGGAAAAACAAGGTCGGTGGGAGTGCATCCGTTCCATTCCGAATGTTTTAGCGGTGCATAAATAAATGACCAGCTGCCGGGATTATTTACCGTGATCATGGCGACTATGGTTAAGCCACGCAGAACATCAAGAGCCAGATACCGTTTTGCTGTTTTCATTGATCGTTTTTTAGGTAACCAGGTTTGTTGACTTTCTTCGATTTTTTTCAAAAGAAGGTCTTCAAATATAAAGTATTTTTGTAATATGTATGACAAAAATGCAAAAAATTACAAGATTGTAATTCTTTACAAAAATCTGTAATTGAATTTTAATGATGTCAATATGTTATGAAATTGCTTTTATGTGGGGCTAAAAGGCCGTTTTGAGGTGTTTGTAGAATGGTTGTACTTTGATTTTTTGCGCGATTTACGCTATTTGTGACAATGTATAATATAATATGTATTACAAATTGATTGTGTCACTAATACATATAGTTTGTCAGCTTTGATTTTTGGTGTGTTTTAATCCATATTATGGTTAGATTTTCATGTTTTAAATAGAAAAATATAAATTGAAGTTCAATTCAGTATTAAATCAAAACCGGGTGTTGCATTAAACATATTGCAAAAACATGATTATTGACAATATTTTATAATTTTCTATCCTTAAATCTAATCAAATGAATAAACCAAAACTAAGAACAACTTTCCTCCTTGTTATTTCTGTATTCCTGTTAAACGCTTGTGGCACATCCGACAGCATCTCTAAAGCTGAGTTTGTGGCGATGGTTTCTGACTATTTTGAGTGGCCGCACCCTGATGATTACAACGATATCTGGAAAACGCCAATTGATGGTTTTAACGATGTTTCATCTGCCGATCCTAATGGAAAACAGATAGAAGTTGCGCTGGAGCAGGGAATAATCACCAAAGATGCTTCGGGCAATTTTAATCCGGATGCAACAATAACACGTGGCGAAGCAGCACAAATACTTCAGGCAGCTTTTCTGCTTGATAATATTGTTGCAGGGGGATTTATGGAAGAAGGAAAAAACAGTGCTCCGTTATCGAAAGAAGAGGCCAAAGCAGTTTTCGATAAGATAACTTCAAGTGTAGTTGCACCGGTCCAGGCGGTTCCGGTAACCACTGCAGTGGCTCCGCGCCGTTACATAAAATTGTGGTGTCCTACCGAGGGAGCAACCATTCATTTTACAAAAGACGGCTCTGAACCGACACTGGAAAGCGAAGTTTATAACCTGGCACAAATGGGGCACATTGCAGAAATGATCGGTTTTCGCGATGGTTCGGGCTCTGCAACAGGTCGTAGAGAAGTGGTGTACAAAGCCTTCGCCGTAAAAGGTGGTTTGGAGCAAAGTGCAACACACACAATGAAGTGGAATCTTTACCGGCCTTTGGATGATGAGTTTCAAAGCGATTTAATTGTTGAAGGAGATGATAAAACGCCTCGTGTTTTCAGGGTTTACAACGATTCTGAGTCGGTACGGGCCATGTGCTGGTATATTGAAGGACCGGAAAAGGGAATTGTATTCGATGCTTTGCAAACCACAGTTGACAAGCACAATCTGAAAGATTTTATTGATAAAATTGCAACGAAACCTTACATCCTGGTAATTGGCCACGAACACGGCGACCACGACGCGCAAATGCCAGCTTTTTTGAATGCCGGAATTGAAACTTACCTGAATAAACGAGGTTGGGCGTCGGTTGGCAGAGTAGGGGGCTTTGGTGCCGTTGTTACCGAGCCTGAAAAGCAAAAGCTGGTTAAGGATGTGGAAGAAGGTGACTCGTTTGATCTTGGTGGTGGCTGTGTTTTTGACGTTTATGCCATGCCGGGTCACGCCAACGGAAATATTGTTTTGAACGACAAGCAAAGCGGAATGGTTTTCGGCTCGGATATTTACAGTTGTACACGTGCCGGATCAGCCGATAATGTTGGTGTTTCGGGATTAAAAGTTGACCGGCTTCTGTCGTTTACCCAACAGGCTTACAGCAATTATACAAAAGGCGGAGCGGATGTGACGATGCTGTTTACCGGGCACGACGAACAAATGCTGGCCAATAATAATCTGCTTTTATTTGAGCAGGCCTTGCAGCAGGTTATCGACAAGGGAGAAGCCGGATGTTCGCCATCGTTACGTGGCCGTGGTAGCCGGGTAACAACTATTGGCGATATGTGGAAAGACGGAACTGACTGGATTTCGTTGTCGATCGGAGGAACGCTTGGCGATGATTATGAATACCTGACCAGCAATTCAACGGCGAATTACAATGCCGGCGGTTTTGTTAAATATTCAGTTTTGTCGAATATTGAAATTGGCGGTGGTGATTTGGTTGGAACAGCTGTTGAATGGGCCGAGCCAAGGTCATTTGACTGGGCCGGCAAAAAAATGACTGTCCCCAATTCGTTAAACGATAAGTTTGATCCGTGGACGTATAATTACACTATAAAAGTTCCGGCTGAAAACAGTAAAATTTCTTTAACTCCTGTAACTATGTCAACGCAGGTTAAGGAGATTTTATTGGATGGAAAGCCGGTTGATTATCGTTCTGAAAATGAAGTGGAAGTTTCCAATGGTCAGGTGATTGATATTACCGTTACAGCTCCGGATGGAACGACAAAAAGCACTTATTCGTTTACTATTGAAAGTGTGTAACTACAGTTGATGTAACATACATAAATTAAAAAAGGAAGTGAGATCACTTCCTTTTTTTATGTCTGAATAAATGATAACAATTCAGTAGTCTAACAATTTGTAGATAATTCTAACAGTTTATGGACCCCCTTTAATCCCCCAAAGGGAGAAAATTCCTCCCCTTTGGGGAGGTTAGGAGGGGTTGTAATCAACAAGCTCGTTAATCCTCACTCAATTCAAATGTAGCCTTTACATTTTTCGAGCCGGTTAAAGCACTCATGTCTCCGTCAATTTTTCCCAGATTTATCAGTCCGCTGGCAAAGCCAAAATTCTTGTAGAAAATGGCGATGTCACCCCAGGGAGCGTAATAAGTTATATCGCCAGCCGATGGTTTGTAGCCAGATGGAGCACCTGCGGTTGATAGTTTTGGATCAGGATAAAATATCTTTTCTGTGCTGGCGTAATCTTCCAGCGTAACAGTTAGTGGAAACTGTGCTACAAGATCTTTTGCTGTTTCATTATTTTCCAAGGTAGCAGTCAGCACTTTATCGCCGACAGTGATTTTAATCTTCATTGTAGTTGTATCTTGATTTTTAGTTTCGTTTTTACCACTTCCCAGTATGTTGCCCACAAGAGCAAACGAAAGAAAGAACAGTAGTAACTTTTTCATATTGAATTATTCAGCTAATACACTTTTGTAATCCTCGTCCGAAACCGGATCGCCCCAGGTAACATTCTGGCCATCTATGTAATTGGTAAGCGCAACATGTACAAATTCGCTGTTGGCAGCAGCTCCGTGCCAGTGGTTTACGTGTGGTGGAATATTTACCACGTCACCTTTTTTTATTCTCTGTACAGGTTCGCCTTCTGCTTTGTAAAAACCTTCTCCGGCCAACACGAGCAAAACTTGTCCTTTTGGATGCGAGTGCCAGTTGGTGCGCGATTCAGGATCGAAAATTACATTGGCGATTGAATATTCATTGTTTTCGTCGTTTTGTAACATCATGCGAACGCCAACCTTGCCGGTGAAGAATTTTGATACAAACTCTTCCGGAGCAGGATTTTGTGTAAATATTGGATCGATAGCTTTTACAGCCTCTTCAACAGTTGCCGTTTCCTGCGTGTCTTTTGTTGGCTGATTACACGAATAAGCCATGAATAAAATACTAAATACTAAAAGGGTGTTCGAAATAATTCGTTTCATATATAATTGTTTAAATGTCTATTAATTGGAGTTTCTCATTTTTAGTACATTGTTTAGGATGGTTCGTCCACTTTCTGCTTCTTCTTTTCCGACAGTTTTTTCAATAATAGCAAACATGTCGTTCAATTGACCTTCGGTAATTCCAACGTTCATTCCAAAATGAATGTGAGCGCCTAACTGCGATCCTGTGCCGGTCATTGACGCCAAAGCTGCATTGGTTACCAGTTCTCGTTGCTGATAATTTAGTACATCGCTTTCAAAAATATCGGCAAATAAATGCTCCTTTAAAAAGGCATCGATACGTGGCGAGAATTCGCCAAATCCGGGAGCCGGTTTCTGTTGTGGCATATTTGTCAGTTCTTCCAATACTTTACGGCCTCTTTCGTAACGGTCGCCAGTTTGGCTGTGCATTTTTATTTCCTTGCCTTGCTTATCGGAAATTCCTTTGGCTTTTCGCTCGTCTACAACTTTTCGGAAAGCGTTAATGCCATTCAGACTTCGCGGGAAACCGCAATAAGCGTACAATTGCACAATGGCTTCGTTAATTTCATTAATAGACAATCCGGCATCCAAACCTTTGTTTAAAGCTTCGTTTAACTCCGCAATTTTCCCTTGTGCTGTGTAGCTCGAAATGGCCACCAAACTTTTTTCCTGTTTGTTTAGTGATTCAGCCCGGGTAACCGAACTGTTGGCGTTTAACGAAATGAAAAGGCTGAAAATAAATACAGCCGGAGTAATAAGTTGTTTTACAGTTGTTTTCATGCTATTCAATAATTGTTATTGTTCATTTTAAGTTTTTTAAAGCCGCCGGGATTTTACGGGAAAATACCGGCGGACTTTTGCCTTATACTAACACCGATCAAACACTTCTTGTTTACCTTGACCTTTATTATCAGATACTTAAAATATGTTGGGTGTGTTGAACCCGAAATTTTACTTTACAAATGTGGAAAGAAAAGGGGATGAAAAACTACCCAAAATACAGAGCTACTTACCAAGATTACGGATTTGTGTTTGAAAGCTATTTGGGTGGGGATTAGGAATCGGGATTACATGAAATTTCCGGTGGAGAAAAAGTTTCAAGATCGGATCAAATCAAGTAGCCAAAAGAAACAAACTTTTGTTCTATCGAACCGATTCTACTTTTTGGCTTAGCCCAAACAGTAGACAAAAAACCCAAGGCTGCGCCCGCTTCACTCGGAAAAGCTACGTGGTGCCCGCTAAAATTCCTGAAACTCGTCGTTCCTCCTCAAACAACAGTAATTTTTTAACGCTGTCACCACTTGTTTTCCGGTTCATCGACCGAGGCCGGGCTACGTTGTAACTGACTTTGCATCCGTGGGCGGCAGCCGGCTGGTAGAAAGTGAAAATTATCTTGAGGCGTTTCAAAATTAAATCCACCGGATTATTCGGGTGATTAGGTAAAGAATAAAAACAAAAATGGCTGTAAGATTTATCCTACAGCCATTTTCGTAATATAATATCTTTTTTTACTCAGCTCTGAAATCGAACCATAGTTTTATCGGGTAACTGTCGTCGCCCCAGCGTTCGAAGAACATTCCTTTTTTAGCGGTTGGTCCCAGTCTGTCGATTTGGAAGAACTTGGTTCCAATGGCCGGAATCTCGTACAAGAACGAAATATCTCCTTCAGGAAATGCAGGGAACGTGCCACCTGCCACATGTTGTGGTTTGCCCGGCTTAAACAGCTGGAAATACAGGTTTGGCGTTTCCGAGATTATGGTAATCGGACTTTCGGTAGTTTCCAGGGTTGCCCAGAACAGGTTGCCGTGGTAACCTTTAAACTCCGGATAAACCATATTTTCAAAACTTTCGCCAGTGATAGTGTTGTTGTAATCTTTTTCCCAAACACCAATTTCGCTGCCTTTTAATCGGTTTTTCCAAACACGGTACGGCCCGCGTCCCATCCATTTTACTCCGGTACATTTTGTCTCAGGATAGTTAAATGAAATACCCACAAAATCAACATCAAAAACGCCGTCGCGAAGTGGATTGGCTACAAGTTTTAACAGACCACTTTTTTCGAGTGTCCAGGTAATTTTGCGAGGATAGGTTTTGGTAGTAATTTCAAACTGGAAACTGCCATCTTCATTCTTTTTCCATTCCGTTCCGGTAACTTCGTGTTCAACGCCGGTTGCAACCGGCCCGCCTGTAAACGACACATTTCCTTTAGCGTTTTTCACTGATAATAATGTTCCGTCGGCTTTGCTGAATTCAATGGCTACATCGGCTACCGAAGCGGTTACAGCCTCTTCCGTTTCCTGAATTGAAATATCAGAGTCTCCGGTGTTGAGTTCGGCCAGCAATTCTTTTGCTTTGTCTTTTGGCTGAATAACCGGCCAGCTCCAGGTGTAAAGTTCTTCGCCATGTGGACCGATAGCTGTAAAACGGAACAAGTCAGCATTTTCAAGTGCGTTGTTCAGTTCTATTTCTACCTGAGCGGTTTCGCCCGGTTTTGCATCAGGACTTTCAACGGTTCCCGAACCAACTTGTTTTTCATCCTCAGGATCGAGACCGGTCTTTACCGCCTCCCATTTAAACGAACACTGGTTGAGGTTGGTGTAAATATATTCGTTCGACAAAAACAAGCGGCCATTCCAGCTTTTTACAATGGCTACCGGCTCAACCTGCACTGGTGACCAGATTTCTTTTATGGTGTAAAAGCTGCCTTCTTTTTCGCGGTGAGGCCCCAGAATTCCATCGGGAGCGTGGTTGCCATCGCCATCGAAAACAGTGCCCGGTTTGTCGGTGCGCAAAAGAGCTTCGTCAACAAAAACCCATAAAAATCCTCCGGCATGAAGCGGCGAAGTTTGGTAGTTTCTCCAAAAATCTTCCAATCCGGCACCATGACCACCGTCGTACAATCCGTGCAGAAATTCGGTTGGCATAAACGGATCGTTGCCGAAAATACTGCGGCCAATGGCGTATTCAAATTCAGGGTAGTGGTGGGTGTCAACGCCGTTGCGCAACAACCACGGGTAAATTATCGGGCGGTGCTGAATATCGTATTCAGGGAACGTTTTTTCGTTTCTGAAATCCCAGCCACCTTCATTACCATGGTCGAGGATAACAACACTCGCGTGATTTTCGTCTTTCAGAATGGTTTCTTTAATCAGTTTCGGGCCAACAATGGTATCGTAACCTTGTTGCCACCCGGTAACTTCGTCGAGCACAAAAAGCCCTAGTGAATCGCAAAGATCGAGGAAACGTTTGTCGGGAGGGTAGTGCGAGCTGCGAACGGCATTCATATTCATTTCTTTCATCAGTTCGATGTCCATGATATGATGTCTGTCACTCAACGTGCGACCGGTTTCCGGCCAGAAAGAGTGACGGTTCACTCCTTTAAACAACACTTTCTCTCCGTTAACGTAAAAGCCGTCGTGTTTACGTAACTCAACCGTGCGGAATCCGATCCGTTCGGTAACTTCATGCAAAACATCGTCGCCTTTTTTAAGCGAAATTTTCATGTTGTACAAGGTTGGCCACTCCGGATTCCAGGCTTTAATATTGTCGAATTTGCCCGATACCCAGGCTTCTGTATTTCCTTTTTCAATCTCAGCCTGAACCGGTGATCCGATTTGATTTCCTTCCAGATCGAATAATTCAACCGTGGCTGATAAATCTGATTTTGATTCGTTCAGGTCGATCAGAACTTTAAACGAACCATCGGCTTTTGGATCGATAGCTGTGCGGCTCATGTGCACTTCAGGAAGCACTTCGAGGAAAACCGGGCGGTAAATTCCACCGAAAATCCAGAAGTCGGCCTGACGCTCGGCACGGTTTATCGATTCATTTGCCGAATGTTTGGCTACGTCAACTTCCAAAACGTTGGTTTGCCCGAATTTTAGCAATTTGCTGATGTCGTATTTAAAGCGGTAAAAACCTCCCTGGTGCATTTCGCCGGCCGATTTACCATTGATTTTAACTTTGGTGTCGGTCATCGAACCATCAAATACAATGTTGATGGTTTTGCCTTTCCAGCTGCGCGGCACTTCAAATTCGTGTTTGTAAAGGCCGTGCTCTTTTCCCAGCTTAATATTTTCGTTGGCCCAGTCGTGGCCGTAGTTGTAGGTGCCAAAACCCTGAAGTTCCCAGTTTGATGGTACAGGTATTTTTGTCCAGGTTTCACTGTTTCTGCCATCGGTGCAGAAAAAGTCCCATTCAACCGTGTTATCGGCATCGGTTCCCGACAGATAAACGATTTCAGTAGTTTGGGCAAATCCGGAAAATGTGGTAATTAATGTGATTGCAATAAGTAAGAATAACTGTTTCATTTCGATGTTTTATTGTCCTGTTAGTGTAAATTCCGCAAATGCTTCTTGTGCCAGAAGCCGATCTTGATGTTCACAGGATCGAGCGAATAATATGTGAAGCAAAAATAAAGAATTTAAACGGGTGAATTGTGGACGATTTTGATTTTTGGGTGGACAAAACGATAAGAAGTTGTTTCACTGTGAAAGAAAAAGAGATTTCAATAGAATCCATGAAATCTCTTTTTTGTGGAGCTGGCGGGAAACGCAATCAACCCATATTCATCTCGGTGTCAGTTATTAATGTTTATGTATTTCGTGTTGTAATGCAACCTTTATGTATTTATGTATGTATTTCGGTCCGCTTTGTGTATCTCATCCCGTTGGGAGTCGAACCTTCGTCCTTAACTGCTTATCTCTTAAAAGGATTATTAACTTTTTTAAACGGGTTCATCTCCTTCTCAACCGCCGGAAATGGATTTTTCCACGCTACCCTAAGCCTTTCTCTTTTTTGGGGCGGTAATTTTCCAGTAGCTCATTTTGCAAGGCAATAGTTTGGCGTAAGTCGCTTATTGTTTTTTCTTTTTCAATACAATCGGGGCAATTATAAAGAGTCACATTACTACTCGTTTTAAACAGTAGTTCTGGTTCGTTCGCAGAATCATGCGAGTCTTCATCGTTAAAAAAGTACTCCATTGGCTTATTAAAAAATCGCGCAAAATTCCACAAGTCATTGGGTGTTAAATTTTCTTTTTTAAGCCGGTCTCTCAGTGTGCTTTCGCTGATTTCAAGATGCTTTGCTATCAAGGTTTTCGGGGTTCGATCCTTATTGATACACGAATGGATTTTGTCGTAATTAAGCATTAAGAATGATTCTAAATAAGCATTATATTCCGAAATAGTTGTCGCAAAATATTGCGATTATTCGCAGAATGTTGTACAATTGTACTAACAAAGTAGATATTATAGATGAAATCAACAACAGTAAATAGTATGAATTTTCTGGCTTTAAAGGATGATAAAAGGATTGGGCTTCGAATTCCTTCTGCGATGAAGATTAAAATTGAAGAAGCATCGGATAAGGCAGGAATAAAGCCGGCAAAATTTGTCAAGTTGGCTATTATCGAAAAATTAGATAGAGAAAGTCTGTAAAAAATAAAAGCCCGGATCAACGGTGTACCACCACCTCCCCGGGCTTCTAAACAAATAAATATGGAAACAAAGTTAGTGAAAAGAAACCGGATCGCCTTAGTACCATTTGGTATTATCGATGGCATTGATCCGTTTTGGTTTAACAACGAAAAATGGGTTCGAATGAATGGTAACCAATTCCTGAAATTCCACGAAACAAGCGGCCAAACGCAACGATTAATCGCCGATGCTTGCCGGAATGACAAACGCAGCCTTGCTTACATCAACAACAAAATGGGAATTACCGGCATTAGTGGCGAGTTCGATACCTGGTACAAATGTGTAGTAGGTGGGCTCGATGAAGTTCCCGACATTCTTAAAGGTCGCTTCACTCCCGATGCTTATAACAATATGTGTCACGATTACGATTGTCCGCATCGTGGCAAATTATGTGGTGTGGCCAGCGGTTTAAAATCGGATGATGTAAAAACCATCAACGCACTAAAACAAGGGAAGAGCATAGCAGCTACTGCCGAAGATATATACCTGAGTACTGCAGGTATGAAGAGTAGGGTAGAAAGGGTAAAAGAAAAGCTAGGTGCACCCAACATGGCCAGCCTTATGGCACGAGCTACAGAGATAGGAATTTAGCGTTCCCCAACGTAGAAAAAAAGGGAGGCAAAATTGAAACGATGGTTTAAGTTGATTTTAGTTTAAAGGTTGAAAGTCGAGTCAAAAAAAAAGGCCAGCCTCCCGCCTTTTTTATAATGGCTGTTCCCTCACCATTCAGGGGGAGGTGTCCGGCAGTTGACGGACGGAGGGGGTCAAACAACGTTCTGTGAAAAACCTAGAGTGCAACATCCCGGGAGAATCCCGGCCACAATACCGGCTCCCGGGTTTGCAAAAAAAATATCATGTCTGCAGGGATACAGACAGTGTGAGAAGAGGGACAAAAGCGGCCGGAGCATTTTTTATTAACGAGACGATACAAAACAATTTCCCGCTCCGGCCAGCTTTTAATAAAAAAAGTCCGCTTTGTTTCCCCCTTCAGGGGGAAATGCCAGGGTAAGGAAAGTGCGAAAGCCGGCAAAGGGGGTTAGAAAGTCCGCTTTGGTTCCCACTCCATGGGCAGAGGGGGTCAGTCCTTTCCAAAACAAAATTTTAGCTAGAAATTGAAACGTAAATATTAATCAAAATCTGGAAAAGCAATCATTAATTCCCCTGGTCATTGTGCCGGGGGTTTTGTTCGCAAACGAAATTAAGACAACCAATTATGAATAAAGTAATTACCACCGATAGTAAAGGCAAAGAGGTTGAAATACCCGAGGCCAATTTTCAACGAGCAATTATAAGTTACTTACGCGAATACTCACCCGACCGGGTGAAGATCATAGCCGAAATGCAAAACAATACCGGCAAACCCGAAGCTGTTCCGGTAGCCATTATTATGCTGGCTAAAAACCCTTCAGAGGTGATGTCATATACCGACCTGCTTTCACTTGAAGTTGAACTTGAATAGCCATGGCCGGAATAATACCACTGGCCATCCTGTTTACCATTGGACTGGCGGTGCGCTTTGCCAGGCATCGACGCGCCAAAAAACAACTCCGCAAATCGAACCCAATTATTTACCTGCACTATAAAAAAATTCTGATCATGAAAAAGCGATTCTTCAAAATAGGCACAAGCTACCTCGCTGTCGACTACGATAAGAAAACGGTACATATAGTAGTAAATAAAGTAAGCGAGCTGGAGGTAAAAATGTGGACCGGAGATAAAGAAGTTAATTCCATAGCCAAATACCGAAATAGGGTAGAAATCGACGAGGCTACATTCACAGAAAAATTTTCTACAGCAGTTTATCGCCTTCACACCGAATCTCCGTACGCATAATTCTATAAAACCAAACAATAATGAAAGAAATTGATCCTAAAAAATTGAATGGCTGTATGACAACCGTTTCCGGAATACAGTTTAATCTACTCAATCCTACCATTGAAATGGTAAACGAGCACGATATAATTACCGGACTTTCAAACAATCCGCATTTTAATGGCCAGTCGCCAAAGTTCTTCTCTGTGGCCCAGCACAGTGTACTGGTTTATTACCATGTTAAAAAAACATTCAATCGTCCCGGACTGTCGTTGGCTGCCCTGTTGCACGATGCTGCCGAAGCTTACACAGGCGATATTATTGCACCACTAAAGGTATTGTGGCCCGGGTTTAAACAAATCGAGCGACGCATAGAAGAAGTAATCTTTATGGCCTTCGGACTCGATCCGGATCTCATTGCCCAGGTGAAACCTTTCGACTTAAAAATTCAGCAAATGGAATACGATCAGTTCTACAAAGGCGCTAATCATTTTCCTTACCAGGGATCGCACCAGGCTTATCGCAGTTTTATGGTAAACCTGAATGAAGCCAAAATGAATTACGAACATCTACTTGGAGTAAATAAATCTAATTAGTTATGAATAAATCAATTATCATTTCAGGGCCTATGGCCAGTGGTAAAAACTGGATTGCTTCGGCAATAGCTTCTACCCATCCTAAAGAGCGAGTTTTAAATACCTATAGCCATGTTGCCAACAAAAAGGTAGATGATTTGGCAGCATTGAGAAATCTAGATGTGTTCTACGATCTGATTATTGTGGATGAATGCAAAGATTATGATGATATATTCTGTTTAAACGATTCTTTCATGTTTACCCCTTCTCGCTACCAGGGGTGGAAAGGTACTGAGCCCCATATTGTAGGAGGGCCAAAATATACTGTCGTCTACCTTACTCAACAAGCCATTCAGTTAAAGGATGTTGATCAGAAAAAATTCACTGTAATCAATTGTCGTAATCAATTTTAGAACTTATGGAACTGCATTACAAAGGCCGTTATCTAAAACTCATCCCGCGAAAATTCTTCGAGATTGAAAATATTACCGATTACCTGGAGGATGAATTTGACAAGCGACTTACCGACACGGAGCGCGAAAATCTTTCTGCAGCATTATTTCAGCAACGGGTTGAACGCAGTTTCCTTTCGGGGTTAAAAGAGCGCGAGCCACTGGTTGCCGAACAAATTGAAGGGGCAAAACCCATAATTACCTATCGGGTTATTACCAACGATGGCCAGCGCTACTATGTTCTAAAACTCGACAATGGCCGCTCGGTACGTTGCTCAGAAGCCGTTTACCGCATTTCTCCAAACAAAGGGCGCATTAGGTATGCTAACGGTCTAAACAGTGGTAAAATACCCCCCCCGGTGCCGAGCAGCTCCAAATCTATTTTCAATAATTAATAACCATACAAATCCTAGCTTCACGTGTCAGATCCAAAAACGTTATACGATAAGTACCTTAAAAATAAAAAGTACGCCTTCTTTTTAAAACAAATACTGGAGGTTGGGCTTCCGCTCGAACAAAACGAATTCTCGTACCGGCGCGATGGTCAGGCCGGAACCGGAGCCTACATGACTCCCGATGCCGATGGCAACGTTCGTTTTTACGTGCCCGATATCCTAACCGGCGACATTGAAACATACACCTATGGCCAGGCACCTCACATAAAAATTCGCGACTGGTACCTTACCCGATGGATGGTGCCAAAACAAACCACTACCGGTCCGGCAAAATACACACCGGTTAAAGGTGGCGGAACACGTATTTTATGCACGCCACCGGTGGCTGATGCCTTCCGCGCAAAAGAAACCATTCCTATTCTGTACGTTATCGAGGGGTTTAAAAAAGCCCTGTCGCTGTGGTTAAACACCGGTTTACCTGCCGTTGGTATGAACGGACTTACCGGCTTTAAAGAACCCGAAAAACCAGGCGAACAGGAAGATGTGGTACGTTTGCGTAAAGAGCTAAAAGAAATACTAAAAGGCTGCAACGTGCTAAAGGTGGTTGTTGTTCTCGATTCCGACCTGTTCGACCTGGGGAAAAGTAAAGACAAACCCGAAACCACCCGGCCAAACGTATTCTACCGCGCATCGTTAATGGCCAAAACATTGTTCGAGCCCTTTGCCGATGTATACCTGGCGCATCCACATATTCAGCCCGATAAAAAACACGGTGTCGACGATCTTCTACTCGAATACCGCTCGGTATCGGCAATTAGCAGCCCGCTACCAAAGCCGAAAAAGAAAATTAAGCCGGTTTGTAAATTCAAAAACTACGACAAACAGCACGAAATTGGCCGCGACCTGGAACGTGCTGTCCGCGAAAATAAACCAGGTAAGTATTTCGGCATTTATAAACTAAGTGCCCTCTCGGATTATAAAATTAAAGAGGTATTCCACATCGAAAACGTACAGTCGTTTTACGATTATTACCGGCAGCAGCTGCACCAAAAGCCCGACAAAAAATTCAGGTTCTACAAGTACACCTATAAAATAAATGCCGACAGCACCATTTCGCAGGCCGAAGACGATAGCGCCCGCCATATTAACCTGGAAGAAATTAACGGACGTCTGTACACCTACGACAGCAACCACAAAGCAAAAGAGGTAGCCAATTTTACCATGATGGTGCTGTTTCAGATCGATAGCGAGAAGGATCCGAAACGTATTGTGCAAATTAAAAACTACGAAAACGTTACCCGGGTAATCGAGGTAACTTCAAAAACATTTGTGTCGCTATCCGACTTCCAGGCGCGACTGATCGACTTCGGAAACTTTATTTGGAAAGGCAGCAAAGAAAACCTGCTCGATCTTATGACCGTTCTTTTCCGCCACGAAAAACCGGCCATTCTGCTTCCGACTTTAGGATGGAGCCCGCTCGATGGTTTTTACGCATTCAGCAATGGCGTGGTAACAAGCCAGGGATTTCACCCGGTAGATGAACACGGCATTGTTAGCCTGAACGAAAAATCGTATTATTTCCCCGCCTGGAGTAAGTTTAATGCCCGGAATACCGAGACCTACAAAGACATTAAAAAATTCAGCCACTTACCCGGCAGTAAAGCCGTTAACTTTTCGCGCTGGAAAAAGCAGTTTACCACTTGTTATGGCCGCAACGGACACATAGCAGCTACCTATTTTATATCGTCGCTGTTTTCCGATATCGTCTTCCACCATAAATCGGGTTTGGGCTTTCCATTACTTTGGGCTGCAGGCCGGCCAAAAACCGGAAAAAGTACCATTTGCGAAAGCCTGTTGCACTTGTTTGGCGAAAAAAGCGATGCCATTGGATTGGCCGGAAAAAGCACTATTAAATATTTTATTACCCGCTTTGCCCAGGTGCGCAACGGACTGGTGCATCTCGATGAATATTCGAACACCAAAGTAAGTAAAGACACCAAAGAAACGCTGAAAAACATTTACGACCGGCACGGTTATGGCCGTAAGTCGTTTAGTAACGATAACCGCACCGAGAGTACACCAATACTGTCGGCCGCATTGGTGTCGGGCGAAGAGATACCAACCGATAACTCGGCCCTGTTTTCGCGTTCCATTCTGTTGCTGTTTAATAAAGATAAGTTCTCGCCCGAAGAGCGCTCAGAGTTCCGCAAATTGCGCGATATGGAAGAGCAGGGCCTTACCAGCGTTACAGTTGAGCTGCTTTGCCACCGGCAACTGATTGAAGATAATTTCGACGATACCTACGACCAGGTATTTGCCGATTTTTACAGCCACTATAAAACCCGGGCAATCGACGACCGCATGCTAAAAAATGCCGCCTGGATGGTTACACCGGTGAAGATCCTGCTCGATAAACAAAAAATAGAGCTCGACATTTCGTACAACGAATTGCTGGCGGTGTTTTACGACAACATCGACCGCCAAAGCGGATATCTGGCAGCCAATACCGATATCGCCAAATTTTGGGATATTATTGAAATACTGTATGGCCGCAAAGAGCTCACCGAAAAGAATGGCGACTTTAAATTTATCGACGATACACTGGCCATTCGCGTTAACCGTTTCCACCACCTGTACAGTTTAGAAGCCCGGAAATTGGGTTACGAGAAGATCCTCGACAAATCAACCCTCGAGAACTACCTCAGTAACGAGAATTACCACATTGATATGACCGACAAAAAGGGCCGCAAAAAGCAGATACGATTTAACGGTACAACTCCGCTGCCGGCACTGTTTTTTAAATACGATGCTTTGGGTATCGATTTAAAAGGAGATCCGGAGCCGCTATCGGATGAAGATAAACTCCGCGAAGCCGATATGGACACCAAAGGCGATGATAAAGTATTTTGATTTACCACTTAAAAACAAATAAATATGAAACATTACTATTTAGACATTCGGCTATGGCAGCCAAAAAACAGAGCAAATGAAGCAATGCAGCAAGTTGTTAAAGATTACTCATGCTGTGTTGTGGATGAAGGTAAACTTCAGGAAATTAAAGAGAGCCTGAAAGAAATTACCACGATCATTAATGAACAGTACCCACGCTGTTCGGACATGAAATTTCATTATATCGATCATCGGAAAATGCACGGCGGTCAGTTAATGGGAATCGAGGATAATTTTCAGATTAGTATAACCGATATCCGCGATTTTATTCTGATGCATGATCATCCGGCATCAGACATCCTGAATCCAGCATCCAGTATCAAGCATCAAGAATCCAGCACCTAACACCATGGCACTTCCATTCGAGGCATATAAAAACAAGGTTTGGGCATTCCTGAACAACATGAAGCCCGGCGACCGGTATTTGATTTCTGAAATCTGTGAAAAGGAGAATGAAACCAAATTTATTGCCTGCATAAAGGCATGGATGGACCAAATGCCCTGGCAGGGCGGACTCAGCTTTAATGCCGATTATACCCAGTTTTATATGACGCATATTCCTATGGTTTTTACATCACTGCAAAACTCACCCGAAAATGAAGCAATACACCATTCCGCTTAAAGTACTTATAGCCGATAATTTGGAAGTCGACACCTGTGTTCGGTTCGTACTACCAAAAGGGCAGGCACGATACACGGTTGAGCTCGATCACGAGCTCGGAGTAAAAGATAAACAGATTGTGGCCAGCTGTAACGGCCGCGAATACTTCTTTCATCCCGATCAGCCGGTTACTTATCCCGGAAGGTATTTGCGCCAGGTGTGGAAAGACTGGAAAGACCATGGCCGCGAGGCTTTTGATAATTGGTTTAACAACAAAAAAGAACAATGAAAGCTATACTATTTCGCGATATAAACGAGGCCGACCGGGAGCTCTTCGAACAGATTATGAATTTAACCGGCAACCAGGTTGCAACAACAGCAATAAAAGAAGCTTTGGCCAGGTGGCTCGAAGATCGGAAGAAGCTGGACAAAATCTTTGTTAAAAACAGGGAGCTCAAAGATGAGATTCACGAACTGCAGATGAAACTGGCCAATCAGGACGCTCGGGCGAAAAACTTAAAACAAGCATTAATCAAATTTTTAGACCTCGATAGTTAACACTCCGGGAACGGATCCGGAGCGATCGAAGATCCTGCAGCTGTAAAATCGTTAACACTTCCAGCTGGCCAGCTCCGCTTCCGGAAACAAAAATGTTAACACAGCAATCAGTAATAATTACTAAAACAAATAAATATGCAAGTCAAATTAAGAACAAAAAGAGTAATAGTCGGGTATTCCGAGCTGTTTGGAGTTTCCCACACCCGGATAAAAGCCAGGGGAAGGAAACCGAATAATAACTGGCATTGTAATACAATCGATTATTTGAGAAAAACAAATGGAAGTTACACCTCTGAATGGCGTTTGGTAAAGGAGCCATGCGGGTACATATTCCGTGAAGTACTTGGCGATTCAGGAATAAGTGGGCACCATAAAACGATGAAAGCTGCAATTGTTTCGGCATTGCCTTTTGCCACCATTCATGTCGATGAACCTTTCGAACACGAATTACTACCTGATTTTTATCGATATAAAAAGTTCCACGAGGCCAGAAATAACGGTTGTAAGCATAACAATGTTAAGCGCCACAATCGGTATACTTTCTGGGTATGTCCGGATTGCAACGAAACATGGGATTCTGACACCAAAATGGAGGATATAAAATGACACAAACGCAACTCGCCAATAATACCTTGTACGGCTACAAATATGCAAAGCCTGTTTAATCAAGGAAACAATAGGGAACTATGAAAGAAAAAGGAATTTCACTGCAAGATGCCATTGATCGGGATATACCGAAAGGCACAAAAGAACGAGATGAGTTTGATAAAAAACTCATGGAAGAACTCAGCAAGCAAGACACATATCAAAAGTGTACAACTTGTGGAACAGAACACCTTATCGGCACAATGTGTCCGAAATGCTTTTAAATTAAACTTGTCGAACTAAAATTAAAACTATGATTGACAAAAATAAAATAAAAGAGGGTGACTTCTTTAAGTTAAAAAGTGGTTACTCAGGAAAGGCAACAAACAAAGCAATGCAAGTAATGGAATTGTGGCCTAAGTCAATGACTGTTAAAACTAAAGGCGGCTGTTTAACCAAACCATATTCAGAATTTGAAAAGGTTAATGATGTTAGCAAATTCAAAGAAGTACACTACGCCACTTGGTTTGAAAATAATCTTAACTGATTTGTTTCAACAAGGAGAATTTTCCAAAACCAATTAAATAAAACACAATGGAAATTACAATCAGAGAATTAGTTATGCGAAGCAACTTCGCATTTCCCGAGAACCAGGAAGATACAAACTGGTTTAACGAGGGGCGCACCCCCGAATTTATGCAAAACCTGCTTCAGCAATTAAACCTTGGTAACGATGAATCATTAACTGCCGTTCCGTCAATTATTCAAACAGCCCAATTCGCCGAGCCGGCCATTGCCGTAACCGCCAATGTTGGATCTGATATCGTGGAGATCGATAGCGCCAATATGGTTGTAGCAAACCAACAACACGTACAGGCACTTTATGCGCTTGTTAATCCGGCTCAAATAACAGAGCATTGCCAGGTCGACCGCGAAAACCTGATAATGAGCTTGGGCACATTCCATAAAGAAAAGCAATTCGAAACCCGCGAGCAACTGGAAGCCGCTATTACAAAATACCATGTCGATTGTTACGAGTTTGCAATAAAACATGGCGATTTAGATAGCTGGACAATTGAAGACAACTGTTTCCCTGATTAATTATGAAAGAACTATTGCACACCCATCCGAAATACGAAAAAGAAGTATTGATGGATAATCAGCATTGTATTGTTGATCGGAAAGATGTTGAGCAGGCTCTTAGCCTTATTACAGAGCTAAGGGAGCAGATAAAACAAAAAACCTTACAGAAACTTCAGCTGGAAGAAATGTACAACGAAGCCAATGATTTGCTTGTACAGGAAGGATTGAGAGAACCGGCAGTTAAACCAAATTATAAAGGAGCTTAATTATGAAAGAACTATTTGAATTTTTAAACCAACAGAATGGCAACCGGCTGTTCTGGTACGGTATAATTTTTATTATCACCGTTATCTGTATAACTTCTATGTTCGAAGGAATATTCGAATCGATATTCAAGCGCAGAAAACCGGACAAGAATAAGGAGAAAGAAAAAACTGAACTTAACAATTAAAACATACACATTATGAATCAATTTGCTTACGTAGAAATGGATATGCCAACGCCATGCATACATTGCGATGCTATATTCGACTTAAACGATGGGTACCCGTCAAATAAATGGCACAAAAACACGGTAATTTGTCCTAACTGCCACGAAGAAGAAGCAGCGGAAGTGGAAGAAGACGAAAGACTGGAAGACCTGAATATCGAGCTCAGCAATGCGCTGTACAATGTAAAATGGGAAGAGCTGACCCAAGAAAACAAAAATACGCTCAGAAAGCTTATACCTGTCGATCAGGAAATGCTCAAAAACGTTTTCCCCGTAAAAGCAAAGCACAAAACTTTTGGCGAGCTTAACTTGCTCGGAATGCGAACCGAGTGCCCAAGTAACAACAACACCATGTTCCTGGTTAAACCCGACGGACAATATTACTGGGTGTACGATTACGAAACGGAGATCCTTCCACAGAAATGAACGCTAACACCAAAGCAAGTAATGAAGCCTGACTTTTAAGTCGGGCTTTTTTATTTGCTGACTGTTAGCGTTTGTTTCAACCACCGGGCAAACCGCCGCCAGGCGTTAACTCTATGAGCGAAGCGAATACCACTTTGTTCTCCCTTCCCGGAAGGGAGATCCCGACGTGTCGGGAGAGGGTAGGTAAACGCTATGATCCGTCAACTGACGGAGAATACCATATCTATTCCCCTTAATAAGGGGAAATGTCGAGGCACGAGACAAAGGGGTACAGCATAATTATGTAGGAAAACAGCTATAGATATATAGAAAAACGAAATAAAAACAACTTACCTTTTTTACAAAATCCCCCGGACCCCCTAAACGAGAATTTTAGGACCATCCCCGGCTCATATTCACCACACAGCGTCACAGCAGCACTGTAAAAACTACACATTTATAACTAAAAACTTAGGTCATTTGTAGGAAAATACTACTTTTGAAATTGTTTATTCTTCTGTCTGTCAGAACGTTAACATATTTTATGTTTTGGTTTGTATAAATACTGATCGGGTACACACAAAAAAGCTACCTACATTACCTACAAATTGTAATTAGAATAATATAAATACTTATAAATTAATAGTTTATAAAACCAATATCATTTTGTTACTGTAGGTTGGTGTAGGTAAAAACCCATATTTTGTAGGTAAAAACAGTGGTTTTGTAGGCTGTTTTTGGTGTAGGTAAAAAAAGCTACCTACATTTGCCGTTTGTAGGTAGTAAAAACCTACACTTAACAATCATTGTATCAGTTGGTTACTAGTAATGTAGGTAATGTAGGTAACTTTTTTACAGGTCGTAGGTTTTTCTTTTCGCCAAACATAAAAGATGTATTATATTTGTTACTGATTGCTTTTCCGGGTTTGTGTAACAAGCCTATTATGAGATTGTATTTTATTTCCCCTGCTGATTTTTGTCGAACCTTAAACACA
Organism: uncultured Draconibacterium sp.; assembly: GCF_913060805.1. GTDB lineage: Bacteria > Bacteroidota > Bacteroidia > Bacteroidales > Prolixibacteraceae > Draconibacterium. The sequence goes on from NZ_CAJXTC010000009.1 coordinate 46,372, forward strand.
CTTTGCTTATGACGACAAAAACAATCACCAAAACCAAAACCGCTGTTATTGTTGTTCAGCTCGATCCGTTTTATCAAAACTTTCTGCGAAGCTTTTACCACTGCAAAAAGCCGTTTATGGAATTTCCCGAAGGCGACGACCTGGAATACTGTATTTCGTCGCTGATAAAAGAGGTGCCTGCCGAAATGCTTGCAGAAATTGAAGAATCGGAACCTGGCGAATCAGATTTTAAAGTAGAAATTAAACTCCGCTCCTGGCAGTTTAATGCCGACAATTGGTACCTAAACCGGCATGGCCTTAAATTCTTCGCCTCAAGGGTAGCCGAAATGTTTCAGTTCCAGTTTCACGAAGAAGTAAAAAAGAAGGTAAACTCGAAAAAAATGCGCTGGCTGCAGAAAGATGCCATCGAACATTTTATGATCATGTACAACATCCCGATAACCACTACCAATTACGAACGGCTGGCAAAAGAATTTCAGCGATGGAAAAATCGCGGATATGTAAAAAAACACCGTAAAAAGATTATCCGAAAGAACTCTCGTTTGTCCGGTATGTAATAAATGTTAAGTAGCTGTAAGAATAGTAAGAAACTGTAATACACCGTAAGAAATGATAAAAAAACAAGTCTCAGAATCAGCAATAGGAGGGTTTAATAGTCTCCAGTATTGCAAAGTTTCAAATATCGCCTGGTTTCCATATATAACTACAAAAATCGAGGTCGACGCATCGTCAATTGTAGTTACCGGCGATGGCTGGCAGGATATTGATGCGGTAGCCGGAACCATTTCGCCCGATTTTGAAAAAAAGGATTCCGATGCCGGACCTTATTTCGCCAATAAGCTGCAGTGCCGGGTGCACGAAAACAACCCCGATGTAATAAACGAGCTAAATGCCCTGCGCGAAAAAGTAATTCTGCGCTACAACAACAACCGGGGCCGTACCATTATAATGGGTACCAAAGAGCATCCATTAAAACAGCTGTTTAACCAACCTGCCGCTCCGGGCATACAAGATTTTTCGGGTGTGGTAATCACCTTCAGCGGCCAATCGCTTACCCCGCCACTACAAATTAAACTCGCCGAAGAAGAATAGTAAATGGGGAAATACCAGGTAATATATGCCGATCCGCCATGGGATCAGAAAGGCGGCAAAAAGTGGAGAAGCGATAAAAACGGATCGCTTAATTTACCCTATCCAACAATGAGTGTTGAAGAAATTGCCAATCTTCCTGTGGTAGATATCGCTGCCAGCGATGCTTTTCTTTTCATGTGGACCACCAATAAATACCTACTTCAGGCCAATAGGGTTATTGAGCAATGGGGGTTTAATTATTCTACCTGCATAACATGGAAAAAGAAACGAATGGGCGGCGGACTTGGTGGTACCGTTCGTATTACTTCCGAATATTTATTATTCTGCCGGAAAGGAAATTTAAAAGCTACAGGTATAATTCCGGAAAGTGTAATCGAAGCCAAAAGACCTTATGTAAATGGCTATCCGTGTCATTCAAAAAAACCGGATAAGTTTTACGAACTCATTGAGCAAGTGTCTGATGGATATTCAAAACTAGAGCTGTTTGCCCGTAATAAACGCGAAAACTGGCACGCCTGGGGAAATGAAGTAGAAAGCGATATCTGCCTACTGTAAACTGCTACTGAAAACTGTCACCCTGAGCGAAGTCGAAGGGTGTCTTTTCAGCATTTAACCCCCTTTCATAGGTTTGCTCTGAACGTAAATTTCAGCGCAAATTATGAAGCTTCCCTATCTTATCGATCTTACATTAAACGGCTCCTGGGCCATCGAACCCAATTTCTCAATAGAGCTGTTTAATGCCTACTTACCCTATTTTCAACCCGTTTCTTCATTCGTAGAACTCGAACAGGCTCCCGAACCCGAAGAAAATTTACCTTATGCCTTTGGAATGCCGGTAAATGTTAATTTGCAAAGTGCAGCGCAAACCGGTAAAGGAAAATTTGCAGCTCGTTCAAACACCAACCAGAACAAATCTATTTACGACGATGCTCCCCCGGGATCAGTAGCCATTATTCCTGTTCGCGGAGCCATGACAAAATACACGCAACTTTGCGGACCCGCCGGAACAACAATAGCCGCCAACAGAATTGCGGAAGCCGACAGGCATAAAAATATTGTAGGAGTAATTGTTTTTGTCGAATCAGGAGGTGGTCAGCTCGAATCGATGCCACCAATTTTTAATGCCATAAATGCCTGCAACAAACCGCTGGCTGCTTTATACGAAGATTTTTCAGCATCGGCAGCATTAATATCAACTTCAGGCTCCGACCTGGTTGTTGCTTCAAATCCAATGGTCCGCATCGGATCTATGGGGGTTATGGGCCAGTTTCAGAACAACGAAAAAGCACTTAAAGAACGTGGATGGGTGATTTACACCTACAAGTCAACCTATTCATACAATAAAAATAAAAATACCATGGAGGCCATCCAGGGCGATGGTAAAAACATTACCAAACAAGTGCTCGATCCCTTCGCCAGGTATTACCTGAAAATGGTGGCCGATAACCGTGGCGCCAAGCTGCGCGACAATTTCGATGCTTTTATAAAACTGGTCGATCAGGATAAAATCGACAAAGTTAACGCCGACAATGTATTCTCTGCCGAAATGTTCTTTGCCAAAGATTGCCTGCCCGGGAATAATGGTAACGGATTAATCGATCGCATAGGGTCGTTGGCGCAAACCGTTGAGTGGGTGAAGGAAATGGCTAAAAAACAAGTAAAAATAAATTTCTGACAGTGATAATTAATCAGAGTAATAACTAAAAATTTTATTCAATGGACCCAAAATTAATTCCTATTCTAATGGCAATACTTGGCGTTGATAAGCTTGAAGCTAAAGACGGAAAAGTTGACTTGTCGGAAGAGCAGGTAAACTCAATTAAATCGGCCTACAAAACACGGTTCAGCAAAGATCTGAATCTGAAAGGCCTGAAGTTCGAAGAGGGATACGCTTCTGTTACTACAGATAATATCCAGGCTATCGAAAAAGCGTTTAATAAAGCTGTTATGGCTAGTTTCTTTACCGGTAACGATGGTGGTTCTGGCGATGGTCAGGGATCAGCATCTGGCGACGGCGACGGAGCCGGTGATGGTGATGGATCTGGTGATGGTGATGGCGACGGATCGGGCGACGGTGATGGTGCCGGCGACGGCGACGGATCGGCAGCTGGTGATGGCGACGGAGCCGGCGATGGATCTGCTTCTGGTGATGGCGACGGAGCTCAGGCAGCCTCAAACGATCAACTGTTAGCTCGTTTTAACGCGCTCGAGACTCAAAACAAGGCTTTGCAACGCCAAATTGCTGCCCTTGGTAACAAACCCGAATCAGTAACCCTTAATCTTGGTAACGAAATGAGTACCTTCAATGCACTCGCTACCGGCTTAAATGCCTCAAGCGATATCCGTTTTTGGAACAAAGCTGCTTTGTTAATTGCCAACGATGGTAATCACTCAATGGCGCATGCTCTTGTAGCTGCTTCAGAGATCGACATCGCGCAGATCCAGGACGACCTCGGAAATTATTTCCGCGAACGTCATTCCGAGATCCAAACGTTTATGACCCGCACTCCGTCGCTCGACGCAATTTTCCCTCCTTACGGAACCGGAATAAAAGACGAGCTGGTGGTTACCGACCTGTTTACAGGCGAATTCCTGCAGGCTTACAATCCGGAGTGGACCGAAAAAGGTTCGTTCGAATTTAAACCTGAGATTATTAAAGTACGCGATTACAAAGTAGATCACCGCTTTAAAGCTACCGAGCTTCGCGAATTTATCTACAGCTGGTTGGCACCAATGACTCAGGGAACAAATCCGTTCCAGGAACCGCTGGTTTCATTCCTGCTTACCAAAATGAAGGAAAAAATTACCCAGGAAAAAACCAAAGCTTTGGTACAGGGTGTTTACCTTCAGAGTGCCGATGGTGTTGCCGGTCCGGTAATGCAGTCGGTTAACGGTGTGCTTAAATCGTTACAGTCAATCCGCGAAGGATTGCGTATTAAGCCTTTTAACTTAGGCGAGTGGGATGTGGCTTTCGATTCGGATAACCACATTTATAAAATGATTGCCAGGGGAACCCAAATGATCCCGCGCGACATTCGCGATTCTGTCGACAAAATGTATGTGCTTACATCAAAAGATGGTGCCGATGCTTTTAAAGCATATAAAGATGCGCTGGGTAAAAACACCAACGTTTCGGAAAAAGATACCGTTGCCATTCCCGATTTTATCGAGGTAAAAGGTGTGCCTTACTGGAATTCGAAAACCTTGGTTTGGGTAGTTCCTGGTTTAATCCGTCAGTTCTATCGTCAGCGTGGCGAAGATAACCGTTTTAATACTCAGAAGGAAAAACGCGACACCATCGTTTTTATGGACGGTGCTGCCGGTATTGCTCCTATTAAATCGGGTTACGAGTATGCTTCAAAAGACGAGCAGACTTACGACAACCAGATCATCTTCCTGTCCGACGAGTTCGACGACTTTACTTACATCCTTAGCGATGCTAATGATACTACGCCATCGGTAAAAACACACAACTGCTTAAAGTTGGGCGACAATACCCAGGCAACAGCTATCACCAACATCGACGATGCTACCGAAGGCCAGGTAATTTATTTACTGGGTACCGGATCGAGCAATGTTTCAACCATTGCCAACGCTGGTAACTTTGTTTTAGAAGATGCCTGGACTGCCGAGAAAAATGCCAAACTGGTATTGGTTAAAGTAGGCGATAAATTCATTGAAATTGATCGCGAACTGGCTTCTAACGGTACTGCAGTACTTGAATTTACTGCCGACGATGCTACGCCTTCAGTAGCCAACGGTTTTAATTTCATTACTTCGGATGCTAACACCGGAGCGCTTGAAATTACTGACCTCGACGATGCCGTGGCCGATAAAACCTACACCATTAACGGTGGCGGTGGTGCCAACGCAACTACCATTACCAACGGAGGTAACTTTGTTCTTACTGGTGGCGACTGGACAGGTGCAGCAGCCGCATGGATTAAATTCTACTACACTAAATCCGGCCTCTTCAAAGAAATCGGACGCAGTGCCTAGTGCAGCATAATATAATTCTTCTTTTCGTTCGGGAATTTCTCCCCCTTCAGGGGGAGTACCCGAAGGGGGAGGGGGTTCTAATTAATCATTCATCCTTAATCATTAATATTTGATACAATGGATTTTACACAAGACAATCAACTCGATAGTATACAAAGCGATCCTATTATGGGAGGTGGTTTCACCAATTTTCGTTTTGCTTTTAAATCGTGGTTATCGCACATCCCCGATGTAGATTCGGATAACAAGGCTAAAATTTCCGACTCTTTCCTGTTTAACGCAGGCAAAAGCTGGCAAAGCCTGTATGTTACTTCCGATCAGAACGATCTTTCGGAAGAAGGAAACGACCTGCGCGACCACGACGGACACACTTCAAACCTGAAGGTTTATGTTCCCGGTTCTAAAATGACTGTTCGCCAATTGATCAACGATCATGGCCGCGAAGAGTGGTTTATCCTGTTCGACGAAATTACTACAGGTATTACCTGGTGTTTCGGTTGGAAAGGAATGCCGGCAACCCTGCAGGCGCAATTTGCTTCTGGTATGGCAGCGGGCGACCGCAAAGGTTATACCCTGAACTACAAAACAGAGTGGGCCGGTTTAATTCCACAATACGTGGGCTCCGGTGCATTCTTAAAAGAAGTTCTGGTATTGGCCGATGCTACCAGCTACGACCTGTCGCAGGGAGCCAAATTTGTTATCCCCGAGAATACCGCTGCCACTACACTGGCCGGTTTTACCAATGCAATACCGGGTACCCGCGTAGTATTGGTAGGTGGATCAACAGTAAATCTTACCACAATTGAAGCTACCAACGTGAAGTTTAACCTCACCGCCGACTGGACATCGGAAGAAGGGGCCGAACTGGAGCTCTTTATTCGTGGTGCCGACGATTATGTAGAACTGTCGCGTACAGCAGCAGCATAACCGCCCCTTATTTAATTAATTCTTTTTTCCCAAAACCTTCGGAGAATTCTCTTCGAAGGTTTTTTGTATATTTGGGTATGGGAATATTGGATATAAATAACAGGTTTCGGGTAGTTTGCGAAGATACTTTTAGCCGTTGCGAGGTGTTTGACAGGCCCGGTAGGATTCATTTTTATGCCGAACGTAACGGCAATATAGTTGAATTAAGTTTTAGTTTTTCGGAGTATGAAAGTACCTTAAAAAAGGTTGGACTGGCAAGATTACTTACCGATATAAAAACAAAATTCGACGATGAAATTACCCGAAAAGAAAACGAACCAACCACAGTAACAGCTCCGCCACTTTTTAAGGCAACTTATGCACAGCACCGAATATTAACAACGGACAGAAATCAAAAACTAAAAATTATCGGCAGAAAATGAATGAGCTTGACAGATTTATGGAGTTTTACGGAAAAAGACTAGACGAAAAACAAAAGGCTGTTCTTAAATTATATTGTGATAATTTTCCGAACTTAAAGATTATTTCAATACAAACTGTTTCGAAACTTGGTCCCACAATTGCCAATTTCGATTTTGAGTCAGATGGTTACGAAGGAACATTGAAACTTTCTTTTGATTAAGATGGATAAAAATAATGTATGGCACAATGAAAGGGATTTCGGTAAAAGTTCAGCGTATATCGAAAATTTAATGAAATCTGTTTCTTATCAGGATTTTTATAACCAGGTATGTAATGTTCCGGATTCTCGTGTTTTTGCAGTTAAATCGTTACCAGATTTGATTAAAGAAGAAGGAAAAGAGTATATGGTTTCTGCCGACGTTGAAATTATGTACGGAAAGGAAATTTTCTGTTTTATTGTAGCTGAAAAAACCAATAGCGGTCTTCATTTTGTTATGGACGGCAAGATATGTAATACTTTTTATAACTATCGTAATTCTCCGGTGCTAGACTATCTTAACCGGCTTTCTGATTTTTACGATACTGAAGTTTTAATTGATAAACGTGATCTTAGAAACTATGCCAGGTAAAATAGAAATGGATTATCCACATAAACAGGAAAGCGACTGGCTTATTGTTAATGATAAGGGCGAAAAATTTGGAAGGCCTGCCTGGCATGCCGCATACGAAGCTGCTTATTCGGATAAAGAGCTGATCCGGTTAAAAGACCGCCTGCATGAATTGATTATGAACAATCCCCGATTCTTTTTATTGCCAGGTTGCCAATTTGTTCCGCAAAATTCAATACTGGACCATGCCATCCGTGAGACTCAAAAACAAATTGATCATCGATTTAAAGAAGTTGTAGATTACTACCTGAAAGAATGCTCGACGCCACCGGTACCTGATAACTGCGACTGAAAACTCAATCCTTCACTCCCTCAATCCCTCTGTCCTTTAGTGTTCGGCAATGCAATTGCAATTTTGTAAGCATAATAAAAGAATTTTACCATGGAAAATTTGAATGCTTATAACGAATTGAACAATTGGATTGAAAAAAATCCGAACTGGGATGCCGGTATAACCCTGTTAAATAAATACGGCAAAAAACAGCTGGTGGCCACTGTACTTAGTAAAGGTCAGTTTCCGGCCAACAAAAAGCTGATGCTCTCAACCATTCGCAATTTGCGCGATGAATTCAAACCAAAAGACATCACCATTTCTAAGAATTTGTCCACCTCTCAGGGGGACGGGAGCGAAGCGACAGGGGGTGTAGTTAAAACAACCGAATTCGATCCAGAGAATTTCGATATTCTGAAATTTGATATCGAAAAGGCCGATTATTATGCCAAAAAAGCCGCTTTTGAGCACCTTGAGTTAACTGCGCCAAGCAAAGGTCAGAAAGACATTACAATTGCACTTCTGGCAGCTCAGGAAGCTGCAAAAGCCAGTGATGAAACGAAGGAAAATGAAGATCCGGAACCAGGAGATAATCCTGATAGCACGAAAATTGTCCCCCTCCAGGGGGACGAGCGAAGCGGAGGGGGTCAGACTGGTCCAAAAGACGCCAAAAACCACCCTGTTTTCTCGCTAAAAACGATGTACCCTAATCTTCTCCTGGATACAGCGCCAGACAGCATTAAAATAATGTTTGCCGATGTCATTGCTTCGTGGAACAAACTGTGCGAAGCGCACGACACCGAGCTGGAAGCTGCTACCACCGACGAGGAACGTGCCGCTGTTATGGCTAAAATTGTAGCTGCCGACGAAACAAACCGTGCTGCTCATGCCGAGCTGAAACATTATAACGATACACAAACGGTTTTGGGTAAACACCCGAAATTATTGGCCGACAAAGAAGAAAAGGAGCTAAAGGAGCTGCTCGATACAAAGGGAGCCCTGGCCCTGAATAAAAAGCGCGATGCCGCTTACAATAACTTTGCCCGCTACCGCAAGTGGTGCGAAGAACACCCCGGCGACGAAAAATATGCGGCTAAAGAAAAGCTCCGCGACAAGTGGGCAAACACACTTGCCATCTGCGATAAGTTACTAAAATCCCAAGAGCAGTAATAAAACCAGCCAAAAGGGCAGACTCGTTCTGCCCTTCATTTTATCATTAAAGCATTGTCGCATTAAAGCATTTTCCAAAATGGCAAAAAATCTCATCACCATAAAAAACTACTCCGATGCCGATTACCAGGAAATTTTCGAGCTGGCAAAATCGGGCCGTACCATGGACCAGGTGGCTCGTCATTTGGGGATCAGTTTTCGCCGTTTTTGGATCGACTACAACAACCCTGCCCTCGGTGTAAAAGAAAACTACGACGATGGCCGCGATGCACTGGATGAAGAGCGTTTTGTGAACCTGCAAAAAGAATCCAGTAATCCTAAAAACGGAAAGGCGCTGATTGCTTTTAATCAAAAGCTCGACGAGATCCACCTCCGTAATAAAATTCACCAAATACGTGAACAAAATAACATTTGGGACTGAATTTAAAATCAACTGAGATGAACCAGGTAAAACGAAAAATACATTGTAACGAATGCGAAAAGTTTCTGTTTGAAACGGAGAAATCGGATGGTGCAGCAGGTGCCCAGGCTCAGCGCTTGGGATTTGTGTTTAAAATGCCATTTCTGTTTACCGGGAAATATTCGGCGCTGTTTTTCTGTGATTCTGCCTGCAGTAAGGAATTTTATCGAAAAAACATACCTAAGAACGCGGAAGCCAGTAAAAAGCTTGCTGAGTTTAAAGAGAACATTCCTGCTTATGCAAAAGAATGTGCCCGGGGAGTAAGCCAGTTGAGTAGAGCATTAAAACAAACCCGCAAATAATGACCAACATTCAAAAACACGAACAATACCACGACTACGAACTTGTTCTCGAATGGTTTAAAACCGATGGGAAAGGGGAGCTGCCAGCCCAGTACCAAAACTGGTTAAAGCTGTGGAAATTTGCCGACCAGCTGGTGTGTGTGGGTCATCTCGATATGGAAACCATTGCCAAAATGATGGTAAAAGAGTTTCCCGAAGAAAAACTCACTTTCCGATCGGCATTAAAGCATGTGGTAAACGCTCAGAATTATTACAATTCAAGTCAAAACCTGTCGCGCAAAACAGTGCGCAGGGTATTAGCCCGTCAGATCGATAATCTGATAGCTATTTTGTACGAAGTGCTTCCCAGCGATCCAATTAACGTAACAAAGCAGATAGGCGCTCTAATCAAAGAAAAACGCGAAATCCTGCAACTTCATTTAAAAGACGAGGATGTTGGCGAAAAAGAGATACCTGAAACCGTTGTGATTTTCGATACCGATCATAAAAAACACGGCTATCCGGGTATTTCCGAGAAAGACCTTAAAAAGATGTTCCGCGAATGGGAAGAGGCTGAAATTATAGACGAAAGCGAACGCAATCAATTAGAACAGGAAGTTGGAATCGAACAAAAAAATAGTAAAGCTATACCTCAATCCGGTACAGGAAGAAGCGCTAAGGGTTAACCCGCGCGAGCTTGCCGGTTTATGGGGGCGTGGTTTGGGTAAATCGCCGGTGCAGGCAAAACGCTCATACGATGCCATTACAAGTATGCCCGGTGCCAGTATTGCGGCAATAGGCCCGTCGTATGTAAACATTATGGAGCGTACCCTGCCGCCAATGGAACAGTTTTGGCAGCAGTTTTTTGGCTGGCGCGAATGGGATGGCGAAACCGGCGACTACATCAAGTTCCGGAAACCGCCCGATCACTGGCCACAACCATCTACGCCGCCATCTAGCTATAAGCATGCCATTTCAACACGCTGGGGAACCATTATGTACCTGGGCTCGCTCGATCGTCCCGGTATTCTTAACTCACTTTCGTTACAATACTACGGACTCGACGAGGGCCGTTTTGCCGATTACGAGCGCGTAACCAAAGACCTTACGCCTGCCGTGCGTGGCGATTTGCTAAAATTTGGAAACTGCCCGCTATACCGGGGCCGTACCATCACCTCCGATTTACCTTACATTGAAGACAATGCCGAATGGATGTACGAGCTGCAAAGCAAAATGAATCCAAAGGATGTAATGATGATCCTCCAGTTTCAGGATAAAATAGATAAACGCCGTATGCAATGGTTGGAAGCAAAAACCAAACAGCGCCGCCTGTCGCTCGAAAAAAAGATTGCCGAACTGGAATACATGGCAAACCGGGTACGAAAGAAAACCACCTATTTCAGTATGGCATCCAATCTGGTTAACCGTCACGTACTGGGCCTCGATTATTTCCGCGAAAATGCCGATCCGCGTGTAAACCCGAAACATGTATTCCGTACCTCATACCTGTCCATCCGCCCGCGATCTGTCGAAAGCATGTTCTACGGCAAAATGGGGGCAAGACACTGGTACATTGGCGAGTTTAACTACTCCGCCCTCGATTCGCTTTACGAAACCTATGGCAGCCGCGCCAACCTGTTCCGTACCTGCACTTCCGATATGGATATTGATACTTCTGCCGGCCTCGTTGCAGGTATGGATTTCGGGAATATGGTTTCACTGTCGATCGGGCAAAAAAATCCCTTTGGCCGCAAAGAGTTTCGTACTGTAAACTTTATGTACGCCCTGGTACCCGACGATATGGATAACGTAGCCGATAAGTTTTGCCGCTACTACGAAGCGCATCCCACAAAAAAGCTCCGCCTGCATTACGATCGCACCGGCAACACCAAGCTCGAAAACAGCAAGCAAACCAAAGCCGAGCACTTTGCCTCCCGCCTCCGCGCAAAAGGCTGGAACGTAAGCCTCATGTCGGTTGGCATGGGTATTATCCCGCATCCGCTGAAGCACCTGCTTTTCTCGCGCATGTTCGCCGAAGAAGAGCTGGAGCGTTTCCCCATCCTCCGCATGAACAAACAAAACTGCAAAGAGCTTTACGCCAGCCTCAATCTCGCGCCCGCCATCCCTAAAGGCGACGACATTTTCAAAGACAAGCGCTCCGAAAAACTGGCCATTCACCGCCTCCCCATGGAATCAACCAACCCCTCCGACAGTTGGGACTATATGATATGGGGAGAATACCATCACCACATCGACAAACGAGGTGTTCAGCAAGCCTGGAAGCCCACAACCAGCAAGAAAAAGTAAAAATCGAAGTGCGCTTTTAGCCAATTTCCAGGCATAAAACACACTTCATTTTCAAAAACTGTTGATTTTCAGCGTCAAAAAAAATATTTTTTGCGGCAAAAACGTTCGCTCACACAGCGAACCCGGACCCACCCTGCGCTCGTTTTGCAATTGCATACCCCCTCCGGTGGTGATATCTGTAATTGAAATTATGTAAAATTGAAAAATCGTGACAGGTTGGCAGTTCTGCCGCCGGTGGTGGGCTTGCATTTCTCGAAAGTGCGCCATACTTTAGCATCATAATTAATAATTGAACAGGCAGGCCGCCTGGATAAAAAAGGCCTCCAATAAGATGAAACTATTTTTAACAGATTACGCGAGTTATAACGAAGGTACTCAGTTTGAATTTGGCCACTGGGTAGAACTTGAAGGTTTTAGTAGTGCTGATGATTTTATAGATTATATTAAAGATCATTTTGCCGAGTGTGACGAAAAGCGGCCTTTATTGTGTGGAACGCCACGCGAAGAAACAATGTTTACAGATTATGAGGATATGCCTTCCGGTCTTTATTCTGAGTCGATGAGTTTTAAAGAAATTGAAACGCTGTTCAATTTGATTGATTTTATGAATGATAACGGCCTGGACAATCTAAACAATGAAGGAGACAACCTTTTGTTTTTATGGAATGAGTATTGTCAGGAAAACGGATACGAAAACGAAATATATAATTTTGACGACGATTTTTTTAATACATTTCTATCTGATAATCCTATGGAAGCGTTTCGGCTGGGTTGTTTCTCAGATATAAACTGGAATGATGACTATATATATTTTAATGGTTACGGTAATCTAGAAAGCGTTTCAGATCCTTCTGGCGAAATAGATGAAACGGCGCTAATTGATTGGATTATTGAAACAAAGATATAAACCAATACGCACCACAAAACAAGCGGCTACCAGCAACGGGGCCGCTTTTCGTGGTATAAAACAAAACAGGCGGGCCGCCTGGATAAAACCGGCCTATAAAATGATGAAAAAATTACGTTTCTTTTTCCGTCGTCAGCTTACACTAGCCGACTTTTCACCCGCTCAGCAGGATTTCATAAAATCAATCTGCGGACATATCGACCCGTTAACCATTCGATTTAAGCGCACATTTAATAATGTCATTTATGGTAAAAATTTCGAGTTTATTGGCATGTATCCCGTGTTTTTCTCTGCCGAAATTGGCTATTGTTACTTTTCCAAATCAAATGAAATCGATTAATAATTAACCCCGGCGGACCGCCGGCACCCGGTCAATAACAAAATGAAAAATTCATTCGAAACATTCGCTCCACTTTTTAATGGTTTTTATTGCACCGTTTGGGACCTAGACCAAAACGGAGAGATTGAAAGCGAGTTAGAGTATATAAACGAGCAAAGAGATAAAAAAGGACTCCCGCCTGTTGATTCCGATCAATTACAAATCAACTATAAAGGCTATCATTTAGCTTTTTGTGAAAAATTTTGTGACTGGCTGCACTCAGAATTGAGTTATGAATTTGAGAGCATTGAAATTGATTTTCAGAGCCTGCAAAGTCCCCGGTTTTATAACTTTTCAACCGACTCAATAAACTGTGAGGTAAAACTATTAAATGAAGATTTGCAGAAAATTAGGGAGATTATATACAATAATCGGTCCGAGTTTGAAAGCTGGATAAAAGATCATTTTTCCAGTTGCGACGGTTTTATTTCATTTTTCTCAAATGATTTTAACGTCTGGAAGGCCGAAACAAACGATTTTTTTAACTATCCAGAAGATAAACAGTATTTTGGGCATGTTTTACAGTTCGTTTTATCTGAATGCCTGGGAATGTCAGAGTTTGATTTTTACGACTACAAAGAGCTTTATATCTCAGAGTTTATAGAAAATTTTGACGAATTAACAGAAGCCCTGCAGACTTCAGCGGCTTGAAACCTTTATAAATATGTTTTATCTAATCCTTATTATCGCCTTCATTTTCTACATAATCCGCGAATACAACCGAATCAAACCCCCATAAAAAAACCAGCTCAAAGGCTGGTTTTTTTATGGGGGTTATCTAGTTCATTTTTTCTAGGGCTTGTTCTTTGGTTTAATTTCAATCTCAAGTTCTAGTGGCATTAAGAACTCATTAAGCCAGTTTAATTTGTTTTGAACCGTTCGCAGCTTGTTCCCAAAATCTCCAAATCGATATCCCTGATCTTTGCAAAAGGTTTCCTTTTTTCCAAATTTGGTTTTTATTTCGCTTTCAATAGTTCCTATATAATCAAACCATTCTTCTGTGGCTATTTCTCCGCAGGAATCACAAAGGTTACTATTTTTTGTAGTAACCTCTGCACCGCAATTGATACAATTATTTTTTTTCATTAGTTTAGTTTTATTTCGTCACACACCTTTTCCCCAAATTCGTTAACAACGTTGGCCTTTATTTCTGAATTAATATCAGAAAATTGAATTTCCATTTTGTCAGTTAATTGCCCCCATACTTCGCCACGATCAATCAAATCGTAGAAAATCTTTTTTACTTTTTTAATTTCATTCTTATTATTGCCGCTGTGAGCTTCAATAATATTGAAATTACAACCAAATATCATTAATTCATAAGCTTTTGAAGCTACTTGAATTAACGATTCTGTATTTGATTTGTCGCACCTTAACAATAAGCTATTTGCTTTTTGTGCATCATTCGAACAGTTTACGCCTTCAGTTTCCCAGGCCTCTTTGCAGTCAGATAGAAAATCATTCCATTTTTTCATTTTGTTTTGTTTTTTCAAAAGGTTGCTTAATTGCTTCCTTGTTGATACAAATATACGATATTATATCGGATAACACACCATTTATCCGATATAATGTCGTTTTTTTTATTTCAAAATAAAAAAGTGTGTAATTATTGTTTTAATGGTGACCAACCCTCGCCAACCCCCCCCCGCCCCCTTCAAAAAAAAAATCACCCTTTTCTGCAATTTAGAACCATTCTAAATAGCCACCCTGTCAGCCCCAGGTCAGCCCCAGGTCACCCTGAGCGAAGTCGAAGGGTTTACCCCTCAAAACACTTATTTATGTTTTCATTTTTGTGGGGATTTTTTTCACTTTTTTCTCCGTGTTTACTTTTTCAAAAACGTTTCAAAAACCATTTTTTTTTCAAAAACAAAATTCATTTTTTAACCTTTTGCCTTTTGCCTTTCCACTTTTTCCTTACATTTGATCCCGGTTAGCGTAACCACATAACAACAAAAACAGTACGCCATGGCAAAAATTCCACCTTTTATTTATTCAAAGTACAACGATTCTCATTTTATAGTCGATACCAAATCAGGCATAACCAACCAGGTACACATATTCGATAATCTTCCCGATACCATCGAGTTCGAGCACAACTCAATGGGTAAAGCACAGAGCAAAGGATGGCCTGCTTTAGGTAGTCGCACATCACATCAAGGTAAATTCTATGTATTAGTTCCGGTACGTTATGCAGTTCCGGTAGTACTCGAAACACAAGCCGATGCCGACAATGCAGCCAAACACTTCCGCCGCATGGCCGACTGGTTTCTGTACTCCATCCTCCGCGAAAACAAACTGCAATAGCATTCTTTCAAATATTTAAGCAATAACGCATTTAAGCATTAACGCATTTTTTGAGGCGTATCCCATTTTTTTGCCGTATCCCACGTATCCCCAACGTATCCCCATTTTTTGCCGTATCCCCAAATTTTCCATTCTAATATTCCAATACTCTAATATTCCATCCTTCCCCGCGCTGTCCTTTCCGTATCATCACCCACTCATTATACTTGCCTGTATAAAATGCAATAGCATGCCAACAATTAATTTATTCGAAGCACTGAGGGAGATGCGTTCATCGCAAAAACCATTTACAGTTACGGTGGTAAAGTACTCCGTATCCCGCAAAACTGGTGGCCAGGTAGAAACGCTTATCGATGTGCTCGAGGCCGGCCAGGTAAAAGCTGCGGGTACCGAAAACCTTATTGCCTTCCGTGCTGAAGGGTCTGACATTGTTCGCCGCTACAACATTTACGGAATCCGCCGCTACAACGGAATGACAGTAACCATGAAACGTAATTCTTAATACTATGATACGTCGAACACCATCCGGAATCTACCGATCGCAAAGTGCAGCCATACTGCCAAAATCAGGCGGAATGTTCCTGCTCGATACCAACCCACGCGACACCTATTACGAAGAACAGTCGCTTGTTCCCCAGTATGTAGAAGAAACCCGAAAGGATTTCTACATGCTCATTAACGGGAATAAAATAATTCCTAACGGACCAAACAACCTGTTTCCACAGGATCTGAAACGCCTGCTCGATCGCGATAACGATATGCACGGATTGTTGCGTACTAAAATCGATTTATTGCTTTCCGGAGGCTGGTACCTGTACACCGAACGGCTCGATAAAGATGAAAAAGGCCAGACTAAACTTGTTAAAGACGAGGTACTCGATCCCGAAATAGAAGATTACCTCGAGAGTTATGATCTCGACAACTACCTGGCCGAAGCTGCTACCGATATGGTTTATGTGGAAAACAATACACCGGTGTTCCGTCGTAACATTTATTCCCGGTCCAATCTATTCCGCGAAAAATGGCGCCTGCTACCTATGTTGGTAGGATCTGAAGACAGCCGCCTGGAAGCATACGATGAAAATAACCGGATAAACCACATTTTTGCAGCCGACTGGACCGATCCCGAATCATCGCGGAAACCATCGAAAATACCGATGGTAAACACCGACGATCCTTTCTCACAACCCGTATCCGCAAAATTTATCTGCTTCCCGTCGTTCGCCAGTAAATACTACGGCCGCCCTCCGTTTATTGGTGCGGTAAACTATATCGAGCTGGCCACACTTATTCCGTACTGGCATAAGGATAACATTAAAAATGCCGCCTTCAACTGGCATATACAGTCGTCGTTCGAGTACTGGCAAAAAATGTACGAAGAAAACAACATCACTCCCGGATCGAAAGAAGCCGTAGAATTAGAAGACGAGATACTTGCCGAATTCGACAGCATCCTGTATTCCGAAACCGCCGAAAATGCACAAAAGCGCATTCATACCAAGTTTTCGTACAGTGCCGATGGTAAGCCATTGCCAGGAATAACCATTACGCCATTGCAGGATAACACAAAAGAGCGTTCAACAGCTTACACCGATCTGTTTAAAATCGTTAACCAGGCTAAAATCAGTGGCGTTCATCTCGATCCTACGCTGGCCAATACCGTTATCGATGGTAAACTCTCATCCGGAAGCGAAAAAATGCACGCCTTCAACCTACACAACAAAGTAGTTACACCCATGCCGCGCCGCTTAATATTGTGGGCTCCAAACTTCGCACTAAAACACAGCTTCCCAAACAAAAACATAAAAATAGGCTTCCGCGAAATCGAACTCGTTACCCAGGATAATACCACCACCGGAACAAAAGAACCGAAGGAATAATTTAAGCATTCAAGCATTTAATCATTAAAGCATTGCTCATGGAACTCATTCTAAACAAATCCAACAACGGAATACAAGAGGTAAAAACAGTAGCCGGTGGTACCGTACTTAATTTCGGATACGAAAACCTCGAACCCGATTTTCGCCGTGCAATTGGCTTTGTAACCGGCACCATTTCCGGAGCCGTTTACACCGCTGCACTCACGCATTATAAGTCCGAACGATTTCAGGATGCCGATGCAACAGATGAAGAAAAAGTACTCGACGGGTTAGTGCTCCTTATCCAGGAGGCAATAATTTGGAAAGGCATTTACGAGTATGTTCCCGAAGGAAATGTCATCATCGATAACTCCGGTTTCCATCATCAAAAATCAAACGACAACCAGGTGCAAGCCTTCCAGTGGGCTGTAAATGCTGTGGCTGCAAAATATCTCCGCAATGCGTACAACACCATCGAGCAACTGTTGAGCTACCTCGATAAAAAGCGCGATAATATTGCTTCGTGGAAGGATTCAGATGCCGAAAAAGCTTCTCTCGAGCTATTTGTCCCTACTGCAGCAGTATTCCAGGAATCCGTGTATATCGATTCCAGCCGTCGCCTGTTTATTGCCATGATTCCTATTATGCGCCGTATCGAGCGGGTAAACATTAAGCCGGTACTGGCCGATCGTTTCGATACCATTAAAACAAAGCTCCAGGCTAAAACCGACCTCGAAGAAAGCGAAAAGATAATGCTCGAACATATTCGTATTATCGTTCCTAACCTGGCAATGGCCACCGCAATGGTTCAATTTCCAGTACAAGTTATGCCTGAAGGTTTAATCGAGAAATATACTTCTATGTTTGTTACTCAGGATGCTGGTCAGCCGGCACGTACTCCGCTAATTAAAGTGGCAAAAGAGTATTTTACTGCAGCTGGCGAATCCGAGATTACCAAGCTAAATAAGTATATTTACGATCTTGATAAACTCGACGACGATCCCGATTACCGCTATCGTCCCGGAGTATCCCGAAAAGGAATAAGTTTCTAACATCAAATAGCTATTGAATATGATCCCGGTAGAAGTAAACACCGAAACAATCCCAATGCCCGAAACATGGAACGAACTAAGCTTTGAAGCTGCTCTAATTGTTGCCGGCCAGGTAATCAGTAAAACTACCGTTGAAGGAATGAAATTGGCCCTGTTTTGTCATTATTCAAAAGCGGCTGATGCTGCAGTAAAGCAAGCTCAGGAACTCGATAAACAAGGCAAAACATTGCCATTGGTACAACTTTCCGAAACCATTTATATCGAAACACAAGAGCTTTTTAACTTTCTGTTTAAGAAAGTGGGCGATATGCAAATCGTAAATTCAGAGCTAACCATTAACCGGCTCGAAACTTTCGCCGGTCTCTTTGGTCCCGATCATTTTAAACGCCTCGAGGTTTGGGAGTTTGCACTGGCCGAAAAAGCTTACGAAAACTGGCTCGAAACCAATCGTGTTGAATTCATTAACCGGCTGATGGCAATTTTGTATCGACCGGCCCGAAAAAATCTGAAATCCCTGATTAATACTCCGGAATACGACGGAGATCCGCGCGAGCTGTTTAACGATCAGCTAATCGATAACCGCATCCTTAAAATACGCCAGGAAGTTCCATTGCACATGCGTTACCTGGTGCTGTGGTGGTTCGAAGGCTGTATAAAACAGTTGCCGCAAATATTTAAAGTATTATACCGCAATACCATTGCCGAAAAACTCGATCCCGAAGCCGGTAAAATAAAAAAGCCTCGCCTATCGTGGTATGATACCATACTGAAAGTATCGCAACACGAACACCGCGATGCCGACGATATCGCCCGCCGTAACCTCTTCCAGTTTATGCGCGAACGCGAACTGCTTATTCTCGAAAACGACGAACACCAACGCGAACTCGACAAAATAAAAGCAAAAAACAAAAGCTAATAGCTTGTAGCTTGCGGCTTGTAGCTATAATATCATGATAAATTTCACCACATACGAAAACTACTTCGAAGCCCTGGCAACAAAACACGTGGCCATCGAAAAATTCTATCCCATCGATCTGGATGATATGGCCAATGCCACCAACGAAGTACGAAACATGAATGCTCAAACCCTGCTCGTACTTGAAGCCTATGCCATCGGTAAACACGTACAAACCTCCGATCAGGTATTCGACCGCGCTACATCCGGTTATCTGGTATTGAAAAAGCTTACTAATCCACGCGCCGATGTAGCAGCACAGCGCAAGGCAATACTCAACGAAACCGAAATATGGTGCAACGATTTCGAAGCCCGTATAAAAAACGATGCCACTCTGCCGCGTTATACCTTCCTTAATCAGTTGCAAATAGAATCCTTCAACCGCGAAAAAATAGGCCCTGTTTTCGATGGTTATTATGGCTGGCGTACCACCTTCCGTTTCTTCTCTTACAATCCAATGCTGGTCCTAAAATCCCAATGGAGTGATTTATGATTACCGACAAACTAATACAGCAACGCTTTGTAGAGACAATACTCGAAAAATATGGCGCCAGAATAGAAGAGGCCATAAAACAGGGTATTACCGAAAACCGTTACCAGGGAAGCGGTACACTATATAGCTCTGTAAGCAATAGCGTGCAGGCCTCACCCGATTATTTTAACGGACTACTAGCTATTGGGATGAAACTCCGGGGCCGTTTTCTCGATATTCAGGCCACGCACAAATACAAGTGGAACACCGAAAACCCCGAAAAAAACAAAAAGAGCTACCAAAAAACCACAAAGCCAACCGGCTTTTATTCCCGAAATGCCTACGGTTCTATCGGCTCCATTGTTTACTCCCTTATGTACTACCTAACCGACGATGTAGTGCAAGGTATTAAACAGGAGCTGGAAGCTGCAAACGGGTAACGCGGTTTTTAACCGCGTTTTTTATATCTTCACCCCACTTTAAACCTTAAAAATCAAATAGTATGCTTTGGGTAATTCTCGTAATCCTTGGAATTGTGCTAATAGTTAGCATATCAAAAGGAAACAAAAAGAAAAATCTTGAAATAGAAAAATTGCAGCGCGAAAAATGGCAAAAGCAAAAACTAGAGCGCGAAGCAAAAGAGAACGCCGCCAAACAGACCAGCGTTTCCGACGAATTAACAAAACTGAAAAAACTCCTCGACGATGGTATTTTAACGCAGGATGAATTTGAAAAGCAAAAATCAAAACTTTTAAGTTAATATGCTATGGTAAAGATATTTATTGTTGCTTCCGTTTTGTTATTTTGTTTTTCATGTAGGCAAAATAACAACTACGAAGAAAGAATTAGTAAGTTAGAACAGCAGGTAGATAGTTTGAAAAGTGATTTGAAGTACGGGTATCAAACGGATTCAATTATTATACACGAGCTTCTAAAACCAGAAAAAGGAACTCTTTTATACGAGCTAGAAAAGCAATAACAAAAAACCCGGCCATCAAGCCGGGTTTTTTAATGTTTAATTTTAAATTATATAAAATGGAAATGTAGAGCTACCCTTGTTTAAGTAACTCTATTTGTTTGCGTAGTTTGATTACATAGTCTTTCATTGCTATTTCCAGGCAATTTCCTTTTTTTAAACTAATTCCTGTTACTTCTTCATATTCCTTTAATACGGCATCAAATTCGTTTGATGTGTCTTCTTCTGCCTGAAAATTCACGTTTTTCTTAACCATTGGTGTTTTTGTTTACAAATATAATACAATAGAAATTTATATAACAAATAATAATATTCTTTTTAATTCTTGGAAATAAAAGAAAAATATTGAAACTTTGTGTCATTGAATTTTTAAAACGATATATTATGCAAGAATGGACTGAACAAGAAGTAATGTCTGAATTGCTTTCGGAAGGAAAGTTTTCGGAAATAGATGGAAAAATGGAACCAGTTGTTTCATTTGAGAACTTAAAGAGGATTGTTTTTCATCCTCGTTTTCCTGATTCAAAATCAGAAAAAGCAACGGGAATGATCGTTGCAATTCAAAATCATTTTAATGAGTTGAACATCAAAAAATAATTATTATGAAAATTCTAGAATTTATTTACAACGAAAAATCCATCAGTTTCGATTCTACCGGAAATGATAACGTGATGGTAAATGCCACTGAAATGGCAAAAGTTTTTGGAAAAGATTTATTTCAATTTACAAAAAGTGATGCTACAAAAAAGTTTATTTCAGCCTGTTTAAAACCTGCATTTGCAGGTTTATTAAACCTGAAAAGTGAAGAAGATTTGATCATTTCAAGGCAAAAATCTGGAACATGGATGCATCGAATTTTAGCTTTAAAATTTGCTGCCTGGCTTGATCCTGAATTTGAGGTTTGGGTTTGGACAACAATTGACCAAATAATTCTTGGCCATTATCGAGAAATGAAGGAGGCTACTGTTGAAAAACTAAAAGCCGAAAAAGAGTGGAAGGACAAAAAGGAAAAACTGATTAGAGAAAATCCCCAATTGGCAGAGGTATTTGAAGCTGAGCTGAAGATTAGTGCTGCAGATAGAAAAAGGATGAAGGCCATGAAAGCCGCTACTGACCAATTAAAATTTGATTTGTTTGGCGATGATAAAGAGAAAAGGAAATAAATAAACAATCCCCCGGGAGGTGTTACGAGCACCTTTGCCCCGGGGGATTCATTATAAATATATAACACCACAAAGAAATGGAAAATACTGCAAACTGCGGTACTCATTTAATGAGAATTGTACACCGCAACCCCAAAAATCAACCAATAGGAGGTTTTTCAAACCCATCTAAACACAATTCAGATAATTTGGATAAACATATCGATTGTCTTCAAACATTCGTTTGCCGAGTAGCTGACTTGGCAAAGGGAACAAACCACACCTCGCCTGAAGAGATAGCTTATTACGGTCATCTTTGCTTAGAGCATATTATTATGTTGGGGAGTAATAGTTCATTCCGTAGGCATTTTAATAATGTGTCATCGCGCTAACCGGGCTTCAATACAAATAAATATAAAATCAAACCTTCAGGCGTTTCCCAAACCCTGAAGGTTTTTTTATTCCAAAAATAGCAGTCCGAAGGACACCTTATTGTTTCCCCCGCTTGGGGGGAAATGTCAGCGTAAGGAATGTGCGAGGCCGACAAAGGGGGTTAATTTACTTTTCACCCAAAAACTAAAATAAATTAACCTATAGGTTAACTTTTCACCCCAAAACTAAAATAAGCCACTCCATTTTGCCTTTCCACTTTTTACTTTTGCCTTCCAAATTATCGTCCTGAGCGTACCTGTCCCGACCGAAGCATCGGGAGACGAAGGGCTGTCCTTTATTTTCCCCCTTTCCCGCCCTTACTTTGATTGTGTAATCAGCTCGCAGCTCGTAGCTCGTAGCTAATAGCTATAAAAACATGTCAGGCAAAGTAACACAAGAAGAAGTTCAACTCCGGATAACCGTTGGCGGCAACCAGGCTAAAAAAGAACTGGGCCAGCTCGAACAGCAGGCTCGCGAACTCACGCAGGAACAAAAAGCCCTGAGAGCCGAAAAAGCCAAACTAAACAAAGATGTTGCTGCAGAGAAAAAGCAGATTACAGCTTTAAACAAAGAGCTGAAAGTTAACCGCGAAGCCCTTGAAAAAAATAAAGACCGCCAGGCAGCATTGCGTAAAGAAATAGGCCTCACCGGTCTTACAATGCGCCAGCTAAACATGCACATTAAAACCCTTCAGTACCACCTGCACAATGCAACGCCTGGTACCGAAGAGTGGAAACGTTACAATGCTGAGCTAACAAAAGCTATTGCTCATAAACAGCGTCTGCAAAAAGGTGTTACCGTTATGGGGCAGGCAATGCGCCGGGCAGCTACCACCGTTAACCACTATGCCGGTATGATGATGGCTGCAGGTTTTGCAGTTTACAAAGTTTACGACACATTTATCCAGGGAAATGCCAAACTCTCCGACCAGCTTTCCGATGTCGAAAAACACACCAACCTTACCCGAAAAGAACTTAACGCCCTGTATCTCGATCTCCGGAAGGCCGATACCCGCACCAGCAGAGAAGAACTTTTAAAGCTCGCGTCTGTAGCTGGTAAGTTGGGTATCGAAGGTCGCCAGAATATCCTCGAATTTGTAAAGGCATCCGATCAAATTACCGTTGCCCTGGGCGAAGATATGGGCCAGTCTGCCGACGAAGCCGTTAAAATGGTAGGTAAAATTGTCGATGTATTCGATCTCGATAAAATTTATGGAATCGAGCAGGCCATGCTAAAAGCCGGTTCTGCCGTAAATACCCTCGGGCAAAGTTCATCCGCCAACGAAGGGTATATTGTCGAGTGGACCAATCGGGTTCAGGGTATTGCCAAAACTGCCGGAATTGCAATGACCGATGTTATGGGCCTCGCTTCTGCCAACGATCAGCTCGCGCAATCTGCCGAGGTATCAAGTACAGTGTTTACCCAAATCGTACCAAACATGTTTAAAGATACTGCTACCTATGCCAAAGTAGCCGGTATGGAAGTGGGCGATTTTACCAAACTACTTAAAACCGATGCCAACGAAGCTTTTATCGCCCTGCTCGACGGGCTAAACGGCAACAACGACAGCCTCGACACCATGACCCAAAAACTCGATGGCCTTGGTCTCGATGGTAAACGGGTTATCTCCGTTCTGCTCGCCCTTGCCCGCGACACCGATAAAATCCGCGAAGCCCAGGATATCGCCAACGAATCATTTAAACAAGGCACTTCAATAACTGATGAATTCAGCAAAAAGAATGAAAACCTTGCCGGTAACCTTGCAAAAATTGGTAAACGATTAAAGGAGTTGACTACCAATTTTGCACTGGAGTCCTGGTTAACAAGCGTTACAGGTAAGTTTGCCGGAATGATAACTAAAACCCAAACTGAAAGGGTACTAAAACTGGCTGATAACCTGAAGAAATTGGAGCGACAATTCGCGGACCAAAACGATACTGTCGACAAATTACTTATTACTTATGATGAACTTAAGGATAAACAAACGCTTACAAAAGATGAACAAGAGCTGCTAAACGAAACGATCCGTAAGATTGGAGAAATCGTTCCAACCGCAATTTCAGAGTTTAACAAATATGGCGAAGCTGTAGGTATAAATAAGACCAAAATAATGGAAGCCAGGGAGGCTCAACGTTTGTTGAATCTCGAAATGAAACAGGATGTAATAGAGGATCTGGTTAAGAACATCGATAAACAAAACGAATCCATTACCCGGGCAAACGGATCTATCGAGGCCCGTCAGAAACTTTTAGCCGACGAGGATCTGATGACAAAAACAATAGCCTATAGTGGTAAAACTCGAGAAGAAATAGAAAAAACCAACCTCCTGGCCATAAAGGACCAAAACGATGTTATAAAACAAAATAATGTAGAACTGGCTCAGTCAATTCTAAAGCTGAAAGATATCGGACTTACGGAAGAAGAAATTAGCACCAAAACCGGCATTTCTATTGAAAAAATGACCGATATCGTAAATAAGTACATCGAGACAATTAATAAAGCCCCGGGCGAAATAAATGCACCAGATACAAACGACGAAGATATGGGCGCCGGTGCTATATCAAAAAAACAATTAAAATCTCAGGAAGAATTACTCGAGCAATCATTTACGGCTCGTCAAAATATTGTAAAAGAGCAATACCTTCAGGAAAAAATAACCCAGGACGAATACAACAATCAAATGTACGTTCTCGAACAGGCACATTTAATAGCTCTCCGTGAATTGTATAAGAAAAATGGGAATGACATATCCGAAATACAAAGCGATATTTTGGATAAAAGAATCGAGCATGCCAAAAAAATGGTTAAACAGGTTACCGAAGAAAGTCAGGCTGCCATCGATATTGCAATGTCAATCCAAACCGATGAAGAAGAAGAAACTTTCGATCCTGCCACCAATGCCGAGATTCAGAACTTTTTGCAAACACAGGAATTTAAAGAGCTTTTACTTAAAGATAAACGCGATCAGGGATTGATTTCTGAAGCTGAATACCTGCAAAAGTTGGAGCGGTTACGCCAGCAGTATGCAAACAAAGAAAAGGATCGATTAGAAATTATTCAGGAAACCGCTGACGCACGCCTTGAAATAAAAGAAATCGAATTAGCGGCAATCGGCGAAGTTTCAGGAGCCCTATCCGGAATGGTTGAAGAGGGATCGGCAGCTTATTATGCCTTGTTCGGGATTGAAAAAGCAATGGCAATTGCACAGGTATGGTTAAACTATGCAAAAGAATCAGCGGCAATTGCAGCTGCAGCAGCCGAAATGAACGCCGTTAGTTTTGGTATTGCCGGAACAGCCTGGGGTTTAGTTCAGCAAGCAAAAGCAAAAACCCGGGCAATTGCTAATACGGCCCTTATTGCTACTCAATCAATCGCCGCTTTGGCACAGAAACGCGATGGCGGTTACGCCACAGTTTACGGTGCCGACGATGGCCGCCAGTACCGTGCCCGCGTGCTCACCCAGGCAGGTACCGGCATGTTGCCCAATAACCCGGTTGTTATGCCATCCGGTATACTGGCATCCGAAGCCGGGCAGGAATATTACGTAGATAACCGAAGCCTGTCGTCAGAGGTACGCGATGCCATGGGCCTTCGTATTGCCGACCATGTGGCAATGATCGATGCCATGAAAAACAATACCGTGCTCACCCAGCGTATTGCCGGCGGTTACTCGCCGCAGCCAAAAATCGTTAAAGAGGTGGCTAATCAGGGTCAAGACCCTACACAACCTTACACATCCGGAATGGATAAAGAAACAGCTGAAGAATTGACGAAAGCTTTAAAGGCATTTACAAATAAAAAACTGGTTGTATACTCTGAGTTAATCAAAAAAGATCTTGAATTACTCGATCAAATTGAAAAAGAAAGTTAACAATGGCAATAGCAGTAAATATATTAGGAGGTTTGGTACAGCTAACCGGTAACCCGGTAGAAATAAAATGTTCGGGTGCTGCAGCTCCGGCCGGAAGCAGCGATTATAAAATTCTGCTTCGTGTAATTTCGCAAGACGGAAAACTGGAAGGAGCACCTTTTGAAGATGCCAAAGCACCCGACGAAAATGGTGAGCGCATTTTTGATATCAGTGCATATGTTGATCAGCCGGTAAAGAAAAGTTTCGATTACCCTTTTACCGCTGCCATGGTGAGTTACCCCACGCAAACATTTAGCATACAAGTGCAGGCCGGCGAAAGCTACTGGGATAGCAACAACGAATACCAGGAAGTGTGGGGCGAAGTGGAAGCCGATATCGTACAGATGTTAAAGGGCGGAATTAACCCACGCCAATACTCCATGATGGAAGCCGATAACCTGAGCTTTTATAACGTGTATGTTGAAGGCGATAACTTTCTTACTCCACGGCCAAACGGCGAGCTGGTTTATAAAACGCAGATGATAAAACTGTGGTACATGGTGGCTGCCAATACTACAGGAACTTTCGAAATTGAAGCTCATTTCGACGACGACAGCATCGAAACCTATTCGACACCCATTACCTTAACCACCGCCAATTTATACGAGTTTAACTGTAACCCTGCTTTGCATGGCATTGACTTGGAGCAGGCCGATAAACGATGTGTTTTCTTTAAAGTTTGGCTGGCATTGGCATCGGGTAACTCGCAGGTGCGCAACTTTTATTTCGACTGGAATTACTGCGAGCGCCCAACCTACATCCTTTTTGCCAACAGCCTTGGAGGAATCGACGATGTATTTTTTAGCGGAAATGTAAAAGATGCTTTTGCCACCGAAGGCGATTTGGCCGAATTCCCGTTCGATACAGCTAACACAGTGTTCGATCCGACAATTATACCGGCCGCTAAAACCGGGCAAAACAAATGGACCGTTAACACCGGGTGGAAAAACCTTACCACTATTCAGTATTACCGCGATTTAATGGTAACCCGACAAGCATGGTATTTATATGGCTTCGTTACCAAAGATTCATTCCTCGTAATTCCGGTAACCATCGATAATGCCGATAAAGTGATTTACGACCGCCAAAAAGATATGTACAACATTGAATTAACCATTACCGAAGCACATAGCAGCCCATTTGTCTTCGATAACCGAATGTATTAACCATGCTGGGATATTACTTAAATAACAAACCGTTTTTACTGGATGACGATACTTCGGTGCGCCTTACCTGGTTAAATCCTGCCTGCAATTTTGAAGAATTCAAAGGCGATAAAGGAATGGGCATCGATATCCCGGTTAACGATCCTAACCGTGCATTGCTGGGTAATCCTGAGCGTTTTGAAAAATATGCCAATACAAACGATCGCGAATTCCCCAATTTTGAAATCAGGTTTAGCGGAAAATTGCTAATGGCCGGTACATTGGTAATTAATAAGGCCGACGACGAACAATATTCCGGATGGTTGCGTGGCGTGGTTGGCAACCTGAAAAAAGAGCACCAGGAGAAATACATTTACGACATTGATGCTTTTGATCAGGATGTGGATCTCGAACTTAATTCGTTCCCCAATTCGTCAACCGACGATTACTGTTTGCCACGGCTAAAAAATACCAAGTTTTTTTACGATAAAGGCCGTAACAAAAATGTGCCTACCGAAATTGAAAACCCCGATTGGTATTATGGGAGCAAGTTAGACGAATACACAACGGAAGATATTGAAACTGCGATTTACGATTTGGCTTTTAAACGCACTGCCAATTCGATGGTTAACCAGCACCCGCCACTGGTAATTCCCGAATCAACCGTGGCCGCTTATGCTGTTGAACTTTACCTCGATGTGTATGTAATATCGCCCATGTTGTTTTTAAACTACGTGTTGAAAGAATTAATGCGCGATGCGGGTTTTTATATCGATCGTAACGACATTGCCGACGATCCTTCGCTAAGCAAGCTTTTTATCTACAATAATTTCGATATCGGTGTTTTCGATTACGTGAAAGAAAACGAAGAGCAATTTGGCTACAATACCGATCCGTTCGACGGTGGAGGAAACACACTTTATTTCTTAATTCAGGATATTCACCGCCATTACCCTTCGTTTAAATACAAATGGCTGCTTCCAAAAATACAGTTGAAGGAATTTATTATCGGTCTGCAAAACATGCTGAATGTTTGTTTCCAGTTTAAACAAAACGGCAAAGTTGACATTATCGACCGTGAGCAGATAATTACCAAACAGGCTTTTGATATTAGTAAGTACCTGGTAGGCAACTGGGCTATGGACGAGCGAAAAGATGTAAGCCTGAAATTCAGTTTTGAGCACGACGAAGACGATACTTTTTTCCAGGATAATTGGGAAGACATTGACGACCGCCGCGACGATGTAGAAGCAGCGCTCGACAACTGGGAAGATCTTCCGGAACTGGCCGATCCTGAAGTGGGCGACATTCGTTACCTGAAAGAACTGGATATTTATGTGGAGTACTGTTTGATTCAGGAAAGCTACGGCAGCCAGATGTCGGGTAACCAAATGATTGAAGACCGCCTGGGCTGGAAACGTATTTCGTATGGTTTTCAGCATGGTTTTATTAACCGGGCCGACGATAAGGAAGAGGAAGAAATAGAAACCGTTTTCAGCACGCTGTTTAACAACGGTACCGACACCGTTACATACCAACCGGGAAACACCCGGGGAAAACGATTTTTGTATCAGAATTTTTCGCCCCGCCTCCTGTTCCATAATGGGCAAAACTCGTGCAGTAACACCGACTCAACCAACGGCTTAATGCTCGATTGGTTAAAAGAAGGTATTGGATTACTCGCAAAACGTTACCCCAAATGGGGCCGGTTTTGGAGCACTCGGCAACCTGCTTCGCGAAAATCGATGTTACCGCTTAATGTGCTCGATTATATGGTTCGGAATATTACCGATCCATACACCAGCAAAGAGGGAGATTTTATAATTGAGAAAATGGAAGCAACAGTATACAAACACCACGTTGGAGTTACCACGATCGATGTATATAAAAAATAGCACATGGCAGATTCAAGGCTAAGAACAAAACAGGAGCTTAAACGCTTATTCCGAAACCTGAAGCGCAAAGGAATTACCGACGATATGATGAACATTCTTATCGACACGCTTTGGCGCGATCGCGTGGTTAATCGTACGTCCGGATTTTACTTTCCTGGTGGCGAGGATTGTCATATACTTTTTGAAAATTCATCTCGCACTTTTACCATTCAGCCTGTTGATCCGTTGGTTGATGGCTATAAACCGCGATTCCTGTTTTACAGCTTTACCAACCGCCCGGTACTTCAACGCAAGTATTACGTTGAAACCATCGTGCTACCCGATGAAGAGGGTTTGTTTGTTGTTTATTATAAATCCGACGAATCTAACAGCGATTATGTGCTGGCGTATAAAAAGAATCCGACAGAAGAAGAGCTGCAGGCGATTTACGAAGATGAAATTGTAATCACCTTTATTTATTGGGATGCCACAGCCAAACAAGCCCTAACTTTTGGCGAAGACCGTCACGGCAGCGAGTGGAATCCGCAAATACATTGGTACCTGCACAACGCTTTTCATGGCCGACGAAACCCGGGAGGATTAAACGTAACGGGCATGCAGATTAACGAAGACGGATCTGCTGATGCACACGCACAGTTTTCGGTTACTGCAGGCGGTTTTTCGCACGACGATATTCCCATTGCTGTTGATTCAGCTGCCGGAGGAACATCCGCAATACCTGTGCTCTATTTTTCAGGAGCCGGAAGTTATCCCCGCTTTTCGAGCCAAACAGGTTTTCAGGTATTAAACAGCGGCAGATTGGTGTACAACCAAAACAGCCAAAGCCTTACCCAGTGTACCAATGGCTGGTTTGTGGCTTACCACGTTTTTGCCACCAACGACAGACTCGATGGCCAGCAAATTATTTCAGTTGCCGGCCAAAACCAATACGAGAAACTGGCCGAAGCTTTTGCCCAGGTGCAAAACGAAGTAAATACCATTTACGGATTGTCGCCACAACAGGGGCTTTGTTATCTGGGTTCTGTTATCTATCAAACATCCGATGCTTACACCAATGCCGTAAAAGCACGTATTGCCGGGTTTAGTGGCGATGAAGAACACCCTGCAGTAAGCATTGCCCCGGGTAGTGAGGATTATTTAAGCATAAACGAGGATCAGGAACTGGCGTTTGATGCTGATGCGCTTCAGTTTGCCGATGGCCTGTCAGCCTACGAAATAGCCGTACAAAATGGTTTTGTTGGTACCGAAGCCGAGTGGCTGGCTTCGTTGGTTGGAGCTGCCGGAAACGATGGTGCAGGCGTAACAATTGTGGGCAGTGTAACTTCTTCATCAAATCTCGATCCGTCGTACACCGGCGATGTTGGCGATATGTATATTGCCCAGGATACCGGACACGGTTGGGTTTGGGATGGAAGTACATGGAATGATGTTGGCCAGATACAAGGACCGCAAGGCGATACAGGAAACACCGGAGCTTCGGCATACCAGGTAGCTGTTGCCAATGGTTTTACAGGCACCGAAGCCGAATGGCTTGCGAGCTTAGAGGGAACCGATGGAACGAACGGCACAAACGGCACCGATGGAGCCGACGGAGCCGATGGCGATGACGGCCTATCAGCATACGAAGTTGCAGTGCAAAATGGTTTCTCCGGAACTGAAGCCGAATGGCTGGCCAGTTTAAAAGGCGACGATGGCGATCCGGGATTAATTACCGTTGATACAACCTGTGGTGATGAGCAGATTACCAACACCACTGATATTATTGCCATTCTCGATACCACAAGTGGTCCCTATACGAATTCTGATAATGTTGATTCGGTAGTGGCTTCGCTTAACAGCTGGTTTTCGGCGTACCAAACCGCCAATCCCGATTTTCAGGGAAACCTTTACATCGGTAAAAACAACGTGGAAGATTACGTTGCCTGGCTGCCACAATTGCGAACCAATTACGCCAGCGGATTCGTATGGATTAGCGGTTACGAAATGACCGCCAATGCCGGTTCGGAAGTATTCCTGATCTGCTTTGTAAACGAATCAAATCCAAGTTATCACGATTCAACAACACCGGCTGCTGCCGATACGCCAACAGCTGCGTTTATTTCAGATTATAACGAGTTTGTAACAGCACGCGGAGAAATGGATTTCTTTGGAAGTGTGGTTTACCCCGTTGTGGCATTAAATCCTACCGGCGTTGAATCTAATTTTCTGATAAATACCTACGCGGTAATGAATTCGCCTTCTAATTTGTCGGAAACAGCATTTGCCACGCAAGCAGGTACCAACTACGACAATGCCAGCTACGATTTCTCAAGTACTGCAAACCCGTATGCAAGTTACCCGCTTGGTCCGTACGGATTTACTGCAGTGTTAAACAAACATACCGTTGGCGGAAGTACCGCTGCAATATCGTTTACCGCCGCCGAATTTGCTGAAGACATAAACGCAATTCTGTCGGGTGCCAACGCTACAACCAGTCAGGTGAGTTTATTTCAAAGCTACGTGAATCAAATACTCACCTTGCGCGGTTTGCGATCGAACACCATATCGCTCGAAATACTGCCCGGTGGTTGCATACAAATGGAGGTTGACGAAAGTGCTTCGGGAGGCAGCGGTGGCGACCAGGTGCAGTCCGATTGGGCCGAAACCGATCCAACGGCAGCGTCCTTTATCAAAAACAAAGATTTAGTTACAATTGACCGAAATATCAACGGCGGATCTGCAGCATCTGTATATCTGCCCACACAAATAATCTCAGGAGGAGGAGCAAATGGCTGATGTTATACAATTCAGAGTTGATACAACCGCAAACTGGACGAGCGTAAATCCTACGCTTGCTCAGGCCGAAAAAGGTATTGAAATACTTTCGGGAGGTGGTTACAAAGAAAAAATTGGCGATGGCGTTACCGCCTGGAACGATTTGGGTTACTACGAAACTACGCTCGAAGGCGATTTAAACGCCATTGCAGCATTAACAGGCACTTACGGTTTGTTGCGTAAAACTGCCGAAAACACATGGGAAATCGACACATCGGTTTACCTAACCGCTATCACAAAAGCCATGGTTGAGGCCGTTTTAACCGGAACAATCAGCAGCCACGATCACAGTGGCGCTTATTTAGAAAGTATAACCAAAGCGATGATTGAAGCCGTGCTTACGGGTGTAATTTCAACACACTCGCATACGGTAAGCAAAGCTGATGTTGGTTTGGGTAATGTTGACAATACCAGCGATGCCGACAAACCTGTGTCGACAGCTCAGCAAACTGCCCTCGATTTAAAAGCAAACAAAGCCAATGCCGCGTTAACAGGAATACCTACTGCTCCAACTGCATTAGCTACCGACGATTCAACACAGTTGGCAACAACTGCTTTTGTTCAGGCTGTAATTGCTAATTTGATTAACAACTCACCGGCTGCGCTTGATACCCTCGACGAGCTGGCAGCTGCTTTGGGCGACGATCCGAACTTTGCCACAACAGTTACTACCCTAATTGGCGAAAAGCTGGCAAAGGCTTCCAATTTGTCCGATTTAACCGATGTTGCGGCTGCACGTACCAACCTGGGGCTTGGAGCAGTTGCCTTACTGGCCTCGATAGCAATTAGCGATGTAACTGGACTGCAAGCTGCGTTGGATGCAAAACAAGCCTCCGGAAACGAATTAACCGCATTGCAGGCTTTGGCCGATACAGCAGGTTTTATTAAAAAAACAGGAGATGGAGCCTACACAATCGACACTTCAACTTACCTTACAGGAATAACAAAGGCAATGGTCGAGGCAGTGTTAACAGGTACAATCAGCTCGCACAACCACAGTGGTACCTACGAACCAGCCGATTCTACCATATTGAAAGAGGCTGATGTTGCCACCCTGGCATTGATAAATGCTTTGGTAGGTGATGCCACCTTAATAGATACCAACGACACTCGCCTAAGCAACACACGCACACCCACGGACGACAGCGTTACCGAAAGCAAACTGGCCGACGCTTATAAAAACATGGAAGCTGTTGCCGGAACGGTACTGAACTGGGCTAATATGGGCGGAACTAAAACGCTTACTGCCGATACTACTTTTACGTTCTCGAACCTGCGGAAAGGAGCTTACTTTTTTGAAACGCAGGGCGACTTTTCGCCTACGCTTCCGGCCGGTTTTAACTATGCAGGCGGCGAACGAGCAGCAACAGGAACCACGCTTTACCAAATTGTATGCACTGATAGTTCAACGCCTGTTGGTTGGTATATAATCCTTAAAACTGAAAGCTAATGAGTTTGATTGTGCCTATAATGAAGCCGGTAATTTCGACTCCTTCGGGTGGATTGCTTACATATTTGAGGTTATCTACTGAATTAAACGAAGCTTCCGGATCTACAGTATATGATAGCTCAGACAACAATAACGATGGAACAAATGTAAACTGTACAGTAAATCAAACCGGTATTCTGGATAAATGTTACAGCTTTCCGGGATCGAATAGTGGCATAGAAATACCTGATAATAACTCGCTGGATTTAACAGAGGCAATAACGGTATGTTCGTGGGTGTATTTGTCTGATGTTGCAAGCGGTGGTGTGATAGCAGCCAAGAGGAGTAATGCTTATTACGCTTGGGATTTTAGTTCTTCAAGGGTTAGCGGGTATGCTTATTTTGGGCCTAATAATAATGCTTATCGCGCCAACACAGGTGAATCAATTCCAATAGGTGAATGGTGTATGCTTACAGGTACTTTTGACAGGTCGTCTGTTAAAGTTTATATAAACGGAACACTTAAAGGATCTTACACCTATAACACAGCGATTAATACTAACTCTGAACCGGTTTACATTGGACGCAGAGGTAGCGGATTTACGTTTAACGACACTCAATATTGGGGCGGATTAATTGACGCTACGCGAATATTTTCAATTGCTTTGGATGCAACTGCTATAACCTGGCTGTGGAATTCTGGCAATGGCCGTACTTATTCTGAACTTCAAAATTACTCGATATGATAAAAGCACGCTTTGAAAATGGACAAATAAAACGGTATATAGAAATACCTAAATACTGGGCTCACTATGCCGGAAACTTTGCTGAGCAAAGCGATGAAGTACATGAGCAGTTTGGATTTTACCCGGTTGTTTTCCCGGATTATGATCCGCAATTGCAAACCCGTGGAGAGATTTACTGGGATGAAGTTAACCAGGTGTTTACCTACCCGGTAACTGATAAAGCGCTGGATTTGGAAGAGCTAAAAGCCCAAAAACAAGCCGAGGTTAGCGCTGTGGTTGATGAAATTTCGCAGATAATTTCTACAGCAAAAAACCTTTACGATCCGTGGCGCGATACACCGGAGGCAATCCCAACCGATTTTAAAACACTTGTGGCCCAACGCACTACTTGGCTTGCTCGTGCCAATGCCGAAATTGGTGCACTGGCCACTGTTGCCGATGCCGTTAACTACGTGGTTCGTGGCCCCGAGGTAGAGGCTTACATCGATATGTTGAAACAATTTACAAACACCACAAATATTACTGCCGAATGAAGACAATAAAACCAACCGATTTACAACCCGGCGACATACCGGCAATTTGCACCCCAAAAGGCTTTTTACCCAAAGGAATCCGCGCTTTTATGTGGTTGTGGAGTGTAATCCACTACCGCCGCATCCCGAAAGGGAAATTATACAACCACACCATGATCGTGTTCTTTCCGGGTAAAATTGCCGAGGCCGTTAAACGCGGTTACGTGCGCCATTTGTTTATGGAGCACTACGCCGATCGGTTGGAACACATGGTTGTTTTCCGCCCAAGGCAACCACTTACAGCCGCCGAAATTGAAAAGCTTCAGCAGGCATCGCTGGCAATGGCCGACAGAAACGTGGAATACGAGATCCTTAATTTCTTTTACTGGATGGTGTACATCGTTACCAATGGCCGCGTCGATTGGTTTCCGAAAGGAAGTAAAATTGACGATAAGGTTTTCTGCTTCGAAGTATCGGCCACCCACACCAACGATTACCGACCGGGTTTCTTCGCTAGGCCAAGCCATACAAATACGGTAGATCTGCAGAACGATGATCGGTTTGAACAATTGTATTTTAAAGAATAATCTGTCCTTTCAATCAGTAGCCATGTGTCGCATATTTACAATAAAAACAGTTATGAAAGAATTCCTCCAGAAATTCTGGTTAATGATCGCCGGCTTTTTTAGCTCAATATTTTATCAAGGCGTTAACGACTTGCATGCACAGGGCACCAACGCACAGGAAATGGCGGTAAAAGCTGCAGAACAATTTGCCTCGGCTTCGCCTGAGCATACTATGCTGTGGTATTTTATGATTGGTGTTGTTGGAGCAGTTGGCGGCTTGCTGGTTAAAATTATCTGGGCCTGTTTGAAAAGGTTGTTCCCAAAACTTAAAACAATCGACGCATGAAAACTTTAATCAAATTAGCAAAGGGTTTTGTAACCGACTTTTGGATGCTTCCGCTGGCCATTGTTATAATGATTCAGCACGAATACATTGTTGAGCAGCTACAATTAATGCCCACACTTAACGAAGTAAAAGTTGGCAACATTGTACCAACAATTGTAATATTCCTCCTTATCATGTTCTTTGTAAGGCTCTATTTTCTGAGTCAATACCCCGATGTATACCGGAAGAGTTTAATGAACGAAAAAAACGGAACGTTATGGCCAAGCTTATCGCCCTGGCGGCAGTTTATTGTTTTGCGATTGGAACGCTGGGTTTTAATACTATCGGCAACACTGATCTTCCTGGCAATGTTTTAACACGTAAAGAGCGTCAGGAACTTACTACCCGCAACAATGTAATTGAATCGGCAAAACGCTGGCTCGATGTTTACGAGCTTACCGGGAAAAACGATCACCCGATGATTGCTAAATCGATGCGCCTTTGTGGGCTGCCAGGCGATAAAGGTTATCCGTGGTGCGCCAGTTGCCAGTCTGAGATTTTCGATCATGCCGGTGTTTCCACTATAATTTCGGCACGCGTAACCGACTGGTATAAATCGAACCTGGTTTGGGAACGCAGCTGGGGAGTGCCATTACCAAAACAATATTTACAACCGGCCCAAAGCCTCGGGTTTTATTATAAAAGCCTGCACCGCTACGGGCACACAACCTTATTGGTTTATGCAAGCGACAAACGCGTTTATTGTATGGAAGGCAATACTTCGCGCAAAGGATCGTATGATCCGGTTACTTTTGAAATGATTGATTTGGGCGAAGATACCGAACGCGATGGCGATGCCTTTTATCCGAAAACGCACTCTTACTACGAAATCGATGTTGTTTCCGACAAATGCCTGCAGGGAAATGACTTCATACGCAGGTACAACGATTATTTAAAAACCGTAATGCCATAACCATGTTTGCATTTGGATTTTCTTTAGGATTTGCTGTGCTGATAGTATTCGAATTGTACATGTGCAGCTTCGAAGTTGATAATAAAAATTAGAGCTATGAAACAATTTTTTAAAAACTACACGCCATTTAATACCATCGAGAATATTTTGGTGGTGATTTTAACTGTTGTGTTTATGAAGGTTTTTGTCATTAACCCAATGCAAAAAATGTACGAAACGCGACTTGATAAACAAACCGCTGTAATTGTAGAGCTGGCGAAGATCGAAAAATACAAGATCCAGAACGATTTCGAGAAAATGAAAGCCCACAAAGGCAGCGATATTGTTTTGGATTTGAATAATACGCTTAACGCTTTGGAATTGGAAACAATGCCATTGGATACCATTCCGGCACAACCGGAGAAAAAAGGATTTTTTAAACGATTATTTTCAGGAAAATGAAAGGAATGATTAACGTCTTTAGGGAGATATTCAAACTGTACATTACCTATGTGTTTTATCCTTTGCTGATAATTGCGATTGTACTCTATTTTACGCACGAAGTAGATCTGCAATATCTGGTAACAGTTCTGTGCTTTATCCTGTTTTGGTTTTACTACGAAATAAACGCCAAGGATCTGCAGCTGCGAGAAAGGAATAAACTCCCTGACGCAAAAGATAAGTGATAAACCGGAGCTTCCGGTAGCCCAGCATAAGTATGCTAAGGTTTGCAGAATCCCTGCAGCGGTAGGGATTCTTTTTTGTCCTTTCGCTTATTTACGATTATCGACAAATTGAAGTCTCAAAAATGAAACGATAGATTAAAATCAATCAATCAATTAAGTTCAATTTAAAGAAAGTACTATGAGAAAAATGTTTACAAGGCTTATTGTAGTGATGATTCTCCTGGTGGTTTCCAATGCGTACCAAGCCAACGCAGGTCCACCAGACAACATCGGCAATGATTACACCCACGCGGTTGTAATGCCCGACGTTGACAATTTCGTTATTAACCAGGTTACTCCCGATGCTGAAGTATATACCTACTCGGCACCGGAGCTGGCAACAGAAGAAAGTTTTTACGTTGAAATAGAGGTTAACGTAATGGTCCGGGAGGTGACTACCTGCAGGAAGATCTCAACCTTAAAAGCTTTAAGTGGATCTGCTACCGAGAATGCAGCTATAGCTTTAAATTCTGCTTGCACCAATTTGAATAACGTTACTCAAAGTCCACCATTGCTATGCTCAGCAAACGTGGCAATTAATAACTCGTTGAGAAGAGATTTACAGCATTCCAATTTTGGCTATCCGCTTACAGCGAATTAGCGCAATATTTTTTCATAAGTTTGGTTTAGTTAGGTTTAGTTTGAAAGCATCCGCTGGGGCGGGTGCTTTTTTATGGCTCAAAATCCCTTTGGCGAAGGGAAACTCTCGCGCACATGCTCCGATCGTTCTCCAAAGTGCTGCCGGATATATCTGTAGGTTGAAGTAATATCGGTATGCCCCAGCTGGTTCATTAGTTCAACAATGGTTGCTCCACTCTCCAAGAGTTTGCCGGCTCCGGTATGTTTAAACGAGTACCACTTGTAACTTTTCGACAGATCAAGATCATCCCGGAAACTATTGAACCGGTTCCGGAGCGTATTGGTTCCGATCTGCCGGTTGCCTGGTCTTCCAAACGGACCAATCAAAAACATTTCTTTTCCATACGTATGAATTCCATGTTGCTGCAGCACCTCAAAAAGTTGGGTAGGGATGTCGATCACACGCTCTTTGCGTTTTTTTGCAATGTTTTTTGGGATTAAAATTGTCCGGGCTCCAAAGTTAATGTGCTTCACCTGCAGGTTTAATAATTCGTTGCCCGGGCGAACAAAACAAAAGTACTGCAGCAGTGCAGCCAAAAACAATTGCGGATCTTGTTCGCGCATCATCGGCAGGATCTTTTCCATATCATCATCAAGAAAAGGCATCGCCGAAAAATCTTCATCCGTTTCCGGAATATCAATATCGTGCACCGGGTTTTCAATAAGCACATTTCGGATAATCAGGAATTTAAAAAACTTGTGCAGTGTCATTCTGTATTTTTCAACAGTCCGCCTGGCCAGCTGCCGGTCGTTAATCAGGTATGCAAAAAAACGGATGATAACATCGTTATCGAATGTGGTAAGATCATTATCCACAAGTTTCTCAAGCTCAAGCCACGCTGTAAACTCTCTGATCTTGCCTCGGTAGCTCTCATAAGTCTTTTTTGCCGATATACCTTTTATGTGCGAAATGTATTCCGACCCGTAGAAACGTATGTTTTTATTGGCTTTCCGTTTGCGACCGTAAACCCGGGCGGCTTCGTGGTATTCCAGCTCATCCTCGTAAACTACCTGGTTCTTTATATCGTCGAGAGGAGTCCAGCCTTTGTTAAGCTTTGCGGTGTAGATCCTTATCAGCTCTTCGGCTTTCGCGTACCGGGCCTTTTTCGTTTTCAGCAGAGACAAGTCTTCCTGATAACGCTTGCGTTTCATTTTCCCGTCCTTCGGATCTCTGTATCCCAATTCAATCCACCACGATTTCGCGATGTCGCCACCGGCATCGTACAGGTAAGGAGTTCTAAAAAGTTTTTTCCTTCTCATATCCGTTAAAATTTCGCGTTCCCCAACGTGAAAAAATTAACCGACAATCGATGAAATACACGCTTTATTTACACTGACATACACTTAATGTGTGTAACTAACTGTATATCAAATGTGTTGTAAAACATAGTGGAGCTGGCGGGAGTCGAACCCGCGTCCAAACGAGGAAGCTACAAGCTTTCTACATGTTTATCTCTGACTTAATTTTCGAATAGCAGCCGGATCAAAGCCACCAACTACTACCTTATCTCTTTTAATTTCGCAAAAACGCCAGAGCCTCATTTATGCTAGCTTCGATTTATTTGCACCGCCTGATCGGACCGCTTCAAAGCATTAGCATCCGGGCGATGTCTCGTCCTGGCACCTTGTGCCGGGATTAAGTATAACCTACTTGATTCGGTTACGCAGCAAGAGCGTAATTATTTTCGCCAATTATGGTTTTGATCATTATTTTTTACGGGTCAACAACCAAAACCCGACATGCTTACCTGTCTCTTCTACCCGCTGTCAAAACCAGTCAGCCCCATAGAAGTTGTATTTGTCTTAAATACAGAACGTTCGGATTGGCCTTGTTTAAATATGGCAACAAACCTTCTTGTTTATTGCACAAACAATGTGCCTAATCCGCTGCAAATATATTGATTCTGCTTAAATTCTTCTATTTTATCGATTGTATATTGATTGATGAATCGCCCAATCCATCAGAACTTGCTTTGAGTGTAATCATTCCGGCTTGGTCTGAACTTCTTACCACAACCATTGCACGGCCTTTAAATGCTTTTCTTGAAGTGCCAACATAAGGATCAGTATCTCTGATGTCGCTGTTTGAAACTGCTATTATACTTCCAGGACCTTCAATCGCAAAATGTAACTGGTTTGCCGCGTTGGGATCAAGTTGCCCTTTTGCGTCGGTCATTTCAACAGTTATAAACGAAAGGTCTTGTCCGTCTGCATCAATCTCCGTGCGATCAGCAGTTAGTTTTATTTTAGAAGCTTTCTCTGCGGTTGTGAGAACGGTTGACTCCATTTCCTGATCGCCACTTACTCCAACAGCTTTTATTGTGCCGGTTTCGTAAGGTAGCGTAAATAACGCTTTAAATTCTTCTTGTCTGCCTGTTGCTTTTTCTCCAATCAGTTTGTCGTTGCAGTAGAGTCGTACTTTTTCGTATTTCGAGTAGATTTCAACTTCAATAGCTTTTCCTTCGTGGCCCGGCCATGTCCAGCTTTCCCAGGTTGGCCAGGTTCCCCACATAGTTGTAATAATTTTCGAACCTTCTTTTTCCGGCTCATGAACAGCCATGTACAACTTCTCGGTGTCGTTATACAACATGCTGCGATAATGCGAAATCGGTTTTCTCCAGCCATTCAGATCAATGTCGCCACAATAGGCTGCGTGCCACGGGTAAAGGTCTTGGTGCCAGTGTTCTCCTTCAACATCTCCTTCGTAATACCAGCGACCGATGCCCGATTCGCCCAGGTAATCGATGGCTGTCCACACAAAATCACCAATGATATATGGATTTTCTTCTACCAGATCCCAACAAAAGAAAGCATCTTTTGGGTACGATTCTGATTGATAGATAATACGCGACGGAACACGCTCGTGATCAGCTTTTGCTTCGTGTAGCTGGTAATTATAGCCACAAACATCGTGTTCGGCCATAAGCGGATCAAAAATCTCCCAGCCTTGCCCCCAGGTAGTCATTGCCGATGTAACCGGACGCGTTGTATCAATTTCTTTTACGGCAGCTGCCAACTTTCGTGCCGTCTCAACCGCCTCCGGTTTTGTGCGCTCAATAATTTCGTTACCGATGCTCCACATAATAATCGATGGGTGGTTTTTATCGCGTTTCACCATAACCTGAACATCAGTTTTCCACCACTCGTCAAACAGGGTAGAGTAGTCGTGTTCCAGCGCAGTGAAGGCTGATTTCATTTCGCGCCAGCCATCAAAAGCTTCATCGATAACCAGCAACCCTAAACGATCACAGGCATCAAGAAATGCCTCCGATGGAATATTGTGTGATGTTCGTACCGCATTAAAACCGGCTTCTTTTAGTAATTCAACTTTGCGCTCTTCTGCACGGTCGAATGCTGCCGCACCAAGACAACCATTGTCGTGATGTACACAACCACCATTTAAAAGAACTTTTTCGCCGTTAAGCAGAAATCCATTTTCTGCACTAAACTCAATGCTGCGAATTCCAAAAGTATTGTCTGTTTTATCAATGGTTTGTTCACCATTTTTGATACTGATTGTTGCATTGTACAGATTTGGTGTTTCAGGTGTCCACAGCGCCGGATTTTCAACAACGATGTTCTGCAAAATTTCCTTTTCAGAATTCGGCAATAATTCCACTTTTATTTCACTGCCTCCGGCAGTATGTTGTTCTTTATTAGCTATTTGTGTTGAAAGCGTAATTTCCTGTGGCGAAGATGTTTCGTTTTTCAGCGTGGTTTTAATTTCAACGGTAGCTTCCTGTTTGCTTACAGTTGGTGTGGTAATGGAAACTCCCCATTGGGCAATATGAATCGGATCGGTAACGATCATCGATACATGGCGATAAATTCCTGAACCGCTGTACCAACGGCAGTTTTTTTGCTGCGAATTGTCAACGCGCACGGCGATTGTATTTTCTCCGCCAATATTCAGATGAGGGGTGAGGTCGTAATAAAACGATGAATAACCATAGGGATAAACACCCAATGAATGTCCGTTGATAAAAACCTCGGAGTTCATATAAACACCCTCAAAATATATGCTCACCTTTTTATCGTTCCAGCTGGCCGGCACCGTAAACTGTTTTCGGTACCATGCAATTCCGGTTGGCAGATAAGCTCCGTCGTTTCCTGCCGGATTGGAAGGATCAAATTCACCTTCGATACTCCAGTCGTGCGGAAGATCGAGCATACGCCACGATGCATCATCAAATTCCGGTTTTGAGGCTTCTGTATTCTCTCCTAAAAAGAATTTCCAGTTGTTATCGAAGTTTTGTTTGCGTTCCGGGTTTTGTTCAGTCGGATTACTACATGCAAAAATTACCAGCGCAAGAATAAAGGTGATCGTTAGTCTCATCTTATTTATTGGATTTATAATTTCCTGCAAGATGGGATTTTTTGCATAGAATGGGTAACTGAATTTCTGCAAAGGGTGTCATAAATCAGTCAAAAAATATCAATATTTATGATCTTCAGCTTTTTCAGAATAGCTTAGCAATAAAACAAAAGTTAATGATGCATTGCAACGAAGCATGTTCTTATTCTCAATGATTTTTATCGCAAACTTTCTGATTTATTTCTGCAACTTTACGATTACGGAACAGTAATCAAGCCGATTGTTGAATAAATTTGTAACATTTAATTTTTGAAAAAAAGGACCAATACAAATGAGTAAACTAAAACTGAAATTAATAGCCACACTTTTTCTTTATCTGGCAACTAACAGTGTTTTGTGGGCGCAAACGAAATCGATAAATTACTCGGAATTTATCGATGCCAGAGTTCGTGTTATTATTGATAACGACTTTGGCGGCGATCCTGATGGATTATTTCAACTGGCGCATCATTTATTATCTCCGGGTGTTGAAGTGAATGGAATTATTGGCTCGAAACAATATGCCGGTGGATTTTACGATGCTCCGGGTGATGCCAAATTTTCGTGTAAAATGGTGAATGAGTTGTTGGCTGCAATGGAGTTGTCAGAAAGATATTCTGTGTATGAAGGAGCAAGTTCTGAATTGCCGGATACCTTAACTCCAGTAGTAACCGAAGGCGCAGAAGCAATTGTTCGTGAAGCGATGAGAAACGATACCGAAAAGCCCTTGTATGTGGTTTGTGGTGCCGGTTTAACGAATATTGCCAGTGCCTTTTTAATGGAGCCTAAAATTGCAGAAAGACTAACCTTAATCTGGATTGGCGGAACAGAATATGAGGGAATCGCCGTTCCTCCGCCGGGTGCAAGCAAACGTTGGGAGTACAATACCGGGATTGATGTAAAGGCCTGTCAGGTTGTATTTAATCTATCATCGATTCCGATTTGGCAGATTCCACGCGATGCTTACCGGCAGGCACTAACTTCATACAGCGAGCTTATTTATAAAGTGAAAGGAAAAGGGGAGACTGGCAATTACCTTGTTGGCCGTTTGGAACACCTCATGGAACAGGCAAAGAAAACTTTAGGCGAGGCCTATGTTTTGGGCGACAGTCCTTTGGTGCTTTTAACTGCGTTGCAAACTTCGTGGGAATCAGATCCGGCTTCAAGCAAATATGTACTCAAACCGGCGCCAACAGTAAGCGATTCAGGTATGTTTATGGAAAACACAACTGGTCGGGAAATCAGGGTATATTATGATTTGGATATCCGACTGATGTTCGAAGATTTCTTTGCCAAACTGAGCTTATTTAGCGATTCTTCTCAGGATTGACAACCTTAATTATCAAGAAATAAAATTGAACAGCTACAATCGAAAGAACGAATGTAGCTGCTTTAAACGGAAATGAAGCCCGACACAAACTAAAGTTGTCGGGCAAACTCTTTTATCCAGCTTTTTAATGTTTCGCTAATTTCCGGATCTTTCAAGCCAAACTCGAGGTTGGTTTTCAGGAAACCCATTTTATCGCCAATGTCGTATCGTTTTCCGTCGAATTTTAAGCCAAACATCGGATGTT
The DNA here is from genome assembly GCF_913060805.1 of uncultured Draconibacterium sp. Taxonomy (GTDB): domain Bacteria; phylum Bacteroidota; class Bacteroidia; order Bacteroidales; family Prolixibacteraceae; genus Draconibacterium. Next base: position 90,013 of record NZ_CAJXTC010000009.1, read on the forward strand.
CTTTTACCATATCGCGCATGGCATCGGTCAACTGAATTTCGTTGTTTTTACCGGGAGTGGTGCTTTCCAGGTAGTCGAAAATCTCGGGTGTAAAAATATATCGGCTGGCAATCGCCAGGTTCGATGGCGCCTCTTCCTGCGATGGTTTCTCGATCCATCCGTTTGCTTTGTAAACATCGTCGGAAATAGGTGTCCCGTCAAGAATCCCATAGCGGCTTACCATTTCCGGCTCCACTTCTTCCATGGCAACAACTGAGCCTCCGTGTTCATTGTACACATCAATCAGTTGTCTGGTAATCGGGCCTTTTCCCTGAACGAGTGTGTCGCCCAAAAGAACGGCAAAAGGTTCGTTGCCCACGTGGTATTTTGCATGAAGTATCGCATCGCCCAAACCATTCATTTCTTTTTGCCAAACAAAATGAATGTTGGCCAGGTTGGAAATGCCTTTTAGTTTTTCCAGCATTTCGTAGTTGCCTTTTCTTTCCAACGATTCTTCAATAATCGGATTCCGGTCGAAATGTTCTTCAATGGCGCGTTTCCCTTTTCCTATGATCATTAGAATATCGGTTATCCCGCTGGCAACCGCTTCTTCAACAACATATTGAATAACGGGTGTGTCGATAATCGGGATCATTTCTTTAGGCTGCGATTTAGTGGCCGGCAAAAAACGGGTTCCGTAACCTGCTGCCGGTATAACTGCTTTTTTAATCATGTTCTAATTGTTTACGATATTGGGTTTAATCACTTCAATTCCTTTTCTGCTCAGGGTGTTGTGCAGGTTGTTAAACATTGTTCTGTCGGTGTAAGTGCCAATAATAGCTCCTCCCGATCCGGTGAATTTTGCACTGGCACCAACCGATCGGGCCAATTCTACCATTTCAATATTTCCTTTCGAGATATTGATTGTTTTTCGTCGCAGATCGAAATTCTCGTCTATAAGATCGTGCATGCTTTGGTAGTCGTTGTTGCCCAAAGCCACTTTAAAATCTTCGGTAATTTGTCCCCAGCGCAACATGGCTTGCAACACTTTTGGGTCACCAATTTCAAAGCGTGCTTTCAGGTTGTTGTGCACCACTTCGGTTCCTTCCGAAAGATTTTTACGATAGGCAATATAAAAGTGGGGGAAGTTTTTTACATCCAGTTCCTGATATTCGCCGTAACCACGACTTTCCATCAGGTCGCGGTCAAAATCCATACAAACCGGACATTCGTAGGCTTGCGCCACACGATCCTGCAAACCCGCAGCAATTCCCAATTCTTCCGTTTCAACGGCAAGAACAAGATTGGCAAAAACGGGTTTCGGAATTTTCACTTCGTAGAACATGCACAGTGCACGTAAACATGCTGTAATGATTGCACTCGAACCAGCCAATCCCAAACGAAACGGGATGTTCGATTTATAACGAATGGTAAAATTCCGGTCGTCGATTTTTATGTTGTTTGACTTACAGTACTCATAAAAAATCTTGATCATTGCCTTCAGTAAACGCATTCCTCCGTAGTATCCGGCAAGGTTTACGTCTTCAACCAATTCCTGTATGCTGTTGAAATTTGTACCATCTAAACGTTCAGGTAAAATCTGTAGCTCGGGTGTTTCGTAAAGCTGCACACGCGCCTCGAAATTGGAAAACAAAAAGGCAATTGTTTTTCCGAAATAGCCGTCGGAAGGATTACCAATTACTGCGGCTCTGGGGTATGAATATGTTTCGAAAATCATTCCGGTTATTTTTAGCAGGTAAAACTAATATTTTTTTATTCTTTGGCGAATATGATTTCTCGATGTGTAAAATGATCCTTGAAAGGTGGGATGTTATTTGATGAACCAGATACAAAAATTCCCGACAAACTTTGCCAGGAATTTTTTTGTATAATGGGTTCGGAAAATGTCTTTAAATCAGCACAATAATTACAGCAAATACCAACCCGGCAATGGCCACAATCACTCCTTTTCGTAATACTTTATTGGTTTTGGTATACATGAAAAATGCCGAAACCGAGAAGAACAGCAATGAAATACCAAAGAAAATATTCAGAAAGTACAAGGGCGAATTGGTAGTTGCTTTATGCAGTCTTTCCAGCTTCTGCAAAACAAAAGGAAGCTCTTTTACCGTGTAAGTTGCAACACCCGTTGTTTTGTCGTACGACCCTTGCGCAAATGTTATCGTGTTGGCATCTTCTTCCAAAACCTGCAGATTTCGTATAAAAAGTTTACCACCCAACTCCTCTGCCGGAACGTTTGCTCCAATCTCTCTCTCTGTAATTTTATCTTGTTTCAGAAAATCCGTTGTGCGGAAAATCATAATTGTGCCGCTTAGGGCATAAATTGTCATAATTCCGGCAAGGAAAAATCCAAGATACCGATGATAAACTCTAAACGTTTTGCTAATCTTGCTCATAAGCGTAACTCTTTTTTTTAATCATTAATAATTAATTATTTCCTGGTTTTAAAGTTGGTTGGTTCTGAATTTTGAGAATATGATACTTAAACTAAACGCAGCACCAATGGTTTAATCTGACTTATTATTTTTTCTTGATTTTACCCATTTTGTGAGCATGTCCGTGTAAATGGTAACCACTGTGAAACCGGCAAAAACGATAAAAAACCAGCCGACATTAACCAGCCGAACGCTTTGTCCTCTTCTAAAATCGCGTCCCTGACCCCGGCCTCTGAAATCGCCTCTTTCGCGAGTAACGGTTTGTGCACGGCTTTGGCGTAAACTATCGTTTTCAACACGGGCACCTCTTTCGGCAATTAGCCGTTGCCGCACACTGTCGGGCAGGTTCTCAAAACTCTGGCGCTCTCTGCCGCCAAAATCCTGTGGCCGTGCTCTGAAATCTCGTCCTCCGCGACCACCTCTCTCAAAACCACCACGACGGGCGTTTTGCATATCGTTTGTTTTAAATATCCAGATACTACGTTCGATAAAACGCAGTCGTGATAAGCCGTACAATGCCGCAATAACAATTGCCAGCGAAATTATTCCGTTGATGATCTTTCTGTTCATGATGCTACTTTTTTGAATTTAAAACGTAGTTGTACCCATTTCCAGTGCAGCCCCAGGTGAATGCCAAAAAGCGCCAGTGTTATGAACGATGAGCTGGTATGCATCACGCGCCAAAACATGCCGGAGCCTCCGAGGTTCATCCACGAAAAGTCGATGGTTCGGGCAATGGCAATTCCGCTCAGTATCATCAAAACCATTCCGGCAAGCAGTAATACGTCAAGAATATAATTCAATCGTGCACGGCCCGGCGAGCTCTTAAAAAAGCAAACCGTTACTTTTTTTATCCAGCTCCAGTTTAGTGCTTTGTGCAGAATAAAAAACAATCCAATTATCAGTCCTGCCCATTCATGGAATTCCAGTCCGTAAAACGACCGGGGATCCATTAACAGCAGCATTACTATCAGTAATAAAATGTTTAAAATCAATTTAAATCGGTTCATAGTTTTATAGTCTAAAAGTGTGTGTATATTTCAATAAAATCGTTTGCGAAAGAAATCCCGGAGGAGTGGGCGTTAAGTCTTTTTTATCGGCAAAACGTGTATCGTTCAGCACCAGGTAAAGATCGTTTCCGTCGCGCGGATTGTAGCGAAGCCGGAAGTTCGATAGTACAATGTTTTCCAGCTCGTTGTATTGCATGTACGCGCTCATCGATAATTTGGTATTCAGCATGTAAGTGGCTTTTAAACGCGCCAGGTTATTGGTGAATTCCTGGTTAGTTTCATCAAAACGCACCTTGTCGAATTTGTAGAATGCTGATAGTTGAAAACTGGATGAAATATTGAAGTCGGTTTCCAGATCGATTGCAAACTGGTTACCATCGTAAAATCCGCCACCGTCGATACCGAAATTTGCAACAATCTTTTTAGTTCGTGGCGTGTTAAAATGCGAGCGAAATGCCCAATACGAATAATCTCCCTGTTCAACAATTATACCGCCCGGCAATTCAAAATCAAAAGGAACTCCTTCCTTATTATAGCCAGGACTTATAAACATCCCAATTCCGTTTTTCAGGTCCATTTTAAATTGCGGTGCCAATTCCATGTTTTCAACTTTCCCGTCTTCCATTCGGCTTTTTATGCTGAAATCTCCTTCGAAAGAATATTTGAAAATCGGGGATTTTTCATCAGCTATCCAGCCATAGCCTGTGCTGGCGCGGACTTCGTGAACATTGTTGATAAAAACAAAACCCGATTTGGGATCGAAATTTTCACCCCAGTAAGCATATTTCGCTTCGTATAGGAATCCGGCTTCTGAACGACGGTTAAGCTCTAACGAGAAAAAAGTTGGATCCATAGAAAACACTTTTGTATCCATGGATTTATCCTGCGATTGTGCCAGTTTTACGGTAATGTAATCTACATCGGTGTACTTAAAAATACCATCAAAACCGTAAGCGATATTGTAACTGCCATCGAACCCGAGACGGGTTGTCATCATTCCTCCAACGTATGAATTTTCGTTAATTACCTGTCTTCTCAATCGGGCAACACCAAAGTTTTCCGATGGTGTTTCCTCAAAATCGGCCGTATTCATATCCAGAAAACCAACGTCCCATTTTCCAACTCTTCCCACCATTCGCACTCCACCGTAAATAGTTACCGGCTCGCCTTGTGCAATACCAATATTACGACTGTAAAACAGGTTTTGCGGGCCACCCAGTTCGTAACTGAAAATACCCGAACGTTCCTGGAAGAAAAGCCTTTTCTCGGGGAAAAACAGCGAGTAACGTGTAAGATTAACTTGTTCATCGTCTGCTTCCACCTGGGCAAAATCGGTATTCACTGTAAAGTCAAGCGTTAGGTTGTTGTTGAGGTTATATTTTACATCTAAACCGCCGGTAAGTTCCGGATCATCCGTTTTTTCGTAATCCGTTTCGTTTTCATTCAGTTCGTTCATCCGTGTGGTTCCTGCCAATACATATGGCGATATATAAACCGGATTACGAGGATTAATATCTTCAAAAACAATGGTTTTCGCCAGCGATGGTCGGGTGTTGGCGCCGCGGCCGTATTTTGTGTCGATAGGCGGGAAGGTGTTAATCTCGTTCAGGTGACTGATACTACGGTTAACGATCAAACCCATTTTGGTGATGCCGTTTTTACTCTGAAAACGTAAGCTTGAAAACGGGATGCGCATCTCAACATGCCAGGCTTCGTTTGTGGTCGTGGTTTTTACATCCCAGTAAGAGTTCCAGGTGTAATTTTTCGAGCTCATTCCGGGACCGGGGCCGCCACCTTCGCCATCATTCGAAACCGAATAGTCAATTTTCAGTCCCGATGGCATGGTGAAAAAGGCCAACGCATTTTCATTGTCGTCGTATGAGTCGAGCAGAATCCCGAACGCATCCGAGTTTTCCGATTCCTCGTCTCGTTTTTTACTGGTTGATACAATGTTGTCAACATCGTTGTAATACAAAATTGCACCCACCCACAAATAATCGTTGTCGAAAGTGAGGTAGACCTGGCTTTGTTCCGTTGGTGCATTGTTAAAAACAGGAAAATGCATGGTTAGCGGAAATTGCTGACTTAGTTTCCAGGCCGGTTCATTTACCAGTCCGTCAAATTCAATTTCGCCTGTCAGCGGTTTAATGCCCACTTCGTCTTGCGCCTGAAGAGCGTGAATAGATACAATAACGAAGAGGTTCAACAAAATCATAAAACGAATCAGATTTTTCATAAGGTTATTGGTTGAATTGATTTTCTACGTTTGGCTTTTTGACTTGAAAAAAATGATTTGGATTAATCTACACTTGTTGAGATAGTTATGGAAAAACGAGGCAAAGAATCATATGTTCGAAATAATAAGTAATTTGGGTAATTATATCCGTAATTCGGATAGGTTATTGAATAAAATCATCGCCATCTTTGTTATACTATAATTTGGGCTTTTAAGCTTTTATTTGATTATGAAGAAAACACTAGGAATACTGGGAGCAATCGTTTTATTAATTACTTTAACAACCATGATTACAGTTCGACAGAAAAAATTTGGACAAACACCACGCGGCGAGCGCTTAGAACGCATAAAAAAGTCGCCAAATTACCGTGATGGGGAATTTAAAAACTTCAGCGAAACACCAACAATTACTGCTGATAAAAGCAGAATGCAGGTGATGTTCGATTTTATGACCAGAAAGAAAATAAGGTTAACGCCGGAAGATGAAATTCCAACGATAAAAACCGACATAAAATCAATTAATCCGGAGGAAGATTTTGTGCTTTGGTTTGGGCACTCCTCGTACTTTATTAAAGTGAACAGGAAGACATTTTTAATCGATCCGGTATTTAGCGATTATGGTTCGCCGTTTCCGTTTATCAACAAAATTTTTGAAGGGACCGATGTTTACCATGCTGAAGATTTGCCGGCCATTGATTACCTGGTAATCACGCACGATCACTGGGATCACCTGGATTACAATACGGTAATGAATTTAAAGCCAAAAATAGCGCGTATTATCTGTGGATTAGGCATTGGTCAGCATTTTGAATTCTGGGGATTTGATCCGTCGATGATTAGCGAACTCGACTGGTTTGAAGGAGTTGAATTAGCCGATGGGTGGAAGATGACAGCCACTCCCGCACGACATTTCTCGGGCCGGGGATTAAAAGGAAACCAGACCTTGTGGGTGTCGTTTGTTTTAAAAACACCCGCGTATAATTTATTTTTAGGTGGCGATGGAGGATATGACACGCACTTTGCCGAAATCGGAGCCAAATTAGGACCATTCGATTTGGCTATCCTGGAACAAGGGCAGTACGATAAAAACTGGAACTTAATCCATACCATGCCCGAGCAGGTTTTTAAAATTGCCGGAGAATTGAAAACCAAAAAAATATTCCCGGTTCATAACTCAAAGTTTGCACTGGCCAATCATCCGTGGGATGAACCATTGAATAAAATAACTGAAAACCATGCTGATTCAGGCATTTCGGTTCTTACGCCAAAAATAGGGGAGCCAATATTTCTGAAAGACAGCACACAAACATTCAGTAAGTGGTGGACGGAATTGAATTGATTCGGAAGGAAAGATAAAAAAGCATCCAGCAATAAGTTGGATGCTTTTTTTATATATGCGAATTAGTTAGTCTATCTCAAATTCTTAGAAGGAATATTATATACCGCTAATCCTGCAACTACCAGCGGAATTGAAAAGATAATGAACAGAGTAGAGATGGATAGTTGCATATCGGAAAGGATACCAAAAATTGCAGGTCCTACGATAGCACCAAAACGTCCGGCACCCGTTGCCCAGCCAATTCCTGTTGTTCGCACTTCAGGAGCGTAAACGCGGGTTGTAGCCGGCCAAAAACCATTAAACCCACCTTGCACGAAAATCCCGATCAGGAAAGTAATAATAAACATTAAGGCATTGCTGAGCGGTAAATTACCATAGGCTACCATAATTGCAAACGCAATAATGAAAAAGGTGAAAATGAGTTTGCGTAATTTGAATTTTGCCGCCAGCCAGCCAATTCCGGTACTTCCAATAAATGCACCAACATTTAATGCTGTTCCTACGTAAGTCGCCATTTTAAATGGCATTCCCGCATCGGTGGCAATACTTGGCACCCAGCTGATAAGTGTATACAAGGTCATAAACCCAAAAAAGATTCCTATCCACAAACGAATGGTCGAAAATTTATATTCTTTGTTGAATAAAGTTTTTACACTGGCCGGTTCTGAAACAGTGATCTGCGGAAGCCGATCAATCTCATCGTAGCCGATTCTTCTGAGTATTTTATTTACTTTTTGCAGTGCATTTTTAGGTTGTCTGATCAGCAGGTATTCAATAGATTCGGGCATGAATAATATAACCATAACCAACATGGCTGCAGAAATCAATCCCGCTGCGAGGTATGAAAAACGCCACCCGAATTCGGGAACTGCCCAGGCGGTAAAAAAGCCCATGAAAATAGCCCCGATAGGATATCCGGCCTGCACAAATCCAACCGACAAATCTCTTCGGTAGTTGTTTGAGAATTCTGCTGCAATAGCCGCCATTGTGGGTAGCAAACCACCGATTCCCAATCCGGCAAATAAGCGTAAAACCAACAGTTGGTAGTAGTCGGTTACCAACGACGATAAAATCATGGCAACAGCCTCAACGGCAACGGCATATATAAATAACTTGCGTCGTCCAATGCGGTCGGCGATGGGCGCAACAAAAAGGCAACCCAATGTCATTCCAGCCAAACCGGCACTGTAAATGTAACCTTGCATCGCTTTGGTTAATCCCCATTCAGCCAGAATTTCCGATCCGGTGTACGACACCACCATCACATCAATTCCGTCGTTCATGTTTAAAATGAAACACATAATAACTACCAGCACCTGGAAAGGCGCCATTGCTTTATGTGCGATGATTTGCGTTATATTTTCGTGTGAGAATTGGTTTGATTCGTTAGTCTTGCTCATTTTGTTGGTTTCTTTATTCGGAGATCGTAACTACTATCTTACTTTCATGTCCTTTTACTGCTTCGCTTAGTGCTTCATGCAAATTGGTAAGCGGGTAATATTTTGAAACAATGAAGCCGGGATCGATAACCTTGTTTTCAATCAAACGGATACAACGTTTAAAGTCAAACGGATGATCGTAAATCAGCGATGGAATGATGTGGTTTCCTTTTCTGGAGATTAAGCGTGGATTAAAGGCTGAACCTTCTTCCGAAAGCCCCAGTAAAATAACGTCAACACCGCGAGGAACCGATTGGATAGCCAGTGCAGCAGATTGTTCAGAGCCGGCACATTCAAAAACGGCAGCCACTTCTTCATCATGAAAAACAGTTTCATAAATTTCGGCAGTTTCCTTTAGCGAATTTCCTCCTTTTACATAGTGAGCACCCATTTCAACCGCTTTTTTGATCTTGTCTTCAACCAATTCGGCAACCAAAACTTTATAGCCCAGCGACAATGCTATGTGGGTAAGCAACATACCAATTGCCCCAAGACCAATAACGGCAATGGTGTCGCCCGGTTTGGCTTTCGATCGGTTTAAAGCTGCCAACCCAACTGTTGTAGGTTCAATTGCAACAGCATTAAGTTCCGAAATTGAATCGGGTAGCTTATGAATTATATTATCCGGAAGACAGATGTATTCCGCAAAACAACCTGTTTCATTTACTCCAATTATTCTTTTGTTCCGGCACACGTTTCCTTTGCCACTCCAGCATTCCGGGCAATGCAAACACGGAACATTGGGCTCGATTACCACGCGCTCTCCAACTCTCGATGATGAAACTCCTTCGCCAACTTTCTCGATAACGCCAATTCCTTCGTGACCGATCGTCAGCGGACTGTCGAGCCGGTGTCCATTTTTAAACATGTGAATATCGGAACCACAGATTCCAACCATGGTTAAACGGATTAAAACTTCGCCATTTTTTGGCTCGGGCACGGGAGATTCGGACAACTGAATATTGTTCGGTTCTGTAAGATAGGTCTGTAGCATAAACAATTTACTTTCGATTAAAACAAGTGCTCAAAATTTATACTGGTTTAGTTGAGTTTAGTCGTAATATGAAAAATTTTGGACCATAAAACTATAAAATAATTCGTGATAGCAAGATTTTTATTTTACTTTGAAAGTTAAGTGCGGTAAAAACTAACAAATTGGAATACAAGCTTAACTTTAAACTTGAAAAATCAACTGGTTTTTATTTGCCACACTCATGGCTTTTTGAATAAAAAGCGATTATAAACCAGAAATAAGACAAATAACTAAACTTTTACATATGAAACGCGCGAATCAATTTGTATTGATCCTTACAGCTTTTATGCTGTTTTTTTCCTGCACACAGGTAAGCAACGAAAGTAATCAAGAAGATTCTTTAGCAACCAAAACAGCTCCGGCCTGGACAATCGACGATGTTCCGGTTGCAGCCGGCGTTGTGATGGTAAACCGTTATCCGAAAACAAAAATTAGTTTCCCCGGCGGAGTTATCGGGTACCAGGATCTGGTTTATCAACAGATTTCGGGTTACCGCCCGCAGCGACTTGATATGTACCTTCCTGCAGATACAACCACTACGCATCCGTTGATCATGTATATTCATGGTGGTGGCTGGCAGAACGGACATTCGCGCAATTCCGGCGCTTTTGATAACTGGCCGGCTACATTGGCGATGTTGGCTTCGCGAGGATATGTGGTTACATCCATCAATTATCGTTTGGGCGGGGAAGAGAAATTTCCGGCAGCTATTCAGGATGTAAAAACAGCCATTCGTTGGTTACGTGCAAATGCCGGCGAGTATGGAATCGATAAGGATAAATTTATGGTTTGGGGCGCTTCAGCAGGTGGTCATTTGGCTGCACTGGCCGGAACTTCTGCCGGAGTAGAAGAACTGGAGCCTGTTAATTTACCCGAAGAACTGGCAGCAGAGTCCGACAAAGTTCAGGCAACGGTTTGCTGGTACGGAATTTTCGATCTCACCGGAATGGGTGAGGGGGGCGGTCCCGGCGGATATTTTGCCGGTACCACAAAGTTGGCCAGTCCGGTAAACTATGTCGACGAAACCGATGGTGCTTTCCTGCTTATTCACGGATCGGAAGATCCTGTAATTCCTTACCAGCAGTCGATTGATTTTAATGAGCTGCTGACTTCCAATAACCTGAAATCGAGTGTCCACATCATTCCCGGCGTGGCACACAGTTTTATTGGCGAAAGTGCCGAGAGTACAAAAGGCGCCAGCATTGAGGCGCTGCAAATGGTTATGGATTTTGTGGATGACGTTTTTAATCAAATTAATAACTAATTAACTTTTTAGCATAGATGAAAAACCTTACTAAACTGATCGCCTTATTTGCATTCGCAATTTTGTGTTTCCCTACTGATGCACAACCCGGATTTGGAGGTCCGGGAGAAGATGTGATAAGGGTATTTACACCGAAATCGCTGGATAAAATTGCTCCACCGGACTATGATTTTCAGCGAGCCAATAAATTGCCTTTAACAGGTTATCTTGAAAAATCGTTTGATATAAACGGACAAAGCCGCACTGCTAAGTTTTATATTTCGTCGGTGGCTCCCGTTCGCCCGTTTTTCACTGTAATTGCAGTTCCTGAAAAGGTAAATACCACCGAGTTTTTGGTGGCAAGTGGCTGGCTCGATCTGGTTGAAAAGAATGAAGAATGTTTGGTTCTGCTGGAAGCTGGTAACGATGGCTGGGGAGATGTAAATTCTGAGAAACAGTATATTGATTCGGTAATGACATTTTATTCGGGTAACACCTATTTTTCAACGTTCGGAATTAACTATTTGCTGGGCTTTGATGGGGGAGGTTCGGCACTGGAAGCCTGGTCTGCAGAAAATCCATTGAAAGTAATCAGCCAGGTTTTTATCAATACCGAAAGTCAACGAGATGATTTTTATGAGACACAAGCCAGCAAGTTTATGGATGGAAATTCGTCGGGTTATAAGGCGATTGAAATTCCGGAAGATCTTCTTATCGCGCATAACGAGATTCCGATTCCAACATTGTTTGTCAATTCTGATTTAAGCAAGGTGGAAACCTGTATGGAATACTGGTGCGATGTGAATGATGTATATTCAATCTCTTCTTCGAACGACGACGAATTGTGGGGTGCCAAAGTTTATCCTCAGGCAGAAAATTCAAAAGCATGGGCAACGGCATATTCTGGTCCGGTTTCAAAAGTGGCAACTCTGGAAAGTAAGGTTGATGTTCTCGATCCGAATCTCAATAAGATGATGCATGAATTTCTATCTGAATTCGTTGCTTACGACAATACCACCGCTTATGGTAGACATTTGGCGCTTCGAAAACCTTATGGCGAAATTCGGAATATGCTGGTAAAAGATGAATTGCGCGAATTTCAGGTCTACGTGCCTGAGTCAGCAGCAAAAATGTGGCCGGAGGGAGCGCCTGTAGTTTTTGTTTTTCCGGGAAACAGTCAGACTGACAAAGTCTTTTTTCACAATACGCTTTGGTGGAAAGTTGCCGATCAGGAAGGATGTATTCTGGTGATAATTTGCGAAACATACAGCAATAATTCTGTTTCTGTAAGTCATGCAAATACCGGATTGTTTTACGAGCAACTGGCGGATTACATGAAAAAATATTATCCCGTTGATGCTACCCGGTTTTATGCCACCGGGCAATCGGCCGGAAGTTTTGCAGTTCAGGGATTCGGAATCACCAATCCGGAATATTTTGCTGCCATTGCTTCAACATCGGGTTTAAGTTCGGTTAGTAACGAACCCGGTTTTGGCCGAACTTCGGTTGAAGATGCATCCTATAAAACCATTCCAAACTATTGTATCATTGGTGAGGGCGACATTGAAATGATGACCGGAACACTTTGGGACGATACTGAGAATATGTTGGACGCTTGGGCAGAATATTATCTAAAAGCCAATAAGCTAGGTTCAGTGGGCGACGGTTCAAACATGGAAAAAGACGGTCGTTTTTACACCTGGACCTGGAAGAACGATCAGGATATTCCGCTTTTTAAAGTGGGCCGCACCATGTATCGAGCGCATAATTCTATTCCGGCAGAAATGCCGCGCTTGTGGGATTTTTTGAAACACTGGTCGTTAAAAGATGGCGTTCGGTATTACGATGGTGTTGCGGTGAAATAATCATGGTTGTAAATTATAGATGTTGATTTTCAGTAGTTTGAAGAGAATTTATTGGTTCAGTTTTGGTGGAAATCTCCATCAATTTTCGTAAATTGAATAGGAAACCAAAAATTGATTTAAACTCGCCAGGCATAATCATCTGAATGTTTTAATGCAGCGAGTTTATTAAACTACATGAAATGAGGTTCATCATCGTATCTCTGTTTCTTTCATTTCTGAGTTTTACCCAGTGGAACGCTTGTGCCCAATCGCAGTCATTAAGTTTCTCTTCAAACTATCTTTTTGCACCAATCAATAACACTCAAAAGGTTCAGCACCAATTAAGTCTTTATGCTTATGGAAATTCAAGTGTCACCTATCTCAAATCTAACCATATTAATGCGGTAAACTCCTATTCCGGTTTGACATCCTCAACATACGCCTCCGAGAGAACAAGCGCTGAGAACGGGGCAATATTGGGCGGATTAGCCGGATTTTTAGCTGGAGGAGTTGTTGGAGGTCTCGCGAATCCTGAAACGAATCTTGCAGTATCGGCTATTGCTTTGATTTTAAATGACGAAGAGGAGAATGAAGTTATGGAAGAGCAGGTTCCGTACATCATTATTGGAACTCTGGTTGGAGTTGGAATAGGAGCTCTCATTGGAAAGAGAAGGAACAGAGTAACAATTCATGACAGAGAATATCTTATTGACTTTCAACCGGTATTTGCATCAGTTCCAACTTCTACAAATAACATGGTTCTTGGCTTAAATATCTCGTTTCGTTACTGAGAATACTTTATTCGCAGAGGTATGTGAAGTTGTTCATTTTAACTTATCGCGAAGAATAATTCCAAAAGTAATAGATTCACGCACACTTCAGATTTTCTTCAGAATTAGTAACTATGTTTGTTCGGTTGGAAAGTAAAATGCTCTGGTGCTCTGAAGGTTGTAGAACATTGGAAGGTGGAGTTACGAAACAAAAAAAATGTTCGGTTGTTTTATGTCTGGAAACCATAAACATATGTTTTAAAATTTTGTGATGAAGTATTTTTTATTGATTCTCTTGTTTAGCGGATTGTTGTTTTTCTCGTTTTTGGGAGGAACAAGTGTTTTTCAGGTGGCAGAAGCACGAAATGCCGAATGTGCACGCGAGATGATGGAAAACAAAGAGTGGGTGGTGCCAACTTTTAATGGCGAACTACGCACCGATAAACCTGCGCTGGAATACTACGGAATGATGGCCGGCTACAAACTCTTTGGTATAAATGAAGGAGGTGCCCGTTTTTTTTCGGCTTTGTGCGGATTACTGGTGGTGCTGGCTACTTTTTGGATGGCACGCCGCCATTGGAGCGAAAAAGCTGCCTGGTGGGCTTCGCTAACCATGCTGGCATCAATGCACTTTATTATACAATTCCGTTTGGCCACACCCGATCCTTACCTCATTCTTTGTCACACACTTTCTATTTACTTCTTTTACGAAGGATGGCATTCACGTCGCTGGAAGTGGTTTGCTTTGATGTATATTTTCCTGGGATTGGGGATTTTTGCCAAAGGTCCGGTTGGCCTGTTATTGCCGGGATTGACCTTCCTGCTTTTTATGCTGGTTACAAAAACACTTACCCGGAAACGACTGGTGGAGCTAAAACCCTGGTGGGGAGTTTTGCTGGTTGCAGCTGTAGCTTTACCATGGTATTACGCCGTGCATTTAAAAACAGGTGGGGAATGGACACGAGTATTCTTTTTTGAGCACAATTTAAATCGTTTTGATGCGGGATTAAAAGGGCATCATGGATCGTTCGTAATGCCAGTAGTATTCGTATTGGCCGGATTGCTGCCGTTTTCGGTGTTTGCCATTCGTGCTTTCAAAGAAACCTGGCGCCAGCGAAAAAGTAATCCGTTGATGGTTTTGGCCGCTTTATCCACATTAGTTGTAATCGGTTTTTACGCTGTTTCGCAAACGAAGTTGATCAATTATACATCGCCGGCTTATCCCTTTTTGAGTTTGTTGATAGGTAGTACTATTGCCCGCCTAACTGCAGATAAGGTATCGTTTCGAAAATTGCGCATCGAAATTTATATCATAGTGCTTTTAACCATTGTGTTGCCCGTGGCTGTATTCTTTTTTGCAAGAAATACGTCGCCCCTGCAAAATGTCGGGTGGATTGCATGGTTCCTGTTTTTACTGCCTGTAGGTGGAATTATTGCCCTCGTATTACGAAAAAGATCAACACAATACGGGCTGTGCGCTATTGCCGCCGCTTTTATGGTAACAACCTTTATTATCTTTTGGAAACCGTTTCAGGTGATGGATGATCAGTCGCCGGTTCAAAAATACGAGGCCATGGTAAGTGCTCATAAAGAAGTAGTTGCCTACAAAGATTTCGACCATGCATTTGCCTTTTATGCTAAAAAACGAATTCCGGTTTTTCAACAAGAAAAGCAACTGGAAGATTATTTGGCCCATCATGATAATGTGTTGGTACTGAGTCGAGATCGCGATCTGAGCTACATGGAAAAAATTCCTAACCTGGAGCTTATTGGTGTCCAGCATGACTTGTTTAGCGGACGTTCAACCGGAGTTTATCACGAGCGTTAAACTGAATTTCGAAACAACTTATTCATTATTTCTTCATCTTTTTAAACCACATGTATTCGCCTTTGTGGTAATACTGGTCTTTTAGTTCCGGATTTTGCTCCAATTCGTCAGATGTGTATGGTTTGTGAGGAACAAGAACATCGTCGCCGGGTTGCCAGTTCATTGGTGTAAGCACATTCTCTTTTTGGGTTAGCTGCAAGGCTTCAACGGTTCGCAGTATTTCATCCATATTTCGTCCCACATTCATCGGGTAAAAAGATATGGCCTGAATAATATTGTCCGGATCGATAATAAATACACCTCTAACATCTCTTTTATCATTTATCGAATGATGTAACATGCCGTACTTTTTCGAAACTTCGCCCGAAAGATCAGCCACAATTGGGTACTCAATTTTTGTGGCATTGTTTTCGTCACTAAGCACCCTTTCCATAAATTCTTTCCACAAGAGGTGCCTGTCAAGTTCATCGATTGAAACAACGGCCACTTTCACTCCCAGTGCATCCAGCTTTTCCTGGTTACGCGCCAAACCACACAATTCAGAGGTACAAACGGCTGTAAAATCAAGCGGATGGCTAAATAATATTTTCCAGTTGGTGCCAAAATCCTCCGGAAAGTTCAGAGTTCCATTTGTTGATTTTTCGGTAAACGAAGGTGCTTTATCTCCAATAAGTGGGATGCTTGTTCCTTTTGACCAGCCAGTTATCGAAATAAGTACAATCAGAAAAGTTAATGCAAGTTGTTTCATAATTTCAGCAATAAATTGTTTTAAAAAGTTTACACATTGATTGTGTTACTAGTCAATAACATATTTATGAAATGAAGGTTTGTTAACGGGGTGTTATTTTCTATAATTGTTGACTATCAGTGTGTTATTTTGTAACTTGTTTAGTAAACCAAAAATTAACGGCTATAAAAAAGTTTTTCGTCACCGGATTATTTTTTCTGTTGCTGGTTGTTGCCGGCAATGCACAGCGAACTTACTCTGTAAAAAATCTTCGACAACTTTCGAATGAGGAGCTTAACCTGTATTATCACAAAGCGATGAACCTGGAGCGAATGGGTGAAACTTTATCTTTAGCGGGCGCTGCGGCAGGATTAGTAGGAGTTTTGGGCGGAGCAGTTTTAAACGACGATTGTTCGTCGGCAGGTTCAAGTGTATTGTGCGCAACAGCTGCCACATTGATGGCTGGGGGAGTAGCCGCCACCATAATCGGATTTACGATGTATATGACGGGAATATCGCGTCTCGACAGAATTAGAAGTGTTCAGTTCTCCGATTCCTTTCAGCTGGAGTTAATTCCGGGTGGATTCTATTGCTCACATCCACAAAACTACCCAAGCGGAATAACGCTCCGAATTACCTTTTAAAGAAAGGGGATTTTCATTCGGACAGAACTACGTTATTGATTATTTATGATGTCGTTAAATTGATCGACCGGCAATATCCGTGGTTGATAATCAATACCTCTTTTGTTCAGATCGCTAACAAAAGCCCTGAGGTGATTCTCCGATCCGCTAATCAGGTTTTCGTAAACCTGTACAATGTTCGGAACATCGCTTGCCTCCATTAAAATAGCAATGTCTTCAATATCCGTTTCTTCAATAAGCGCTCCAACGACCAGCGCTGAATCCAGGTTGTTATCTCCCAATATCATCAAATCATCAAAAAGGCTAGCCAGCGCTGGATCTTCAAACTCCCCAATGATATCGATAAACGGATCACGAAGATCGTAGTAATTTAGTAACCTCAAAATAGCGTCGGTATGCACCTGCTCGCTTTGCGAGATATTATTGAAAACCTGGTGCTCATACTTCGCGTACAAAACGAGGTAAGCATCGCGTGCCAGTTTTTCTTCTTCCCGCATAAAAATTAATCCAGTACTATCAATTTCTGTTAAAGCCAAAATCTCTAACAGCGCACCGGTTTTTAACGACTCTTCTTCCGTTTTGTCGGAAATCGAAAGGTCTTCATCCTTTTGACTATCAGTGCATGCCGAAAGCATTAGTACGATAGCCAGGATGGCAATTTTAAATAACAAATGTTGTGTTTTCATGACATGTATTTTTAGTTATTACCGATTTAATCAACTGCAGCCTTTATCGATTCCGGCTGCCGGATAATCATTTTCATTTGTTGATATTTTTATCCAGTTCTTAGTCCATTACAATTTTAGAAGGCATATTTGTGCCGTTCGTAGGTTTGTTTTAATTTTTATGAAATACACCCCGGTTGAGAGAAATGATACGTCGAAATAAGAAGCCGTTGCTGCTTGCTCATTTAGTAGCATTTTGCCGGTAGCCCCAAATACCAAAATCTCGTCAATAAATTCGTTTTGAATTAATTGCACCGTAAAACCTTTGTTTATGGGATTGGGATAAACCAGAATTTCGTCGACATCTTCGTACTCCGAAACCGCATTCACGTTTTCAACCGTAATCAGCATCGTATCCGAAGAATAACAAGAGGTTTCATTTGAAACTTTTACCCAAATCGGATGGATGCCCAAACCAAGTTCGCTGGCAACAATGGTGAGATTGGCTTCGGTTGTTCCATCGCACCAAAGAACCGAACAGTTCAGGTTGGGAATTTGAAGTGATATCGAATCTTCAATTCCCAAAACCTGATCAGGACCAAGATCGACTTCTAATTTTTCGTACACGACAACCAGAAATTCTGTTTCACCAATACATTCGTTTTCTGTAACCGTGTAAGTTAAAGTGTGTGTTCCGGCTCCTGCAACCGACGGATCAAAATATAGATCAGTAACGCCGGCTCCGGAAAGAACTCCGCTTTCTGGAACTGCTTCTATTAAAACGGGCTGCTGGTCTTCGCAAAGCGAAAGGTTGTAATTCAGTATTTCAGGATGGATCACCGAATCCACAATTACCTGAAATTCGATTTCACCAGTGCAGTCGTTTTCAGTTACGGTGTAAGTTAAAGTGTGTGTGCCCGGTCCTGCAACTGAAGGATCAAAGTAAAGTCCTGAGACGCCTGTTCCGGAAAGTACTCCGCCCTCGGGAACTGCTTCAATTAAAACGGGCTGCTGGTCTTCGCAAAACGAAAGGTTGTCATTCAAAATCTCAGCATGGATCATCGAATCTACAATCACCTGAAATTCGATTTCACCAGAACATTCGTTTTCAGTTACGGAGTAAGTTAGTGTGTGTGTGCCCGGTCCGGCAGTCGACGGATCAAAATATAGATCAGAAACGCCGGCACCGAAAAGAACTCCGCCTTCGGGAATTACTTCGATCAAAATAGGTTGCTGGTCTTCGCAAAACGAAAGGTTGTCATTCAAAATTTCAGGATGGATCACAGAATCTACAATCACCTGAAATTCAATTTCTCCTGGGCATTCGTATTCGGTTATTGCGTAAGTCAGCGTATGTATACCGGCGCCTGCGATTACTGGATCAAAGAACAGACCTGAAACACCAGCACCGGAAAGTATTCCGCCTTCGGGAATTGCTTCGATCAAAATAGGTTGCTGGTCTTCGCAGAACGAAAGGTTGTCATTCATAATTTCAGGATGGATCACCGAATCCACAATTACCTGAAATTCGGTTTCACCGATGCAGTCGTTTTCAGTTACGGTGTAAGTTAGTGTGTGTGTTCCCGGTCCTGCAACCGACGGATAAAAATACATACCTGAAACACCTGCACCGGAAAGTAGTCCGTCTTCTGGAACTGCTTCTATTAAAACGGGGTGTTGGTCTTCGCAAAACGAAAGGTTGTCATTTAAAATTTGAGGATGGATTACCGAATCTACAATTACCTGAAATTCTATTTCACCAGTGCATTCGTTTTCGGTTACCGAGTAAGTTAAAGTGTGTGTGCCCGGTCCTGCAATTGACGGATCAAAATATAGATAAGAAACGCCGGTTCCGGAAAGTACTCCGCCTTCGGGAACTGCTTCTATTAAAACGGGTTGTTGATCTTCGCAAAACGAAAGGTTGTCATTTAAAATTTCAGGATGGATCACCGAATCCACAATAACCTGAAATTCGATGTCGACAGTGCATTCGTTTCCCGATACGGAGTAAGTTAAAGTGTGCGTTCCCGGTCCTGCAACCGACGGATCAAAATATAGATCAGAAACACCTGGTCCGGAAAGTACTCCGCCTTCAGGAATTGTTTCAATTAAAACGGGTTGCTGATCCTCACAGAAGGAGAGATTGCTATTCAAAATCTCAGGATGGATCACGGAATCTACAATTACTTGAAATTCTATTTCGCCAGTGCATTCGTTTTCTGTAACCGTGTAAGTTAAAGTATGCGTTCCCGGTCCTGCAACTGACGGATCAAAGTATAGATCAGAAACGCCTGCACCTGAAAGAACTCCGCCTTCGGGAATTACTTGGATCAAAATAGGTTGCTGGTCTTCGCAGAATGAAAGGTTGTTATTCAAAATTTCTGGATGAAATACAGAGTCTACAATTACCTGAAATTCGGTTTCACCAGTGCATTCGCTTTCAGTAACTGTGTAAGTTAAAGTGTGTGTGCCGGGGCCGGCAACCGACGGATCAAAATACAAACCTGAAACGCCATTTCCGGAAAGTACTCCGCCTTCTGGAACTGCCGCGATTAAAACGGGCTGTTGATCTTCGCAAAAAGATAGGTCTGAATTAAGGATTTCCGGCTGTGGCATGGAATCAACAACTACCTGAAACGTTATTTCTCCAATGCAGTTATTGTCGTCGATTACGGTGTAGCTTAAGGTGTGCGTTCCCGGCCCGGCAAGGGCGGGAGAGAAATAAAGATCAGTAACACCATCACCGGAAAGCACGCCTTCTTCTGGAAGAGCTTCGATGAGAACCGGTGACTCGTCTTCACAGAATGAAAGGTCGGCCGTAACGATTGTTGGTTGAGGATTTCCGTATATGTCGATGGTTTTTTCGAATGAATTATTGACGCTGTTGCTGTCGAGCGCTGAAGTCAGCAGAAATTCAAATGTGTAGCTCTGTTCATTGCTTAAATCCGGATGACTGTTCATTTCATAACTCAGTTCCTCGTTTTGTAAAAGGGATGTTGAAAGCACCACAGTTTCTTCAACACTTTCGTTCGAGGTGCAAGTCATTTGAATTGTGATACTGTCGCCGGATAAAGCCGGATATGGCCCAAGGTTTTTGAAGGAAATACCTACCTTTTCATCGTCAGACAAAGCACAGGATGAAACCGGGTAATTCATCGCGGTTATGGTAAGGTCTGTAACACGCGGTTCTTCTTCGCCCGTAACAGAAATATTATCCAGTCCGGCGCCCATTCCCCATTGGTAAAAATCGTCGTAATAAAAGCCCAGTTGCGTACCGTTTTTACAAATTTCCGGTGGCAGTTCTACTGTTTTATTTGTCCAGGCAACGGCCTTTTCCAGGTTAATAAATTCATGCCATTCCGTTTCTTCCTGGTTTTTGTAAACCACATGCATTTCATCAATGGCATCGTAAATTTCTGTTTTTAATAAATAATCGAATGAAAGTGTAACGTTTGAATAATTGGCAAGCAATAACGGGGGAGTGGCAGCAATATCGGAAACGTGCACAGCTTCTCCGGCAGAGTAAGAATCAGTAGCTATAAATTTGGTGCTATTGGCTATAAAGTCGAGGTAGTAACAATTCAATGATTCGCTATCTCCCCATTGAAATCCCGAAATATTGTCCTTAATCTGCACATCATCAGCACCAACTTCGAAATCAACAATATAAGGCAACGAACGCGCAGTTCGAGGATAAACGACAACTTTATTCGTGCCAATACTTTCGGTTTCTTCGTTGTTGATGGTGTAAACAGCTGTTACGTAATACGAGTATTCATTATCGAAAATGATTGTTGCATCGGAATAAGCAGACGTATTACTTTCGGAAAGAAATGTGCCATTCCGGTAGATTTTGTATTTGTCAGGAACTCCCGAAACCGGAGGATCCCAGCTGAGCAAAATGGCGGATTCTCCTATCGAGTAAGTTAAGTTTTGAGGAGGATAAATTTCCGATTGTGTTTCGATTCCGGTTACCACCAGACTAAATGCTTGCGACCCACCGGACAGTGATCCGGAATGTGAAATCTTAATGGCAAAATCATTGGCTCCGGGATTCGTAAAATACACCTGTTCCACATTGTCAACATTATTTGAACCATGAGTAGCCGAAGTTGCCGGACTTTCAACATCGAGTACCCAGGGAAGAAAAGATTGCCCGGTAGCTGTATTTTCTACCGTTAAATTAAGATCGTTTACCAGTTTAGCGGTTCGTTGATTTAAGGCGGGAAAGGAAGCTTGTCCGGCCGGATCTGTCCAACAAACTGTGGCTTTTAAAAATGGGGCATTGTCAGCCGTTTTTACAGGAATTGTTAGCACTTCTCCTTCACTCAATACTTCCTCGTATATATTTTTACCCTGATTGTTTGAGTTGTTGTAAATCAGATCGGCGGCAGCTTTTATATTTATCAGCCCCCAGCCAAAACTGTAATCCGGACCCGGATTGCCTAAGTCGGTGGCCGAATGCATTAAAACACTTTTTAGCGTTGAGGACCTCAATTTTACTCCGGGCTGAAGCAGGTTTTGAAGCTGAAGCAAAAGTGCGATAGAACCTGTGGCAGCTGCTGTCGACATCGATGTGCCGGTGTAAGTATCGTAGCTCGATATTGTTGAAGAGATGGACGAATAAACATCAACACCATCTGAAACCAGATCCGGTTTTATTCGCCCATCATCAGTTGGACCGAAGCCACTAAATACGGTCATGTTTTGGGCATCGTCAACTGCTCCAACAGTCAATATATTTTTGGCGACTGCCACCGGCGACAGACAATCGTAACCATCTTCGCCGCCGTCGGGATCGCGTTCATCGTTTACCAACACCCAGTTTTCGTCCCACACATAATGAGAGACCGCCGTTTCGGGACCATCGTTTCTGTCATTTCCGGCCGATTTTACGATGAGGTAGTAGGGGGCCAGCTTTGCTATGTAATCCAAATCGGCACTTACATCGCTGTAAAAGCCAAACTCGTAATCTTCGGTTGCCGAAATTTCGGGATCGCCGTACCAGTACCAGTTTTCGTTTTGTGCATTATAGTACCAGCCACATAAAGGCCCGTACGAATGATTGGAAATCATTATACCATCGGCGGCAGCACTGGCCATTTCGGCAATATCATTATCTAAATCCCACCCTTTGATGAGGGCTTCTCCGGCCATTCCTTTGGCTTCGGATTTTTTCCCCATGGCGATCATTGTACCTGAAATATGTGTTGAGTGGTCGGATACCGGCAAGTTTAAATCGCGCATTGTAATTCGCGAACCATTGGGGCTTTGAAATTCCTGATGGGTAGCCAAAACCGTTCCTCCATCCCACAAGTTTATTTCAATGCCTTCGCCTGTAAGTTCGGGGTAATCGTTGCTGGCCGACCACACCTGATCGACGGAAAGAGTTGCCGCAACACTCAAATTGTCGGTGGCATAATAAACAGGTTGGTTATTATCCCCCAGGCGTTGAAGGCTAACTACGCGGCCGCTTGCTTCAACGTAAAATATGGGTATTTGTAGGCGGTTAGCAAGTGAATCGGCAATTCGCTTTTGCTCCGTCCATTTGGCATTTTTTTGCCAGGCAAACTGATTTAATTCCAATTGATTTGATTCTGGGGGGCGGTTTTGCTGTGCCGTTAAAATGTGGGGTGTTCCAAAAAATAGGAGCAAAAGTATACATCCATTTAAAAGAAAAGCCGTGGTAAGTTTTGTATACATATTGCCGGATTTTAGAGAACCATCTGCCAGGGATAGGCAGATGGTCACTCTTCAGATTACTACACGGGAAAATTTTGATAAACCCACAATTGCCTGGTGATTATATTTTATGGTTCGTAATTTGGTAAGAAAATAATATTTGAATCGCCATGGACATAATCCAGCACTTGTACTGCATCATCAACGGCTATAGCAAATCCCTTCACTTTTACTTCATCAGTACCTCCCCATCGATCACTAAATTGCGGCTGAGCTCCGATTCCTTTATAAGGTTCTATGCCTTCAAAAATGTCGTAGATTGAGAATACCGGACCTTCCGAAACACCATCTTCATCTAAAGGATAATAAACATTGTCCCAAACCAGAAACTGAATGTACCTATCTTTATAAATTCCACGGTTGTACTGAAATTGTCCATCACCTTCTCTTGGTTCAGTAAAATTGAAGTAGTAATTGTTGTCGTGGTCAAAATCATAGTCATGTTCGTTTAAAATTGGATTCAGTCCACTACAGTCAAGGAAGCCATTGATGTAAACTACTTCATCAATATCAACAGTGCCGGTTTTGTCTGAACCTGCAGAAAAACATCCTGCAGCAAGCAACAACGGATCAATTTGATAAGCTTCTAACAAAGCCAATCGGTTGTTATAATTGTTCTCTGCGGTTTCTTCGAACATAAAATTCATTAGATACTGATACATGGCCATATTTTCGCGAGGAGAGTCGATTGTTTTGGTTAATACCAGTTCTTCATTTTCATCATAATTCCAGATGGATAAACGACCGCAGAAATCGAGTGTAAAATCATCGCCGGCGTCAATTACTTTCATGGCTTCTTCAAAGGCCTGGTCTAAAACCGATTGTGGCGAACGAACAATGTTTAAACGCCCAAAATCTACTTCAGTTGGATTGGCGGATTCAGGGACTTCTCCATATTGGTCAAGCTTTATTACTGTTCCGGTAATTGCATCGATCGGCTGAACAAAGTATTCATCGTCGTCTTGTTCACTATCTTCATCAACATCTACCCAGGTCATAGTCGGAACACCATTGTCATCCCTAAGTAGCACATATAAATCGCCGTAGTCGCCACCACGGGTAGTTCCTGAGTCATCATTTCCCTTAATGTGGGTGTTGTCTTCGGTTTCTCCACCAGCCCACTCGGGGCGGTCTGAGTCATCATCTACATTCGGGAAAACATCGCCTTTTTGGCAGTTACTTAAAAGAATAGTTAAGCTGCTCATTAGGAGCAATAAAAATGCATAGCGAGAATAACGGATAATTGCTTTCATGGTTAAGAAATTTTGGTTAATAAATAATCCCTGGATTTTAATCGGAGCTTAATATTGGTAACCCCAATTTATAAATTTAAAAGAGGCAAGACAATCCGTAAATTGTTGGTTTTGGAGGCCTTTTCAGCCAGACCTTAATCAACACTTTCGTTTGTGCGCTAGCCATTTATGTAGGCGGTGTCGACAAATATTTAATATGAACTAAACAGATGGTTATATAAATTTTTTGTAAATTGTATATCAATTGTTTTCCTATTTGCCATGCTTTCAGTTAAAACAATGAAAATATTAATAGCCTACGATCAACGATTGGTTGCCGACTGCCTCAAGTCTTATCTCACCGATCAAAAGCACTTGTTAGTAGTTGGTATGGTAAATAGTGAGGATAATCTCTACATCGCCATTGAAGAGTTAAAGCCAGATTTGATCGTCTTTGAATTTATGTTGTGGTCGATAAAGTATATCGACTACATGTCGAGCTTAAACATTAGGTTTCCACAATTAAAAATACTGGTAATTTCCGAATTGATTTCGCACGAACTTATGGCGAAGATTATGCCTTATATTAATGGGTATATTGTTAAAACGTGTGCGGCCGAAAAAATTATCATAGCAATTCAGGAGATTAAAAGTTCAGGAAAATATCTGTGTCCTAAAGCGGTAGATAAATATTTTAGCTGTCCACATGGAGAGAAGACAAATTCGCAGTTAACCACCAGAGAGAAACAGATTCTGGGTACGTGGATTACTGAAGATACCTACAATGCAGTGGCAAATACTCTAAATATCAGCGAGTCGACGGTGCGTACGCATTTAAAGAATATTCGTGAGAAACTGGGAAGCATCAATCATTTGCAAATGATGATTTATGCCTGTCAGCACAATTTAATAAGCGACAAGCATAAACCAATTTGCCCGAACTGTCGGTTTTCCATAAGCACCTCCTGATAATTTGTATTTCTATCAAACCCCGAATTCACGTTAATTAATAATGTCTGAAAAGGACAGTTAGTTATATTTCTTGTGAACGAAAAGCGTCTATTTATAGGCGCTTTTAAGTTAAACTTGTACTTAATCCAAATATGTTTTCAATAGCTTACTTCGTGATGTTTGTTGCAGTCGTCTGATTGCCTTTTCTTTTATCTGCCTTACCCGCTCGCGGGTCAATCCAAATCGTTCTCCGATTTCTTCCAGTGTCATTTCCCTACAACCCAAACCAAAAAATAATCTGATAATGTCGTTCTCGCGCTCTACCAACGTTGCTAATGAACGGTTTATCTCTTTTTTCAGTGATTGCGCCATAAGTGCACGGTCGGCGTTTGGTGAATCGTTATTGACCAAAACATCCAAAAGACTATTGTCTTCGCCATAAACAAATGGGGCGTCAACCGAAACATGTCTGCCTGATACTCTGAGAGTATTGGCAACTTTGTCGGCAGGTAACTGCAAAATTTCAGCTAATTCTTCCGGCGATGGTTTTCGTTCATGTTTTTGCTCAAATTTCGCAATTGCCCTATTTATTTTATGCAACGAACCTATCTGGTTCAATGGCAAACGAATAATACGCGATTGTTCTGCAATTGCCTGAATAATTGATTGACGAATCCACCACACCGCATAGGAAATAAATTTAAACCCGCGTGTTTCATCAAACTTCTGACCTGCTTTAATCAGCCCCAGGTTTCCTTCGTTTATCAGGTCGGGCAAGCTCAATCCCTGATTTTGGTACTGCTTTGCCACCGATACAACAAAACGTAAGTTTGCCCGGGTTAATTTTTCCAAAGCACTTTGGTCGCCTTTTTTAATTCGTTGTGCTAATTCAACTTCTTCCTCAATCGTAATCATTTGCTCCTTACCAACTTCCTGTAAATACTTGTCTAAAGAAGCACTTTCACGATTAGTTATAGTTGTTGTAATCTTTAGCTGTCTCATATAATTGTTCTAAAAAAGAGTGAATCATACACTGGAAAAACCGAATCCATTAATCACACCAATCCCTGATTTTTAAATCAAGTCGTACAGTTATTCACTAATCACGGGCACACAAATGCACATTATAAGCATTGGTATTATAACGCCTTATGTCATGCTTATCAAAGTATGACGTACAGTTTCTCCTGCGATTAGTGACTCCGATTTTTGGTGGTAAGGTGGTTCGATTTTTCCACAGGTATTACTACGGAAGAAATAGCGGTTTTGTTGCGATACAGAAGGCGAGATTAAAAAAAGGAGGCACTGCGGCTTCTTCTTTGTCTTCTGTGTCGTCATCAACAATGGGGATGTAAGGTCGCACGCCAAAAACAAGATTGAAAATAGGAGGGGCCCAGTAAGATCAAACTTATTTTCTGCTTCATTGTCCTGTGTTGTGAATAAAATTTGTTGTTGTGTTTAATACACGAGTGGGAAGGATTACCCTAGCGGATATTATAATAATATTGCAGTTGGAATCACCCATTTTGCCGAAGTATATATTGGCACGCACGTAAGTGGAATTTACATCAAGGACGAACGCATTCCTCAACAGGTTTTTATTGCAGGGCGGGGGTGATGGAATCCAAATTTCGGATTACAGGACAAATTTGGTTACGGCTTGTTTATTTTTACTTAAAAAATTACACCAATTAGCTTTACAACAGATTAAAACTATTATCTTTTGCTTCGTTTGGATAAACTTGAACCTAATTTAAAAATATGAAACCTAAACTTTTATTCTACGCGGCAACAGTTTCCATGTTTTTATTTGCTTGCACAAGTACCCATAAAGAAGAAAGGCAAGAACAATCCAAACCACGTGTTATAGTTACCTGCGACCCCGAATTGGATGACAATAATTCTCTGATTCGCTTTTTACTTTTTAGTACCGACTTCGACGTTGAAGGACTGATTTATGCAAGTAGCCGGTTTCATTGGAAAGGTGACGGAAAAGGAACTACTCAGTATATTCCCGACAGAGAATATTCTTCTGAAGAACGGGATCTGGGACCACAAACTTCGTGGCGTTGGGCAGAAGGCGAGCGTTTTATTGATGATCTGGTTGAAGCTTACGAATCTGTTTATCCGAATCTAAAAGTTCATAATCCAGATTATCCAACGCCTGAGGAATTGAAGTCAAAGATTTACGTGGGCAATGTTGAGTTTGAAGGCGACATTTCTCATGACACTCCCGGTTCCGACAGGATAAAAGAAATTCTGCTTGACGATGATCCGAGACCTGTTTTTATCCAGGTTTGGGGTGGCCCGAGTACTGCTTCGAGAGCACTAAAGTCGATTGAGGAAGAATATAAAGACACTCCCGAGTGGGAAAGTATTAAAGCAAAGGTTTCAGCAAAGGCAAAATTTTGTCTTTCCGGGATGCAGGACTTATCTTACCAGGAATATGTGCAACCCAACTGGACGGAGGTTGAATCTATTATACTTAATGCTGGAGTTACAAGTTTGGGCTATGGAGCAAAGCGTGCAGTTGCCGGTACTAAAGATACCATCTATTTTTCTTCGGAATGGACCATGGAAAATGTCAAAAGTAAAGGTGTTTTTGGAGAACATTACCGTGTGTGGGGCGATGGCCGGCAAATGGCTAAAGGCGATTTTACCGACTACTTTGGCGAAAAAGGATACACAGCTGACGAACTTCGCGAAAAGGGGTACTGGGTTTGGACACCACCTCAGCCCGAAGGTAGTTTTATTAGCGAAGGAGATACGCCAATGTTCCTGAATCTGATTGCAAATGGATTACGAGCGCACGAAGGGCAGGAGTATGGAGGATGGGCCGGACGCCGAAAAGAACTTTCGGAAGAAGAGAAAGCTGCCGGCTATACTGCTCCGTATGCAATGAGAAGAGTAAAGGATGAAGTACTTCCTGATTTCTTGCCGGCCATACAAAATAGCTTCGCAGCGCGTTTAATCTGGTCGGTTACTTCTGAGTATGACGATGCAAACCACGAGCCGGTTATTGAAGGACCGCTAGAAATGTCGGCAGCTGCGGGCAGCACCGTTAATCTTGAATTCGAGGTATCTGATCCCGATAAGGATCCGGTTTCCACAAACTGGATGCAATTCAAAGTAGGCAGCTACAAGGGCGATGTTTCCTTTGCTAGTCCTACATCTGCATCCACTTCTATTGTAGTGCCCCAGGATGCTGAGCCCGGACAGACCATTCACCTCATACTTCAGGCCGAAGACAAGGGCGAACCGGTTTTAACGCACTATCACCGGCTAATTATAACTGTAATTTAAGCAGAACATATTAATATCAACCTGATTTAAACTTATACAATGAAAAAAACACTATTTACAATTTTAACTCCGGTATTGGCAACATTTTTATTCGTTTCGTGCGGGCAGTCGCCTGCAACTAAAGCAACCTTAGCACCGGAAGATCTGGCCGAAAAAGTTGACAAAAGCCAGCAGGAAAGAATATTGATTACCACCGATCTGGAAGTGGATGATATGAACGGTTTGCTTTTAAGTTTGATGTACGCCGATCATTATGATCTTGCCGGAATTGTTTGGACAGCAGGTATGTATCATTTTCAGGGCGACCACGGCGAACATACATTGGGCGAGATTACTCCAAATTACCGCTGCAGTGCTCAACATTGCGAGCACCGTGTGGAGTCGGCCGCCGATCTCACGGAGTATCGTCCGGTTGACCCGACATGGCTCGACCGTATTTTGGATTATTACGAAACCGATTATCAGTTGATGAGCAAGAATAATCCGAATTTCCCGACACCTGAGCAATTGAGGAGCATTACCAAAGTAGGTAACATCGAATTCGAAGGCGATTACCGCTTTGAAACCGATGGCTCTAAATTTATCGAGGAATGTATTATGGACGATGATATGCGTCCGCTGTACATTCAGCATTGGGGCGGAATTAACACCACGGTACGTGCGCTGTACTCTATTTACGAGAAGTACCACGGCACACCGGAATGGGAGCAGGTGCTTGCAAAAGTAACGGCTAAGGTCCGTATTGGTGGCGATGGCGAAGACAATTGCCGTGCCGACAGTAAAATAGACGAGATGTTCCCCGGCCTGCAGAATGGTGGCTACGGTGGAGGTTTCTTTAATTATGGTTCCTTTTTTGCGTCGAGCTACAACTCTCCGATGCGCGCCGATGATGAACTTCAGCCGTATCTACATGCCGATTTCATCCTTGATGCCTACAAAGAGGACCACGGAAAGCTTTGTGAGGAGATTTGGCTGTATGGCGAAGGCCGTGCTATTTATGGCGAACCGATTATTTACAATTACGGCCTGATAACTTATATGGATTGGGCGAAATCGGCTGAACTGGGCTGGGGGCCTGCAAACCTTGCAGATTTTCCGCGTGTTGATTTCAAACCGTACGACTGGAGCATCTGCCAGTTTGGTTGTGCCTCTTTCATCAATATCGGACTTCGTTCGGATGTTACCAACAGCAGTCGCCAATTCTTAGGGCCAACACCTGAAGGTTTCAAAAAAAGCAACCATTACACCATCGTAATGTGGGAAGAACTGGCAGCACGTGCCGACTGGGCGATCTGCGAACCACAGGACTGTAACCATGCTCCGATAGTAACAGCCGACGAATTGGATTTCACTGCTGCTCCGGGAGAAACGGTTTCGCTTTCGGGTAATGCGAAAGATCCTGACGGAGACCAGTTGGTGGCAAAATGGTGGGTTCCTGCTTTCTCGTGCACCTACATGGAAGGCAAAGCAGAAGGACTGGCTGTTTCTTCTGAAACCGGTTGGAACACTGAATTTACCATTCCTGCCGACGCAAAAACGGGCGACAAATTCATTGTGAACCTTGAAGTGAAAGATGACGCTACCCGTCCGATGACGCGTTTTGCTCAGTATGTAATTACTGTTTCGTAAATCCCATTGGAAAAACAAAACCTTACAACAATGATAAAAATAATCAGCATATTTTGTGTGTTGCTCGGGCTTAGCCTGGCAAGCTATGCTCAGGAAAAACCAATGAACGTGCTTTTCATCGCCACCGATGATATGAGCAACGATTTGAATACTTTTGGGAATCCGGATGTGTACACACCCAATATGGACCGTTTGGCCGAAAGGGGAGTCGTGTTTCAAAATGCCTATTGCCAGGCGCCGCTATGTGGGCCCAGTCGTGCATCGTTAATGACCGGTTATTACCCGGATAAGACCGGTGTTTTTGACCTTGGTCCACGATTTCGCGAGAAGTTGCCTGATGCCGTAACCATGGCTCAACTATTCAAGAATAACGGCTATTTTACCTGCCGAATTGGTAAAATATTTCATCAGGGAGTTCCCGGTGATATTGGTCATGCAGGGCACGATGATCCGGCTTCGTGGACAACCACTTACAATCCGATTGGTAAAGATAAAACCGATGAATATAAACTACAGGGTGGTGATGCCGTGATGTTGGGAACTTACCTTGCCATGGATTGTAACGACGATGAGGTAACCGATGCGATTTCGGCAAATGTGGCTTTAAGTATTTTGCGCCAGCGTACCGGCAATCAGATGATAAGTGCATATGGAAGTTACAATGCCGGTCGTGTAAGTCCTGAGCCATTTTTTATGGCGCTTGGATTTTACCGCCCGCATATTCCGTATATGGCGCCAAAGAAATATTTCGACATGTATCCGCTGGAGAAGATAAAGTTGCATGAAAATCCTGAAAACGACTGGGAGAATAAACCGCATGCGGCAGCCTGGGTTTGGCCACCAAATGCCGGAGCAACAGAAGAGCAGCAGAAGAAAGCAATTCAGGCTTATTATGCATCTATTTCGTTTGTTGATGCACAAGTTGGAAAATTGCTCGACGGGCTGCAAGAGTTTGATTTGCTTGATAATACGATCATTGTTTTTTGGAGCGATCATGGTTACCAGTTGGGAGAACACGGACAATGGCAAAAACAGACTTTATTTGAAAAAGGATCTAATCAGCCATTATTGATTTCTGTGCCGGGAGTGACCTCGGGAACAAGAACCGAAGCCATTGTTCAATTGGTTGATCTTTATCCAACACTGGCCGAACTTGCAGGTTTGGAGCCTCCAAAAGATTTGGTGGGCCACAGTTTGGTGCCACTTCTGAAAGATCCGGATGCAGAGTGGGATCACCCGGCTTTTACCATTCAGGCGAGAACCGTAAATCCAAGAGCGCAGGAAGGACAATCGAAATATAGTTTTAATCCGAATCTGGCATCAGAAAATCCAACCATCTTCGGACGTACCATTCGCGTAAAAAAATACCGTTATACAGAATGGGATGAAGGTCGTTTGGGAGCTGAATTGTATGATTATGAAAATGATCCGAAAGAGTTTAATAACTTGGCTAACGATCCGAAATACAAGGATATTATTGATGAACTGGCAGAGATTCTGCACCGGGATTTTAGCGCGGAGTAGCACATTTTAGTATTTTTACTGAATTGCGGTTTCTATTGGAACCGTGATATTTGCAATTGATTTTTAATCTAAACTAAACCAAAATGCTAAAACTGAATGAGATAAAGATCAGTCGGTTAGTTTTATTATTTACGCTGTTCCTGAGTGTGCAAGTTAGAGGGCAGCAAGACCGGCCTAATATTTTATGGATCACCAGCGAGGATAACAGTCCGTATTTAGGCTGTTACGGCGATGCTTTTGCAACAACGCCAACCCTCGATAAACTGGCCTCTGACGGATTTCGCTACACCAATGCTTATGCTAACTGCCCGGTTTGTTCGCCTGCACGAAATACGATTATTACCGGTGTTTATGCCGCATCGAACGGGAACGAGCAAATGCGAAGTACTTATCCGAAATCGGAGTCGGTTATTCCTTATCCCGAGCTATTGCGAAAAGCCGGTTATTACTGCACTAACAATGTAAAAACCGATTACAATTTTGCAGGAGATTACAACAGTATGTGGGATGAATGCAGCAATACTGCACATTGGAAAAACAGTCCGGAAGGGAAACCATTCTTCGCCATATTCAATTTGATGACGACGCACGAAAGTCAGCTTTTTCCTTTTACACCTGATGCGGAATTAAGGCACAAACCGGAAGATGTGATTTTGCCGCCGCAGCATCCTGATACTAAGGAAATGCGCCACGATTGGGCGCAGTATTACGACAAAATAGAGGATATGGATGCGCAGGTTGGCGATTTGTTAAAAGAGCTGGAAGAAAGCGGGCTGGCTGACAATACCATCGTTTTTTATTATGCCGATCACGGTGGAGTGCTGGCGCGCAGTAAACGTTATATTTTCGAAACCGGAACGTGGGTGCCGTTTATCGTTCGTATTCCTGAAAAATACAAACAATATTTTCCTGCAGAGAAACCGGGCGATGCCGTTGATCGCAACATAAGTTTTGTAGATCTTGCTCCAACTTTGCTAAGTATAATCGGAGCTGAAAAACCGGACTACATGCAGGGCAACGCTTTTCTTGGGAATGCGGTTGAACCGGAGCCGGAATACATTCATATGACCCGCAGCCGCATGGACGAGCGTATTGACATGAGCCGTGCCGTGCGGGATAAAAAGTATCGTTACATCCGCAACTACATGCCTTTTCGTATTTATTTGCAGCACCTGGCGTACTTGTTCAATGCCCGTTCTGCACAATCGTGGGAAGATTATTACCTGGCTGGGAAATGTAACGATTTGCAAAGTATTGCTTTTCAAACCAAACCGGTGGAAGAACTTTACGATACCGAGAACGATCCTAACGAACTTTATAATCTTGCTGATGATCCGGCTTATAAAGAGGTGTTGGAGCGCATGCGAAAAGAGAATATTCGATGGATGAAAGAAATCAGGGATGTGGCTTTGATTCCGGAAACTGAATACACGAAAAGGGCAGGAGGCGGATCGATGTACGATTACATGCGGTCGGAGGCTTGTCCGTTTGATGAATTATTGGCCGCAGCAGAACTGGCAACTCAGCCGGGTAACGGAGCGATTTCTGAATACATTGAATTGCTTAAAAACGAAGATTCAGCATTACGTTACTGGGGAGTTACTGGCTTGCTTATTCACGTTGAGAATGCCCAATCGGCATTGCCGGTGTTAAAAGCACTGTCAGGTGAAGATGCAACAGCAACAGCCGTTTTAATTGGCGAAACCTTGTATCGTTTAGGAGAAAAAGAACTGGCAGAAAAGATATTCCTACGCATTTTGAGTGACGAAAATAGTACAATGCATGAGCGAAACTGGGTATTGAACAGTGTTGACGCGATTGACTCCAGAACTGCGGCAATTGAAAAATGGATAAAAGACTTTTACGATCGCAAGAGCGGGGAGCTAAAAGGATGGGATATTTACAGCAACTATGATTTCTCGATGTGTAAAATGATCCTTGAGAAATGGGATGTGATTTAAAATACTGCAGAAGGATTCTTCTTCTGATTTTTCTATAGTTAGTTTGGTTAGGGATGTAAATCCCAGAATTTCCGGCATGAATTGTCGGGAATTTTTATTTAAGCATTAAACCTTCGCCATTGACGATGGTAGTGTATGTTTTGCTACGCATTTTATAACTGTGCCTTTATTGCAAAGTACCGAAAACTATCCCACACCGTTTATCACAGCAATTTTCATGTAGTCTTCGTTCCAAAGTATCCTAACCGTATTTTGGAAGGCAAAGTCAAAGACTTACTTTTTACTCTTGTTAAAATAGCAGCATTGCAGGTCGCTCAGAATTAATCATACTGTTTAAAGAAACAAAAGCCCACCATAAGGCGAGCTTTTGATTTTCATATTATCTAAATTTATTGAATATTAAAACCAGTGATATCAACTGTTGGTTGATCTCCATTGGTATCTTCATTCTTCAAATTCATTGTTATCACTTTTTCTTCGCCCGGTAGTAACGAAACGTAATTATCGCTATAAATTACAGGTAGCATACGTTCTCCGGTTTTAGCTCCAACAACGTTTAAGCGAATCATTAACGCCGGAGTATTTGACGTATTTTTCATTGTAGTTGTAAGCGTCCAGCTGTTGTCCGATTCTGAAACTGTAGTGTTGCTTTCTAAATTCACTTTAGGAAGTGAATTTAGTGCCTGGTAATTTCCTTCTTCCAAGCCTCGCCAGTAAAAGTTTTCCGAAATAACTTTGTCGTTTTCAGTTAACTTGAGTTTTATAAAGTGAACGTCGGACAAGTTATCCGGGAATTCCAATTTGAAACATTTTTCAGTTGAATCTTCTTTACTGTCGATTTTTGCGTCAGACTCCCAAACAACAGTCCCGTCCATGTTTATTAGTTCTGCTTTAACCGAAAGCCCGCTTCTGTCTCTTCCAAAATTATTTACCACTTCAATTTCATCTGTAACCGGATTCCATTGGATGTGAATTGGCTCACAAGCTTTTTTACAGCCAAAATAGGCAGCGGTTGGTTCGAAGTAATAATCGTAGGTTTGCCACACCATTGATGGCCATGCCGAATGACTCATCCACAGCAGAAGGCCTTTTCTGTACGGACTCCTTGCTTCAAACATTCCGCGATAACCTTCATAATTTATCCATTGGGCAAGCTCGGTAAATTCTTTTGCATCATCAGCTTCTCCGAAAGCTTTTTCAATGATCTGGTTAAACGAAGCCGCTCCCTGTGCTCCTTCCAAACAATAGTCGTGAATTCCCCACAAACTATTTTGCGGCCACAGCGCCGATTCCGGCAACGTTTGTTTAAGGCTTTCATAAGTCATCACGTTAGGCATTCCCCTTTCGCTGTGGAACTTATCCAGACCATTTATCGAATAGTATGTTTTTACCGGAAGCGCGCGGTAAGGGCCTTCGCCACTAACAACTCCACGCGACGAATGTGAAATATAATGTAGCCCCGGATGTGATTGATGAACCAGGTTGTTCAAGGCAGTATCCAGTTCAACGGGAGGATTACCTTCGTTTCTTCCGCAATAAATGGCGATAGAAGGGTGGTTTCGAATCCGTTTTACCATATCTGTGGCGTTGGCCATAAACATGCTATTGTTATCCGGATCCGGTCCGTCCCAAGGATTGGCCAGCCAGAAATCCTGCCAAATCATAACCCCGTACTTGTCGCACGCCTCATAAAATTCGTCATCACCAATTTGTCCCACCCAGTTACGAATCAAAGTAAAATTCATATCTGCGTGGTAGGCAACGGCAATATCATACTCTCTGCCACGGTAATTGAGGTTCGATTCAGAGAATCCCCAGTTACCACCACGGCCAATAAAACGACGGCCATTAATGAATAACCTCAATGCCCCGTTTTCTTCATCATAGTTCATTTCGCGTACTCCCGATTTGAATTCCTTCACATCTGAAACAGTTCCGGCAACTTCAAATTCCAGTTTTACATCATAGAGATTTGGACTTCCATATCCTTTTGGCCACCAAAGTTTTGGATTTTCAAAATGCAGGGCAGGGTAATCTGACGGATCTAATTTTACACTTTGAACTTCGTTAGCATTAAGCGAAATATTTTCTTCGAAAGTGATGTCTCCATATGAGCCTTTTAGCACACCTTCGATGTTTTCCGAAGAAGTATTTCTAAGTGTCAATTCAATGTTGATGTCTGCAGCTGTGGTATCCGGCAGTGCTAAATCAGTAGTAACAAATGGATCTTCGATGCTGACCGGGCCTACGGTTGACAAGAATACATCATTCCAAATCCCGATGTTTCTGCCACGTATGGTTGGTATCCAGTCCCATCCGATTGATGCATGATAGGTTGGATTATCAGCTCCCAATATACCACCATTTTTATCCGGAGTAATTTGAGTTTGCTCTTTGATAACACCCGGATTATCATTTTTGTGAATTAAAACAGCCAATGAATTTGTTTGCCCCGGTTTAATTAAATCCTTAACGTCAAATTTACTATGGATAAAGGCACCTTCAATTTTGCCTGCATTTTTGCCGTTCACAAAAACATCTGCTTTCCAGTTTATGCCATCAAAATTCAAAAACAGCTTGTCGCTTTTAAAATCTGCAGGTACATCAAACTCGTTGCGGTACCAGAAATCAGAGTAGAAAAACGACTCGGAGATCATAAGTTGATTGTCGCTATAGTTTGGGTCGGGAAGAGCTTCTACGTTCACGTAGCTTGACAAAACTGTACCCGGTACTGTTGCCGGAATCCAGCCTGAATCGTCAAAGTCTTTTTGAGAGATCGCACTACCGTTACCTTCAACTTCCGATGCTCTTTGTAACTTCCATGCCCCTTTTGTTAATTTCAACTTTGAATTGGAAGTCAACGCAGGTGCCGGTTTTGCTACAGGAGCTAAACCGCCTTTTCCATATACTTCCAGTTCGCTTAAAATAATCTTTTCGCCGGGGGCGGCATCTTGCAACTTCAGTTTTACGAACCTTCCATTAACAGGACTGTCGAGTTTTATTTCATTTGATAACTCATCAGAGTCGAAAGATGTTACATCTGTCCAGCCTTTGGAAATATTGTCTGAAATCTGAATTTGTCCTTTTCCTGCCTTTTTTATCCATTGCAGGTTAAATTGGTCGATGGAGCACACTGCACCCAAATCAACATAAACCCACTCTTTTTCACTGCCGGAACTCATCCAGGCGCTTCTGAAATAATGAGAAGGTGCCATTTCAACCTGCTTCTGATTGTTAAAAAAGTCAAGGTCGGTGATTGTCCATCGTTCGGCACTTGGAGCAGATAATGTTATTTTGTAGAATCGGTATGAGTTGGGCGCAAAACTGAATGAGTTGATTATTTTTTTCTGATCTCCCAGCATTCTGTCGAGATTGGAAATACTTAACTTCGTTTCGTCAGCATTACACATCGCCTGGCCCGACATATTCGATCCTTGCTTTTCATCAAGAATGGTCCAGTTTTCACCATCATCTGATGCAGAACAAACCAACTGCCATTTACCCGATTTCTTTTTATCGGATGCTAACATGCCAATTACGTCAATTTCTGATATTTCAGGAAACGCGGTTTCTCCACCTGTTTCGAATTGTATCCACACTTCATTACCTTCCAAAATTAGTGGTGTAACTACATTGTGGTCAAGTAGATATTCTCGCTGATTTTTAGGCACCACACCTGAGTTGGTTGATACCGAAATCCAGTTTGGCTCTTCGTTTTCGATAATACCATCAGTAATAAGCTGTGCTGTCAGGTTGTAATCATAACTTGACGAATGGTATGCCGGCCTGTTTTTGGCCAGGTTGCGGTAATTTTCATCAGCAGCAACCATTTTAGGCGAAGCATCTTCTGCCGGATTGCCCGGGTAAATACCAATTCCACGGGTGTAGGATTCATTTTTTTCCTGGCATCCGACCAGGAGCGATAAAAAGAAAATTAATAGTACAGGATAAAACTGTACCCGGTTTAATCTCAGGAAATAAAAAGGTTGATTGTGTTTTTTCATTATTTTGATTTATAGAATTTATTTATGTAAAGTTCAATTGGTTCTGTCGCATTAATCCGACACGATTTTCAAAATTATATTTTATTATGAATAATGAAGCCAAAGATTAAAATGTTTTATATGTTGTGACTTTGAATCAATAATCTGATTCTTTCTAATGACATATTCATTCTCCAGCTATTACAAATTGACTTCAGTGTTTGGAGAGAACTTAGCATCTATATTAACTTCAAGCATGCCGAAAACGGTTTTGAGAACGGAAAACGAAAATTAATTTTGAATCGATAATCAATTAATTAGTTATTTTAAATTTTAAACACGTCAATATACTAGTGATGAGAATAAAGATTTTAGCAAGTGTTGTTTTTGTCTTTTTGTTTTGTGCATGCGTTACGGAACAGAAAAGCGAATTAGTGCAACGACTGGAAGGGATATTTTACAATGATTCTTTTGCCAGCGTTCCGGAAACGGAATTTAATGTTGCCGATTACGGTGCAGTTGCCGATGGAAAAACATTGACAACAGAGGCGATACAGAAGACAATTGATGCAGCGGCAGAAGCCGGAGGCGGTAGAGTAATCTTTCCGGCCGGAACTTATCTGTCGGGTGCCCTTTTTGTGAAATCGAATGTTGAACTACATATTGGCGAAGGAGTAGTAATTCAGGCCATTCAAAACAACGATTATTATCCTCGTTTAGCTACCCGAATTGCCGGTATTGAAATGCTTTGGCCGGCGGCACTCATCAATGTTTACGACGAAAAGAATGTGCGGATTACCGGGAAAGGTACAATCGACGGAA
This sequence comes from uncultured Draconibacterium sp., assembly GCF_913060805.1. GTDB lineage: Bacteria > Bacteroidota > Bacteroidia > Bacteroidales > Prolixibacteraceae > Draconibacterium. The sequence continues at coordinate 128,373 of NZ_CAJXTC010000009.1, forward strand.
ACGGAAAATATTGGTGGGACAGCTTTTGGGGCGATCCAAAATATAGCGGAGGAATGTACGGCGAATATAACGAGAAAGGTATTCGATGGGCTGTTGACTACGACTGCGAACGTGTACGTCCGGTGGTTGTATGGGAATCGGAAGACGTGCTTCTGAAAGATTTTACCGTTCAACGAGCCGGTTTTTGGACCGTTTCATTAACCTACAGCACAAGGGTTCATGTTGATGGTTTGGTGGTGCAGAACAACATTGGGGGACATGGTCCCAGCTCTGATGGTGTTGACACCGACTCATCAAAAGATGTGCTGGTAGAAAATTGTGATATTGACTGTAATGACGATAACCTGTGTATAAAAGCAGGTAAAGATGCCGACGGATTGCGCGTAAACCGCCCGGCCGAAAATATCGTTTACCGAAATTGTATTACGCGCTCCGGACACGGTCTTATTACCTTGGGTAGTGAAACCTCGGGAGGCATGAGAAACATTGAGGTGTATGGCTTGGAAGCCATCGGAACAAGTACCGGTATCCGTTTTAAATCAGCCAAAGTACGCGGTGGTGTCATCGAAAATATTTGGTTTCACGATATTAAAATGAAAGACGTAGCAAATCCATTTCACTTCGAGTTGAATTGGTATCCTGAATACAGTTACTGTAACATTCCCGAAAGTATTCCTGAAGAAGAAATTAAGGATCGTTGGCGGGTTTTAAGTCAACGTGTAATACCCGAAGAAAAGGGGATTCCAGAATTTCGCTATATAAAAATCAGCAATGTCAAGGTTGAAAATGCTGAGCAGGCATTTTATGCCAACGCTTACCCCGAAAAACATATCCACGACATAAGTTTCGAGGATGTAAAGGTTGAAGCAAAAGAAAGCGGAAAGCTAAGTTATGCGAGCGATTGGACAATGACCAATGTGCTACTTGTTTCGGCAAGTGGTAAACCAATTGAATTATTAGAATGTAACAATATTCAACAACCTGAAATTCTCTCGCTTACTGAAAATGAAGAACCAAAACCTGAAATTATACAGAGTTTGGAGGAGCAAATGAAACAACTTTCAGTAAATAAAGAAGTTGTAATTATTCCTGTAAATCCAACGGCAAAACAAGCTGTTGCTCAAGGTGATACTACTCTTTTTTCGGAAGAAATGCAGATTCACATTCTTCAGCAGAAAGAGGCGTCTCTATCTTATCAGGAACCGATGGGAGACGGCGGTAATTTTATGCCTGTTGACATCACTTTTAAATCAAAAAATGGAATTATTGAGGTAAAAGCACAACGAGAACACAATTTCAAGTTCGTCGTATCTGCCGAAACCGAACCAACTAATGTTACAGGGGCTGATAACTGGCAGTACGATCCGGAGAACAAACATATAGTTATTACAAAAAAGGGGAATAGTTTTTCTATTCAAATCAATTAAAAGTCCATTTAAAACGCATTCTAATTCATTCGTAAACCTGTTATACCATAATATGAACTACTTAAAAAATCTATTTACAATAATCCTGTTTTTGTCCTTCGGATCAACCGGCTGGGCCGGGACTGAGAAAAAGGAAGTAAAGTATTTATCCGGAACCGACAACGAAAACACCGTTACCTGGGATTTTTTCTGCACCGCTGGAAGAAACAGTGGATTCTGGAGCACCATTGAGGTTCCTTCGCACTGGGAGCAACAAGGATTCGGGCAATACGATTACGGTCGCGATTACCGCACTTACGGTAAAAAGTTCCGGTTCAACGACGAATCAGGAATCTACAAACACAGTTTTACCATTCCTGAAAACTGGAATGCCAAAGAAATTTATATTGTTTTCGAAGGCTCGATGACCGATACGGAAGTGAAGATTAACGGCGAGTTGGCCGGTCCAATTCACCAGGGATCGTTTTATCGTTTTCGCTACGATATTACCGATAAACTGAAAGCCGGAGAGAACGAGCTGGAAGTTACGGTTCATAAAACCTCGGCCAATCAATCGGTAAACCGGGCCGAACGTTATGCCGATTACTGGATTTTTGGCGGGATTTTTCGTCCGGTTTATCTGGAAGCCCTTCCTCAGGAAAGCATCGATCGCGTAGCTATAAATGCGCAGGCTGACGGTACATTTGAAATGGATGTTTTCCCCTTGGGAATTACGAAAAAACAAATCATTGCTGCGGAAATCGTTGATGGTGCAGGAAATGTGGTACAACGTTGTGAAACAACTGTAGGTAAAGGCGATTCGATTGTGCGTTTGTCATGCAAAGTTGATAATCCGAAACAATGGACAGCGGAAACACCGAACCTATACACAGCCAGGATTCAACTTAAAAAAGACAAACAATCGGTTTATGAACTTTCGGAGAAATTTGGATTTCGTACCATCGAAATTCGCGAGGGCGACGGCATTTACTTGAACGGTGTGAAAATAAAAATGAAGGGTATCAACCGCCACGTGTTTTGGCCGGAGACCGGACGTTGCAGCAATGCACGTATCGACCTGAACGATGTAAAGCTGATGAAAGAAATGAACCTGAATGCGGTTCGTTGTGCGCACTATCCACCGGATAAAAGTTTCCTGCATATTTGCGATTCATTGGGTTTGTATGTTCTCGATGAGCTGGCCGGCTGGCAAAATGCCTACGACACAGAATCAGGCGAAAAACTGGTGCGCGAAATGGTGATTCGTGATGTAAACCATCCTTCTATCATTTTCTGGAGCAATGGAAACGAAGGCGGAACCAACAAAGAACTGGACGACGATTACGACATTTACGATCCTTCGAAACGCCCGGTAATTCACGCGCATCATCGCCCGGGTAACGATTATAACGGAATTGATTGCAATCATTACGAGAATTATTACAGTTCGAAAAAGATACTGGATGGAGATCTGATATTTATGCCAACAGAGTTTTTGCATGCCCAGGATGATGGTGGTGCAGCTGCTTCACTGGCCGATTTTTGGGAGTTGTTCTGGAACTCGGAAAAAGGGGCAGGAGGTTTTATCTGGAATTTCTCTGACGAAGGGATTGTACGCACCGATCTAAACAATGCCATCGATGTAAACCGTGTAAATGCTCCTGATGGAGTGCTTGGGCCACATCGCGAAAAAGAAGGCAGTTATTATGCCTTGCGCGAAATTTACTCTCCGGTAAAAATCGATCTTCAAAAATTACCTGCTGATTTTGACGGTACAATTCAGGTGGAAAATCGCTTTCATTTCACCAACCTTAATAAATGTACTTTTAGCTGGGAACTTGTAAATTTTGTTGATCCGGAATCTCATGGTACCGGACACACTGTTATGGAGAAAGGCAAAGTATCAGCACCCGATGTTGCACCTGTTAGCAAAGGTGAGTTGAAATTGAATTTACCTTCAGATTATAAAAAATATGATGGCTTATATCTGTATGCTTTCGATCAGCACGGAGACGAAATCTATCGCTGGAGCTGGAAAACCAATGGTAACCGAAAAGAGGTATTAAAACTGGTTGAAAAGACTTTGAGTGACGAGGAGAAGGCCTTGCTCGAAGAACTAAAAGCTCAAGGCATTGAGGAAGATAACATTTTGCCTATTCAGCAACAAGAAGGCGATGATTCAGGTTTGAGTGCAAAAGTTGAAGTAACCGAAGATGATGAACAGGTTACGCTAAAAGCATCGGGAATTGGTGTTAGCTTTAGTAAAACTGATGGTGTGATTTTAAAAGTTACCAACGATTTTGGTTTGCCGATTCCTTTTACAAATGGCCCTATTTTGGTTAGCGGAAATGCTGAACTTAAAGATATTTCTCACCACGAGAAAGATGGTGCGTATGTAGTGGAAATGACCTATGACGGTGATATTCAAAAACTACAATGGACCATGTATCCCAGTGGTTGGCTGGAATTAAATTACAGTTACCAGGTGGCAGACAAACAGCTGTTTACCGGAATTAGCTTTGAGTTTCCTGAATCGGATATCATCAGTGCAAAATGGTTGGGTGAGGGGCCTGCACATGTTTGGAAAAACCGTTTGCAGGGCGGCCAACTGGATGTTTACGAACGGCTTTACAACAATATTCTTCCTGCTACAAACAGCTGGGGCGAGCAGTTTAAAGGTTATTACGCCAATATAAACTGGATGGAATTTAATACTGTCGATGGTAAATTCACAGTAGTTGCCCAGGAGCCTGATTTGTTCGTCCGCTTATTTGATTTTTATGGTATATCGGGCCCGCAAAATTACCCGGAATTACCTGTTGGAAATATCAGTTTCCTTGATGGAATTCCGCCAATTGGAACAAAGCTGGCCATGGGAATAAGCAACGACACCTGGAATTTAGGGCCATCAGGAGAATTAAATGTAATGGAAAAACCTGTTGAACGGACGCTGTATTTTTATTTCGGATTACGTTAGTGAACCTAAAAAAATAAAACACATAACACAGATGAAAATAAATCTCACAATTGTAATTAGCTGTATACTGGTCGTCTTATCGTCTTGTAAAGAGGTTCAACAATTGCCACAAAAGCAGGAAGTGCTTGATAAAATGGTTCTAACCAACGATTACCTGATGAAAAAATGGCCAGATCCGGGTGTAAATGTAATTACCAACAGAGAACGCCCCAGCAACCTGTGGACACGGGCTGTTTACTACGAAGGTTTAATGGCTTTATACGCTGTGAAACCGGATCAGAAATACCTGCAATACGCCATCGACTGGGGACAGGCACATAACTGGGGTTTGCGTAATGGAAACAAATCGCGCCATGCCGATAACCATTGTGCCGGTCAAACCTACATCGATTTATACAATATCGAACCAAAACCTGAGCGTATATACGATATTAAACATGCCATTGATTTAATGGTGGCGAGCGATACCATTAACGATTGGGACTGGATTGATGCCCTGCAAATGGCCATGCCCGTTTTTGCTAAACTGGCGGTGTTGACCAGAGATGAAAAATATTCGGAAAGAATGTACGAAATGTACATGGACACCAAAATAACACAAGGATTATATAACAAAGAGGATGGCTTATGGTGGCGCGATGCCGATTTTCTTCCACCGTACACGGAGCCAAATGGCGAAGATTGTTACTGGAGCCGCGGAAACGGCTGGGTGGTCGCTGCTCTGGTGAAGGTAATGGAAATTTTACCGGATGATCCGCATCACGAAGAATATTTGAATACTTACAAAGAAATGATGGAAGCAGTGTTGCCGCTTCAGCGCGAAGACGGTTTCTGGAATGTGAGTTTGCACGATCCTACAAATTTTGGAGGTAAAGAAACATCTGGAACAGCTTTGTTTGTGTATGGTATGGCCTGGGGCGTAAACAATGGGATTTTAAACTCAGACAAATATTTGCCCGCTATTGTGAAGGGATGGAATGCAATGGCAAGCGAAGCTGTGCATGATAACGGCTTCCTTGGATTTGTGCAGGGAACAGGGAAGGAACCAAAAGATGGTCAACCGGTGACTTACACAAGCAAACCCGATTTTGAAGACTATGGTTTGGGATGTTTTTTACTGGCCGGTTCTGAAGTTTACAAATTAAAATAATCATGAAGCAATTTCATCTACTTATACTTTTCGCATTTCTTGTGATTGGTCAGTCGTGCACTGATTCGAAACAGAACAATACACCAGTAGACTGGCCTAAAGAGTCGGTTGAAACCAAACCCGGTTCGCGTTGGTGGTGGATGGGAAGTGCAGTGGATGAAGCTAACCAATCAAAAAACCTAGAAGCCTATTCCGAAGCCGGAATTGGAACGATGGAAATTACGCCGATTTATGGCGTGCAGGGTAACGATGATAACGAAGTGGATTTTCTTTCCGATCGTTGGATGGAACTCTATAATCATACACAATCCGAGGCCAAACGCCTGGGGATGGTTATTGACATGAACACCGGAACGGGATGGCCTTTCGGCGGCCCGGATGTAAGCACCGAAGATGCTGCCTGCAAATTGATTGTTCAACGCTACAATGTAAAAGGTGGCGAGATGTTCAACCGGGACATTACGGTTGACGATGAAAAACAAAAGACGTTGGCTAAGCTGGTGCGCGTAATGGCATTCTCCAATATCAGTGAAAAAATGGACCTGACAAAATTGCTGGTAAACAACAGGTTGGAATGGAAGGCTCCGGATGGGAACTGGGAACTCATTGCACTTTTCGAAGGACGTACGCGCCAACAGGTAAAACGTGCGGCTCCGGGTGGCGAAGGCAATGTGCTTAACCACTTTTCGAAAGATGCGGTTGCCCGTTATCTGAATAAATTTACTGAGGCTTTTGAGAAAAGCGGAGTACCGGTTCCACATAACTTTTTTAACGACAGTTACGAAGTTTATGGCGCCGACTGGACACCTGGTTTGCTCGAAGCTTTTGAAGAAGAATACAATTACAAGCTCGAAGATTATTTGCCCGAATTTTTAAGCGAGGAACGTAACGATACTACTAGGCGTGTTATTGCCGATTATCGTGAGTTATTATCCGATCTTCTGCTTAAAAATTTCACTAATCAGTGGACGGAATGGGCGCACGAATCAGGCAGCAAAACACGTAACCAGGCACACGGTTCGCCCGGTAACTTAATCGATATTTATGCTGCAGTTGATGTGCCCGAATGTGAAGGTTTTGGTTTGTCGGAGTTCCACATTAACGGACTGCGACACGATTCGCTAACACGCCATAATGATTCTGACTTTTCGATGCTGAAATACGCTTCGTCGGCAGCGCACATTTCTGGTAAACCTTATACTTCATCCGAAACATTTACCTGGTTAACCGAGCACTTCCGCACTTCGTTTTCGCAGTGTAAGCCCGATCTCGACCTGATGTTTGTTTCCGGAGTAAACCGCGTGTATTTTCATGGAACCACCTACAGCCCTGCAGAAGCCGAATGGCCGGGGTGGAAGTTTTATGCTTCGGTGGATATGAGTCCGACTAACCCGCTTTGGCGCGATGCGGCTCCATTCTTTAAATACATTTCGCGTTCGCAAAGTTTTCTTCAAATGGGGAAACCCGATAACGACTTTCTGGTATATCTGCCGGTTTACGATATGTGGAACGATCAGGATGGACGTTTGTTGATGTTCGATATCCATAAAATGAAAGAGCGTGCCCCTGAATTTATAAAAGTAGTGAGTGAAATCAGTCATGCAGGTTACGATGTGGATTATACCTCGGACAGCTTTATCAGTTCATCAAAAGTAGAAAACGGTGAGATTGTGACCGCTGGCGGAGCTCGTTATAAAGCCTTGATTGTACCGGGTGTGAATAAAATCAGAGTCGAAAACCTAAACCGTTTGAAGATGATGGCGGAGCAGGGAGCTCAGATTATTTTTATGGATCATTATCCAACAGATGTTCCCGGATTTTCGGTATTGGAAAAACGCAGGGAAACGCTGAAAAATACCTTGGCCGGGTTCCCCGAAACTGATTTTATGGAAACACTGGTTACACCGGTTGGAGAAGGTAAAATCATTACCGGAACCGACTTTAAAACAACATTGGCAGCAACAGGTGTAAAAGCCGAGCAGTTTAAAATGAAAGAAGGTTTGCACTACATTCGTAGAAGCAATAAAGACGGTTACCATTATTTTATTTCGGCGCTTAAGAGCGATGATACCGATGCATGGATTCCTTTGGCAAAATCAGCCCGGTCGGTAGTATTTTTTGATCCGATGACAGGAAAAATTGGTAAGGCAGCTGTTAAAACAAAAGATGGTGAAACATTGGTACGTATTCAGCTGAAGTCAGGACAGTCTGTGATTCTTAAAACCTTTACCGATAAGGATGTTGACGTTGATGTATGGCCTTATATCAACGAGGAGGGAAAACCTTATGTTTTAAAAAACAACTGGCAGTTAAGTTTTACCAAAAGCATTCCTGCTATCGCTGATACCTTTCAATTGCCGTCACTCATTCCCTGGACACAACTGGATGTTCCCGAAGCGAAAATCAATATAGGTACTGCTGCTTATTTCACCAGTTTCAGCTTTAACAAAAGCGAATCTTCTGACTGGATCCTGGATTTGGGTGATGTTCGCGAAACAGCCCGCATAATTCTGAATGGGAAAGAGGTACAAACCCTTTGGGCTGTTCCTTACCAGACTTTCGTGGGCGAATACCTTAAAGACGGTTTAAATACCATCAAAATTGAGGTGACTGGCTTGCCTGCCAATCGTATCGCACAACTCGATCGTGAGGGCGTGAAATGGCGTAGGTTCAAAGAAATTAATTTGGTCGATCTCAATTATAAACGCACAGGTTATGGTAACTGGGAAACCTTGCCCGCCGGCCTTAACAGCGAAGTAAAACTGATACCTGTGAAGTGACAGGAAGCTGAAAAACTGGCTGCCGATGATACACTGGGCAGAAAGTTACAGGATTTGGATTTGTTGTAGAATCACGGTTACACATATAAAGAGGTAACCATCGACATAAGAAAAATGGCAACAACGAAAACAGACCTATATGTGTTTGCACACTTGGAGGGGCTTTTTTCTCCTTTTTTTTTCTTTTTATGGCTGGCGGCCGGGCTTTGCGCTAAAGTTCCCTTGCGTTTGGCAGTTCCACCAAAAACATTTGGGTAGCTTCCTGTGGTCGCTCCCAACTGCCAGGTGTCTCAAGCCAACCGCTGCGGCAAGCTTCCGCTGCAATCCCTGCCAGTGGGGCGGGTGGTTTCAGGTTTTGGTACCATAACGAAAAAAGCATCCAACCCCAGGCTGCCCCTCGTTACAAACGAGGGGCAGGAGCAGTTGTGCTTAACCCCGGCATTAATGCCGGGGTTAGTGATATGCTTCCAACGTTGGGCTTTAGCCCCCGATGATACCCCGGTTCATTAGGAAGGTGAATCATAGACTAAAGAGGAAATGAACCTGTGTTGTTTTATCTTTTTATATTGTTAACTTTAGGCTTCGAATAAAAACCATAACGAATTGATCACGCACCCGAATATAAGATTTACAGATAAAGTACGGTTATACCCCCAAAATGGACGGATAACCCAACCCGATAATAGAGATATAACCTGACTTGTTGGGTTACACATGCGTTAGCTGCAAGTTTAACGAAGAAAATAAAACATACAATAAATGAAAAAACCAAGAATATTCATAGGTTCATCAGTAGAAGGACTAAATGTTGCCTATGCGATACAAGAGAACTTAAAATTTGTATCTGAAAACACAGTATGGACTCAAGGCGTATTTAATCTATCCGAATCATCATTAGAATCTTTATTAGCCATACTTGATGGCTGTGACTTTGGAATTTTTGTTTTCACCCCGGATGATTATGTCAAAATTAGAGGAGAAGAAGACCTAGCAGTTAGAGACAATGTTCTCTTCGAATTGGGATTATTTATAGGTCGTTTGGGAAGGAATCGATGTTACATTATTATCCCTGACAATAAAGATTTCCACTTACCTACAGATTTGATTGGATTAACGCCTGGAAAATATGAAGCCACTCGTTCAGATAATAACCTTCAAGCTGGAACAGGAAGTGCATGTCACAAAATCAGAGAAAATATTTTAAAATTAGGTAGTATTAATAAATCGAATGAAGACCCCGAGACTGAATCATCTCCCAAAAATACAAATGAGAATGAAAACACAGAGGAGGAATGGCTAGAACAATTATATGTAAAAAAAGATTATGACGCGGCAATAAAATCATTGAATAAAAAGATAAAAGACGAAAAAGACGAAGACAATAAAGTCCAACTACAAGGAAGTGTTTGTTATGCAAAATTTCAAAAAAATGCACAAGAAGGAATAACCGAATTTGAGGAATTAATTAAGAATAATATTGATAATAATTTGAGCTATTTATATTATGCTAATGTTTTGATTTGGAATAATTCTTATGCCAAAGCACTTAAAATTATTGAGGAAGGATTATTAAAATGTGAAAGAAAAATAACTCTTACAACTTTTAAAGTTGACTGTTTGTGGGAAACTAACAAAAAAGAAGAAGCAGTTAATTTTCTAATTGAAACAATAAAAGGCTTAAAAGACCCAACGTTAGTTTTAAAGCTTGCGGAATTATATGACAATGAAGAAAAAAATAAACTTGCCTTAAATGTGTTGTATAATGGATTTCTTGACTATCCGAATAATGAGAAAATTCTAGCTGAATTTGCAAAATCTGCATATAAAAATGACCACAAAGACATTTCTACTTTAGTTTATAAAAAGCTTTTGGAAATTAATGATAAAAAATCAGCTTACTGGTGTTTATTAGGTAATGCATATTTGGACTTAGAGTTTTATGACAAAGCATTAACTTGCTATGAAAAAGCAAATGAACTTGCTGAACAGAAAGAAGGTTGGATACTAGGAAACATAGGTAACCTTTATAATCGTAAGGCTCTATATACAAAAGCTGAACTGTTCTTAACTCAATCTCAAGAAGTTGAAGAAAAATCTGATTATGTGCACGCTAGATTATCCTCAGTTTTTCAGAACAAGGAGAAGATGGATAAAAAACTTGAAGAAATATTGGTACTAGCAAAAGAGAAATTGAATGATGAGCATCAATTTAATATAGAAGAAGAAAAAACCAGCAGCTAACACGTGGTATAAGGCATGGCTGAATTTGTGCGGATTCGACAAGTCGAATCTCGTCCCAACCTCAGTTTCGGTCGGATACTCAGACTCTCGTCTGACCGCAACATGTACCAACCGCTGGTGGCAAATTCAAGAACGAAATAAGCTAAAAAGTTAAAATTTAATACATGTAGTAAATGAGGTCGAATATCGCTCAATGGATCTTATATAATATAATTGTTTGTTTTGCGGTTTATTGGTTATCAAATGTGATTCTTTGGTATCCCTGGAGTGTAAATGAAAAATTAGGACAAACAATAATGCTAACTGTAAACCCAATTTTATGGGGATATGCGTCGTACTTGTGCATTAAAAAATTTCCGGAAACAAACTTATTAAAAGGTGCATTTTTTAATAGTGTTGTATTTCTTGCAGAAGCTATAATTTCCGACATGATACTTTTTGCAGGAATTCAACAGGCAATGGATAAGTTAATGCACCCGACAACTTTATATGGATGGGGGTTTGTCGCAACTGTTCCATTTATTATCTACATTTTATTTAAAAAGCCAATCAAAAACCATAAGAAATTACTTTATAAGCATGATTTTAAGCTGCCATTTATTACAGGAGTGGTTTCGTTTATACTTATTGCGATAGTTTTAATTTTTAATATTCGTTTCGGTCAATAATTATAATGTTATACTGATTGATACCATACATGATACCGTACATGATATTGCAAAAATGTTCTCGGAAATATCGGAACTTGCTCACCGATTGGTCCTGCGTTGAGTACTATTGACTAAATTTAAATAGATATGAGATGTAATTATTAACCAGAGGCGTTTCACGGATGTTTCACAAATTTGGTGAATGAAGTTCTTTTGGTTTTGTAATTGCTTATTAACCAATAAAAAAGGAGAGCCTTTTTGACTCTCCTTTGTGCCCAGTAAAGGTGCACGTTTTATTTTGTAATGCGCTAATTATCAGTGATTCTTCTTGCCTGTTTTTCCAATGGTCCCTTTTGGGTAACTCTATAATTACTTGTTGTTAAATAATTCAAATATCGTTTAAATATACCAAATTTTATTTTTATTGAGACGATATAAAACGGTAGGGTAAATGAATATCTTTATATCTTGCACTTGAAATTAGCTTGAACAACTGTTAAAGAATTTTGTACTCGATAAAGTTCCCTTTGACCTACTTCAATGTTAGTGAAATTGGACTCTCGTCAATTTATATTTGAATATTTTGATATTAATATGTGGTAAATTAGACATGTGTATTTTTATCTACCCTCCAATTATTACAAAGAATTAATTTTATTCAAACAACCTATCAAAGTGATTATCCAAATGCTTCCGCATACCTTCTCTGAATTTTTTTGGGCTTCCGGTTTTTAGTACTTCAACCAACTGTTTATGTGAAACGTGTTTTTTCTTTTTTAGCGGTCGGTTTATCAACCCACTATCGTAAACATAATTAAAAGCAGGCAGCAAAATCGTTTGAAAATTCATTAAGGTGTAATTATTCGTTATTTGATACAGCTTACCATGAAATTTAACTTCGTGGTCGATATCAAATAATACATCTCCTGTTGATTCCGGTTCAGAGTTTGTAATATTCTCCAGTTCCCGGATATCTTCCTCAGTAATATTTCTAAAAATAGAGTCCGCCATTCCTATCTCAAGAATCAACCGAATCTCAAATATATTCTTAAGCGTTTCGTCATCAAGAATTTTGGGAATCATCGATTTTTGCAAAACTTGTGCAAGGTTTGGGCTTGTTAACACTGTTCCTTTGTGTTTAATAGAATCTACCAGGCCCATTGTCTTCAGCCGTGTTAACGACTCGCGTATCACCGTTCGGCTTACCCCCATCGCATTGGCTAATTCCATTTCTTTGGGAATCATATCACCGGTTTTCAATCCCCGGTTAACAAAAATCTCCATCAACTGCATTTCCACACGATCAACCAGACTGCTGTTATCAACTGTCTTTATCTGATTTATCAAGTTATTTTCTGCCATATTGTAATTATAACACTATAAAAATTAAAAACATACAAATGTTGTAAAACCTTTTGAAATATAAAACAAAAATATATATTTGCCTGCATTATGTCATACATAAAGCATTTAAAATCGTTCTGTGAAAAAAATAAATATTAAAAATGTGTTATTCGGACAAGGTTCTGCCCCGGCAGACTAAGTGATGATAACAAAATATGAATCAAACATTTAAAACAATCACTTATGAGAAAATTGACAAAGAGAGGGCTTAAGATGAAAAGATGGCTCTTTAATTCTAAGGGAATTTTTCTTGCAATGCTGTGCTTAGCATTTATTCAAATGCAAAGTTTTGCACAAACTCAAACCGTTACAGGAAAAGTAACCGCTGACAATGGCGAATTATTGCCAGGTGTTTCCATTGTTCTGGTTGGAACTACAACAGGAACAATAACCGACATCGATGGAGAATTTAGCATTGAAGTTCCTTCTGACGAATCAGAATTGATGTTTTCAATGATTGGGTTTACATCTCAATCCGTTCAGGTTGCCGGCAGACAATTCTTAACTGTTGTACTTGAAACAGAAACAACAGCATTAGATGAAGTTGTTGTAACGGGATACTCTACTCAATCCCGCGCTGAGATGACGACATCAATTGCCAAGCTCGACACAAAGGTGCTGGAAAGTGTACCGCGCTCAAATGCAGCCACTGCGCTACAAGGAACAATTGCAGGACTTAAAGTTACGCAAACTACCGGGCAGCCGGGTTCTACACCAAGTTTGGTTGTTCGCGGAGGTACAAGTTTCGATGGCAGCGGAACTCCTTTAGTTTTGATTGACGGCGTTCCCGGTTCTTTCTATGCCTTAAACTCCGACGATATTGAATCGATGGAGGTACTGAAAGATGCAGCTTCAACAGCTATTTACGGAGCTAGAGCTGCTAATGGAGTTATTCTGGTTACCACCAAAAAAGGCAAGGTTGGTAAATCGAATATCAACTTCAGGGCTAAATTTACCTCTAACGAGCGCCGCGAAGATCCAATGGAATATTTGAATGCGGCCGATTACGTTAAGTTTAATCGTCTTGGCGTTCGTGCAGCTCAGGATGTTATGGGTTATCCGTGGCTGGATGTGTTCTTAACCGGTGGCCATGCGGCTGCGACAGGCAACAACACCACAAATTCAATTTATACCACTATGGTACTCAGCGATGAGAACAGGTATTTATTAAATTATGATGGATGGCAAACCATGGAAGATCCTATAAATCCGGGAACTCAACTGATTTTTATGGATAACCAGATGAATGAATTATTCTATCAGGATAGTTATTCTCAGGATTACAGTTTGTCATTCGATGGTGGTAATGATAAAGGCACCTATTATTTGGGACTTGGTTATATGGATGATAATGGTCTTGTGTATGGATCTTCTTTTGAACGTGTTTCCGGAACTTTTAATGCTTCATACAAAATTACGGATAACCTGAAAGTTTCATCAAATTTAATCTATTCTCATTCAAAAAGAGATCTTCCTTATGACAGCGATTACAACCTGTTCCAACGTACAGCAGGTTTAGCTCCAACTTCAAGAATATATAATAATAATCCTGACGGAAGTTTGTCAACAGAATACCAACCTGGAACATATCTCGGATTTGGTAACCCTCTGTATTACCAGGATAAGTTCATCAGAAATAACCTGGAAGAAAGACTTACAGGATCAGTTCAATTTGATTATAAATTTCTGAATGATTTTAGTTTAACTGTTCGCGGAAGCCATTTCTCGGTAAATAATTCAAACGAATCTTTTAATAAGGCTTATCTGAATTCGGGTAGTTTACGCACCGAAAGAAGTGCATCGGCATCGCACACACGCACGCTGCGCGACCAGGTTACTGCCTTATTAAATTACAAGAAGTCGTTTAATTCGCATAACATTAGTGCGCTGGTTGGTACTGAATACTTTAAGGAAAAATACTTTACATTCAGTGCAGCTACACGCCTTTCGCCAACCGACCTTATTTATACCATGAATGTTGGTTCAGAAGCAAACGGTGTACCTTATTCGTACAAAACCGGATATGAGATTGCATCTGTTTTCGGCCAGGTTAATTATGATTTCGATTACAAATACTTACTTGGGTTTACTTTCCGAAATGATGGAACATCTCGTTTAGGTAATAACCAATACGATTTCTTCCCCGGGGTATCGGCAGGATGGAACATTCACAACGAAGACTTCTTTGCTACCTCAAAAATTAAAGATGTAGTTAGTAAAATTAAACCTCGTTTAAGCTACGGTGTTAATGGAAACATCGATGTTTTAAGCAATTTTGGAGTATTCGGTACTTATGCTAAAACGGCCATTTACGATACCCAATCGGGTTATGCCAACACAAATCTTCCACTTCTCGATTTGAAATGGGAACGTTCAACCACTTTTAACATGGGTGTTGATGTTGGTTTCTACAACGACAGGGTTACTGTAATTGCCGATTATTTTATTCGCGATGTTAAAGACAAACTTGCCGGACTTACTTTGCCATTGTGGACAGGTTTCTCATCAATTACAACCAATAACGGTACGCTTCAAAACAAAGGATTGGAATTGCAGATTAATGCTGATGTTATTAAAACCAACGATTTTAAATGGAATGTTGGCTTAACTTACTATTCGGTAAAAAACTATGCAAAATCACTTCCTGAAAATGGGGTTGAAAAGAACCGTCAGGGCGGTACCGAAATTTACGATCCTAAAACGGGTGGTACAAAATACGTTGGCGGATTGCAGGAAGGTGAAAGAGTTGGTTACGACGTAATTACTGCCTATGTATTTGATGGCGTTTACCAGACTCAGGCCGACATTGATGCGGATGCCGGAAGAGTAGTTGAGTTTGCCACCCAAAAAGACACTCGCTTCCTGGGAGATACACGTTGGAAAGATTTGAATGGCGATAATGTAATCAATTATCTTGATCGGGTTGTTGTTGGACGATCAACACCTGATTTTACAGGTGGTTTAACAACCGAACTGAATTATAAGAATTTCAGCCTGTTTATGAAATCAGACTTTACCATCGGACATTACATTATCAATGGCCGCCGGGTAAAAGGTATAGCACAAACTCAGGGGAACCAAAACGGACCGGCTGAAATTGCTGATTCGTGGACACCGGAAAATCCAACATCGGATGTGCCTATTTTTACACTGGTTGACCGCCAACGAAATCACATGGCAGCAGGAGGCGACCAGGGCTCAATGACCAGCAGTAGTTCTCGCATGTGGGAAAAAGGCAATTATCTGGCATTACGCGAAGTAACGTTTAGCTATGATCTTGACGGAAAAATTGCAAACAATGTTTTCCAAAACGTAAGACTTTATCTAAGTGCCTCGAACCTGGCCTACTTTAACGGATTCTCTGGTAGTTCTCCTGAAGAAGCCATTGATGACCCAAACAAAGGTTTTCAAAGAGGAATCGATAGTGGAAGATTCCCTCTTCCGCGAACTTATACGCTTGGTTTGAATGTAACATTTTAAGAAATTACAATTATGAAGAAATATATTCTATTATTTATATCAATTGTATTCCTGATGTCCTGCGACCTGGACATGAAACCGGAGAGTGATTTAACTTATAATGGATTTTGGGATACAGAAGAAGCAGTAAAAGCTGCACATGTAGGTATTTACGCCAATTACCGGAATTATACCTATACGCAATGGCAAATGGGCGAAGTTCGTTCTGATATATGGGGAGGAAATACTTTTGCCAACTCGCCAAGTGATGTTGATTTGATGGCAAACAACATTAGTTCTACACTGGTTTACTTTGGCAACTGGGCAAATTTTTATGGTTTGTTGCATTACATCAACGATTTCATTAAAAGTGCTCCGAATGTAGAATTTAGTAATGAAGCAGAACTAAACCACATGTTAGGTCAGGTTTATGGATTACGTGCTCAGATTTACTATACAATGTTAAAAGCCTGGGGCGATGTACCCATTAACACTGAACCACTTTTGGAGGTTGATCTTTTGGCATTGAAAAAACCACGCTCGCCAAAAACAGAGGTTATGCAACAAGTTAAAAGCGATATCGAAAAATCGCTGGAATACTTTGGCAGCGATAACAGCTTGTGGCTGGGTAAACAAACCTACTGGTCGAAAGCAGCAACGCTTGCGCTTAAAGGCGATGCCTATATCTGGTCAGGTAAAGTTCTTGGTGGAGGTAATGCCGATTTTACTGCAGCTAAAACAGCCCTTCAGCAAATTGATGGTTTCGACCTTGTTGACTACAGTAATCTTTGGGGACAAGAGAATGAGAACAACGCTGAGTTTATATTCACCATTGATTATCAGAAGGATCAGGCAGGAAATTTCTATGGAAATTACTTTACTACCCGAGCCGTAGATTTGGCTCCTTTATTTGATGAAAACGGTAATTCAATGAGTGATTTTGTAGTGAATGGATTAAGCCGTTACGGCGCATCGGAAAAAACCTTGCTTCTTTTAGATGATCCACAAGATCAACGACGCAATACTTTTATCCGTATTTACGACGATGGAAACACACATGTGCCTTTCCAGGCCGGTGATCCAAATTATCAGGGCTCAATCATGAAAAAATTCCTGGGTATTATTGGTGATGATGGTACACGCGAGAGCTACAACAATGTACCGGTATATCGATATGCCGATGTATTGCTTCTGCTGGCCGAAGCCAAAAATAATCTTGGTGAAGATCCATCAGCAGAAGTTAATGCCGTAAGAGCCCGTGCCTATGGCGATAACTTTGCAGGTCACGAGTTTACAAATGGTTCGCAGGAACAAAATGCACAGGCTATTCTCGACGAACGCTACAAAGAGTTTATTGGCGAAGGAAAAAGGTGGTGGGACCTTGTAAGAGCCGGAGAATCTTATGTTTTCAACGAAGTAGCTTCTCTTGATGCTTCTGAAGCTTATAAGATATATTATTCGATTTCAGAAAGTATGCTTGCAAACGATTCGGAATTAACACAAACAAGTGGCTATTAAGTAGCAGTTTTTTGCATAGATTTAGTTAAGTTATGAAATCTGGTCAGGGGCAATGATGCCCCTGACCTTAGATTTCGATAATTACCGATTAGTCTTTATAATTGCGCAACAATAAATAAATTAAGATGCAACAAGCATATCAAACATATTTCATCCGCGAGGATTATTTTATTTGTGCGAGTTTCATCCTTTACCTTTGAAAACAAACAATCTTAATAATATGAAAACTTACCTGCTTATTCTACTAGCCGTATGCGGAATGTATATCTCCGGATGTACCCCAAAAATCCAGAACGAATTAGAAGGCGCAACCAGCGTTTCTGTCAGTCAAAAAAGAGTTCCGCTATTTTTGGAGCGCGAAAATCCCGAAGTTTTTCAACTAAATCTCGGCATTGAGCAGGGAATTACTTACGATCTTAAAAATATTACCCTCGTACTTACCGAAGGCAGTAACGCTGAAATGCTGAAATCACTTAGTGCGAAATGGACTGCTGCTTTTAGCAACGACACCATAACTACAAATTATGCAACAGACTTTCTTCTTGCCGGTAATGAAATAGTACTTGAAGGCGATGCAGTACTTACCTCCGGAAACCATACCCTGGCTATTCAGTTTCAGGTGAAAGATGATGCCGTATTAACACAGCATTTTTCAGTTGAAAAAGCCATTTTAACATTGGGCAACGAACGCCTGGCCATCGACGTTGAGCAGCCTTTTGCTTTCCGTCCCGCAAAGGTGGTACGCGCTGCCGGTCAGGACAATTGCGACACTTACCGCATTCCCGGATTAGTTACAACCGACAAAGGAACGCTGATTGCCGTTTACGATAACCGCTACAACAACAGCAAAGACTTACAGGAAGACATTGACATAGGTATGAGCCGCAGTACCGATGGCGGACAAACCTGGGAACCCATGAAAGTAATTATGGACATGGGCGAATGGGGCGGTTTGCCGCAGGAGTTAAATGGAATTGGCGACCCCAGCGTGTTGTACGATCCCGTAAACCACACCATTTGGGTAGCCGCTGTGTGGATGAATGGATTCGACAAAAGTCAAATGGGCTGGTGGGCTTCAAAACCCGGAATGTCGCCCGAGGAAACCGGCCAGTTTATGTTGGTAAAAAGTACCGACGACGGATTAACCTGGTCGGAGCCAATTAATATTACCGAACAAATTAAAGACCCGGCGTGGCAGTACCTGCTGCAAGGCCCCGGAAAAGGAATTACACTGGCAGACGGAACCCTGGTGTTTCCGGCACAGTTTAAAGCCGATTTGGGCGAAAAAGCAATTGATGGCGGACCTTACACACCACATTCTACACTAATATACAGCAAAGATGGCGGCGAAACCTGGACCATTGGAACAGGTGCTAAAACCAATACAACCGAAGCGCAGGTAGTGGAATTAAGCGATGGCAGCCTGATGCTGAACATGCGCGACGACCGCAACCGAAAAGATAAATCGGAAACAAACGGTCGTGCCGTTGCCATTACAAAAGACCTCGGTAAAACCTGGGAGATCCATCCTTCATCGAACTCGGCATTACAGGAACCGAATTGTATGGCCAGTTTGATTGCTACTGATTTAACCTTCGACGGGGCAGACAAACGAGTGCTGTTCTTTTCAAACCCAAATAACAAGAATCATCGTACCAACATGACCATAAAAGCCAGCATGGATGAAGGAATGACCTGGCCCGAAGCCGCTCAGGTAGAACTAAACGAAGCCGGTGGTTTTGGCTACTCGTGTATGACAATGGTGGACGAAAATACAGTTGGAATTTTGTACGAAGGCGTAAAAGAACTTTATTTTCAGAGCATTCCTGTTGCGGATATTTTACAACAATAAAAAGTTAATGCCTCAATGAACTTAAACCGAAAATATTACCCATACCTTACAATTCTATTAGTTGTTGGAATACTCTTTTCATGCAGGAGTAAAAATGATTTTACTCCTGCTTTAATCCCCATGCCACAACAAGTGGAATGGCGCACGCAACAGTTTAACCTGGCCGACAGCAGCGACTGTTTTGTGCAGCGCATTGTTGCTGAAATTCCCGGGATTCAACTGAATAAAAAGGAGGCTTACCGATTAAGCGTTTCTGCTGATTCGGTAATTCTGGAAGCCACAAGCGAAACCGGAATTTACCGCGGGCTGCAAACCGTAAAACAGCTGGTTTTCGAAAAAAACGGGAAACGCTACCTGAAAGGCTGTGCCATTGTTGACTGGCCGGCTTTTCGCATTCGTGGTTTTATGCAGGATGTGGGCCGGAATTTCCAGCCCATGGATATGCTGAAAGAACAAATCGATGTATTGGCAGCCTACAAGTATAACGTGTTTCATTTTCACATGACCGAAAATCCGGGATGGCGTCTGGAGAGTAAAATCTATCCGCAACTGAATTCCGCGGAAAGCATGACGCGCGAGAAAGGGAAATTCTACACCCAGGAAGATTTTAAAGAGCTGGTGGCGTATTGTCAGGAACGAAAAATTACGCTCATTCCCGAGTTCGACATTCCCGGGCACAGCGCCGCTTTCCGCAAAGCAATGGGTTTTGAAACGATGAGCGATCCGCGTGTACAGCCGGTTTTAATCGACCTGGTTGACGAATTGTGCAGCCTGGCTCCGGCAGAGGTTATGCCTTACATTCATTTGGGAACCGATGAGGTATGGCACGACTACGAAAGACCGGCACCAACGCTTTTGCCGGCGCTGCTTGAGCGGGTAACGCAATACCACGACCGCGAACTCATTGTTTGGCGTCCGGGACAGCATATCGAAGGCGATTCGGTTTCCATTACGCAATTGTGGTCGTCGAACGGACATCCGAAACCGGGGCACCGTTACATTGACTGCCGCTTAAACTATGTCAACCATCTCGACCCGCTGTCGGGCATCACTCAGTTGTACTTCGACTGCATTAACGGCGCTGCCCACGGCGATTCGCTGCGAATGGGAGGTATTTTCTGTTGCTGGAACGACAACAACGTGAACGAGGCTTACGACATTCTGGTGCAAAATCCGGTGTATCCGGGGATTGTTACCTACGCTGAAACGTCGTGGACCGGGCAGAAAACCGATTTTGGTGAAAATTATCTGGCTAAACTACCGGAAAAAGGAAGTGAATTATTCAATGAATTCAGCGCATTTGAAGACCGGATGATCGAGCACCGCGATAAATATTTCGCCGGAAAACCTTTCCCATATGTGAAACAAACAAACACAGAATGGAAGGTGCTGGGACCGATAGCGAATGGTGGCAATATTGAGGCTGCGTTTTCGGTGGAAGATACCTTGCAGGAAACGTATCAAATTGATACGGCCACTTACACCTGGCAGGGGCCTTTTGTTGGCGGCACCATTCAATTGACACACTACTTTGGCTATCCGTCGTATTTCCCCCGGGAAGAGGGAACGTATTACGCGTACACCCAAATCTGGTCGCCACAGGAGCAAACGGTTGGAGCATGGATCGGATTTCACGACTGGTCGCGCTCGGCAGGACGCCGGGGAGGCCCGTTTCCGCAAAATGGCGAATGGCACAATACCCATCCGAAAGCCTGGCTGAATGGCGAACTGATTGCCGCGCCTGAATGGAATAAACCGGGGCTGGCCAGCAACACCGAAGAAATTCCATTTACCGATGAAAATTACTTTTTCAGAAAGCCGGCTTCCATTCACCTCAAAAAGGGTTGGAACAAGGTGCTGCTGAAAATTCCGGTTAAAAAAGATACCTGGAAACGTATGTTCACTTTTGTGCCCGTTCAGGATTATAATGGAACCATAAAAGAAGTTGAAGGCCTGAAGTTTTCAGCTGATATAAAATAAAAAATTTTAAAAATGAAATTGCGAAATGTAGTGCTGCTGGTAGTTTGGATGATGCTCCTAACGAGTATCCGCCAAAATGCGGATGCTATTTCATCACCCCAAAATGTAGAAAAGAAAATAAAGGTAGCCTGTGTGGGGAATTCAGTAACACGCGGCTATTTGCTAAAAAATCCGGAGCGCGATTCGTATCCCTCGCAGTTACAGCGTTTGTTGGGCGATGCTTACGAGGTGCAAAATTTCGGGCACAGCGGAGCCACGCTTTTAACCAAAGGGCATCGTCCGTATATGGAAATGCCCGAGTATCCCGAGGCTCTGAAATTTGATGCCGACATAATTATTATTCATCTTGGTTTAAACGATACCGACCCGCGGAACTGGCCCAACTACCGCGATGAGTTTGTGCCGGATTATATGGCCTTGATCGATTCGTTTCGCATACACAGCTCCAGCAATCCACAGGTGTTCGTTTGCAAAATGACTCCTATTTTTAATACACACCCGCGTTTTAAATCCAGCACGCGCGATTGGTTCTGGCAAGTTCAGGATGCCATCGAACAAGTGGCAAAAAACAGCAAAACGGGTTTAATCGATTTGCACCCGGCTTTGTACGGCCGCCACGAGTTATTTCCCGATGCCCTTCACCCAAATGTGGAAGGAGCCGGAATTTTAGCGCAAACCGTTTACGAAAATATTACGGGCAATTTTGGCGGCTTGAGCCTGGCACCGGTTTTTATGAACCACATGGTACTGCAGCAAAAGCAGCCCATTCCGGTGTGGGGAAAAGCCAACAGCGGAACAAAACTTACGCTCACTTTTGCCGGGCAAAAAAGAACGTGTACAGCCAACGAACATGGCAAATGGTCGGTTACTTTTGATGCCGTTGCTGCCGGGGGACCTTACGAGCTGAAAGTGACTTCCGGTTCTGAGGAATCCATTACGCTCAACGATATTTTAGTGGGCGAAGTGTGGGTTTGTGCCGGACAGTCGAACATGGAATTCCAAATGCAGCAGGCGAACGATGCGTCAACGCTGATTGACAATGCCGCTGACTTTGCCAATCTTCGCCTCTACAAATTAAAAGACCTTGCCCGTACCGATAATAAAAACTGGGACTCAACCACACTGGTAAAAGTAAATCAACTTGATTTTTTTGATGGCCAATGGAAGCGGAGCAATTCCGGTGATGCGGCCACATTTTCGGCAATTAGCTACACGTTTGGCCGACTGTTGAATGAAAAACTGGATGTTCCGGTTGGACTGATACAGCTCAGCGTTGGTGGTGCACCGGCCGAAGCGTTTATCGACCGCAAAACGCTGGAGTTTGACCCTTACATGGTAGATGTGCTAAACAACTGGAAAAACAACGACTTTATACAGGGTTGGTGCCGCGAGCGGGCAGCGACCAATATTGAACTGGCCGAAAACAAACTGCAGCGTCATCCCTACGAGCCGGCATACATATACGAAGCCGGTATGCCATTCGTGCAAGGGATTCTGGTGGCGGGAGTCATCTGGTACCAGGGCGAGTCGAATGCCCACAATGCCGAACATTTCAGGCATGCTTTTTCGGCGCTTGTAAAATCGTGGCGCTCGGCGTTTAACGATGCTGAAATGCCTTTCTATTTTGCGCAGCTATCAAGTATCAACCGTCCGTCGTGGCCATATTTCCGCGAAACACAACGGGAGCTGGAGCTGAGTATTCCCAACACAGCGATGGTGGTAACAAGCGATTTAGGCGATTCGCTGGATGTGCATCCGAAGCACAAAATAGAAATTGGCGAACGTTTTGCCAACCTGGCTTTATCGCGCAATTACGGAATGCAAGACGTTCCGGATGGCGGCCCGCAAATCAGCACGGTAACGCAGGAAAAGGGAAAAGTAATACTTGCATTTTCGCATGCAGCACAGTTAAAAACATCGGATGGTGAAGCGCTTCGCGAACTGGAAGTGGCCGGAACAGATGGTCTTTTTTATCCGGTTGTGGCAACGCTAAAAGACAATAAAATCATTATCGATTCAAAAGATAAAACGATCGAACAGGTTCGTTACGGCTGGAAACCTTTTTCCAGGGGCAACCTGGTAAACGAAAACGGCTGGCCGGCCTCAACATTTTGCGTTGAATACCCGGATTCGTGCCCCACTAAAACAAAATAATATGCCAAACCTGAAAGTCATAACAATCATCTTTTTTGCCTTTTGTTTCTTACCTCAAATAAAGGCACAGGAAACAAAAAAGGCATTTCAATCGACGTATTATGAACAGCGGCGAACGCTGTTTGAAAGTCTTCCAAATACCAAAAAAGAAATCATTTTTCTGGGAAACAGCATAACAGACGGTAGCGAATGGGCCGAGCTTTTTCAGAATAAAAGAATAAAAAACCGCGGCATTAGCGGCGATGTTACCGAAGGAGTGTTGTTTCGTTTGAATGAAGTATGCGAATCGAAACCGGAGAAAGTGTTTCTGTTAATCGGTATAAACGACCTGGCACGGGGAATTTCGAAAGACACCGTTTATAACAACATCTGCAGAATTGCCGAGCAGATTAAAACCGATTCGCCAAAAACGCAGCTTTACCTGCAGAGCATTTTACCTGTAAATCCCGAATTCGGAAAATTTGCAGGGCATAGCTCAAAAACTGAGGAGATAATCTGGATTAACAAACACCTGGAAGACTGGAGCGCCGAAAACAATGTTCGCTTTGTGGATTTGTTCGCGGCATTTAAAAACGACAGCAACAACTGGATGAATCCACTTTATACCAACGACGGATTACACCTGAAAGGCGAAGGCTACCGGGTTTGGGCAAAAACAATAAAAAGACATTTATAGACCATAAAATTGGTGAGTAATAAAATAAAAGACAATAATTATGAGTATAACAATTAGTAAATTCGAAGGCTTAGTAGCTGCTCCGTTTACACCAATGGACAAAAGCGGAGAAGTAGTGTATGAAAAAATTTCGGCCTATGCCGAATTGTTGGACAAAAATAAGGTAGTTGGCGCATTTATAAACGGTTCTACGGGCGAAGGTGTTGCCTTGAGCCAGAAAGAAAAAATGAAAACTACCGAGGCGTGGGTAAAAGCAACGTCGGATAAAAAACAGCTTAAAACCATTAACCTGGTTGGTGGTACGTCGTACCAGGAGTGTATCGAGAATGCACAACATTCGGCCGAGGCAGGTATCGATGCCATTGCTTTGCTGGCACCGTATTATTTTAAACCGGGAGCTGCCGGTCAATTGGCCGAGTTTTGCGCAAAAGTTGCCGAAGCCGTACCAAATATGCCGGTGTATTTCTACCACATTCCGGTGTTAACAGGCTGCTATGTGTCGATGTTCGACTTTGTACAGGAAGCCGATTCAATGATTCCTAACTTAGCCGGAATTAAGTACACACACGAAGATTTTATGGATTTCCAGAGCTGTATGAACTTTAAAAATGGCAAATACGACATGCTTTGGGGACGCGACGAAAACCTGCTGTCGGCATTGGTATTGGGAGCACGCGCCGGTGTTGGAAGTACCTTTAACTACGCAGCACCATTGTATTACCAGCTTATTGATGCTTTCGATAAGGGCGACCTGGACAAAGCACGTCGGTTGCAACAACTGTCGATCGACATGATTCGCCTGTTGGGCAAATACGGTGGTATTGCAACCGGGAAAGCCTACATGCGTTACATTGGTTTTGAATGCGGCGAATTCCGTTTGCCGATTAAAAATATGAGCAATGAAGCATACAAAGCGTTTGAAAAAGATGTTCAGAAATTACAAATGCAAGAACTTTTCAGCACCCTTTAAGCGAAAAGTTAACCTGATTTTATTACTCATGCTGGGAAGTATTATTTTACAATGTTCTCCCGGCGAAAAAAATACAACAATGAAAATCAATTGGGGAAGTTTACCAGATATACCACCGGCCACCGGGCAGCAGAAACAAAAAGGACTTGCAGGTGCTTTGGCCGGTGTATCTTCCGGAATGTTGATTGTTGCCGGAGGTTCCAATTTCCCGGATTCCTTTCCGTGGCAGGGAGGAACAAAAACCTATTACAACGATATTTTCGTTTTTAACTTGAAAGAAAAGGATGCGGCATGGCAGGTAGCCGATAACAAACTTCCGCAGCCGTTGGCTTACTCAGCCTGTGTGTCGGTGAATGACGCTGTTATTTGCATTGGTGGCGAAAACTTGAACGGTCCTGTTTCCGATGTTTTAAAACTGAACTTCGATCAGGGCGAAGTGCAAATCAGCAGCCTGCCCGATTTTCCCATAGCCATTTCAAATGGGGGCGCGGCAACTATCGGATCGGTGGTTTATGTGGTTGGAGGCTCAGGAAAAGATGGGAATATCTCGTCGTTGTATTGCGCCGATGTTGCCAAAGCTGATTTCGAATGGGAAGCACTTCCCGACATGCCCGGCCCATTATCCAATGCCGTGGTGGTAAGTCAGAACGACGGAAACGAAGATTGTATTTACGTTTTGGGAGGCCGCAACAGAGACGGCGAGCTCAGCACATTTTTTAGCTCGGTGCTGAAATATTCACCTTCGAAAAAAACGTGGAAACAGGTTGGCGATATCGCTCAGGATCAGAATAAACCGGTAACCCTTGCCGCCGGAACAGGCGCTGCTGTGGGGGAAAATCACATCCTGCTTTTTGGTGGCGATAATGGAAAGCTGTTCAACAAAACCGAGGCCTTTATCAACGCTGTTGCTGCAGCCGAAACACCCGGTGAAAAAGCGGAAATCAACAGCCGGAAAATAGAGCACCTGGAAAGCCACCCGGGATTTAGCAAACAAGTATTTTTATACAATACGCTAAACAACGAATGCCGCGAAACTGCCAAATTGCCCTTTCCGGCACAGGTAACCACGCTTACGGTAAAATCAGGGAACCGAATATTTATTCCGAACGGAGAAATCTGCCCGGGTGTGCGCACTCCGAATGTTACTTTCGCCGAAATTTCGGTTAACAAATAGAAATAATGGTTTAAACGGAAAGAGATGGATTTTAAAATTTTATCAGAACAATATAAGAACGAGCTGCTGAACAAAGTAGTTCCCTTTTGGGAGAACAATTCGCTCGACAAAGAATTTGGCGGTTATTTCACCTGCCTGAAACGCGACGGTGAAGTGTTTGATACCGATAAATTTATTTGGCTGCAAGCCCGCCAGGTATGGATGTTTGCCAAATTGTACAACGAAGTAGAGCAAAAACCGGAATGGTTACAGATTGCTCTCGATGGTGCTGAATTTCTACAGAAACACGGCCACGACGGCAACCTGAACTGGTATTTTTCGCTTACCCGCGAAGGACAACCGCTGGTGCAGCCTTACTATATTTTTTCCGATTGTTTTGCAACAATGGCATTTGGCCAGCTGAGCAAAGCCACCGGAAACGACGAGTTTGCTGCGATCTCAAAAGATACCTTTCAGAATATTTTAAAACGAAGCGACAACCCCAAAGGCGACTACAATAAACTGGTGCCCGGCACTCGTCCGTTAAAAGGATTTTCGCTGCCCATGATTTTGTGTAACCTGGCACTTGAAATCGAGCATTTGCTGGAACCCGAATTGGTAAACAGCACCGTTGAGAAAGTGTTGCACGAGGTGATGGAGGTGTTCTACCAGCCCGATTCGGGACTGATTCTGGAAAATGTAAATCCCGACGGAAGTTTTTCCGATTCGTTTGAAGGACGCCTGTTAAATCCGGGGCATGCCATCGAAGCCATGTGGTTTATCATGGACTTGTCGGAACGCTTAAAAAGGCCGGAGTTGGCACAAAAAGCGGTTGACATTGCTTTGCGAACGCTGAAATACGGCTGGGACGAAAAATTCGGCGGTATTTTCTATTTCCTCGATATAAAAGGAAATCCACCACAACAGCTTGAATGGGATCAGAAACTCTGGTGGGTACACATCGAAACATTAATCACGCTCATTAAAGGCTACGCGCTTACCGGAAACGAAGAATGTTTGGCTTGGTTTGAAAAAGTACACGACTATTCGTGGGCGCATTTTGCCGACGCAGAATACGGCGAATGGTATGGCTACCTGAATCGTCAGGGAGAAGTGTTGTTGCCCTTAAAAGGCGGAAAATGGAAAGGATGTTTCCATGTGCCACGCGGCATGTTCCAGGTGTGGAAAACGCTGGAGAAACTGAATGAAAAATAAAAAAGCATGAGTAAACAGACGTATAATTTAGCAGCGAGCTGTTGGGCCGATGTAAAGGATCAAACATACGATGTAGCTATTCTTCCCTGGGGAGCTGTTGAACCTCACAATTACCATTTACCTTATGCAACCGATGTATACGAGTCGGACGCTGTTGCTTTGGAAAGCGCACGACTTGCCTGGGAGGAAGGTGCCAGATCGGTTGTTCTTCCCGCAGTACCCTGGGGCGTTAATACCGGGCAGTTGGATTTGAAGTTGTGTTTGAATATGATGCCATCTACCCAGATGCTTATTTTGAACGATTTGGTTGAAAACCTGATTCGTCACGGTATTCAAAAGCTGGTTATTATTAATGGTCATGGAGATAATAACTTCTCATCAATATTAAGGGAGTTTTCGGTAACCCACCCCGATATTTTCATCTGTTGTATGGAGTGGTGGAAGGCTTGCGATGCAGCAGTGTATTTCGATGAGCCGGGAGACCATGCAGGTGAATTGGAAACAAGCGTGATGATGCACCTGAAACCGGAATTGGTGCTGCCCGTTGAACTTGCCGGCGACGGTGCTTCAAAATCATTTAAAATTGAAGCGCTAAAAAAACGTTGGGTATGGGCGCAGCGACAATGGACTTCAATTTCTAAAAGTACAGGCGTTGGAAATCCCAATAATGCTAGTGCTGAAAAAGGGGAGCTGTTTTATAAGGAGGTAATACAGAAAATCGCCGGGTTCTTAACAGAATTTTCGTCATGTGATTTAAGTGAGATGTACGAGTAATAAAACCATTCGTAATTACAGATGAGTAACAATGATTTATTAATAAAGAATCGCGAAAGAAAATCCCTTAGTTTAGGGGCTAGAATTTACCAAATAATTTTTGGCTTACTTGTAATATATTTTTGCGAGAGAAATTACACTGCTGAGTGGATACCACTTATGTCTATAGGATTTGTTTCAATAGTGTATGGTGCTGTAGGTAAAGTCCCTTACAAGACAAGGAATAGTATAGCCATAACTCAAAGCCAAATAATCATAAAGCGGTCTTTTGAACGAACAGTTAAAATTAATATAAAGGAAACTCAGCGTATATCATTAGAGCTATATGACTTACAGGTTGATTTTACGAATTATGCTAAAAGTTATGATTTATCATGGCTTTCAAAAAAAGAACATCAAAAATTAAAGGAGAGTTTAAGTAATGTTAGTTAAAAAAGATAACAAATCGATTTATCCCTGGGTGGTAGTTGGACTTTTATGGGTCGTAGCCTTATTGAACTACATGGATCGGCAAATGCTATCCACCATGAAAGTGTCGATGATGATTGATATCAAAGAGCTTGAAACTGCAGAGAATTTTGGTAGACTAATGGCTGTATTCTTATGGATTTATGCCTTTATGAGCCCCGTTGCAGGATTAATTGCCGATCGAATAAATCGAAAATGGTTGATTGTGGGAAGCCTTGCCGTTTGGTCGGGAGTAACACTTTCCATGGGCTATTCAGATAATTTTCAAGTGTTGTATGTTTTGCGTGCATTAATGGGAATCAGTGAAGCACTATATATCCCTGCGGCACTAGCGCTTATTGCAGACTATCACAAAGAGGGTACGCGCTCACTTGCAGTAGGAATACACATGACCGGATTGTATTTCGGTCAGGCAATTGGAGGATTTGGAGCAACAGTGGCACATCAGTTTTCATGGCAAACCACATTTCATTCGTTTGGATTAGTGGGGATTGCTTACAGCATAATTCTTATTTTCTTTCTTCGCGAAAAAGAAGATCGTTTTGATTCAGAACAGGTTTCACAAACAAGTACAATGAAAACCAGTGGGTTTTCATCCATCTCAAAAAGTCTCGGAATGTTACTCGGGACTGTGAGTTTTTGGGTAATCCTGTTTTATTTTGCTGCACCTAGTTTCCCTGGATGGGCGACAAAAAACTGGTTACCAACCTTATTTTCTGAAAGTTTAGGAATGGACATGTCAAAGGCCGGACCTCTGGCTACCATAACTATTGCGGCATCTTCTTTTATTGGGGTAATTTCAGGAGGAATAATTGCCGATCGCTGGATTTTAAGAAACCTACGAGGCCGGATTTTTACAGGAGCAATCGGATTAAGTCTGATGATTCCTTCGCTGCTTTTACTTGGGTTTGGAAATGGAATCATAGGCATTGTTGGAGGTGGAGTAATGTTCGGAATTGGTTACGGTATGTTTGATGCTAATAACATGCCCATACTATGTCAGTTTGTATCTCCAAAACACCGAGCCGCAGGTTATGGTTTGATGAACTTAACTGGTGTTTTTGCCGGAGCCTTTGTTACAGAGTTGCTTGGAAAATCAACAGATTCAGGACATTTGGGTAGAGATATGGCACTACTCTCAATACCGGTTGCAGCGGCAGTTCTGATTCAGCTGCTTACACTCAAACCAACTACAGCAAATAAGGAAAATGATTAGATTTCTAGCTGTGAAGCATCTGTTTATCATGACAGTCACGTTGTGGATTATCTAAAATGAGACAAATTTTCAATGCGTTCCTATTAATTTTAATCAACGTTGTCCAGCTCTCGGCACAAGACAATAATTTTAACACCTGCTAAAACGGCTAACGTTGTTTGAGCAGCTTCCGGATACTCCCCTTGAAATCATCATGTTGGGCAATAGTATAACTGAATGCTGTGAATGGAGTGAACTATTTCAAAATCCAAATTTGAAAAACCGGGGAATAATTGGAGAAATTACTGAAGGAGTTCTTTATCGGCTCGATGAAGTCCAGATCAGAACCGTTCATATTTATTCTAAAATATTCTCCTTTCTTATTTGTTGCCACGGAACAATAAATAAATGTGTTTCAGAATCAATCTGATTTGTGGAATACATTCTTCCCGGAATGATTCTGCTTTCAAATAAATGATTCTGTTCAATCTTGAAGTCGTTCCTTGTTTGGAATAACTTGTTGTTTTCTGACTTTTTATACGGTAACATGGGTAACTCCTTTTTAATTTCATGACTTCTGTGGATGTGCTGGATAAACAATCGCTGTTTTGCCCGCACATATAATAGCACATAATTATTTCGATTTAATTATGCTTTGAAGACCAATGGTCTAGTAGTGAGTATAAAGAGCTAGAGACACAATATAGGCTGGTTCATTTCTCATGCATACTCTTCGCAATAGTTGACAGACTTATCCTTATGTATATACATGCATGTTTTTCGATTCTCACAATTCATACATAAGCCTTTATAAACAACTTTGTTTGTTTTTTGAGTAATTGACAATTTAGATTTTTCTGTTGTTTTCATAATTTTTGCTTTTATATATTATATTTACCATCAGCTTCTGGTTGATATTCAATGCTTTGTATGATGATGTCAACTTCCCCTTTCGGTGCACGAAACTGGACTGTATCACCAACTTTGTAACCCAATAATGCACTACCTAATGGTGAAAAAACGGAAACATGTTTTTTCTTAATATTAGCGTCATCAGGGTAAACCAACTTCACTATCATTAGGGATTTATTTTCTGGATTAATTACCTGAACAATCGAATTCATGGTAACAAATTCAGGAGTTATTGATTTTGAATCTACTTTTTCAGCTCGATTTATTTCATTAGCTAGGACATCAAGATTATTAACTTCAATACTTTTGTCATTTCGTGCGGCTTGAATGAGTTTACTTATCCTGAGATAGTCAAGTTCTGTGATTTTTATATTTCCTTTCATGGCTTTTTTTTAATTTTTGTAAGGGATCTCTAATAGTTCAGTTAAATCTGTTGGTTTTATTATTAAAGGGTGTTCAACTGATTTTTCGATGTATAAATACTGCAAAGAATTTTTATACTGAAAACATACCCGACTCCCTTCTTTTGAGCCTAAACAAGCAATCGCGATAGGATTATAAATTGAAATATCATAACTATTATGAATATTTTGCGGTAAGACAATTCGCACCAGTTGCTTAATATTGTTCTCCGTTACAAGAATAAACTCGGAATTTAACCTGATAATCTTTTCAGAGATATTGGTTGTATTACACTTTTCAGAAAGGGTAATCATCATGAATAATTTATGAAAATGAGAAGGAGCGATGTGTGGTTTGCCTACATCGCTATTTAAAAGACCTAAGATCTCATGATAATCACTATGTGTAATTATTCTGTCATACCATTCAAATGGTATAATAGCTTGTCTTGATGTTTTATTATCATTCATTTCTTCAGCGAAATTAATAAAATTATATTAAAATCGTAAACGACTTATAAAGTATCGAATACGATTCAAATATACAAGTTTATATATTCGGATTGTATGATTTAAATAATGTTTAATACAAATCTTTTATAGTGGTTAAACTGCCACTTTACTTTTAATTTTATTCCAAACTTCCCTTATGGTATTTGCATGGCGGTTTTTTCCATCGATTTCTAAAAAAACTTTATTATTAATTGTTGCATTTTGAATTATGAGATTATAAGGGAGGATCCCAAGTGGTTTAATAAGTATGGATTCCGACTCTATTGGATACTGACTGTTCTCTTCTGACTTTGTGTAAACAAATCCAATGTACTTTCTTCTTTCTGCTATAATTTCTAAGTGTTTTATCAACTCACTTTTTATTAGAGGTTTACTATCACAAAAAATTACAGAATAATCAAAATTGGAAACTATTTGATTTATATCACTTGAATAATTTCTGAAAGGAAAATAGACAATTAGATATTTACAGTTTTTAAAAGAACGAAGTGATTTAATGTATTCTACTATATTTATTATGAGGTCAACATCTGGCTTTTCTGAGAACTGTAAACTTCGGATATATAGATTATGAAATCGACAAAAGAAAATTTCCAGTTCATAACAGTTTTTGTTGTTGAAGTAATTGTATTTTGCATATCTGCTTATTTCCTTTGAGGTAGTTGTAATTCCTAATAAATCCTCCAGAATTGTGTGCTTATTAGTGTCGATAATCATTAGATTTTCTTTCTCAATCATGGCAAACGAACTTAAGTATTGACTAATGCCCGTGCCCCTGGTAAGCTCAATCAGTGATATGATTTTCATATTTAAATACATATTATTTTCTCTTATATTTGTATAACAAAGAGTGTGCCATGCATCGGATCCGATATATATTTGTGCGGAATAGATATAGAATAATGCTTGTGGTTTAATAATATTTGAAAAAACTATGGATAGTAAATACAAAGCAATTAAGCAGCTTATTGATTTTTGGTCTTTATATGAAAACGAAGAAAAAGGTGAGCAAACTTTACTAAATTTTTCGCAATGGATAATTGAACAGATTGAAAGAGAAAATATTTCCGACACAAAAATTAGAACCAGACATGAAGTTAAATCACGTTCAGAAAGTTTGGATTATTTGAATAAACTCAATCCCTTATCTCGTTTTCAAGAACATATTTTGCGAATTGCCCGTCTGGAAGAGTTTTATATAAGGAAATATCTTGTAGACTTACCATTGAATTCTCGGTTAGAATATCTTTTTCTGTTCACTGTTGATAGTCTGGAAAAGGCAAAAAAGACAGACCTTATCAATATTCATTTAGTTGAATATACAACAGGAATGGATACAATAAGGCGATTAATAAAAAATAATTTGTTGTATGAACTGCCAGATGTGCAGGATAAAAGAGCAAAGTTGCTCGTTTTAACTAAAGAAGGAGATGGCGTCTTAAAAAGAGCCAACCGGAGGTTAGATGAGGCAAGAGATAAGTTCTTAGCCTGCATTAGTCCAAACAAATGGAAAAAAGCCTTATCAGTTTTAAATGAAATTGACGTATTTCATAGCGATATCTACTTAAATCATTATGACAAACCATACGCAGAAATATCAAACTTAATGGATTCATTAAAACATTTAAATAAGTAACCAGTATTTTTATGTTGAACCAGAATGTGTAGGCAATCTGATATTGTGCAAAAAGGTACTACTTGTTAAAATGTTTAATATTGTAGAGAATTCTATAAATTGACCCCTGTTGTTGTAAATGAAACTCCTTGGTGTCCGGTAGTCCAAATCATTACCCCTTCAAATAGAGGTTTATGACTATACTTTTCTATTGCCCAATTGAAATTGAAATTTGCCCCTGTACCACCTTCATCATCCTCGTAGTCGATAATAATCTCTATAGTTTCCATTGGAGAAACAAAACAGGATTTTTAATATAACTCCTAATTAATTCACCTTTTGTATTGTAATAATCAGCACCAATTATATAAATAGGATCTTGCAAATTTACGTTGCGAATACTGACAGTGGCTGTTAGCAAATGGGTAGTTTGATGACTAGAAATATCATAAATCTCCGAATAAACAGACAAATACGATCGTCCAAATTCTAATGAATCAGCAGAAGGTAATTGAGTAATACGATTTTCCCAAATAATCTTTTTGGGTTCATTTTTAACTTTTGATTTTGTGCACGAAAGGAGTAATACAATTAACGAAATGAGAGTAACAATTTTCATTACAAAACATTTTTTTGGAAAATTATAAAAAAAAATCTAATATTGCATCGTAAACGATACAAAAACATCGAATGCGATAGTGGGGGGATAATTGAATATTAATTATTGCTAGTTTTTTGTAAATATCTCGTAACTACCGAGAAGAAAGTGTTTTTTGGCTTGTACAGTGGCCCATCAAAACCGAAAGGTTTTGATGGGCATTGTAATATTATAAACCGGTGTGATGCTAATAGAGCATTACCAATGGAAGACAATTAATCAATATGAAATGAAAACAATAGAAATTACAAAGCTTGATTTTACCCGTTTGACTGATGTCATTTATAACTTCCAACAATTTAATGAGAAAGGCTTAAACGAAATAGTGTATTTGAAAAGAGAAATAAAACGTGCCCATAAGAGAGAGTCATGTGAGATTGGTTCAGATTATGTAACAATGAATTCTATTGTTGAGATAACATATACCGATTTGGATCAAAAGATGCAAATAGAGCTGGTTTATCCCAAAGATGCCAATTTCAAATTAAAAAAGGTTTCCGTGGTTTCTTTTCTTGGTAGCGCACTCATTGGGCAAAAAGTTGGAAATACTATTACTTATAATACACCTAAGGGTAAAAGAGATATAAGAATTAACCAGATTATATATCAACCGGAAGCGAATGGTGTTTATTATCTGTGAGTGGAGTTTGTAAGGGTCAGATTATGAGTAAAATAACAGCTATGTGGTTTTTGCTAAAATATCGTGCATAACGTTTTTTTTTGCAACAATCTTTACACTATATAATTCAATTTGTAAGCCAACGTAAAGTCTAATATTATGAAAACATCTTTAACCGATTTTATTGAAAACTTAAGAGTGAATACTCCTATGGAGAGTGAATTTAACCAGGCAGTTGAAGAAGTTATTTCTTCGGTTTGGGATTTTTATTTAGAAAACCCACGGTATCAAAAAGCAAAAATCTTAGAACGAATGGTAGAACCCGAACGGGTTATCATGTTTCGTGTTCCATGGGTGGACGACAAGGGAGAGGTGCAAATTAACCGGGGATATCGTGTTGAATTTAATTCTGCTCTTGGACCGTACAAAGGAGGTTTGCGCTTTCATGCCACAGTAAATTTAAGTATTTTGAAATTTTTAGGTTTTGAACAAACCTTTAAAAACAGTCTAACTACGCTCCCCATGGGAGGAGGTAAAGGAGGTTCAGATTTTAGTCCAAAAGGAAAATCGGATGGTGAAATTATGCGTTTTTGTCAAAGTTTTATGACCGAGCTTTATCGTCATATTGGATCAAATACAGATGTTCCTGCAGGAGATATTGGTGTTGGTGGACGTGAGATTGGATATTTATTTGGACAATATAAGAGGCTGAAAAATGAGTTTACTGGTGTACTTACTGGAAAGGGATTGTTATGGGGAGGAAGTTTAATTCGGCCTGAAGCAACTGGTTATGGCGCAGTATATTTTGTCCAACATATGCTTAATCGAATTGGAAAGGATATTGAAGGGCAAACAATTGCCATTTCGGGCTTTGGTAATGTTGCATGGGGAGCAATATCTAAGATTAATGAGTTAGGAGGTAAGGTTGTAACAATTTCTGGCCCCGATGGATATATTTATGATAAGGAAGGAATAAAAGGAGACAAAATAGATTATCTACTTGAACTCCGTGCGAGCAATAATGACATTGTTCAGCCTTATGCTGAAGAGTTTGGTGTGAAATTTATTGCTGACAAACGTCCGTGGGAAGTTCCGGTTGATTTGGCAATGCCATGTGCAACTGAAAATGAAGTTAATATAAATGATGCTCAAAATCTTGTAAAGAACGGATGTAAACTATTTGCTGAAGCTTCAAATATGGGATGTACTGCCAATGCCGCTGACTATCTTGCAGAGTCGATAGATTATGCACCTGGAAAGGCCGTAAATGCCGGAGGAGTGTCTGTATCGGGATTGGAAATGTCACAAAACAGTATGCGTATAAGTTGGCCTCGTGAAGAAGTTGACGCTCGTTTAAAAATAATTATGAGGGAAATACACGATACATGTGTGAATTATGGTCAAAACGGGAAAAAGGTAAATTATATCAAAGGGGCAAATGTAGGTGCCTTTGTAAAGGTGGCCGAAGCGATGGTTGCACAAGGTATTGTCTAGGTTAATTCACATAAATGGAATAATACAATTAATCTAAACAAGATAAATCAACTAAATTAAAAGAGAATGGGGCCATTATCAATTAAGCATTTTATAATTTGTATCTCTTTCAAGTACTCCCAGCCCCGTTCTCTTATTTTCCATTATTCTGATTATTGCCTTTGCTATGTGAATAAAAGCTGAAAAAACAACTAGTGGATATAGAGGTTATAGGTTACACTAAAACGCACTAAAAAGCAGCTTTTATTGTACGTAAAATATTTTACTTTCAGAGTAATTTTGATTTACGAGCTATTGAAAGTTAGATCGAAATGTTCAAGAATTACATATGAACAATGTAAAGAAGACTCAATCTTCGGAATTTATTTGTGTTTTCATCCTAACTTGGAGAATTAATTGAAAAAGAGCCAAGCTGAGATGCTTAAATATCTCAGCTTGGCTTCAGATTACTTTTTAATAGACAATCCCGTTATTAATCCAAAAACAAACCAGCCGAGTACTAAGCATAACCATTAATAAGAGGCTTATATTCATCATCCAAAATGAGTTGATTTTTCTTTCCAAATCGCATTTAAATTCATATCCCTTAAAACAAAAAGCATGAGCCCGATTCCAAGCATTCCGTACACTCCAAGTAATGCAGTAAGACTATGAATAGGAGTAGTGTTAAGCCCCTGCATGAGGTACAATGCAATTGGAGGATTGATTAAGAATTTAAATATTCCAGCACCCAGAAAATTCCAGGACGCTACTGATACAAAGAATAAATTGGCCATTTATAGGCTGAAACCCATTCTTATGTGATGATAGGCTTCAAACCCCGTTAAAATAAGGGGAACTTAATTATATATTTGTAATTAAGTTTGATTCCGAAATATTAAGATGATCTATTATCTTTTGTTCGCAGTATCGTAATCATTTCGTTTATTTTTCCAATTAATGAATCAATTTTAAAGATTATTTCTGTCAGATAAATTCTCCTGATAATCAATCATAAAGGTTAATTATGCTTCAATTGTATTGTTTATTTAATTTATTAATGTAACGTAATGAAATAATTTTTATATTTGCATCGGATACGATACAAAAGTATTGGATACGATTTTTTAACAGAAGTTAAAATATTGTCAATTAATTTATCTCATTAAACATCGACTAAAATCTATTAAGGTGTTGGATGAGAATTTGAAGCATAATAATATGCCATTTTATTATTTAGGATCATGAGACAACCTAAAAATAAAATGAATTAGTAGAGAATGAAGATTTAAAAAACAGCCTGATGTTAAGGGCAAAAATCATATTAATAATTAATACCATGGAAACATTAAATCATCAGCGACAAAGAATTTGGCATCAAATGCCAAATGTAATGCATGAACATAGAAGACAATATTTAGTATCTGGCTCTTCTGTAAAACACTCAACCCAAGATGTTGAAAACAAGAACAGTAATTTTATTGTAGATTGGCAACTTAATCAACCACATTGGTAGTTGATGAACTAAGGTCTCTCTTTAAATGATCTGATTCTTTATCAAGAGAAACATATCAAAAATGAATGATTAATTTGATTAAAACAGACAGCTATGATCCAATATGCCAAAATAATTTTACCCAAAGTATATTTATGGGAAAAGTTGTATAAAAAGGAATTGCAGAAATGTGTTAGTTGGTCAGATCCTAAGGAATTGGACGAATTATACAATTGGTGCCATGAAAATTTTAATGACTTATATTCTCATATTCATAATGAGGTTTTTTTGGGAATAGCCTTAAAAAGTAAAAATCGTGCGTAGTTTTTTTACTAATTCCCGTAGGCTCCCCAAAAATTAATGAAGAGGATAGGTCTTTACCTTTCCACTCTTTCATTTTGGTTTAAATTATAAATGTGAAATACTAATAAAAGCAGACTATTCTTAGTTCTTGTTTTTATTACGATTTACAGAATTGAAAAACGATGCTAATTACGAGGTGTAATAATCTGATTTCAAAAGTGTGAAAGAGTTTAATAGGTTGTTATATACCGAGTTATGATCTATGTGGACGCCTCTGAAGATTATAATAGAAATGGATTCACAACGTCAGTATCCACTGAAATCGGTGAAGTATTTATATCATTCATTTCTTTAAGTTCTTAGATATTGATATGGAAAAACTAAAGGTAAAAAGTAAAAAATATGGAACCCAGAAAACAGGAAGAAAGAATAATATCGAGCTTAGATTTCGAGAAAATTATGCGACAAATAAAAGTTGCAGAAGAAGAGTACTCAAATGCTATTGAAAATATTCAAGACCTTAAAAGAAAGGTATTAACTGCACAAAAAGTAAATCCGCAAGAGATGTTAGCAAACATTGTTACAATGGGGTCTTTGGTTGAGATTAAGACAGACTATGATGATTTTACATTCAAACTAACATTGGTTTATCCTGAATTTGAAAATGTTAGAGAAAACAAAGTATCAGTTTTTTCAAACTTGGGTTCTGCTATTTTTTTGCAAAAAACCAATGATATCATTAGTTACTATACTTGGGAAAAGGAACATACGATTAAAATATTAGACATTCATAACCAGTCAGAAGCAGATGGAAATTTCATTACATAGGCATTAAATTATAATCTCCTCTAATTAATTTCCAAATTTCATTAATAATTCTAATAAAAATGTAATGGTAAAAAAAAGATTTGGCTTAAAGGAGCCTAAAAAAAGCATTAAAGAAAAAAGACTCGAAAAAAAAATAAAAAGACAAGAAG
The DNA here is from genome assembly GCF_913060805.1 of uncultured Draconibacterium sp. Classification (GTDB taxonomy): domain Bacteria; phylum Bacteroidota; class Bacteroidia; order Bacteroidales; family Prolixibacteraceae; genus Draconibacterium. The sequence goes on from NZ_CAJXTC010000009.1 coordinate 167,361, forward strand.
AAAAGATCGGTAAGAGAAAAAATAAGAGATGATGATAATTCCTATTGACGATTTTGTAAAAATTACACAACTTACTATCAATAAAAGTAAATTTTCTGCATCTCCCGGAAATATCAGAATTCTTAAAAGAAAGATTTCTTCAGCTCAGAAAGTAACAACTGTAAAAATTCCATCAGATATCATTATTATGAATTCAATTATTGATTTTAAATGTGAAAACAGCGATTTAAACTTCTCTATAAAATTAGTTTGTCCTGAAGATGAGAATATAAAAGAAAAAAGAATTTCAATTTTCTCATCATTAGGTACTGCAATCTATCTGCATAGAGTTGGCGATATTATTAAGTATTTAACGTGGAAAAAAGAAAATATAATTAGGATATTGAAAGTATCATTTAATTCAGAATCAAGTAATAGTTTCTTGCAGGAAAATAAGCAGTGATTCCATTAGTTATGCAATATTAATTTAGTCACATGAATAAAAATATGATCTGGTCTTATAAAGTAACTGTTCATATCCACTTTTTGATGATTTACATTACATATTCTGATATGATAAAACCTCTGTGTTAATCGATGGTAATTTACAAAACCAACATTTATATATATCCGAAAGAGGAACTGGATATGTGTTTGACTATTTCGTTTCCGCTGGGTGGCGAAATAACAAAATCGATTCCCGAATACGGAAACCAATGGTGTGTAACGGTCGATACTGACGGAAAAATAAATGATCAATATAATTTTCTTTTTTACGAGAGCCGTCAACTCGACATTTTTCAATACGAGAAGGGATGGTGTGTTGAACAGTCGGAGTTAACAACCTATTTTTAAACTAATCTGGCAGCCAGGAGTTTTTCGTCGAATGAAATAGCGGATTTCCTGGAATACTGGATACCCTTATTAAACGAAAACAATTATTACCTGGTTTATCCGCAAACAAACGAAATTATTGACCAGGCAATAGCATTTGATTTCTCGGTATCTCCAGATAAGATAAATCACTTGTTTTATGGCTTTGAAGAAACAGATGAGTTTATCGGGCTGGAAGAACCGGCACTGGTTTCATTTGAGCGAAATGGTTTTACAGTAATAGAGTGGGGCAGATTCTGGAGATAAGTACATACAGGGAAAAGCACCAATAAGGAAATTATTTATCATGGTAATTTTTTACCTGTGCATGTTTTTGTTTTCTGGATAATGGATTAAACCTCCGAATTGTAATCATAGCAAATCATGCAATTTCATTGCAATAAGCTTCGTTTCTGAAAATCCGGGATATATATTGAGGATTGCAGAAGTGTTTAATTAATGATGAATATATGTTTTTACCTATCTTGAAGAATAAGTTGCAAAGAGCAAAGCTGGGATAGTTATGCATCCCAGCTTTGTTTGAGATTACTTTTTAATTGACCAACCTGTTTTTAATCCAAAAACAAACCAGCCCAGGTACAAAGCTCCAATCGCGAAAATAGTATCTCCAATGGCACGTAGCCATCTTATTGTTTCCAATGTTGGACTTTCTAAAAACTCTGCGGATCGAGCATACCAAAGTCCGTGTTTTACACTTGCTACAGTTTGTGCCAATCCAACTGGAAGCACACTAATTAAAACCATTAATAAGAGGCCAATATTCATCATCCAAAATGCATAACGTATGGTTTTTTCTTTCCAAACAGCGTTTAAATCCATGTCTCGTAAAACAAAAAGCATAAGTCCAATTCCAAGCATTCCGTAAACCCCAAATAATGCGGTATGACCATGAACTGGAGTAGTATTAAGCCCTTGCATGTAGTACAAAGCAATTGGAGGATTGATTAAGAATCCAAATATTCCAGCACCCAGGAAATTCCAAAAAGCTACCGATACAAAGAAGTAGATTGGCCATTTATAGGCTAGTACCCATTCTTTAGCCCGGCTCATTCTTATGTTATGATAGGCTTCAAAACCCATTAAAACAAGAGGAACTACTTCCAGTGCACTAAATGTTGCTCCAAGAGCGAGAACTGCAGTTGGTGTTCCTGTAAAGTATAGATGGTGAAAAGTTCCGATAATACCACCTGATAAAAATATAATGGTTGAAAAGAGTACACTTGATGTCGCAATCTTTGTCTGAATCAGCTGCATCCGAACAAAAAGAAATGCAATAGCGACTGTAGCAAAAACTTCAAAGAAACCTTCCACCCAAAGGTGAACAACCCACCAGCGCCAGTATTCGGCTATAGCAAGATGGGTTTGGCGCCCCCACATTAAACCGGCAGCATAAAAAGTAGCAATGGCAATTGATGCTATAAGGAACATGGTAAGTAAATGTCGGTTTTCATTTTTTGCTTTCAATGCCGGCCAAATGGCACGGCCCATTAAAAGTAACCATAACACTAATCCAATAAGAAGAAAGATCTGCCAAAATCTACCTAGGTCAACATATTCGTAGCCCTGATGGCCAAACCAGAAATTTTCTACAAGACCTAGTTTTTGCATGACACCCATCCATTGACCGGCAAGTGAACCAACGACTATAATCAATAGTGCTATAAACAAAAAGTTTACCCCAAAACGTTGAAACTTTGGTTCTTTACCTGATATTGCGGGTGCAATAAATAGTCCGGTTGCCAGCCACGAAGTTGCTATCCAGAAAATAGCCAGTTGGATATGCCACGTTCTGGAAATGGAATAGGGTAGAAAATCGGCCAGAGGCAAACCATAAAAGCCAAGTCCTTCAACACCATAATGCGCCGTTACAACTCCCATGAAAATCTGTACCAAAATAAGTGCTGTTACCACCCAGAAATACTTAAGTGTCGCCTTCATCGACGGAGTGAGTTTGGTCCCTGATAAAGGATTTACCTTTGGAATATCTGGATTGGCCTCCTCTTCCCGGTTAGTGGCGTAATACCAGCCCAGTAGTCCAATTCCAAATAACAAAATTATTACACTAAATCCTGTCCACAATAGTAACGACCCGGTTGGTTCATTACCAACCAGCTTTTCAGGAGGCCAGTTATTTGTATAGGTAATATCTTTGCCGGGGCGTTCTGTAACCGTAGCCCAACTGGCCCAAAAGAAAAAGGCATTCATTTTATCCATTCGGCCTTCGTCTTTTATCGAGTTAGCAGGGATGGCATATGCTTCGCGTAACTCAGCCAAGTCGGGATCATTCATAAATAATCCGGAATAATGTGCACTGTTGCTCTTAATCGCTTCAGCCCGAACTTTTGATACAATTAAACTTTTTGATGATTTGTCGTAGGTGTTTTTCCGCAATTCGTTTTGTAAACGTTTTTGCAATAGTGCTTGTTTCTCATCTTCTAAATCATCATAAGAAAGTGAGAATTCGGCCAACGACCATGTATCCAAAATAAAAAGCGCTTCTTTATGCAACCAGTCTGCAGTCCAGTCGGGAGCCTTGTAAGCACCGTGACCCCATATAGTGCCTACTTCCTGACCGCCTATTGATTGCCAAACATTTTGACCATCTTTAATATCAGCAGAAGTAAATACAACTGAACCATCGGGCAAAATTACTTTTTCGGGGATAGGAGGTTTTTCACGATAGATTTCCCGGCCAAAATAACCAAGAATTCCAAACGAAATTACCATAACAAGGATAAAACCAATCCAAAGTTTTTTAGAATTCATAAATAATGATTTAAAAGTTTGTTTGTGCAAATGTATAATAAAATTATAAAAAGACCCTGTTGTCCTTTGATAAAATGTTTTTATCTTTGTCAAAAAAATAATAGCTATGGAAATAAATAGAAATGTAACTGTGGGAGAGATTGTAAAAGTGAATTATAAAACAGCACAAATATTCGATCGTAACAATATCGATTTTTGTTGCGGTGGTGGTATCAGTTTGGAAAAGGCCTGTGAAAAAGCAAATGTGGATATCTCTGCTTTGCTCCCTGAATTGGAAGGTGCTGTGCAGGCCAGTGATCCTGATTCAAAATATATCGATTCGATGGAACTAAATGAATTGTGTGATTATATTGAAAAAAGACATCACTCGTATGTCACTGATAATATCCCTTTTTTAAGTGAAAAGCTTAATAAACTTTGTAGTGTACATGGAGATAATCACCCTGAACTTTTTAAGGTTCGTGAATTGTTTGAAGCGTCAGCAGGTAACCTGACAGCACATATGAAGAAAGAAGAGCTGGTGTTGTTTCCGTATATACGTAAGCTGGTGAACTACAAAAATAATGGTAATCCGGATTCTACCAATTTGGGTGGAATAGATGCACCTATTCAGGTAATGTTGGAAGAGCACCAGGCAGAAGGGGAACGTTTTTTTGAAATTGCAGCATTAACATCAGATTATACTTGTCCGCCTGATGGATGCAATACATATCGTATAACTTATCAAACTTTAGGAGATTTTGAACAGGACCTACATCGACATATTCATCTGGAAAACAATATTTTATTTTTGAAAGCATTAGCTTTGGAGAAAGAAATTATTTCATAAACAAAGACTATGTTAGCTAAAAGTACTGAATATGCAATACGAGCGCTGGTGTTTATTCAACTCCGAAATTGGGAGGAGAAACGACCGGGCGTGATAGAAATTGCAGAAGAAATTGAAGCACCTACGGCATTCTCAGCAAAAATTTTGCAAACTCTAACCCGTCATAAATTAGTTGACTCTGCCAAAGGGCGAGGAGGAGGCTTCTTTTTCAATAGTGAGCAATCGGGATTAACACTTTACCAAGTGATTCATATTATGGAAGGTGATACTTGTTTTCATAAATGTGGATTTGGTCTTAAGTCGTGTAATAATGCAAATCCATGTCCATTGCATGAAAAATACAAGGTGGTGAGAGATGGGTTTTACGAGATTGTACGCACAGAAACGATTCATTCGTTAGCTGATAAGATTAGACAAGGAAAGGCAACACTTAACAGGGTGACTCACTGATTTTTGAGACATTTAGTAAAAGTATCGAATTGACTAAAAGAATAGAATAAATAGCCGATAAATCCTGACTTGATTGGTAATCAGTTGTGTATTTCGTAGAGGTGTATATTGTTAAAAGCGGATTTTTAGCTATTGTGTAAATTGCTAGAAGTATTCCTGGTGAATATTTTATACGTGTCTTATGCAGAATGAATCTTATCGTGGTTGGGATGTTTTTTCCTTATAACAAGAGAAACTACATGAGAGATTAAAAACGATTGTGCAGAAGAATAATGAGGTAGAAATAAATTTTAATGAAACGGTAAAATTTATTGATAAAGAAAGAGAAAACAAGGAAAATCATGAAGTATTCCAGACATGTTATGCCGCTTTTGTTAGCCTTTTGGGCAGGATTGGTTAGCGCAATCAGCTTTTTTGAAGCATGGCTAAAGTTCAGAGCAGAGGGAGTGACATTGAAAATAGGTTTGAGTATTGGTAAACTGGTGTTTACATCATTAAACCGTGTGGAGGTTGTTTTATTGGTACTTGTTTGGACAATAATGTTAATACAAGAAAAGCAAGACTTGTTGCGAATTACATCTCTGCATACAATGTGGTGGATTGTAACCTGCATTCTGTCATTACAAACGGTATGGTTATTACCTGCGATGGTAGACAGGGCAGAGCAAATTATTGCGGGCACACAATTGCAAGGCTCAAATCTTCATTTTTGGTTTGGAGCCTTTGAAGTAATAAAAGTTTCCTTGTTAATAGCAATATCATTACGATATAAAAAAATAGCATGAAACGTTTTTACATCAAATAGAAGGTTGTTCATTTTCAAATTAAAATAAACTTAATGAAAACAATAGGAATACTCGGCGGACTGGGACCAGAAGCTACTGCAGATTATTATAAAAAATTAATTAATGGTTTCAAAAAATTAAATGAAAATGGGAGTTTGACTTACCCCGAAATTGTTATTTATAGTGTTACGATGTCCAAATTCATAAATTTACTGGAAGAGGGGCAAAATGAAGTGGCTACACATTATTTAGTTGATTGCATTAAAAAAATAGAGCGGGCAGGGGCCGATTTTGCTGCAATTGGTGCAAATACCCCGCATTTGTTGTTTAACGAAATTCAATCAAAAACAAATTTGCCTTTGGTAAGTATTGTGGAGTCGTGTGCTATTGCAGCTAAAAAGTTGCAGGTAAAAAGCTGTGTACTAATCGGAAGTAAGTTTACGATGCAAAACGGCTTTTTTGAAGATGTGTTTTCAAAACAAAGTATTGAAATAGTTGTACCTGATGAGCCTGAAATTGAGTTGATTAATAAAAGATTGTTTGAAGAGTTGGAATTAGGGATCTTTAAAGAAGATACGAAAAATGAAATATTATCAATACTTAAAGATATTAAGAAAGATAAAAGTATAGATGCTGTTATTCTTGGGTGTACCGAATTTCCATTGATGTTTACAGAAGAAAGATATCTTGATATACCTTTTCTGAATACAACACAAATACATGTAGATGCTATTATTAAAGAATGTATAAAAACTTAAGCTATGAAAACATTGGCTAAGTATCTACCTGTTAATCCGGACTTTTATGACGTGATGGACCTGTTGCTTCATCGGGAAGTCAGGGTGATTTATTTTGGAGTGGATCAAATACTGGAAGAGTCAAACGGAAGCTTCAAAGGAATTGATAAAAAGGACCATGGAGAATTTATGGAGATCGTGAATGACAAGAATGTAAGATTAGATCGGATAATTACCATTAACGGGAAGATCGGTCCTGCATATGACGCGTATGAGGCTTATGCGAATGCTTGTTTATCCTGTCAGGCAGGTTATGATGATTGATTATGGGTATAAAAAGAGTATGGAGAGATGATACCGTAAATACATGTATTGCTTGCAAGATTTGCCATGCTTTTGCCCCACAGGTATTTAAAGTCTTCGAAAAAATGATTGTAGTACCGGGGCTTGATTATGATAAGTATGAGGGCGAAATAAAGGAAGCTGTTGAGAATTGCCCCACAGGAATAATTAAAATTGAAGTAGAAAAATGAAAGTAGCTGTTTGGGATACATACGTAAAACGTGCAGATGGCGAAAAGATGCATTTTGACATCATTGTGCCTGAGGATATGAAGAATGAAGAGATGATATACACTTATGGTATGGAATATCTTAAAGAAAAGAATATTAAATCGGCAGAACTTACATCAAAAGAATGCAAGTTCTGCCACATAGAAAAAGCGAACGACAATATGCTCGCGGACCTAAATAGTGCAGGGTACCATATTGTAGAAATGGAAAACTGCAATAACTAAGTATTGAATTCATGTATTTAAATACAGCACCGTCAACACATTATGCAGTAAAATTTTTTCACAAGAACAGAAGGCGATAAGGATTCGAAATTTAAGTTACTGGAATTGTTATTAGTACAACACCTGAATTAACCAAATAGTTATCATGAAAGAAGAAATTGTTCAATTTGACAAGAATATAGCGAAATGGATGAGTGCATGGAGTATTCCTGCCATTCGAATCTCATTTGGAATAATATTTATATGGTTTGGTGTATTGAAGCCATTGGGTTTATCATCAGCTGAAGGTTTATTAAAAGCAACTGTGGTTTGGTTGCCAATTGGTACTCCCGCTTTTTGGTTAATTGTGATTGGGTGTTGGGAAGTTATTATTGGAGTTACTTTCCTTTTCAAAAAAACCACAAAAATTGCGATTGCATTGCTTTTTCTACAAATGTTTGGAACTTTTATGCCTTTGTTTTTATTACCTCAAGTTACATATCAAAATGGGAATTTTTTAATGCCAACTTTAGAAGGACAATATATCATTAAAAATTTAATGATTATTTCGGCCGCTTTAGTTCTTGGTGGTACGTTCTATAAAAATCGGAAATAATTGATCTTAAGTGTTAAGTTGCTGATAATTGATATCGAATTATACAATGGATAAGTTATAATCACTAGTATGGATAAAAACACAGTAAATTTCGTATGAATTAGTAACAAAAGTTATGTTATTCTTCATGGCAGCAATAGCTAATGCAGATCCCTTAATCTGTAGCCTACCAAGAGAAACCAGGAACAAAAGTGCGAATATGCATGTTTATATCAGGCGACTGAGTTTGCCGGAATTGTTACAAAAACTAAGAATCATCAAATTCCGTAGTAAGGATTTATTTAATATTTCCTAAATTTAATATACATCTAATCTCAAAATTATATGAGTGAACTAATTAACAATTCGAAGTACAGAAAGGAACAACTGAAGCAATTGATTTTAAAACTGCATCAGGGAGAATCGGCTGATAGTGTTCGGAAAGAACTGGTGGAATCACTAAAAAATATTCCATACGGCGAAGTCGTAGAAGTTGAGCAGGAACTCATGCAGGAAGGCTTACCGGAAGAGGAAGTTCTGAAACTTTGTGATGTACACGGTTCTGTTCTTGAAGGGAATGTTGATTTGTCGGGGGCAAAGACCATTCCTGAAGGACACCCTGTTGATGTGTTTCAGCAGGAGAATGTTGAGTTACGGAAGGTGGCTGAACAGGCGAAACACCAGCTCGATGAGTTGCCGAATGTGGATAAAACTGAATTTAAAACTTATGCGCTGCAACTTGAAAGCCTTTTTAACCAACTGATGGACGTTGATAAGCACTATCAGCGAAAAGAGTATTTGGTATTTCCTTATCTCGAAAAAAATGAAATCACGGGGCCACCAAAGGTAATGTGGGGTAAACACGATGAAATCAGAGAACAACTGAAAGCCTGTATTACTATTCTGAAAACTCCGGAACTTAAATTCGAAGATCTTTTTGATGCACTCGAAATATTGTTTTATGTGGCGCTGCAGGGATTGGTTGATATGATTCAAAAGGAAGAAGAAATTTTGTTTCCCATGGCTATGGATGTGCTTACTACCGAAGATTGGTGGAATATTCATAAACAAACACTGGAATACGGCTTTTCGCTCTATGACCCAAAAGTAGAGTGGAAACCCGAGGGACTCACTGACGAAGCTACTGAAAGTAATGTTAATTCCGATGGAAATATTCAGTTGCCATCGGGGAGTTTTTCGGCGGAGGAAATTAAAGCCATTTTGAATTCGGTTCCCTTCGATATGACTTTTGTGGACAGAAACGATAAAGTGAAATATTTTACGCAGGGAAAAGAACGAATTTTTGCCCGCAGCCGATCCATAATTAACCGCGATGTACGTTTGTGTCATCCTCCGGGAAGTACACATATTGTTGAGAAGATAATTGAAGACTTTAAGTCAGGAAAAGCTTCGCACGCACCTTTCTGGATACAAATGAAAGGCAAATTCATTAAAATTGAATACTTCGCATTGCGCGACGAGGATGGCAAATACCTGGGTACTCTGGAAGTCTCGCAGGATCTTTCTGAAAACAGAAGCCTGGAGGGCGAGCGCAGGATCTTATCATATACCGATGAAAATGAATAGGAGATGGAAAAACTGATCATTACACCAAAAACGAAAATATTCGATTTGCTGGAAGCCTATCCACAGCTTGAAGATGTGCTGATTCGTGCGGCACCGCCTTTTAAGAAACTTCGGAATCCGGTTTTACGAAAAACCATTACCAAGATTACAACTTTAAGCCAGGCAGCTACTATTGGGGGGTGAAAGTGGAGGATCTGATTAATGAATTGAGAAACGAAGTTGGCCAGACTCAGGTAGATGCTGACAGCGATGAAAGTATTCAGTATAAAACAGAACAACCGGAATGGTTTAACGAAGACAATATAGTGGAAACTATTGACATCCGGGAGATGTTGAATGCCGGAGAACAACCGGTTCATGAAGTTCTGTCGGCCATTAAAAAACTGAATGAGCGGGAGATTCTGAAAGTTATAGCACCTTTTATTCCGGCACCATTGATCGACAAATCGTTGAGCATGGATTACAAGCATTGGCTGAATCAAAAGGCAGAAGAAGAATTTTGGGTGTTTTTTATCAAATAGAGCTCGATGTCGGAATTTACAAAAACTAAAGAACGGAGATTGGCAAAGCTAATGGAAGTCTCCAAACAGATCCTTGAAACCGGGAATGCACATTCTTTTGTTATTGCCAACAAGGATTTTATACCAACAGTAATACCAGACGATTTTATTGCGTTGTTCGATAGCCTGGTAAAAGACGATTATGCCGTTGAAGAGTTAAAAAAGCTTGCCAGTAAGGTTTTGAATATATTCCATATTCCAATTGAAACTTACCCGCGAATTGAACCTGCTGACGATTCGTTTTTAGGCGTGCTGGAACAAAATAACCGGGAGATGGTGAAGGTCTTAGAGGAAATAAGACCAGTGTTTAAGGCATTTGTAAAAGATCGTGTGAATCACACACTACAAACGGAATTGCTGAAAAAGTTCCAACATCTGGAAGTTTTTGTGAAGCATTACACCATTAAAGAAAATGTACTTTTTCCGTCAATCGAAAAAGCCTGGCCCGATTACCGCTGTCTGCAAATTATGTGGTCGATACACGATGATATCAGGGCTAACATTAAGTTGGTTATCAGTCAGCTTGAAAAGGGCTCAATTGATTTCAAATCATTTAATCGTTGTGTCGGCGATATCTTTTTTAATATGATGGCGATTAAATTCAGAGAAGAACATATTTTGTTTCCCTTAATTCTTTCCACAATCGGTGAAGACGAACTGCAGTCGATGAATCAGCTGGGTTTTGAAATTGGATATCCTTACATTAAACCGAGAACGACAAATAGGGAAGAACAGGCCAGTATCTCTGATGGTTTTATCAATCTCGGCACCGGAATTTTGAATGCAGAACAAATAAAGTTGATTTTTAATCACTTACCGGTTGATATTACTTATGTTGATGAACATGATAAGGTTCAATATTTCTCAACGCCACCAAAAAGAATCTTTCCCAGAACCGTTGCCATTATAGGGCGAGAGGTTAAAAATTGCCATCCTCCTGAGAGCGTGCATGTGGTAGAAAAAATTGTGGAATCGTTTAAGTCGGGCAAAAAAGACCAAGCCTCTTTCTGGATAAAAATGAAAGGAGAAATTATTCTTATTCAATATTTTGCGGTAAGAGACCAATTAGGCAATTATAAAGGAGTGATTGAAGTGTCGCAGGAAATTTCGGAGATCAAAGCCCTGGAGGGGGAGAAGCGGTTGCTTGACTGGTGAGGAATCAGTTACTTTAAAAATCTCTGAATAGACAATTCAGTCATATTTATAGCGTTGCTAGATTTGTGTAAAAGTTTATTTAGAACAAGTAAAGATTGGTTTGATAGGAGTAAAAGTAGTTTGAGTTTTTTACGAAATAGCTTAAATTGTAACATCTGTTACAAAATGGTAGTAAGAATCAAAAGATATTTACTGCATAAAAGATTGATCAACCAATTGCTATGTTAAAACAACTACTTCCACCTAAAAAATGGCAGCTTCCGGTAATTTTCGTATTAAGCATATTTGCAGGTTTGGTAATGTTCTTGCTTTACGTTTCAAAAGCGCATTCATACCTTTCTGATAATCCTGCAACCTGTACCAATTGTCACATAATGGCACCACAGTATGCCACGTGGCAGCATAGTTCTCATCGAGAGGTTGCACATTGTAACGACTGTCATGTACCGCACAATAATGTATTTAACAAGTACTATTTTAAGGCGAAGGATGGCCTGCGCCATGCAACTATTTTTACGCTGAGAAAAGAGCCTCAGGTAATATATATTCACGAAGAAGGTGCTGAGGTAGTGCAAAATAACTGTATTCGCTGTCATCAGAAACTGTTGGAAGACCCTAAATTAATTGGGAATGTAGAAGCTCATAAAGCGCATCGCGAAGACCGGCGTTGTGTTGAATGTCATCGCGAAGTTCCACACGGACGTGTAAATAGCATTTCGAGTGTTCCCAATGCGCGGGTACCACTGCCCGAGAGCCCTGTTCCGAACTGGATAAAACAATACATAAAAAATAACTAAAACAGAATCATGAGTGCAAAACAAAAACTAACCGAGAAACGCCCATGGCTGGCATGGGTACTTTTTTTAACAACCGTAGTGGTGGTTTTCTTTCTTGGCCTACTGGCCTCTTCAATTGTTGAGCGAAGAACAGAAGCAGCTTACGTTAATGTTCCAAAGGCCGAAATTGGCAAATTTGAGCCACGCAACGAAGTATGGGGTCAGAATTATCCCCGCGAGTTTCAATCGTATTACGGAACTGCTGATACAAGTTTTCAGAGTAAATACAATGGTAATACCATGATTGATATGTTGGAGGTTGATCCCAGACTCGTAGTACTTTGGGCTGGGTATGGTTTCTCAAAAGACTATAATCAGGGACGAGGTCATTTCTATTCAATAACTGATATTCAAAATACCTTACGTACCGGAGCGCCAAAAACTCCAAAAGAAGGGCCGATGCCTGCAACCTGTATGACTTGTAAAAGCCCGGATGTTCCGAGGCTGATGAACGAAAAGGGTGTAGCTGCATTTTACACCGGAGCCTGGGCCGAATTGGGAGCAGAAGTGGTAAATCCAATCGGTTGTGCCGATTGTCACGACAACGAAACGATGAACCTGACTGTAACACGTCCGGCACTGGTAGAAGCATTTGAACGCATGGGAAAAGATATAACTAAAGCCAGCCATCAGGAAATGCGAAGTTTGGTATGTGCACAGTGTCATGTGGAATATTACTTCGATAAGAAAAAAGTAGATGGTGCGCAATACTTAACCTTTCCCTGGGATAATGGCTTTAGTGTTGAAGCCATGGAAGAGTACTACGATAATCTGGAATTCAGTGATTGGACACATGCATTGAGTAAAGCACCAATGTTAAAAGCGCAACATCCGGGATATGAAATACATTCAACCGGAATTCATGCTCAACGTGGGGTGTCGTGTGCCGACTGCCATATGCCATACAAAAGTGAAGGTGGACAGAAATTTACCGATCATCACATGCAATCTCCGTTAAATAATATTGCCAACTCATGTCAGGTATGTCATCGTGAAGAGGCAGGCACCCT
>NZ_CAJXTC010000010.1 GCF_913060805.1 uncultured Draconibacterium sp.
TTCTGTCATGTAATTTTAATTAAATTAATGAGTTAGACTTTATATTTGTTAAAATTTGCGCGCGCAAAATTATAACTTAATTCTATTAAAACAAAAGATTCGTGTTATTTTATTGAAATAGAGCGAAATTGGACCGTTTTTTAGCTTAAAATACCTTGTGATTAACATAGTTTAGTTTTATGGCCTTATTTTGGATTGCATTCCGGGTTTCTTTTATTTACTTTTGAAGCCTGATAAAATCAGACAAGCAATACATTAATAAACCATATAAGATGAAAGGAATAATTTTAGCCGGCGGTTCAGGAACCCGTCTTTATCCAATTACACGTTCAATCTCGAAACAAATAATTCCGGTTTACGATAAACCCATGATTTATTATCCACTATCGGTTTTAATGTTGGCAGGAATTCGTGAGATATTAATTATATCAACTCCCGAAGATATTGGTTTGTATGAGAAATTATTTGGCGACGGTTCGCAACTCGGTCTGAAACTGTCGTATAAAATACAGCCATCGCCCGATGGTTTGGCGCAGGCATTTATTCTTGGCGAAGAATTTATTGGCGACGATAACGTGAGTATGATTCTTGGCGACAATATATTTTATGGTTATAAATTCAGGAAGATTCTGGAGCAGGCAGCAACATTGGAAGATGGCGCAACTGTTTTTGGATATTACGTGAATGATCCGGAACGATACGGTGTTGTTGAGTTTGACGAGGCAGGCAAAGTAACAAGTATCGAAGAAAAACCGGACGAGCCAAAATCAAATTACGCGGTAACCGGCCTTTATTTTTACTCGAACGATGTGGTTGAAAAAGCAAAAGCTTTAAAACCTTCAAAACGCGGGGAGCTTGAGATTACTGACTTGAATCGTATTTACCTCGAAGAAAACCGATTGAAAGTGAAACTACTTAGCCGTGGATTTGCCTGGTTAGATACCGGAACACACGATAGTTTGCTGCAGGCTTCTAATTTTATTTCAACCATTGAGCAGCGCCAGGGACTGAAAGTTTCGTGTATCGAAGAAATTGCATGGAAAAAAGGCTACATCAGTACCGAACAATTGATTGATTTGGCCAAGCCACTCAGTAAAAATCAATACGGCGAATATTTATTAAAAATCGCCAGCAAAAAAGCATTTACATTTTAATAAGGAATGAATATAGTAGAGACGGGAATCCCCGGATTAGTGGTAATCGAGCCGCGGGTGTTTGCGGATGACAGAGGATATTTTTTTGAAACTTTTCACGAAGAAAGATATCGGGAAGCCGGTATCATAAAACCATTTATACAAGATAATGAATCGCGCTCAACAAAAGGAGTGGTGCGAGGTTTGCATTATCAATTGGGCGATGCGGCGCAGGCAAAATTAGTACGTGTTGTACAAGGTGCAGTTTATGATGTTGCCGTTGATTTGCGCAAAGGTTCGCCTACTTTTGGACAGTGGTTTGGCGTTCAACTCGATGAGAATAATAAAAAACAGTTATATGTGCCACGTGGTTTTGCTCATGGCTTTTCTGTTTTGAGCGATACCGCTATTTTTACATACAAATGCGACAATTTATATAATCCGGCAACTGAACGCTCGATTAATCCTTTTGATGAAACAATTGGGATTGACTGGCAGTTAGGTGAAAGTGAGAAAATTGTCTCGGAGAAAGATTTGGCAGGACCAGATTTTGCAGATGCAGAAATGAATTTTGTTTACGATCAGCAATGAAGATATTAATAACAGGCGCATACGGACAATTGGGCAACGAATTAAACTTGCTCAGTAAAAACTATCCAGATTGGGAGTTTGTTTTTACTGATGTTGATTCGTTGGATATTACCGATGAAGAACAGTTAAAAAGTTACTTTGCTGATAACAACTTTGAGTTGGTAATAAATTGTGCAGCTTATACAGCTGTTGACAAAGCAGAGTCGGATTTTGAAACTGCACAAAAAGTTAATGCACTTGCACCTAAATTGCTTGCAAAATATTCGAAAGCTGTTGGCGCAAAGTATATTCATGTTTCAACCGATTATGTTTTTGCCGGCGATGCACATCTTCCTTATGAAGAAACCGATGCGGTTGCACCAAACGGAGCTTACGGCAAAACTAAACTCGAGGGCGAGCAAAATTGTCAGGCTGAAAATCCTGAAACAGTGATCATTAGAACAGCCTGGTTGTATTCTGCTTTCGGAAATAACTTTGTAAAAACCATGCTGCGCCTCGGAAAAGAAAAGGATGAATTGGGCGTGGTTTTCGATCAGGTTGGATCGCCAACTTATGCCGCCGATCTGGCTGCAGCAATTTTAAAAGTGGCTGAAAGTGAAAAGTTCGTGCCCGGTATTTATCACTATTCTAACGAAGGAGTGGCCAGCTGGTACGATTTTGCTTTGGCGATTTTCGAAATTTCAGGAGTTGATTGTAAAGTTAAACCAGTACTTTCGGAGAACTTCCCGACACCTGCAAAAAGACCGGCCTATAGTGTGCTGAATAAAGCAAAAATAAAAGTAACTTACGAGTTGGAAGTTCCGTATTGGCGCGATAGTTTAAAAATCTGTATAAAACATCTAGAAAGAGAATAATCATGGAAAATCAAGAATTAATGGAAGTAAGAGCGAAAGCACAGGAATGGCTTTCGGATACTTACGATGAAGAAACAAGGGCTCAGGTTCAAGCGCTTTTAGATGCTGAAGACCCAACGGAGCTGATTGATTCTTTTTACCGTAGCCTGGAGTTTGGAACCGGCGGTCTTCGCGGCATTATGGGCGTAGGAACCAACCGTATGAATATCTACACAGTTGGTGCTGCAACGCAGGGATTAAGTAATTACCTGAAGAAAAATTTTGCTGATCTTGATGAGATAAAAGTGGCTATTGGTCACGATTGCAGAAACAACAGCCGTTTGTTCTCTGAAACCAGTGCAAAGATTTTTGCTGCCAATGGAATTAAAGCATACTTGTTCGATGATTTACGTCCAACACCTGAGTTGTCGTTTGCTATTCGCGAACTAGGCTGCCAGAGTGGTATTATTCTTACGGCATCGCACAATCCTAAAGAATACAACGGTTACAAAGCTTATTGGGAAGATGGTTCGCAGATTGTTGGTCCGCACGACGTAAACATCGTTAACGAGGTTGCCAAAATAAAACCGGAAGATATCAAATTCGATGGACCTGATGAGTTGATCGAAATTCTGGGAGAGGAAATGGATAACAAATTCCTTGCAGAGGTTAAAAAGGTTTCTATTTCGCCTGACGTTGTTGAACGTCACAAAGACATTAAAATTATTTATACGCCAATTCACGGAACAGGAGTGAAGTTAATTCCTGCTGCTTTACGCGAATTTGGTTTCACAAACATCATAAATATTCCTGAGCAGGATGTGGTAAGCGGCGATTTTCCAACAGTGGTTTCGCCAAACCCGGAGGAGCCTGCAGCCATGGAAATGGCCATGAAAAAGGCCGCTGAAATTGATGCCGATGTTGTTATGGCTTCCGACCCTGATTCTGACCGGATTGGTGTTGTGGTGAAAGACGATAAAGGCGAATACATCATTGTAAACGGTAACCAAACTGCGCTGCTTTTCTTCTATTACATTATTGTAAAAATGAAGGAAGCCGGCAAACTGAAAGGAAACGAGTTTGTAGTGAAAACAATCGTTTCTACTGAAATGATTGCCGAAGTTGCCCGCCGAAATAACATCGAATATTTTGATGTGTACACCGGATTTAAATTTATTGCCGAAGTAATTCGCGATAACGAAGGTGTGAAAAAATACATCGGAGGTGGCGAGGAAAGTTTTGGTTTTATGCCTTCTGATTTTGTGCGCGATAAAGATGCCGTTTCGGCATGTGCCTTAATGGCCGAGATCACTGCATGGGCAATCGATCAGGGCAAAACATTGTACGAATTACTGCAGGATATTTATCTTGAATATGGTTTCTCGCGCGAGAAAATGAAATATGTGGTTCGTAAAGGAAAGTCGGGTGCCGAAGAAATTCAGCAGATCATGACTAAATTCCGAAACGATCCGCCAAGAGAATTGGGTGGCTCGCCAATGGAATGGGTAAAAGATTACTCAACCTTGATTGCGAAAAACCTGATAACCGGCGAAGAGAAAAAAATCGATCAGAAGATTACTTCAAACGTTTTGCAGTTCTTTACGCAGGACGGAACAAAAATTTCGGTTCGCCCATCGGGAACAGAGCCTAAAATTAAGTTCTATTTTGAGGTAGCCGGCGAATTGAAAGCACGTGAAGATTTTGATGCTGAAGAGCAAAAAGCCGATGCCAAGATCGATGCAATAATGGAAGAACTGGGATTGTAATAAAGTTTTTAGTGCTAAGCGGCTTTGGCCGTTTAGCGCATTTGTATTAAAATATAAATACCTAAATCAACAAAAATGAAATTTAAAATTTTCACTGTAGCCTTGCTTTTTGTAGCAGTGTGCGCAGTCGCTCAAGAGGAAAGACCAGAAATGGTTCCTGAAATGACTGAAATCTGGGATCCTGAAGTACCGGTAATTACACCAGGAGAAACTCCGGCTGATGCACCTTCGGATGCCATTGTTTTATTCGACGGTGTGGATATCGACCGCGAGTGGACAAACCAGGATGGTGGCCCTGTTGGCTGGAAAGTAGCCGACGGTTGTGTAACCGTTGAAAGAGGAACCGGAATCATTCAGACAAAACGTTCTTTCGAAGATTTTCAATTACACATTGAGTGGAGATCACCCGCCGAAGTAATTGGCGAAAGCCAGGGACGTGGAAACAGTGGTGTTTTCCTTCAGAAACGTTACGAAGTGCAGGTACTGGATAACTACAACAACCGTACTTACCGCAATGGTCAGGCCGGAAGTTTGTACAAACAACACGCACCGCTGGTAAATGCTTGTAAAGGCCCGGGCGAGTGGCAAGTGTACGATATTATTTACACTGCACCGCGTTTTAACGACGACGGAACCTATTTTACACCGCCAACCGTTACTGTTCTGCACAATGGTGTTTTGGTTCAAAACAATTCAAAATTGCGCGGACCAACAGAATACATTGGTATTCCTGAATACAGTGTAGAAAAACACGGTGCCGATGTTATTCAGTTGCAAGACCACGGAAATCCGGTGAGTTACCGTAATATCTGGATTCGCGAACTGTAGATGAAATACAAAAGATAAATGAAAACCGGGAGTTTGTGCTTCCGGTTTTTTATGAAATAAATAGAGGAGGTGGATTATTCAAACTCTTCAGAAAAAACAAGTTGGTCGTTATTGTCCGACAATTTAGTATAGTCAACAGCACCGCTTCCGGCGAATCGATATGAAACTCCTTTTAAAGCACCATTACTGTTTTCGTAAGAAGTGGTGTAAATTTCCTCATCATTCAGCAAAACGGTTACGAATTTATTGCTGATGTCCAGTTTAAGTGAGTTCCAACTATTCAGGTCAGTACCAAATGCCGAAAGATCGTTGTTCGTTCCCATAACATATTCTGTTCCGAATTTCTGAAAAATACTTCCAATACATCCAGGGTTTGCTAACTGAAGCACATGTCTTCCATATTCAGCAAATATCGATATTTCGCAAATCTGGCAAGCCAGTCCTCCCTCATCAATGTTGTTTTTAACCCGTGTTTCAAACGAAAAATTATCACTGTCGCCGTTAAAGTTTTCGTTTACATAGTAAAAGCAAGTTGCATGATTGTTTTTCGACAAATCGACATGATGGGCTTTAACCGTTTCCGGCGAAATGTATATCTGATTGTTGCCGATGCAATTTTCATTCACATAAATCGGGATCAAATCATTTTCCGGATTTTGAATGAGCGACAGCCAGCCGTTGGTAGTAATGTAAACCGGTATTTCTTTTACTAACTGATCATTGATCATGATTTTTGCACGATGATAGCCCGGGTAATAATATACCGAGGTGGAATATTTTTCGTGCCTTTTAATTTCAGCACGTCGGCGGGCATCCCACGATTGCTGAATAAAAGCACTGTCGAAATCATACATCGAGATATCGTAATCGAAAATAACCGTATTGGGAACTCCGCTGCTAACATTCGTGCGGCTTGTAAAGCTGGCCTCAGAGTAACTTTGAGCCGGCTTACTGTTTAAAAGAATAACTGCAAACAGGGCCACAACTATTACAGTAGCCGGGATATAAAGTACGCGTTTCTGAAACTTAAAATTCAGTCTCTTGCTTTTTCTTGGTGCTACGGGAGAATCAGCATGGTTATCTTTAAAATCGTACCAATCCTTATAATCCAGAAATTGTGCCAGTGCGTTTAGTGTATTTTTTTGCGGAATGCGCTGAAACTGGTTTTTAGAAATTCTTTTCAGGGTGGAAACACTCAGATTGATCCCGGTTTTTTCCTGAATCAGAAGGTTCAGATTTTCATAATCGCGTTGCTGCAATTGTTCCGGATCCTCAACATGCAATTTCTCGGCAATTTGCTGAACAATGATTTTTACGAACTTTTTTTCCTGTTCTGTTTCGTTATACATGGTCATTAATTTCTGGTTCCTAAAAATAGTAAGAACGATCGGTTTTCTATGCGTGAATACGTTTTGATTATGTTTTGACTACGGTTTGAACGTTGATTTTCAGTGTTGTTGCTGAAATTTGTTTCACGAGATTCATAAAAACCAAAGCAATGAAAACATTTGTAACACTACTTTTTATACTTATTAATCTTTCTGTTTCCGCCCAAGAGCATGTTAGTCTCGACGGAATCGACTGGATCTTGAACGGAAAAGTTGTTAACGAAAATTATAAGGGAAAAGACTGTTTGAAAACCGACGAGGGAGTTGCCACTGCCAGTGATTTTACATTAAAAAATGGCATTATTGAGTTTAAAATGTGTATCCAACCGGGAAGGGGATTTGCCGGGGTGCGTTTTCGGGGCGATGGAATGGGAGACACCGAAGAGTTTTACATACGCAAACACCAGAGTGGTAATCCCGATGCCATGCAATACACGCCGGTTTATAACGGTAATGCAGGTTGGCAACTGTATTACGGCGAAGGTTATGGCGCGGTAAAACAGCATGTTTTTGATGAGTGGTTCCAGGTAAAATTGGTGATATCGGGAAATAGAGGTGAGGTTTATATTTCGGATATGAAAAAGCCGATGCTGGTTATTCACGAGTTAAAAATGGGCGAACGTCAAGGGAAAATAGCCTTTTACGGGCCGGCCCGTTTTGCTGATATAAAAATTACTCCATTGGTTTCTCCTGAGTTAAAAGGAGAGTTTAACGAAATAGTTAAAGTGGGTGATGAGGTTATAAAAAGTTACCCGGTTTCTGAAGTATTTGATGCCGAAAAACTGATCAATGAAAATTTGTTCCCAGCTAATTTTACAAAACAGCTTCAATTCAAAAATTGGGAAACTGAAGCAAATGGACTTTTAAATATCTCGAAAACCGCAGCTTTGGCCGAGAAAAAGAATGCAGTTCTTCTGAAAATCACTATTGATTCTGAAACCGACTTGATTAAGATGATGAATTTTGGATTTAGCGATGTGGCCAAAATATTTGTAAACGGTAAAGCGGTTTGGTTGGGCGCTGATATTTACCGAAGCCGCGATTATCGTTTTCTGGGAACAATGGGGTATTTCGATTCTGTTTACCTCGATTTGAAATCAGGGAAGAATGAGATTCTTGTTCTGGTAGCCGAGAATTTTGGCGGTTGGGGATTTAAAGCCCGGTTCGAAAACCTGAACGGTATTAAAATTCTGTAATAAAATAAAACCATTGAAATAACCTTTAAAATTTTAAACAATGAACAGAAGACACAGTTTAAAGGCCGGTGCTGCATTGGTAACCGGACTAACATTAATTCCGGTTGTAAAATCGGCCGGAGAAAACTTAGTCAGCCAAACCGAAGAATCATTTTGGGAGGTAGTTAAAAACCGTCGCTCGGTGCGTGCTTATAAATCGGATCCGGTGCCGAAAGCTGATTTAGAAAAAATAGTAGATGCAGCACGAATGGCTCCAACAGCGGGCAACCAGCAACCCTGGAAATTTCTGGTTATTACCGATAAAAAGAAAATTGAAGCATTAAAAGCTGCAAAACTGAAAGAAGCTGAAGCCTATCTTAAAGATGAGAAAAAGCTGGCAGGCGAAGAGCTGAAGAAGCAACTAAACGAGTATGACAAACAGTTAACAACCGGATATTTGTCGGCGCCGGCTTACATTGTAGTTCTAACGGATAATAACAGTCGTTATCCGCATTATAACCACTGGGATGGCCCTCTGGCTGCTGCAAATTTAATGCTTGCTGCACGTGCGCTTGGTTATGGAACCGTTCATATCACCGATTCGTTTTCGGAGGAACTGACCCGAAAAGTATTTAATATTCCTGAAAATTATACGCGTGTTTGTTTTACTCCGGTTGGCGTTCCGGTAGAATGGCCTGAAAAAGAAAAGCAGGCACTCGGAGATTTTATAGTCAGTAACAGTTTTTAATTTTTAAATAAATAAAAAAGCCTGTTCCAACATTCTGGAACAGGCTTTTTATAGTATCTATCTATTAATTAGAATTCCATCACAAATTCCTCTTTCGGATTACGAACTTTTTTCATCGACGCTAACCAGTCGCCATCATTATCGCGATATCCCAAAGGAAGCATGGTTACACTTTTTAATCCTTTCGATTTTAGATCAAGCAGGTCGTCTAACTCCTCGGTAGTAAAACCTTCCATTGGCGTACAATCTACTTTTTGCTCAGCGGCTTGTGCAATCGACAATCCAAAACCAATGTAGGCCTGGCGGGCAGTGTGAATAAAGTTTTCTTCAGCCGATTGAGGTAAATAAGCTGCTTTTAGTTTGTCGGTGTAAGAGCCAAAACGACCGCGAGGTAATCCGCGTTCATCGGTAGTGCGGTTGTAAATCTCATCAATACGTTCTTCGGTGTAACGATCCCAGGCTGCAAAAACCAACAGGTGCGAACACTCTGCAACTATTTCCTGTCCCCATGCAATCGGAACGATTTTATCCTTCAATTCCTGGTCGGTGATAACGATTACACGAAACTGCTGTAAACCCGACGAAGTAGGAGCAAGGCGTGCTGCCTCAACAATTTTATCTACATCTTCCTGCGCTACTTTTTTTGTGGGGTCGTACTTTTTAGTGGCATATCTCCACTGTAAATTTTCTAATAATGACATTGTTTAATATTTTGACTTTAATAATTGAAGCCTACTTGGCTCTGTTTAATATTTTAACTACTAAATCTTTTAGCTGCATTAAATCTTCAGGTGTAATTCCCATTGCTTTTACCACTTTTTGCGGAACTTCTGCGGCTTTGGTTTGTAATTGTTTTCCGCTCTCGGTAAGCGATATTTCAACTACGCGCTCATCGCAACTACTGCGTTTGCGCGAAATCAAACCTTTTGCAGCCATTCGTTTTAATAAAGGGGTGATCGTTCCATTTTCGAGATTCAATTTGTCACCTATTTCATGCACCTTTTGCGGTTCATTTTCCCACAAAACCATCATCACCAGGTATTGTGGATAGGTAATGTCAATCTCTTCAAGAATCGGGCGATACACGTTAACGATTTCGCGCGATAAGGCGTAAACTGGAAAACATACCTGACTCTTTAATTTTAACTCCTCATCCATTTATTAAAACTTTTGCTGTACAAATATAGTGCAAAATAAAATCGTGCACGATATAATGGTATAAAATGTAATGGATTTTAGAAAAGATTAATATTTCATACCAATCAAGGGTTGAAAAAATTACTGTATAACCTTGATTTTCTCCCTTTTTTACCTCGGTCCTGAAGGAAGAAAGGCAGAAAATACTTGATCATCCTTTAGGATTTGAGGTAAAATCAAGGATTTTTATACAATCTGTGATTCAACCCTTGATTCGCATATTTCATGAATATTTATGAATATAAATGGGGGAATTGTTTTAGAATTAATAGGGAATTATTTAATGACAGTACCTTTTGCGCCCCACCAGTAAAAGGCATTCATTTTTAACCGGTTTGTTTTAACTGTTGGATCTTCTCCTTCCAGTTTTAAAGCTTCGTCAACTGTTGCCACATCAAAAATTAATAATCCCCGATTATTGCCACCTCCTTCAAACGGACCGGCTACAATTAGCTTTCCACTTTCAGCCAACTTATTTAGGTGCGCCATGTGCATTTGCTGGTAATAGGCTGCCTCTGTCGAATCTTTACTTTTTGTTTCTCCACTTTCAAGGAGCATAAAAACATAACGTTTCATGGTGTAGGTGGTGTCGCCTTCGGTGTAGGAGAATTCGCGCTGGTCCTGGGCCGAAACAGCAAAGGCAAAAGTTAAAAGGCAAAAGGCAAAAACAATTCTTTTCATAGTTGACTATTTTGTTTAAGGATGCCATCTTTATCTGTTTTATTTAGAGAAAGATGGCATCCTTTCTTTTTTTATGTTATAGATTGTTAGTATTCAGCATTCAGTATTAAATGACTAATAACCAATGACCAGTGATTGATAACACTCTACTTTTTCAACTGGTCTTTAAATATCTTCTTGAATTTCTCCAGTTTTGGAGCCACTACAAACTGGCAATAACCTTGCGATTTATTGCGCGCATAATAATTTATGTGGTAATCTTCCGCAATGTAAAACTTGTCGAATTCGGTAACTTCGGTAACGATTGGTCTGCTGTAAACTTCTTCCTTTTCAAAAAGATCGATAACACGTTCTGCCACTTCTTTTTGTTCTTCGTTGTGATAGAATATTGCCGAACGATATTGCGGACCAACATCGTTGCCTTGTCTGTTTAACGTTGTAGGGTCGTGTGTCATAAAAAACACTTCCAGAATTTCTGAAAAGCTCACCACCTCCGGATCGAAAGTAATTTGCACTACTTCGGCGTGGCCGGTTGTTCCTTCGCAAACCTCCTTGTACGTTGGATTTTTTACGTGTCCTCCGCTGTAACCCGGTTTTACATCAACAACTCCTTTTAACTCCAGGTAAATGGCTTCGGTGCACCAAAAGCATCCTCCGCCGAGTGTGGCTTTCTGCAAATCTTTACTCATACAAGTACTTGAATAAATTAATAGTGTGAATATAACTGCTAGTGTTTTCATTTCTTTTTAGGTATAAATCGCGAAAACGTTTTTTTCTCAAACTCCCAGGCAAAACGGAATTGTCCAAAAACGGAGGCAATCAGTAAAAATAACACCTGGTAAGCCGGAACTACGGTAACGATGTATAGCGGAACTTTTATCCAAAGACTGGTGGTTTCGGTTATGCCGACGAGATCGAAAACTCCTTTGCGCACATACAGCGCAGCACTTCCGGTTATTGAAAATACAAACAGAATTATTAAAACCTGGAAATTACTGTTCAGGTTCCATTTCTTTTTAAGTCGCTCAAACATTATCTCACTTTTGCTACTATTAACAAAAGAGTAGAATGTATGTTTTGTGTTGCTTTAAATAATATGGGTTTGGAATATGATGTAACCGTAAATGGCAAAGCGTAAAAAGCGGAATAGGGCATATTTTAGGTAACGTTTTGATGGGTAGCCGGCCGAACCAACCAGCAGGCTGATAGCAGCCCACGGAAGTGGAGTTAGTGCCGCTACAATAATCAGGAACAAACCATATTTTTTTAGCAATGGCCACTGTTCTTTTAGCAGGGTATTTCTGAAACGTTTAAGCCCGTCGCGGTTGTAGAAAAAGCGGCCAATAAGAAATGTAAGGTAGCCCATAAAATAGGAGACCGCAGCAAAAAAGGCCAGGTTCAGAAAATAATGCGCAATGGTATCTTTATTGATGGCCCAAATCATAAAAAGTTCGGGCGGAATAATACCAAAGAAAAATTCGGATAAACAATACACCAGGTAAACCAACATCGGTTTGGCGTAAATTTTATCCATCCATTCGTCGGGTGCACGCGATATTACAAATTCCTTAAAAAGTAAGTAGGCCCCCAAAATTATGAGCAGCCAGACAAATCCTTTCAGACCATTTTTAATTAGAAACTGTATTCGCGGACTTAGATTCATAGTTGATTTCGTTTACACGGCAATGTACAAAATAAAAGACATGTAGGCAGCCAAAACCATGCCAATGTAACCGATTGGGGAGAAGATTTTTTCTTAAGTTAATTCCACCACGGTAATCTCCGGAGGCATACCAATTCTGCCCGGAAAACCAATGTATCCGAACCCGCGGTTTACATACAGGAATTGTTTTTTCTCTCGATACAAACCTCCCCAGCGCGGATATTTATATTGTACCGGGCTCCACTTAATTCCGGCACGTTCTATACCAAATTGCATACCGTGCGTGTGGCCTGCAAATGTAAGGTCGATGTCGGTAGATTCCAGTACTTCTGCATCCCAGTGCGACGGGTCGTGGCTCATTAAAATTTTGAAGGACTGGCCTTGTGCTTTTTCTGAAGCTTTTTTCAAATCGCCGTGTTGCGGGAAAGGTGGTTTTCCCCAGTTCTCCACACCAACCAGTGCAATTTCTTCGCCGTTAATGGTTAAGGTTTCTGTTTCATTCAGCAGCAAACGGAAACCAATTTTCTGATGAAATTTTTTGATGGCAGCCAGGTTTTTTTCTTTGGCAGCCGGTGATTCCCATTCCGAATAATCGCCGTAGTCGTGATTTCCAAGTACCGAATATTTGCCGATTTTGGCATTCAGCTGCGATAAAACCGATTCCCAACCTTCAGTTTCTTCGGCAAAATTATTTACAAGGTCGCCAGTGAATAATAGAATATCCGGTTCCTGTTCGTTAATCAGCTCAACAGCTTTTGCCACCTGGTCGAACTTTTTGTTAAAGCTGCCCAGGTGCATATCCGATATCTGTACGATTTTTAATCCTTTAAACGATTTTGGCAAATTATCGAAATGCAAACTTTCGCGCATCACGCGGTAATTAAATTTACCTTTTGTAACGCCATAAAGAATCCCCGCAAACGGAACGGCTGCCAAAACCAATCCCATTTGATATAAAAATTCTGCTCTCTCCATTTTCCTTCCCGAATTATTTCGTGATAAATCTTTCTTTCTTTTTCCTTTTAACCAGCTGAAAATCTTTTGAAAAATCAGCTGAATATCTTTTAGTAATACAAATACAATAAATACAAATTTCGGAAAATAGAACAGTGCAAATGCCGATACCAGGTAGCCGGCATAGATGTATGCCTCCGACTGTTTTACATGTTTTATTCCGAACATAAAAAGGCAAAATCCGCCAAACACAACAACTGAAATTGCCCAAAATACGATGCTTAAGGATTGTTTTATGAATTTTATTTTGAGTTTTGCGAGCAGTGGTTTTATTCCCCGGTAGGTGTAAATGTCCACCAGCAGCATAAAAATAAACAGGGGAATTAATAACATGGCACTCGCTCTCATAAAATTACCTCATCGTTTTAACTCGTTGCAAATAAACAGTTTTATTATTAAAAAGTTTGTAATTCGGGTTGCAAACAAATCACAAAAAATCTTAAATGCGAGCAGAATAAATTGGGGTAGGGAGGAAGTAGGAACCTGTCTAATCTTCAGAAGCTTCTTCGGTTTTGCTTGAGTCGGCTACCAGACGATTAATTTCTTTTAGCTCATCGGGAGTAAAATGACGGTATTTTCCCCGTTTTAAATTTCCGAGTTCGATATTCATTATTCGAACTCGTTTCAGGCGGGTAACTTCGTAGCCCAGATGCGTGCACATACGGCGAATCTGGCGGTTTAAACCTTGCGTAAGAACAATTTTAAAAGAAAAGTCGTTGATGCGTTCTACCCGGCATTTTTTAGTGATGGTATCTAAAATCGGAACGCCGTTGCTCATTTGACGGATAAAAGCCTGTGTGATTTTTCGGTTTACGTTAACAATGTATTCCTTTTCGTGATTGTTTCCGGCGCGAAGAATTTTGTTTACGATGTCGCCATCGTTGGTCATAAAAATCAGTCCTTCACTGGGTTTATCGAGGCGGCCAATGGGAAATATCCGCTCTGGGAAATTGATGAAATCAACAATGTTGTCTTTTTTGCTGGTGTCGGTGGTGCAGGTTATTCCAACCGGTTTATGAAAAGCAAGGTAGATATTCGGAACCTCTTTCGTGATCAGTTGTCCATCAACTTCAATACGATCATCAGAAGTAACCTGAACGCCAAGCCCGGCAATTTCGCCATTTACTTTTACCTTCCCGCTTTCAATCAGCCGGTCGGCTTCGCGACGCGAACAAAAACCGGTTTCCGAAATCGCTTTATTTAATCGTTTGCTTTCCATCCGGGGGCAAAAGTAGGAAATCTAGCCTGACTAAGTCACAAATTTTCTTTGGGAATAGAATAATTTATGAATTAAACAGGCTAAAGCCACCATTCAGCTTTCACGCCTAAATAATGTCCCCATTTTTGTTCGCCCACAAATTGTAAATAGGGCGAATACAGGTTTTCGCTGGCAGCATCGTTGTAGTGCGACAATGAAAAAATAAACCTGAAATGTGGCCGAACACCGGTGCTTTTTTCGCCCGTTGGGGCAAAGGTCGGTGCCAAACTAATTTTCTGGTAGCAGTACTTCGGATCTTCGCCATCTTTTCGTTGCGAATAGTGAAACTCGCTTAATAAGTGAAACTTATCGGTGACATAATGCACATCTCTGAAACCAATTGTCAGATCTTGTTTGTAGTTGTAAACTTCGCGGCCCCAATAGGTTTCGGCCATGCCTTTTGTGTCGGCAGCTCCCTTACTTTGTGTGAAAATGAGATAGGCATTTAAATTATTTTCCTCGCTGATGTCAAACTTTACCTCATCAACAATTGCCAGGGAATAGGCACCGGAATAGTCGAGTTTATCGAGATCGGGAGCACCAAAAGTTATCCATGTTTTTGTTAGACCGCCGTCGCCACCATTAGCGATGCTGGTACCATAACGAACCGCCAAAGTATTGTAGGCGCCAATTTCAAGAGAAGGCAGGTCGGATTGAAGTTTCAGTCCGTATACAAAACCATGATCAGCAGAGTAGTTCAAAACAACGTCCGCGTTGTCAGTTCGTGGCTCCGGAATTGGATCGCTCTCTGTTCCTCCCATTCGGTGAAATTCAAATAACCCGGTAAGTTTATTGTTTTCTGACAACTGAAAATCGTGTTCGAGAATAAGTACATTCCGTTGGCGAAGCGCAATGTTTGCAACTCCGTCGCCAATATTCAAATAGAAATACGGAGGAACATCGGCAGTTGTATCGGTTGAGGAGACAAAAATGGAGGCAAAGCGTGTGTTTTTATACTCAATTCCAAATCCTTGCCCCGAATGATCATCGAAGAAAAAATGGTCGGCAATATGTACTTCGCCTTTTCGGTACAATCGGGCTCCAATCCAAATACTTAGGTCTTTGCCATTAATGTTGCTGGCTTCTGCATAAATTTCGGGCATGGCAATGGTAAGTCCTCCCAAACTGCTGGTTGATGAATTTCCGAAAAGCGATAAACTTTTGGAATAAACGGCAAACCGGGTTTGTACTTTTATTTTAGTGAGGTCGTTTTCGTTAAATGGTTTAAAATGGAAGGTTGGAACCAGTTCCAGGTAATCTTGTTCTTCAAGGCGGCCACCAATACTTCCCATATTATTCAGGTTGAGTCGCCGGCCAATCGACCCGCCATTATCGTAATTCCAGTCAACACCTACACGTCCGTAGGTGTCGAAACTGAAACCTGTTTTATCGCCTTGTTCGATGTAGTTTAACTGCCCAATGGAAATGATGGGGAGAATTAAAAAGACAGAGAAAAGGATGATGAATTGACGTATCATAAGTTGGTTGCGTTTACAGAATTGGATAGTTTAGCTATTAATAGTAAAAGTTACAACACTTAGCGGAACTAATCAATACCTGATTAGCGTGGAGTACGGTCATGGTTGGGTTAGCTATTTCAATAAGCTAATTTCTCCTTTCTTGAGTTGACGTAATTCCTTTTTCGAAAACTCTGCCGTAATTATCTTTTCGTCGAGTACTGTTTCGTAATACTCGTCGGGAACCAGCGGTTGAACTCCTGATTCGGTGAAAAACCAGGGTTCGATAAATGCGTAATACTGGAATTTTTCTTTTAGCGTCCTTGGTTTATCCTTTGTTCGTGGGATATCGTTAAGATAATACACCGAAAATCGTAGTTGGGCCGTTTCAATATCGTATTTTCCCAAAAGCCCCAAAGGAGTATGTGGATAAACGGTTTGCCCTTCTTCTACCCAAATATCACCTTTGGTAAAACCGGTATAATCTGCCAGCGTTCCGTCAGGATGTTCGATTATAATGTTGTTTTTACTACTTTGGTACGAAACCGAAAAATCTGTGAGGTAGTTATTCCCATCATCAATTTTTACAACCTTGCCTTTTCGCGCTGCAAAAACTGTGTCGCCCGGATTTGCCATAAATTGATAAGCATGCCAGTTTTTAGGTTTTTTCGAACCAAAATATTGATTTCCAAGGTTGGTAAGCGATCGCACTTTATAGGTTTTCTCAACACTCAAAGGCAGTAGATAAGTAAATTCAGGATCGAATTCAGGTTGGAGTTCACCCCGAATATACCAGTATTTGTATCGGCAGTTTATCGGGCGGCTATTATTTGTCGGTTTTAAACGAAGGAGATTTCGGTTGCTGACAGATACATTGCCATGAAAACCACTTGAATGTGCATTTTCTATATTTGTAAACCAAAGCTCAATGTAGTAGGTGCCACTTACATTTTTTATGCAATTGAATGACATGCTTTTGTCGTCGTTTCGCTCAGAAACAACCTGAATTTTTTTCTCTTGCGCCCAAACGGCAGATTGGATAAGAAACAATACAATAATTAGAAGTGATACTTTAGTGCTCATTATGATTGGGTATAATTTGCACTAAAAATAATAAAACTACTGTAAAATACTAAAGTGCATCAAGCCAATCTTCCATCTTTGTAATGGCATACACCATTTTACTGCAATATTTTTTCAGAAATTCTTCGGTTAATGGCAAGTCCTTGTATTCGTTCATTGCTGCTTTCAGAACTGTTTCTCCATCAAAATCAACATAAGCAATACGGGCAGTTAGCTCCTCAGGCTGGCGACCAAATTCCATTCCCGGCAGGAAAGCAACGCCGGTATCGCGAAGGATTGCTTCGCACAATTCAAACGATGTGAGAATGCCTCTAGCTGCCAGCTTTTCGCGGTAAACGCTAAAATTCGGGAACAGGTAAAAACCTCCTTTGGGAGTAGGAACGGTAATGTATTTTTCGCGTAAACGCATGGCAAAATAGTTTCCAAGCGATTTTAAAATGCGCCGCGAATGATCCAGATATTCGTCAATCTCCGGATGGTCTTCAAAAGCCGTAACCGCCGCGTATTGTATGGGCGCACTGGTTGAGGTGAAAGTTTCACTTGCCACGGTAGCCATTGCTTTTTGCAGCCATTTTAGGTTCGAAGGGAAAGTAAATGTGCCGAGACGCCAGCCCCCGGCCCCGGCCCACTTACTCAAACCACTGCTAACAATGGTGCCTTCAGGGTAATATCTTGCTATCGAAACATGGTCGCCGTTGTGATCTAACAGGCTGTATATTTCATCCGAAATAAGAATGATATTATACTTGCGGGCCACTTTGGCTAACTTTTTCAACCAGGCTTCAGAGTAAGTTGCACCTGTTGGGTTTGATGGGTAGTTTAAAATAACCACACGTGGCCGGTCGGGATCGGAACGACAGATGAGGTCGAGTTTTTCAGGACTCAGTTTCCATTCGCTCTCTTCCGATGTAGGAACCCAGTTTACATGGCGTCCTGCAATGCGTGCCTGTGGCGAATACGACACCCAGCTTGGTGTTGGTATTATGAGCTCGCCGTAATAAACCAGTTGCAGAATAAAAATCAGCTCTTTCGAGCCGGGGCCAATCATAATATCGTCGGCCGTACATTCCAATCCTTGATGGCGGTAATTGAATTCGGCAATAGCTTCGCGGAGTTTTAGCAATCCCATAACAGGCAGGTAGTCTTTTTGGTGCGCATTTTGGCGCAGAGCTTCCTGTACAATTTCGGGAACGGGAAAAGGAGATTGGCCAAGTCCAAGCTTGTAAACAGTTTCTCCCTTTTGAATAAGTTCGTTGCTTCGTTCGTTGATCAGCAGTGTTGCCGACTGGTTTAAACCTCTAACGTTTAAGTTGAGATTTACAAAGTGTTTGCTTTTTAGTCTTTTTTCCATCTTGCTGCTATCTTTAATTGTTATTTCAATTCAATATGCTGTCAAAAGTAACTCTTGAATATCAAAAAGAAATCAGTTGTTTTGTTTTTGTGGATATATGATTTTAAATTTTAACTTTCTCTTGATATTTGATATTTTATGTTCATAGTTTATCGTAAAACAAAAAAGGGAACCATTACTGATTCCCTTTTCAATTGTTATTGTATTTTTCTGCTATTCTAACTATAAATTAATTCCAATATTTTCTCCAGCCAATGCGCATCCACTTCAGTAAAAGATGCTTTTTCCGAGCTGTCGATATCCAAAACACCGATTATTTCACCGGCCTTATTTTTAAGCGGAACTACGATCTCTGAATTCGAGCGGGCATCGCAGGCAATGTGATCCGGAAAAGCGTGTACATCTTCAACTATTACTGTTTCTTTTTTGTTGTAGGCAGCCCAGCAGACACCTTTGTCTTTTTCCAGAATCTGGCAGGCAACCGGCCCCTGGTAGGAGTTCACAATCATCTCTCCATCTTCAATCAGGTAGTATCCCGTCCAGAAAAAGTAATCCATTTTATGGTGCAAAACGGCAATAATTGTTGCCATTCGCGCCTGTGTATTATTACTTTTTACCACCAGTTCACTCAGCTGTTTGTAAATCCTTCCGTAACGGCCTTCTTTTTTCCTGTCTTCCATTTTAAATTAATTCTGCCTGTTGAAATCTTGCACGAATAAACAAAAAATCATTAGTTTAGTTGAACTAAAAACTGAAAAAATGCACCGAATAATCGATGATCCGAACGAGCGCCAGTGGGGAATGTTAGTTCATATTGCCGCTTTGGCACTTTTTATTTTACCTGTTGCCGGAAATATAATTGGGCCGCTCATTATCTATTTAATGAAAAAAGACGAGTACGAATTTGTGAACGAACAGGGCAAGGAAGTACTAAATTTCCAGATCACCTGGTCGATCATCTTTTTTATTTCAATCCTACTTATTATTGTAGGAATTGGCGTTTTAATGTTGGTTGGATTTGGAATAGCCTGGCTGGTTTTGGTTATTGTGGCTTCGGTTTCGGCAAGTAATGGAACGCCTTACAAATATCCTTTCACCATCCGTTTTTTGCAATAATATTAATTGCCAAAGGATGTAATCTTTCAAAAAGATGACATCCTTCAATTTCATTCAATAACAATTGCTGTTCTTTCGTAATGCATTCCGTTATGGTACGATGCGAAATCTTTCTTGCCTCCAAATATTTCATGTACTAAATCACGTTTCAACTTTGTAGGATTCTGGGAGCATAGAGCCATAAAAGAACTATAGTTGTATGTTTTGAAATTTTCTGTTAATCCATGCCGTTCAGGATTGTAATGCACATAAAATATTGCATATTCCAAATAATCTTGCTCTGTAATTTCTAGTCGTTTAAAAGGCCGGTTGAATAAACTTCCGGTTCTGCTTTCCTGATTATTAATAGCCATTGAATAACTAACAAACATTTTCCTAAATTGATTGGAAACAATTTTGCCTATTTCGGTTTCATTTTCAATTCTGTAATCGTTTTGAAAAATGACATCCTTGATTTTTATAACTAAATGAAAATGATTGGGTAAAAGACAATAGGCTAAAATATCGACATATTCTGTTAAATGTTTTTTTATTAGTGCAAGGAAATGTTGATAGTTCTTTTTCTGTAGGAAAATTCTCTGTCCATTAATTCCTCGGTTGAAAACATGGTAGTAACTTCCACTCGTAAAGGGTGTTATTGATTTTATTGAAGGCATACATAAAGATACGAAAATTATTAACTGAACAGTTCTCATGGATAAGGATGTCATCTTTTTAAAAGATGACATCCTTAAAACTACTGTGTGTTTAAACAGAAATTCTTACTTTTGCAGCCTCATAAAATTTTAAAACGATGGCACAGAAACCTTCGATTCCAAAAGGCACCCGCGATTTTTCACCGTCAGAAATGGTGAGAAGAAATTATATTTTCAATACCATTAAAGATGTTTTTCGTTTGTACGGATTTCAACCCATTGAAACGCCGGCGATGGAAAACCTCTCCACATTGATGGGAAAATATGGCGAAGAAGGGGATAAACTGTTGTTTAAAATTTTGAATTCGGGCGATTTTATCTCGAAAGTTCCGCAGGATATGCTGGACGAGAAAAACTCGAACAAGCTTACCACAAAACTTTCGGAAAAAGGATTGCGTTACGACTTAACAGTGCCATTTGCGCGCTACGTTGTGCAGTATCGTAACGATATCGCTTTCCCATTTAAACGCTACCAGATTCAGCCGGTTTGGCGTGCCGACCGACCTCAAAAAGGTCGTTACCGCGAGTTTTACCAGTGCGATGTTGATGTGATCGGAAGTAACAGTTTGCTGAACGAAGTGGAGCTGGTACAAATTATCGATGAGGTTTTCCAACGATTGGGAATCAATACAACAGTAAAAATCAACAACCGTAAAATTCTAGCCGGAATTGCAGAAGCCATTGGCGAAGCCGACCGAATGGTTGACATTACCGTTGCCATCGATAAACTGGATAAAATTGGTTTGGAAAAGGTAAATGCCGAAATGCTGGACAAAGGAATTTCGCAGGAGGCCGTTGATAAACTTCAACCAATTTTAAAGCTTGAAGGAAGCACAGTCGAAAAGCTGGCGCAGATTGAAACAGTTATTGGCGGAACCGAAATAGGTGCCAAAGGAATTGCCGAAATGCGTACCATGTTTGCGTACCTTGAAAACGTTGAATTAAATACTACGGTTGAACTCGACCTTACACTAGCACGCGGATTGAATTATTACACCGGTGCTATTTTCGAGGTAAAATCGAACGATGTACAAATTGGCAGCATTTGTGGTGGTGGTCGTTACGACGACCTGACCGGAATTTTCGGTATGCCCGATGTTTCTGGTGTTGGTGTGTCGTTTGGTGCCGAGCGTATTTACGATGTGTTGGTTCAGTTGGATGCTTTCCCGGAAGAGTCGCTGGAAACCACAAAAGCTTTGTTCGTAAACTTCGGAGAGAAGGAAGAAGCCTACTGTTTGCCAGTTTTGGCTCAGTTGCGTAAAAATGGCGTGAATGCCGAAATCTTCCCCGAAAGCGCCAAAATGAAAAAGCAAATGACGTATGCCAATCGCAAAGAAATTGCATATGTAATTCTGGCCGGCGATAACGAAATGGCTGCCCAAAAGTTTACGCTTAAAAATATGGAAACCGGGGAGCAGCAATTAGTTGACGCACAAGAGCTGATAAATATCCTAAAATAGATGATCGGATTGTCCGATATTGCCCCAAAATAAATTGAGCAATGATTGCATCGGTTTCAAACAGACTTGTAAAAACCCTTGGTGGAGATGTACGTTTCCCGTGATAAACGTGCGCAGATGGATTGTAAAAGTTAGCGAGTAGTGAGCGATTTATTAAGGCTCGACTCAAATTACAATTTATCGGTTTAACAGTTTAACAATATCTCCATTAAAAATTTTTACAGTTTAAATTATGGCAAACCGTATATTTGAAATAACACCCAAAAACCTCACTTTCGAAATCATTCAGGATATTCTGGACAACAATGTAAAGCTCAAACTTTCAGAAATATCCGTACAACTTATTCATAAAAGTAAAAAGTACCTCGATAATAAACTCGAAAGAGCCGACAAACCACTTTACGGAATTAATACCGGGTTTGGTGCCTTGTGCGATATCGAGATTTCGAAAGATGGCCTGAGCAAATTGCAGGAAAACCTGGTCGTTTCGCACGCTTGTAATATTGGCCCGGAAATTCCGGCTGACGTTGTTAAACTGATGTTGCTGTTAAAAGCACACGCGCTTTCAAAAGGTAATTCGGCAGTACAATTGATAACCGTACAGCGAATTCTTGACCTTTTTAATAACGATGTTTTACCGGTTGTTTGCGAGCAGGGATCGCTTGGAGCAAGTGGTGATTTAGCGCCTTTGGCAAAACTATTTTTGCCACTGCTTGGTTTGGGCGAGGTTAATTTTGAAGGTAAAAAACAACAGGCCGGCAAAGTGCTTGAAAAGTTGGGGTGGGAGCCAATAAAACTGGAAGCCAAAGAGGGACTTGCCTTGCTGAATGGTACACAGTTTATGAGCGCGCACGCCGTGTTTACTTTACTAAAAACCTTCCGAATTATCGATCAGGGAGATATTATCGGGGCACTTTCGCTGGATGCTTTTGATGGTTTGATCGAACCTTTTTCTGAGAACATCCAACGTATTCGTCCGCACAAAGGGCAAGCCGAAACGGCAAAGAATTTCAGGAATGTTTTAACCGGCAGCGAAATGCAGGCCAAACCAAAAGCTCACATTCAGGATCCTTATTCTTTCCGCTGTATTCCGCAGGTTCACGGAGCAGTAAAAGACGCAGTTAATTATGTGGCTAAGGTCATTGAAACAGAAATTAATTCGGTAACGGATAATCCAACGGTTTTCCCCGATGAAGATTTGATCATTTCAGGAGGGAACTTTCATGGCGAGCCGCTTGCCTTGTCGCTTGATTTTCTGGCTATGGCAATAAGCGAATTGGGAAGTATTTCGGAACGAAGAACTTACCGTTTGATTTCGAGCGAACGCGAATTGCCTGAATTTTTGGTTGCTAATCCCGGATTGAACTCCGGTTTTATGATTCCGCAATATGCCGCAGCGTCGATTGTTAGCCAGAACAAACAGCTGTGTACGCCTTGTGTGGTGGATTCTATTCCATCGTCGAACGAGCAGGAAGACCACGTTAGTATGGGCGGAAATGCAGCAACAAAAGCCTTAAAAGTGGTGCTGAATACCGAAAAGATTCTGGCAATTGAATTGTACAACGCGGCTCAGGCAATGGATTTTCGTCGGCCAATAAAATCGTCGCCGTTTATCGAACGTTTTATTAAAGAGTACCGCAAAAAGGTAAGTTTCGTTGAGGAAGACATTGTAATGTACGAAGCGATAAACCTTACCATCGATTTCTTGAATACAACAAAATTCGATCGATTATAAAAAAAAGGCTGTCTGAAAATCATCAGACAGCCTTTTTTATTTCACACTTTAACGATTAAAGGGCGTCGCTTGTTTGTTGCTTTTTAAGCAATATTGTATTAATGTTTTGTGTAAACATCTTTTTAGTGTCTTCTTTCGAACGGGCAATACCCGAAGCCATTGTTGGTTTTCCTTCCATCGGAATATAAAGGAAAGCAGGTATGCTTTTTACGCCAAATACAGCAGCTAACTCGCGTTCAACTTGCGTATCGATTTTGTAAACGATCACTTCTTCCGAGAATTCAGCTGCCACTTCTTCAAGAATAGGAGCTGCAGTTCGGCAAGGTCCGCACCAGTCGGCATAAAAATCGATCAGAGCCGGTTTTTCGCCTTTGTATTTCCATTCTTGTGGAGAGTTTTCGTAATCCCATACTTTTTCTAAAAACATGGCTTTGGTTAGCATGGTGGTGGCTTTTCCTGCCTCCGAAACTGATTTTGTTGGCGCTTCACTATTGTTTTTTTCAGCATTTGCCGTGCACGAGCTATACCCGAACAACAAAAAAGCAGCCATCATAAGTGTAATAAATCTTGTTTTCATTTTATTCTGTTTTTATTAATATCAAACTGTAATGACAAAAATTTGTTCAAATATATATAAATATCTAGATATATGAATTACAAAAGCTATGCCAATTTTTGTCTCCATAAAACTACAACATATTTTAACTATTCAACGCAACCTTTTTTCTTTTTCATTCGTCTATCAGCTGTGATTAAATTAATTAAAAAGAGTGATGAAAAAATTAGCATTTGGAATTTTAATGGGATTACTGGTAGCTTTTACCAGCTGTTTAGATGACGACGATGGTTATTCGTTGGGGGATTATTGGGTTGGATTTGGTATTTATAAAGGCGATGGAGCGGGAGCTGTAAGTTTGGTCATGGACGATGGTTCTGTTTTGATTCCGGCAGCCTCGTCAAGTCCGGGTTGGTCTTTGGATTTTTCGGATGGCGACCGTGTTCTGGTTAACTATACAATTTTAGATGAAGACGAAACCAGCAGCTCGGTAGAACGCTACTTTGTTAAGGTAAATGATATCAGTGATGTGCTGATGAAAGGAATTATGGATATTACTGAAGAAAATGCAGATAGTATTGGTAACGATCCGATTATTGTTGAAGATGCCTGGATTACCGACAGTTTGCTGAATTTCAGATTGAAATACTGGGGATACAATAATATGCATTTCCTGAACCTGGTAAAAGAACCGGGAGATTTGACTGCCGACGATCAGCCATTTAAATTGGAGTTACGGCACAACGCAAACGAGGATCCTGAGTCGATTCCATACACCGCTTATGTATCGTTTAGTTTGAACAGCTTGCGGTTAAGTGGTTTGGATTCGATACGCTTTGAAGTTACTGCAACAGATTATGAAGGTGTTGCTTACCAGGATAGCGGCGTGTTTAATTATAGTAATTTGGAATTACCCACACCATAAAAATTAAACAGTGTAAAACAGAAAAGGTGCTCAAAATGAGCACCTTTTTTTATTTGATAAAAGTTGATTTTTATTCTATTCAGGTCGCTGAATCTGTTCGATCAGCATTTCTCTTTTATTTTCGTCGAAACGAGAAAAACCACGATCGAAAATTTGGTACTCGAAATTAACTTTCGGAGCACTTTTCATAGCTACAACAGGTGTTCCTGTAATATCTTCGATGGCAGCTTTAAACAGCGGGTCGTTTTTATCTCCAAGCGGGAAGGTGGCGAACAAGTCGTCATCAACCGGAATATCAGGAGCAAAACCATTTTTAAAATCGGTAACACCGGCAGCATTGGCATAACGCAAAACAATAGGTTGCAGCCCCCAGTTCGCGATTTCTTCGCTATATGATTCGCTGTAATAATCCTCTGGTCGTAAAGTGATTGATGCGGTATATTTTCCGTAGGTTGTATCTCCAACTGTTTTCACCTCATTCATGTATGCTCTCAACCCGGTTATAGATAGCTCAGATGCTGAAGCAGTTCCCGATCCGGTGAGGAAATAAACATTGTTTAAATCCATTTTAACGGGAACCTGGTTGTCGAAATAAACTTCAACCTGACTCATAATTTGTCTGTCGATAAAGTAGTCCTGGTACTTATTGTTCCATTTATAAGTAACAAGAATGCTGTTGTCGTTAACAATATCCACAGGTGCAATACTCGAGCACAAATGTTGTGCAGCCGAAATGGCCCCTCCCGGGTTATAACGAAGATCGACTACAAGATCTGTAGCTCCCTGGCTTACCAGGCTTGCAAAAGCATTGTCGAGCGCGCTGTTAAAATCAGGAATAAATTGTGCATAAAAAATATAGCCAATCTTTCTTCCATCGTGTTCAACAATTTTGGTGGTTAATACGGGATTAAGAGTTAATACTGAAGACGTAAGGCTAAGAGTTGTATCGGTGGCAATTCCTTCTTCGGTTAATACGCCAAGCGTTACATCCATGTTGTCGCTGTACAAAAGGTCGGTGTAGTTATTTTCTGTAATATCGGCATTGTCCATCATTACGAGTAAATCACCACGTTTAACTCCGGCCGCTGAAGCAGGAGTTTCCGGGTAAACATACTCAACGATAGCAAAAATATTACCGGTATTAGAGAAACGACCAAAGGCCAACGACCAGCCGTATGTTTTTTCAGTACCCTCAAAACTTGCTTCAAGAGCATCAACATCATCAGTTATGTACGACCACTTATCATCTACATAAAGCAATTTGTTGAAATAGGCTTTCGGATCGCTTTCGTAGTTATAATCTATATCTGGCAATTCGTCGTACCAGAAATAAATATCATCCATTGCCTCATAAATGAATTTGTTTACCTTTTTGGCATATTCCGAAGCTTCTGGACCGTCGGGGTTGGGGTCATCTTTTTGGCAGCCAATAAAAACCGCCAAAGCAAGAAATAACAATAATGTTGTTTTCGCTAAATTTTTCATAATGTATTCTGTTACGTCCACAATTGTTCTACAATCATTCTTTATTAACGCAGTATGAGGCGTTTTCGTTTATCTCTACTGCTTTTTTCCCTTTTTTTCGTCGGGATATTCAATACGGATATGGTAAATATTGATCAGTTTTTCTAAAAGTGTACGTTTAATTGTATCTATATCTCTGAATGTCAGATCGGAATCGTCCAACTGTTTATCCTCAATTTTCTTGTCGATCATACTATCGATAAGCGCCTTAAGGTTTTCGTGCGTTTTTTCTTTCATACTGCGCGATGCAGCTTCAATTCCGTCAACCAGCATAACAACCGCAGCTTCTTTCGAGCGTGGAAGCGGACCAGGATAAATAAAGGCTTGCTCATCAACTTCCTGATCAGGGTTTTGTTCCTGGTGTTTCAGGTAAAAATATTTTGCTTTTGTGGTACCGTGATGCGTGGCAATAAACTCAATAATAACCGCCGGAAGCTTGTGTTTTTGTGCCATTTTTACCCCGTTCTTAACATGGTCGATAATTACTTCTGCACTTTTTAAATTACTTATCCGGTCGTGAGGATTCATTCCCATCGCCTGGTTTTCGATAAAAAAGTTGGGGCGGCCAATTTTCCCAATATCATGGTAAAGTGCGCCGGCACGTACCAAAAATGGATTTCCGCCAATGCGCAGAATAACCTCTTCGGCAAGGTTGGCAATTTGCATCGAGTGCTGAAATGTTCCCGGTGCCTGCTCGGCAAGTTTTCGCAATAGTGGCTGGTTACTATCCGAAATTTCTATCAGCGTAACATCAGAAACAAATCCAAAAAGTTTCTCGAAAATATATACCAGCGGGTAAACCAGTAGAATAAGCACACTGCTAATGGCAAACCATTTTAGCATCGAATAATCGTAAGATAAAAATGTTCCTTCGTGTATAAGGTTTAGCGCCGTAAAAACAACTACGTAGGTTAAAAATACCCACAAGGCCGCCAACACGAGGTGAACGCGGCGATGCATTTTATTCAGGCTAAAAACCGCGATCAGACCTGCCGACACTTGCAGTAGTATAAATTCGTAGTTATTGGGAGCGTAAAATCCCATAAGCAGGGTTGTGATGATAAGCGTAAAAATGGCCGTTCGCGAATCGAAAAACGTTCGAATCATAATCGGGAACACCGCCAACGGAACCATATAAATGTGCAGATTAGGGAAGGTATTTATAAAGTTCGACAGCAGAATTATACCCGCCATCAACATCAGCATAAAACTCAGTTTGTTCAGGTGCTGAAGAATATCGCGGCGATACAACAAAAGGAACACAAAAATAAAGCTAAGCAGAACCGAAATAAGCAACACTTTTCCGATGGAAACCATGTAGCGGTTTACATCGTTGCCGCGTTCTTTTTCGTAACTGGCTTTTAATGACTCCAGCATCTGGTATTTTTCGGCATCCACGATTTCGCCTTCCAGCACAATTCGCTGGCCTTGTTTTACCATGCCGCGTGTAACCGAAATGGATTGTGTTATCTCATCAATCTCTTTCTGACTGGTTTCGTTATCGTACGAAAGGTTGGCTGTTATGTACCGTTCAAGATTAAGATCAGTTAGCCACGGAAAATTATTTCCCTCGCTAACCAGTTTTTGCCTTGTGTTGAGTAGTGCGTTGTAAGCCGATTTTTCAGAGTAAAGCTGATCCACATCTTCTTTCTGCACGGTATTTCCGGTGCGTTTATTTATCTCGTCTTTCCCTTTCAGTTCATCATAAATATCCACCGAAAAAAGTAGAATTCCGTTGCTATAAAGTTCATCGAGTTTTGTTGATAAAGCTTCAAATATTTTCTTCTTGTTAGTATTTGTGGTGTCAATATCCAGCTCCAGATCCTGGCGAAGGCGTGCAATACTTGCAATTTTTTGGGTAGTATCGTTTGAAAAATAGGGAACGAGCGAATTAATCTGTTGCGTTTTTTCGTCATCAAGTTCATTTGCCGTTTTTAAAATGGCAAAATCGAAAGGTGCCACAAGGTTTTCGTGTTGCCACGGAAACCCCCGCTGGTACTCGTATTTAAACTTTGGTTCCCCAGGCAAAATTAAATACAAAGCCACTGCTGTAAGCACAAATAACGAAATCTGCAATAACAGCTTGGTGTAGCTTTTTAGTTTTCTCATTAATTTCTTCATATACCGAATATCGAAATTTTGATTTAAAATACCATCACACTCATCTGCTTCTTTTTGAACCGTCTCTTAATATCTAGTTGACAAATTAGGTTTGCAGATAAGTTTGTAAAGCCCATTTTTTCTTAGTTTTGTGTTTATACGCTTCAAACAGGAGCTATTCCTGTTTTACAAAATAAAATTAAGAAAATATTGATGAACTACGGCATTTCCAATTTAAGTATTATTCCGGTTCGGCTCGAGCCTTCGGAAAAAAGCGAAATGGTTACCCAGATTCTTTTTGGCGAACACTTCGAAATGCGCGAGCAAATGGTGGGCTGGACAAACGTTAAGCTGGCCTACGACGGTTACGAAGGCTGGATTGATACAAAAATGATTACGCCGATAAATGCCCGTACACTAAACAAGATTGAAAAGAGCCCAACTGCTGTAACATCCGATATTATTACCATTGTTCCGGTTAACGAAGAGCAAAACCTTATGTTGGCGGCCGGAAGTACTTTGCCGGTTTGGCGGCCTTACCTAAAACAGTTTTCAGCAGTACAAGACACCTATTTGGCAACTGGTGAAGTAATTTACGGAAAACTTAAAAATCCACGCGAAATAGCCATAAAACAGGCATTGAAATATTTTAATGCGCCGTATCTTTGGGGAGGAAGAACTCCTTTTGGTGTTGATTGCAGTGGTTTTACCCAGATTATTTACAAGATGATTGGTATTAAATTACCACGCGACGCCAGCGAACAGGTAAAAATGGGAACGGCCATGAGTTTTGTTGATGAGGCTGAACCCGGTGATCTGGCTTTTTTCGACGATGAGGAAGGAAATATTGTTCATGTGGGAATTATCTGGAAACGAAATAAAATCATTCATGCATCGGGGCAGGTGCGTATCGATAATGTTGATCAATTTGGAATTTTTAATATCGATACGCAACGTTATACCCACAAAATGCGTGTAATGAAAAAAATAATAGAATAAAATGGAACACATCGAGCTTGTTATTTACGTTGCCCTTTTTGTAGCCGCTATTTATCTGGTTGTAAAACACTGGAAAACAGGTCGCAAAAAGTAGTGTATGATAATGAGATTGATGTCAGAAAGAATAAAATTTGCAGTTTAAAATCTGGTCTGCCAGCAACTTTTACTTTTTCGTTTTAATCCTTATAATTTATCCTTAATCCTTCAAAAATGTATTCCTATAAATATCCACGTGCAGCCCTTACTGTTGATGCAATTGTTTTTGTGAAAAGCGAAATAGCTTCTGTATTGCTGATTGAGCGGGGGAGAGAACCTTTTAAAAATAAGTGGGCACTGCCCGGAGGTTTTGTAGATATGGACGAAACACTGGAAAAAGCTTGTATTCGTGAGTTGGAAGAAGAAACCGGCTTGCATGTAAAAAAGATGCAGCAGTTTCGTACTTACGATGCCATCGACCGCGATCCGCGCCATCGAACTATTTCTGTGGTTTATTCGGTTGAGCTGGAGGAAGTGAAACCGGTAAAAGGCAGCGATGATGCTGCTCAGGCCAAATGGTTCCCGATTGACGAATTACCCGAATTGGCTTTTGATCACTCCGATATTTTATATGATTTCTTTAAATAAAAATGGCGGAAAAGAACTGTGAAATCTTTACCGCTATTTCTTTTAATATTCCTAGAAAGAATCTAGAACTTCCAACGCATATCAACCCAAAGTTTATCGCCAAGTTCCCACCAGCGGTTTATGGCCGAACCTAACGAAGCGTTGCTGTAATCAGTAAGGTATTCGCGGCACAACTGAGTTGGATTACCGTTAGCTGCATTTTCCTTATCTTTTTTCAGTAATTCCATCGCACGACTTTCAATAAATTCAGTTTCGTTGA
The DNA here is from genome assembly GCF_913060805.1 of uncultured Draconibacterium sp. Lineage (GTDB taxonomy): Bacteria > Bacteroidota > Bacteroidia > Bacteroidales > Prolixibacteraceae > Draconibacterium. The sequence goes on from NZ_CAJXTC010000010.1 coordinate 30,160, forward strand.
GCACCCGGTTTTCAAAGGCTGTAACTTCCGGTTCAACAATTTCTTTTCCGGTGCCCCAGTTTACCAATGCCAAACGGTTGGCGCGGGTAAATGCCCACATGGCAGACTGGCGGCTAAAATGTTTATGACCACAATAATTGTATGCATCGGGTAAACTCAGGTTGCCACAATAAATGGGTACACGAGGCGAAAGACGTGGAATATCGAGACTAAACCACACTTTTCCGCCAATTTCGTCGGGCAGGTCATCGCGCAATTGAGCGATCCAAGAATACGAACAATACTGCACAGAAATGGGGCGGTGACGGTAAACGGAATTCTCTTCCAAGGCATTCATTAAATCGCGTTTATCTTTTGCCAGCCACGGATGTGCCGCCGGACTGATAATTGTATCTGTCACTTCTTCACCATCATCATTCTTCGTTTTGTGTGCCACTTTCAGGTTTCGTATCATCTCATATTCCGTACCGTCGTATGTTTGTTTGTATAGTGCAATTACCTCGCTGATATTCACCTTTTTCTCCACTTTTACAGAGAAAGGCAATTCATCGGCATCGAACTTCAGGTTCAAACCCGGAGCCATTGAGCTCAGTACAAAATACTCCCGAATATCGAATGGTTTCTCTCCACTGTAGGCTTTCCAGAATTTAAATGTTTCTTTTCCGTCCCACAAACCCAGATTTTTAGCTACCTCAAAAACATTGTCGGAAGCCATGAAATAATCCGGATTGTCCAAATCCAGTTCGCCAATTCGTGGAATATTTGCTGAAATTCCCACATGATCATCCGGAATTCGCTGGGCCGCCCAAACGCCACCAATTTTATCCGGGCCTTCGCCAAAAATTTCCAGTTGCCAAACTTCTTTGGTGTCGGCAATGGTTATACATTCCCCGTAATCAGCAAAACCGTATTCTTTAATCAGTTCGCCAATCAGTTTTATGGCGTCGCGTGCTTTTGTGCAGCGTTGCAGGGCGATACGTTCCAGTTCTTCAATCAGAAAAAGACCGTTTTCGTTGTGCAGTTCTTTGCGGCCGGTAATTGTCGTTTCGCCAATCGCCAGTTGTTTTTCGTTTATACACGGATATGCAGTGTTCAAATAGGCGTAGGTTTCGCGTGCCTCAGGAATTTCGCCTTTTAATTGCATGCCGTCCATACTCCATGCGGTGTGCGTGTGCATGGTTCCCCAATAAACTTTGTGGGTTGTGTCGCGGTCGAATTTTTGAGCCGGTACAAAATTTACCCACGTGCGGTAGTAGGCATCGCAGGTGTGAGCTGTAATGACCGAGCCGTCGTCGGTGGCATCTTTGCCAAACATGATGCTGGTGCAGCTTTCATTCCTGGTTTCATCGGGTTGGGCAAACAAAAATGATGCTGATGACAGTACCAGCATCACGAGTAAAGATATTCGTAACATAGTGCAAAGTTTTGCCCAAATTTAATAGAAATGACAGGCGGGGCAAATTAATTTGACATTATGTGAAGAATATTCTTAGAATATTGACAAAGTTATTGTTGGTGTTAATGCCCGTCAATTCCGTGAAGCATCAGAAACGAATGCAGCAGTATTTTATGAATTTCGGTTAGATATTCGTTTACGGCTTTTGTACTTCCTGGCAGCGAGAATACCAGTGTTTTGTCTTTAACTCCCGCAATTGAACGACTGAGTAATGCATTAGGTTTTTCTGCACCGTATTTTAGCCTAATGTGATCCATAATTCCCGGGATCTCCAAATCGATAAAGTTTGAAATAATAGCCGGAGCAATATCTCGTGGTCCGATTCCGGTGCTTCCGGTTGTGTAAATAATATCGAATCCCTTGTTCACAGCATTTTGTAGTTCTGTCTCCAAAAGCTCTTTTTCGTCAGGAATTACAGTGCGCGAAGTTTCGCAATTATATGTTTTTGAAGTGAACCAATCTTTGCTCAGTTTTTCGAGTAGTGGCCCGCTTTTGTCTTTGTAAATGCCATGAAATGCACGATCGCTAAGCGTAATAACTTTAATTTGGAATGTTTTTGGAATATATTCCAGCTCATCGTTTTCCGAAAGTGTTCCAGGTTTTAGAACCCGGCAGAAAATCCCTTCTTTAGGCATTACACATTTTCCTGCCAGTTGAAAAATCTCACAGTTATCGCCGTGGCATTTTTTTCCGATTTGTGTTACTTCCAATTCCACATCACCTGCTCTGAACCGATCAAAAGGCATGGTTTTATGCACCACGATTCCTTCGGTTGTAATGTTTTCGGCAAACTCGCCAAATTTGATCTCACGTCCGAGTTCTCCTTCAAAACTTTTAATGCTCTCCGCAGCCAGCAGACTTATTTGTCGGTGCCATTTTCCGGCATGAGCATCGCCTTCAATACCTTCAAGGTTTAGCTTTAATTCTTTGCGCGGAGTTTTTATCGTGCCTTTCTTCTCCGAAATATTCAGTGATTTTATTTTGCAGGTCTGTGCTTCCATTTCTGTAGTTATATTTTCTCCTTAAAGTCAAGTTTTACGTCTCCCATTACCATGTTTTTGTCAACGGCTTTGCACATATCGTAAATGGTTAACAGCGCAACATTCACGGCTGTTAAAGCTTCCATTTCAACGCCGGTTTGCCCAATGCATTTCGTCATGCTTTTTACCAAAACACCATTTTCCTGAACTTCGGCTTTTACCTCAACTTTGGTAAGTTGCAATGGATGACAAAGCGGAATTAGCCGCGATGTTTCTTTTGCTGCCTGAATTCCTGCGATTTCTGCAATGGTAATTACATCGCCTTTTTTTATCAGGCTTTCTTTTATCAGCCGAATAGTTTCGGGCTGCAAGGCAATAAAACCCGATGCTTTGGCGGTGCGTACCTGTTGTGGTTTGTGCCCCACATCCACCATGTTGGCTTTTCCTTCGTCGTTGATATGTGATAATTGGCTCATATTTTATCCTCCAATATTTGAGAAATCGTGTGATTCTGTTCCTACTCCTTTTTCCGGTTTGTTTTGCAAAGCCTGGTTGTAGGCTTCTTCAATGCCCAGTTCGCGGGTACTGTAACGCAATCCTGAATGCAGGCACGGAACGATAAATCCGTCGGCAGTTAAACGCAGACGATTACATATTTTGCAAATGCCGCCTAAACCTCCGTCAACAGCATAAAACTCACCGGTGCGCAAATCCATCTGACGGATGAAACGCAACTTCAATCCTTTCTTCTGGCAGAATTCCCGTACTTCCTGTTCATCTTCTTCGTTTTCGCCGGGAATGCGTACAAAATTTATTTTAACCGGTAAAAGTCCGGCTTCAATTGCCGCGTCTATTCCATGCAGTACATCATCAAGCTCACCAACCCGCGTAATTTTTTTGAATTTCTCCGGATTCACGGTATCCAGACTGATGTTAACCCTTTTTAATCCGGCAGCTTTTAAAGCCTTGGCATAACGTGGCAAAAGAACGCCGTTTGTTGTCATTCCAATATCCTCAATTTCCGGAATAGCTGAAAGCATACTTATCAGCTCTGGAAGATCTTTTCGCACCAAGGGTTCCCCTCCGGTAATTCGCAGCTTTTTAATTCCAAGTTTTACGCCAGCTTTAACGATGTCAGTAATTTCGTCAAACGAAAGAATGTCCTCGTGCTTTTTTAACGGCAAACCTTCGGCCGGCATGCAGTATTCGCAACGGAAATTGCAGCGGTCGGTAACCGAAATACGCAGGTAGTTGATATGTCTGTTAAAGCGGTCGTACATATGCAAATTCATCAGTTTGAATGGTTGAAACTCCCAGTGGCACCTCAAGCAAAGCATTCGCAAAAGCCAGTGCATTTATGTGCGCCGATCCATGAAATGGAATTTCGGAGATGGCTCCATTGGCATCAATAACAACCGGAATAATTGCCAAACGATTGGCTCTTTTCCTTTGGAACGTAAAATTCATTCGGGCTTTTATGCGTAATGGTGCATTGTCGGCTCCCAATAGTTTGTTGATTACTGGTTTCGCGATCAACTCAAATTGTACGAACGACGAAACCGGATTTCCGGAAAGTCCGAAGACGAACTTGCCATCTTTTTCCGAAAATGTCATTGGGTTGCCGGGTTTAATGCCGGTGTGATCCCAGTATATTTTAAATCCCTGTTCTTTTAATATCTCCGGAATAAAGTCAAAATCGCCGACTGATGCTCCGCCGGTAAAAACAATAAAATCGCTTGTTTCCAGTGCTCGGTTAAAACTGCTTGTAAGTAACTCGTAGTCGTCAACAAGCATGAGTTCCTCCACAACTTCAAGGTTCATTTTCCTGAGTTGGGTGATCACCTGGCTGGAATTACTGTTTCGTATCTGTCCCGGTTTTGGCGTTTCAGATGGTGGAACCAGTTCGCTGCCCGTTGCAATTACTGTTACTTTCGGGCGTTTTGAAACCAAAACCTCTGCATAACCTGCGCCGGCAAGTACTGCCATTTGCGGAACATTAATTAGTGTACCCTTTTTTAGCAGCACTTCACCCTTTTTATAATCTTCGCCCAGGTAACAAATATTTTTCTTTGTTTTGGGGTTAGTACAACGCACTTTATTTTCCGGAAGTTCTTCGGCATCCTCAACCATAAATACACAATCGCATTCGGACGGAACAGCAGCGCCGGTCATAATTTTCACACACTGGTTTTTCCCAATTTCAACAGACGCGATCTTGCCTGCATTTATTACTTCCAGTACTTCCAGCTCCTTGCCAATATCTCCAAGTCGACAGGCATAACCGTCCATTGCCGATTTGTTGAACGGTGGCATGTTTAAATCAGCCACCACATTTTCCTGTAGTACCCGGTTAAAAGCATTTTTCAGTTGTACCTTTTCGGTCGGTAAAACTGTTGCTAAATTGCCGATCAACTGTTGTATTTCTTCAAATTGGTTCATTAGGCGAGTGAAAATTTATTGTTCTTGAGCTGAATTCTATTGTAATCAAATTTAAGGTTTTCTCCATCATTTTGCACAATTATTGGATTGTGTATCAGGTGATGTGCTTTTCTTAGAGGAGTTCCCGTTGATTGAATGAAAAAGAACAAACCAGGATTGATTATTTCGTGTAATCCACCTGACTCACAAACAATGGGTGTTTCAGGTAAATAAGGCGAAAGCTTTTCTAAAGCTTCCGGAAGATACTTAGGTTCGGCCATTACAAAGAATACCTGCTTTGCACCGGCCTGTAACATCAACGAACTGTCTTTGCCCGTAATTTGCTTCTCCTGCAAAATAACAAAGTGCTTATGTTTTGTAAGCACATCATCACTGCTGTGCTCGTGGATATGCGAGGTGATTTTTAATCCGGTAACAGGTAAAGTTTCAGATAGCATTTCGATTACACGACAGGCAAAGTAGGTTTTTCCCACATTTCTGCCATTACCTGCAATCAACAGCAAGTTCGGATAATCGATTCTGGTATCTTTTTGTACTCGTGTCATTTAAAGCGTTTCAGGGAAGGGAAGGAGCTTCAGTTCGCCCAATGCAAAATCTGCTCGCCTCCTTTCCAATTTACCCCGACCTTGCCGGGATGCGGGAGGACCACCTGTTTCCGGGTAATCCCATCGGCCGAAATCCCTTGGTATGAACTTTAGGAAGATCAGCTCGGAGCCGGGACAAATATAGTAAAGAATCTAGATGTTTATATATGATGACAGTGGTGCTATACAACAGTTCAACTATTTATATTTATTCTAATCGTTTAAAATAAGGAATATGCCAATCAAGTTTATATTTTTATGCTAAATACTAAGACCTTTATTCATGCTACGATTACTTCTTTTTTCCACTTCTATTCTTTTAACTATTTCAACTGTTTGTGCTCAAAAATTGAAAAAGCGCACTGATAACTATGGGAATTTTAAGGAGGTTTATCATATTGATAAAGCGACCAAGTTCAGATGTGGCGAGAGTTTTATCGTTCATACCTCAACCAAAGATACGCTGGCAATTGGGAGTTATTTTAACGCTTCAAAAACAGGTGTGTGGAGGTTTGGAGATAGTAAATCGGGGGAAACCTATATGACTTTTGATTATTCAAACGATAGTTTGATCTATTTAAATCAGGAGTTGGTGGCAGATTCGTTTCTGGTGAAAACAGGAGACAACTATGAATTACTAAAGGTTGACCGACAACTTCTTTACATTGGATCGAAGAATGAAATTGTACGTTTAATTGGGAAGGATCTTGACGTTCCACGCGAGATTGTGGATGAAGGGAAAGTCGGTTTTTCTTTGCTACAGTATTTAGTTGATGAAAAGGGTAATCTATCTGGCCCGATGCTTTTGAATGGATTTTGTAATGAAATGGAGCAAAGTATCAATCGAAATGTATCGAGATTGTCGGGAGAATTTTTACCGGTTATTGTTGATGGAAATCCTGTTGCTTCCACGTTTTTTGTTCGGGTGAATGTTGGACTGAATAAGGAATTATTTTCGGATGGGAAGTCATCTCCTAATGTTTCGTCAACCGAAAATAGTGCTCCATATATTTTCAATATCGACATCAACTACAGTATTCAAACTCGGATCAAAAAGGTATATCTTGGGACGAAAGTCGTAACTACAAGAGATGAAATGAGGTAACTTGTAATTCGGGTGTGAATTCTCTGAGACTGATTTGTGAAATAAATTTTTGGTGCTTGGAGGAGTTTAATGGTTCAGGGGCAGGTTCACTTTGAGTAAACCTGGCCCTGAATTATTTAGTCTTCACTAACAACTTCTTCTTCCACAATTGGATTTGTCTTTTCGGAGAAATACGCCGAAACAATTACCAGCGCAACAACTGCCAATGCAATGTAAACGCCTGAAGGTATTGGAGCCGCTTCGCCCTGCGCATACGAGTGTAAACCCGACAGGTAATAGTTTACTCCGAAATAGGTCATTAGTACCGAGCTGATGCCCAAAACTGCAGCCACACTCATGGCAAAACTACCGCGCATTCCCGGAATGCGGTGCATGTGCGTAATAAAAGTGTACACCAAAACGGTTACCAAAGCCCAGGTTTCTTTCGGATCCCAGCCCCAGTAACGGCCCCAGCTTTCGTTGGCCCAAACACCACCTAAAAACGAACCCAGCGTAACCATTAATAAGCCAATTATCAAGGCAATTTGGATGATATTAACCAATTCTTTTATGGTGTGGTTGATTCTGTCTGAATTGCGTCTGTTTCTAAAAATCATTAAAATGAGATTCAGGAAACCAAGCAGCGCACTGATTCCCAAAAATCCGTAGCTGGCTGTAATTACCGCCACGTGAACGATTAGCCAGTATGATTTCAGAACCGGTACCAGGTTGGTAATTTCCGGGCTCATCCAGCTCATTCCGGCCACCATCAATGTTAAACCGGCCAGAACCGATGTTAACGACAGTGTAATTTCTGAACGTTTGGCAAAGATTAAACCGCCAAGTGCAGTTGCCCAACTGATGAATACCATCGATTCGTAACCATTACTCCATGGCGCGTGCTCCGAAATGTACCAGCGGATACCCAACCCTGCAGTTTCGGCAAGGAATAACAGCAGGATAAAATAGAAGGCAAAATTTTTCAGGAAACTTAATTTAATGTTCGGATTAAAAAGTGAAATCAACTGCAGCATCAGCAGAATCAAACCGGTGAACATGAAAATCTTTGATAATTTTCCAAAGATGTTCAGGTTATTATAGATCACCTCCATTTTTACTTTTGTTGCCGATGGAATGATTTTCGCGCCGATAGTTTCCTGATTTTGCTTCAGGTTGTTCAGCAACTGGTTTGCCGTTGCCCAATCGCGAATTTGTACCGATTGAAGATAAGCAGAAACCGTTTGTGTTGCGAAATCAGCCTCCTGAGCCGGAAGTTCTTTCGCCTCGTTAATGGAAACCCACTTGTGGTTATCGTCGTTGGGTACAGGGAAAATCGTCAGAAAATCGCCGCTAAAAATGGCCATAAGAATATTAACGCGCTCGTCAACATTCATAATCTCTTTATCGTATTTATTGCGGTGATTACTCTCTTTTGCATAAGCTGCCTGAACCGCAGAGCTTAGTATATAACCGCCCATTTCGCGCGGTCTAACAATTGAATTAAACGAAGCATATTTGCCACTAATTCCGATTGTTCTGCGCAATTCGGGATTGGCGACTTTTATAATGGCAATATTTTTCCAAAGTTCAGGATTGGCTTGCATATCCAGAAAAACTTCGGTTGGCGTCAAACCTTCCCAGCTGGTCTTTTTAGCTACTTTTCGTAGTATTTCGGAAGCCAGTGTAGAAACCGGCTCAACACGACCTTTTCGGTCCTGAATCAGTAAATGTTCGAACGACTTGGCATGCTCGCTATTCATTGGTGCCGGAGTTGTATTTTGTGCCTGTGCACTAACACTCAAGAGCAGACCGGTCACCAAAACAGCAAACAGCTTTTTACGTTTTTCGCGGAGTTGTGCCGATGCTTTCAACAGCGTTTTAAAACGACTGTTTCGGTTAAACAAAGTCAGCACCATTCCGATAGCCATAATCAGGTAGCCAAAATAAGTTACCGATGTTCCGGCAGAGTCGTGGTTCACCGACAGGATCGTTCCGCGCTCGTCGGTATCGTACGACGATTGGAAAAAGCGGTATCCTTTGTATTTCAATATATTATTCATAAAAATGCGGAATGGCATTTCCGTGGCGCCGTCTTTTAAAACAACTTCGCTGGCGTACGACGAAGGGCTCATTGAACCCGGGTAACGCTCGAGCTGGAAATCGTTAAGCTGGATGGCAAACGGTAGTTTTATGATTCGCGACCCGTACGAAACGGATACATTCATTCCGTCGATAGAGGTGTTGTAAAAATCGCCAACCTGGCCCGTGCGACCATAAACGATCAACTCTTTGCTTTCACTGTTTGTTGAAATCGCGGCTTTAAAAGCATCCGGCGGATTCATTGTCTGCGTTGGTTTTTGGTAAGCCAATTGAATCGAGGCGTTTGGAAGAAATTGTTTAACGGCAAAAGTGAGATTTTTATACGTGTAAGCTTTTTGCGTGTCAACCAGTTTTTGGGTATTTGGCGCAATCAACTCACCGGTGTCGCTCATCATGCCCGACGCCTCAACAGTGTCGTTAGCCGAAATGTACAGGTTGCCATCTTTTAAACTCAGCTGAACATCGGTATTTGTGTTGTTACCAAATCCTAGCGTTACACCGTTTAAATTCTTTGTATTATCGTTTCTAAGCGTAAAGTCTTTTCGCGAAGAGCCATTTACAACCGTAAGCAGCGAAACAATCGGTTCTCCGTTAGGGTCGAGAACAATGTTTTCAACCGCCGACGGCATAAAATGCTGATTGCTGATGTGGATTGTTTTTCCTTTAAAATGGATGTTATTTGAAAAACGGTTGGCGGTGTAGGGCGAGAATTTTACTTCGCTTGATTCTTCAACCGTTTCGGTGCCATCAGTTACTTTAACCGTTACATACGATGCTTCGGAAACAATAAAGTCCGACGAGCTATTTTCGCGAATATGCATAGTGCCTTCATATCCGTAGTAACGCGTAATCATTGCACCTACACCAATAACGATAAAGGAAATATGAAAAAGCAGTATCGACCATTTTTTCCGTGCGATAAGTTTGTATTTAAAAACACTGCCAACAATGTTGATGCAGAGTATAAATAACAGGATTTCGAACCACCTGGAATTGTAAATGAGAATTTTTGCAGTAGTGGTGCCATAATCGTTTTCAATAAAAGTGGCATAACCAATGGCTATTGCAAAAATTACCACCAAAATACCGGTAAAAAACATGGAAAAAATAAATGAACTGAGCTTCTTCATAATTAGTCGTTGTCTAGTTGTCTGAATTAAACACTAAAAAAATTCCTTTGTTTTGAAAACAAAGGAATTTTTCACAAAACAATAGTTTACAAAATATTAGTTTGTTGTTGTTGGATCGTCGTGAGCAATTACTTTCACAAATTCATCAAAATTCCATGCTTTTTTAGGAGCAACGTGGCCTTCTGGTTTTTCGCCAAGGTGACAAGCTTTACAGGTTTCTTCTGTTGGATCTGTCATACCTTTTGAAAGTGCCATTTTTTTGTTCTTCATAATTGCAGCCGATTTGTAGTGGCTACCAGGTCCGTGACATGATTCGCATGAAACACCTTCGTCGGCTTTAAGACCGGCAAGCAAACCGCTATCAACAGATCCGGCAGTTGAGTGGCATTTTAAACATGTTGCGTCATTTTTTTCGTCACCTTGAAGCGCATCCATTGCTTTGGCGTGTGGACCGGCTTCCCAAACTTTAAACTGCTCGCCTTTGTCGGGCTTGTTATGGCACATTTTACATTTAGCTGCACCAATGTACTTGTAGTTTTGTGCGGTCGCTGCGGTGCTGAAAATGATCGCAAGACCTAATAGAAACATTAATTTTCTGAAGTTCATAATTCTCGTATTAAAATTTATATTACTCGTTATTTGTTAAAAGCTATTATAAAAATAATAAATATTGTGCCAAAATCTAGTATAATGCTGTATGACACATTGAACACATCTCCGTTTTCCATGCTTCAGCAATGTCAACAGGGTGCTGGAATTCCAACGCTTCAAAAGCAGTAGAATACTGCATACTATCCTGAGTTCCCTGTGCTATAATATTGTGGCACAGCGAACAATCTTTCGAAATCGTTCTGTTTTCAGTTGTTGCATGGCGGTCGTTATGGCAACGATAACAACCGTCCGATTCCATGTGGCCAATGTTATTTGGATATTCTTTCCAGCTTGCTTTCATGTATGGAAAAATGTTATTCGAATAATCGTCCTGAATTGTTGCAATTGCCTGATCGATTTCAGCTTTTTTAGTTTCGTAAACATCAGGGTAACCACTTTCGAACCAATCGGTAACCTGGTCTTTAATGGCCATCATTGCTGTGTCTTTCGTCGGATAATCCTGGTAAAGCGCCATCATAGCTGCCAGTTTTATAGCAGGAAGCTCGGTTGAAATTTTACCTTCTGCCATCGACTGATCGATAAAGTTTTGCGGTGCATTGTAATTGTGCGACGGCCTGTTGTGGCAATCCAAACAATCCATTACCCGTGTTTCCAACGAATCAAGTTGTTCTTGTGAAACCATACTCATTTCGTCGGTATAAACGTATTCTTCTCCGGTTTTTGTGTTTGTATATTTTACCCACGGAATGATCTGACGTTTCTCGTCGAGCGCTTTGTATTCAATTTTTACCTCGGGGCTAATGTGCTGGTGAATACCTTTAATTACACCCTTAGGAGTAACCTGAGTACTTGTTTTTACCTGTAAATGAACAATATGCTCGGTGTTCTCTTCATCGGTTAAGAATGAATGTTTTTCACGCATTTTGTTATCGTAGAATTTCTCGGGCCAGTGACATTCTTCGCAGGTTTCGCGTGCCGGGCGCAAATTGGCAATTGGAGTAGGGATTGGCTGCGGATATTTATTGGCCAACACCGAATAAACCTGGTACAAACCCGAAAGTTTACTTTTTACATACCAGCTTGCTCCCGAACCAACGTGGCACTCCACACAAGCAACACGCTCGTGCGACGAACCGTGGTAAGTAACATATTCCGGCTCCATTACTTCGTGACATAATTTTCCGCAGAATTCTACCGATTCGGTGTAATGAAATGCTTCGTAACTTCCTACCGAAGAAATAATGAGCAAGAAAATTGTTCCAATGATAAAAATTGTACTGGCGTTACGGGTAGCCTGATTATTAAAATCAAGAATTGGCCAGTTTAAACGTTTGCCTTCTTCTTCAGCCAACCGTGCTTTTTTACGGTAAATCCGCATTCCGATTGGGATCATGAGCAATCCAACGATCAAAAATGCCGGAAGGATGATGAAGATGATTAAACCAATATATTGCCCACCAAATCCGAAAGCAAGATTCAATAGAAATAATGCCAGTATACTGGCGAGATTGAAGACAGCAATAACTGCTCCGGTAATCGATACCCAGTTTCTTATGGAAGACGGTAATTTCATAATTTTTCGTTTATTGGTTTGATGTAAAATCTAGTGATCCAAGATTATAATTTTCCTTTAATTATTCAAGGTCAGGTACTTATTTATAAGTTGTCTATATACGCGCTGCTATTTTGAAATTATGTTCTGAACGCGAAGTTTTAACACTTCTACAAAGTTACATATTTGTCATATTTACTGTTTATTATACTACTAATCTACTAGGTTAAAGTATTAAAAATTGTATTTTCATTTTTTTCGTTTTTTCGCCATTTAGTGGAAAATTAAAGAGTAAATTATCAGTAATACCATGATTACGCCGGCGAAAAGTGCGGTGAATCCAAATATTTTTATCGTTCTCATGTGTTCTTTGGTAAACTCTTTTTCAACGCGAACGTCATTGATTTTTCCGGATTTTACCAGCTGCTCATATTCGTGCGGACGATCTTTTTTGTATTCTTCCTCAAGAACATAACCGGTGAAAATTACGGTGTCCATCGGGAACGATTCCGGACGCAAGTGGGTGTTGAAAAAGTGAATGGTAAAAATAAATCCAACGGCCAGTAAAGCTTCGTCGCTGTGAATGATCTGCGCCACATTAATCAGCCAGCCAGGCAGGAATTTGGTAAAGAATTCGGGGAACCACAGCATTAATCCGGTTGAGCCGATTACCAGCACTCCCCAGAATACAGCGAAGTAGTCGAATTTTTCCCAGTAGGTCCATCGTCCATAATCGGGCCGCGGACCAACACCGATAAACCATTTTATAGAAGCCCAGAAATCGCGAATGTCTTTCCGGTTAAACATCAGCGAGTTACTGCTGAATATAAACTTGCTGACTTTAATTCCTTTTTTGAATTTAACTTTCAATAATGCTACCACATGGAAAATAAAATATCCGAAAGTGATCAGTGCAGCCGTTCGGTGAATAAAGCCGGCAATGTGAGCGCCACCGATGGCTTCAGCCAGATATTGGGCCCAGTCCATGTAGGCAAATTTCAATATCATTCCGGTAAGTGCCAGCAGTATAAAACTGATAATTACGAAAATATGGGTAATCCTGTTTTTCTTCTGGAAACGCCTGATATATATCTGTTTACCAACTGGTTTTGGCTCTTTTCGTTTTTTGATCATCGCGCCCAGCGAACGAGGAATCCACAACAATGTATGCAGCCCGAAGAAAGCAAACACACTTAAAAGTAAACCGGTCATGGCCCAGAAAGTGTAGTACAGCCACGGGAAGTTGCTTTTATCGTAATGTGTGGCGTGTGTCAGGTAACCGGTAAATTTCATGTTGGCATCAGTATGGCACTTCGAACAGGTTGCAACAATATTCCGTGGACTTATCGTTGATTTCGGGTTGTCCATCCGGTAAATATTGTGTGCTCCGTGGCAGTCGGAACAACGGGCCGCTTCAAGATAACCCAGCTGATAAACTTTTCCGTGGTAGGTTTCCAGGTAGGTTTCTGCCAGTTCCTCGTGGCACTGCCCGCACTGCGAGCTAATTTCCGACATAAATTTACTTTCATGTACTTCTGAAATATTGTGAGCCGAGTGACAGGTTTCGCAAGTTGGGAATTTCAGTTCTTCGGTGTTGGCGCTAATTCCGTGCTCGCTGTCAATGTACTGGTCGTAAATTCCTTTGTGGCAATTTCCACAGGTTTTTGCCAGGTTTGCCGGATTTACCGACGAACGCTCATCTTCTTCCTTCAGCATAAAGTGTGTGGTGTGGCAGTCGGTACAAATGGCGGCTGCCAACAATCCTTTTTCCTCCAGGCTTCGTCCGTGAACGCTGGTGGAATAGTCGTAATACGCATCGGTTTCCTTCAGGTTTGTTCCTTCCACTGCCTGTCCGTTTTCCTTATGACATTCGCCACAAAGTTTTGGTACTTCTGAGCGGAAAGTTGGAGAAGTTTCATCGTCGGACGGAATAACATGGTGCGATCCGTGGCAATCGGTGCAATACGGTGCATTTTCGTGTTTGGCAAAATAGGCTTTTCCGTGTCCGCTCTGGAAGTAAATATCCGATTCTTCGGCGTGGCAACTCGAGCAGTCCACCTTGTCGGAAGTTTCGCAAGGGCGGGCAATATTGGCCGTTACATCCGAGTGGCATTTTACACAGGTGATGTTATTATGGGCCGAATTAACAAATTGATTAACATCAACATAAAGCGAAACCTGTTCGTCGTCTACTACTTTGTGAATATCTGGTTGCTCGTGGCATTTCAGGCAGGTTTTATCCGATATGTTTTCGATAATATTTTTCAGCTCTACTTTGTGGGGTGGGTGGCAATCGGTACAGGCCGGAATTGCTCCCGGACTTTTCTCCCAAAGTTCTTTGTTGATTATTTTAATGTGCACATCCTCAATTCGCGCGTGGCATTGCATGCATGTTGCTGCAATGTTTTTCTCCGAAATGCTGGAGTTCATGTTGGTGTGGGGGAGAATAAGGTGGTTGCCGTGGCAGTTGTTGCAGGTGGCCGTTACCACCAAACCACTGCTGAATAATCCTTTTCCGTGGATGCCCTGTGTGTAGTTCTCAACAATGTTGTGCTCGCCAATATTATAGGCACGGGCAACCGGCGCTCCTTCGCGGTGGCAGGTTCCGCACAACACCGGAATATTCATTTTATAGGTGCGCGATTGCGGATCGGCCGAACTTAGTATCTCGTGCGTTCCATGACATTCGGCGCAGTTAGGCGAATTTTTGTCGCCCTCTTCAAAGGCAATTCCATGAACGCCGTCCATGTATTTTGTCATGGCCTCGTCGTGGCAATCGCCGCAATTTACCGGTTGCAGTTTATCGGCATGCGGAAATTCCTCGACATCGGCGTCCGTATGGCACGAAATACATTCGAGATAACTGTGTACTGATTTTTCGAGAATACCGGCAGGAATATACCTCGATACTTCCCGGCCGTTTACAATGGTAAAAAGCTCCGGGTCGTCGTGGCACATGGCACAATCGTCGTTGGATTGTGCCATAATTTTTAATCCGGGCAACAGAAACAAACCGACGATTAAAAAGATTTTAACCAGCCCTGAATTTGCTTCGGTGCATACATCGAACAGATTTTTGGCTAAAGTTTTGCTCAAGTACTTCATGCTAAGCGTCTTTAATATAATTACTAAATCCTTCTTCTCAGCCTACCTTGCGAGCCAACTATGCATTATTTGTGTGCTGCTATTTCTGTTCTGTTTTCTTCCTTCTCCCTTCTGCCTGCTTTGTTTTATTGTTTATTTATGGACTTGCTTTTCTTTGTTCAATTTACACGTGGTGCCATCCGTTTACAATGCTTCTGAAATTATCAAGAGGTGACTTGCCAATTGATGCAATGTAAAGATGCACGATTAAGAATATGGAAATAAAGAATCCCATAGCCGAATGCGTTACAGCTGTGATAAGAACACCGCTGATGTTGTAAATTTTATTGAATATCAGCTCGGGAAACATTAACCCGATACCCGAAATTATTACCAATGGAACAACCAGGTACATAACAGCGATATAAGTATATTTTTGTAGCGGATTAAATTTACGTTTTTCAGAAAGCGGGTAAGGAGCTTTCATTCCGTGAAACATTCCCCAGGCATAATAGTAGGCCTGTTTCATTGGGCGTTTCAGAAAGTTCTTAGGTTTAACAATGTAGAATTTCTTGTTGCTTGTAAAAAAGTTTCCGAATAAAAACAGCAAGTAATTCAGCGTTATAATTACTCCGGCATAATTGTGCACGGTAATAATCAGTTTAAAGCTTATCAGCGATTCTTCAAAACCCGAATTCATACTAATTCCGGTAACGATAAGAAGAATAATACCCAAGGCGTTTATACCATGCCAAATGCGTAACCAAAGCGGGTAGAAATATATTTTGTTCTCTGAGCTCATTGTTATTTCTTTTTGATGATGATTCTAAATATTACGTGGATGATAATTCCTGCAAATGCTGCAAAAAAGATGATCAAACTTATCGTTTTTAAAATTGGAATCTGGTGCGATCCAATCACGTAATTTTCATTCGAGAGCATTCCGAGCGCTGTTCCGTCTTCGGCTCTTTCCTGCAGGTTTTGGTATTTGTATAACGATGCTTTTAGCAATGAGTTTGCCGAGTGACATTCGGCACAACGGCGTACTGCTTCTTCTTTTGCAAGAATGTTGTGCGATACCATCAAATCGTCTTCAACTGCAGTGTGGCACTCGATACAACGTACATGTTTAAAGTGGAGCTCCTGGTTTGGCAGCCAGTCGTGAATGGTGCCAACGCCAGCTTTAGTATCGCCGGATACCAGACTGAATCTTTTCATATCATTATGACACGATAAACACATGTCGTTACTGTTTTCAACAATCTCCATAATACTGCTACTTGTGCGGGCAGTGGTAGAGTAGTAGTGTTGATCGTGACATTTTGAACAGGTAAAGTTATCGCCAAAACTCTGGCGGTGTATACTCTTGTTAACTTCTTCGTCTATCTTTTCAAACTCGTATTTTGCAAACGACTCATCGCCGGCGTGGCAATCCAAACATGTCATCATTGGCTCCAGCTTTAACGATGCAGCATGCGGATAGGTTGTATAGTCGAATGAGTGACAATCCGTGCAGTCGAAATTTTGATGAACACCTGTACGTAACCGCAAAGTATCGATTATCAGGTATGGATTCATCAGTCGTTTCTCCTCAGTATCCATCATGTCGTTATGAAATGAATAGGTTTGCTGAGAGTGACATTTTAAACAATCGTGATTTGCGGGATCATCGTAAAATTGCCCGAAACTCGGTACGGCAATCGCCAAAAGCATCAGGATTTGTAATGGAATGAAATATTTCATGGGTTAAATCGTGTAAATAGATCTGAAGTTTGCAATAACTTTATTGAATGAAAAATGGTAATATCACTTTTTACGGATATTACCATCTTTATCATTTTTACTTTTTAATCGATTAGAACATCCAGATACGAGTTATGGTAAAACCAACGGCCAATCCTTTATTGGTCCAGTCTTTCTGGTTATACATCATCGCATCCTGAGGAAGAATACCCTGTGCTGTTCCAACATAAATTTGGAAAGCGTGGGTGAATGTAAAGAATTCAACACCAAATGCTACGTTTTCTTTAGCATGTGTAGCCCAGGTATGCTGCTCGGTAATATCTTTAATTTTAAGTGGATTGTCGTAGTTGAAAATAAAAGATCCCTGTGGAGAGAACTTAATTTTTCCACTAAAATGAAGACCGATTACATCGTGGTCGTAATCCCAGCCTACCGTATTATAGTGCGAAAAACTGGCACCTGCCTGCAACGATAATACATCGCCGAAGTTGCGGGTAACCATAGCTTGCGAGAAATACGAAAGACGGTCGGTGAATCCAAACTGGTATTGAGCCGGTTTGCCTTTTGATTCAACTACGTTGCCGGTTCCGAAAGCGCTTTCGTTTCTTCCGTCGATAGCTACATTACCAAATACGGTAAGTGATATTGGCATGCCACTTGTTTTTTGCTGAAGTATTTTATACTTGGCATTAAAATCAGTGTACATGTTCTTTTTTGTGATTCCCGCGCCGATTTGTAGATTCTTTACAGGTACATAGTTTAGCGCCAATCTTACGTTGGAGCCCGGAGCATAAATTCCCCACAAGTCAGATTTCCCGTTTTCGAGCGAACCGAATTTGTGTTGAATAATAAATTCCAATGTACGTGCATCAGGAATATAAGAGGTTTGTGCGTCAATCAGTATGCCGCTGTTAAAAGCATATACCGGATCGGCTTCCTCCTCCTGTGCAAACGAATTGGAAAAAGTTACTCCTAAAATAATCAGAATCAATATATATTTTTTCATCATTAATCAGTTTAGGTTTTTAATTGTTTTGAGCTCCTTGAGTGATCCAGGTAAGTACCAATGCCGCTTCTGCCTCCGAGTATTTAATATGGTTTCCATCAGGGCTTGGTTTGGTGTAAATCAAGCTCGATGCAGGATCAGAAGTGTTTATATAACGGCTGCTATTTAGCGAATTATAGGCATTCTCAGGAGTAAGGTCTGGATTTTGATTTCCGGTGTAATGGCACGAAGTACATTTTGAATCGAAAATTGGCGCGATTTCCGCAGAAAACGATACATCAGGTGCATCGGGATCAGTCGGATCTACCACCTCTTCTTCAACTATCCAATTGTACGCGCAACCACTCATTATTATCGCTAATACGATCAGTGATAAAAGAGTTTTGAATGTCCTCATGAGTATTGGTTTTTAAAAAGTCGGATATAATTTAAAAAGATATCCGACTTTGTTATTTTTTCAAATTATTGTAAAAACAGTAGAGCCGCTTGCTATAAACCTAAGGCAGCTTCGGCCTGGTTTAGCAATTGTCTTGCATAACCTGGGTTATGTGCTCCGTGACTCTTGTCTTCCCATAAGCACATGAAATTCCAAAATGCATCCCATTGGTCTTTTGGTAAAGACGCGTACATAGGATGTACTCCGTCTTCAGCAACGTGGATCGCACCAATTTCTTCTAAAGCAGCTTCAACAGCAGCCATTCTTGCAGCGATATCAGATTGGATACCTTCAATATCAACTGCGTCACCATGGCAGTTATTACACATATTAATTTCAGCAACATAAGAGTGGCCGCTAGCGCCATCTTCACCGTGCATGTGACAATTAATACAAGTGTGGTGTGCTTGCTCAAATGGAGTACCAATTTGAGAACCCATATCAGCAGCAATCATATTTGCTTGTGGTCCGTGGTGTGGTCCGGCATGTGTACTGCTGGTGTAAACGTGAGTTAAAGGAACATCAAATACTACTGTTAATGTATCTTCGGTAGCATTTAAAGTTTTTGATCCATTAGGACCTACGGCACCGTGGAGTTGGTATGACTCAATATCCGCTCCTGTGAACGTGCGAGTAAATGTTGTTGCTTCTGTTCTATAATAAGAATCTGGAGTAGATCTTGCCTGGTGACAAGTTGCACACAAGTTTGAAGCTTCGTAGTTATAAGTTTTTCCATCAATGGCAGCTGATTCAACAAATTCCATACTGTAAAGAGGAGCACTTATACCTTCTTCTAAACTGCTGTGGTTGTTGTGACATGTTGAACACTCAAGCGGTGCACCAACTGCAGGAGCTATTTCAGCACCTGTTGTAATATAGGTTACATAACCTTCATCCGAGTGACATTGAGCACATCCTGCTCTGGTACCAGCATAAGAAAATGAAGTTCCAGCTGAGTGTGCGTGTTCTGAAAATGTAGTGGTAATCGCATCCATATTGGATTGTGTGTGACACACTAAACAGGTTTGATTCCCGTCCATACCATCGGCTCCATCGGCTCCATCAGTTCCATCGGCTCCAGGAAGTCCCATCGGCCCTTCTTTTGTACATGAAGAAAACATGAATGCCAGAATAAAACCTAGCATGAATAATTTTGAGATAGATTTGTAGTTCATAACGTAGTATATTAGGTAATTTATATTTGTTATTACTCTTTGGGAGATAAAAGTACTTCGATAACCATTATGAACTTTAGGGGGAACAGTGATATAACAGAATGTGCAAATTGATAATAAGCAAGTCTGGGATTGATATATGTCAATTATCCGTTTTCGCTAATCGAAACTAGTGAACTTTCGTCTAATATGCTTATTGTATTACCCTTGGTATTAATGTATTTAGAGTCTTTAAATTGGTGAAGAATCCGTACAAAGCTTTCTTTTGTCATGTTCGACATCTCGGCTAATTCCTGCCGCGTAAGAGGCACCGAAAACTCATCAGAGTTGAAAATTTCGTTCTTTAAATACAGTAAAGTATCAGCCACTCTTCCGGGCATATATTTCTGTGTATGGTCGACCAGTTTTTTTAGCAGGTAATTGTTTTGTTTGGTGTGGTTGCGCAGTAATTTAATGGCAAACTCGTTGTTCTGCCCAAAAATGCTGGTCAGGTTTGCCGAGTCGATCATACAGCACCTTACTTTGGTAATTGCCGAAACGCTAAAATGCTGGAAGTTTCCGTTAAAAAGACCTCCTCCGCTGATAAAGTCACCGGCTTTGGCAATACGCACAATTACGTTTTTGCCGTTTGCACTTTCAACATAAAATTTTGCCAGTCCTTCGTTAATACAAATCACCGAAGTTGAAGCTGTATTTTGTTTGGTGATAGTCTCTCCAACATTATATACAATTTGTCGTTTTTTGTCAATCAGAAAGTCAATTTCTTCCTGGTTGAGGGGGGAAAAGATGTTGTTTTTATGTTCTTGTATACACGATTTGCAACCTCCTCCATGAAGCTTACTGCCCTTGTTACAATTTTCGGTATTGTTATGCGCCATTTTAAAGTTTTGGTATTTAGTTAATTATCGTTATTAGGTTTCTCTTCTCATAATAATTAGCACAATTCTATTTTTGAACCTCAACATAGTAAAATATTTCAATATTTAAAAGTGTAGATTATTACTATTTTTAAATGAATTAATGTGAAAATTACTAATAAAAATCGGGAATAAATGAAGATGTGTTGGAAAGCAGAACCAGACCTTTCAGTTATGCGATAGTCAGGAGTTACTTATATATTAATATAAGTACGTGCAGAATTTGATATTACACGAGGAAAAAATGGGGGAGATATTTTGAACTGTTTTAGGTAAGGCGGGTACCGCGCCCGGTTGCAATATTTTCGGGGTTGGTGATCAGGATTTCCTGCACACCTTTTGCTTTTGCCCGGAAACCGTTATCGAGCTTCGGAATCATTCCTTCACTGATGGTACCGTCGGTTTTGTATTCGTCAAATAATTTATAATTCAGATCGTAGATCACCGACGCTTCATCGTTTGGATCGCGTAAAACACCCCGTTTTTCGAAACAATAGAAAAGGTAAACTTTAAAGTAGTTCGATAATTCGATGGCTAACTCCGAAGCAATTGTATCGGCATTGGTATTTAATAACTGGCCTTTTGCATCGTGGGTGAGTGGCGCTACAACCGGAATAACGTTTTCATTTATCAGCATTCGCAGTTCGCGTGCATTTACATCGTCAACGTCGCCCACAAAGCCATAATCAACATCCTGTACCGGGCGTTTGTGGGCTTTTATTAAACCGAGGTCGGCTCCGGTTAGTCCCACTGCATTCATGTCTCGCGCCTGTAATCCGGCAACAATCTTCTTGTTCACCAAACCTCCATAAACCATGGTAACCACTTCCAGCATGTCGGCATCGGTAATGCGGCGGCCATCAATCATTTTGGTTTCAATTCCAAGGCGCTTTGCAATCTCAGTAGCCGTACGTCCACCTCCGTGAACCAGTAATTTATTTCCTGAAATTTTACGAAACTGATCGAGCAGAGCGTCTAATGATTCAGGTTCTTCAACTACTTTTCCACCTACTTTAATGATTGTTAGCCTATCCATGATTTTGCTGATTACTTTTTATTTATTGTTTGTTTCGTTTGAAGAACGTTGATTCCGGTTTAAAATTGTTAGTACAAAGTTACGTTAGTGAGCTTAGAGTTTTAGAAAGTTCTCCAATATTTTTGCGCCGATAGTTCCACTTTTTTCCGGGTGAAATTGTGTGGCATAAAAATTATCGCGGTGCAAAGCAGCACTAAACGGAAGAATATAGTCGCAGGTGGCAATGGTATGTTCGCTTTTTTCGGCGTAATACGAGTGCACAAAGTAAACGTATTCGTTTTCCAGCTCGGCCGTAAAAAGGTCGCTTTTCAGGTCTTTGATGGCATTCCAGCCCATGTGCGGAACTTTGGTAATATATTCTTCGCTTGGTTTTGGAATAAAACGTTTTACTTTCTCATCGAAAATACCCAGACATTCGGTATCGTTTTCTTCCGAGTGCGAGCACATCAACTGCAATCCGAGACAAATTCCCAATACCGGTTGCTTCAGCGAAACGATCAGTTCGTCGAGTTTGTTTTCTCGTAGGTAAGCCATTGTTGTGCTGGCCTCGCCAACTCCCGGAAAGATGACTTTGTCGGCTTTCCGGATCTTGTCGTGATCTGCCGTAATTTCGGCATTCACACCCAGTCGGTTAAGCGCATTGTTTACCGATTCAATATTTCCGGCGTTGTATTTTATTATTACAATGTTCATTTTTATTCTTTTAGTAAAAGATCGATCACTTCCACCATTTCATTGAATTCGTCTTCTTTAAACAGGCGGGTCATGTATACGATCTTACCTGTTTTGTCGATAATCACGTTTCGGGTAACACCGGCACCTTTTGCGGCAAACGTGTAAAAGATATCAGCGCCCGGATCAAGTGCCAGAGGATAAGTAATTTCCATCGTTTTTTTGAAATCTTTTACCTTATCGAGTGGCTCGTCCATGTCAACACCAATCAGCACAAAATCGTCGTTGTTTTTGTGTTTTTGCCAGATCTCTTTTTCAATGTGTGGCATTTCTTTGCGGCACACCGAACACCAGCTGGCAGTAAATTGCAACATGGTTACTTTGCCTTTTAAATCGGCAGTTGAAACTTTTGTGCCGTCGGTAAGTTCCATGGTAATATCGGGCATTTGCTGGCCAATTTTTACGATGTAGCCGTAATCGGCCGGGATTTCTTTTTCCGGAACTGCGCTTAGTTGGGCGAATGCTGACATAGTTAATAGTGTTATACTGAGGATGGATAGTAGTTTTTTCATATTTCTTTATTGTTACTGGTTGCTTGTTTCAAGTTACTGGTTAATGTTTTTCATTCCAGTGTTTTTCTACGTAGTCAATAAATTTATTTAGTTTTTTGCCTAAAAGTTCATAATCTGCTATCAGATCGTTTAAGCCTTTTGATTCAAAATGAAGTTCATTAATCATTGTTAACTGGGAGTTTGCTTCATCACAAGAAGCCAGAGCATCAACCAGAAACCGGATAAAGTCTTGTTTGTATCTGTTTCTGCCATAGCCCTCAACGATATTGTCTTTTATGCTTTTTGTTGAGCGTCTGACCTGACTTCCTTGTTCATATAGTTCGTAAGCAGGTAAAGTTAAGGTCATTTTATGAACTTTAATAGCCAATTGATAGGCGGACTGATAAATTTCTAAATCTCTATAACTCTTCATAATCGTCTATTTTAGTTAATTTTTAAGATTGACTAAAACCTGCAACTTGTAACCTGCAACTTTGTTCTTAGTTAAACACAACTGTTCGGTTCTTATATACCAAAACTTTGCGCTGAAGGTGTTTGTAAACGGCTTTTGAAAGGACAATCTTTTCCAGATCGCGGCCTTTGCGAATTAGTTTTTGTACCGTATCAACGTGACTGCAGCGGGTAACGTCTTGTTCAATAATTGGGCCGGCATCAAGATCGGAAGTTACATAATGGCTTGTTGCACCAATAATTTTAACTCCACGCGTATGTGCAGCATGGTAAGGTTTTGCACCTGCAAATGCCGGTAAGAACGAATGGTGAATATTGATCACTTTATTCGGATAGTTCTTCACAAAATCTTCCGACAGAATTTGCATGTAGCGCGCCAGCACTACAAAATCGATGTTGTTTTCCTTTAACAGTTTTAGCTCAGCTGCTTCCTGCTCGGCTTTGTTCTCCTTATTTATCGGGAAATAGTGAAAATCAATATCAAAACGTTCGGCAACCGGACGCAATGTTTCGTGGTTACTAATAATCATCGGAATTTCCACATCCCACTCGCCGGCTGTGTAGCGTGCCAGAATATCGAATAAACAGTGTGGCATTTTCGATACAAACAGTGCCATTCGCGGAACTTCATTCGAAAAGTAGATCTTCCAGTTCATTTGCAGCGGACTGCCAATCAAGGTGTCAAAATATTCACCGATCTTATCGGCAGGAATCGCGAAATTTTCCAATTCCCATTCTACCCGCATGTAAAATATCTTTTCCTGGCGATCGACATGCTGATCGAGGTAGAGGATATTTCCTTTGTTTTTATTCAGAAATTCAGTTACAGTAGCAAGGATTCCTTGTTTATCAGGACAGTGGATTAACAGTATTGCGGTGTCCTTTTTTTCGTGTAGTGTTTTTATTGTTTTCATATTTTATTAACCGCAGAGTGAGCAGAGAACTACCCAGAGTTGCGCGGAGTTTTTTATAATTTTCCTTTTGTCGATGGCAAATCGAAGTTAAACACATCGCGGCGGATGGCCATTTTTATCGATTTTGCCAGTGCTTTAAAAATCGCTTCAATTTTGTGGTGTTCGTTGGCTCCTTCGGCTTTAATATTCAGGTTACACAATGCGGCATCGGAGAACGATTTAAAGAAATGCATAAACATTTCGGTAGGCATGTCGCCCACCATTTCGCGTTTAAAATCGGCATCCCAAACTAACCACGGACGTCCTCCGAAATCAATGGCAGCCATTACCAGGCACTCGTCCATTGGAAGGCAAAAACCGTAACGTTCCATGCCCAGTTTATTGCCAACAGCCTTTTTAAACGCTTCGCCTAAAGCCAGCGCCGTATCTTCAATCGTATGATGTTCATCAACTTCCAAATCGCCTTTTACCTGTATATCGAGATCAACGCCACTGTGTCGGCCGATTTGTTCGAGCATGTGATCGAAAAATCCCAAACCGGTTGAAATATTGCATACTCCCGAACCATCGAGATTTAAAGAAACTGAAATTGCTGTTTCTTTTGTGGTTCGCTCAACTTTTGCTGTGCGTTGCGGCGATGCCACACAAGCGTAAATATCGTCCCAGTCATCAGAAATCAAAGCACAAACATCTGCCAGTCCTTCCTTTTCCAGTTCTTCAACCTGGTCGCCGTTATTAATGAATATACCTTTTGCAC
This sequence comes from uncultured Draconibacterium sp., assembly GCF_913060805.1. GTDB lineage: Bacteria > Bacteroidota > Bacteroidia > Bacteroidales > Prolixibacteraceae > Draconibacterium. The sequence continues at coordinate 54,859 of NZ_CAJXTC010000010.1, forward strand.
CAAGGTTCTTCGCCAGCATAATATCGGTTTTACGGTCGCCGATAACAAAACTGTTTGCCAGGTCGTAATCGCCTTCAATGTATTTCGTAAGCATTCCGGTTGCCGGCTTCCGGGTAGTAGAATTATCCTCCGGAAAGTGGCGGTCGATGCAAATATCGTCGAAAACGACACCTTCGTTTTCAAACGCTTTCAATATAAAATTATGTACCGGCCAAAACGTATCTTCCGGAAACGAATCGGTGCCCAAACCATCCTGGTTGGTAACCATCACCAGCTCGTAATCCAGGTTATTTGCTATGTAGTGCATATTACGGAAAACCTTCGGAAGGAACTCCAGCTTTTCAAATGCATCGATTTGTTCGTCAGCAGTTTCGTAATTTAAGGTTCCGTCGCGGTCTATAAACAGTACTTTCTTCATCGTTTTTAAATTAGTTTTTTTAACGCACTCAGCAGGTTTTCGTTTTCCTCCGAATTACCAATTGTTATCCGCAGACTTTCGTCGCACAAATGTACTTTCGAGCGATCGCGAACAATAATGCCTTCCTCAACCAGGTAGTTGTAAATACCGCGGGCATCGTGCATTTTTACCAGCAGGAAATTTGCCTCGGATGGATAAACTTTAACCACAAACGGAAACTCAACAAGCAGCTTTTCCATTTTTTCGCGCTCGGCGATCAATAGTTTCACCCATTTTTGTACGGTAACTTTTTTGTCGAGAAGTTCCATCGCTTTGTCCTGAGTCAGAATATTCAGATTGTACGGATATTTTATTTTATTCAGCACGCCAATCAATTCTTTGCTTCCAAATGCCATTCCCAAACGAATTCCGGCCATTCCCCAGGCTTTCGAAAATGTTTGTAGAATTACCAGGTTGGGGTAGTGCTCCAGTTCGGCCATCAGGGTTTTTCCCGGCGCAAAGTCGATATACGCTTCATCAACAATTACCAGCCCGTGAAATTGGTTGGCCAACTCCAGCATCGCTTCTTTTTTCAAACTGTTGCCGGTTGGGTTGTTGGGCGAGCATAAAAATATCAACTTGGTATTTTTGTCGGTTTCGCCAAGAATGTCGTTAATGTTCAGCTGAAAATCATCAGTTAACGAAACTTTGCGCAATTCAACACCTGAAATATCGGCAGCCACTTTGTACATGCCGTAGGTTGGGTCGATGGTAACCACATTGTCTTTTCCCGGCTCGCAAAAAGCGCGTATTAGCAAATCGATCGGTTCATCGCTGCCATTCCCCAGGAAAATACTTTCAGAATCTACCTTTTTTAATACCGCTATTTTTTCTTTTACCAATCGCTGCAAAGGATCGGGGTAACGGTTGTACGGTTCGTTAAACGGGTTCTCGTTGGCATCGAGAAAAACCATGGCGTCGCCACTGTATTCGTCGCGTGCCGAAGAGTAAGGCTTCAGGTTTTTTATGTTCTCTCTTAATAAGTTATTCAGTTCCATAACATGTGTGACGTCATGCCGAACTTGTTTCGGCATCTTGTTTTTTTATCTTATATTCCAATATAAATCATTCATATTTGGATTTACAGATTTTATTAGGTTGATTTTCCATTGTCTGTGCCAATTCTTCAGTTGTTTTTCCCGATCAATTGCTTGATAAATGTCTGGAAAATCTTCGTAGTACAACAAATCTGTAAGTTTATATTTTGATGTAAATTCAGAACCAATTCCATTTTTGTGATCAGCAATTCTGGTTTTAAGATCACTAGTAACGCCAATATAAAATGTGGTCCTTCTTTCATTGCTCATAATATAAACATATCCTCCTTTCATAATAAAGAACCTGAAACAAGTTCAGGTTGACGTTTTAGTCAGCTAAATATTTAAGGCGTAAAGTTACAGCATTTTTGTGCGCTTCAAGCTCTTCGGTGGCTGCCATTTTTTCAATTGCCGGGCCAATTGTTAGGAGTCCTTGTTTATCAATCTCCTGGAATGTTATCTTTTTAAGAAAACTATCCAGGTTTACTCCACTGTACGATCGTGCCCAGCCGTTTGTTGGCAGGGTGTGGTTGGTTCCCGAAGCATAATCGCCGGCACTTTCAGGTGTGAATTCTCCCAAAAATACCGAACCGGCGTTGGTAATTTTACCTGCCAGATCCATATAACTCTTTGTGCTTATAATTAAGTGCTCCGGCGCATATTCGTTGATTAAATCAACACGCTCAGCATCATCCGAAACAACAATTAAAACACTGTTCGAAAGTGCTTTTTCGGCGAGTTCTTTTCTTGGCAATTGAGCTAGCTGCGTATCAACTTCAGCAACAACTTCTTTCAAAGTTGTTTCGTTATTGGTAACCAGCACCACCTGACTGTCGGCACCGTGCTCGGCCTGAGACAACAGATCGGAAGCCACAAAAGCCGGGTTTGATGTTTCGTCGGCAACAACGAGTACTTCCGACGGACCCGCCGGCATATCAATCGAAACTTCGTTCATGCTAACCAACTGTTTGGCAGCAGTTACATATTGATTTCCCGGACCAAAAATTTTATAGGTTTTCGGAACCGTTTCAGTACCGTAAGCCATTGCTCCGATTGCCTGCACACCGCCCAATTTGTATATCTGAGTTACACCTGCAACTTTTGCAGCATACAAAATTGCCGGATGGATCTCTCCATTTTTATTCGGTGGCGAACAAAGCACAATCTGTTTACATCCCGAAATTTTTGCCGGAAGTGCCAGCATCAACACCGTTGAAAACAGTGGAGCTGTTCCGCCCGGAATATACAAACCAACCTTTTCGATGGCTACCGGTTTTTGCCAGCAAGTTACGCCCGGACGGGTTTCCATCTTTTTGACTTCGGGCATTTGAACGCTATGAAAAGCCTTGATGTTTTCAGCGGCTAAAGCAATTGCATCCTTTAATTCCTGCGAAACTGTGGCTTCTGCTTTGGCAATTTCTTCCTCCGAAACCTCAAAATTATCGACTTTTACACCGTCAAAACGTTCGGTGTATTCGCGCAATTTTTCATCGCCCTGCTCACGTATTTCAGTTAATATATTTTGCACGCGACCGTACAATTCCGAAACATCGAAAAGCGGGCGTTTTAAAATTTCGGTCCAGGTATTTCTGGCCGGATTTATATAAGTTTCCATGAAGTCATTTTTTGTTTTTAACCGCAAAGCCTGATTGTTGCCCGAAAATAGCAAATTATTGCTTTTGCCTTTTTGAAAGGCAGTGTCAATCGTACAACGTTAAAAAATCATTTTCTCAATAGGAACAACCAAAATTCCTTCGGCACCGGCTTTTTTCAGTTTGCCAATTACATCCCAAAAGTCGTTTTCCTCAATTACCGAGTGCATCGAGCTCCAGCCTTCTTTTGCCAGCGGAACCAATGTTGGTGATTTCATTCCCGGAAGCAACGAAGTTATCACTTCAATTTTTTCGTTCGGCACATTCAGAAGAATGTACTTTTTACCTTCAGCACGTTGTACCGATTCGATTCTGAAAATCAGTTCGTCAAGAATTTCCTGCTTTTCTGCCGAAAGGTTTGGATTGGCAATTAATACAGCCTCCGATTTCATAACAACTTCAACTTCTTTCAAACGGTTGCTCACCAACGTTGATCCTGAACTAACGATGTCGAAAATAGCATCGGCCAAACCAATTCCGGGAGCGATTTCTACTGATCCGGTAATTACGTGAATCTCTGCATTAATGTTGTTTTCGTCCAGAAATTTTTTCAGGATAACAGGGTAGGAGGTGGCAATTTTTTTGCCGTTGAAGAATTCAACTCCTGGATAATCGAGTGACTTTGGAATAGCCAGCGATAATCGGCATTTCGAGAAACCAAGACGTTTGGCAATTACCACGTTTTCGTCTTTCTCGGCCATTTCGTTTTCGCCTACAACACCAATGTCGGCAACTCCGTCGGCAACGGTTTGCGGAATATCATCGTCGCGTAAAAACAAGGCATCCATAGGGAAGTTTTTCGCTTCCGATACCAATTTACGTTTACCCACGCTCAATCCGATTCCGGCTTCGTTGATCAGCCCCATTGAGTCTTCATTTAACCTTCCTTTTGTCTGAATAGCAATTTTGAGTTTTTCCATGTCTGTTTATATAAAAAAAGGCCTGCCTTTAATGGCAAGCCTTTATTAATTAATATCGTTGAGTTTGAACAAAACAATTACAGCCTACCCGATGGTTGGTTTTTCCAATGATGGCCGTGATGTAGTGTTCTTACTGTCATATCAGTTATTTTGATGCAAGTATAGTTATAAAATTGTATTGAACAATGTGTATTGGTGTTAATTTAAAATTAAAGTTAAGCGCATACTGAAGTATGTCTGAAATACCTGTAAACCGGCAAGAATATTACAGTGAAAAATGATTTTCTCCCTTTTGTACCTTGTTACTGAAGAAAGAAAGTGAGAAAATCCTTGATCATCCTTTAGGAGCTGAGGTAAAATCAAGGATTTTTGCCGAAGAAATAATGATTTATTTTGACGAATACAATCGATTGCATAGATTTGCATCAAACTTAAATCAACATGTATAAAACGATCATTCTTTTACTTGCCGCGGTAGTTTTGGGAGGAACAACGCAGGCACAAAAAGCGGGTAACGAAAAGCTTTTTAAAGACAAAACCATTAAAAAAACGATGACAAAGGCGCTGGACTGGCAACTGGAGCATCCAAAGCACGCCTTGTACGACTGGACCAACGGTGCATTTTACGCCGGAGTATTTGCAGCGTATGAAACAACCGGCTCGAAAAAAATCTGGAAAGCCATGTACGAAATGGGAGAGGCCAACGAGTGGAAACCGGGACCGCGTTTGCATCATGCCGACGACCATGTAATTTGCCAGACTTACATTGATATGTACCGCGTATCGGGCGAAAAGAAAATGATTGAACCATTTATTGCAACGATGGATGAGTTTATGAAAACGCCTTACGAAGCTGATGGCATTTACGAAAAAACATGGTGGTGGTGCGATGCTTTGTTTATGGCTCCACCTGCATTTGTAAAGCTCGGAATTACATTGGACGATGATAAATACCTGAAACTTTCGGATAAACTGTGGAAAGAAACTTACGATCTGCTTTGGGATAAAGAACACCATTTGTATGCTCGCGATATGAGCTACAAATGGAACGAACCCGGAATTGAAGAAAAGCACGAAGCCAACGGAAAGAAGATTTTCTGGTCGCGTGGAAATGGTTGGGTAATGGGCGGTTTGGTTCGTGTGTTGAGCGAACTTCCTGAAGACTACCCGAACCGTGATTTTTACATCCAGAATTATAAAGAAATGGCCGCAAAAATACTTTCGTTGCAACAGGAAGATGGTTTGTGGCGTTCCAGTTTACTTGATCCTGATTCTTATCCCGGTGGCGAAGCCAGTGGCTCTGGATTTTTCTGCTATGCATTGGCCTGGGGAATAAACAATGGAATTTTGGATAAAGAAACTTATCTGCCAGCAGTAGAAAAAGCGTGGGTAGGTTTGAATGGTTTGATTCAACCCGACGGACATGTGGGTTGGTGTCAGCCAATTGGTGCCGATCCACGGAAAAACTTCGAAGCAGACAGCTGGGAAGTATACGGAACCGGAGCGTTTCTACTGGCCGGCAGCGAAGTGATAAAACTAAACTGATCAATCGAATTTCAACAAATAAAAAGGCCGCTGCAAATCATTCTGCAGCGGCCTTTTTACTAAAAGTCTATTCCAAAATTTCGACCCCACCTGGCCTCCCCGAAGGGGAGGAAATATCCCCCTTTGGGGGATTATAGGGGGTGTAAGCCAATTAATAGAATTGAACACAAAAACATTGAGTTATTTTACTTCACCTTTTTCGCAGTAATTGGCATTTCTCCATCGGGGCTATTTACAACTCCTTTCATGGTTTCTCCTTCAACGGTAACTTTCAGCGTAACGTAGCTGTAGTCAACATAAAGGCCAAATTTCAATACACCTTCTTCATAAGTAACATCTTTCAGATCGATCTTGTAACCGTCTTCCATTTTAGTGTGTCCGGTAAGTTTGCCTTCCTTTTCTTCAATTACAATCGTTCCGGCATTGTAGCCGTAAGGTGCATTCGGAGCATCGTATTTCCATTCACCAATAACTTCTTTATTGTTCGAAGAATTGCTTGCATTTACTGTAATTGTTGCAGCAAAGAGGACAAAAACAAAAAACATTAATTTTTTCATCGTATTAAAATTTAGGTATGAATTTAAATTGCACTTGTTTAGTGTGTTACAAAGATTGGTAGCAACATTTATTTATGCAAATTAAAGGGACGAAAACCGCTATTTAGGGATGAAATTTCGGTAGTCAGGATAAAACAGTTAAAAGCAGGGGCGAATATTTTTCTGATACAGGAACAGTGGTTGCTGAAGAATGGAGGTGAAGACTGAGTTTTTTGTTTTCTTTCTCAACAAAGTCGACATTTTGCGTATTTACGATGAACGAACGATGGCAACGTAAAATGGATTCAGATCCCAGTTGGCTCTCCATATTTTTCATTGTATTGCGCAAAAGCTTTCGTTGCAATTTTCCTTCCAGTATAAAGTTTACGGTTACATAATTATCGGTCGACTCAATGTATAGAAAATCCTTGCTCCGAACCGAAAACCGTGGTTTCCCTTTTTCATCAGTAAAAGTTAAAAGCTGATTTGTGTCGGTTCCGGAAAGTTTGTTTTTTAGCTGTTCAATTTCTTCGCTGTGCTTTTTATAATAGATCAAAAGAAGCGCAAAAGAGTAGGGAATCAGAATCCCAAGCACGGTATATTTTAACGAAAAAAGGAAATCGTTTATAAAGTTGCCAATCGGATTGCCATAAAGAAAAATGTAAACGAGGCTGATCAATACAATCTCAATGAGAATCCACAACAAGTAGTTTTTTAGTTTGAATGATTGTTGATGCAGAAATTTGCGAAGTGGAAATTGCGTGAACAAAAGTACCAGCGACGAAATAAAACCATAGCTCGAAAGCCGGAGGAATTGAATAATTGGAGAATCGGAATACCAGCGGCCGATATTCCAGGGTTTAAATACATTGATAAAGAATATGCTGAAAACCAGAACGATAATAACAAGCAGGTACCTGTCTTTTTTTCGGTCGAGCAAACTAAAACTGTTATTCAAAAATTTTAGGTTCAAAGTCTGACTGTTTATTCGTCAATATTAAATGTTTGCTTCATAATTTCAAAAAAACATTTTAATTATTCTGTTGTGGCCGATTCCCAATTAATATTTATTGCTTTGTGCGCTCAAAGGCATGGTATTTGTCGGAACAGAGCACAATTAAACAATTACAGAAAGATTAAAGTCGTGAAACATACAATTACTATTCTATTATTTGCATCGCTGTTTTTTACTTCGTGCACCGAAAAGCCGGCAGACCAAAGCGGTTTGCCGGAAATTCTGCTGAAAAAATCGCAGGATATTTTACCCATTTCAAGTTTTGTTGAAAATCTGGATTACCTGGAATTAAAAGTAAACGAAGCCAAAATTGAGTTTGGCGATATTCTGGATGTTAAAGAGTTGGATGGCGATTTGATCATTCATCAGCGCCGGGCTCGCGAAATCAGCTTTATCCGCTTTACCCGAAAAGGCGATTTTATAAATACCATTGTAAGCAATAGAGAGGGGAGTGGTAAAATTAAACAACCACTGGATATAATTTGCTATCAGAATGATTTTGCTGTATTGGCCGAAGATGGAATTTACATTGTTGGTAAAGACGGTAAATACAAAGCCAAACTAATTGCTGCCAAAATGCCGGGAACTAAATTCTTTGAATCGAACAACCAGTTTTATGTGGTAAACGATGTTCCTGATTACGGGTTGTACACTGTTTATTCACAAAATGGGAATGCGAAAAAAGTGTCATTTCCTGAAGATCGACTAAAAGATTTGGGACATTCGAATCTTGCAGTTTCAGGAACGAATAATATTTCACTGGTTTCGTCGTACAGCGACACGGTTTTTGCCTATAATAATTCGGCTTTTCAACCCGAGTATTTAATTGAAAGCGACGGTTACCCATCATTTGCCGAAATGTGGCGAAACACCGGCGACAAGGACGATATTGAAACGCTGAAATATATTCACAATACGCACCATTCGAAAATTAAAAGCTACTTCGAAAACAGCAATTATATTTTCCTGACCTATTGGCTGGGCTCGCATCAAACCACTGCCCTGATTAATAAGAACGGTTGGGAAGCTACGTACTTTGCCGAGGCGGTAAATAATATTGATGGTGGAATTTGGGACAATCCATCGTTTCTTTCGCAGGCCAACGAGTTGTACATTCCGATTACCGCCTACAAAGTTAGCGGGCACAAAATTTCGGATAAACGTCATAACGAGTTCGAGAAAGTGCAACTGCATATTGCGGCTACCGGAAATCCGGTTTTAATGCGTTGCCAGCTGAAATAGGTTAATCGAAATACGTTTCTGTGCGTTCACCCCGTTTATATTCATACATCATTTTTATTTGTGCTTCGTTGTTTCGCGGAAGTGAAAGTGCCGGAAGTTCGTTTTCCTTAAACCAGCCCACGTCGCAGGTTTCCGGCCCGGTAGAAATGGTGTCACTCTGTTTTTCGCAAAGCAGAAAAATCTTGTAAACGTATTCAAAAGCCGGAGGCATATTTTGTTTTTGCTTGTCCATAATGGCCAAAAGACGCGTGGCTTTTACCTGTAATCCGGCTTCTTCCATACATTCTTTTTCCGCAACTTCGCCGGGGCTGTAAGCAATATCCGTCCATCCGCCGGGTAGTGCCCAAAGTTGATCCGCTTTTTCTTGTACCAACAGAATCTCGTCGTTTTCGTTAAAAACGACAGCTCTAACATCCACTTTGGGCGTTCGGTAACCGTTACGTTCTTCAATAACCGGTATAATATCAGAAACTGGTATGCGGGTGATTTTCTCCAGCATTTCCAGGCAGATATCTCGTATTTCCTGGTAGCGTTCAATGTCGTAAGGAATTGTGTTGTATTCCAGCCCAATTTCCGCCAGGGCATGCAGCCGTTTTATTTTCTCGAAATAGTAGTTGCTCATCTTTTTAATGAATTGATTTTGTGTGTTTGAGGTAATCTCTTTTTATACTTAAAACTTTACTGTTCTTTTTTTACCAGCATTAGTTTGTTGCCTTCCAGTTCAGAATATCCCTGGTCGTATACAAAATAATAAATGCGTCCGGTTTTGGTGGTGTAAGTATTGGTGAAGTAAGAAAAATTAAAGCCCTGTTTACTGAGCGTACTTTTGTAGGTAGTGGTTTTGTCTTCCGGATTCATTTCTTCCAAAATCGTGTGATTGTTTTTCAGTATACGGTTGATCTTTCGCATGTAATTCGTCGAGCCACTGGCCTTTTTATTGTTGTAGGCATTGCGGCAACTGTCGTTGCAAAATTTCTGGTCGGCACGTCCTTTTAAGGATTCTCCACATTCGAGGCAGGTTCGTTTTTCCATTTTTAATTGTTTTTGTTTGAGTTGCTAAAATGCTAATATACAAAATTATATCCGTTTGTAAACGTTTGCAAACGTTTATTGTCGACTACAAACGTTTAAAAACCGGATAGGCTTTATGCGCCACTTTACCTTTGTTTCAACAATTGCGTTACAGGACTCGCATAAGACACAGTCCTACATTATTAACTAAAAAAAGAAATATCATGAATGCATTAAGAAACAGCGTACGATTGTTAGGTCACCTGGGAGAAGATCCAAAAGTAAGACGATTAGAGAGTGGAAAAGTAGTTGCCAATTTTAATATTGCTACCAATGAAATTTACCGCGACAGCCACGGAAATAAACAAACGGAAACTACCTGGCACCGTTTAGTGGCCTGGGGAAAAAATGCCGAGGTTGCTGAAAAGTACCTGAAAAAAGGGAAAGAAATTGCCATTGAAGGAAAATTGACCAACCGCCATTGGGAAGACAAAAATGGCGAAAAACAATATATGACAGAGATTGTAATTAACTCGCTGTTGATGCTGGATAAAGCATCGAATTAACAAGCTCTAACGTTAATCCACAAAAAAGCAGTAAAGAGACTTAGTTTCGTTACTGCTTTTTTGGGTTTAGTTCGGACAGTTCAAACCCCGACAATATCGCCCTTTAATGAATAAGCAATGGCCAACACGTCTTTTTGTGTTTGCTCGTCGATGTTATGCTTATTCAAAGCTTTCATAATATCGTCAATAGCATGCATGTATTCGCCCTGCCCAATATTCATGCCTTTGTGCGACGATAGCATGTCTTTCCCGGTGTATTGTTCCGGACCACCACTTCCGGCTGCTAAAAAATTAATAAGGTGTTGCCGTACTTCTGCAAAATGTGCAGGATCGTCTTTTAACGGTAAAAACCGGGCATTTACAGCCGGGTTACTCATGTGGTTGTCTACAATGTCGTCAACAATCGACGTAATTCCTTCGATGCCTCCAAGTCGTTCGTAAAGGCTTTGTTCTACTGGTGTTCCCATGTTGTTTTGATTAAATGTTCCTATACAAGTTAAGGATTTGCAGATAAAAAGACAAGTAAGTATTTAAATAAGTATTGTTTCCTAAGGGAGTTTTAGAACCTAATTTTTTGTAAAAGGTCTAGGAACTATCAAGCGGATTTTTCATTCAGAGTTCAATCTCAAGCTTTCCTGGTTAGAACTGAAGAAACCGGTAAAATATTTATTACTGTTAATACCACCTGGCATTATGATACGGTTAGAGTACAGAAAAATTTATTCCTGGTAATCGCTCAAACTATCTATCATTAAAAATATCACTAATTTAAATCTTATTCATATGATGTTTTAAGTTGAAAGAAGACTATTTTTTAGTGAAGCTTACTTTCTTGTTTTTGTTGAATATGTTGTGCTTTTTTCTTTTTTTTATCTCGTTTTACAACTCATAGTTTTTCAATGTTTTTAAGTCTTTACAGTTTGCTAAATGCTCTTGATCTGAAAAAGGGAGATTTTGTGCTAATTCATTGATTTCTAGAACTCATTCGGGCCAATAAACTTGTTTGAAAACATACGGATTCATTACAGAATTATAAAATTGTGTCTTAATTTTATCATTGGTCAGACCGCACACTTGGATAAAAAAGGTCTTCAGACCTAATCTAGTGTAGAGTAGAATTTTTAACTAATTAAACCAGAGTTTATGGCTATTCAACAAAAAGACAGAATTTACCTCGACGGAGAGTTGTTTGAGCTGTTATCAACTCCTTTAAACTCCTTTTTCGAAACGCATCCTGAAATTCCAAAATTCAGAGGAAAAATGTCGGAATGCCGGAAAGGTTACATGGCCTCATGGCGCATCCGGAATAATGTACTTTATCTGACCGGTTTTCAGCAGGTGAGTCCCACTACAGTTATAAACCCAAGAGATGTACTTTCCGGTCCTAAAATGGTAGCCGACTGGTACGATGGTACACTTCGCATTCCTATCGATTCTGTAATTTCAGATTCCGATGGAGGTGACGATCCTCACGAAACAGAGCTTCATATTCAAGTTCAGAGGGGTGTTGTTTACACGCACGAAATCGTCCAGAAGAAGCATGTGACTTCGAATAACTCTAAAAAGAATAACGTTTTATAAACGGGCATTCTAAGTTTTCAGAATAAATCACAGCCTATTCATAACATCGTTTGAATACAAAACGATGGTGTGTCATTTCTTCTTTTGCCTGCCAGTTTACCGTTGCCAGTTCCCAACCTTTTTTGCCCAGTTTATTCGTGTAATCGTAAAGGTTTGGGCCGGTATTCCAATCTTCCAGTTCTTGACCGTTTACGAATCGCGGGCGCCACACTTTATCCAGTTTTTCGGCGGTTAAAAACAAGTATTCCCATTTTTTCATTATAGTTGTTTTTCGAACCTGATTCAATTTTGAATAATTCGGATTGCTGACCAGGATTAAGTCAGTAACAGAATACAGTTGAAATTCTGTTTGGGGATCAATTTCAGTCTGACGAAATCATTTTTACCGGCGCTGGTCCTGGTGGTGGAGCCGATATATCCATATCATGAAATTCCAATACCTTTTCTTTAAAACTGTTTTCAAAAGCTTCGTCAGTTGAGGCTACGCTTTGCAAAAAATTGTCGGCTCCCGGTCCTTCATGTAATGCCACTACAATCGGCCCGTCGGGCGTTTCTGCTAACCATGCATCGTGGCGTGTTAATCCATGTTTTTTGTTGAACGCATTAAAAGCCTCGTTTTGCTCTCCACTAAGCGATTTTGCCCAATTTTTCCAGTCATCAACTTTTCCCTTTTTTAAAGGAGCAAGAATTAATCCCATAACTTAAATGTTTAATAATGAATAATTTGAATAACTATTAAAATTAAGACAAATAAGTCTTTAATCAAAGATCGTGAGGTGCTAAAATTGCTGTTCTGTGTTAATAATTCTTAATCAACGGTGTACGGCGCTCTTTAAGGATAGAAGGCTGATTTCCAGAATCAGAATGCCCATTTTATACGTGCATAAACCGCTTGACCGTAATCGCCGTATTCTGTCCCCTGGCGTCCTAAAAATAACTGACCATTCAACATTACTTCCCAGTTATCGCCTAACGAGTAGGTTAACGATGGACCAAGAAAAGAAGAACCGTCGCAGGGATTTAGCATTGTCGACATGTTGGCTGAGAGCAGGGGAGTAAAAGGATAACTGATTTGCCCAAACAATTGGTATTTTCCCAACGACAGCATTTTGGCAGAGATATCAGGAGCAAAAAAACTTCGGCCTCCTGCATCGCCGGTAGTTCCGTAGCTATTGAATAAAGTTCCGAAATGCAAATACAAGCTGTTTGGGAAGGTATAATCTGCAGACACTGAAGCGACAAAAGTTTCAAAGTTTTCGGTGTCTTCTTTGTCACGCGGACGGAACCAGGTTGCTTCTCCGCGGAATCCGGCACCTTTTATATCACCGGCCCAACCGCCGCCTAGAACATAGTCTTTACCAACCCAACCACCCAAAAACTGGATGTCGTAATTAAATTTCGAAAACCGGTACATCCCGGCAATGGCAGTTTCATCGTTATTGTGCCCGATTTTATAAACCAGTTCTGCCGATGAAGTAACGCCGGTGTAGTATTGCATGCGAATTCCATCGGTTCCGGGGCGTTCTTCGTAATCAAAATCGAAGTAGGAAAAAGTGTTGAAAACGTCGTTAGGATTCCAAACCAGGTTGGTGCCCCAGTTTATGCGTTGTCGTCCCAATCTTACTTGTAATTTTCCACTGGTGTAATCAATCCACGCACGATCGAGCATGGTGTGTAAAAACCAGCTGTCGGCAGAAAGCAACACGGTTCCCAGGTCAAGGTAACCGTTGTCGGCATCCACAAAATCTTCGTAATTTGGGAATTCACGGATCATCTGCCCCATATAAATGCGGTTACGCGCTTCCAGTGCAAAGGTCAGTTTGTCCGAAGCATACCACCTGAAATTTAAACGGTTGTGTATTTCATTCAGAAAAAGGTAGTCCAACGATTTATCAGCGGAAATAGGAATCGGTTCCACCGGATGATAATACATGCCCAAATCTTTTACGTAACCATAAAATGACAGGTTTGACTGCGCCCTTAGGCCAAAGCTAAAAAGTATAAGAGATAGTATGAGTAACGATTTTTTCATTTTTGAATCTTGGTTGATCAGCTAATACTTATTTTCCAAATCTGACTAATGTCGAATGATGATTAACGAATTGTGAATGAAGATGTAAATTGAAACGTGGTTGTTTGTGTTTCTTTCAATCGCTATTCTGAAATCGTTAATCGCTATTCGTAATTCCTCATTTGCTCTCCATTCCACCTGCAAAATCCATCACACACATGGTATTGTATCGTGGATGAGTACCACAAGCTACGCCAACGCTTCTAAAATCAGGTTGAAGGAGGTTGGCGCGGTGACCACGGTTTTTCACACCATCGTCGATCAATAGAAAAATGACAATTTGTCGAGCGGAAGTATTTCCATAAGCAATATTCTCGGCAATGCGAACCTGCCATTTACCGTAACGTTCTATACGATCTTTTGAGTTTGAACGATCCTTTCCAATATGTCCTGTTCTTCCTGTTTTAGCCTGATCTTTCTGATGATCATTGGCCGCTTTTGTCAAAAGTTTATCCGGATATAAAACCGGAGCCGGAGCAGCATTTTTCAATGCACGTACACATTCTCGCAAAGCACTTATTCCTTCTTGCGTCATTATCGATTTATCGCCGGGGTAGTGCAGTATCTTTTTGTCGTAATATTGGGCGAGGGGAGCAATATATTTCTCCGCGTATGCCGACGGATTGGAACGGAACAAATTGACTTCATAAATTACTTCCTTTTCCAGGTCCGACAAATAATTGGCATCGGCTGCAGTGTTTAATGATCTGTCTTTTGTTGCTTCTTTCGCTGAAACTGTCAGGCTCAAAGCGATTAAAATTATTGCTATCCGGATTTTCACGTTCATGCTTTTTTAATGACATCCTTGTAAACAAACAATATGCTGTTACTTGCTGATGTCGCTGATTATTTTTCCATCCTCGATGGTAATTACACGCCGTGCTTTGTGTACCACCCGCTGGTCGTGCGTTGAAAATATAAACGTTATTTTTTCCTCTTTATTAAGTTGCTCCATTATATCGAGCAGATTTTCGGTGGAGTGCGAATCGAGATTGGCAGTTGGCTCATCGGCCAGTACGAATTTGGGTTTCGATGCCAATGCGCGTGCCACAGCAACTCGTTGTTGTTGCCCTCCCGATAATTTTGAAGGTCTTCGGTCCATCATTTCTCCCAATCCTACTGCTTTTAATAATTCGCTGGTTCGTACATCGCGGTCGGCTTTTTTGCTTCCCTGCAAATGCATAATAAATTCCACATTTTCTTTGGCCGTCAGAACCGGAATCAGGTTATATGCCTGGAAGACAAAACCAATATTTTTCATTCTGAAGTCAGTAAGTTTTCGTGATGATAATTCATTGATTTTAACACTGTCAATTTCTACTGAACCTTCTGTGGCATCATCCAAACCTCCGATGATATTCAGCAAAGTGGTTTTTCCTGATCCGGAAGGACCAACAATGGCGGTAAATTCGCCTTCCTCAATCGACATATTTATTCCGTTAACCGCGTGTACCGAAACGGAGCTGCCGTTATAAATTTTGTGCAGGTTTTTGATTTCTATGATATTCATTGCTGTAGTTATTAATTCATTCTAATATTCTAATCTTCAAATATTATCGCCTGTTTTAGTCAGTTCTCGTTGCTTCAGCCGGATTTAGTTTTAATGCTTTTCTAGCCGGGTAAATCGCAGAAATTAAACCGGTTAAAACTACCAGTGTAATTAATATGCCTAAAGAGTGCGATGGAAATTCAGTGGCAATTTCTGTTGACATTCCGTATTGCTCCAATCCTTGTGCAAACGCTGATAAATTGATCGGATGTTTTTCGAAAATCCGGGAAATTCCGATTCCCATCAGAATCCCGACTACACCTCCGGTCAGGGTCAGCATAATGGATTCCAGAATGATCATGTTAAAGATCTTTCGTTTGTTCATTCCAACTGCCATCAGCATTCCAATTTCTTTTACACGCTCCAGAACGGCCATCAGCATGGTGTTGATAATTCCGAAACACAAAGCAATGAGAATGATGAGTATAAAAATGTACATGTACTGGTCCATCGAATCGGTAATGATCGACATTTCCGGACTCAGTTCTTTCCAGGTTTGCACGTCCATTCCGGTGGCTATTTTTTGCACCGATGGTTTTACCGCTGTTGCAAAGCTGTTGTCTTTTAAAAGAATGGCAATCTCGTGAACGGCGTCGGGTTGAATGCCAATTTGCGAACGCAGATCGTTGATGTTGACGAACAAATGCATTTCATCAAAACCGGTGTTTACGGTTTTGTAAATGCCTGCTACACGATAACCTTTCGACGATAAATCTCCATTAAAATCAACCAGCTGTACATTTATTTTGGTACCCACTTTTAAGCGAAGTTTATCCGCCAATTTTTGCCCAACGAGTACCGGAGGCATTCGGCTGGTTTTTTCAAGGTAAGTACCATCAACCAGGTGTTCCCAAATATCGGTCACCTGCTTTTCTTTTTCCGGATCGATTCCCAGCATTTTTCCGCCGCCAGTTCCGTGAGCTGCCATAATAAACGGTTCGGCAATCAGTCGGGGAGAGGCAGCTTCCACAGAATCGAGCGCTGCAATTTTTTCGGCCAACGCAAAACCATTTGGAATAAATAATTCCGATTCGGTGTTATCCAGAAAATGAGGCGCGTGCACCTGAATGTGCGACAACTCCGATTTGGTTGCCGATTCAATGCGCGAATTGTACATGCCATTCATAAATGCCATCATAAAAATGCCTGCAAAAAGACCCAGCGCAATCGCCGCAATCATTACTATACTGCGGGTTTTGCTTCGCCAAACATTTCGCCATGCTATTGAAAGTATCATCGTTTTAGTTTTTCGTGATTAATTGTTAGAAGCTTTAACTGCGCATTGCTTTCGTGATTTTTAACCGGCTAACGTTAGTTATCGGGAAAATCGCTATAAACAGGCTGATGAGGAAAACCACAATGATCTGGTTATAAAAGAGCGAGGCCTTCATCGAAACGAACATGTACGGTTCCATGCCATAGATTTCGGTGGCTTTCGCCATGTCGCCGGTTAGCGGAATCGGGTTATAGAAAAAGTACAGGCAGAAAAAGTAACTGATTATCAATCCCACTGCACAACCGATAAGCCCGATAAAAAGCGTTTCGATAAAAACTAGCGAGGCTAGTTTTCGTTTTTGCATTCCCACGGCGTGTGTTACTCCAAATTCGCGCTGGCGTTCTTTTACCATCATAATTACTACGCTGAACATGCCAAATGCGATAACCAGGTAAAGAATTCCGAGCATGATAATTCCACCGCCACGGTCGCTCTGAATTATTTGCACCAGTTCCGGTGTCATTTCTGTCCAGGTCATTATTGTATTTTGTTCGGGCAGAATTTCTTCAATGTCTTTTTTGATGTGGTTTACACTATAGTGATCATCCGTCATTACCACCAGCGATGTCGATAATCCATAAGCCGAATAAAACTCACGGGCAGTTTCAATGTCCATGTAAACCAGCCGTTTGTTAAACTCCGCATTGGGGTGTTTTATAATTCCTTTTATTGGGAATAAACCACTCGCACTTATTCCGTGATATCCCTGTGAGATCATCACCAGCGTGTCGCCAACGCCCAGTTCGAGGTATTTGGCCAGTCCTCCGCTTATCACCACTTCTTTATCACCGGATTTTATAAAGTCTCCCGACTGCATTTTTTTCGAGAGGTTGGTAATCTGGTCTTCGGCTTCGGGCTCAATTCCCATTACCATGGCCGGTTTACTTTTCATGTGGTCGGCAGCAAGTGAAAACGATTCCAGGCGGTTGGAAACCAGCGAAACGTCTTTAATATTTTTAATTTGATTTTGTAACTCAGAATCAACCTCAAAACTATTGTCGAGCGTGCGTTCGTCCCAGTAAGCAGTATCCTGCACCTGCAAGTATCCGGTGTAGAATTTCACCGAATTATCGATCATGCTGTCGTACGAACCTTCCTGCATCGACCGCATCCACGAGGCCAGTAGCACACTGAACACAATAGATGATATGGCAATGATGGTTCGGCGTTTGTTGCGCCAGAGGTTGCGCCAGGCTAGTTTTATGTTTGTTTTCATTGGTTAATGCTTGAATGTTTTTATAATTGGTGTCATTTCGACGAGTAAACGAGGAGAAATCTGTTGCATTGAAAGAGATTTCTCAGTCATTCTTCCTTCGAAATGACAGTCCTTATCGTATCCTTTTCATATTCTGCTGCGAAAAGAAACTCTCTTTCAGATCAACATCAAACTCAATTTTGTCAAAGATCATCACCGTTTTGTTGCCTTCTTCATCAGCCGGAATCATTTCAAGGCGTGTTGGCATTTCGCGGTCGTCCATCATTTTTACATCGGTCAGAATTTCAGTGTTTACGAGGTAACCATCTTCATCGTAAAACTCAGCTTTCAGCCAGTGCAATTCTTCTTTCGATATCCACATGATCACTTTTCCCCAAACAACGGGAGCATCTTCGTGTGGTATCAGTTCAATTTTGTAGCACGAATAACCATCAACTTCTTCCTCGCCAAGTAATTTGTTCGAATAGTCTTTTGCCATTTGCGATTCTTTAACCAAATCGTCGTTGGTAAAATCAGAACCCATCCACGACTGCATCATCATCGACGGCGGGATTTTAATCATCCGTTCAATGTTGGGAACCCAGTTCCACATTTCCTTGTCGCGTTTCAGAAAAACCTGTCCTTTTTCTTTGGCCGGAGCAGTTATATATATCAGCGAGTAGTCGTTGCCCAGGGTCCAGTTTTTCATCGAAACAGTCCGGCTCCATCCCGGGCGTTCAATAATCATGGTCATTTCGCCACGACTCGATTCACCCCTGAATTTTTCGTCGGCTTGTTTTACAATAGCTGTCATATCCTGAGCCAGTACAACAAGACCCAGAAGCATAAAAGTTAGTGTGAGTTGTATGCGTTTCATTTTGGTAATTATTGATTGTTAACGATTTTAAATGATGCGGCAATTACGGCCTCTTCCAATTTCTCCATGGGGAAAACATCGGGAGCAGCAACACAATACAAAAAGGCACCTTCGATTAACGACGAAATAGCCATTAAGTCACTTTCCGGATCTTTGCTGCCTTGTTCTTTAATAAAACCATAAAATAAGTTGAAAATGGGGGCGGCTTTTTCTTCGTAAGTTTCAGCAAATGTTTGTGAGATTTGAGGTTGCAACAACAACGAAAAGAACAACTTCCAGTGTTGCATGTTTTCGCGAAGTAACTTGAAATTTTGCCGGATAAAATAGATAAACTCCTCTTTAGTGAGAATCCCGTCGTGGTTAATATCCAGGTTGTCGTAAATTTCGTTAAAACCATGCTCCATCAGTTCGTCAAGAATTTCTTTTTTGCTGCTGAAGTAGTTGTAAGTTAATCCTTTGGATATTTTTGCTTTCGCTGCAATCTGGCTAATCGAAGTTGCATGATAGCCATTCTCGGCAAATAATTCCAATGCAGTTTCCATAATTAACTGCTTTTTCTGTTTTCTGATATCGTCGAATTGTTCCGGACTTCTTGGCATCTTATTTATTTATTGATTGAACGGTCGGTCAAAGTTAAATGATGTATTTTGAAATTCCAAGAAAAAAGTTGATTAATTGACCAATCGGTCATTCTAAATATGGAAGATTAGACGAAAAAGTTCAAATTTGAAATGAGTGCTTGAAAATAAATGGGAAATTAATGGACAATTTGGCCAATGCACCAATAGTTGCAAGCAAATGTAAAATAACTTGTTTTCTTTGCGTCCAATTGTTTTAACAGAACCGGGGCGTAATTAACCCCGTCATCTATAATTTACGTAAATGAAAATATTTGAAGGACATTCTTTCCATATACCCGTTCTGGGTGTTGGATATTCAATGGACACTCCTGTAAATGTTGCACCTTTTGGAATTTCGTCGGTGATTTCGCTTGTTGATGATTCGCTGATGGAAAGTATTCGCGAATTCTATTGTAAAAAGTTCGATTTGCCGTTTACTGCCATCCCGAAAAAGGTGGACGACCACAGGGCAAAACGCATAACATCGTACCTGAATACGATGGAAGAAGTGGTAAATCAAAAGGTTGAAAGCTTAAAAGCTTCTTTGTCGAATGTTGGAGGCGAATTGGAAAAATATTACGATATGCTTCCCGAGGCATCGGAGTTGAAGGCGAAATTCAGCCACCTTGGATTTAAAAAATCGGTTTCGGAAGAGCTGAAAAAATGGGTGAACGAGAAGTTGCCGGTGGGATCGATTGATGTGAACATTATGACCAAGCTCGACCAGGTAAACAAAAAAGATGGCGAAGAGCTTCCCATCGAGTATAACGATGCACATGCGGCGCTGCGTGGTTTTGCCAACAGTAACCTCAGTTCGTCGTTGGTACTTTCTGCCGGAATGAGCCCGCGTTTGTACAGCTATATCGAAAATTTCAAGGACTTCTTTCCTGATATTACGGGATCGATTAAAAAGAAAATTATTCTGAAAGTGAGCGACTTCCGATCGGCACTGGTGCAGGGGAAAATGTTGGCTGCAAAAGGACTTTGGGTTTCGGAATACCGCATTGAATCGGGTGTAAACTGTGGTGGACACGCTTTCCCTACAAACGGTGTTTTGTTTGGGCCAATTCTGGATGAATTCCGTCTGAACCGTCAGAAGTTGTTCGATACCTGCGCTGAGATTTATAAAACAGCTTTGCAGAAAAAGGAGCTTTCGCAACCGGCTGCCGAACCTGATATAAAAATTACCGCACAAGGTGGTGTTGGAAACGTTGAGGAGCACAACTTGATGCTCGAGCATTACAACATGGACAGCGTTGGCTGGGGATCGCCGTTTATGCTGGTTCCCGAGGTTATCAGTATCGATACCGAAACCATGAATCTATTGGCCGATGGCAAGGAAAAAGACTATTACTACAGTGGATTGTCGCCGCTGGGTGTACCTTTTAACAGTATTAAAGGCGCATCGATGAGTCGGCTTCGTTTGGCGATGGCTGCCGATGGAAAAGCAGGAATGCCCTGTACAAAAGGATTTTTACGGTATAACACGGAGTATACTGAAAAGCCAATTTGTACTTCGTCGCGCCAATACCAAAGTAAGAAGCTGAAGGAACTGGAGGAGATGAATTTGCCGGAAGCAGAATACAAAAAGGCTTACGATAAAATAATCGAGCCGGAATGTTTATGTATCGGGCTTGGAATTTCGATGCTGCAATCGAAAGGGATTGCAGTGAAAGAAAACGAAAAAGTAACCGTTTGTCCGGGACCAAACCTGGCGTATTTTTCAAAAATCTCTTCGCTGAAAGAGATGGTGGATCATATTTACGGCCGTATTAATTTGTTGGACAAAGGGTATCGTCCTCACATGTTTTTGAAGGAGCTGAGTATGTACCTCGATATTTTTAAAGAGCGTATGGAGGCTTTTCAGAAAGATACTGAAGACGTGAAAGAAAAACGTAACCTGTTGAAATTCAAGAAGAACTTGATGGACGGCATCGACTATTACAAAAACCTTTTTGGTGAGAAGAAAAAGGATGTGGTTGTCGAGCTGGAAAAACTCATTCAGAAATATTCAGTTCTGAACGTGGAATTGTAATTGTTTTCACATTACTATAATTGAAGCGGGATCCATTCATTTGGGTTCCGCTTTTTAATGCCACAAATTTTAGATAAGTAAATTCAGAATGAAACAATTTGACTGGTCAAATTGTAATTATGACAAAAAACAGATCGATGTGATGATAATCTGTTTATATTTGGCTGCATTAAAAATCTGGTTGTCGTTCGATACCACAAATTATTAAATCATTTATGAAGCGTTTTTATTTGTTCCTTTTGGTGTTTTCCCTGTTTGTGATTAGTGTTAATGTTAAAGCCGAAGATGCTGACTCGTTGTATGTTGCGACACATTATAACGAATCGGAATACTTCATTGAAATGCGCGACGGCGTAAAATTATTTACGGTGGTTTACACGCCAAAAGATGAATCGAAAACGTACCCGATGTTGATGAACCGTACATGTTATAACGTAGACGGAACTCGCAATAACAAACTCAGAGCGCCATCAGAATACCTGATCCGTGGCGGATATATTCTTGTTTACCAGGATGTGCGCGGCCGTTATATGTCGGGCGGAACTTTTGATAATATGCGCCCCAATATTCCGGGTAACGATGTGAAAAACAAAAAGGATATTGATGAAAGTTCGGATACTTACGACACCATTGATTGGTTGATTAAAAACATAAAAGGCAACAACGGCAGAGTAGGGATTTACGGAATTTCGTATCCCGGACATTACAGTGCAGCAGCGTTGCTTGATGCGCACCCGGCTTTAAAAGCTTCTTCGCCACAAGCCCCGATTTCTGATTTCTTTTTCGACGATTTTCACCACCAGGGAGCATTCTTGCAATCGTATATGGCTGCTTTTCCGGTGTTTGGTTACCAGAAAGATTCGTTGACCAACAAAGCGTGGTACGGCGATAAAATGATGCGTTTGTATAAAGATCGTCCTGCAAATGGTTACGAGTTTAACCTGGCGCTGGGGCCGCTAAAAAATATCACTAAAAAATACCATTACGATAACTTCTTTTGGAACCAGGTAGTAGAGCATCCGAATTACGATGAGTTTTGGCAAAAGCGTTCCATTCTGCCTCACCTGAAAGATATTAATCCTGCCGTGTTGACTGTTGGTGGTTGGTTTGATGCCGAAGATCTGTTTGGACCGATAAACATTTATAAAACCATTCAACACAACGATCCTGATGCCAAAAGCACGATTGTAATGGGACCATGGACACACGGTGGCTGGTCGCGTGAACGTGGGCAGCAAACCATAAATCATATTTACTTTGGCGACAGTATTTCTACTTTCTTTCAGCGCGAAATGGAAAAACCATTTTTCGACTATTACTTAAAAGATGAAGGAAAAATGACTTTGCCGGAAGCTTTTATGTTCGATACCGGATTAAAAGAATGGAAAAAATATGACGAATGGCCTCCAAAAGATGTGGCTCCTGTAACCTTCTCATTCGGGGAAAATGGCAAATTGCTGATGAACGAGGAAGCCGATGCAGGTGATGAGTTTAGCTATGTTAGCGATCCTGCGAAACCGGTTCCTTACCGTTCGGAGGTTGAAGGTTTAACGTTTACGCCACGCCTGTTTATGACCGACGATCAGCGACATGCTTCATACCGACCAGATGTGTTGACTTTTAAAACCGACATTCTGGATGAAGATGTAACTATTGCCGGCGAAATTCTGGCGCAGCTGGTGGTTTCAATGACCGGAACAGATGCTGATTTTGTGGTAAAACTGATCGATGTGTATCCGGATGATCATCCAAATTACGAGCACAATCCTAAAAATATAATCATGGGGGGCTACCAGCAGTTGGTGCGTCACGAAGTGTTCCGTGGACGTTTCCGCGACAGTTATTCCGAGCCGAAGCCTTTCGAGCCGGGAGTACCAACTAACGTAACTGTTCCGTTACAGGATGTGTTGCATACCTTTAAAAAAGGTCATCGCATAATGATTCAGATTCACAGCACCTGGTTTCCTTATATCGACCGCAATCCGCAAAAATATGTCGACAATATTTACAAGGCCGATGAGGAAGATTTTATCAAGTCGGAAATTACGATCCACGGAATGTCAACTGTAAAAGCCGGTGGCGATTTACCTACTATTGAATTGATTGAAAGGGTGGATTAATGTTGAAGGATTGAGAATTTCGAATGATGATTAACGATTTTTGATTGCAGAGGGATTTAGTGCTGAAAATGCATGAATGCTTTAATGCGTCAATGCTTAAGGTGTGAACCAACTTTGTGAAACTCTGTGTCTTCTTTGTGCAACTTTGTGGTTGACTTTTTTATTTGAGTTTTGAGAATTTAAATTTTGCCTATTGCAATTTTGCCAAATGAGAAAGAAGACTGTTACTTTCCTTTCCGTAAACGAAAACGGGTTGGATGAATAGGAAAGACTCCTTCATTTACGAATTTTACATCTTCAAGTGAATAGAAGGCTTTCGGGTTCGTAGTTTTTACGATCAGCTCTACCTTCTTAATTTCCGAACGTTTGATGATGCTGTGAATAATACTAACTTTTTCGTTTGCCCCCTGCGCATTATGGTGAGTGATGCCATATCCCGCAGCTTTCAGATTTTCAATAAGTTTACTTGCATCTTTTTTGGTAATAATCTGAAGTTTAACAATACCAAGTGCCAGTTTTTCTTCAATCAACAGACCAATATAATTTCCGGCAGCAAAACCCAATCCATAGGCAATGTAGCAAAGCCAGTTGTCCAGGTTTTCGATGATCTTTGTAATAGCTATTAACCAAATCAACACTTCGAAGAATCCGAGGATTGGAGCCCAAAGTTTATGCCCTTTCGATACCATTACAATACGAATGGTTCCAATGGTTACATCCGCGATTCGGGATATAAAAATTAATCCCGGAAGCAGTAAATAAATGAATAAATTACTGTCGTAAAAACCTGTTTCCATAGAAGTAAATGTATGAATTCTTTCTTCATCTCGACGCAGAAAAACAGCTAAGTCTACTATTCAAAGTTACAGATTTCTCTCTTTGTTCGAAATGACAGTACCCGTACTTTTCCTCCCGACGCTTTGGTCGGGATTTGGCTATGGCCGATTTTCAATTCGATCAGCAAAGCTGTTCTCAACTTTTCCTTTTGCCTTTGTATTTTTTCCTTTTGACTTGTTCGTCTAGAACTCCGAAGTAAAATGGAACTTAATGTCTTTGAATTCGTCTTGTGCCATTTGCAAAATAAACGATGAATCGGCCATAAAAACATCGCGCCCCAGTTTGTCTTTTGCCATTTTCTGGTGCTTGCGTTTTTTAAATTCGGTCAGCACTTTTTCATCGTCGCACTCAATCCAGCAGGCTTTGTGCATCGATAGTGGCTCGAAACGACATTTCGCTCCGTATTCATGTTCCAAACGATACTGTATAACTTCAAACTGCAGTTGACCAACAGTTCCAATAATTTTTCGTCCGTTAAAAGCACTGGTAAAAAGCTGCGCAACACCTTCATCCATCAACTGGTCAACACCTTTTGCCAGCTGTTTCGATTTCATTGGATCGGCATTTTCTACAAAACGGAACATCTCTGGCGAGAAGCTCGGCAGTCCTTTGAAATGGATATCTTCACCATCTGTAACGGTGTCGCCAATGATGTAGTTTCCGGTATCGGGCACACCAATAATATCTCCAGGGAAAGCCTCTTCAACAATTTCTTTTTGCGAAGCCATAAAAGCGGTCGGGCTAGAAATTCGGAACGATTTTCCCAGTCGAACATTCTTATACATTTTATTTCGTTCGAATTTACCGGAGCAGATCTTTACGAAAGCAATTCTGCTTCGGTGGTTTGGATCAATGTTGGCATGAATTTTAAAAACAAAACCGGTAAACCCTTTTTCTTCGGGTTTTACAACACGTTCTTCGGTAGAACTTGGTTGCGGGATAGGAGAAATTTTAACGAATGAATCGAGCAGTTCCTGTACACCAAAGTTATACAGCGCACTACCAAAAAATACCGGTGCCAGTTCTCCCGACAGGTAGTCTTCGTTATTAAATTCCGGGTAAATTCCTTCAACCAGTTCCAGTTCTTCGCGCAATACATCGGCATCTTCGCCAATATGGTCTTCCAATGTAGGATCCGAAACATCTTCAAACTTGATACGCTCTTCAATTTCCTGAATGTCGGGCGTGAAAAGTTTCAGGCTGCGGTTAAAAATATTGTAAACACCTTTAAAATCTGGGCCATTGTTAATTGGCCAACTTAGCGGGCGAACTTTAATTTTCAGCTGATCCTCGATTTCATCCATCAAGGTAAACGGATCTCCTGCAGGGCGGTCCATTTTATTTACAAAAACGATAACCGGCGTTTTGCGCATCCGGCAAACGTTCATTAGTTTTTCGGTTTGCGGCTCAACCCCTTTTGCGGCGTCAATAACAATAATAACACTGTCAACCGCGGTAAGTGTACGGAAAGTATCTTCCTGGAAATCCTGGTGACCCGGGGTATCCAGAATGTTAACTTTGTAGCCGTTGTACTCGAAACCCATTACCGAAGTAGCCACCGAAATACCACGCTGGCGCTCGATTTCCATAAAATCGGAAGTGGCACCTTTTTTAATTTTGTTGCTTTTTACAGCACCTGCCACACGAATTGCTCCACCAAAAAGAAGCAGTTTCTCGGTTAGGGTGGTTTTTCCGGCATCCGGGTGACTCACAATTCCAAAAGTGCGACGACGTTGTATCTCTTCTAAAAAACTCATTTGCTATCGTATATGTAATGCGGCCGCAAAAATAGAAAAGATATTTTAATTCAATCTCATAAAACAGAAAGAGCTGTTTGGTGTTAAATCTAAAAACGGAAACAGAGACAACCACATGATATTTATTAATGTAGACGAACGGAAATTTGAAGCCTACAAAAACGAACTGGTGAAATTGTACATCGACTCATTTTCGGCGGGTAAAAGCTTTCAATACCATTCTGAAGAAGAAACCGAAGTCTACCTTCGATCAATTTTTGCTGTAGGCTACGGAATTCTTGCCATGAAGGAAAATGAAATTATTGGTGCGATATTGCTAACACCCTTAAGTTTTGATGAATTGCTGCCGGAAGAAATTGCCAAGAATTTTGATATGAATCGCTCGGTTTATGTGGCCGAAATGATGGTGGAAAAATCAAAACAAGGACAGGGGATTGGTAAAAAGTTACTGACATGGTTCCTGAAAGAGGTAGACAGAAATAAGTATAATCAAGCTTTTATTCGCGTTTGGGTAGAGAACGAAGCTGCTCTTGGTTTGTATAAAAAAATGGGATTCGAGGTTTGTGCCACCATGGTTCAGCCCAAGTTACTGGCCGATAAAAGTGAAACTTTTGATTTTGAAAAGATCTATCTGCATCAGAAACTTAGCTGATTTTCCTGTACAATAATTATCAATAACTTAAACAATTTCAATCGTTGATTTGCTATATGCTGATTATATTCGTTAATATTTTGAAACCCGATTTTCAAGGATAGAGTAGATTATGAACAATTTGATAACCCATACAACCGATTTGATTAACGGAAACGCTGAACAAAAAAAGGCAGAAATCCGCGATTATTTCCTAAAAACATATGCTCTGGATGAAAAACTTTACGAGCACTTAAAAAACGATAGAGCTTTTTATCAGCGGGCCGATCCGCTGCGGCATCCGCTAATTTTTTATTACGGACACACAGCCGTGTTTTATATCAATAAACTGGTGCTGGCTAAGATTATCGATCATCGTATAAATTCCCATTTCGAATCCATTTTTGCAATTGGAGTTGACGAAATGAGCTGGGACGATCTGAATGAATCGAATTATGATTGGCCTACCGTAAAAGAGGTGTTTAAATACCGCCAGAAAGTTAAAGAAGTGGTGCTGGATGTAATCGACTCAACTCCGCTGACTTTGCCCATTAATTGGGAGAATCCGTTTTGGATAATTATGATGGGGATTGAGCACGAGCGCATTCATATTGAAACTTCGTCGGTGCTGATAAGGCAATTACCGCTGGAATTTATAAAGCCGAATATTTTCGACGTGCCATGCAAAGAATCGGGCGATGCACCTGAGAACCGCATGTTAAACGTTAAGGGTGGAGAAGTGCTTATCGGCAAACCATACGATCACCGTTTTTACGGATGGGATGTTGAATATGGCGAGCATCAGGTTGAGGTTGATGATTTTAAAGCATCGGAATTCCTTGTTTCCAATGGTGAGTTTCTGGAATTTGTCAAGGATGCTGGGTACAAAACAAAAGAATACTGGACAGAAGAAGGTTGGAATTGGTGTCAATATCAGAAGGCTGAATTTCCACTGTTTTGGAGAAAACACGAGGAGAATTATTTGCTGCGACTTTTTGATCAGGAAATTGAAATGCCATGGAACTGGCCGGTAGAACTGAATTACCTCGAGGCAAAAGCGTTTGCCAACTGGAAAACAAAACAAACCGGTAAAACTTATCGTTTGCCAACAGAAGCAGAGTGGTATCGATTGGCGGAACAGAACGGCATAAACGATGATAATTTTGAATCGGTAGAGGCAAATATTGGTTTGGAAAAGTTCGTGTCACCCTGCCTGGTAAATCAATTTAAACAAGGAGAATTTTACGATATTATCGGTAATGTGTGGCAATGGACGGAAACACCGGTTACCGGTTATCCCGGATTTAAAGTGCACCCCTTGTACGACGATTTTGCAACACCAACTTTCGACGGCAAACACAACTTGATAAAAGGCGGTTCGTGGATTTCAACGGGTAACGAAGCGACCTGGCATGCGCGTTATGCTTTCCGCAGGCATTTTTATCAGCACGCAGGTTTTCGTTTGGTGGAATCTGAAAAACCACTGATTATTCGCAACGACTCGTATGAAACTGATTCGGAAGTGGCCCAGTCGTGTGAGTTTAATTATGGAGAGCCGGTTTTGGGATTCGACAATTTTCCGAAAAGTATAGCCGAAATTTGCAAAGAATATGTAGGCGACCAAAATTCTCTGAAACTTCTGGATTTGAATTGCGATACCGGACGAACAGTTTTTGAACTGTCTGATTCCTTTAAGCAGATTACGGGTCTTGATTTTTCGGCACGTTTTATCCGAATGGCGATCCAGTTGCAGAAGCAGGGTTTTATTCGTTACATAACCAAAGACGAAGGCGAGTTGGTGCATTACAATGACGTGCAGTTGTCGGAACTTGGACTGAATCCAAAAGATAACCTGCAGTTTATGCAGGCCGATGCCAATAATCTGAAACCAATTTACAGGGATTACGATGTTGTTCTGGCCATTAATTTATTGGAAGAGTTGTATAACCCGAAACAGTTTTTGGCGACGATTCATGAGCGATTAAATGCTGATGGAGTTCTCATTCTTGGTTCAACTTACGATTGGGAAAAGAACAATATAAAACGAGAAAACTGGCCGGGTGCATTTAAAGAAGATGGAGAGCCGGTAACTTCTTTTGAAGGAATAAAGGCTTTGTTGCAGGAACAATTTGAATTGGTGAAAGAGCCAATTAATCTGACTGCAGCAAAAACTGTCTCATCCCGAAATATTGAGGTTTCGGTGGTTGAAATCTCTGTTTGGAAAAAGCGCTAAAGGGCCGGAACCAGAAAGAAAGAAGCCCGGAGTTTGAATTGTTCTTCAATCTCCGGGCTTCTCTTTTATCATTTCTTGCTCGAAAGCATCAATCTAATTCTGATTATATTTCGGCTTTTTCACATCTTTAAACGATTCGGAAATGTGTTTCCAGTAATCCTTATGAAATTTCACATCTGATTTTCCAAGGATATCATGATACGTTTTTGGCTCATCATCCGGATGAAATATTTTCAGGTCCATATCTTCATACAACGCTGAAACTTCAGGATGAAACTGTACCGCAAAAACATGAGGATAAGTACTGTGTGCAACGCCTTCAATAATTTTTCCGTCGGGCGATAAACAGGTTACTTCCATTCCTTTTCCCAGCTTTTCAATGGCCTGGTGGTGGCTGCTGTAAATACGTGGCGTTGCTTTTTTCGACACTTTTATGGTCTCTCCAAAAAACGGATTATCAGTAAATTGTATCGTATGCAGGTTGATGCCCATAAAAAGCGAATCCTCCTCGATTAACTGCCAGTAATTGCGGTGCATATTAGCGCGGCCAATGGCAACGGTTTCTTCGGGTGTTTCGGCGTTGTAAATTTCAGCCGGAATATCCTGTATTAAAGTTCCGCCGGTTCCCACATTCATGGTTTGCATGCCCAGGCAAAAACCGGTCACCACATAATCGGGGCGCTCGGCAAGGAAGGGCTTAAACGATTCGTCCTGGTAGCCTCCCAACAGGTGAAACATAAAAGTGGCTTCGTAATAATGACGGGCAGGAGTGTACACTCCCGATTTTGTATTCTCCTCGCCATAAATGGCAGGTGGAATATCGGCGCCTCCAAAAAATATAATCCCGATTGAGTTATCGAAAACCTTTTTCAGTTGAGCGGTAACATCGTTTTCCTGGTATAAATTTGTTTCGTTAAGGTCGCCGGTAATTTCGTGCAGAAAAAAGTTATCGAGCCCATTTTCGTTGATGTAATCCTGCGTTTTTGGGTAATCGCTTTTCTGTTTTTCGTAATAAACACCAACAAATTTTACCTTGTTTTTATTCACCTTCAGAATGTCGTTATCGGTAAGGTATTGAATGGTTTTTATACGATGAACCGTGGGATCGCAAAGAATAATGTACTTTTTGCGGGTGTTAAAATCAGTATCGAAAAAATGTTGTGCGAACGCGTTACTAACCAACAGAAACGCAAACAGAAGTAAAAGCAGCTTTTTCATTTTAAATAAATTAATTTTTTTTTTGACCAGAGTTTTCATCACCAAAATTAAAAGATTAGTGCTTCCAACAATGCATTGATCGTGCTATTTAAATAAAACATAATTTAGGCAGTACACATCCTATAAACTTTGTACATTTGTCTAATCATATAAAAAGAAAAAAGGTTATGAAATTCAATTTTAAATCATCTTACCTGGTATTGGGTGCAGTTATATTAATTGTTTTGCTGCTTTTTGGTGGCCGCATGTTTAAAATATTAAAGCCTGGTGAAAAGGCGGTAATTTTTAAGCCCTATACCACCGGTTTGGATAAGGATAATATTTTTGGTGAAGGATTCCATATAATCGCTCCATGGAACGAACTGGAAATTTACAATGTGCGCGAACAACAGCGCGATGAAACAATGGATGTGCTGGATAAAAACGGTCTTTCAGTAAATGTTGATGTAACGGTTCGTTTTAATCCTGAATATCAGAAGATTGGATTTTTGCACGAACAATTTGGGGTTAACTTTATAAATGTGTTGGTTATCCCTGAGGTTCGATCTTCAGTACGACAAGTTGCAGGGCGTTACACAGCCGAAGAAATTTACTCAACAAAAAGGGCAGAAGTAGAGCAGACTATAATTACAGAAACACGAAAAGTGTTAAGTGAAAATTTTATCGATATGCGTGCCTTGTTAATCCGTTCGATTAATTTACCGGCTCAGATTAAAGGCGCTATTGAAAATAAGTTGCAGCAGGAACAGGAAGCGTTGGCTTATGAATTCCGTTTGAAACGTGAAGAATCGGAAGCTGAACGACGCAGAATTGAGGCAGAAGGTATTGCCAACTATAACCGCATTATCAACGCGAGTTTAACAGATAAAATCTTAACTCAGCGTGGTATTGAGGCAACAACATCGTTGGCCGAGTCGCCTAATTCGAAAGTTGTTGTTATTGGTAGCGGCAAAGACGGGCTGCCTATTATTTTAGGAAATAATTAGAAGCTTTAAAATAATTGAAAAAGCGAGCTGGTAATTACCGGCTCGTTTTGGTTAAGGAAATTTTATCGAAGCTAACTTGTTAACCCCTATCGTAACTTCGTTCCGATTGTCTCCGTCAGCCGACGGAGGACAGGAGCGCCGAAGAAGCGACAGGGGGGAGGTTACAAAGGTTGATTTATTAAGCATGAAAAAAATCAAAAATCCCTGGAAAGATCCAAAGAACATTGGCGAATACAATTGTTTTGCCTGTTCGCCATACAACAGTGCGGGCCTGCAGCTCGAGTTCTGGGAAGATGGTGACGAGATTATCACAAAATGGAAACCCGAGCGTAGTTATGAAGGCTGGATTGGCGTTTTACACGGCGGAATTCAAGCCACTCTACTCGACGAGATCGGCGGCTGGGTCGTAATGTTAAAACTAAAAACTGCCGGTGTTACCACCGATATGCAGGTGAGTTATTTAAAGGCCGTAAAAGTTTCAAAAGGCGAAGTAACCATAAAAGGCAAGCTGATAGCGCACGAGGGACGGACTGCAAAAATAAGTGCATCGCTGTACGACGGAGCCGGCGAAGAATGCGCAAAAGCAGAGGTTTCGTACTTTGTTTTTCCTGAGAAAATAGCCAAAGCACGGTACCAATACCCCGGTTTTGAGGCATTTTACGATTAGCCGATCTGCAGCCTCTGCTTGCAGACGTAATTAATTGATATGGTGATCTGAGTTATTCTTCTTCGTCGTCGAATTCGGAAGTATAATCAGGCATATCATCATCTTCATCGAACTCGTCGTAAATAGAAAATTTTTGTTTAGAACTTTTGTCACGCGATCCGGCGTGTTTGTTTTGTTTTCGGTCAAATTTGTCTAATTCGGGGTAACGATTTTTGTTTACTTTCTTTTTCATCACGTGGGTAAACCAATGTAATTAAAAATTAAATAGTTAGATTAAATAAATTTCCGCAGGCAAAATAGAAAAAAAATAAATAAAACAAATCTGTCGTTTATTATTTTTATAAAATTGTAAAGTTATACGGAAGTGTTTGTAATATGTTATTCATGAAAAGACTTAAAAATATTGTTCTGATACTTTTTTGTGCTACTCTTTGGATTGGGGCACAGGCACAGGATTCTAAAAAATCGGACAAGTTGTTTGAAGAAGCCCGAAAGTATTATGTCGACGATAATTATCCGGCAGCAATTGAAGCGGCTGACAAGCTTTTAAAGAAAGACCCGGAGTATGCGAGTGCTCACCTTTTGTTGGCTGAGATTTATAAAGATTTGGATTCCACCCGCCTGGAAATAAAACACCTCACCAAGGCCGTAGAATTGGATGATAACCCGCTGATTGATTTTCGTTTAGGAGAATCGTTTTATAAGCTGGGAATGTATTCCGAGGCGCTCAGTTTCTACGAGAAATACAAGGAGAATAAAAATATTCCGGAAAAGCGGCAGTTTCTGTTGGCGTGTAAAATTGCCAGTTGTCGTTTCGCACTCAACAGCATCGAGAATCCGGTGGCTTTTGAGCCCACGAATCTGGGCGACGAGATAAACACTGCCAATGATGAATATTGGCCAACGCCGTCGCTCGATGGAAAACATTTGGTTTTTACCCGTTTGATGAAAGACGGGGGCCGGCCACAGGAAGACTTTTTTATGGCCGAAATCGACTCGTTCAACTGGGACAATGCTGTGCCGATGAGCGAAGTGAATACTGCAGATAACGAAGGTGCTCAAACATTATCGGCCGATGCAAAAATACTGTTCTTTACAGCCTGTAACCGTGGAGATGGTTTGGGGAGTTGCGATATCTATTTCTCACGATTAGTTGAAGGAAAATGGACCGAACCACAAAATGCAGGAGCACCTTTAAACACTGCGTCGTGGGAAGGACAACCTTCGCTATCGTCTGATAATCATTACCTCTATTTTTCGAGTAACCGGCCCGGAGGAATGGGACAAAAAGATATTTGGCGGATTGCTTTTAACGGCTTTTCAGACGATGGAAAACCGCAATGGGGTAAGCCGGAAAATATGAAAGCTTTGAATACTTCGGGCGACGAGATTTCGCCATTCATTCATGCCAATAACCACAACTTTTACTTTGCTTCCGATACGCATGTAGGTATGGGAGGGCTCGATTTGTTTACAGCCGAAATTACCGAATATGGCGAAGTGAAAGACCTGAAAAATATGGGTTACCCCATAAATACCTACAAAGATGATATGGGGCTGACAATTAGCTCGATTGGCGATATTGCCTATTTTTCATCAGCACGTGAATCGGATAACGGGCTTGATATTTTTTCCTTTAATCTGGATCGTGGATTACAACCACGACCTGTTACTTACATCAAAGCAAAAGTTACAAATAGAGCAACAACCGAACCGGTTATGGCCGATATTGAGCTTGTTAACCTGAATTCATCAGTTAGTGAACCACGCATCGAAAAAGCCGACGAAAACGGCCAGATTATGCTCGCCTTGCCTGTGGGGCGCAATTATGCATTTAATGTTTCGGAAGATGGGTTTATGTTCTACTCGCAATCTATGCGTTTAGCGGATGAGAATTCTTTGACCGATCCGTTTATTCTGAACATTGAATTGGAACCAATAGAAGTTGGTGCCGAAATGGATCTTCACAACATTTATTACGAAACCGATTCGTTTGCGATCCTTTCGGAGTCGGAACCTGAATTGCAGAAACTGGTCGGCTTTTTGAAAAATAATGGTGGCTTAAAAGTAGAGATTCAGGGACATACCGATAGCTCGGGTAATCCGGAAAGTAACCTTGAACTTTCGAAATTAAGGGCAAAATCGGTAGTTGATTACCTTGTTGAAAATGGTATTACAAGCAGCCGTTTGCAATCGGAAGGATATGGCGATACAAAACCTGTAGCTACCAACGAAACGGTTGAAGGACGCCGGTTAAATCGTAGAACAACGATTAAAATTATTGCCAAATAAAGATTTTTGGTATCATAACTTTGTTAGTTGTTTCATTTGTCTACTTTTATGGTTTGTACCAAAAATCTGATAAATGAAACAACTGCTTTGTACCGCATTCGTATTAGTGTGTCTTATTTTTACCGCCTCTTCACAAGAAAAATATCTTAATCAATGGCCATCCTTTCGGGGGCCGTTTGCCAAAGGTTTTATCGAAAATTCAAAAACAGTAAGTAGCTGGAATATCGAAACCGGAGAAAATGTGCTCTGGAAAACTCAGATACCCGGCTTAGGGCATTCAAGCCCTACAATTTGGGACGATAAAATGTTTATTTCTACAGCCGTTAGCAGTTCGGGCGATAACGAAGTAAAAATAGGTTTGTACGGGGATGGTGATGCCGTGGAAGACGAGTCCATTCATGAATTCAAATTGTATTGCCTCGATAAAAATTCCGGCGAGATCGTTTGGGAAAAACTGGCCACCAAACGTGTTCCCAAAGTAAAACGTCATACAAAAGCATCGCATGCCGATGGTACACCTGCAACCGATGGAAAACATGTGGTTGTTTTCTTTGGCTCAAACGGGCTGTTCTGTTACAACATGGATGGAGAATTGGTTTGGCAAAAGGAATTCGATAAAATGAATGCCGGGCCTTACGATGTGCCCGAGTTGGAGTGGGGATTCTCAAGTTCTCCAATTATTCATAACGACAAAGTAATCATTCAATGCGATTATTTAGGCGACTGTTTTTTGGCCTCGTACGATATAAATACCGGGGAAGAAATATGGAAAACATCGCGCGAGGAAGTTTCGACCTGGAGTTCTCCAACAGTGTTTGAAAAAGATGGAAAAACACAGGTGGTGGTAAACGGCTGGAAACACATGGGCGGTTACGATTTTGAAACCGGCAAAGAGATTTGGAAAATGAGTGGAGGAGGAGATATTCCTACGCCAACACCCGTAGTTGCCAACGACCTGATATTCATAAATAATGCACACGGCCGGTATTCGCCAATTTATGCCATAAAAACAGATGCTACCGGCGACATAACTCTCGAAAAGGATGAAACGGAAAATGAAAGTATCGTTTGGAGTATAAAACGTGGTGGCGCGTATATGCAAACGCCGCTGATTTATGGCGATTATTTATATAACCTGCGTGGAAATGGTTCGTTAAATGTATTCAATGCAACTACGGGCGAATTGATGTATAAAGAAAGTCTGGGATCGGTTGGAGGTTTTACAGCGTCGGGTGTGGCTGCCGATGGGAAGGTTTATTTGTGCTCGGAACAAGGAGATGTTTTTGTTGTTAAAGCAGGCCCTGAGTTTGAAATTTTGGAGCACAATAAAATGAACGATGTGCTTATGGCTTCACCTGCAATAAGCGGCGATGTTTTGTATTTCAGAACGCAAAAATCGGTGATTGCTGTGGGAAATAAATAGCCTTGGGAATTGACCTTCTAATTAGTTTAAGGAGTGTTATTCCCGGTGAGGCCAATTAGTATGCTGATGTAGAAATTTCGAGGATTACCCGGATAGTAGTATCGTGGAGGGTTGCCGCCAAACGAAGGGGCATTAACAGCCAGCATTGAGGAATAATGAATATCAAAAATATTTTGAACGCCTCCGCGGATATCAAATTTAAAGTTGTCCTTTTTTCCTTCGTACCTGATTTCTGCATTGGTTAATCCAAATGCTTCCGAGAAAGTGCTATTAGCATCGTTTACAGGCATTTTTCCGTTATAGCGGTACCAACCGTTTATCGATAAGTTTTTGATGGGGGACAAGGTGGAACCAAAACTGAATGTTTCTTTTGCAGTTCCAGGTAAAAGATTGCCGGAATAATCGTTTCCTAAATTCACAAAATCGTTAAAATGATAGTTCGCCAATGTTGTACTTCCGTATAAAGTTAGCAGCGGATTTCTGTTGTGTGTAATGGTTACCCATGTAAATTCGGCCTCGAAACCCGGGTGCACTGATTGCCCGGCATTAACACCAACATAAGCATCTTCGCCGGTGCGATGTGCCACAAGCAGGTTGTCGATATAAATGCGGTAGTAGCTTGCCGAAAGTTTAAACCGGTTGGTAATTTGGGTTCTGAATCCCGCTTCAAAACTCCATCCCGATTCCGGTTTTATGTCGGGATTAATACTGCCTTCAGGCATTAAGGTTTCTTCGAAAGAAGGCGTTGAAAAACCATGGCTGATATTTCCAAAAATTGAATTCTCGTGATTCAAAAGAACATTTACTCCCAAACGCGGCGACAAAACCGGTTTGTAATTTCGGTTACCCGACTGGTCGCCGTTTTCCGTAAAATGATCGGTGTATTTAAAACGTGTGAGGTTTCCGTTCAAGCCGGCAGAAATAAATACCCGCTCTTTAATGTTCGATTCCAACTGAATAAAAAGATTCTCGTATTGTCGTTTTTCATTGTTATCCGAAAGTAGCTGATCGTTATCGTTGTCGAAAGTCTGCCAGTCGTAGGTTTCGCGGAACATTTCCAAGCCGGTCGTCATCACCATACGAAATTCTTCTGTGGCAACAACTTTTTGAATGTAAGCACGCCACCCGATGTAGTCTGACGATTCTTTCAGGCGGTTAAACGGACGCAGTTCATCCAAATCGCGGATACTTCCAAAAACACCAACCGATATTTTGCCGTCGTTAAGCGTAAAACGATTAAACGACGCGCCAAATTGCGAGTTGCTATACTCCTCAAATCCCTTTACCGAAGCCCAGTTTTGTGCAGCACTTTCCGGATCGTTTTCATAGGTTTCCAAATCGAGCGAACTCGGAATATAGCCTTTCATTTTTGTGGCTTTTAGCAAAAACTGAAGGTTCGATTTTTCCGAAAAATTGTAAATGGAATTGATGAGCAGATTGCCCCGGTTTGTCGAATTATTTTCGCGGTAACCATCGCTCGAAAGCAATGCGCCAAGTGTGTAAATCTGTAATTTATTTGCAGTAACTCCGGCCGACAGCGTGTTTTTATACGTGCCAAATGAGGCCACTGTAGTTTTGTTTTGCACAAAATCCTTTACCACAGTTTTCGGATGAAAGAGCAGCACCCCGGCCAATCCGGCACCGTACAAACTCGATGATGGTCCTTTTATGATTTCAACACGTTGAATGGCTGAGTTTTCAAGGTCTTCCAAAACGGTTTCACCATCACCGGTAGTTAACGGTATTTCGCCAAAGTAAGCTTTAATTTTGTTTGTGCCGTATGGCGTTCGCGAGCCAATTCCTCGAATGGTTAAACGATTGGTGTTAAATGTGCCGTGGTGCATTAAAATTCCGGGAATGCGGTTCAACGCATCGATGGGAGTGAGTGCATCGCCCGATTCAAGTTGCTCGGGTTGCAGCAAATTAACCGGCGCCGGTGTATTAAAAATATTATATGGCGAACGAAATGCGGTAATGGTGATTTCTTCTATCTGATCACTTAACGGCGTTGTATCCTGACGTGTGAACGGTAATTGCGCATACAACACATTTGTAGGAATAAATCCGGAAATGATCAGGAAGAGTAGAAATGTACACCATCTCGTTTTCATCACAGGCTTTTTTGTTCTCTAACCAAAGTTTATGAAAGGTAGGGAATATTTTTGAGCCGTAAAAATGTGCGAAAACGGAATGGTGAATTTGGTGTCTTTTCAGCTATTTCGCTTTGTTTAGACGGTAACCTTTTTTAGTCCCAACAGAAAATCTTCATTAATGCTGGCACCTAGTCCGGGCGTTTCAGTAATGGTAATTTTACCCTTGTCGCCATAAATAATACCTCCTTCAACCGGATCTTCTTCCATCATTAATGGTGTGTCAAAATCGTAATAAACAATGTTTTTTGAAGAAAGGGAAAAATGGGCTGCTGCGGTGAATCCCAAACGCGTTTCAAGGAATCCACCAACCTGGATTTCCATTTTTGCGGCTTTAGCAAATTTCACAATCTTCAGTGCTTTAAAAATACCACCCGATTTGCTCAGTTTAATATTGATCAGGTCGCAGGCATATAAATCGATCAATCGTTTTGCATCGATGTGATCACAGCAGGTTTCGTCGGCCATAATTGGAATAGGGCTGAATCGCCGGATCTCAGGTAGAGCCATGTAATCCCAACGCGGAATAGGCTCCTCGCAATGTTGTATTTTATAAGGTGTAAGCGCTTTTAAAATATCGAGTGCTTCTTCGGTTTTCCATCCCTGGTTGGCATCCAAACGAATCGGAATTTTTGGACCAATCGCTTCGCGAATTCTTTTAATGCTTTCCACATCCTGTTCTTTCGAGTGGCCAAGCTTTACTTTTACGATCTCAAAACCATTCTCAACAATACGTTTAGCATCGGCAGCCATCTTTTCCGGGTTGGTAAGACTTACCGTATAATCTATTTGCATTTCCTTGTCGTTTTGCCCTCCAAGAAATTGGTAAAGTGGTACACCGACTTTTTGCGCCGAGATGTCATACAACGCCATGTCGAAAGCACTTTTTATGCTCGAATTACCATAAATAGTTTTGTCCATTGCGTGTGTGCATGCCTCAATGTCTTCCGGGTTTTTTCCTTTTAAAACCTGGGCCAGATACTGCCCAACAATAAAACAGGTTTCCATGCTTTCGCCGTTGATCGTCATAAACGGGCTACATTCGCCAAAGCCTGTAATGCCTTGGTTTGTGTGGATAACAACGATCACATTTTGGGCGTGATACATTGGGCCTAATGAAATAACAAAAGGTTCTTTTAATTTGATGGGAGATTGGTAGATATCAATCGTGTCGATTATAAGGTTCATTGTAATAGTGCAGTTTTTTTACAAAGTTGATAAATCTTTTCAATGAATTTGTATGACAAATGATATAATTTGACAGATTAACAAAATAATTAAGATTTAAGATCACGTTTAAATTTTGATGGAGAAGAAAAACATTAAGATCCAAATTTCAGTAATGAATCAGGTTATATGGGAAAGAAACTTCTTTTGTCTTATCAGACGGATTTTACTATTTGTCTTGCCACAAATAGTAAACACAAAAGTCAAGGCTGCGCCCGCTTCCCTCGGAAAAGCTGCGCGGTGCCTGCTAAAATTCCTGAAACTCGTCGTACCTCCTCAAACAACAGTAATTTTTTGACGCCGTCACCTCTTGTTTTCCGGCTCACCGGACGAGGCCAGGCTCCGATGTTTCTGACGCTACATTAGT
The DNA here is from genome assembly GCF_913060805.1 of uncultured Draconibacterium sp. Lineage (GTDB taxonomy): Bacteria > Bacteroidota > Bacteroidia > Bacteroidales > Prolixibacteraceae > Draconibacterium. Next base: position 93,952 of record NZ_CAJXTC010000010.1, read on the forward strand.
GGACGGCCTCTTTTGGTCTTAGCGCGGAGTTGAAATAAAACCTTAATGAGAGCGGGAAGCTTCGAGGAATCGAGGAGATCACCCGTCCGAATTTGGGTTTTATGAGAATGGAGGGTTAAGATCAAAAGGAGCCTTGATCTTTGTGCATACTATTTGGATTAAGCCAAATAGTTTGGCCGCCGGCAGGCAGAAATTACAATCTACTTTTTGTATAAAACTGATGATTCAAATGGAATTACAGGTGATGCTTGATTCGTATATTGAAAATGGGGATGGTAAAAAATAAAAAAGCCCGTCAGTTTTTCTGACGGGCAGGTAGTTTTGGACTATAGATTTTTTAATCTAAACTTGTTAAAAACGCATCGCGCTCTTTCAGGAACTCTGATAAACGCTCGATAGGATCGCGTGTTATCGCTACTCTTCCTGAGCGGATAAACTGCATTACCTTAAACTGGTTTAACTCCTCGAACAACGCTTGTGTATCTTCCTTGTGGCCGGTCTTTTCAATTACCACATAATCTTTGGTAATTTCAAGAATACGGGCGCCAGCTTTACGAACGATCGTTTCGATAGTGTCGCTCTCGTAAATCGGTTCGATCGGAACTTTATACAAAGCAATTTCCTGGAAGATCATTTCAGCGTTGGTGTGATAAAAAGCTTTCAATACATCGATTTGCTTTTCAATTTGGCTAACCAGTTTTACCGCCATCGCATCGGTACAGTGTATTACTATTGTAAATTTATAGATGCCCTGCAATGCCGACTCTGATACGGTAAGACTGTCGATATTTGTTTTTCTGCGTGTGAAAACGTTTGTGATCCTGGTTAAAAGACCAATGTGGTTTTCAGAATAAACTGTAAGGATATATTCTTTTCTCATTTTTTCAACTTTTTTCGTTATTCAAAATCCGAATTTAAGGCTCTAAAATTACATCCGAAACTGATGCACCCGTTGGAACCATCGGGAACACATTGTCTTCTTTCTCAATTTTCACCTCCAGCAAATAAGGACCATCGTGGTCGAGCATTTTTTTGATACTTGCATCCAGATCCTCGCGTTTGTCAACGGTGTGGCCCGGTATTCCAAATCCTTTACCGATTGTAATAAAATCGGGATTATGCAATTCAGTAAACGAATAGCGTTTTTCGAAGAATAACTGCTGCCACTGACGCACCATTCCAAGGAAGTTGTTATTCAGCAACATGATTTTAACCGGCAAATTGTTTTGCGCGATTGTTCCCAGCTCCTGAACGGTCATTTGGAAACCACCATCGCCAACAATACCAACAACAGTACGGTCGGGTGCTCCAAGTTGTGCTCCCATTGCAGCTGGCAAACAAAATCCCATTGTTCCCAAACCTCCCGAGGTTACATTACTTCTCGATTTTTTGAATCCGAAATAACGCTGTGCGATCATTTGGTGCTGACCAACATCGGTAACAAGAACAGCCTCATTATTTGTCTTTTCTGACACAATTCTAACGGCTTCACCCATTGTCAACCCCGGTTTTGTAGGGTAAAGGTCTTTCTGAATAACCTTTTCGTTTTCAATGGCGTCGCATTTTTTAAATTCGTTATGCCAGTTTTCGTGATTGTTCGGATTTACATTGTCGATAAGCATTTTTAATGCTTTTTTCGCATCACCCAATACGGCCACATCCGTTTTTACGATCTTATCAATTTCTGCCGGATCGATCTCAATATGAATGATCTTGGCCTTTTTGGCGTATTCGCTAACCTTGCCGGTAACGCGGTCGTCAAAACGCATTCCCACCGCAATAATCAGGTCGGCTTCGTTGGTGAGTTTATTCGGACCGTAGTTTCCGTGCATACCCAACATTCCTACATTAAGCGGATGATCGGTTGGCAATGCAGAAAGTCCCAATAAGGTCCAGGCTGCAGGAATTCCGGTCTTTTCAATAAACGTTTTTACTTCTTCTTCAGCATGGCTGATAATAATTCCCTGTCCAACAAACAGCAACGGTTTTTTAGCTTCGTTAATTAAATCGGCAGCCGCTTTAATCTGGTGTGGATCAATACTGGTTTCCGGTACGTAACTGCGAATTTTTTTACATTTTTCGTATTCGTATTCCAGCTCGCCAAATTGTGCATCTTTTGTTACATCAATTAAAACCGGGCCCGGACGGCCAGTTGTGGCGATATAAAAAGCCTGAGCAATTACTTTCGGAATTTCTTCGGATGTAGTAATCTGGTAATTCCATTTAGTAACTGGAATTGACATTCCCACGATGTCCGATTCCTGGAATGCATCGGTTCCGAGCAGCGGCTCAGCTACTTGTCCGGTGATACACACCAATGGTGTTGAATCGATCATCGCATCCGCGATTCCCGTCATAAGATTAGTAGCACCTGGACCTGAAGTTGCAAAGACAATTCCAGGTTTTCCGGTGACGCGCGCATAGCCCTGGGCACCATGAATGGCTCCCTGTTCGTGGCGGGTTAAAATATGTTTTACCTCTTTGTCAAAATCATACAACGCATCGTAAACGGGCATAATTGCACCGCCCGGATACCCGAAAATGGTATCCACCCCTTCTTCCATAAGCGACAGGATCAATGCTTGTGAACCGGTAACTTTTTTTGCTGTCATATTGTTTACTTTTTAGCGCCGGTGCTGATGCCGGCTATCTGTTTGTTCTTTGTTTTATTCTTTTATCTCAATTAGTCAATTAATCTTACGGCTCCCATATCGGCCGATGAAACGAGGCTTGCATAAGCTTTAAGCGCTTTCGATACGTTGCGGACTCGTGTTGCAGGTTTCCATGCTTTTGCGCCTTTTGCCTCTTCTTCGTCGCGGCGTTTTTGCAATTCTTCGTCAGAAATTACAAGGTTGATAGAACGCTCGGTAATGTCGATGGCAATTTTATCGTTGTTGCGAATTAGTGCAATTGCACCGCCACCAGCTGCTTCCGGAGACACGTGGCCGATAGACAATCCCGATGTTCCACCCGAGAAACGTCCGTCGGTTATCAGTGCACAGTGTTTATCCAGTTGCATCGATTTCAGGTACGAGGTAGGGTAGAGCATTTCCTGCATTCCCGGTCCTCCTTTTGGCCCTTCATAACGAATAACGATAACATCACCTTTTTGAACGTCATCGCCAAGAATTCCATTCACCGCATCGTCCTGCGAATCGAAAACTTTTGCTGTTCCCGTGAATTTAAAAATCGACGGATCAACACCTGCAGTTTTTACAATACAGCCTTTTTCAGCGATGTTACCAAAAAGAACAGCTAATCCGCCGTCTTTGTTGTAGGCATTCTCGAAATCGCGGATACAACCATTGGCACGGTCATCGTCCAATTCTTTGTAGGCGCTTTGCTGCGATCCCATAACCAGGTTTCGACCTCCACCCGGAGCCGATTTATATCGGTTTATCGCATCCTCGGTAACCGTATCACGTTTAATATCGTATTCGGCAATGGCTTCTGCCAACGTTCGTCCGTCGATACGCGAAACGTTGGTTTCCATTAAACCGCCTTTTTCCAATTCGCCCAAAATACCAAGAATACCACCGGCACGGTTAACATCCTGAATATGGTAATGACCATTAGGCGCCACTTTACACAGGTTTGGTGTGATGCGCGAAAGCTGGTCGATATCATTCATAGTAAAGCTAACTTCGGCTTCGTGTGCAATAGCCAGCAGGTGAAGTACCGTGTTGGTTGATCCTCCCATGGCAATATCCAATTTCATTGCATTTAGAAAGGCATCGCGCGAACCAATACTTCTTGGAAGTACCGAATCGTCGCCTTCGAAATAATATGCTTTTGTTGCTGCGATAATTTTTTGTGCAGCTTCTTCAAATAATTTCTTTCTGTTGGCGTGTGTGGCTACAATTGTTCCGTTTCCGGGAAGTGCCAAACCAATAGCTTCAGCCAGACAGTTCATCGAGTTGGCGGTGAACATTCCCGAGCATGATCCGCAGGTAGGACAAGCGTTTTCTTCCACCTTTTGCACATACGAATCAGCAATTTTGGTGTCGGCAGCCATAACCATTGCATCAACAAGGTCGAGGAATTTGTCGTCAACTTCGCCGGCTTCCATTGGCCCGCCCGAAACAAATACTGCCGGAATATTCAGGCGCATAGCGGCCATCATCATTCCCGGAGTAATTTTATCGCAGTTCGATATACAAACCATTGCATCTACTTTGTGCGCATTACACATGTACTCAACACTGTCGGCAATCACATCGCGCGACGGAAGCGAATATAACATCCCGTCGTGGCCCATTGCAATCCCATCGTCGATGGCAATGGTGTTAAATTCAGCAGCAAAATAGCCTTCTTTTTCAATTAAACTTTTTACATACTGGCCAATTTCGTGTAAATGAACATGCCCCGGAACAAACTGAGTGAACGAATTAACAATTGCAATCAAAGGTTTCCCAAAGTGTTCTTCTTTCATTCCGTTAGCTCTCCAAAGGCTGCGTGCCCCGGCCATTCTGCGGCCCTGTGTGGTTGTGTTGCTTCGTAATGTGTTATGCATACTTTTTTGTCTTTTTCTGTCTGTTATAACATTAAAAAAGCCTTTCTCTGTTTTGAGAAAGGCTTATAAATATCTTTAGTATCTATACAAATTAATGACCTTTCTCAGAACTTCCAAGAATGACAACGAGTAGGACAATAATATTGATAGATAAAATTTTCATAATTTTTGTAACGATGAAACAAATGTAAAAATTAAAATTTATTCTCAAAACGAATTGAAATCAAAATCTCGGAATTTGAACGAATTTTAAACATATATGAAGATTTACTTCGGAATTGTAATTGTTTTGATTACAAATCTGTCAATTTTTCCCGCGTATTTGAGAAGCGTATTTTGAATGATTTTATTAATTTCAGGCTTTGCAATAAACGCAAACATAAAACTAACAATGAGCCTACGCTACCATTCAATATGCCTTATCGGGTTGCTGTTTTTATTCTCCTGTGTATCAAAGCCAAACGGGGAAATTCTGAAAAATAGTGATTCGGTAAAAATTTATCCCGACTATACTGAAGTTACAATTCCTGCCAATATTGCTCCACTTAATTTTTTGGTTGAAGAAGAAGGAGATGCTTATTATCTGAATATTTCGGGTGAAAAGGCGGGGAGATTAGCTGTTTCATCTCGAGATGGTCAATTTCGATTATCAGAAAAAAAATGGAAAAAATTGCTTGGCGAAAACCTGGGAGCAAAAATCAGCTATCTAATCTCAATTGAGAAAGATGACAAGTGGATTCAATATCCTGTTTTTACCAATACTGTTTCTGCCGAAAAAGTTGATCCGTTTTTGTATTACCGTTTGTTATATCCGGGCTACGAAAGCTGGACCGAACTGAGCATTGTTCAACGAAGCCTTGAAAGTTTTAAGGAAAAGGCGGTAATTCAAAATAACGTGGTTGGGCAAAATTGCGTGAACTGCCATGCTTTTAATAACCAGAATGCCGATGATTTTATGTTTCACATGCGCGGTAATTTGGGCGGGACTTATTTTGTTGAAGATGGTGAGTTGAAAAAAGTGAACATGAAAACCAAGGAAATGCAAAACGGCGCCGTTTATCCGCGCTGGCATCCGTCGGGGAAATATGTGGCTTTCTCATCGAATAAAGTGGTGCAGCAGTTTCATTCCATGGAAAACAAAAAGATCGAGGTTTCTGATCTGAACTCTTCGTTGGTAATGTATGACGTGGATAAAAATGAAATAATGCAGGTGCCTGTTGATCCGAAAAAGCAATTTATGGATACTTACCCGGAATGGTCGACTGACGGACATTTTTTGTATTTCTGCCGTGCTGCTCAAATTGCCGAGAATTACGATTACCGGGATATAAAATATGATTTGTACCGGGTTGCATTCGATCCGGAGCTGCGAAAATTTTCAGAACCTGAGTTGGTTTTTGATGCTGCAGCTATTGGAAAGAGCGTTTCCTTTCCGCGGATAGCACCGGCCGGAAATGTGTTGATCTTTACCTTGCACGATTATGGTAACTTTTCTATCTGGCATAAAGAGGCCGACCTTTATTCGATTGATTTGGGGAATTTGCAGGTGAAGAAATGTGGAAACAACAGCGATTTTACCGAAAGTTACCACAGTTGGTCGTCGAATAGTAAATGGTTGGTATTTAGCAGCAAACGTGGCGATGGCCTAACAGCCCGTCCGTATATTTCTTTTATAGATGAAAACGGTGTTGCAAGTAAACCTTTTGTTTTGCCTCAGGAGGATCCCGGATTTTACAGGGATTTTGTAAAAACATTTAATATCCCTGAGTTTGCCAAAACGGATGTTGACCTTACACCGGGCGAAATTCGGGAAGCTGCCGGTAAAGAAGCTTTACAAGCCCAATGGGCAAACAATTAAATCAATTGAAATGACTTCAGTTCCAGATAAAACCAAAATAATATTTCGCTTTCTTCCTGCAGTGCTGCTGTTTCTGTTCGCAACTATTTTTCTGTACAGTTTTACCGACTATATTTTCTTTTATCAGGAAAAGTCGTCCTTATTTCAAGTCTCTTTTTCTTTCCTGAAACAGCACCTCGACCAACCGGGCGGAGTTCTGGAATACCTGGGACAGTTACAAATTGCCTTCTATTATTACCCTTTGGTTGGAGCGCTTATTGTGAGTTTGGAGGTTTTGCTGATTGTTTGGTTGTTAGCCAAAATCGGCAAAAAGTTAGGCGCAGAACAGTTCTTGTTCATGCCATTTTTAATTGGAGCCTTACTTTTTTACCTGCAAACAAATTACCAATATCAGGCATTAAATAACCTTGGAATTTTAGTGCAGTTACTTCTCTTTTGGAGTCTGATAAAGAGCAAATTCAAATATCAGTGGTGGATAGTAATTGTACTTCCCATTTTGTATTTTCTGTTTGGTAGTTATTGTTTTCTGTTGCTCGGTTTGTCAAGCATTTATTTCCTACAACAAAAAAGCTGGTTGAAGTTGACATTGAGCTGGATCAGCCTTGCGGTTTTCTTTTGGATCGGTAAAGAGTACTTGTTTTTCTATACTACCGATTCGCTTTTAGTATTTCCATTTTTGACAACAGTTATCGGCGGACAGGTTGTATTATTTGGTTTGACCGTTTTATTATTACTTCTCATTCCTGTGTTTGCAAAAATTAGAATTAAGGCAATTGAGCGGATAAAAATCAGACAGATAAAATTGGCCGGATTCTCTCCCTATCTAATTTTAGTGGTGCTTGTTGTTGCTGCCTTTCAGAATATTGATGTGAAGAGTAAACACTATTTTCAGGCTGAGAAATTGTTTTACGAGCAAAAATATGACGAGCTGATTCGTTATAATTTTAACGAGCCCACCACGAACAAACTAACGTTGTTTTTAAATAATGTGGCTTTGGCCGAAACCGGGCGATTGGGCGATTCGTTTTTTAATTTCCCGCAAAGCAACGATGGAAGCACACTGTTTTTGAAGTGGCAAAATATTGGTCAGTACCTACAATTTGGCGGTTATTATTATTATGCCATTGGCGTTGTAAATGAAGCGCAGCGTTGGGCTTACGAATACACGGTAATTTATGGCTACACACCTGAAACATTAAAAATGCTGATTAAAACCGAGCTGATAAAAGGAAATTACAAGACTGCTGAAAAGTATATCTCAATTCTTGATCGATCGTTATTTTACAAGGATGATGCAAGCTATTTCAGGAAGTTTTTGAATGATGATGCAGCCGTGCTGAACGATAAAGAATTGGGACGAAAAAAGCAGCAGGATACCAAATTCGATTTTTTTGTAAAAAGCGATACACCGTGGTTGAACCTGCTGCCTGTTTTAGATGCTGACTCGAAAAACTCGGTTGCATTGCAGTATGAACTGTCGTGGTTGATGCTTCAAAAAGATATGAAAGGCATTGTTGAATTGTTACCGGCTTTGGAAAACGCTGGACTAAAAAAGATTCCCAAAAATGTTGAAGAAGCTGTGGTGACCTACAAATTGTTGCGGGTAGGAGAGATGCCCGAGCTAAAGAAGCTGCAAATTGATCCTCAAACTGAACAGCGTTTTCAACGGTATTACCAGATTTATCAGCAAAACCAGGCGAACAAACGTAAAGCACAAATTGCGCTGCGTGATTTTGCCGATACTTACTGGTACTATGTCTTTTTCAATTAAAGGTTTACTTTATTTCGATTTTAAGAGTTCATCGTTGTTTTTAAATAACAACATAAATGCTACCACTAAAACAACAGAACTTAGTGTGGTGATTCCCCAAATGGCACTCCAGTTGTAACCGGCGTCGCTTTTAAAATTGGCTATTAATTCGCTGCAAATAAAATTTCCAACCAAAAGGCCGGCACCAAATGTTACCAGGAAAATAAAACCCTGCGCCTGCGATCGTAATTCGGCAGGTGCTTTTTTGTCAATATAAATCTGGCCGCCAACATAAAAGAATCCAAATATCAATCCGTGAATAAGAATTCCGATATAATACATCCAGCTTTGGTTGATAACACCACCGGCATAAAACGAAAGGTAGCGCACTGTAAGAGCAATCAAACCCAAAATCATCACTTTTCGTAAGCCAAACTTTTTAATGGCAGGGGGAACGAGAAGTAAAAATCCCATTTCTGCCAGAACGCCCCAGTTCATGGTTACCGAAATATATTTGGTGTTGATGTTCAGCAAAAACTCGGAAAAGAACGAGTAATACATTGAAAAGGGAATAAGCGACAGAAAAGAGAAGATGATAAAAATGGCAAAGTTTTTATCGCGCATTAATTCAACTGTTCGTAAACCAAAAGCATCAATCAGCGAACCTTTTTTCCCTTTGGCAGGAGGCGGAGTGTTCGGCAAAGTAAGGTTAACAAATACGGCAACGATACTTACTGCTGCACCGCAATAAAAGGGAATGTTCGTGCCATCGAAATCGAAGCCCAAAAGACTTATGAAAACTACACTGAAAATACCCGATGCCACCCAGCCAATCGATCCAAACACCCTGATTTTAGGGAATTGTTCGGATGGAATGTGCGCCATGGCAATTGAACTGGTTAAACTCCAGCTGGGCATGTAACCCAACATGGCAATTAGCAGGAAGATAAATAGTAAATCGGGTTGATTTGTTGTTCCGGCCATTAGCAACATTACAGCATTCAGCAAATTTAACGAAGCCAGTACTTTTTGGCCCGGGAAAAAACGATCGGCCAGCATGCCAATAACCGGCGAACCGAGGCAGCCAATAGCCATCGAACTTAATATCATCGATTTTTCGAAACTGCTAACGTCGAGGTTGGTTAAATATGCAGCCAGAGGAACCCACCAAACAGCGTACATCATGTATTGGAGGAGCATCATCAAAGACAGTTTTATTCTAATCATGACAATAGGATTTTAGGCAATGGGCAAATGCCAATGCGTTGGTTTAAGCAATAATGTTAAAATGAAGAACCGGTAACCTCTTCAGGCTCAGTTAAGAGTTGTGGGATATGAGGGCAATTCAGATCGTATTTTACAGTAGTTCAGTTAATGAAATTTGTTTTCTTATTGTAGAAAATACTAAATGAATAGGTTGATACAAAAAGACCGGCTCAAGTTGCCGGTCTTTTATATACTAACTAAACTAAACAACTAGTTGTAACCGGGATTCTGTTGCAACTGTGGAGCCTTGTTTATTTCCGTACGTGAAATTGGTAACCAATAGTTGGCATCGTTCCATGATCTTGCATCAGCATCTGATGAAGTGTCGTAGAACCATTCGTGGCTACCATCTTCGTAATGATAGATTTTAATTGGGTGAACCGTTTTGATAACGTCTTCCGCAATCATCCATTTACGAATCATATACCAGCGGTCGCCTTCACCAAAGAACTCTACCATACGTTCGTGGCGATACCAATCTCTGGCTTCTGCCTGGCTGGTTGTCATTTTATCAGGTAATCCTGCACGGTTACGAATCATGTTCAGTGCATCCATACCTTTTTCAACTTCGTTCAACTCAATACAAGCTTCGGCATAATCGAGAACAACCTCGGCGTACCTCATTTCAATCCATGCATTTTCGTTGTTAAAGTATTGTCCAACGGTTGCCGGATCCTGGTATTTTTTAATGTAATAACCGTTTTTAGTACCGTTCCATGCCTCGATTGGTCCCTGGCGGGTATCCAATCCTGCAGTTTGCGATCCATCGGCTGCTACATAATAACCTGTTTGAACACGTCCTTCAGGGTCTAAAGCTGCACCGTCAGTTGGGCGATCGATCCATTTTGCTCCATCGAAAAGAACAGTTGCATAAAAGCGAGGTTCTCTTCCTACGTATGGGTTAATTTCCGGATCAGCTTCCAGTTCGGCAGCTGTTGCTTCGCGTAATTCAATGTCGCCCGGGGTGTATTTGTCCCAAACGAAATCACTACCATCGGCCATTTCAAATTCGCGAACTGCAAGTTCGTTCGGGCCGTTGTTTCCCCAGTTGTGGTAACCGTTAGGTCCCCACCATCTGTTTTGGGTAGTTCTGTTACCCTGAGCCTGCAAGTGCTGCACACCCCAGATAGCTTCGTCATTCCATTCGCCTCTTTGTGTAAAAATGCTAGAGAAGTTTTCTGCATAAGCATCAACATCAGCATCGGTTAATGGAGAAGGAGGATCGTCGGTTGCACCTGTAAGTGAGTAATCACCGTAGTTTCCGTCCATGATTTCTTTGGCGATTGTTTGCGCCTGAGCCAGTAACGATTCTCTGCTGTGCGACTGGAATGAAACCAGCGGATCAGTAGAATAAGCGCCATGCATCAGTTCACCGGTACTCCAGCTTAAAATACGCGATTTTAAAGCAGCAGCAGCACCTTTTGTAGCACGTCCCTGATCCATATTATCTTTAGTTGGAAGTCCGGCAATTGCTTTATCAAGGTCGGCGATAATAAAATCAAGTGTAGCATCTAACGAAGACCTGTTGATTGACAAGAAATCTTCACCCAGTTCGAATGGCTGATCAACCAATACCAAACCGCCGTATGAGCGCATTAAGTTTACATAGTCGAAAGCGCGGATAAAATAAGCTTCGGCGATATAAGTTGCCAGGTCGGCTTCTTCATTTGCATTTTCGGTAGGCACGTTCTCCGCATTTGCAAGAAATACGTTTACGTTTTTAATGTTGCTGTATAAGCTCCACGAAATCCAGTTGAAACGCCAGTTTCCAAAGTGTCCCAATTCATCAGGGCTCATAATACCCTTAAGGAACGGGTAACCACTCGGACGGTGTATACACAATAACTCGTCGGTAGCTCCGGACAGAAGATCTTCCCTTAAACCCAATAACATATTGTTATCAACGCCAATAAAGTCATAACATCTGCCCAAATATGCTTTTGTTAGGTTTAAGTCTTCAAAAACAGATTCCTCGTTAAAAGCGTCAACCGCCTTTTGGTCGAGAATATCGTCGCATGATGTTGTTGCAAAAATAAGCGTCAACACCAGTATCGAACCTAATATATTTTTCATATTCTTCATTTTTCAATATTCATTAATTACTAAAATGTAACTTTAACACCAAGAGCCAGCGTTCTTACAGCCGGATAGTTCATAGGAGCTCCAATTTCAGGATCGAAATTTTTCTGAGCAGCATAAATCAGGAACAGGTTGTTTCCTGCAAAATATACCTGAGCTCTTGAGATTCCCAAATCGCCAAATACAGTATTTGGAATGGTATAGGTAAGAACGGCATTTTTCAAACGGCAGTAAGCCATGTTATCCAGGTGGTAAGTACTCATATGGTTGTCAAACGACCAATATAAGTCATCGCGGTTGTAAGCTCTTGCCACATCAGTGTTGGTGTTTTCAGGTGTCCAACGGTCGTCGAAACTCCATTGGAAATAGTTACCTGCTTCACCACGACGTCCATCTGCAATGTTCATGCGGTAATATTTACCCTGACCTTGTGCCAGTACTGATAAGTGCCAGTTTTTGTAGTCTAAATCGATAGACAAACCGTAACTAACTTCCGGCATATCTGTTTGGTCGATAAGTATACGGTCGTCGCTGGTAATTGTTCCGTCACCATCCACATCGCGGAAAATAACATCACCAGGTTTTGCTCCATCCCAGTGAGGATAGTCAAGTGCAGCCTCATCGGCAAAAATACCAATCGCATCGTACATTAACCAGGCTCCATAAGGGTGTCCGGTACGTTGTTGCCAAGGCTCTGCTCTCTCAGGTTCGTCCATAAATACCACTTCGTTGTGGTTGTACGAGAACTGACCGGTAACGTCAAGTCGAAGGTCGGATGTAATATTTTTGTGGTAACCTGCTTCCAACTCAAAACCACGGTTGTCAACTTCAGCAATATTTTCATCAGGTAATGCTAATCCGGTGAATCCCGGAACAGAAGCATCACGAGAAGCTAAGATATCAGAACGTTTGCTGTAGAAGAAATCAGCGTCGAACGAGATCAGGTTTTCAAGAAATTGGGATTCGAAACCAAGGTTGTAAGTAGTTTGTTTTTCCCAGGTAATATTTGGGTTTGCTACTCCTGATTGTTGAACAACAGTTTCAACTTGTTTTCCTGAGCCCATTGTTAAACCGGTTCCCAGTACATATTTGTTCATATATTGGAAAGGACTACCAGGGTCCATACCCATTTTACCATACGAAGCTCTCAGTTTGAAGTAATTGATGAAAGCCAGATTGTTTTGCCAGAAGCTTTCTTCAGAAGCTCTCCATCCTAACATTAAACCAGGGAAATTACCCCAGCGGCTGTCAGGAGGGAATTTTAACGAACCGTCGCGACGGAACAGTGCTTCAACTAAGTATTTTCCTGCGTAGCTGTAGTTGGCACGACCAATGATTGATTTACGTGCGTAAATTGACATCGATCCCCAGTTGTCTTTATCAGTATCAGAACCTGCGTCGATTGTTTGTACAACATCTGAAATGTAATACTTACGGAAGGCTCCAAAGTAGTTGCTGTTTTGTTCAACTTGCTCGTATGCACCAAAAATTGAGAATGAATGGTCGCCAAAGTCGCGCGCATAATTAAAGTTGAAGTTTGCCAGCTTACGAATATTGCGGCTATAGTCTTCAGCTAATTCAGGAGCTGAATAACCACGTAATGAAGGTGTTAGATCCATATCAATTACATAACCTTCTGAATCGTAGGTTGCACTATCCCAGTTTTCGGTATAAAGTGTCCATGGTTTACGGAATTGTTTTCTGTACCAGTTCGATACGTCGTAAGAATAATATCCGCTCAATGTTAAACCTTCAACCATTGCAGGTGTAATTGTTGCTTTGAATGTAACCTGGTTGATGTAGTCTTTCTGATCGTCGTAACCACCTTCGAAAGTAGATGTTACAACAGGGTTATCACCATATTCAATATCCGGTCCCGGTAATCCGTTTGGCCAGAATGACCAACGGGTAGGAAGCAGACGGGTTGATTGTCCGTAAATATCGCTTGCACTCTTTGTAGGGTACTTTTTGTTATTTAAGAAACCGGCATAATCAACCGATGTGGTTAACCAATCGGTAATAGGAAGTTCCAGTTTTGCACGCAAATTATATTGCTTGTAATTGGTTGATTCCTGTTTGTAAATAGCTTCTTCGTTTTTATAACCCAACGAAACGTAGTAATACATTCCGTTACTACCACCGTCAATACTGAAGTTGTGTTTGCTGGTAGTTGTCCAGTCGTCTACCAAGTCGCCAACCCAGTCACTATTTGGGTGTTGCCAAGGGTCGCGGCCACTGTAGAACAAGGCGATATCTTCATCAGAATAAGTACGCTCTTTGTTTTCGTAATCCTGGTATTCACTTAACATGGTGGCATAATCGCCTGCGTTAGTTACTTCAGGAAGGATTGTTGGAGTCATAAAACCTTGATAGAACTGGTAGTTCATTCTTGGTTTTCCTGATTTACCTCTTTTTGTGGTTACCAGAATAACACCGTTTGCAGCTGTTGAACCGTAAATTGCAGCCGATGCATCTTTCAGTACCGATACACTTTCAATATCAACCGGGTCAACATCGCCAAGCGAACGACCAGGAATACCATCAATTACTACAAGTGGTGCAGTTAATTCAGGGTGGTCGTTACGGTCTCCTAAAGTGGTACGTCCACGAACGAGAATAGTAGCGTTACTTTGTCCCGGCTCACCGGTTGTTTGAATACCGGTAACACCGGTCATACGACCCGACAGTGTGTTGGTAACGTCGGCAGCAGGAATAGCTTCAATTTGCTCTCCGTTAACTGAAGATACAGAACCCACCACGTTGGCTTTTTTCTGCGAAGCGTAACCTACGGCAATAACTTCTTCAAGACCAATTGCTTCAGCCTCAAGAGTAATGTTAATGGTTGCTTTGTTGCCAATGTTCACTTCCTGACTTCTCATTCCCACGAATGAAAATACCAGAACTTTGGCGTCGGCAGGAATACCGGTTAAATTGTAGTTACCGTCAACATTGGTAACAATACCAACTGTTGTTCCTTTTACGATTACCGATACACCCGGAAGAGGCATACCTTCTTCGTCGACAACAGTACCCGAAATAGATTTTTCCTGCGGGTTGTCTGAATTGGCAGCAGACTGTCCGTCGTTGGCTGCCGGGTAAACAATAACTTGTCGGTCAATAACCTGGTAAGCAAGATGATGTTGTGGTAAAATTTCATCTAAAATTTCTTCCACACGTGCATCATCGGATGTTACCGACACTTTTTGATTGTCGTTCACAACGTCGTTGTTGTAAACAAACTTGAACTCGCTTTGGTCAGCGATGGTTTGAAATACTTCTTTCAGGCTGGCCTTTTTCATTTTTAAATCGAACTTAACCGATTCAGAATAAGTGCTGGCCTGCACGCTAACAACAATCGCCAGTAACAATGCCATAGTGACACCTGCTACACGTCGAAATTTTGTTAGCCATCCCGATGAACAGGAAAGCTTAGCATTAATGCATTTTTCCATACAATAATAGTTTAGTTTGTTAAACAATAAAATTTAGTTCATTTAAATCTCCTGTGTAAATAGTTGATCAGACTCACAAGAAGACTTTCTTTTTTGTTCTTAATTCACATCATTTCTAATCTTGTCTTGATTTTTTAGATTCTATAATTATTCCGTTATTATTTATTTTGTATTCAAATGTTTTGGCCACGCTCAGTAATTCGAGTATCCGTTCCAGCGATTCTTCTTCAAATTCTCCCGAATATTTAAAGTTTCCGGTAACTGAGTCGGCAACAAAAATCCGTGTTTCAAAATGGCGTTCCAGCTTTTTCGAGATGCTGAACAGATCTTCATCGTAAAACCGCAATATTCCATCGCGCCATTGAGCCGGTTTCCCCAGGTCGGTGTGCAACAGTTTCATTTTTCCGGTGTTGGTATTGAAATAAGCACGATCGCCCGGATTTAAAATGGCAGTATTGTTATTCGTATTCGGGTTTAGCTGAACCTTTCCTTCGTACAACGAAATTTCGTGAACATCGTCGGTAGGGTAGGCAACAACATTAAAATGTGTTCCCAAAACTTTGGTTTTCAGGTTCGAGGTTTCGATTATAAAAGGCTTTTCGGCATTTGGGGCCACTTCAAAATAAGCTTCGCCAAACAGGGTTACTTCTCTTTTGTCGCCAATAAATGGTTCGCTGGCAATTAACAACGACGATGAGTTTAACCACACCTTGGTGCCGTCACTTAAAGTCACCGTCTTAATTTCTTTGGCTCTACAACTGTACTGGTTTAGCGTTGGTGCCTGCTTTTTTTCGATAATATAGTTTATTGAAAATGCCATTGATACTATTAATAATACAGTAGCTGCAATTCCGATCCATTTCCAGTTATTGGTTTTCGGACTTTGGTGATATGTGAATCCGAGCTTTTTTTCAGTTTGCCGGATTATAGAGTGTTTTTTTGCTCTCGGGAAATATTTCCTCCAGAAGGTATTAAGTACAGAATAGCTTCGTGCAGTGGATTTATGTTTCTCCAGCTCATTGTTGAGAAGTCCATCTTCTTCTTCGCTGATGGATTCTGTAAGCTTCTTAACAATGAGCTCGTAGGTGTCGTCTTTCTTCGTCATCTTTTGTCTTTCTACCTAAAAAGACGTTCGTAACATCTACTATACCTAATTCAACAATAAAAAAATCAATAAATATTAAATTCTAATGAAAATGGGAGAGGAGGATAACTTTTTCGGCAACTGGTTTTACCAGGCGAAAGAGAATAAACTGGCTTGTTTTAAAGGCGATTTTTTTGCTTTCTTTTTCTTATCGATGCCCAGTGCTTCTGTTATTTTTTTCAGTGCGGTAACCAGGTGGTTGTTTACCGTTTTTTCCGAAATGCTCATTATTGCAGCAATTTCGCGGTGTTTAAAACCATTTATTTTTGCCAGCGAAAAAGCTTCACGGCATTTTGGAGGAAGTTCACCGATAGCTTCATAAATTTTATTCAGCATTTCTTTTTCTATTGTCTCATCATCTTTGCTTTCCACTGCCGGGAATAAAAAATCGTTGTATTCGTCGATGAATACAATTTTTTCGTTTTTCATTTTCCTGAGATGCGACAGGCAGCTATTTTTAACTGCAATAAAAAGGTATGATCTGATATTGTGAATATTGGGGAGCTCGGATCTTTTATGCCAAATTTTAACATAAACATCGCTTACCAGTTCTTCTGCAATTTCCTGATTGCGTACAAAACTTAAAGCGTATTGAAGTAATTCGTCAGAGGTGACTTCCATAAGGAGTTGAAAGCGTCTGGTATTTCCTTCAGCAATTAACAGTTTCGTTTTTTGGTCGTTTAGCATCTAGTTTCAGCAAGTTGTGCAGCTCAATTTTTAAAGAGATACACTTTAGTTTAGTTTAATGAAAATAAAGGTAATGAACCTAGATGTAAAAAAAAAGGATTTTTATAAAAAAGGATTTTGCTAATTTATTGAAATTGTTTTGTATTTACCATAAACATTGGCGTTTGGGTGTTTTGCAACCGTTCGGTACTGGTAGGTAATTTTTTTATTCTTAACCGGAAGCCTGAACATAAAGAAGTTGTCATCTATTTCCAAATTTTTTGTTTCGGTCCATTCATTAGAAATAAGGGCATCGGTAAATTCGGGAAGCGGGCGATACTGAAAACAAACTTTAAGATTTTCCTCGTCGCCTTGCTCAACAATACTGCCGTTAAATTGCACGTAACTCGTTCCGCCGGATTGTATGATTTCCGCCTCGCCGGTTTCTACAACGGGGGGAACAAATGCCGGTTCAGCATTCGTAATTTTTAAAACAAGAGGATAATTCCATTTTTGATTATTGTATAAACGTTGTGCACGCACGCAGGAAATGTGTATGCCATTTTCTTCCTGTTTGAAAAATGTGGTAGCGTTTATTTCGGGCATGTATTCAACACGTTTTCCCGATTGCCCCAATACTTCAACATTGGTATTTTCGGTACTTTTAACCGATTTTAAAATAAACTCGCGACGTTCGCCCCGCGGCCACTCCGCTTGTTTGGTTAGAATGGCATAAAGTGTTTTTTCTTCCGGTTTCCAGGTGAACCAAATATTTTCTTCGTTCGGAATAATCCATGGTTTTGTAGCTTCAATTGCTTCTCCGTTTACAAAGTTCCAGGCGGCAATTTCGCGCAACAGGTTTTCCTGTTCTTCGGCAACAGCGCCATTTGGTTTTGGCCCGATATTGAGCAGTTGGTTGCCTCCTTTTGCTCGAGTTTCAACCAGTATGTCCATTAGCTGAACACCCGTTTTATAGGTTTCGTTGGCAGGTTTGTAAGCCCACTGCGTTCCCATAGTTAAACATGCTTCCCACGGATCGGTAACTGTGGTGCCGGGCACCGTTTGTTCCGGTGTTTCCATGGCGCCACGTGTTATCACCACATCGGGGTGAAGTTCCCATGCTACTAGTTTACATTTTTCAAGCAAAGTTCCTTCGCCACCATCGTAAAAAAGAATGTCGATGTCGCCGTATTTAGCCATTAATTCAATGGTTTGAAGTTCGTTTAACTCCACATATTTATTCATAAGGTGTTGCGGAATGTCGTTAATATTTGTGCGGCGGATTTCGAGCCCGTTTTCATGCAAAAAATGAAAATCCTCGGGAGAGAAATAAAATCCAACTGCTAATCCTGCTTCGCGCGTGGCTTCGACAAATTCTTCCAGCAAGTCTTTTTTATAAGGTGTGTTGGTAATGTTAAAGTCGGTGGTTTCGGTGTCCCACATACAAAATCCCGAGTGGTGTTTTGTGGTGAACACAATGTATTTCATTCCGGCCAATTTGGCCAGCGTTGCAATTTTTTTTGCATCAAAATCTTTAGGGTTAAACGTTTTTGGAAGCTCGTTAATGTATCGGTTCTGGTAATCTTCCGATGCCCCAACCATCGAGTGGCTGATTACAATTCCCAACTGGCTGTCGAAACTAAAATGAATAAACATACCGAAACCGAGATCACGAAACCATTCAACACGCTCGGGTTTGTTCATGTTTAATACCTCTTGGTTAGTTGTTTGCGCCCACAATGCTACCGAGAATGTTAGTAGCAGAAATGTTATGAATGATTTTATCATAGCGAGAAAGATTGATGTTTTAAGGACTGTTAAAGTACTAAAAAATAGCTGGGGTGCAAGTTGTATAAATGGCCATATTTTCATTGAAAAATACAATGTTTTACAAATCAGGACTATACGATTTTTGTGCACAGAAATTTGACCATAATGATTGTGTAAATACATTTTTTCTATTAAAATGCTACATTTGTAATATGTAGTACATTTAAACGTATTTACCACTGACCAAAATTTACGATAATGGATGAAGTCTTTAGAAAAATCGGGAGCAAGTTAACGCTGAGCCAAAAAATTGAACGTAGAATTGAAGCTGCAATTCGTGAGAAAAAATTACCGGTAGGATCAAGGTTGCCAACCGAAAGAGAATTGTGCGAATCGTTTGGTGTTAGCCGAACGGCATTGCGCGAAGCACTGCGTCGGTTAAGTGCACGCGGACTCATAGAAATTACCAAAGGTAGTGGAATGACTGTTACCGGGCTAAAGATTGACGACGCCATTGAAAACCTGAATTTGTATTACGATATGCAGTTCGACCATAATCTGATTGCTCAAATTATTGAAGTGCGCAGGTTATTCGAGCCCGAGATTGCAGGATTGGCAGCCAAACAACGCACACAAAACGACTTAAGCGATATTCAGGATAATATTGAGGCTTTTAAGGCCTGTAATCCTGACAATATTCAAATGGAGGCCGACCTGGATAATAAGTTTCATTTATTGATTGCCAAAGCAACGCATAACCCGATTGTGCAGATTTCGATGGAGCCTATTTATTCGCTTTTGCCGCGCATGCGAAACCTGATTTACGCAAATGTAGAGGGCGAAAAAGACATTACGCTCGAGTATCATCTGAAAATATTTGATGTAATAAACAAACAAAAAAGGGAAGAGGCAGCTGAGCTAATGAAAGTACATTTGCACCGTACAATGGAAATCTATCAGAAATACCTGCACAACTCTATTTAGGATACAACGGTTTTATGAAATTTTTACAAAGCGTATTTTTTATTGGTTTGGCATTGCTCGTTTTTGCCTGTCAGAATAAAAAAGAGGAAGTGTTCGATTATCAAAATTATTTATCTCAGGGAAAATTCAAAGAAGCTGAAATCAGGTTGAATGAGCTAATTTCTGATGATCCGCAGAACGAACAATTAGCTATTCAGCTGGAAACCATCCACCGTTTACGAAAGGAGTTTCCTTATACTCGGGCTGATGTAAAAGAACAGTTGAGCGAATACTTCCCGGATTTAACAGACGATGACCTGAACCAATGGGAAAATGCCAGGCAGCTGGAGATGCGTGTTATCGATGGTGAGAAGCGTTATTTTTCAAGGTCGGTCAGTAATTTCTTTCGTTTAAACGAAGCTGCCGGAAAGATTAAAGAAGAGAAAAATGGGAAAGCCTACGATGGTGTTGAAGATTTTCAGCAGACCGTTATTCCACAGTGGTTTGAAAAACCAATTGAGCCACGAAATCCTTTTGTTCCGCAACGCATAAAAGTAGATTATACAATTACGCTGGACGCCAATGCAGTGCCGGCAGGCGAACTGGTAAAATGCTGGTTACCTTATCCGCGAACCGGGTCGCAACGTTTGCCTAGGGTCGAATTTTTGGAAGCCAGTCAGGAGGAATATATCATTGCTCCGAACGAAACCATGCAACGCACCGTGTATATGGAGAAAAAAGCGGTGCAAGATGAGGCGACGGTTTTTCAAATCTCCTATGTTTTTGAAACTGCTGCACAGTGGTTCGATATAAAACCAGAAGATGTTCAGGGATACGATAAAAACTCGGAGCTATATAAAAAATATACTGCCGAGCGTTTGCCACACATTGTGTTTAACGATCAGATAAAATCATTAGCTAAAAATATTGTTGGCGACGAAAAAAATCCGGTAAAACAAGTAGAGCTCCTGTATTATTGGATCAACGATAATATCCCGTGGGCCGGAGCACTCGAATATTCGGTTATGCCTTGCATTCCGTGTTATGTGCTCGAAAATATGCACGGCGATTGTGGTATGCAAACCTTTTTGTTTTTGAGTATGGCTCGCAGCCTCGGAATTCCGTGTAAATGGCAAAGTGGCTGGTATTTGTTGCCGCAAACCAAAAACCTGCACGATTGGGCCGAGGTGTATTACGAAGGCGTTGGTTGGGTGCCGGTTGATCCGTCGTTTAAGCTAATCGATTCGGAAGACAAGCGCATTAAAGAGTTTTACCTGAACGGACTGGATTGTTACCGCTTGGTGGTAAACGATGATTTTGCCCGTGAACTGGTTCCACCTAAAAAGTATTATCGAAGCGAACCTTTTGATTTTCAGAGAGGAGAGCTGGAATGGGAGGGTGGTAACTTGTATTTCGATACATGGGATTATCATCTCGATTTTGAATATTTGCCGGCTACCGAAAACTAATCGTATCTAGATGTTAAGGATGAATTTTTCATAGAGTGATTCTCCGGAAAAATCACTTTAAAATTTATATTTGTAATATGTAATACAAATCTTGTAAGGCAATGAAATTTACTCACATTATTTTTCTATTCTTTTTGGTTATGGCATCTTGTACGCAACAGCAACAATCATCTGATATTGAACAACAAGTTGATCAATTGATTGATCAGCAAATTAAAGACAAACGCGTAGAATACTGTAAGGTAAGTGTTTCTGTAAATGATGGCAAGACGGCAATAACCGGAGCTACTGTTTCTAAAGCGACCTTTGAATCGTTGGAATCGTTTGCATCGGAAAACGGATGTGATTTTTCTGTTGACCTGTTGCCTGATGAGACTTTTAGCGAAAATCCATGGGCAGTGGTTACTATTTCGGTTTGTAATATCCGGAGTAACGCAAGGCATTCTGCCGAAATGTTAACGCAGTCGATTATGGGTACTCCTGTTAAGGTTTACCGCAAAGAGGATGGCTGGTATTTAGTTCAAACGCCCGACCGTTATTTTGGCTGGGTTGATGGCGCAGGAATTGCTCTGAAAAGCAATGAGGAAATGGCTGAATGGAAAACATTTAAGAAAGTACTTTACAAAAATCAATATGGATTTGCTTATGCTGAAGCGGATGCGAAATCAAACATTGCAACCGATCTGGTATTAGATAACTTATTAAGTGTGGTGGATGAAACAGCTGGATTTTATAAAACAGTTTTGGCCGACGGTCGTGAAGCTTTTGTGAAAAAGGATGAATGTATGGGCCTTGATAAATGGTACAATAAAAGTGTTGTCGCAAATGACGTGCTGGCAACCGCCGAAAAATTTATGGGCGTTCCCTATTTGTGGGGAGGTACTTCGGCAAAAATGGTCGATTGCAGTGGTTTTGTAAAATCGGCTTATTACAATCATGGAGTAATTTTGCAACGCGATGCATCGCAGCAAACATTATACGGAGAGCTGGTTGACACCGAAAACGGATACGATACCTTAGAAGCCGGCGACCTCGTGTTTTTTGGACGAAAAGCAACTGCTGATCAACGCGAAAGAGTAACACATGTTGGGTTGTGTTTAGGCGATCAGGAGTTTATTCATGCATCGGGAAAAGTGCGTGTAAACAGCTTGAACCGCGACAGTGAAAAATATACCGAACATTACGAAAAAGGTTTTGTACGTGCCCGCCGTATTATCGATAACGTTGATGGCGACGGAATTGAGTGGGTGGTTGACAACGCGTTTTTCAAACAGGTTTTACCTGAATAACATCAAGAATCAGAAGACATGGAATTACGTTTTAAACCTTTTGAACTTCAGTTAAAACATACTTTTACGCTGGCAACCAGCTCGCGCACAACCACGCCGGTAATGTTGGTTGAGCTGGAACACGACGGACTGATTGGATACGGAGAAGCATCGATGCCGCCGTATTTGGGCGAATCGCACGAAACGGTTAGCCGCTTTCTGAAAAAAGTGGACTTGTCGGGTTTTAGAGATCCGTTCCGTATGGATGAAATTCTGGAATATGTGGATCAGCTGGAGTCGGGAAACCGCGCAGCAAAAGCTTGTATTGATATTGCATTGCACGATTTGGTCGGTAAAATTCTGGGGCAGCCCTGGTATAAAATCTGGGGATTAAAACCTGAAAATACGCCTTACACAACCTACACTATCGGTATTGACACGCGCGAGGTGGTAATTGAAAAAACCAAAGAGGCCGCTGAGTTCAAAATGCTAAAGGTTAAAATGGGGCGCGATAACGACAAAGAGCTGATTGAAACGATTCGATCGGTTACCGATGTGCCTTTGTGTGTGGATGTAAACCAGGGGTGGAAAGACAAACATGAAGCTTTGGAGATGATACACTGGATGGATGAAAAGGGGATCGTTTTTGTGGAGCAGCCCATGCCTAAAGAGCAGCTGGATGATATGGCCTGGCTAACGGCACACAGTCCGCTGCCAACTATTGCCGACGAAGCTTTTCAGCGCATTCACGATATTCCGAAATTTAAAGATGTGTATTCAGGAATAAATATTAAGCTGATGAAAAGCACCGGTATGCGCGAGGCAAAGAAAATGATTGATGTAGCGCGTGCTCTCGATATGAAGGTTATGATCGGGTGTATGACCGAAACATCGTGCGCTATTTCAGCAGCTTCGCAGTTATCGCCACTTTGCGATTGGGCCGACCTTGACGGCGCACTGCTAATTACCAACGATGTTTTTGATGGCGTGAAGGTGATTGATGGGAAAGTTACCTTGTTCGACCTTCCCGGAATTGGCGTTGTAAAGCGCTACCTCTAATTATCTGCATAAAAAAAAAAGAACCGAAAAAACTGATGACTCAGTTCTGTTCGATTCTTTATCTTTCGCATAAACTTTAATCTGTCCTAAACAGATTGCTGTCCTTTTTTCTTGTAATTATCGAGTACGGCCCGAACTGATCCGTGTAAAAGAAGCAGGCGTTTAGCTTCTTCAAACTCAATGGCCAGTTCGTCAACGATCATTTTCGATCCACGTTCAACCAGCTTTTTGTTGGTGAGCTGCATGTCGACCATTTTGTTGCCTTTTACGCGCCCCAGTTTTATCATCAGCGAAGTTGTGATCATATTCAGCACCATTTTCTGCGCAGTTCCGGCTTTCATTCGTGTACTTCCGGTTACAAACTCGGGGCCTACAATCGGTTCGATGGCGATTTTTGCCACTTTGGCAATTTCCGAATCAGGATTACAGGTGATGCAAGCGGTAAGCAATCCGTTGTTATTGCCATCTTGCAAAGCACCAATAACGTAAGGTGTACCTCCCGAAGCTGCAATTCCAACAATAGTATCGCGATCATTCACCTGAAACTTCTGCAGGTCTTCCCAACCTCCGTGAATATTGTCTTCTGCGGCTTCAACAGCTTTGCGAATGGCACGGTCGCCACCGGCAATAAGGCCAATTACAACGCCATCGGGCATGCCATAAGTTGGCGGAATTTCCGATGCGTCCAAAATACCCAGTCGTCCGCTGGTGCCTGCGCCCAAATAAAACAAACGACCGCCTGCTTTAATGCGGTCAACCAGTTGGGTGACTAATTTTTCTATCTGTGGAATTTCTTTTTGTACGGCAACATGAATTTTTGCATCCTCGTTGTTAATTCCGGTTAACAGCTCTTCAACTGTCATCTGGTCGAGGTTGTCGTATAAAGATGATGATTCTGTGACCCTCATTTTCTTATAAATTGTAATGAAACTTTTTAAGTCCGTTTATAGGTTTATCAATAATATTTCCGATCTCAATTTTTCTATTGAATGCGACTTCCTTAAGTAAATCTGAATAGTGGTACGCAATCGAACCCACAAAGTTTACCGTGTAGTTTTGGTAGTCGTTATAGCGCTCAATGTTCCGGAAAAAGAAATCGGTAAAACTTCTTTTTATCAGGTTCTGAACGTAAATATGATTTCTGTTTTTGTTCAAAAATTCTGAAAATTTGGCCAGGTAGCGACTCGGGTATTCTTCGCGATAAACAGAGTTTAAAACATCCGCCATTTCAAGGTGCAGTTCGCTTTCCATTTTTTGTTTCAGGTCTTCGGGAACGGCACGTTTAAAATAGTCGTTCATCAAAAGTTTGCCCAAATAAGCACCACTTCCTTCGTCGCCCAAAATGAAACCAAGCGTAGGAACTTTATCTACAATTTCGGAGCCATTGTAAAGGCACGAATTGGTGCCGGTACCCAGTATACAGGCAATTCCCGATGATTTCCCAAGTAACGCACGTGCGGCACCTAAAATATCGTCTTCAACAGCTATCGACGCTTTGGGAAATACCTTTTTCAAAGCATCCGAAACAACGTGGTCGGTTTTGCCTTTTATACATCCCGCACCATAAAAATATACTTCGCTTACCTCTTCTTTTTGGTCGTTTGTGAATGTGTTTGAGAGAGTTGCAAAAATTTCTTCTGTTTGCTGGAAAAAGGGATTGATCCCGTTAGTGTTGATAATGAATTCTTTTTCAGGACTCATAAACAACCAATCGGTTTTTGATGAGCCACTGTCTGCTATTACAATCATTCTGATACTATTGGTTTATTTTCAGAAATTTCCTATCGCAAATGTACAAAATCTTTTCTGATTTGTAATATGTAATACAAATTTTGTCTACATTTGTTGCCATAATCTTAGTCGGAAACCTATGAAGAATTTAAACCTGACTAAATCAAGAATCCTTAAAGTAAGCAAGAAAATGGCAAAATTCCTGTTTTTCTTGTTCATAATTCTCCTTTCTACTTCTGTAAGTGCTCAGGAAAAAGAATCGCTGAAAGAGCAGTTGAACAAAGTGCTGAAGCAAAAAAGCAGTTCCGCATTTTATATGGGTAACGAAAATTACCTGAACGGAAAAAGGGTGGCGCTTGATACTGCATACTTTTCACCGGGCAACGACACCTTGTATCTCTATTTTAATAAGGCGCTTGCCGAAATGCCTTTTAGGGAAAACAGTTTGTCGATTGTTCGCGACTCTATTCGGAATGTATTGCCCGATTCGTTAAAAGAAATCCCTTTGAAAATTTGGGCCAATCAGTTGACATTAGAAGATTTGGTACCAAATTATTACAGAAACGAAATTTCAGTTGATAAAAACAGATTAACACCTGCAAAACGAGATAGAAGAAATGTAGTTCAAAAGTTGCGCCCTTTTGAAATTTCAGAGGGGCTTGACGGAGCAAATATAGCAATGTGGAACAGTCACGGCTGGTACTACGAACCTGCCCGCGACCGTTGGGAATGGCAGCGAGCACGTTTGTTTACTAACCTCGAAGATATTTCGCCAAGTTCGTTTGTAATCCCGTTTATTATACCGATGCTGGAAAATGCCGGAGCCAATGTTTTTAATGCACGTGAGCGTGACTGGCAGATTCACGAGGTAGTTGTTGATAACGATCGATCTACCGGGAAAAGCAAATTCAAAAAACCAAGAAAACGCAACGACGACGAAAAAGGATTTGTTTATTCTGAATTGATACAGGGAAACTCAAATCCTTTTCAGGAAGGAACTGCAGTAAGTTTCGAAAGCAGAAATAAATCAAATGTTGCCACCTATATTCCTGATTTCCCGGAGGCAGGAGAATACGGAGTTTATGTTTCGTATGCAAAAGGAGACGGGCCGGTAACTTATCGTGTAACACATTCGGGTGGTGTGACTGATTTTCTGGTTGATCAGCGAATGGGTTACGGAACCTGGATCTATCTCGACAAATTTTATTTCAATGCAGGAAAAGATAAGAAGGCAGCCAAAGTAGAGCTGATCGCTCCGGCAGGCGAGGGAAAAACATTTTCTGCCGATGCTGTGCGTTTTGGTGGCGGAATGGGAAATATTGTTCGCAATGGAAGACCTGGCGGACTTGCTCGTTTTTACGAAGGTGCCCGCTACAACCTCCAATATTCAGGTGCACCCGACACGCTGGTGTGGAATCTGTACAATGGTGAAGATGATTATAAAGACGATTATATGAGTCGTGGTGAATGGGTAGACTGGTTAATGGGAGCGCCTTTTGGTCCAACGAAAAACCGAATGGCACCTGGTTTGGAAATACCTATCGATCTGGCTTTTGCATTTCATACCGACGCCGGAATTTTACCCGACAACCAGATTGTAGGAACACTGGGCATTTATTCAACCGATAGAGATACTTCTGTTTTTCCTGATGGACAATCAAAATACGCCTCACGTGATTTGACGGATCTGATCCAATCGCAGATTGTAAGCGATATAAATGCCGTGTATAAAAGCAACTGGACGCGACGCGGAATGTGGAATTCGCAATACAGCGAAGCTTATCGTCCGCAGGTGCCAACAATGTTGCTCGAATTATTGTCGCACCAAAACCTGGAGGATGCCAAATATGTGTTGAATCCACAATTTCGGTTTGATGTTTCGCGTGCCATTTATAAAGGAATGTTGCGCTTTATAACATCGCAAAATGGACAGGAGTATGTAGTTCAGCCTTTGCCTGTTGATCATTTAAATGCCCGCTTTGCTAACGGAAATAAAGTGAAATTGTCATGGAAACCGGTACTCGACGAATTGGAACCAACTGCGGTACCTGAAAAATATATGGTGTATAAACGAATTGGTGACAATGGTTTTGATAATGGAACACTTGTAACTGAGCCGGAAATTACGCTGACCGATCTGAAGCCCGGAAAAGTTTATGGATTCAGAGTGACTGCTGTAAACGCTGGTGGCGAAAGTTTTCCGTCAGAAACTGTGGCGGTTGGAATTGCTGAAAACAGCAAAGGCGATGTGTTGATCGTAAATGGTTTTGATCGAATTGATGGTCCTGCTATTTTTGAAACCGATACGCTGGCGGGAGTTTTGCGTTTCCTCGATCATGGAGTGGCGTATGGATACGATGTGTCGACTACCGGCGATCAGTACGATTTTGAGCGAAAATCTGTTTGGTTGGATGATGATAGCCCCGGTTTTGGAGCGAGTTATGCCGATCTGGAAACAACCATTTTCAGAGGTAATACTTTCGATTTCTCGTTGGTTCACGGGAAAAGCCTGCTAGCCAATGGCTTTAGTTTTGTAACGTCGAGTGATGAAGCGGTAGAAGACGGTTTGACAGAACTTGAAAACTACAAGTTGGTTGATTTGCTTTATGGCGAAGAAAAACAAACATTATTACCCGGCAAGGATTCAACGGTACACATCGAAATCTATTCTGAGAAAATGATAAATGCGCTTTCAGAATACGCTGAGAATGGTGGAAACATTTTTATGTCGGGAGCGTATGTGGGCACGGAAATTCCAAAAGATAAAACGCAAAAAGAACGAATCGGAAAGCTGTTTGGTTTTAAATGGCGAACAGATCACGCCGTAAAAAACGGACAATTTTATTCCGTGAATTCAAATAGTAACTTTACAGGAGCGTTTAACACTGATTACGTTTTGGATCAATACCCGGTTGAAGCGCCCGATGGAATTGAAGCGTTTAATGAAGATGCGAAAACGATTTTCCGGTATGGCGAAAATGGAATCAGTGCAGGTGTTTATTACGAAAACAACTATAAATCGCTGGTGCTGGGATTTCCTTTTGAGAGTGTGAAAGAGCAGAATCAGCGTGATGCGTTAATGCGCGAAATATTGAAAATGTTAAATGATTAAGAGACTTAAATAATGACTAAAATTAACTGTTTCGTACCGGCCGCAGCCTGGTCGCAAGTGGCAGAAATGATTGGAGAATTACAGGCCAATCCTTCAGTAAATAAAATATTCTTACCCGAAAATGTGGCCAAAGAAGTCGGCGAAAAGGCAGAAGCTTTTTCGTTTGAATCTCTAACTTCTACTGCGATGGTAAAAGAAATGGCTGCCTCGTCAGAAGACGCGGATTACGTTTTGTTGCTGACAAAAGTAACGGCCGTAAAACTGGGGCAATTTGCCATCGAGCGTTTGGTGGACACCGCAGAACTGACTGGAGCGGTAAAAGTATATTCTGATTATTACGAGGTGAAAGAAGGAAAACTGGCAACGCACCCTGTTATTGATTACCAGGAAGGCAGTTTGCGCGACGACTTTAATTTTGGTCCGCTGGTGTTGTACAAAGCCGATGCATTTCAAACGGCTGTAAAAAACATGACACAGGATTTTGAACATGCCGGCATGTATTACCTGCGATTAAAAGTGGCGCAGCAGGGCGAATTGTTCCGCATGCCTGAGTTTTTATACACTATTGACGAGACCGACAACTGCAAAAGTGGTCAGAAAATATTTGATTACGTTGATCCGAAAAACCGCCAGGTGCAGGTTGAAATGGAGCAAGCGGCAACCGAACATTTAAAAGATGTGGAGGCGTGGATAAGTCCTGATTTTACGCCGGTGGAATTGGATGAAACGGCTTTTGCGAAAAAAGCGTCGGTGGTAATTCCGGTGCGAAACCGCGAAAAAACTATTGCCGATGCAATCGAATCGGTACTGATGCAAAAAACGAATTTCGATTTTAATTTGATCGTCATCGACAATCACTCTACAGATAAAACCACTTCAATTATCCAGTCTTTTGCTGAAAAAGATGAGCGTGTGGTTCACATTATCCCGGTGCGCGAAGATCTTGGAATTGGCGGATGCTGGAACCTTGGCGTTCACGATTCGCGCTGCGGAATGATTGCAATGCAGCTCGATAGCGACGATATTTACAAAGACGAAAATACGCTGCAAAAAGTGGTTGATGTTTTCGAAGCAGAAAAATGTGCGATGGTTGTGGGAACTTACCAGTTGGTGAATTTCGATTTGGAAGAAATACCACCGGGTATTATCGACCACAAAGAGTGGACGCCCGACAATGGAAAAAACAATGCATTGCGTATTAATGGTTTAGGTGCGCCGCGTGCTTTTTACACACCTGTATTGCGTGATGTGAAAATTCCAAATACCAGTTATGGCGAAGATTATGCAGTTGGTCTGGCGATTTCAAGAGATTATCAGATTGGCCGTATTTACGACAATTTATACCTGTGCCGCCGTTGGGATGATAATTCGGATGCGGCGCTGGATATTGTAAAAATGAATGCACACAATACCTACAAAGACAGGATACGTACCATCGAGTTAAAAGCCCGTCAAAGGAAGAACAGAGGGTAAAACTATGCTTCGACTTCGCTCAGCATGACCGTGGCATTGTTGGTCACAGTGAGCGAAGTCAAACTGTAAATGTGCAAAACAAACTTTATGAATTCAATTTCAAAGGAAATAAAACAACTTCTCTCGGATCAGAAAACAGAATGGGAACTGGCAGGAAAAAACTTTGCCGGATTGGAAGGTGTGCAGGTGCGCGAGTTTCAGTTCGACGGATTTACGGTTAAAGTCCAGTTTAATCCCGGCCGAATTGTTTCGTCGGCAGCCAAAGTGGATAAAAAGTCGATTGCAGCGCGCCCGTGTTTTTTGTGTGCGGAAAATCGTCCGGCCGAGCAGCGAGGCGTAGCTTTTGGCGATTACGAGGTGTTGGTAAATCCATTCCCGATATTTCCCGAGCATTTTACCATTCCTGCTTTTGCCCACACACCACAGCAGATAAAAGGAAACTTTGGTAACATGTTAGATCTGTCGCAGGCCATGGAAGGTTTTTCCTTGTTTTACAATGGTCCAAAATGTGGCGCGTCGGCACCTGATCATTTTCATTTTCAGGCAGGGAATGCAGGATTTATGCCGCTTGATGAGGAAACGACCACATTAAAGGAAAAATACGGTGATTGCTGGGAAATCGATGAAGTGAATTACTGCGCCATAAAAGATGGTCTTCGCAACTTCTTGGTATTGGAATCGGTCGATAAAATGGTTTTGATTAATGCTTTTACACATATTTATTCAGAGCTTGAAGACCCACAAAATGACGAGGAACCGATGCTAAATATTCTTGCTCGTTATAATGATGGTGGCTGGCGAGTTCTGGTTTTTCCGCGTGCCTTGCATCGTCCTTCGCAATATTTTGCCGAAGGAGAGGAGAACATTCTGATCAGTCCGGCCTCGGTTGATATGGGCGGTGTATTGATCACTCCACAGGAAAAAGATTTTTTGAAGATCGGGAAAACCGACATTGAAAGTATAATGAAACAGGTTTTATTGCCTGTCGACCAATTCGATAAACTAACTACAAAACTTAAACAATGAGCAGTCCAAATATTCACGTAGGCATAATGAGTGCCGATAAAATCGATTTTAAACTTCACGGAGAATACCAGCTGGTGGGTACAAAACATACTTTTTCGGGCGATGAAACAGTGCGTTTCGAAAATGGAACTTTGCAGCTTGCCGACTCCGAAATCAGTGGCGATAAATTGTATTTTATGCCGCTTGACAAGGAAAACTCGGAGTTCGAATTGAAAGATGTAACCATCGGTGTAAATTTTCACTGGGAGCAAAAGGAAGACCAGAAATTTCAGGGAGCCTTAAAGTTTATTATCGAAGAGGGACAAATTACGGCCGTAAATATTTTGTCGATTGAAGATTACCTGATCAGCGTAATTTCGTCGGAAATGAGTGCCAAAAGTTCGCTTGATTTGTTGAAAGCGCACGCTATTATTTCGCGCAGCTGGTTAATTGCACAAACCGAAAAGCAGGATAAACTGACCGATGCCGGAGAAAGCTATGAAAGCACTTTTGAAACCGACGATGAGTATATAAAGTGGTACGACCGGGAAGATCACATAAATTTTCATGTTTGCGCCGACGATCATTGCCAGCGCTACCAAGGGACAACACGTTCGCACAACCCGAATGTGGTGAAGGCGGTAAACGAAACTGCCGGAGTGGTACTTGCATACAAGGGCGCAATTTGTGATGCTCGTTTCTCGAAATGTTGCGGTGGAATTGCCGAACTTTTTGAGAATTGCTGGGAACCTGTAAATCATCCGTACCTTACTGCAGTGATTGATAATCCTGCTTCTCCAAAAGGTTTTGAAACCGATCTTACGGTGGAAGAAAATGCCGTTCCGTGGTTAAAAAATGCACCGGAATCGTTTTGTAATACCGATGATGAAGAAGTGCTGAAACAGGTGCTGAACGAGTACGACTGGACGGCCAAAGATTTTTACCGCTGGACGGTGGAATACAAACAAGATGAACTTTCTGCATTAATTCTGAAACGTTCCGGTCATGATTTCGGAAAGATTTTGGATATGATCCCGGTTGAGCGCGGTGTTTCAGGACGATTGATAAAACTAAAAATTGTTGGTTCGAAAAAGACGTTAACAGTTGGAAAAGAGCTCGAAATCCGAAGGTGGTTGAGCGAGTCGCATCTGTACAGTTCTGCATTTCTGGTTGATAAAGTGAATGTTGTGGAAGGCGTTCCCGGAAAAATTATTCTGCGAGGAGCCGGCTGGGGGCATGGTGTTGGATTGTGCCAGATCGGTGCTGCCGTTATGGGTCACAAAGGCTATAAATACGATGAAATTCTGAATCACTATTTTAAAAATATAGACCTCGAAAAACGATACTAACATGACCAAACGGGCGTTTCTCTCATTTGTTCTGGTGTTTGTTGCTGCAAGTGTTTTTGCACAGCAGAAAGTTATTCGAATCAATCAATTGGGCTACTTGCCGCAGTCGGTAAAGGTGGCTGTTTTTCTCTCAACCGAAGCGGAAATCGCCGAACAGTTTCAGGTGTTTGATGCCTTGAACGATAAGATGGTTTATGAGGCAAAAGTAAAACCGGTTGACGGCAGTGAATGGGGAATGGAGACAGCTTTTCGACTTGATTTTTCGTCTGTAACAAAGGTCGGTGGTTATTATCTCAAAATTGGTGAAACCCGATCTCCTGCTTTTCAAATTGCTTCGGATGTATATGAAGGAACGGCAGATTTTCTGTTGAATTACATGCGCCAGCAACGTTGTGGTTACAATCCGTATTTGCAGGATTCCTGCCATTTACACGATGGAATAATTGTGGATCACCCAACTAAAACGGGACAAAAAATTGATGTGACGGGTGGTTGGCACGATGCTTCAGATTACCTGCAATACCTCACAACTTCTGCCAATGCAACTTATCAGTTGTTGTATGCATACGAGCAAAATCCGGCGGTGTTTAAAGATGAATACCGGGAGAATGGTGAGCCGGGAGCCAATGGAATTCCCGATATATTGGATGAAGCAAAATGGGGGCTCGACTGGATGGTGAAAATGAATCCCTCGGCGGGGGAGATGTACAACCAGATTGCCGACGACAGGGATCACCGCGGTTATCGTTTACCAAATAAAGATACGGTGAGCTATGGTCTGGAAGGAATTTATCGTCCTGTGTATTTTATTACCGGAAAACCACAAGGGCTGGCTGAACATAAAAACCGCACAACCGGCGTTTCGTCGAGTGCTGCAAAATATGCTTCGTCGTTTGGTTTGGGAGCAATGATGGTTAAAGAGTATTACCCGGAGTTTGCCAAACAAATAGCAGCAAAAGCTACCGAAGCTTATGCGTTTGCATTGAGTGATTTGGGCGCTTGTCAAACGGCTTGTAATGTGTCGCCATATTTTTACGAGGAAGCCAATTATGTGGATGACCTTGAACTGGCAGCCACAACTTTATATCAGTTGACCGGTGATGGTTATTACTTAACTGAAGCCAAAAAATGGGGTAGTGTTGAGAATGTTACACCCTGGATGTCGACAGGTTTTGCACGCCATTATCAGTTTTACCCATTTGTGAATCTCGGGCATGTGAAACTGGCCGAAAAGGATGAAAACTTTGCAACATATTTGAAACAGGGATTAACGCATCTATACGATCGTGGAAAGGATGATCCGTTTCTGAATGGTATACCGTTTATCTGGTGCTCGAATAATTTGGTGGCGGCAGCCATAACGCAGGCCCGCGCTTACGAAGAAATTACCGGCGACCGCTCGTTTGCCGAAATGGAAGCCGCTTTGCGCGACTGGCTTTTTGGCTGTAATCCGTGGGGAACAAGTATGATTTGCGGATTACCGGCAGGAGGTGATAACCCGGAGGAGCCGCATTCGTCCATCACAAAAATTTTGGGTGAAACAACTTATGGCGGTTTGGTTGACGGGCCGGTTTATAATTCAATATTTTCAGGACTTATTGGTATTGAAATTCAGCAACCCGATCCGTTCGAAGCTTTCAACAACGGCAAAGCGGTTTATCACGATGATTTGGGTGATTATTCATCGAACGAACCCACTATGGATGGAACGGCAAGTTTGAGTTACTATTTATCGTCGATGGAAAAAATGGGGCTGGATCAGCAGAATAAGTATGAAAAAGATGCACAGGGAGCTATCCGACACATTCAGCCTTCAGAAAAAAATATTTACCTGGTGTTTTCTGCACATGATAAAGCTGAAGGCGCTGAGCATATTTTAAAGGTGCTCGATAAAAAGAATTGCAAGGCTTCATTCTTCTTTACCGGCGACTTTTTGCGCGACAAACAATTTCAATCAACCATAAAAAACGTGATCAAAGATGGACATTATTTGGGGGCACATTCCGATAAGCATCTTTTGTATTGCGATTGGACAAAACGGGATTCGCTATTGGTTGACCGAACTACTTTTGAGCAGGATTTAAAAGCAAATTACGAGGCTTTGCAGCAATTTGGAATCAACAGCGAAAATGCAAGCTGGTTTTTGCCGCCTTACGAATGGTACAATTCCACTACTGTAAACTGGGCTGGCGCACTTGGATTGACGACCATTAACTTTTCGCCCGGAATACGCAGCAATGCCGATTACACAACTCCTGACATGACGAATTATTTGTCGTCGGATAAAATCATGGAAAGTATTTTTCGGGTAGAGGAGGAGCAAGGATTAAACGGAGCGATTATGCTGATTCATCCCGGAACGGAAGAAAAAAGAACAGATAAATTTTATCTTCGTTTGGATGAACTGATTGAACGACTGCAGGCAAAAGGTTATAATTTTAAACGATTACCATAGATTTTTACAAATAAACCGATCAACCAACATGGCTAAAACAAAAACTCAACGCAATCCCTGGTTTTGGATTCCCACACTTTATTTTGCAGAAGGATTACCCTACGTAATTGTAATGACCCTCTCGGTGATCATGTACAAACGGTTGGGCATATCAAATACCGACATCGCTTTATACACCAGCTGGCTGTATTTGCCATGGGTGATTAAACCGCTGTGGAGTCCGATTGTGGATTTGCTGAAAACCAAGCGTTTTTGGATTGTCATCATGCAATTGGTGGTTGGTGTTGGGCTGGCCGGTGTCGCGTTTACCATTCCTGTCAGTAATTTCTTCCAGTATACGCTCGCGTTTTTCTGGTTGCTGGCTTTTAGTTCGGCAACCCATGATATTGCCGCCGACGGGTTTTACATGCTCGGTTTGTCGCAGGGTGATCAATCGTTTTTTGTGGGGATCAGAAGCACCTTTTATCGTTTTGCCATGCTTACAGGGCAGGGGCTTTTGGTAATTATTGCAGGTGCTTTGGAAACCGCTACAGGTTTGGAGCCGCTTGAAGTTAATGTGACAGCTCAGAATATTCCGGTTCAGGAATTGACGTTTAATCCTGAAAGCTATCAGCAACTGCACGAAGCAGGAGATATTTATTTTGTTTCGGAAAATGAGGTGAAAGTGCCCATTGGTTTGGTAACCAAAGAGCAGGCAGCTGACATAAAGAAAAGTGTGGATGAATGGAACATCAACAATAACTTTTATGCCAGTGAAATTCCGGTAGCTACAAAAGATGTCGGCTGGTGGACACGAAAAGTGTCAACACCATTAAAAGAGACGCTCAAGGAAAAATTCAATAAAGAAAAGGTTGACCTGAGTTCGGAGGTGGGTAATCTGGCTATTATCCCCATTCAGCTTTCAACAAAACCTGATGCCGGCGAAGAGGTGGTACTGAATTTTGGTTACGAAAAAGGCGACGCCAGTATAAAACTGGTGCAGACCTATCGTTATGTGTTCAACGACACGAACTGGGATAAACCTGCATTTGCCGTTGTTCAGCTCGATCCGAAACTGAAGAAAGCCACGCAGGCAACTTTTGTAGGTCGTTCGGGAAATATACGCTTTTCATGGCTGGTAGTTATGGCTTGTATTGCCGTTTTGTTTGTGGCCTTTTCGTTGTATCACCGTTTCGCATTACCGCATCCGGCCAGCGATGTATCCAACAAAACCGAAGGCAAAAGTGTGATGGGAGAGTTCTTCGAAACCTTTGCAGCCTTTTTCCGCAAAAAGGAAATCATATCGATTATGCTGTTCCTTTTGTTGTACCGCCTTGCTGAATCGCAATTGGTGAAAATGGCCTCGCCGTTTTTGCTCGATGCCCGCGAAGCCGGTGGACTGGGACTTACAACCGGCGATTTGGGTTTAGTGTATGGAACAGCCGGAATGATTGCGTTAACTATAGGTGGTATTTTAGGAGGTATTGTAGCCTCTCGCAAAGGACTAAAACACTGGCTGTGGTGGATGGCGCTGGCCATTAACCTGCCCAACCTTTGTTATTTGCTGCTGTCGTTGTTTAACCCCACATCGTTGTGGTGGATTTCTGCCGCCGTGGTAATCGAGCAGTTTGGTTACGGCTTTGGTTTTACCGCATATATGCTCTTTTCTATTTACGTTTCGGAAGGAAAACACAAAACGGCGCATTATGCCATTACCACCGGTTTTATGGCGCTCGGAATGATGATCCCGGGAATGTTGAGCGGTTGGTTGCAGGAAATAATTGGTTACCAGAGTTTCTTTGTTTGGGTGATGATCTGTACCATCCCGATCTTTTTGGTGCTGCCATTTGTAAAAATCGATTCGAAGTTTGGGATTAAGGAGAAGGAGTAGTTTGTTATCTGCGAAGGATGCCATCTTTCTGAGTTTTTTTAGAGAGAGATGGCATCCTTTCTTTTCTTCCTGTAAGGTTTTTGCTAATCCTGAAGACTTTCTGTACATCCTGTAAGGTCTGGAGTCGTCCTGCCTCGGTTTTGCCCATTCCTGTAGCGCAGGATGGCGAAAATGTGTCGCAGGACGCCCAAAATCGGCGCAGGATTGCAAAAAAGTACCGCAGGATTAGCAAAAAGGTTACAGGGAAGGCCAAAACTAATGCAGCACGTGAAATATTCCCGCAGGATGCTCTTTTTTGAAACTTTGTCAGCCCTAAAGCCCGTTTTACGACAAATCCGCCGATAACAATTCTTGGAAAGCTTTTTGATTAGCCTTAGTCTTTATAACTTTGAATAGCTATGAACGACAAAGACCTTAAAATAAAATACGATACCATTTGCCAGCACCTGGCCGAGCGGAAATTAAAACCTGCTTTTGATCTGTTGGGGAGTCTGATTCACGAAAGCGGATTGCTGATTCACCTTGATGAATGGCGCAACCTGGAGCAGAACTACAGCTACATGTTAAAATATACGGTTGAAGGAATTCAGGATCCTGAGCGCCAGAAAGTTTACCGGAAGCTGATTGTTTCGGTTTTCGAGCTGTGCGACAAAATTTATGATGAGCTACGATTGAAAATGTCGTCGACGGTTACTTACGAGAAAAAACGCGGACACAAACCGACGCTTCAATTTGATACGCTTTTAGATGAGCTGGAAGATTTTTACCTGCAGGAGCAACTGGTTTCGCTGGTTGATGATGCTGAGGTGCAACAATCATCGAAGCGGATTAGTGCTCGTGATCATCAGCAAAAAATGGTGACCTTGTTTTATTTCGTATGGTTTCAGAATGAATTAAACGATGAGCACCGTACATTTTTAAAGGCTTTTTTAAACAGCGAGCTGATTGAAAAATCATACAAGTCGTTTATCGTTTCGGCGTTGCTGATGAGTTTGCTGCGTTATTTCGATGAGGCCAAATTTTCAGTGCTTTTTGATGCTTACGATCACGAGTTGCCTGAAATCAATCAGCGGGCGATTGTTGGTTTGCTCATTGGTTTTTACCGTTACGACAGTCGTTTGTCATACTATCCGTCGATTACCGGACGACTGAAATTGCTGAATGAAAATCCGGACTTCAAACAAAACCTGGAGCAGGTGATTGTTCAGCTTATCCGGAGTAAAGAGACGGAAAAGATTCAGAAGAAGATCACCGACGAGATTTTGCCGGAAATGATAAAGATAAGTCCGAACCTGAAGGACAAAATTAATCTCGACAGTTTGATGGATGATTCTCTAGGAGAGGATGAAAATCCGGAATGGGAAAAGATTTTTGAGGATTCGCCGGGCCTGATGAATAAAATGGAGGAGTTCTCGGAGCTTCAGATGGAGGGCGCCGATGTGTTTATGAGCTCATTTGCCATGTTGAAAATGTTCCCGTTTTTTAGCGAATTTGCCAACTGGTTTATGCCATTCTTTACCAAAAATCCGGAGATTGATTTTGTTGTCAATCGCGCCGATTCGGTTACTGAACAGTTTCTGAAGGCTATTGCTGCTGCTCCGGTTTTGTGTAATTCCGATAAATATTCGTTCTGTTTTAGTTTGCAAAATATTCCGGCCGAAAATCGCGAGTTTATGGCCGAAGGATTAAAAGCTGAAATGCAACAGTTTGATGAACTGCAAAAGGATGAGGCTTTGACCGATCCAAGTAAGAAAGCGGCTTATATTTCAAATCTTTACATTCAGGATTTATACCGTTTTTTCAAATTGCATCCACGCAAAACGGATTTTGAAGATATATTCAACTGGCGTTTCGATTTTCATAACAAACAAACGCTGGGCGAAACGCTGAAAGAAGATGCAAACATTGTTCGGAATATTGCTGAATACTATTTCTCGAAAAACTATTATAACGAGGCTGCCGAAGTATTTAATTACCTGCTTAGTGAGGAAAAAAGTGGGGAGTTGTACCAAAAGCTTGGGTACTGCTACCAAAAGCTCGGTGATTTTGAGCAGGCTTTGAAAGCGTATAAGAGTGCCGAGTTGTTTGAGCTGAACAAAAAGTGGAACCTGAATAAGATCGCATTGTGTTATCGCAATTTAAAACAACCGAAAAAGGCCCTTGAGTACTATCGCGAGGTGGAAGTACTGGACGAGGATAATTTAAATGTGCAGCTAAATATCGGTCATTGTTTGCTGGAGCTGGATCGTTTTGAGGAAGCTTTAAAAACCTATTTCAAGGTAGAATATTTGATGCCTGACAACAAAAAGGTGTGGAAACCCATTGGCTGGTGTTCGTTGATTGCCGGTAAATTTGAGCAGGCAGAGAAATACTTTGCAAAACTGATAGATGACAGTCCAAATAAACACGACCTGATGAATATGGGGCACGTGCAATGGTGTTTGGGAAAACGAAAAGAGGCGCTGGATTATTACAAACAGTCGATTGTAAAAACAGAATTTACAGAGCGCGAGTTTTTCGAGGTTTTCCACGAAGATCTGCATTATTTAACAGGGCTGGGAATTGATAAAGATGATGTGCCAATCATGCTCGATCAGCTGCGGTATTTTGTAGAAGAATAGGGGAGAATATGGAATAATGATTAACGAATGCTGATTTTAGATTTAAGAAAATAGACAATTCGTATTTTTAATCGCCAATCAGTATTCGTTAATCGAAATTCAACATTTAATTTATTTCATCCAGTTTTTTACGGCCTCAATATTCATTTCGTTAAAGATGTTTTTTGCCTCGGAAGTATAAAGAAATTCCAACTCCTTGTTAAAGTTGGCAGTTACTTTGTCGCGAACCATTTTCATGGTGGCGTTCAGCATTTTATTATCGGTTGTAAACGCCTCGGGTAAAATAGCAACTGTTGCAGGCAGCCAGCGCTCGGGAAACTCACCCTGGTATTTTCCGCCTTTTTTGTATTCATTAATTTCTTTCTGAATAATTTCTATCGCTGCTTTTGCTGCTTCATCGCTTCCTTTTTCAATACCACGGTTTTTCAGCTCGCGGTTAATAGCTTCCATATCGGGCACAATCATTCCCGTGGTGTACGGATTTTGGTTGTTGTAAAGCATTATCTGCTGGATGTACGGCGACTGATCAACCAGAGCCTCTTCAATTCCCTCAGGGCTGTATTTTTCGCCATCGTTACCAATCAGCAAACTTTTGAATCGTCCTAAAACATACAGGAATCCGTTTTTGCCCATGTAGCCCATGTCGCCGGTGTGCAACCAGCCGTTCTTAATGGTGTCGGCAGTTGCCGTTGGATTGTTCCAGTAGCCTAACATTACGTTGTCACCTTTTATCACAATTTCGCCTTTTTGACCGGTTGGCATTTCATTGCCATCATCGTCAAGGATTTTTATTTCCATATTTTTAACCGGTTTTCCCGATGAGCCAAAAACAACATCGTGCGGCACATTCGACGAAATAACAGGTGAAGCCTCAGTGAGTCCGTAGCCCTGGCAAATGGGGAGTCCTACAGCATAAAAGAAACGTTGCAGCTCAATATCCAGTAATGCACCACCGCCAACAAAAAACTGCAGGTTGCCTCCAAAACCTTCACGAACTTTGGCAAATAATATCTGGTCGAATAACCAATAAAGCGGTTTCAAAAAGAATCGCCATCCTTTGCCGCGATTGTTGCCGTAGCCGTTGTGTGCATACGCCACTTTTAGGGCAAACTGAAAAACTTTATACAGGAATTCTCCTTTTTTGCGAATACCGGCTTCAATGTTTTTTCTAAATGTTTTTGAATAAGCCGGCACGCTCATCATCAGCGATGGTTTGATTTCCTTTATATTTTTCGGAATATTTCGAAGCGTTTCCATTGGCGAGTTGCCAATTTCAACCGATGCAATACTGGCACCTTTGTACATAAACACATACAAACATGTGGTGTGCGCAAATGCATGATCCCACGGCAAAATTGCCAGTGTTATCCACTCAGATTGCAGATCGAGAAGCGAATTGGATTGAACAACGTTGGCCGCATAATTCAGATGTGACAGCATAATCCCTTTCGGATCGGCAGTAGTTCCTGAGGTATATGAAATGTTTGCCACATCGTTTGGCTCAATTCCTTTCCATACTTGTTCTGTTAGCTCGGTATTTTCTTTTCTGAATTTTGCTCCGGAAGCTAATAATTCTTTGTAATCAATATCATTTTCTCCCGGATTTTCTTTTCCATCAATGTAAACTACTTTCTCCAGCTCCGGCAATTCATCGCGAATTTCCTCAACTTTTGCGGCATGTAATTTCGATACGAAAATATATTTACTTCCACTGTGTTTTATGCGGAAAGCCAACTCGTTGTTTTGCAAACGAATCGACAGCGGCACGTTAATACCACCGGCATACAACATGCCTAGTTCGCTGATGATCCAGTCGTTGCGTCCATCGGCAATCAATGCAGCCCGGTCGCCTTTTTTGAAACCCATTTGAATGAGTCCTGCTGCCAGGTCTAATACTTTTTCGCGGGTTTCTTTGTAAGTGGTAGGTCGGTATTCACCTTTTGATTTTTCCCAGAGATACGGGTTGTCGGGGTAGTTAGCAACAGCGGTTTCAAATAGCGCAACGATGGTTTTCATAAGTTGATAATTGTATTAAAAAAATCCCGGTAAGATCTTTTACTTTATATTCAAACAAAATGTTCGTATTCAAAAATAAAAAAAATACCGGTATACCAAGTTTGTTTCAAGGTGAGCCTTGAATTGTTTTGAATATTTTGTGCTTAGGCAAGGCGAAAAATTGAGTTATAGCCAAAGTTACGGCGATATTTTCAACGAAGCATAAGCGCAAAAGAACGAAAGAATAAGGCTTGTATTGAGATAATTTTGGTATTGGTTGGTTTTATTCGGTGCAGATCAAAAAAAAATGCCCTTTCGGGCATTTCCTTTATTCGGTAATAAATTTGTAAATCGTTTTTTGGTCGTAAAGCTCTCCCGGCTTTAAGATTGTTGTTGGAAATTTTGGGTGATGCACTGAGTCAGGGTAGTGTTGCGTTTCCAGAGCAATACCCGAGTAGCTTCCAAATTTCTTTTTACCATCGATGGTAAACTCAGGGATCCAGTAACCGGAATAAACCTGCATTCCGGGCTGCGTAGTATAAACTTCTACCATTCGTCCGCTTTTTGCCTCGCTCAGTGTTCCGGCCATAATCAGGTCGCCATCTTCGTTATCGAAAACAAAGTTATCGTCGTAGCCCATTTCAAGTCCACCGGCACTAATTTTTTTAGCCGAGGTAAAATCAAAAGCAGTTCCAACTACCGGAAGAATTTTACCGTTTGGAATTTGCTCCACCATGTCAGTTATTTTGGTGGCATTCAATTCCAGCTCGTGGTTCAGAATATTCTCTTTTCCGCCGGTTAGGTTGAAGTAAGTATGGTTTGTCAGGTTAACCACGGTTGTTTTATCTGTTTCTGCATAATACTGAATTGCAAGATCGTTTTGTTCGTTCAGCGTATAAATACAGGTAACTTTAAGGTTTCCCGGATAGTTTTCCTCGCCATCGGGGCTGAGGTAGCTTAATTTTACACCAACTTTGTTTTCTTCTTCAATAATTTCGGCATCGAATAATTTTTTGTCGAATCCTTCCAAACCGCCATGTAGATGGTTCGGTCCGTTGTTGATGGCCATTTCGTAAGTTTTGCCTTCAATTTCCAGATCGCCTTTTGCAATGCGGTTTCCAAACCGGCCGATAATGGCTCCAAAATAGGGGCAGTTTCCCAAATATTCATCGCTTTGGTAGGTTTCCAGTTTATCGAAACCACAAACGATATTGTCGATTGAGCCATTTTTGTTAGGCATGTCAATAGCTGTGATAATGGCACCGTAGTTGGTTATTTTAATTTTAATCGAGTCGTTGCTAAGTGTAAAAAGCTGGGCTTCGCGTCCATCTTTTAATGTTCCGAAAGGTGTTGCAGTTATTTTCATTTTTAACTTATTATTTTTCACTTTATACGCAGACGGGGTAATTTTCGGTCTGCAATTTTGTAATTATTCTCTGTGTAATACTGAGTGCTATTTTACTGTTTTTTCCTGAATTTTCGATCAAAGTTAGTAAAGCCTGGTATTAAATTTTAGCTTTGGTTAAAATAGCCGATTTAAAGTCGTGTAACAATTGTAACGTGTTCTGTACGGTTTCATTACGCCAAACAACTGCTAACTGAAAATTTTGAAGGAACAAAAATGCAAAAAATCAATAACCTAACTGGTAGGTACTGGTGGTGTTTTAAAACATCATTTTGTAATAAAAAACTACTATTTTTGTGTAAAGCTTAACTAAATGCCAAGAAGAAGAGTAATTTCCATTAACGCCAAATCAGCGGTGCCGAAGTATCGTCAGATAATCGATTCGGTACAAAAATCAATTGAAAAACGACATTTGAAGAAGGGAGATAAGGTCCCGTCGATAAATCAGATATGTTCAGAATTTAATCTTAGTCGCGATACGGTAATGTTTGCCTTTAACGAGTTAAAATCGAAAGGCATTTTAAAAAGTCAGCCCGGAAAAGGGTACTACATTGCCAGCACCGAAATTAAAGTTGAAGAGCGCGTTTTTGTGTTGTTCGACGAGCTGAATGCTTTTAAAGAAGACCTTTACAATTCGCTGATCAATTCGCTAAAAGGCAAGGCTACGGTCGAAGTGTATTTTCATCATTTTAACTACAAAGTTTTTAAAAACCTGATTACGGAGAGTATCGGGAATTACACATCGTATTTAATTATGCCCGCTACTTTCGATAATACCGGGCATTTATTGTCGAAACTTCCGCAAGACCGTGTTTATATTATCGACCGACTGAAGCCCGAATTGTCAAAATACCCAGTGGTTTACCAGGATTTTGAACAGGATTTTTACGATGCGTTGGTAGAAGGGAAGGAGATGATTGAAAAGTACCGGAAGCTGGTGTTTGTAAATCCTGGCGGAAAAGAACCGGCGGAACGATCGGAGGGATTTAAGCGTTTTTGCGAGGAAAATGATTTTAGGTACGAGATCGTAAAATCGCTTACCGGCGTAAAACCATCGTTGTGGGAAGCCTACTTTCTGATTTCGGACCGCGACCTGGTGGAAATGGTGAAAATTGCCAAATATTGTAAGTTTAAACTGGGCAAAAAATTTGGTGTAGTTTCCTTTAACGACACCATGTTGAAAGAAGTGGTTTCGGGGGGTATTACAACCATTTCAACCGATTTTACCGAAATGGGAAAAACACTTGCCAATATGGTTGTAACGCGCGACAAATCACAGGTTCGCAACAAAGCGCGAATGATTGTGCGGAATAGTTTATAAATGTTAAATCTGTTGTGCAACATCTTTTCAAGGTGTCTGTAGCTGGCTTTAAAAACTATATTTGTACCCACCAGTACCTACCAGTTGGAAAATAGATATTAAAGTATATAAATCAATAACAGATTATGACTAAAATTAGCACATTAAATGAAAAAATTAACGGGGGAGATAACCCGTTATTCAAGGAGTTATAC
The DNA here is from genome assembly GCF_913060805.1 of uncultured Draconibacterium sp. Taxonomy (GTDB): domain Bacteria; phylum Bacteroidota; class Bacteroidia; order Bacteroidales; family Prolixibacteraceae; genus Draconibacterium. The sequence continues at coordinate 137,740 of NZ_CAJXTC010000010.1, forward strand.
GGTAGCGATGTTGCCGAATTAAAAGTTCAGGCAGATCGTTATGCTGACTTGATGGGAGAGTTTGAAAAAACATATGGAGCCGATGATGTTTCATTATTCAGTTCTCCGGGACGTACAGAAATTGGCGGAAACCACACCGACCACAACTACGGTCGTGTTTTAGCAGGTGCGGTAAACCTCGATAATATTGCAGTTGCAGCCAAAAACGGAACAAATACCGTTCGAATTCTATCGGCCGGTTATCCTCAGTTCGAAGTGGAGTTGAGCGATTTTCAACCCAAAGAAAATGAATTTTACACCTCAACTTCGCTGGTAAAAGGTATTGCTGCCAAAATGAAAGAGAATGGTTACGAAATTGGTGGTTTCGATGCTTGTATCGAAGGTCGTGTCCCAAAAGGATCGGGATTGAGTTCCTCTGCTTCATTCGAAGTGTTGATCGGTGCTATTTTTAGCGAACTTTTCAACGACGGAAAAATGGATGCGGTTGAGAACGCGATCATCGGTCAGTGGAGCGAAAATAACTACTTCGGAAAACCATGTGGTTTAATGGATCAAACAGCTTGTTCGGTAGGTGGATTGATCACTATCGATTTTAAAGATCCGGCCAACCCGATTGTAAAAGAAGTTGATTTTGATTTTGTGTCAACCGGCTTTTCATTGGTAATTACTGATGTTGGTGGTGGTCATGACGATCCTGCTTCGCAAGCTGAATATGCTTCGCTTCCAACTGAAATGAAATCGGTTGCTGCCGAGTTAGGTGCAAACGTTCTTCGCGAAGTTACTTTGGAGCAAATCGTAGAAAAAATTCCTGAAATCAGAAAGAAAACAGGCGATCGTGCACTGCTACGTGCTTACCACTTCCAGGGCGACAACGCACGTGTTGTAAAACAGGTTGAGGCTTTGGAGAACAACGATTTCAGAGCTTTCCTTGATATGGTTGTTGAGTCGGGTTACAGCTCGTACATGTATAATCAGAATATTTATGATATCGTTCATAAAGACGAACAAGTGGTTTCACTCGGATTGGCATTAAGCGAAATGGTGCTGAAAGGCAGCGGCGCATGGCGTGTTCACGGTGGTGGATTTGGTGGTACTATACAGGCATTTGTGCCACAGGAAAAACTGGATGAATACGTAGAGGTTTTAGAACATGTTTACGGAAAAGGTACTTGTCATAAATTGTTTATCCGCTCTAAAGGTTCGATAAAACTTGACTTGTAGAACATCTTACTACTCTGTTAGTGGCAAAAAGATAGTGCGAAAAAAAACATCTTAATTGTTCACTATTTCAATTGATATTTTAACTTTGAGGCCGAATATTTGACTTATCCCGATTCTTACGTCGGGATAAGTTAGTTTTTCGACCTAAATTATAACTGACATAATCATTCAGATGAGTTTTAATATAGAAGACCATCCCCATAAAAGATATAACCCGTTAAATGGCGATTGGATTCTTGTGTCGCCACACAGGGCAAAACGGCCTTGGCAGGGACAGGTTGAAAAACCGGTTGTTGAAGAACGACCAAAGTACGATCCGAATTGTTACCTCTGCGCAGGTAACGAAAGAGCCGGAGGAAAAGTAAATCCTGATTATAAAGGAACCTTCGTATTTACCAACGATTTTAGTGCATTGCTTACCGATACTCCTGAAGGAGGTATCGACGATGGCGAACTGTTTCAGGCGCAAAGCGAAAGCGGTATTTGTAAGGTGATTTGCTTTAGCGAAGATCACAGCCTTACTATTCCTGAAATGGAAGTGACCGATATTCGAAAAGTAGTTGATTTGTGGTGTGAGCAATATACTGAGTTGGGCGAAAATCCTGCTATCAATTACGTGCAGATATTTGAGAACAAAGGCGCAATTATGGGTTGTTCAAATCCGCATCCGCACGGACAGATATGGTCGTCGAAAGGAATTCCTACTGAACCAGCAAAAGAAAGCAAAACGCAAAAAGAATATTTCGGGAAACATGGAAAAACCATGCTGCTCGACTATGTAAATGCAGAACTGGAAAAGAAAGAGCGTTTGCTCGATCAGAACGATTCGTTTGTGGCATTGATTCCATTTTGGGCGGTTTGGCCGTTCGAGGCAATGATCATCAGTAAACGACCTGTTCAGAATATTCTGGAACTGACAGATGCAGAACGAAGCGATTTAGCAGATATCTACAAAAAACTAACTGTAATGTACGATAACCTGTTTGAAACATCGTTTGCATATTCTGCTGGACTGCACCAGGCGCCAACCGATGGCGAGGACCATCCGGAGTGGCATTTACACATGCATTTTTATCCGCCATTATTGCGCTCGGCAAGCGTTAAAAAGTTTATGGTTGGATACGAAATGCTAGGAACCCCGCAACGTGATATTACGGCTGAAGGAGCTGCCAAAAGGTTGCGTGATTTGCCTAAGACTCATTTTAAAAAGAATTAATTATTAATTACTTAAATCAATAAAATTATTATGGAAGCTAAAAAACAAAATTACACAGTGCCTATTATCATGATGATTCTGCTGTTTGGTATGATTGCATTCGTTACCAACCTGGCAGCTCCAATGGGTGTTGTGCTTAAATCACAATTCGGGGCGAGTAACTTTCAGGGAATGATGGGTAATGCCGCAAACTTTATTGCCTACGCCGTAATGGGAATTCCCGGTGGTCTTTTACTTCAGCGAATTGGTTATAAAAAGACTGCATTAATTGCAATTGCAGTTGGATTTGTTGGTGTTGGAATTCAATATTTATCGGGTCATTCAAGCGAATCAATGGCATTTACTGTTTACCTGATCGGTGCATTTGTTGCAGGTTTCTCAATGACCCTGTTAAACACCGTTGTAAACCCAATGCTTAATACCCTTGGTGGTGAGGGAAATAAAGGAAACCAATTAATTCAGGTTGGAGGTTCTTTCAACTCTGTAATGGCTACTTTTACTCCTGCCTTTGTAGGTATTTTAATTGGATCGCAAGTTGCTAATGCCCGTATTACCGATATTTTCCCGGTGATGTACATTGCATTGGGTATTTTTGCTTTAGCTTTCTTTGTATTGTTAGCAGTTAACATTCCTGAACCTCACGTAAGTGCAGCGTCAGAATCAATCAAAAGTTTGATGGCAGGTGCTATGCAGTTCCGTCACTTCATCTTTGGTGCTATCGGTATTTTTGTTTACGTAGGTGTTGAAGTAGGAGTACCGGGAACGCTGATTTTCTGGTTGACTGATCCAAGTGCATCTATTGCGATAGACGCCGGTACCGCAGGTTCCGTAGCCGGAACTTATTGGTTGCTAATGCTTGTTGGCCGTTTGGTTGGAGCATCTATTGGAAGTACAGTATCGAGTAAAACGATGTTGACGGTTGCTTCATTTGTTGGTATGATATTCGTTCTTTTGGCAATTATTTTGCCTACATCTACTGTTGTAAGCATGCCGGTATTCCAGGCTCAAGGCAGTTCAATGTCATTTGCTTTTGCACAAGTTCCGATTAACGCCATGTTCCTTGTTTTAGTAGGACTTTGTACTTCAATTATGTGGGGTGGTATCTTTAACCTTGCTGTTGAAGGTTTGGGTAAATATGTTGCTGCTGCTTCAGGTATCTTTATGACACTTGTTGTAGGTGGTGGATTGCTTCCATTGGTACAGAATGCTGTTGCCGACGGTATCGGATTTCAGCCTTCGTACTGGGTACCATTCTTAGGATTGGCTTACCTGTTCTTCTATGCAACAGTTGGTAGTAAAGTAACTAAACGTGCCGAAAGTGTTAAACTTTAACGAGAATTAAACCTCACTTGTTGAGGATTTAAATATCAATTCGGGATTATCCCGGAAAGCCATCCGTCAGCTGACGGATGGCTTTTTTTATGTCTCGGTAAAAGAAGTTTGGAAATGTAAGGTGTTGCATACACTTTTTTTTATTTTAGCACCACTTAATTACTACTATGTACGATATTATCGGCGATGTTCATGGTTATGCGGCCCAGCTAAAAAAGCTATTGTTAGAGATGGGCTACCGGAAAACGAATGGTAGTTATTCGCATCCTACCCGAAAAGCAATTTTTGTGGGCGATTTTATCAACCGCGGGCCTGAGATCAGAAAGACAATCCGGACGATTAAAGCGATGGTTGAAAACGGCCACGCTTACGCAGTGCTGGGTAATCACGAACTCAATGCTATTATTTATCACCTGAAAGACAAACAGGGAAAATCAATTATTTCAAAACCGAGTAAATACTTTTTGTCGCTTTTTAAAACCATCAACGAGTATTCGTCAGGATCAAAAGAACTGAATGAGCAATTGCGATGGATGCGCACTTTACCACTTTATCTCGATTTAGGCGAAATAAGGGTAGTGCACGCCTGTTGGTGCGAAGATGTCATTAAAGTTGCCGACTCGCTGTACGAAGATGGCCGGATAAGAAAGCGCGTGTTTCGTAAGGTGTATAAGAAATCAAGTTCGGAGGAAGCCCAAAGTGTGTGGCGGCTAACAAAAGGTGTGAACCTGAAATTACCGTCCGATCTGAGGGTGATGAGTAATAAAGGTGTTTCGCCGCGTTCTTTCCGCATTCGTTGGTGGGATAACCTGGAAGGAAAAACATTTAAAGAAGCTTCGTTTGAAAGTAAATATACGATGCCGTCGTATACCATTCCGCCGGAAATTGTACCGGAGACTTTTCCTTACCCCGATGATGCTCCTATTGTTTTCTTCGGACACTACTGCAGAGGGGCCGGACCGCACATAATAAAACACAATGTTTGTTGCGTTGATTCGTGTGTTGCGGGCACAAAATCACTTTTAGCGTATAGGTGGAGTGGCGAAAAGGAGCTAGATATGAATCATTTAGTGAAAATATAGAATTTTATTTCCATGTATTGTTCTGATATTCAGGCGGATAAATAAAAAATCAAAAAATTATTTTTTTGTATTGCAGGTAAAAAAAGAAAGTATATATTTGCATCACCTTTGCAAAGGGTAGCAAGCCCGGAAAAAAGGTAAAAGTTCTAAAAAAACGGTGGCGTAGTTCAGTTGGTTAGAATGCCGGCCTGTCACGCCGGAGGTCG
>NZ_CAJXTC010000011.1 GCF_913060805.1 uncultured Draconibacterium sp.
TGGCTATCGGTAGTTCCCAGGTACGAACACAGGTTAATCACCTGGTCGCGGAAACAGTGCCCGTCGCTCAGCAGCCAAATTTCGGGTGTTGCAATGTCTTCAACCGTAATTTCTTTTTGCTTGTGCAGTTTGTGTCCGCTGTTGGCATAAATCAACATTTCTTCGTAAAACAGTGGTTTCTCCAGTATCTTTTCTTCATGAAGTGGAGTTACCAGAATACCCACGTCGATAAGGTCTTTGTGCAAAAGATTGATGATATTTTCGGTGGTTGCTTCCACAACCTTAATGAAAATATTCGGGTATTTCTTTTTGTAATTTCCAACAAAAATTGGGAGTAGGTACGGCGCAAGCGTTGGAATAATCCCAATGCGCAACATCCCTGAAACCTGGTTTTTATGGTCTTTTACAATGTTGTTTATCTCTTCGGCCTGTTTTAAAACCACACGCGCTTGTTCAATAATCCGAACACCAACATCGGTTGGGATTAGCGGTTGTTTACTCCTGTCGAAAATAATGATCTCGAGGTCTTCTTCCAGCTTTTTAATTTGCATGGAAAGCGTTGGCTGTGTGATAAAACAAGATTCAGCAGCTTTGCCAAAATGACGATGGGTGTCAACGGCAACTATATACTCTAATTGGGTTAGGGTAATCATGGCGTAAGTCGATTTTTGATTTAAAGATAGAAAAAATCTATAATTCTGAGCCTTAAGTTGAGGTTAATTCAATTTAGTAAAATAAATACGCTTGTAAGGTATTGAAAATTAGTTGCTAAATGCAGGTTTGTTGGCGATACCACTCGAATGCAGCCACTGATAATGCATTCGAAATATTTAACGATTTACACCCGCCGGGCATGGGAATGTACACACTTTTATTGGCCATTTTAATAATGTTTTCGGGGAGTCCGTGCGATTCGCTTCCCGCAAGGAGTATGGTTTTTGGTGATAGTTTTTCGCGGTAAATATTTGTGGCTCCGTCGCAGGTCTCCACAATGGTGAGCTGAAAATCGGCACCCAGCAGTTCAATAAAATCGTTTTCTGAAATAAAGCGCCACTTCATCTGGTCGTATGAAAATCCGGCGGTCTTTTTAATTTTAGATTCACGGTGATTTTCCGATTCGCGAACGAACAAAACTTCCTGAGCTCCAAGATTATGAGCCAAGCGAATTATTTTGCCAATATTCTCGGAATTCGACAAGTGCCAGGCCGCAATTATAATGGCGCTGCTTTCGGGAAATTTCTCGTCGTCTTTCGCATTAAAAAACTGTACAGAATTGGTGTTCATGATAATAAACCGGCTTTTCTTCGTTACTATTTAAAATACTACTTTTGTGCAAAAGGAAAGTTGTCAAAAATAAACAATTATATACGAATGAAGATTTCTGTTCAATACTTGGTGCTTTTAGTGCTAATAATTTTTGTTTCATGTGGCCCGTCGGATGAAGATAAGGCGCGTGTAAAGATCGATCTGGCGAAAAATCTGCTGGCTAAAAGCGATACGGCTGAAGCGATTCGTCAGTTAGACAGTATTCCGAAACTGTACCCGGAGGCCATGTATTCGGCCAATGCCGCTAAAAATCTGTTGCAGGAAGTTCGTTTTGAGGTCATGCAACGGAAAGAGGCAGAGTTGGATTCGGTAAACGTGCAGGTTGCAGAACTGGAAAAATCGTTTGTAAAAGAGAAAACCGAATTCGACCGTTATGAACAATACACGCATAAACGCCAAACATTTAAGCGTGCGTGGGATCGCTCGTACATTCAAGTGCATTTAGATGAGCGTGGCGAGTTGTATTTGAGTAGTAATTATCATGGCGAAAACTGGTTGAATCACACCGGACTTCGTGTGTACGACAGCGGCGATGATGCTAAAACAGAAGAGATTCCGATTGGTTCGGTTGATAACCATCGCAGCGATTTTATGGAAGCCAAGTGGGAAAAAGTATCGTACCGAAACGGAAAAGACAATGGCGTTATTGAGTTTATAGCCAATAATGTTGACCGCAACCTGAAAGCTGTTTTTCTGGGGAACGAGTACTACTATATTATTCTGGAAACCTACGATAAAGAAGCTGTTCGTGATGCGCTGGCTTTATCAAAAGCTATTAAAAAACGCAATAAACTGGAACAGGAGGTAAAAGCGTTGGGGCAGAAGATTAATTTTCAGCAATAATCTGAAAGCGTATGAAGAATTCAACGGCAGTAATTTTAGGCATTTTTATGGTGCTGGCCTTTGGTTTGTTTGGTGTGTTTTTCAAACAATCGCGGCAACAGCAGCAAACAGTAAAAGTGGTGGGTTATGCTACTCACGAATTCGAAAGCAACGTGGTGAAATGGACTGTGAGTCTTTCGCAACGTGTTTCCATGTCGGGTACTGAAGAAGGTTACCGCCTGATGGCTAAAAAGCTCGGAACATTCAAAAAAGTTTGGGAGAGCACAGGCATTTCTACCGACGAATTTAAAGTGTTTCCAATAAGTGTAAACCGCGAGTATTCAAATGGCGGGCAATCGGGTTACAACCTCACACAACGTATTTATATTCTTTCTGACGATTTAAAAAAGATTGAGGAAATCGCCATCGACCCGGCGGTTTTTGTAAATGCAGGACTGGCTTTCGATAATTCGCAAATGGAATTTTTTAGCACTGAGCTGGAAGAAATTAAAAAGGAGTTGCTTGGTGCGGCAACACAAAATGCCCGCGAACGCGCCGATCTGATTGTATCTACAACCGACTTAAAGGTAGATAAGCTGCTTTCGGCACGTAGTGGCGTTTTTCAAATCACAGAACCTTATTCTACTGAAGTGGCCGGTTATGGTGTGCACAATACCAGTTCGCCAACCAAAAACATTAAAGTTACCGTATCGGCCGAATTCTCATTGAAATAAAACCAGAATTTATGCTTGTCAGAACATTTAAGGTTTTTGTCGGATTTATTATTCTCCTCACCATTTCAGGGTGTGGCAATAAAAACCCCGAAAAATTGAGTGTTGAGGCGTTGCCAATTGATGCTGTGGTTAATGGAAATATTCTTTCCGGGCCTTCAGCGCTTAACGATTCCGACCGTTTTGTTTGGGGCGGCAGCGTATTAAAAGGCGACGACGGAAAATACCACATGATATACAATGTTTTTGAATGTGGCGATTCATTGCCGGCGTTTACCAATGGCTGGGTACTTGGCTCGAAACTGGCTTATGCCATTTCGGATTATCCTGATCGTGATTTTCAGTTTAAAAAAATAGTATTGCGTGGTCGTGCTCTCGAAGGCGACAGCACTGCCTGGGACGCTCAAATGGTATCGAATCCGCATCTGAAAAAGTTTAACGGAAAATATTACCTGTATTTTATCGGCTCGAAAGATCCGGGTGTGCAGCCCGCAGGTTCGCCCGGCGAAAAGCTGAGCAAACGAAACCGTGTTCAGCAAAACCAAAAAATTGCGGTTATCGAGTTTGATAGTTTCGAGGATCTGATGGAAGGAAATTTTAGCCGCCCCGACGAGCCTTTGCTAGCGCCCCGAACCCGTGTGAAGCCTGATAATATTGTTAATCCGTCGCCGGAAGGAACGCAGCCAAAACCCGACAATATTATTGTGGTAAATCCTGCAGTAACTTATCGCCCGGACGATGGGAAATACCTGCTGTATTTTAAAGGAAACCTTTACGACCCAAACTGGCGCGGTGTTCACGGTGTTGCTCTGTCTGATTCGCCAACAGGACCATTTACACCGCTTGATGATATTATTTTTGATTTCAGGACAGAGGACGGGAAAATTGCATCGGCCGAAGATCCGTATGTTTGGTATCACAAAACGCAACAGAAATTTTATGCCGTATTCAAGGATTTTTCGGGCAAAATTACCGGTGCAGATCCGGGTTTGGCAATTCTTGAATCAACCGACGGAATAAAATGGACAAAACCTGCCGATCCGTTTTTTATGAAAAAGCAAGTGGTGCTACAATTGGGCGATACCATAAAAGTAGATCGTTTGGAGCGTCCGCAATTGTTAATTGACGAAGAAGGGAATCCGGAGGTTCTTTACGCAGCCTGTTCCATTATCAATATTAACCCGACCAAAAAAGGCGAATCGTTTAATGTGCAAATTCCACTTCGGAATAAGTAACGGGAATTCTATTATTTTTGGCCTCAAAATTATAGCCGGCAAAACCAAGAGTTTTACGGCCAACTAACAATTTGTTTATTCGCATGAGCCAAAATCCCAGCAGAGCAAAACAAGCAAAACTGATTCGGAATTTCAGAAAGATACACCGCATTACAGGTGTTGTATTATTTGTATTTTTCCTGTTTGTATCCGTTTCCGGAATTTTATTGACGTGGAAAAAGAACAGTGGTGGTCTTATTTTGGCCAAGTCGCAAAAGGGAACTTCAACCGAGTTGAGCGAATGGCTGCCCATCGACAGTTTGCATACAATTGCCCTTCAGGTTTTCCGCGATTCTATTTCGGCTGAAGGCGTGCCTGAACTGGATAAAATAGATGTCCGACAAAACAAGGGGATGGTAAAATTTGTGTTTGAAGAAGGTTATTGGGGTGTTCAGTTAGATGGTGCCACCGGAGCGGTTCTGCAAATTGAACGCCGCTGGTCGGATTTAGTCGAAAATATACACGATGGTTCGGTGCTCGATCACTGGTTTCGGACTGATGGAGGACTGAAACTTTTTTATTCCAGCATTACAGGTTTGGCGCTGTTGTTATTCAGTGTAACCGGATTTTGGTTGTGGTACGGGCCAAAACGTATGCGGAGAAAAATAGAACGCTGATGACACGGATTTTTGGGATATTCGCCGATTTGGAATTACCCTTTGCGTTTGATCTTTAATTTCTGCCCTATATACAATCCGCGATCGTTTTTCAGCTGATTTAGTCGCATTATCTCATCGGCCGAAATTCCTGCATATTTTTGAGCAATGTCCCACAAGGTATCGCCTTTTCGCACCGTGTAATACTCGTAGTTCGGATCAAGTGGTTTTGTTTCGCGCGTTGTCGTTGTTGTAGACGTTTTTCCGATCGATGCCTGTTTCTGAGCAAAACTCATAGAAGTAACTTTCTCATACTTTTCCTTGTCTTTTTCAGGAACGTAAATAGCCAGTTTCTGGCCCACACGAATCATATCTCGACTGATGTTGTTCCAGTACCGTAAATCGGATGCGCGCACATGAAACCACGACGATATAAAACCAACGTTATCGCCTGCTTTAACGGTGTAAACAACCTTTGCTTTTCCTTTTATATCAACAGGCGTAAAATAGCTGCTGTTGCTGGTTGTTGGATCCATTAAAGTATTGTTGGGGAAGTATTTATTGCGCTCGTAAGCAAAAATTGCGGTGTCAAGATCAACAAAATCCAGGATCACATCATTCGGTAAAACCAGCGGATATGGTTTGCTTGCTTTAGCCGGAATAACATCGCGGCGATACATTGGATTGAGTGCACGTAGTTGTTCCTTTTCGATATGCAGTTTTGCGCTAACCTGATCGAAGTGCAGGTAGTCGTTCACCATTATGGTATCAACCGATAGCTCGATCTCCGGGTAACGCGGAACGAGATTGTGTTCCTTGTAATATTCGAAGGTGTAAGTTGCCGCAATAAATGCCGGCACGTAACCTCTGGTTTCGCGTGGCAGGCGGTAGTAGATTTCCCAGTAATTTCTTTTGCCTCCCGAGCGGCGGATGGCACGGTTTACATTTCCGGGGCCACAGTTGTAGGCTGCAATGGCTAAATGCCAGTCGCCATAAATGTCGTGCAATTTTGTAAGATAGCGGGCAGCAGCATCGGTTGCTTTTATCGGGTCGCGGCGCTCGTCGACAAACGAAGTAATCTCCAGTTTCATGTTGCGGGCAGTGCCGTACATAAATTGCCACAAACCGTTTGCGCCAACTCTCGAACGCGCCGTTGGATTTAATGCCGATTCAATAATGGCCAGGTATTTTATCTCCAGCGGCATGTCGTATTTATCCAGCGTTTCCTCAAAAATAGGGAAGTAGTAGGCCGATAAGCCAAGCATCACCTCAACGAGGTCACGACGCTTTTCGGAGTACATTTTTATGTAGTTTTTCACCACTTTATTGTACGACAGATCAACAACCTGTTCAATGTCTTTTAAGCGGTTGATGTAGACTGAATCGGGCAGGTTTTTAGGGAAATCGAGTGTTGTTACTTCCGAACGATCGAAATTAAAGCGGTTCTGAATATCCCACGAGCTCATCATGCTGTCCATCTGGTCTGAAAGGACAGGATTCAGCATATCGTCAACATCTAATTCGTTAAAACCAACAGTGTCTGTCTGCAGTTTTAAGTCATCTAATGTTAGCGCCGTGTCAACTTCCTGCGCAAGTGCATTCGTAAAAAATAAAATCGAAAATATATAAATCGTAAAATATCTCATCTTAAAAAGTAAAAGTGCAACTTACACCATAAACGTATTGAAAATTCTGGTATTGCATTGTAGGCTGCCAGTTAAAAGTCAGGTCTTCGCTGATATCAAAATCGTACAAGTGTGCGTCAACGCTTGCATCGATGATGTTCAGTCCGTAAAATCCAATGATACTGATAATTAGCAAGTCGCGATTACGCCGGTAGTAACTTTGTTGTTTGTCGAGCCCGGATTTAAAATTGTTGTAATGAGTAGGGTTATTTAAGTCGTAATACTGCGCAGCCTCCAAATCCATATACGAATTTGTTGGATCGTCTGGTCCGTATGGTCCGTCTCCATCAGTTAAATCTGCGTATGCCTGACGCATAATTGTGTAGTTGTCGTTGTTCCAGTGAATAAAATAACCTATGGTTCCGAAACCTGCATAAATTAACGGAATTTTCCAGTATTTTTTGTTGTACGCCTGTCCAAGTCCCGGTAAAAATGTAGAATAGAGGGTTGCTTTTTTAGGCGAATGTTCAACCTTTGTTGGTACTTCATTTGCCTGTGCAATAAAAGCAGAATCCTGCGCAGTGGTTTGCCCCAGCAAGTTAATACTGAAAAACAATGGCAGGCTAAGAAGCAATATTTTTGAAAAAAAACCGCGTTTAATCACACTAATAATTTTGCGCAAAAATAGAAAATACCCTTAGTAATTGTGTGATCCTTAAGGTTTATTTTTGATTTTCAATTATTTTAACAATTCTTTCCAGGTCGGCTTCCGACTTAAACGGAATGGTAATCTTTCCTTTTCCTTTCTCGTTCATCGAGAAATCGATACGTCGGCTGAAAATTTTATCGAGCTGCGTTTTAATAATCTTAAACTCTTTTGGGAACTTGGGTTTTTTCGTGTCGCCAGTTTTCTCTTCGCTTGAATTTAAATCGCGAACAACTTCTTCAACTTTGCGAACGGAAAGCCCGTGTTTTATAATCTGCTCGAAGATCATGATCTGCGTATCGGCATCATCGATATTAATGATGGCACGCGCATGACCCATCGATATTTCTTTGTCGATCAATCCTTTTTGTACAATGGCCGGAAGTTTTAATAAACGCAGGTAGTTGGCAATAGTGGAGCGTTTTTTACCCACACGTCCGCTTAGTTCTTCCTGGGTGTATTCCAACTCGTCCATCAGGCGTTGGTAGCTTAGTGCAATTTCGATAGAATCGAGGTCTTCGCGCTGAATGTTTTCAACCAGCGCCATTTCCAACATTCCATCGTCTTTGGCTTTGCGCACATAAGCCGGTATTTTATTCAGTCCTGCCAGTTGCGATGCCCTAAAACGGCGTTCTCCGGCAATGATCTGGTATTTGTCGTCGCCAACTTTTCGTAAGGTAATGGGCTGTATCAACCCGATTTCTTTGATGGAAGCCGAAAGTTCTGCCAGTGCCTCTTCATCAAATTTCGATCGGGGTTGAAAAGGATTTGCTTCTATCTTGCTTAATTCAATTTCATCCAGTCCGGCGCCTTGCTGCATTTTTTCAGCATCGTCGATAAGTGCGCCTAATCCTCTTCCAAGTGCATTCCTTTTTGCCATCATACTTACTTAAGAATGTTTAATTTATAACAACATTGTCTTTCGACATTTTAGTCATGGCATTGCGCTGTAAAATTTCGCGCGCCAGGTTCATGTGGTTAATTGCTCCTTTCGAGCTTGCATCGTAAAGTACCACCGGCTTTCCGTAACTTGGTGCTTCACTTAATTTTACGTTACGCTGAATTACAGTGTCGAATACCATTTCCTGGAAGTGGTGTTTTACTTCCTCCAAAACCTGGTTCGACAGGTTCAAACGACCGTCGTACATGGTTAACAGGAATCCTTCGATACTCAATTCCGGGTTCAACCGGTTTTGAATGATCTTGATCGTATTCAGCAGTTTTCCAAGTCCTTCCAATGCAAAATATTCGCACTGAACAGGAATAATTACAGAATCAGACGCAGTCAGGGCATTTACGGTAATTAATCCCAATGATGGTGAGCAATCGATAAAAATAAAATCGTATTTGTCTTTTATGGTTTCCAATGCCGATTTTAGCACTTTCTCGCGATTAGGCAGGTTTAGCATTTCAATTTCAGCACCCACCAAGTCAATGTGCGAAGGAATCAAATCGAGATTGTCGATGCCGGTGTGTAAAACCGCTTTTTCGGCTTCCACCTCATTTACAATACATTCGTAAATGCTTGATTGCACATTTCTCAGGTCGAATCCCAATCCCGATGTGGCATTTGCCTGCGGATCGGCATCAATAATCAGGACTTTTTGTTCAAGTACTGCCAGACTTGCAGCCAGATTAATTGTTGTGGTTGTTTTACCAACTCCTCCCTTCTGGTTTGCTAACGAAATTATTTTTCCCATTTATAGCGTCTTTTTTATTCTTGAGCGGTTTCAAAGTTAACAATTTACAGATAACCAAAGTGAAATTTTAGGGGCGGGCAGGGGGATAATTTGGTAAGCGCTTGGATTTGAACAGAAAAGCGCTTAAATTTTTTGAGATTTCATCTCTTTTTTAAGCTGTGTTTGATCCACCGGAACAACACCAACTTTCTCGCAAACCAATCCGCCTGCCAGGTTCGACATTAATGCCATAGTTTTTGGTGGAAGTCCTGCTGCCATTGCTAAACTGGCTACTCCGATTACCGTATCGCCGGCTCCCGAAACGTCAGCAATGTCGCGAATTGCAACCGGATAATATTGCTCTTTTACACCGTTGCTGATAAAAACTCCTAGTTCAGAAAGTGTAATAAAAATCAGTTTTAACTGCATCTCCTTTTTAAAGGTTTCAGCCGCTTCTTTCAGGCCTTCCAAATCGCCTTTTTTAAGTGGCAATCCGGTGCCGTCGACAAACTCTTTAAAATTGGGTTTAAAGAGCGATACATTTTTATAGTTTCTGAAGTTGCGTTTTTTGGGATCAACAGCTGTTGGAATACCTTTTTCCTGTGCCAGTGCGTTAATGGTTTTAAACAAATTCGGCGTAACCACACCTTTGTCGTAATCAACAAAAACGATCACATCAACCGGATTGATTTCGATCTCCTTTTTGATGGCGTTGATCAATTTGTTTTCCATCTCTTCCGAAATGTAATCGATTGATTCTTCGTCAACCCGAACAATTTGTTTTCCCGAACTGATAATCCGGTTTTTAACGGTTGTGTTTCGTGTAGGATCGACAAAAATTCCCTCGGCAGAAACGTTTCGTTTTTCCAGAAGATTTTGAAATTCTTTCCCGTTATCGTCGTTACCAACAACTGCAAAAAGAATTGGAGTAGCTCCCAGCGCCTGAATATTTCGCGATACATTTGCCGCACCACCTAAACGGTTTTCACGGGTTGTTACGGATACAATAGGTACAGGAGCCTCGGGTGATAAGCGATCTACTTTTCCCCAAAGGTAGGTGTCAACCATCGCGTCGCCAATTACTATGGCACGCATTTTTGAAAATCGGTCGAATATTTCGTTTACTTCTGCTTTGTTCACAAAACGATGTTAAGGCCACAAAACTAAGAAAAAAACAGTGGTAGAAAAATGCCAAAACGCAAAAGTTATTATGTTTTTAGATATCATTGTAAGTAAAACGAACCAAAATATTTTATGGTTGAGTTGGATGTTAGATAATAGACATTAAATCCTAGATATTGGATATTTTTTGCGATTGGCTTTTAAAATGTTGAAGATCCAATATTCAATTTATAATTTCCAAAGTAGTGAATCCTTTGGGTATTGATTGTTGATTCTGTGTGGTTATTCGATTACTAGGCCGGATCGACATCGATATTAAAAACGCAACTGCTGTTTGAAGGAAGATGCCTAACTGCTTTAACTGCAGCGGTGATTTCTTTTTTAACCAGGTCGAGGTTGAGTTTGCGATCGATCTTTATCCATATCTCTTTGTGGTGCCACAATTGAATGCGGCTGATTAACGGATATTCCGGTCCCATAACAATCAACTGTTTATGTTTCCGCAGTTGTTGAGCCAGCTGGTTGGCAGCGCGATCAACGGTTTGAACATTTTTATGTTTTACCACAATTTTCACCAGTCGGTAAAAGGGCGGGTATTTAAAGAGCTGACGTTCTTCAAACTGCTCTTTTAACGTAGCCTGGTAGTTTTGCTCACGAATCAATTCAATTAGCGGGTGATCGGGTTGCGAAGTTTGAATAACCACTTTTCCCTGTTTGTGTTTTCGCCCGGCGCGGCCTGCCACTTGCGAAATAAGCTGATAAGCGCGTTCGTGAGCACGAAAATCTGGGAAATTGATCAGGTTGTCGGCATTTAAAATTCCCACAACACTTACGTGTTCAAAGTCCAGTCCTTTGGTTACCATTTGTGTCCCGATCAGTATATTTGTTTTTCGTTCCTCGAGATTTTTAACGATTTTGGCAAAGGCGTTTTTCGATTGCGTGGTGTCCAAATCCATGCGCGCAATTCGTGCATTTCGGAACAGCGATTTCAACTCATCCTCAATTTTTTCGGTTCCGTAACCCCGTGTTTTTAACTCGGGCGAACCGCAATTATCGCATTTATCAGGCAGCTGGTAGCTAAAACCGCAATAGTGGCAACTCAGCCGTCGTTTGTATTTGTGATAGGTGAGACTTACGTCGCAATTGCGGCATTTAGGAATATCGCCGCAGGAGAAACATTCAACGTAAGGCGAATAACCACGCCGGTTTTGAAACAGGATGATCTGTTCGTTTTTCTCCAGTGCCGTTTCCATCATTTCAAAAAGTTCGGGCGTTAAAAAGGAACGCATTTGTTTGCGTTTATACGCGCGTTTTATATCGGCAACCAGAATCTCAGGAAGTTCCATTTCCGAGTGGCGCTTCATCAGATTTACCAGTCCGTATTTGTTTTTTAGTGCGTTGTAATACGATTCGAATGAGGGCGTTGCTGAGCCTAACAAAACTTTTGCATCGTTCTGATAGCCCAAAACCACGGCCATGTCGCGGGCATTGTAGCGCGGTGCCGGATCGAATTGTTTGAATGAATTTTCATGTTCCTCGTCAACAATCACAATTCCAAGTTTCGAGAAAGGTAAAAATACGGCCGAACGTGCACCTAAAACTAACTGGTAACCTTCTTTCGGATTATCGTTGAACTGCATCACTTTCTCCCAAATTTCAACACGCTCCTGGCTGTTTAGTTTCGAGTGGTAAATGCCCACTTTGTTGCCGAAAACATTTTTCAGTCGTTTTACAATTTGTGTGGTGAGTGCAATTTCCGGAACGAGATACAAGGCCTGTCTTCCGGTTTTAATGATCTCATCAATAAGATGAATGTAAATCTCCGTTTTGCCACTGGCCGTAATTCCGTGAATCAGCGTAACCTGCTGCGTTTCGAAAGTGGTTTTTATTTCTTCGTAAGCTTTTGCCTGGTGTTTGTTCAGCAAATTAATACTTACCTGTTCGATTTTTTCTTCCTCCAGCCGCGAGACTTGTTTCTGGTGTTCTGCCAGTATTTTCTTTTTTGCTAACTCCTTCACAAGATTTGGCGAAAAAGCGGTTCCGGCAAGCAATTCTTTTTTGGGTATTTGATTAATCTGCTCGTCGGAAAAAGCGTTGGTAACCGTACAAAAATGAAAAAGCAGTTCCTGTTGCTTTTTGGCACGCTTCAACGAATCGGCCTTTTCCTGAAGCACTTTTTCGGAAGAAATGCTGCTGTGCAGTTTTATAAAAGACTCGGTTTTTGGTTTGTATTTGCTGCTGATCTTTTCTTCGGCGTAAACCACTTTTTTATCCATCAACGAGCGCAGTGCCTGGTACGAAAATTCGGTTCCTAGTTTGTGCTCTATATCCGAAAGTTGCGAAACATCTTCCTGCAATTGCCGGATGATCAATTCTTCTTTTGGACTCAGATTTACCGGTTCGTCAACACCGGTTAAGAAAAGTTTCGATTTGCTTTCAAGCTTTAATCCGGTTGGCAGCGCTGCCCGAAATACGTCGCCCAGCGTGCAGCAATAATACTGCGCCAACCATTGCCACAACTTAAAATTTACCGGAAAAATTATCGGGTGTTCATCAAGGATTTCCTGAACTTCCTTAATCTCAAAATCATCCGGTTTTTTATCCGAAAGCGAGATGACCAGAGCTGCGTACAACTTCTTTTTGCCAAACTGCACAATTACCCGTTTCCCCGGAGCAATTTCGTTCTCCAGCGATGCAGGTACTTTGTAGGTAAAACTATCGTGCAACGACAGTGGTAATATGACTTGTGCAAAAAGTTCAGGCATAAAAAATATTTGCCTAAAAGTACGTGAATTTATGGAATAAGCTTAATCGAAGTTGGTGTGGATCCATTTTTCCACATCTTCCATCAGCCAGTTGGGTGTTGAAGTAGCTCCGCAAATACCCACCGACTTAATGCCGTCAAACCATTCCTGTTTAATTTCGTCGAGATTTGAGATGAAATACGAATCGTCATTTACTTCTTTGCAAATCGTGTAAAGGTATTGTCCGTTGGAGCTTTTTCGGCCGGCAACAAACAGGATCATATCAAAACGCTCGGCGAATTTTTTCAGGTTTGGAACGCGGTTCGATACCTGCCGGCAAATGGTGTCTTTTATTTCAACCGGAACTCCCGGCTCGGTAGTTTCTTTTACTTTTTGAGCAATTTCATGGAAGTCCTCAATTCGTTTGGTAGTTTGCGAATACAGCGAAACCGGACGACTTTTGTCGATCTTATCCACGTCGGCAATGCTTTCGATAATGATTGCGTTGTGTTTGGTTTGCCCGTTCAAACCTTCAATTTCGGCGTGTCCTTTTTTGCCGTAAATAACCACCTGACCTTCGATTTGCGAATGTTTGGAATACGAACTTTTTACTTTCTCCTGCAGTGTTAACACCACTGGGCAGGTCGCATCGATTAATTCTACATTGTTGGCTTTGGCATATTCGTAGGTTTCCGGCGGCTCGCCATGCGCGCGGATTAAAACTTTACAATTGCTGAGGGTGAAAAACTCCTCTTTCGAAATCGACTTCAATCCCATTTTTTCAAGACGCTCCACTTCCATCCCGTTGTGAACGATATCGCCCAAACAATACAGTTGGTTCGTATCCTTCAACTCATCCTCCGCTGCTTTGATTGCGTTGATCACGCCAAAACAAAATCCCGATCTTCTATCTATCTCAACAATCATTTTCCTTCAGTAATTTCTTTTACCTTGTTAACGGCCCAGTCCAATTGTTGTTCGCGCGTTAGCTCACTATTATCAAGAATAAGTGCGTCATCGGCTTGTTTTAAGGGACCTACAGCGCGAGTAGAATCGATTTTATCGCGCCCCTCAACATTGGCTAAAATCTCCTCGAAGTTTACTTTGTCTCCTTTTTCTGTGAGTTCGAGGTAGCGGCGCTGCGCACGAATTTCGGGCGAGGCGGTCATAAATATTTTTAGCTCGGCATGGGGGAAAACCACTGTGCCAATATCGCGGCCATCCATCACAATGCCTTTGTTTTTGCCATTTTCGCGCTGCTGGCGCACCATTTCGTGGCGCACCTCGGCAATGGTACTAATTGGGCTTACATTCTCCGAAACTTTCAACTGACGGATCTCATCTTCCACATTTTCGCCATTCAGAAAAGTGGTGTTCTTGCCAGCTTTTTCGTCCCATTTAAAGGTGATTTTTATGTCTTTTAACCCGTCGATAACCTTTTGTGTGTCGGGAATTTTATTTTCGATCCAGCCGTTTCGCAGGGCGACCAACGTAACTACACGGTACATGGCACCGGTGTCGATATAAACGTAACCCAACCGCTGTGCAAGCGATTTGGCCATGGTACTTTTTCCGCAAGACGAGTGGCCATCGATGGCGATGATAATCTTTTTGTCGTTCATGTTTCTTTTAGGAATTTGAAGCAAAGATGGGGAAATTTTAATTAAGATTCAATTGTCTGATTTAGGTGTTTCTAAATAAATTCTGGAGAATTAAAATTCATTGAGAAATGCATGTTTTTATTGTTTGCAAATATGCAATTGGTCTGTTGTTGGGGTTGACTGTAAATCAATATTGTAGCTTTTGTCCTCATGCCGGACGGGCAGTTCCTTTTGCATTCGATCAAAAGGAACCAAAAATCTTGTCAAAAAATAACCTTTGCGTTTTTTCAATTTGGCTAATTAGCCCGATTGACGGATTTTTGACGAGCCCGCACGAGATTTGCCTTCAAGGCCGCCTTCGGGAAAAAGCGTTAAGAAAATCAATGGAGAGAACGTCAAGAAATCAAGTTTGTTCGACGCTCGTTAGACCGAAGGAACGAAGGGCTAAAAGGAGGAGTTTCTTGATTTTAGTGAAAGGAATTTATTTTTTGGCTTTTTATCGTCAGCGGTGGCTTTTTTGAATCCTTTTTCATGTGATTAGGATTGTTCAAGGTTGGCATCACATGTAATTCGCAAGCTCATTTCAGCTATAGGAAAAAGGATTTCCTGTCTGGAAAGACGATTGGTTGATGGATCGAACTATAATCGATTTTAAAAAATGGGAGGCTGTTTTAGAAATGGTAGATTATTTCAATTAGAAATTGTTATTCAAATTAACCGATACTGAAAACAGGTTAGACGAGCCTGCCAAATGGAAACGGGAAATGGCATAATCAAAATGGAAACGTTTGATTTTTAATCCGAATCCTGCCGAAAATCCAACTGTTGAAGCTTTGTTGTCGAATTTTAATTCCTGTCGTCGTTGATAGTTATATCCCACACGCAATGTGAAATTTTCCGAAGGAAGAATTTCAGCTCCCAACACCAGGTGGCGCATGGTTTGTTTGGCAAATCCTTCTTCGCGCTGGTGAATGGTTTCGCCGTTAAACTCCTCTTCTTCATCTCCCGATGCCAAATCCCAGTGGTTAAGGTGCTGCAAAGTAGCCGAGAAAATAAGCGGGGCATGTTGTAACCGCTTGCTGATTCCTGCCTGAATGTTCAGCGGAATACGTTCGCGATCAGCTCCGTCGTAGTACGTAGAAATTTGTGTTCCGAAGTTGCGCACCACCAGAGCTACGTTTGTATATTCATCCTTGCTGGCAAAGCTGGCACCCAAATCGGCAGCAATTCCAAACGATTGGTAGGTTTCGAACGACGATAAAATTGGTTTCAGGTTGATCCCGTACTTCAGTCGTTTGTAACTGTTCGAATAAATGAGGTTCAAGGCGTATTCAGCGGCTTTAAAAGTAGCACCGGTAAGTTCGCCTCCTTCCGTAGCTTCATCAAACTGCCCGTAATTAATGTAGTGCATACCCACGGCAAAATTCCCAATTCCTTCATATGTTTTAGCGTACGAGGCATAACCATAATTGACATCGGCTAGGTAATTTACGTAATTCACTAATACGCGGTTGTCCATATCTTCGTGGAGCAGAGCCGGATTAGCGTAGGGCAGGTTGAGGTCTTCCGAATCGAGAATTGCAATTTGAGTTCCTCCCAAAGCGGCAATTCGTGCCGAGTTTGTCAGCTCCAAAAACTGGTAAGTGTACTCACCTCCAATTTGGGCCTTTCCCGCCAACATCGAAAAACAAAAGAGTATAAAAAGGTAAATTTTTCGCTTCATGCGCGATCGTCATTTTTTCTAAAACGCCAAAGGTATTTAATTATTATTATAGGGGAAACAGATTGGGAAAATTATCAGAGGATTTGAACACTGATGACGCTGGTTGTGCTGATTTTCGCTGTTTTTATACTGTAATTGATCTTGACATATGGAGTGTAAAACACTAAGTACG
Source organism: uncultured Draconibacterium sp. (assembly GCF_913060805.1). GTDB lineage: Bacteria > Bacteroidota > Bacteroidia > Bacteroidales > Prolixibacteraceae > Draconibacterium. The sequence continues at coordinate 16,122 of NZ_CAJXTC010000011.1, forward strand.
AGGCAACCGCTCCGGCCAAATATTAGGTAACTCTCCACTAAACCCGATTTCGGGTAGATTGTCAATCAGCTTCATTTCTTCTTTTGTAAGCTCAAAATCGAATAAGTTCATATTGTCCAGAATTCGTTCGTTGGTGGTTGATTTTGGGATAACCACTACATCGTGCTGCGTAATCCAGCGTAAGCAAACTTTGGCGATGGATTGATTATGATTCTGTGCAATTTGCTGCAAAGTTTCGTTATCGAATACACGCCCGCGCGCCAGTGGCGACCAGGCTTCAATAACAATGTTGTGTTTTTTGCAGTATTCTGTCAGTTCCGGTTGCCAGTATCCAGGGTGAAACTCAATTTGGTTTACTGCCGGTTTTACATTGGCCGTTTGGAACAAAGCATCAAAATGCTCCTGAAAGAAATTGCTTACGCCAATCGATTTTATCTTTCCTTCGGCCTGCAATTCTTCCATGGCGCGCCAGGTGTCGGCGTTGGTTTTTTGCCAGTTATCGTAGTTGCGGGCATTTGCGGGCCAATGTATCAGGTACAGATCGATGTAATCCAGGTCGAGCTTTTTTAGTGATTTTTCCAGTTCCGTTTTTGTGGATTCATAACCCAAACACTCGCGCCATAACTTGGTGGTTACAATGATCTCTTCACGTGGAATGCCACTGGCTTTAATTCCTTTGCCAACGGCTTCTTCGTTAAAATAAAAAGCAGCCGTGTCGATTAAACGGTAGCCATTTTGCAGAGCAAAACTTACTGCTTCAATTCCTTCTTGTTCTTCTGATTTATAGGTTCCGAAACCAATAATTGGTAGCTCGTTTCCATCGTTTAAAAGTAGTTTTTTCATAAAGTGTAATTTTAGTTGGTTGTTGGGGTTTCAAAATAAATCGAAGTGGTCGTTAAAGTATACAAATATTAGTAATACTATTACCAGTCCAATTGCAATACTCAGCATTATCTTCCGATTGCTGTTCTTCCTTTCTTCTTCCAGTTTCGATCGAAGTTCCTTTTTGTAACTATCCGAGTATATTTTGCTTTTCAAAAAAGAAAAATTCCGTTTTTTTATGTGGTAATAATTGCCTACTTCCGGGCCGGCTGAAGGAGAGCCTCCACCACCGTCAGGTTTGCTTCGTTTCCCAAGATACTTTCTGGGTTTCATTGTTGAAATCCAGCGTTGCATTCCGAGGCCGTTGTATCCCATGTGTTGGTTTTTGTTGTTATGCCTTAAAGTTAGAAATTTTCCTTCTTTAATTCCTCAAAAACTTCCAGCACCACCGGGCAGGTTTCGCAGTTTTTATGCGACAGATCGAGAATCTGATAAAATCGTTTACGGTCGGTGTGTGGATATTCGCGGCAAGCTTTGGGGCGGCTTTCGTAAACCATACAATAGTTGTCGGGCATCAGAAAAGGGCAGGGGTGCTCCTTAAAAACATAGTCGCCGTCTTCATCTACTTTGATGTATTGCTCCGTAAAATCGGGTAATTTCATTTTCAGGTGTTTGGCCAGACGCTCAATGTCTTTAACAATGAGTCGTGGCCCGATAGTTTTGCAGCAGTTGGCGCAATCCAGACAGTCGAAATTATCAAACGCTTCGTAATGCAGTGCATGCACCACATCATCAAGCCGCTTTGGTTTTTTCTTTTTCAGCTTTTTCAGCACGGCGTTGGTTTCCGGCCTGCTTTTGTCAGTAAGCAGTTTTAATTCTTCCGGTGTTTTAAAATCGATATTCATTTTGGCTGCAATTTAAATAAAAACTTTCTTTACCCCTCACCCTGTCGGGAGCTCCCCTCACAAGGGGAGCCTGTCGTTGGGATATTTCTTTGCTTCAAATCAAGGCTGTTTTCCCTTACAAAGGGAAAATGTCGATAGACAAAAGGGTAGAGTGAAAATTCGAGTTTATTTCTGGTGAATTTCAACAGCTTTTTTGTTACCGTTGGTATCTCTTTTCTTAATCTGCGACAGGAATAGTCCCGTTACTACCACAATAATTCCGACGATTTTATGGAAACCCAATTCATCTTTCAGAATAAAATAGGCCATTACTGCCACAAAAACCGGTACAAGATTTACAAAGGTATTGGCGCGCGTAACTCCAAGCTGACGCAGGCCTTTTGTGAAGAACACAAAGGCGAGAGTAGATGAAAATATGGCCAGCAAAACAATGGCTCTAAATGCCTGTGCATGAAATGGTGTGTTCAGAAAATCCTGAAAATCGATGGTGAGCCAGATGGGCAAAAACAGCAGTGTGCCGATTATATTCTGGTAGGCAATAATAGTCAAGGTATTGTACTTGTCGGCCAATTGTTTTAGAATAAGTGCAAAGCTGATGGAGGCGATAACGGCCATAAATTCGAGGCCAACACCCAGGGGCGAAGCATCAAACCCAAATTGCCCGTTGGTTACAACGAGTCCAACTCCGGCAAATGAAAAAATAATACCGACCACAGTCATAACCCTGATCTTTTCTTTGTAAAATATCCAGGTTGCAATGGGCGTAAAAAGCGGTATGGTAGCAACAATTACGGCAGCAACGGTCGACGATACATATTTCAGCCCGTAACTTTCGCCAAGGAAATACAGAAACGGCTCGAAAAAGGCCATAAAAAAGAACAACTTGTAATCTTCCTTTTTTACTTTCTGCAGCTTTTTTAGCGATAGTGCCATGAGGATAATAAGTGCCGACGAAATTGCCAGCCTGAAAATAACCACGGTAATGGGTTTGTAAGCAAGGAAAGCAATTTTGAACCAAACAAACGAAAGGCTCCAGCAAAAAACCGCCGCAAGTGCAAACAGAATGGCAAGAAGATCTTTATTTTTCATGTAATAAACATTGTTTTATCCTTAGGCAACATTTGGAACTGGTTTAAGTTTTTGCTGCCGTAAATTTAATTTTCATGCTTTTTATTGAATCCGATAGTTCAGCGAATTATAGCAATCAAATATGGGAATAATGCGCGAAAAACCACATATTTGTAGTCTATTCATTTTTTCGAATATAAATTTAAATACCTAAAACCAATTAAAATGATTTCAAAAAGAATTAGTTTGAAAATGGCTGCCATGCTGGTTGTTGCTGTGTTATTCATGCAGGGATTCACCTCTTGTAATTCGGCCCCGAAAAAAGCAGAAGAAAAAAGTGCTGAAGTTCAGAAGGAACTTTTTATCGGACTCCAACTTTATTCGGTTCGCGACGATATGGCGAAAGATGTTCCCGGAACAATTAAAGCTGTTGGCGAAAGCGGATACAAGTTTGTTGAAACTGCAGGTTATGGCGATGGATTGATGTACGGCATCGATCCGGTGGAGTTTAAAAATCTGTGCGAAAGCAACGGTTTGCAATTTCTGGGAGCACACACCGGACAAGCTGTTCCAACCGAAGAAAACTGGGATGAAACCATGGCCTGGTGGGATACTTGTATTGCAGCGCATAAAGCTGCGGGCGTAAAATGGATCGTTCAACCATGGATGGGAGAAATAGCTTACCAAAGCCTCGACGGTTTAAAAGACTATTGCGAGTATTTTAACGCTGTTGGCGAAAAATGTAATGCCGCCGGTATTCGTTTTGGCTACCATAATCACGATCAGGAATTTACAACTGAGTATGAAGGCAAACCGCTTTACGACTGGATGTTGGAATTAACCGATCCTGAAAAAGTGATGTTTCAACTCGATTTATACTGGATTGCCGAAGGTGGCAAAAACGCCGTTGATTATTTCGAAAAATATCCCGGACGTTTTGAGTTGTGGCACATAAAAGACGAAAAAGAACTGGGCGAAAGTGGTAAAATGGATTTTGCTTCGGTTTTTGCTGAGCGCGAAAAAGCTGGTGCAAAATACGGTGTGGTGGAAGTTGAGCGTTACAATTTCGAACCGATAGAAAGCTGTAAAAAAAGTATGGATTATCTGAAGTCGCAGGATTACGTCGACTTTTACGAATAAGAAAGTTTACAACAATAAAAAAGCGGTTGCTCGAATTCATCGGGCAACCGCTTTTTTATTAAATACATTCCTCCTATCTCATATAACTTTCTGTGAATCCAGTTCATTTTCAGATAGAAACTAAAGGTTGTTTCAGATTAAAGAAACGTAGTTAAATTTCTACCTGTGGCTTTCGTCTTCATGCCAGACGGGCAGTTCCTTTTGCATTCGATCAAAAGGAACCAAAAATCTTGTCAAAAAAAACCTTTGCGTTTTTTCAATGTGACAGATTAGCCCGATTGACGGATTTTTGACGAGCCCGCACAAGATTTGCCTTCAAGTCCGCCTTCGAGAAAAAGCGTTTAGAAAATAAATGTAAAGAACGTATTAAAATCAAGTCTGTTTGACGATCGTTAGCCCTGAGGCAGGAAGGGCTAAAAGGAGGAGTTTCTTGATTTTAGTGAATGGAATTTATTTTTAGGTTTTTATCGTCAGCGGTGGCTTTTTTCAATAGTTTTTCAGCTATAGGAAAAAGTATTTCCTGTCCGGAAGGACGATTTCGTAAATTTACTTCAGCAGCAAATTGTAATGACTTTAAATTTTGCCGGCAATCTCTGGAATTCATCTGTTTTTAGTGCGTTAAGTCTTAGAACTTCCCAAACTTAAATGTCATTCCTACATTAAAACCCCGCAGCACGTCCGGATTGGTATCGTACAGTTTAATGTCGGAAGTAAGTCGGTAACTTCCATAGGTTGCAATGCGGAAAAAGCGGGTGAGATTGAATTCCAACTCTACACCCGGTTCGAAAACAAAAAACAAGTCAGTGTCGTATTCCTGGTAATCGTGGTAATGATCCCATTCCCAGCCGGTGTGTTCAACAAGCGAAATTCCACCCATTCCCACAACAATTGGAAATGAAACATGCACCGGTTTTGTTCCTCCCACAATAGGTTCGAAAAATACACCGCCGTAACCTCCGGCTAAAAAGAAACGGTCTTCGGGATTTGCCTGGTAGTTATGATATTCCAGGTCGTTTACAAAACCGTATCCGGCAATACCAATGGCAAACGAGTGGTCGAAAATAAAAGCACCGCGTGCTCCGGCCACCATTGCATCGCGTCCGTCAATTTGGGTGTAGCCAAGCGTAAATGCTCCGTAACCGCCGTTGCTTCGCTGGTTCGAAAAGATGGTTTCAACTTCGTTGTTGTAATAATCGTCTTGCGCAAAGGCAAAACCGGCAGCCAGTAAAATGGCCATTAAAAGTGTTAGTTTCTTCATTTTTCTGAATGTGTTAAATAGTTGTTTTGGCTTAAAAATGATATTTTATGGTAAAGGCAAAGTCGAATAGTTCCAGGTCGAAGAAGTCGCGGCCCAGCACATCAACATAAGGTTTTGCCTCGAATCCGATGGAGAGCGGTACTTCGTAGAACAGGTATTCAAGGCCTACAACGGCGTCGACACCTGCCAGCAGCGCTGTTCGTTCTTCGTACCAACTGGTGTTGTTTTGTACATAGTATTTGTCCCACTGCTCGTACCCAAAATGGGCTCCCAGTCCGTAAAAAAGCGATAATTGCTCCGAGAAGGTAAACAGGTCGTACTCGTGAAATTCTTTAAAAGCATGGAACTGAATTCCATCGTCGCGAGTGGCCAAAAGGAATTTGTACGAATTGGCATCGTCGGTGTAAAAGCGGTACTCGAAACCCGATGAATGTCCGCCGCGGATACCCACTGCTTTATCGAATGTTTGAGCCGATAAGGCCAGTGGCACACAAAAAAGTAAGATAATGAGGTAGCGTTTCATGGTAGTTGTTTTTAGTTTTCGCTGATTACACTTCCCGAGCCCGAAATGTGGGTTTCAACACCCGGATTTCCGTAATAAAATACATTTCCGCTACCCGAAATATTTGAGCGAAGGTTGCGCGAAACGGTAACATACATATCGCCCGAGCCCGATGTGGAAGTGGTACAATTGTAAAGATCGAGCTGATGGGCATCAATCGTTCCCGATCCGCTGATAACAAAATCTGCGTCGTCGGCAAAGCCCGAGAATTCAATCGTTCCCGATCCCGAAAGCAAAGCATCAACTTCTTCGGCTTCAAAAGCGGTAATTATGCTCCCCGAGCCGGAAAGGACAACATCTATTTCGTTGCTCACAAAATAGTCGGTAGTAATAATTCCCGATCCGCTCTGTTTTATACCTCTCAGTGTTGGAGTTGAAATGAGTACTTCCATGGGCATGCGGCTTTTCAAATCCCGAATTCCTTTTACATCAATGTGCAAGGTTTCGCCCGAAACATAAGTTTCAATGTACTGCAACAGGTTTTCATCGGCACTAATTACCACATCGTGGCTTTGCGCTTCGGTGATGTGAACTTCAAATTCTCCCGATGATTTTACTTTTTCAAATTCGGTAACAATTCGGCTTTCTGTTCCGCGGATTCCGTTTCCTTCAACTGTAAATTCGTCGATGCAACTGGTGGCGCTAAAGATCATAGCAAGCCCATAAATGAATAGCTTAATAGTTTTCATAACAAATTGTTTTCTGGCGGGAAGCTTGCTTAATTGTTTTCATGGCTTTGGCAAACAATTCCCGTGTGGTTAATAATTGTTTTCTTTCTGCTTTTAAAAGACAGGTGTTTTTGGGAGAGGTTGCAAAATGCGTGCTAAAAATTTTATTTAGTATGCAGTACGAAGATTTATATTGCCCGAATTCGCCCTGATAGTAAGCTTTTCGGTGGATTCCGGAGCCTCTCCAAAATTTCCAATAATTTTTATTTCATTCTCTTTTTCATCCAATACGTCTTCCTTCTCAATAGAAAAATCGGTATCAAAACTCACATCTGCTTTTGTGTGTTGAATGTCGAAACTAAATGCAGATTCGCTGTTAAAATACAGGTTAATGTCGGTTGATCGCGACTCGATATTCACGTCACTAAAATCAGCTACAGCTCCTTCAATTTCAACATCGCCATATTCCGCTTGAATTTTAGCACGGTCGGTGAGTTTGGTAATTCTGAACGTGGTGAAACTGCTTTGTGCATCGAGTAGCTCAATTTGGCGGATTCTGAATTTGTCGCGGCGCGATGATGCCGTCAGGCTTTCTACCTCCTGTAACTCAAACTCGGTTGATTTGCTTTGCAGGTGAATCGTTCCCATTTCTTTCGTATACAGTTCGCTGAAATTACAATCCAGGCGCCCTTTTTCTATTTTATTGATGGTGGCATCGGCAAAGTTCAGCGTAAGATTTAGGTTGCTGAAATCGTGGGCTTTCATGTTTCCGTTCGACAGTGTGATATCCGCCTCGCCTTTGTAATCGCCAATGTAAATGTCACCAAATTTATTGTCTACTTTTAAGCGGTTCGAGTCGGGCAGCCAAACCGTATAATCCACCTGAATATTTCCGTCCGAACTCAACAAAGTTTCCTTAAACTTTTTGATCTCGCGGCCCAATGTACTTTGGTTTTTTTCAACTATCGTGCGTACGATCAGGTAGTGTTCGCTGTTGGTTATATCAAAATCTATCTCGTCAATCGACTCTTCCAGTTTCGACAGTTTTTTTTCTTCAACCCTAATGTTGATCAGAAATTTCACCGAATCTTTGTCCCAGGTCTTAAAATCTATTTTACCGTATTTATTGGTGATTTCAATTTGTGTTTCGGGCGTAATCGCATACGATTTCCTGATTTCTTTGGTGTCGGTAAACTGTGCATTTACCAATAACGGAGCAAGTAAAACCAACAGCCCGGCAACTATTTTCCATTTTGTATTTATCATTTTTCCTCCTTGTCTAACATTTAATTTGGTTCAGCACATCGTCGCAAAGTTGCAACCTGTAGCGGTTGTTTTCAATCATTGCCTCGATTACGCTTTTATTCGAAATATTTTCCTCCAAATCGTTTTTAAGCAGCTTGTACATACCTTCCAGTTCGTTCAAATCGGTTTCGATTTCGTGTTTCAGTTCCGGAAAAGTATAGTAACATTTTTGTATTTCTTTCAGTTTCTGGTTCACCTGTGACGAGTAAAATGCTTCAGCTTCGATAAGCTCTTTCAGCTCAGGATCTGCATTCTCTGCCAGTCGGACAGGACTGTTCATGCTGTTTTGCCAAAGTACAATTCCTGTTGCGATTAGAATAACCGCCACAGCTGCAGCGCGCATAAAATAGTGGTGCAGCGGAACAACTTTTGTTGTTTTTGTGGCAGCTTCAATTTTGTCCCACACTTCCGGCGATGGTGCTCTGAAATCGAACTCCTCGCGGTTTGCTTTTATAAATTCGTCCAATCTATTCTTCTCCATATGGCTTATATTTTATCCATAGCATCTCCATGGGTTTGTTTTAATAACTCAACAACACGGCGTTTGGCGCGCATAAACTGGGTTTTCGATGTCGATTCTTTAATCTTCAGTATTTGCGCAATTTCACCATGATCGTATCCCTCGAGCAGGTAAAGTGAAAAAATCATTCGTCCGCCTTCGGGTAATTGTTCCATCGCCTGTGTAATATTTGCAACTGTATATTCCGGCTCGTAATCGTTGTTTTCCGCTTCGCTGTCGAAGTCGTAAATCTCTTCGCAATAGGTGAGATCCACTTTTCGTTTGTTAATGGCATTAATGCAGGTGTTTACCACGATGCGTTTTAACCACGACCCGAAATTCGATTCGTAACGGAACGACTCCAGTTTGGTAAATGCCTGTGTAAATGCTTCTTGCAACATGTCTTCGGCCTCCTCACGGTTATTCATCATTCGGTAGCAAATATTGAACATGGCTTTAGAGTACAATCCATATAGCTCGTATCGTGCCCGGTTATCTCCTTTTTTACAGGCTTCGATAATTTTTTTATGTATGTGCTCTTTTTGTCTCAACTGTTCATCTTTCAATTTTAATGACAGGAATATTTTGCAGTGGTTGCAAAATGCAGGATGTATTTTTTTTGATTGGAAAACAATCGTAAACAAAAATACCACTCAAAATTTAATTTATTTTGAGTTGTGGAAAGAATAAAATATTTATATTTGCACCCGCAAACAAAATGGTGGTTGTAGTTCAGTTGGTTAGAACGCCGGATTGTGGTTCCGGAGGTCGTGGGTTCAAATCCCATCATCCACCCTACAAAAGCTTCAGATTTTATCTGGAGCTTTTTTTATTTCTGTACATTTAACACATGCAAATAACCACAATAATTCTTGCCGGCGGGAAAAGTAAAAGAATGGGCACCGACAAAGCACTGTTGGAGCTCGAAGGAAAAACTTTGCTCGAACGTGCTATTAATCTTTGTAAACCGATTTCTACAGAACTTTTGATAAGCTCGAACAGTGATTTGCACGCCGGGTTTAATTATCCGGTTATTAACGATGAGGTGAAAAACTGCGGACCGATTGGAGGGATTTATTCCGGTTTAAAACAATCGAATACCGATTGGAACCTGGTTTTAAGCGTTGATACAGCTTTTGTTGATGCGCCTTTTTTACAGTTTCTTATCGAAAATATCGGCGATTTTGATGCAGTGGTACCGTTTTCCGAAAAAGGTGGTGAACCGCTTATTGCGCTTTACAATAAAAGTTGTATCTCAAAAATGGAAGAGTTGATTGAGAATGGTGATTACCGAATGCACAATTTGCTGAAGACTGTAAATACCAACTGGGTTGATGCACAGGAATACTTGAACAAAAACAAGCGCTTATTTACCAATTTAAACCGGCCGGAAGATTTGGAATCATCCAAACTCTGAAATGTTTTTCAGGCGTTTTTTGTCGGCAATAAGAATGTCCTTTCCAAAAATTTTTATGATTTCATCTTTACGGAATTCGGATAAGGTACGGATCACATTTTCTGTGGTCATTCCGATATATTCGGCAATTTCGCGCCTTGATATGGGAAGTTCAAACTCGTCCTTTTTATAAATGTAATCGGAAAAATAAAGCAGCACGTGCGCAATGCGTCCCTTTAAGTGTTTGCGTTTAATTTCCAGGCTATCATGGATAATTTTATCGGTCATCTGACTAATATTCGACATCATGTCCATGGCGAAAAGTGCATTTTCCTCGGCATATTTTCGTACCACATCCAATTGCAAAATACAAACTGTAGTTTGCTCAATGGCAGTAACAGAGTATTTGTATTGTGTTGATGAAAATACCGACAAAAGGCTAACAAAGTCAAAAGGTTTCGAGAAGCTGATAATTTGATCTTTACCGTCGATGGTAGCTTTCGACAGTTTAACCAAACCTTTTTTCATGTACACAAATTCGGTTATCGGATCGCCTTCCTGTATTATCGACTCTCCTTTTGAGAAACTTCTTTCCACTTTTAAATCGCAGATATTGGTGAGTTCATCACTTTTCACATGAGCAAAAAAGATATTTTTTAACTGACAATATTCGCAAGTACAAGATGTGTTTCCCATAGCCCGGTTTACTCGTGTTTCATTAACCCGCAATGTATCAATTTTTTATGATATTTATTACTCTCTGATAATTATCATAGCAGGTTTTACAGCATCTTACTCGTGCTCAGATAACTTTAAATCGCTGATAACCAATAGAACGATTTAAAATGAAGAAGATAGTAATTCTTGGAGCCGGAACTGCGGGCACAATGATGGCTAATAAGCTACGGAAGGCACTCGACAGAGACGAGTGGGCAATCACCATTGTCGATCAGTTTAAAACACATTACTACCAACCCGGATTTTTATTTATTCCTTTTGGTATTTACCAGAAGGAAGATGTGATAAAACCAAAGGCTGATTTTATTCCGGCCGGGGTGACAATGATTTATTCGGCAATCGACAGAATTGAGGGCGATGCCAGCAAAGTACATCTTGATGGCGGGAAAGTGCTGAATTACGATTTTCTGATTGTGGCTACCGGTACCAAAACCAATCCGGATGAAACTCCGGGTTTGAAAGATAAGTTGTGGTACAAGGAGATCTTCGATTTTTATACCATCAACGGCGCTTTGGCACTGCAAAAGTTCCTTAAAGGCTGGGAAGGTGGAAAACTGGTTATGGCGATTACCGAACTGCCATATAAATGTCCGGTTGCACCGCTTGAGTTTGTGTTTCTGGCCGATGCCTATTTTACGGGTCTGGGCATTCGCGATAAGGTGGAGATAACCTATGTTACGCCAATGCCGGGAGCTTTTACCAAACCCGTTGCTACCAAAATGCTTTCGGAGCTGTTGGCCGAGAAAAACATCGAAGTAATTCCTGATTTTTATATCGAGCGGGTAGATAACGACGAGAAGAAGCTTATTTCATACGACGAAAAAGAAATTGATTTTGATGTGCTCACCGTGGTGCCGGTAAATATGGGCGACGAAATGATTGAACGAAGCGGTTTGGGCGACGATCTGAACTTTGTTCCAACCGATAAACATACGTTGCAGTCGGTGGCACACGAAAACATTTTTGTGTTGGGCGATGCTTCAAATATTCCAACATCCAAAGCCGGATCGGTGGCTCACTTTGCCGCTGATATTTTATTCGAGAACCTGATGAGTGCCATCGAAGGCCGTCCGTTGCATGCCAAATTCGATGGTCATGCCAACTGCTACATCGAAACAGGTTTTGGCAAAGGTGCACTTATCGATTTCAATTACGATACAGAACCACTTCCGGGAACATTCCCGCTACCGGGCATCGGGCCGTTTGGCTTGCTCGAAAATACCAAAATCAACCACTATGGTAAAGTGATGTTCCGCTGGATCTACTGGCATATTCTGCTTAAAGGAAAAGAGTTGCCGGTGGAGCCGCTAATGACAATGGCCGGGAAAAAGAAGGTGAACTAATAAAAGGAGCCTGATTATGGAAGAGAGATCATTACAAGTACAAATATCGGAGCTGAATCAAAAGGTTGACTTGCTGCTGGAGTACGTAAACCAGCAGCGGCTTAAAACCAACGAGGTGGAAGATTTGATTTCCGACCTGTCGATTGTAGGGAAGGATATGTACGATACGGCAGTTGAAGACCTCGATAACCGAATGGTGCATCTTGATATCGATGAAGTGAAGGGGCTCATGTTGCGTATTCTGCGTAACATCGATAACATGAACCGCTTTCTGGAAATGTTTGAAAGTATCAATGATCTGATAAAAGATGCTTCACCAATTCTAAACGAGGTGATCATCGACTTCTCCAAAAAACTAAATGAGTTGGATCAAAAAGGCTACTTCGATTTCTTTGCCGAGGCCGGACAGATCTTCGATAATATTATTACCCATTACAAACCGGACGATGTGAAAGAGCTGGCCGATAACATTGTTACCATTATGGAGACAGTGCGCTCGGCAACACAACCAGAAATGATGAAAGCGATGAACAATGGACTTAAAATTTACGGAAGCATGGAAATGGAACATGTTCCGGAGTATTCCATTTTTAAGGTTATGCGCGAAATGAATCAACCGGAAATGAAACGTGCGCTGGGATTCTTTGTGACTTTTATGAAGAACATGGCTGCAGAAACCAATAAAAACAACAATTAAAAATAAGATTATGGCAGAAAAAACTTTCGCAGGAAAAACTGTTGAGGTAACCGCTGAAGGCTACCTGGTAAACAAATCGGATTGGAGCAAGGAAGTTGCTGCAGAAATGGCAAAAGAAGATGGTATTGAATTGACTGACAAACACTACGAAGTGTTGGGCTATTTACGTGAGCAGGAAGCGGCGGGAGCGTCGCTCACGATCAGAAAAGTTGGAAAATCGGGTATCGTTGATATTAAGGGATTGTACCAATTGTTTCCCGGCGGTCCGTTAAAACTATCTTCAAAATATGCTGGTATTGCGAAACCGGCAAGTTGCGTTTAAAACCAAAAACTTAAGAATATGACTGATGTAAAAGAAACGCCTTTAAAAAAGGTGATGATCATTGTAGCCAAAGCCAATATTGAAGATGTGTATGCTGGTTTGATAATGGCAAATGGAGCAGTCATGGAAGGTATTGAGGCCAAGTTGTTTTTTACATTTTTTGGACTGGATGCCATTACCAAAAACCAGATGAACAAGTTGCACACGGCTACAGTTGGTAATCCGGGAATGCGGATGCCAAACGGTTGGTCTTTTCCTACTTTGCTTGGGGCAATCCCGGGAGTTGAAGCAGGGGTATCATCAATGATGAAAAAGCAAATGGATGAATTAGATGTTCCGCCGGTTGACGAATTTCTTGATATGATAACCGCAGGCGGCGGCGAAATTTATGCCTGTAAAATGGCAGCCGATATGTTCAAACTGACGAAAGATGACTTGTGTGAACATGTAAAAGCTATTATAACAGTTGGAGACTTATACGCTATGTCTGGAGGGGACGGTACCCAGATTATTTTTACTTAATCTACTAACCTGAATTAGACTTTAAATTTTATCTCAGTTTCAATTTATTTTTAGGAGAAATCGCTTCAGATTTTTATAGGACTATTGTGATAATGCAAGAAAATTTGAAGCGATTTATGCAAAAATTAATGAAATCAGAAGGAAAATACAGAAATGCACAATCTTTAAACCAAAAATATCTGGAAATAGCCCGCTATTCCTGCGATATTTTTAATTCAAATCTTGCACATTTCTGTATTTCTGAGATATAATATTTAAAATCGAACTCAGGTTAATATACGAGGAAGTTAAGCGTCATCTGTTTTCAGGTGGCGCTTTTTTTATTTCCAATCCGGAAGAATACATGCTGAACTTCGTTTTTCCAGCTGCCCCTCAAAATCGTTAAGCGTGGCTTGCATAATTCTCGAGTTATCATCGTGGCAAGTGAGGCAGGCACCAACCGTTAATATGGCTTGTTGCTGTTGAATACTTAACGGAGAAACATTCGAGCGCGTTGCTACTTTCCCGGTTCTGGTTTGCAGAAAATCGATCCACGCATCGGCAGGCAAACCATCGTTTACATCGCGCTGGTATAGCGGAGAGAATTTCCATTTACCTTTTCCGTCTGCAATTTCGTATTCCAGTTTCCCTTCGCCATACCCAAGGGCTAGCGAGCTGTTGTGGCAGCTTTTGCAATCGCGCCCTTCTTTGGTGGTGGTGTGCGGTGCAACCGGCGCATACAAACGATGGAAAATAGTGGAATTATCAGTGTCGTCAGTGTAAGTGCTTTTGTCGATGGTCATTATCATACCCGGCGCAACTGGAATTACCTCTGATTTTTCGCCTTCGGTCCGCATTCCAAGCGACGGAAGTTTTGCCTCGTACTCGCCAAAAAATTCTACCCAACCACCGGTTTGTTCTTTATTGGTAACCATGTTGTACGATGGTTCGTTCGGATCGTATTCGTTATGGCAGCCAATACAAGTTGGTACCCACGACGAGTGACAGCTTGAACACGCAACATCAGAGTGTGCGTTACTGCGTGTGCAAACTTCTGCCGGACGTGTTAACGCCATTTTGACGTTGCTGTTTTTGGTCTGTAAAAAGGCAGTGTCGTTCTCAATAAAAGTATTTACTAACGCGTGGTTGCGTTTGCCGGTTACCAGAAATTCTTTGTCAGAAATATTACCCAAACGCAAAGCGGCAATAATTGCCGATTCATTGTCAAGATTTTCAGCTTTTATCGTTTTTGCATCGCCATCAAAATGGCAATCAATACATTGCACATCAGCCTGATCTTCTTGGTGGGCATAAAGTGTTCCGTCGCCCATTACTTCGTAGGAGTGGTGACAATCGATACATTCCATACCCAACTCGTGGTGCACGTCTTGTTGCTTTTTTATAAATACACGTTCTCTCTCAATCAGGCGGTAGTTGTTGTCGTTGTCGGGCATTTGTCTGGCTTCAAGCGTTGTTTCATGCCAGCCTTCGTAACTGGTCGAAATCCTGCCGGAGCGGCTGTGGCATCCAAAACAGTGGTTGTTGCTAATGGCCAGACTCACTGACGGATGTGCATTAACAATAGTGTCTTTTGCCATAGCAAGTGCTATTTCTGCTTCGGGGCTGTAATTCAGATGGCAGGCAAGGCAACCTCCGCCACGACTGCTTTCGTCAACAGGGCCATATTCTGTTTTTGGATTTCCAAGGTGGCAGCGAACGCATAAATTTCGAAGGTGTTCATCGGCAGCCGAGTTACCAAGATGATGTACATTGGCCAGTTCATCCGGATTGTCCTGCTCGTTAAAAACAAAACGATCAACACTGATCATGCCGCTTAACGTTGCCATTAAACCGGTGGGTACGCGCTCAACAATTTCCGGATGACACTGCGTAGTTCCGCAGGATTGTGGCGCTGTTGCCAGGTTTCCCGGAATAAGGATCATATTATTATGCGACTGATTTTTGCCGGTTGCAAACGGATTTCCTCCATGGCACGAAACACAACCAATGGCTTCAGGCGAATGCGAATCGGTAAGGCCATGCGTTTCCGAATGGCAGGCCAGACAGCTTTCTTTTCGTCCCTGAATAACGGGTGAAGCTATTGCTGTCCCCAAATCAAACTCGGGGGTAAGTTTTACTATCGGCGATTTAAAATTATTCAGCACTTCGTAGCGGTAATTTTCCTGCCACGGGTTTTTCCATTGCCAGCGCTCTCCACGGAAAAATAATCCGATTACTGTTAAAACCAGGTAGAAAGCAGTAAAAACCAATAAACTTCGTTTGCTGAGAAATACGATTTTTCCTTTGGCCGAATTAACCAGGTAAAGCAAAACGAGTAGAACCAGAAATAGCAGTAACGACCACGCGGGGTGGCTCAACCAGTGCAATATTTCCTGGAAGCCAACAAAATACCACGGCCCTTTAACAGCAGGATTTAGGTTGTCGTGCAGCGGTGCGCTGAAAAGGTAACTAAATGCCAAAACTCCAATTGCCGAAACAACAAAATCCAACACGGGCGGCCAGTATTTTCTTCGGCTGTGCTCAATCATTATTACCGCAATAAAGACCGTAAACGTGGCAATATGGTGCACATAAATTAGCTGGTAACTTTCCGGGTGACCAAGCAACGAAAAAGCCAGCGACTCGCCAATGAGCGGAACACGCTCGGCCAGTGTTTGTAATATTTGTCTAGCCTGCTCGCTGTCGGAATCACCTTTCAGTAAAAACCCGGTGATCATGGCCAGAAAAATAATCAGCACACCAATACTTAAACGGAATGCCAGTCCCTTTTTAAGTCCAATATTTTCTTTGTAATGAAAATGATCGTAAAGGTGAATAAGGCTGAAAATAAGGAAGAATTGCGAACTCCAGTAATGATAATTACGGATGAGCGCCGCCCACGGGTTGGTAACGATCATTGTGCTTACACTCAGGTAAGGCGACTCAACATTAAAAGGTACGGCAAGCAACACACCTGATAAAATAACCAGCCAGAACAGGGCTACAGCCACTGTTCCAAAAGTCGTTTTATCATTCTTCTTTGCCATTTTATCCTTTTATAGTTAGTGATTTCCCATCGTCGGAAACCGAAGAATCGAGCAATGTAAGGTTTTTATACGCCGGCCCTTTTATAACCTGTCCTTGCAGATCGTATTCCGAACCATGGCACGGACAAACCAATTTCCCGCTTTCCATTTTGTCAATTTTGCAGCCCAGGTGGCTGCAGTGCGATGAAAAAACCTTTGTTTTATTATCCGAATTAACAATAATGTATTTGTCGAAAAACTGCACTTCCTTATTCTTGTTCAGCGGCACAGAAGCCACTTCTGTACCGGAATTGGCAATATGCTGGAGCGTTAATTTATTCCAAATGAGTGCAAAAAACGAAACAAATCCTACCGCCGCAACTTTCAAAAATACTCTTCGGTTTTTGGTTTTCATCCGTGTATTATTTGAGACAAATGTAATAAATTGAGTAAACTAGGAAATTGAAAATTTTTCTGTTTAATAAAACTAAAGGAAGTGCGCTAAGTCACAGAAAACTATTAAATCAAACTTTATATCCAAATGAATCAAAAAAACAACGATTTAGTAGGTGTGCACATATGTTAAAGAACTTGTTTGCAATTCTGGTTCGGTTCTAAATTATAATTAATTTTATTTGCTCGTTGAGCTATGCTCTAATTCTTTAGAAGTAAGCATTATAGGTTCTGTGGTGATTTGATTGGTTCTAAGCGTAAGTGCTTATTTTTAATGGTTTCAAATTAAGCATATAAGCCACCAAAATGTAAAATCATTTTTATATTTGCCCGATATCTAAAAATATAGATAGTTATATATGAATAACTTTAAAAAGATGCTAAACTCTTATTCTCCAGCTCTTTTTTAAAACAGTTTTTAAGGAGAAAGAGAAGCGTGATCGACGTCAAAAAAAAAATTGGAAAGAAAATAACCATGTAGACAACATGTTGCATGAGTTACCATTAAAATAAACTATTTAGACGAATGAAGACAAGACGGGATTTTATCAAAATTTCAACTGCCGGTGCCGGAGCTGCAGCCATAAGTTTTAAAGCTTTTGGATCAAAAGGTTTCGGGCTCTTCGAATCGAAGACAGAAGGTCCGGTAAGTGATGAGGATCTTACTCCGTATCCAACTTATTGCGAAGTATGTTTTTGGAAATGTGCTGCGTGGGCTTATGTTGACAAAAGCGGAACTATACGAAAAGTTGTTGGTAACAAGAACGATCCGCATTGTAACGGTCGCTTGTGTCCTCGCGGAACAGGAGGTGTTGGTATGGTTTACGACGAAGACCGCTTAAAAACACCACTGATAAGAGATACGCGCAAAGATGGTACTCAATATTTCAGAGAAGCAAGCTGGGAAGAGGCCTTGGATAAAGTTGCCGATAAGATGAAGGAAGTGAAAGAAAAGCACGGTCCTGAAGCTTTTGGTTTGTTCAACCACGGAACTCCTGGTGGTCATTTTCATCATTTGTTGCGTGCTTACGGTTCGGAAAGTAATGCTGAGCCGGCGTTTGCCAACTGTCGTGGACCGCGTTCATCGGCATACTTCTCAACTTTTGGTGCATATGTTGGTTCGCCTGAATGTACCGATATCAGAGATACCAAATGTCTTGTTTTAATTGGTTCGCATCTGGGCGAAAACATGCACAACTCGCAGGTGCAGGAAATGTCGGATGCCATTGATAACGGCGCAACCATTATTACGGTTGATCCGCGTTTTTCAACGGCAGCAGCACATTCAAATCACTGGTTGCCAATCAAACCGTCAACCGATATTGCTTTGTTAATGGCATGGATTCACGTGCTGATTTACGAAGGGTTATACGATAAAGATTACGTTGAGCAATACACGTTTGGTCTTGATTATTTAAAAGACCACGTAAAAAATATGACTCCGGAGTGGGCGTATGGCATCACTACAATTGAGCCGGAAGAAATCAGAAGAACTGCACGCGCTATGGCCGATGCAGCTCCTGCAGTAATTATTCACCCGGGACGCCACGTTGTTTGGTACGGCGACGATACACAACGCGGACGCGCCATGGCAATTCTGACAGCTTTATTAGGATCATGGGGAAAGCGCGGTGGATTATATTTCCCAGAGGGCGTTTCTGTTCCTGCCTATCCACACCCACATTTTCCTGAACCAAAATGGACATGGAAAGACTGGAATGAAGACCGATACCCGCTGGCAACAATGGGAATTACAACCGAGGCCTTAAAAGCATCTATTCCAAGATACAACTATAAACATCAGCTTAAAGCATGGTTGGTGGCCGGAACAAACCTGCCGCTGTCGATGCCGGATAAACCGTTATTCAAAGAGGCTGCTGATTCGGTAGAATTTATTGCAGTAATGGATACTATGCCAATGGATATCACGGGTTATGCCGATGTGGTTTTCCCTGAGGCAACCTACCTGGAGCGTTACGATGTAATTCGCTCTGCCGCTAACCGCGAGCCAAACATCGCATTGCGTATGCCGGCCATCGAACCAAAATACGATTCGAAACCGGGATGGTGGATCGCCAAACAAATTGGCGAACGTTTAGGATTGCACGACTACTTTAACTACGATGATTATTCGGAAGTAATCGACTGGCAGTTAAAACAGCTGGGTACTTCGCTGGAAGAAATGAAGAAAATCGGGGTTAAAAAGTACCCAAGAAAGAGCGGACCGCTTTATTTGGGCGATGGCGAAAACTTTGATTTCAATACCACCACCGGAAAAATTGAACTTTATTCGGTTGATTTTGCCGACCACGGTTTTGATCCGATTCCAAATTATACAAAACATCCTGAGCCGCCTCAGAATTTCTACCGTTTGATTTATGGTCGTGCGCCAATGCACACTTTTAGCCGTACATCAAATAACCCGAATTTATCAGACTTGATGAGCGAAAACAGCGTTTGGGTAAATCCAAAAGTTGCCGACTTGTGGGAACTGAAAAACGGACAAGAAGTTTGGCTGAAAAACCAAGACGATGCCATCACATCATTTCCTGTAAAAGTTCGTGTAACCGAACGGATTCGATGGGATTCGGTGTACATGGTTCACGGATTTGGTCATAAAAACAAAAAACTCTCGAGGGCTTTTGGAAAAGGAGCCGCCGATACCGAAATGATTACCAACGTTGCAGTTGACCCGATTATGGGTGGTACCGGAATGAGAGGAAACTTTATAACATTTTTAACAGAAGATCCTGCACTGGAAGGAAAGGAGGTTAAAGCATGAGATATGCAATGGCGATCGACACAAAAAAATGTGTTGGGTGTGGCGACTGTGTAGTGGCCTGTCAAACTGAGAATAATGTACCACATGGTTACTGTCGCGACTGGATTGTTGAACGCGTTGACGGAACTTACCCAAGCTTAAGTCTTGAATTTCGTTCGGAACGTTGTAATCACTGCGATAATTCTCCATGTGTGAGATGCTGTCCAACCGGGGCAAGTCATATCGAAGAAGGTGGAATTGTAACCGTAACTCACCATAAATGTATTGGTTGTGGCGCCTGTATTCAGTCGTGCCCTTACGATGCACGTTACTCACATCCTGAAGGTTATGTTGATAAATGTACCTTCTGTTTGCACCGCGTTCAGAAAGGACAAAATACGGCTTGTGTTGATGTGTGTCCTACCAAGTGTTTGCATTTTGGCGATTTGGACGATCCGAACAGCGATGTTTCGTTGGCAATCAAAGACCGTTCATGGAAAGTACTGGCACCTGAAGCCGGAACAAAACCACAATTGTATTTTCTAACCTAACGCTTAAAACCTGATAGAATGAAAGAAGAATTATTTGTAAGCGGACGAAATATTCCGAACATTGATCCATACCTCAATATATGGCACTGGCAAATTCCACTCTATTTGTTTTTAGGTGGTTTGGCTGCCGGAATATTGTTTTTTGCCGGATATTATGTGGTCAGGGGAAAAGAAAATGAAATGAAGACAACGGTAAAAATTGCGCCAATCATTGCTCCAATTGCATTGGTACTGGGTTTATTTGCGCTGTTTCTCGATTTAAAACATAAACTTTTCTTTTGGCAATTGTACACCACCATCCGATTGGAATCGCCAATGGGTTGGGGAGCCTGGACACTGATGATCATTACTCCGATATCGTTTATATGGGTGGCCAGTTACATGAAAGAACTGATCCCGGGCTGGAACTGGAAATTTGATTTCCTTGAAAAGTTCGAGGCTTTTGTAATAAAACACAGAGTAAGCCTGGCGTGGATTATGATGGTCTATGCGATCATATTGGGTGTTTATACCGGAATTTTGCTGTCGGCATTTAATGCACGTCCGTTATGGAATACTTCCATACTTGGGCCGCTGTTCCTGGTTTCGGGATTCTCAACCGGGCTTGCAACCATCATTTGGATGAGTAAAGATGCCAACGAACGGAAAATATTAAGCAGGATCGACCTTGTTTTTATTATCATCGAAATCTTTCTGATCGTTCACCTTTTTATGGGATTTTTGGCTGGCTCGGAAACAGCTATCGAAGCAGCTAACTTATTCCTTGGTGGAGAATTTACCGTAAGTTTTTGGGTGTTTGTTGTGGCCATCGGATTGATCTTTCCGGCCTTGTTCGAAACCCTTGAAATTTGGGGAATGCACGTACCAAAATGGTTACCTCCGGTAATGATTTTATTTGGTGGTTTTATGTTCCGTTTTATTATGGTTGAAGCCGGACAAATTACACGTTATCTCTATTAAAATAAACTATACTAATATGAGTTCAGAACAAACAAATATAAAAGAACCGAAATACATCAACCCTTATCTAGGAGGTGTTTTACTCGGACTATTGGTTCTTGCAACTGTATTTATTACAGGCCGTGGACTGGGTGCCAGCGGGGCGGTTAAAAGTGCAGTTGTAACAACATCAAATACTATTGCGCCAAAAGCTACCGAAGCTAATGCATATATGTGTCAGTTTCTTAGCGACGGTCATTCGCCAATGAATACCTGGCTGGTGTTCGAATCGCTGGGACTTTTATTGGGTGGAATTCTTTCCGGTATTGTTTTCGGAAGAATGAAGAAATTCAGAATTGATAAAGGACCTCAGATTTCCAATAAAAAACGACTCATTTTAGCCTTGATTGGTGGAGCTCTTTTTGGTTTGGGAAGTCAGTTTGGCCGCGGATGTACCAGTGGAGCCGCATTAAGTGGCACTGCAACTTTTGCCTTAGGCGGTGTAATTGTAATGTTTTCCATTTTTGGTACCGGCTACCTGGTGGCTTACTTTTTTAGAAAATTTTGGATCTAGTGAAAAGTTCGCAGTCGCAGTTGGCAGTAGGCAGGGCAGAAAATACTGAGACTGTAAACTGAATACTGAGACTGTAAATAATATAGAATATTAAAAAGAAATAAGATATGGGACCTTTAATTCCTAATGGTGTAATTGGCGGCGGATGGGATTTTGTTATCGCAATTCTACTCGGAGTCGCATTTGGATTTATTCTCGAAGCATCGGGTTTTTCTTCATCAAGAAACCTGGCCGGCGTATTTTACGGCTATAACTTTGTTGTGCTTCGCGTATTTTTTACCGCGTTAATCGTAGCAATGGTTGGTCTGTTATATTTCGATTATGTGGGCTGGATCAGTCTTTCGCAAATATTTATTCTTCCAACATTTTTAGGACCAATGATCGTTGGTGGAGTAATAATGGGAGTTGGATTTGTGTTGGGCGGTTTTTGCCCGGGAACCAGCTTTACCGGAATTGCCATTGGTAAACTCGATGCCGTATTTTTTGCGATTGGGCTTTACGTGGGAATCTTTGGTTTTTCGCTGGCATTTCCATTGTTCGAAAACTTCTTTACAAGCGGAAACCTCGGAAACGTTACCCTTACCGATCTGACCGGTATTCCTGCTCCGGTATTCGCTGTAATATTTACAGTGGTGGCACTGGCTGCTTTCTGGGGAACAATGTTTATCGAGAAACGCGTGCGTAAAAACATGAAGCAATATAAATTCTAAACGACTGAGAACGATGAATAGAAACTATATTTTACTAACCGTACTTATGCTTGTGTTGGCGGTAGGCACTTTGTTTTTAACCACAGATGATGAGCCAAAACAAATTGCTCCTGAGGAATTGCTGCAGGAAATTATTCAGCCTACACGATATGTAACCACCGACCAGGTGGCTAAAATGATCATTCAGGGCGATCCGTCGTTGTTAATGGTTGATGTGCGTCCGGCAGCGGAATATGACGAATATGCTTTGCCGGGTTCGTTAAATATCCCGCTTGAGGATTTGTTAAACGATGGCAATCTGGGATATTTTGGAGTTCCGGGCATTAAAGTGGTGTTTATTTCAAACGACGATATCCGTGCCGATCAAACATGGGTGCTTACCAAACGTTTGGGAATTGATGGTACCTACGTTATGAAAGGCGGTTTAAATAAATGGATGCAAACCATTATCGAGCCTGCACAACCTAATGCTGATGCCCCTTCGGTTGATCACGAACTTTACGCATTTCGTAAGGGAGCACAAATTTATTTTACCGGTGCTGAAGCCGCAACTCCAGATGGCGACAATGTTGAAGTACAGGTTCGCAGAAGAGAAAAAACAAACGTTGCGGCCGGTGGTTGCTAATTTCTAACTTTTGAAAAAATTAATAGCATGCATATACATGAACTAAATCCGTGGAGAACATTAATCGCAGTGGCAGTATTTGTGGTTATTCTCGCTATTGGCTTTTTAACCATGCCAAAACCTTTGTTCGAATACCAAAAAAGCATGGACGAAAGTATTGAGGCTTTGCTCGATGGTGAGGACTATTTTTACCCGTGGGAGCTGGTAGATGTAATCGACGGTAATACCGACAGTATCGTTCTGTTCGATATCCGCGATAACTTTGTTTTCGGGCAAGGACATATTCCCGGAGCCGAGAATTTATCGGCAAATACTTTAACCGATCCTGATAATTTGGAACGTTTGAAAGCACTTCGCGATATGGGCGTAACCATCGTTTTGTATGGCGAAAACGAATTGCAGGCCAATGGTCCGTGGATGTTTTTCCGTCAGGTAGGTTTTAACAATATCAAACTTTTGCTGGGTGGTTACGAGTATTACAAAGCCAATGAAGCTGACTTGGCGGCTACCATAAACGACGATGCGTATTTTAGCGGATTTCCGCGGTTTAATTACGCTGAAATGGCTGCACCAAAAGACGGCTCTGAAATCAATGCTGATCAGGATAACAAACCTGTTCAGGTGCGTCGTCGAGAAAAAACAAGTGTGGCTGCCGGCGGTTGTTAGCAGATTGATAAGTAATTACACAACGATATTTAAAAAATCCTGGAGATTCTGTCTTCAGGATTTTTTATTGGAATCATTTTTGTAAAGCAATGCTCAATACTTATTGTTATATTCGAAATTAAAATAGAAACGCATGTCAAAGATCCTGGTAATAGATGATGAGAGAAGTATTCGGAACACTTTAAAAGATATTCTTGAATACGAAAAATATGAAGTAGATCTGGCAGAAGATGGAACAAAAGGAATTGAGAAAATTCGTTCGGCCGAGTACGACGTGGTGTTGTGCGATATTAAAATGCCGGGACTGGATGGGATTGAAGTGCTGGAACGCGCGGTAGTTCTTGCACCCGATACGCCGATCGTTATGATCTCGGGGCACGGAAATATTGATACCGCTGTTGATTCGATAAAAAAGGGAGCGTTCGATTACATTGAAAAGCCGCTTGATTTAAACCGACTGTTGATTACCATCCGCAACGCTATGGATAAATCGACACTGGTTACCGAAACTAAAATTCTGAAGAAAAAGGTTAATAAGAAATTTGAAATCATTGGCGAGTCAAAAGCCATTTCCGAAATTATTGAAATGGCCGACCGCGTGGCTCCAACCGATGCCCGCGTTTTAATTACCGGTGCCAACGGATCGGGAAAAGAGTTGGTTGCCCGCCGAATTCACGACCAGAGTAACCGCTCGTCAGGTCCGTTTGTTGAGGTAAATTGTGCTGCTATTCCTTCCGAGTTGATTGAAAGTGAATTGTTTGGTCACGAAAAAGGTGCGTTTACTTCGGCAGTAAAACAACGCAAAGGAAAATTTGAGCAAGCCAATGGCGGTACACTTTTCCTGGATGAGATTGGCGATATGAGTCTTTCGGCACAAGCCAAAGTTTTACGTGCGTTACAAGAAAGTATTATCAGCCGTGTTGGTGGCGATAAACACATAAAAGTTGATGTACGCGTGGTGGCTGCTACCAATAAAAACCTGGCTAACGAGATCGATGAAAATAAATTTCGCGAAGATTTGTACCACCGTTTAAGTGTGATTTTAATTCATGTTCCTACGCTTAACGAACGCCTTGACGATATTCCATTACTTGCCGGCCACTTTGTTAAGCAAATTTGTGGCGAGTACGGTATGCAGGAAAAAACGATTACGGAAAAGGGCATAAAAGAGTTGCAAAAAATTAACTGGACCGGAAATATCCGCGAGTTCCGGAATGTAATTGAAAGGCTCATTATTTTGTGCGACAAGGAAATTACCGACGCCGATGTTTTAAAATTTGCGGCTCCTCTAAAGTAGATTTCTTTAAAATATTCCTCAATCTAAAAACAACTTTACTGATTTGTTGTTAAGTATGTAACAAAGTAGTTTATAACGTTCTGTAACGTTAGCTACTAAAGATATTAGCCTCTGGTTTCGGAAGTCAATTTGTCATGGCGTATTATTAATCTTTCCCTCGGGAAAATATTTTCTTCCGTTTTCAGAGGCTTTTCTTTTCTGTATTTCTCAACAGTCTAGAGGTATATCTTTGGTATTTTCTCCCCCTAATCGAATCCCTACCGGATTCCTTTTTCTTGGGATCTATTACTTATTACTATAATCAAGCCCGTCCCGGGCTTTTGCAGGAGAGCATTTAACGATATAAACCTTTGAAAACTCCATAGGAGTTCGATTTTAATAGGGACCCGAAAGACAAAAGCAAACAACCCGGTACGGGTTGGATTTCCACTTCGATCCCTTTCTAAAATTCCACCTTAAACAGGTAAAAGATCACATTCAGAATAATGTAAAGTAAGATGATCAGCGCCAATCCGTAAACGTTAAAAACGATTAGTAAAATGGCTGATAAACCGAGGAACAGGTAACGATACCAGTTGTCTTTTATACGCAGGTTTTTCACTTTTAGCGAAAACATTGGTAGGTTAATTACCATCATTCCCGACATGAAAATACCCAGAATAACCAGGTTTTTTGTGGAATACAGCATTTGAAAATTATCGTGGTATTTCGGGAATTCAAGCATCAATCCCAGCGAAGCCCAAAATATTCCGTTTGAAGGAATTGGCAAACCTCTGAAAAATGGTTCGTCGCTCAGGTAAACATTAAATTTGGCTAAACGAAGCGCACCAAACACAGGCACCAGAAATGAAGAAAAAAGAATGATCCACTGCCACCAGTCAGCACTTATTTCGTGAATTGGCTGGTTTTCCCCGAACATGGCAAACTCCAGTAAGGTAAATAAAATCGCTCCGGGAGCCACTCCAAACGACACCAGATCCGACAACGAATCCAGCTGTTTACCAATTTCAGAGTAAGCTTTTAATGCTCTTGCGGCAAGTCCGTCGGCAAAGTCGAAAACCGAAGCGGCACAAATAAAAATTCCTGCCCAGATCAGGTGACCGTCGATGGCAAAAATGGTGGCAATAACTCCTGATAAAAGGTTGAGGGTGGTAATAAAGTTGGGTATCTGTTTAATAATGTTTCTCATCTGTAAGTTCCTTTACACGTTTCCGGTAAAAATGAGCCAAATAAAAATTGCTGGGATAACAAAAAGCAAACTATCCAAACGGTCTAAAAATCCGCCATGTCCGGGTAAAAATGTGCCCGAATCTTTTACGTCGATTTCGCGTTTTATCTTCGATTCAAATAAATCGCCCAATGTGCCAAAAACCACAGTAAGCACTGCAATAGCAATCCAGCTAACCATGCTCACCGCCTGAAATAGAACTGCATTTACTATCCCCATAATTATGGCAAAAACGGCTCCTCCAATTAATCCTTCCCACGATTTTGCCGGTGATATATTCTTACACATTTTGTGTTTGCCAAACTGTGTTCCCACCAAATAAGCTCCCGAATCGTTGATCCAAAGTATAAAAAACACACCAACCATTATCCATGGGTAAAAAGTATTTTGCCCATTAATTGATGTATGCACAACAAAGTTCATCAAACTAAAAGGCAGTGCGATGTAGGCAAAACCAAGTGTACTTGAACCTGCATTTTTTAGCGTGTCTTTGTCGCTTCTGAAAATTTCGACAACAAGCAGAATAACAACGATTGCAATAAAGCTAAAACCAAACTGGCGCGGCAGGTAATTATTCGATAAGCCAAAACAAATCAGGAAAAAGATAACGCCAAAAATGCTTCCGATAATTCGCGAAGGATGATGACCGGCTTTTTCCACCATGGCATAAAATTCGTATTGGGTAATAAATAAAAGAGATGCAAATACCACTGCAAAAATGATGGGATGCAGCAGCGTTCCGCCCAGCATAACGGCTATATAAATAACTCCTGTTAGAGAGCGTTTAAGTAAATTACTCACCTTTTAATTCTTTGATTAGGTTAATAGCCTCGTCACGGTTTTCTTCGGCCACATATATTTTGTACTCGCCAAAATTCTGGTACGCCGAATCGTGTTGGTTCAGAACAACAATTTTTATCCCGGCACTTTCAAGTAGGTCTTTAGCCATTTCGGCCTTGTACTCGTGCGTTGTCATAAAAATCATTTCCCAACCTTTTTCCATGCTGCAAAGTTAACAAAATATGGTTTCCAAGAAGTTAATAGATAAACACATGTAATTCGCGCGGCCCGTGAGCGCCCATAACCAGCGTTTTTTCAATATCTGCGGTTCGGCTTGGCCCTGTAATTAAGGTAATTTGCGAAGGCAACTGATCAGCATACTTCTCCTGTATTTTGTCGTAAGCGGTATGCTGGAAATCAACCAGCTGATCTTTCCGGGCAATCACAATGTGTTGCGGTGGATACACCGACATTTGCCGGCCTCCCTGCAAAGCTGCACTTACCATTACGGATCCGGTGTGTGCAATCAAAAATTCGCAGGATGTTATTCCTGCTTCTATTGCCTGTTGCCTTTCGTGGTAATTTTGATGCTCAATTCCGTTCTTTGTCAGCAGCTCCTGAAGCTCATTTTCAGCACAAACCACTTCCGTTTTAGGAATATCCTGCAATAGCGTTTTTAGCTTTTCAACAAGCTCTTCTTCTGATTTACACAAATAAACACTCCCGTTTACCGCCTCCAGATTTTCTTTAAATGCCTGATCTAAAGATTTTTCAATAGAGTGATAAACGGGAGCATCAAAATCGGGCATCTCCGGCTCGGGGTGAATAGCTTTTTTAAGCTTGTTCAATATTTCTTCTCGAGCCGATGCCATTTATTCTTTTGTTGTTTCCTCCTCGTGATTTTCTTCAGTTTTTGCTTTTGTGTCTTCGATAAGATCTGTTTTTATGGGTTTTTCACCGTTTCCGTTTTCCGAAATTACGTGTTTTTTATCCCACGGACGTTTGCCAAAAATCTCTTCCAGATCTTCACTAAATATCACCTCACGTTCAAGCAGCAAATTGGCTAGTTTCGAATGTCCTTCGGTATTTTCTTTCAATACTTGCTTCGCACGTTCATACTGGCTGTCGATAAGTATTTTTACTTCCTGATCGATTAATTCTGCGGTTTTTTCGCTGTATGGTTTGGTGAACGAATAATCCGACTGACCGGTTGAATCGTAATAACTTACGTTTCCTACTTTTTCGCTCATACCAAAAATGCTAACCATCGCATAAGCTTGCTTGGTAACTTTTTCGAGGTCGTTTTGTGCGCCAGACGAAATTTTACCAAATGTAATTTCTTCTGCAGCACGTCCGCCCAAAGCCGACGCCATTTCATCCAACAGTTGTTCTTTGGTTGTAATCGAACGCTCTTCGGGCAAATACCAAGCTGCTCCCAGCGCTTTTCCGCGCGGAACAATCGTTACTTTAACCAGCGGGTGCGCATATTCCAGCAACCAACTAATGGTGGCGTGGCCAGCTTCGTGGAAAGCAATTGTTTTCTTCTCTTGCTGAGAAATGATTTTATTTTTCTTTTCCAGACCACCGATAATACGGTCAACAGCGTCAAGGAAATCCTGTTTGGTAACCGAATCTCTGTTTCTACGGGCAGCGATTAACGCAGCTTCGTTACAAACATTGGCAATATCTGCACCCGAGAATCCCGGAGTTTGTTTAGCCAGAAAATCAACTTTTACTTCTTCGCTCAATTTTAACGGACGTAAATGAACATTGAAAATCTCACCACGCTCATTTAGGTCGGGTAACTCAACGTGAATCTGACGGTCGAAACGGCCGGCACGCATTAATGCACGGTCGAGAATATCAGCACGGTTGGTTGCTGCCAGAATGATTACCCCGCTGTTGGTGTCAAAACCATCCATTTCGGTAAGCAGCTGATTCAGCGTATTTTCACGTTCATCGTTCGATCCCATATTTGGGTTTTTACCACGGGCACGACCAATGGCGTCAATTTCATCGATAAACACAATACAAGGTGCTTTTTCTTTGGCTTGCTTAAACAAGTCGCGAACACGCGATGCTCCAACTCCCACAAACATTTCCACAAAATCGGAACCAGACATGCTGAAAAACGGAACGTTTGCTTCGCCGGCAACAGCTTTGGCAAGCAGGGTTTTACCCGTTCCCGGAGGACCAACCAAAAGTGCTCCTTTCGGAATTTTACCACCGAGTTTGGTATATTTTGCCGGGCTTTTCAGGAATTCTACAATCTCTTCCACTTCCTGTTTGGCTTCTGCAAGTCCGGCAACATCTTTAAAGTTTGTCGAAACTTTCTGGTCTTTATCAAAAACTTTGGCCTGCGACTTTCCGACATTGAAAATACCGCCGGCGCCACCTCCTCCGGCACCACCACGGCTCATTCTTCGGAAAATCCACCACCACAGTAATATTATCAGTACAAAAGGCCCGATCGACCAAATAATGTCGCGAGCCCAATTCTGCTCATCCTCGTAAACCGGGAAGACTTTGTCTTGCATATTTTCCTGAGCAACGGTAAGATCCTCAGCAAATTTTTCAATCGGTCCGGTATTCAGTTTAAAATGCGGGCCAATATCTGATGGTTTCGAGAAGTTCCCTTCAAACTGCGATTCGTAATTTTTTATCCGGTCTTCTTTCAAATAAATCCGGGCAATTTTTTCGTTAATTACTACAATACGTTTAACATCGCCGTTTTGCAACATTTGTTTTACCTCGGGCCACGATGTGTCAACAGGGCCTTTGCTGGTGCTGATGTAATATTGTACAATAAGAAAAACAACAGCTATAATTCCGTAAATCCAATACGCATTGAATTTTGGCGGTTTACCGTTGTTCTTGGGATTTAATTTCCCAAAAGGGTTGTTCAGATTGTTCTGATCTTTTTTGTTGTTTTGTTTATCTGTCATGGTCTTTTAATCTTCTTCTTCAATTTGTGTAATTTTTGCATCAGCCCAAAGTCCTTCGAGGTTATAAAACTGCCGTGCTTCTTCCTGGAAAACATGTACCATTACATCTCCATAATCCAGTAGTATCCAAATTGCATTTCGGTAGCCGTCGCGATGCCAAACATCTTCGCCGGTAATTTCTTTAACCGTTTGTTCTACCGTGTGTGCAATTGAATCAACATGTGTTGAGGAGGTTCCGTGGCATATTATAAAATGTCCGCATTCTGTATGATCAATACTTTCCAGATCAACGTGCTTTATATCTTTCCCTTTTATTCGATGAATACCTTCAAGAATTGCTTCTAATAAAATCTTTGATTCTTCTGCTTTACTCATAAAAATTTATTGTACCCTACAAAGATAATCTTTTTGTCCATTAACCATTTTTTAAGAGAATGGTTTACTTTTGAAATTATATGTTTTTAACGGACAAAAATATAATCGTATTTAACGAGCTCGATAGTACCAACAACTATGCCAAGCAACTGGTGCAGGAAAAGGCGGCTCAAGGCACTGTCGTTTTGGCACATTACCAGGAAAGTGGCCGTGGGCAAGTGGGTAATTTTTGGGAAAGCGAACGCGATAAAAATTTGCTTTTCAGTGTGATTCTGTACCCCGGTTTTTTAGAAGCCGGCAAACAGTTTTATATCTCGAAAGTTGTTAGCCTGGCTTTGGCCGACGTACTAAAACAGCAACTTGATGACGTAAAAATTAAGTGGCCCAACGATATTTATGTGGGTGAAAAGAAAATTGCCGGCATCTTAATCGAAAACACGGTGAAGGGGATAGCGCTTGATTCTTCGATAGTTGGCATTGGTGTTAACGTAAATCAGGAGCAGTTTCTGTCGAATGCACCCAACCCGGTGTCGATGAAACAACTCTTGAAAAAGGATTTTGAAATTCAGGATATTTTAAAAGAATTTTTGCTGAGGCTGGAGGATTATATTGAGGTATTGCGTGAGGGGAGACTCGAAAAAGTTGATGCAGAATATTTCCAATCTCTGTTCAGAAATGAAGGTTTGCACCCGTACCGGAAAGACGGCAAAGAGTTTAGCGCCAGAATTGCAGGCATTGGCAGTTTTGGGCAACTTCAGTTAGAAGAGCCCGACGGAAATGTATGCGAATATATGTTTAAAGAGGTGGAGTTTGTTGTTTGAAAAAGATTGATGGAGATTGAAAGGAAGATTGAATTAGATTGCTAAATTGTTCTATTGCTAAACTGTTAAATTGTATAAGAAGCATTTGTCCCTCAATGTTTATTGACATTTTTGTGAACCACAAAAGACACATAGAACACATTAGATTTTACCAATTGCCTACTCCTTCTAAAATCTGCAATCGTTAATCAACATTCGAAATTCAGCTTTCTTTTTCTGTGTAACTCCGTGGTAAAATCTTTGCCTATTGATATTTGCCAAATGCCAATTGTTACTGATAGGGCAATCTCGATAGTGTGTCGGCCAACTGATTAATGCCTTCTTCCAGTTTGCTTCCGGCCATCATTTTAATCATCATGCTCATTTCGGCATGCAGCGTAAGGCGCATTTTTGTTTTGTATTCATTAACTGGCATTAACTGAATCCAGAAAGTAAAACTCAGTGGTAAACCACCCGAACTTTCCACTTTTACCGTTTTAAATGGCTCGCGGTTAACAATCTTAATTTCGGCAACTCCCAGCCCGGTGATATTGAATTTACAGGAGTCCTGGTCCGACTCAAAGTCGGTAATTTTAATCTGCGGTACCTTTTCTGTTATTTTCTCTATCAATCCTGAATTGAGGTAAGTAGACAGGTTTTCGAAATTCGACAGGTAATTAAAAACCACCTGCTGATTTTGTTCGATAACTTTTACTTCGCTAACGTATTTGTTGAGTGCCATAGTTTTAATAAAAAATCCCGCCCCCAATAACCATTAGGAGCGGGAAATATTTAATGTCTTTTACTTTCAGATTATTTTCCCCAGTTGGCAGGGTCTTCGCGCCATTCCATCAGCGACTCTACCTGGTCTTTTGTAATATCGCCTCTTTCCAGCGAAAAGTCGATCAGGATCTGGTAACGGCTTAACGAAGTAAGTTCGATACCTGCTTTCTGGAAGTTTTCTTTTGCCAATGGGAAATTGTAAGTGAAAATTGATACCATTCCCACAACATCGCCACCAAAGTTGTTAACGGCCTCGGCAGCTTTTAAACTGCTGATTCCTGTAGACACAAGGTCTTCAACAACTACCACTTTTTTGAATGGTTTCAGGTCGCCTTCAATCAGGTTTTCCAATCCGTGTCCTTTTGGTTTCGAACGAACATAAACGAACGGAAGTCCCAGTTTATCAGCCACCAACGCACCAATTGCAATAGCTCCGGTTGCTACCCCGGCAATTACTTCTGCCTCCGGGTATTTTTCCTGAATCAGCTGTACAAATGCATCGCGAATGTACGCGCGGGTGTCAGGATAAGAAAGCGTTTTTCTGTTGTCGCAATAAATTGGAGATTTCCAACCCGATGCCCATGTAAATGGATTATCTGGTTGTATCTTTATAGTGTTAATTTCAAGTAATCTCTTGGTTACTTCTGTTTGTATATTTTCCATAATTATGTGCAATTTTAATTCAATGCAAAAGTATAAAGTTTTTTTGAATGAAAAGAGGATCGGTTTTGTGCCGGGCGCGAATATAACATTGAGTAAACTATGCCGGATTTTGACCGAAAACAGCGGCATTGACGATATAATGGGCTGGTTGTCGGATTTTGAAAACAGCGATATCCCGGAAACTGTTGTAGAACATCCCGAAGTTGAGCTTGTGTTTCAGAATTTCAGATCGGCATTTTTGCAAATTGACGCTGCCGGAGGAGTGGTAAAATACGATGGGAAATTGCTTTTTATTTTCAGGCACGGGAAATGGGATTTGCCGAAAGGAAAAATCGATAAAGGTGAAAGTATTGAAACTGCAGCTTTGCGCGAAGTGGAAGAAGAATGTGGCATTACAAATCACTCGATTGTAAAAGCGCTGCCATCAACCTATCATATTTACAAGTCGCCGTACAAAAAATCATTGGGGCAGTGGATTTTTAAAGAAACCTATTGGTTTGAAATGGACTACAATGGTGCGGAAACGCCAGTTCCGCAACTGGAAGAAGGAATTACCGAAGTGCGCTGGTTTCATCCGAATGAGCTGGACGTGGTACTCGAAAATACCTACGAAAACTTAAAAGCGCTGATCGAACTTTACCGCGCTTGATTACGCTGACGCATAAACAGCTCGTTACGCAACCAGGTGCCAAATTGTTGCTCGAAGCCATTTAGCGGCGCTTTAGCATCGTCGAAAACTACCTGGTGTTTTTCGTTTAGCAAATAGCATTGTGGAAAAGACCGGACCTTATATTCTGAAATGGCTGAATTTTCCGTGTCGATTAAAATAGTTGCCGGAACCTTGTTTTCTTTAAAAAAGCTATCGATTCCTGCCCTGTCGGTGTTTCTCAGCACCACAAAAATTTCGAGGTTTTTATTAAATAGTTCGTTCAGGCGGCTCAGGTATTTTAAATGTTCCTGGCAAATAACAGTCTCCACATCGGCAAAAATTAGGTATTTAAATTTCTCCTGGCTGTTGTTTGTACAAACCTTTTTGCCGTTAAGGTCGCTTAAACAAATCGCCGGTGCTCCGCTTCCTTTTTCCAGAAACGAGATTTTTGCCGCCACGTTTTTGGCTGCCTCACGTATTTTAATTTCCGGGTTGTTGGTAAAATGTTTGCTGGCGATCATATTTTTAATGGCTTTCTCCGGAAATTCTTTGGAGTAAAAACCATCGTGCAGCATTTTTAATAACACCAAATCGGCCATTTTTCCCGATAACTTATATTTCTCCGAAATAAAAGCAAGCAGGCCGTTAATGTTTTCGCCGGCAACTGCGGCTGATACTTTAGCTCCGCCAATGGCTTTTGCCGAAAAGCTCAATTGCTTGTCGAAAGTTTTGTCGAATAAGGTTTTAAACGATTGATGTCCCCAAAACTTTGGCGAAATTGACTGAAAAATAGCAGAATAATCTTCTGGACTCATTCTAAAAATATCAGCTTCCATAAGTTTTAAACGCAATGTTTTGTGCAGCTCAAAACTCTCCGATCCTTTTTCAGGGAAAGCTTCGTCGATTCCGGCTTTTAGTCGGTTAAAGGCAGCTTCGGATTGTTGAAAATATAAGGCGTTAAAATCTTTGTCGGTCAATTCGTTTAGTTTCTGTTCAAAGCGACTGATCTTGTCGTTAAGCATTTCGCCGTTGTTGGTGAAAAACCAAAACGAAATCGGCTGAAAGTACGGATTCTTTTGGTCGGCAAACGATTTCTTTTTTAGTGGCGGAAGTTTTAAATCGATGGTTTTTCCCGGTTCAATCAAGAGCATTCCGCGGTAAATTCCAAATTCAGAAAAAGTAAATACCGGCTCATCAATTTGTATGGAAACCTCGCTGGTTCCTTCGCTGTTAAATTTTAAAGTAAAAGCCACTTTGTCGGTGTTTGAAATCGGGTCGGCAAAGGTATAAAAAGTAAG
Source organism: uncultured Draconibacterium sp. (assembly GCF_913060805.1). Classification (GTDB taxonomy): domain Bacteria; phylum Bacteroidota; class Bacteroidia; order Bacteroidales; family Prolixibacteraceae; genus Draconibacterium. The sequence continues at coordinate 50,469 of NZ_CAJXTC010000011.1, forward strand.
CTGTTCGTTGGCGTATTCCGGATTGGTGCAACGAATAGTTGTTGCGATTCCATTTAACGAAAAGCCCAGCGAAGCGATGAGGATTATCAGAAAACGTATGCTATTGTTCATAGGTGTTATTCAACTTTAAATTCGCTCATATCCAGCCCTTTTGGCAGGAACATGCTGGCATCTCCGCCATGCGAAACAATGTCGCGAATTATACTTGCATTAACCGGTGTATGTTCCGGCAGGGTGAGCAGAAATACCGATTCAATTTCGGGATGCATCTTTTTATTTACCTGGGCAATGGCACGCTCGTATTCAAAATCGGACGAGGTACGTATGCCGCGTAAAATGTATTTTGCTCCCACTTCTTTACAGAAATCAACAGTCAGTCCTTCGTGCAGGCGAACCTCAACAGTGGGCTCATCTTTAAAAACCTCGTTGATCCACTTCAGCCTTTTTTCAATGGGAAAGAACGATTTCTTATTGGCGTTAAAACCGATCATGACATAAATTTTGTCGAACATTGAAATGGCACGTCGAACAATCGACTCGTGTCCTACTGTAAATGGATCAAAAGATCCGGGGAATATGGCTATTCTTTCCATTTTGAATCGTTTAAAGTGCTTCAAAATTAGCTAAAAATGCTTAGCGTAAAAACGAAGGCGGCGGCTAGTTTATTGCTTTTGCCCGGTTTGAGCTCACAAACAGGATGTTGCCCAGGTCGTTGTAGCCTTCGCTGAATTCTTCAATATTTTTCAATGCATCGGTAGTAAAACCAATGATTGTAAGGTCGGCATCCGCCGAATATTTCATGATTTTGCTTTTCCGGTCACCCGATTCGTAAGGCACCATCGAAATGTTCGACGGGCTAATTGGCAAACGTCCGGCTTTTATCAACTCCATCAATTGTTTGCGTTTTTCCTCCATGTCTTGTTCGGGGTAAAGCGCAAATATTTTAATCTTTCCTTTTTTCCACTCCGGATGACCTAAAATAATGTAACCCAGCAAAATCATCAGGTTTGCATTCACATAATCTTCCGGTCGTATCCAGATATGAATCTCTTTTTTGTACCCAAAACTTTTGTACGAAGTATTCAGAATACAAATGTCGAAACCGGCCGATTCAACGATTTGATAATTGCCCGTAATTTCTTTCAAATTTCCCGGATCGGTGCGCGAAAACTCAAACAGAATCAGGTTATTTCCTTTTCCCGAAATTCCGGAAAGTTGCACCACCTGCGCAATTGCCGAAGTATACGACGGCGAAATAATTGTGTCGAGATAAACGCGGTTATCACTTCCTGCCGAAAGTTGTATCAAACGGTCGAGTACTTGTTTTGATTCATTCGTATTTTTCTCGTTCAGCAACCCTTTTATAAAGTGGATGTAGGTTCCAAATCCGTATTTGTACGATATCCAGCGCATGATGTCGAAAGCAGAACGACGTTTAAACGTATCGTGCGAAATACAAACACCAAAAGGTCGCCAGCTTTTATCTTTTTCGCTGTCGGCGCGCTGAAGCATAATTTGCAACTGGCGGCTAAGTTGGAAGATCACGCCACGGAACAATTTGTTCAGCCCCTGGTTTTCTTCGTTGTTTAGCATGATAACGTAGTAGATTATGGCCATTATTACTACCGAAACCGCTGCGTAAGTGGCATTCATTTGAAACATTAGCCACAACGATGAAAGTGTTCCGATAAGCGATAAATGCCAGCTTGAGCGGAAGGTTGGGCGGTAGGCCGGATCGGCCGCAAAATGTTCGAGTAACGAGATTAAACAAATGGCGCTGTAGGTTACCATGAAAAACATGGAGATAATTTGCGCCACGAAGTCAACGTCGCCAACAACAACAAATACAAATGCAATAACAATGGTAATCAACGATCCGTTTATGGGTTCGTTATCGGTTTTTCTTCCTTTGGCAAACCAGCGGTTTATGTGTCCCTGCGGAAAAATATCGTCGTAGCCAATAGCTTGTAAAGTTCGTGGTGCAACCATTATCGATCCTAATGCCGAACTTAATGATGCTGCTGCCAGACCGATCGGAATTATTGGTCCCCAAATGGCAATTTTGCTCATAATCAACTGGTCGGCCACCAAATCTTCGGGCGTTGCCGAAACTGCAAATTTGTAGGCAACGGCAACATAAACCAGCATGCCAACTACTGTTGCCCACAGCGTTCCGCGTGGAATCGATTTTTTAGGATCTTTTAAATCGCCCGAAAGTCCCAAGCCTGCTGCAAGCCCCGTAAATGCCGGGAATATGATGGTGAATACAAAAAAGAAATTCAGGTTATTGGGAATTTTACTGTGAAAATTAACTACTTCGGGTTTTATCGTTGAGTCGCCTAAAAAGAACATGGCGATAGAAGTCAATAAAATGGCAACTACCACATACAGTGCTTTCATACCCACATTTGCTCCTTTTGTAAGAATTAGAATCGACAGCAAAAACATGGTTGGAATGGAAATCCAACGCCGGTCGGGGATGTAGAAATTATACGTTTCACCAATCCATTTTATTACCGGCTCAAACGCTTCGCCAAAAGCAATTACATAAAAAGCAACACTAATAGCTTGCGAGAGGTATAAAGCAATACCAATGGCTCCTCCAATGTTCAATCCGAAAGAGCGGCTGATAATGTAATAAGCACCACCGCCTTGCACCCGTTGGTTGGTGGCAATTTCGGCAACGGCAAAAGCTGTGGGAATAGTAACAATGTGCCCCAAGGCAACAATGCCAATTACGCCGATAAAACCAACCTGACCAACAGCCCAGCCAAAACGCAGAAATAAAATTGCTCCAAGGATGGTGGAAAGTGCCGTTAGAAAAACCGGCAAAGTGCCGAATTTTGCATTAGTGTTTACCAGCGATTTAGCCATATTAACTCTGTTTGTTGTTTTAAAGGTGAAATATAATTCTGAAAAATCAAACGATTTTAGAAAATTTAGTGATGTTTGTTGTAATCAAGTTCCGGTAATCTAGTTATTCGTTTTCAAGTACCCATTGGGCATCCAGTACGAGCATTGAATCGACAGATATGTTTTGTTCGTTTGCTTTTTCGGTTACATTCTTCAACCAGTTTTCATCACTTTTTATTCGCCTGATTACTTCCTGAATCTTTTGGTTGTAGGCTTCAGGACCTTCGATATGTCCCTGTAGAATATCGAGTGCATCATCAACAAATCCCCAGGCCATATTTACCATGTTCGATTCGGATGCCATTAGCAGAACAACATCGCTGTTATTAAGTACAGATTGACGATTGATGGAATTGACTTTCACACTCGATTGCTTGCTCTCCGGATAAACTTCATTGTTGTAGTACCAGAACGATGTTTTATTAAAACACTTTTCGCCTAAGCCCAGATAATACCAGTTCCAGTAAAAACTATCTCCAATTACTAACATATTCGTCTTGTCACTTTCGGTATAATCCCACTCAGTGGTCGGATACGACAATGTTTGCGATGGAAGGCCTTTCAACAGGTTCATGCCCCATTCAATATCATTATCAGTTCCCTGACTATAATTTTGTTTGCGGACGTCGGTGATGATCATGTCCGGTAAATTCCGGCCAGATAATTTTTCTACCTGTTTTATTAAACTGTCGGCAGCAATGGCTGCACCGTACTCACTCCAGTGAATGCCGTACTGAGGATACAAAATATGCTGCGTTGTATCTTTCATCTGTAAAAACCAGTCGTTGGCGTCAAAACAGTTCACTCCATAAGTGGGCAGTAATTTGCTGTATTCTTTGTAAAAAGTGCTGTCGGTTGCTTCTTCATTGCTTTCCTCCGGGAAATATTCCGGACAATAAGATGCCTTTCCTGGAGGAAGAACAACAATCAGTGTTTTGCCAACATTTTCCAGTTCTGTTTGTAATTTTTTTAACGCTTCTACTTTTTTTACAAGATCGGCTCGTCCATTAAAATACTGGCCGTGATAAGCATCAATATAAGCTTGTTCGAACAAATAATTGTCCTTTCCAACTACCACTCCTTTTGCCGATGCTTGTTTAAAAAGTGAAAACTGAATCTGATTATGCAAACGCACTAAAAACGGGCGAAATCCGATGTTGTCGTTTATAAATTTCTCCATGTTTGATTGATACTCACCAGAGAACCAGCCGGAAGTTGAATACTCCGGTTTCTGTGCAATAATTACACCTCCATGAAGCGGTTCTTCGTGAAATACGTCAACTTTAGCCTGTATTAGTGGTAGAATAAGCACGAATACGAAACCTGTAAACAATAATATTTTTGTTTTCTGATTCTTCATGATTAAAACCTAAAGTAAATAAACGGGTTAAAGTCGGATGACGTAACTGCACTCAAATTAATTACCAGCAAAACCAGCAAAATTATACTGACCACGATGTGGGTAGAACGTTTGTATTTGGTGTAAAATACAAATGTTTGAAGCTGTTTTCCTGCCTTTAAAAGTGTGATTACAGAGAACAACGCGGCAAGAATCATGATGTATTTCGATTCAGTAGTCAGGTGATAATCTGCTAATGATATATCGGTCGAGAACATCTTTCCAAGGTAAAAGCGAATGTCGGGCAGGTTTTCGATTCGGAAGATTACCCAGCCAACAAGTACAACAATATAGGTAAAAAGTACGCGTGGGATTGTTCCGATTCGTTTGAAAAGTTTTATTAGAAAAATGCGATCGAGAATAAGAAAACAGCCATGCCAGGCCCCCCAAATAACAAAGTTCCAGGAAGCTCCGTGCCACAAACCGGAAATCAGAAACACAGTAATTAAATTGCCGTATAAACGCCTTTGGCTTTTTACCCGGTTGCCGCCAAGTGGAATATACAGGTAATCGCGCATCCACTCGCTTAAGGTAATGTGCCAGCGGCGCCAAAACTCGGTAATGTTTTGCGATATGTAAGGATTATTGAAATTCTCGGGGAATTTGAAGCCAAAAATACGCCCTAAACCAATGGCCATATCGGAGTAGCCGCTAAAATCGAAATAGATTTGAAAAGAATAGGCCACGGCAGCTAACCAGGCCAGGGGAGTGGTAACTTCGGAATGGGGAAGTGAATAAATGGCATCAACCTGCTCGCCCAGCACATTTGCAATGAGCATCTTTTTCGATAAGCCGATCACAAACCGGTACATTCCGTACAGCTTCTCATCCAGCGTTTCATTCTTTCTTCTGTCAATAATATCGTCGGCAACCGTATTAAAGCGAACGATCGGTCCGGCAATTAACTGGGGAAACATCAAAATATACAGGAAGTAATCAGTTATTCTTTTAAGCGGAGCATGCACTTTTCTGTACACATCAATGGTGTATGTCATTGATTGAAACGTAAAAAACGAGATTCCGATGGGTAACGCTACCGCCGTCCACTGCACCGACTGAAACCCGGCCGATTGAAGCAAGGCATTAAAGTTTTCGATAAAAAAATTGGCATACTTAAAATAGGCGAGCAGTCCAATGTTTATGAATACAGATGTCCAAAGGTACAGTTGCCGGTGTTTGGCATCGCGGTGAATTTGGCGAACAACATAAAAGTTAATGGTTAGCGAAGCCAGTAACAAAAACACAAATTTAGGAGCACCCCAGGCATAAAATACGAGGCTTGAAACAAGCAGCACGTAATTTCTGAATTTGTGCCCAACTACGTGATATATAATTAATACCAGTGGTAGAAATATGCAAAGAAAAAGGATACTACTAAATAACATATTTGTGAATTAACTTATTCAACAACAATTTCATACACTTTCCCTTTTATATCGTTCTTTGGGAATGGAACGCCGTTTTGCGAGAAGGGTTGAAATGGCCACCACTCGGCATAATGAAATTCCTGCGTAATTATGCACAACATTTGGTTGTTGGGTATCGATGTGTATTCATCGTTCATATAACCACAAAGTTCCATGTTGTCGGGTGTTGGTCCGGCTCTCCATATAATCTCAGTTGGTTTCCATTCAATTTCGTAATAGAAATACTCCGGATCGTATAATTTGTCGTTTTTAATCGGGTACTTTGATGTTACCGCTTTGTAATGATCGGTCCAGCGATGCAGCTCAAATGTTTTGTCTTTGTACGAAATGTCGTCAACTCCCTTAAAAAATTTCTGTGGATCCTGATTGGCCAGATCCCAGTTGGTACAGCAGAACATCACATTGTCCGATTCGCGGTCATCGTCTTTCAAAAACTCCTCATTATCCCAAGTTGGCGAGGTTTTTACAATCTCAATATCAATTTCGGAATAGAAGTAATTCTTTTGCTTTTTTGCCAGCGACTCTTCTCCGTCTTCTCCTTTCGGAATGTAACCATCGCGTTCGGCAGGCCGGCGGTTATTCCATTCGGCTTCGTCCTGGTAAATTAACCAGAAGGCATTTGTGAGTCCGTTCCAAACGTTGTCGTTATTTAATTGTCGCGGGAATTTTATTTTACCCCGGAACTTGCCATACGTAAAACCAATGCGTGTTTTTGCTCCAACATTTTGCTTGCGTAATTCCTGCCCCTCAACATTGCCCGGATTTATCAATGTTAGCAAACTATCTTGAATAAAAGCAGTTTCGCACGGTGTTTGACTGTTAAACGAATGTCCCACAATTAATTCTGTAGAATCGTATTTTTCCATGGCGCTGAAAAAATCATCCTGGGTATAAGGCTCGTTAATCACGTCGCGAACCAGGGGAACATTTCTCATGGTGTATCCCCTGTCGATGGCATGCGAGTATTGCTCGAAATGAGCGTGCTCGTATAAATGTTCAGTACTGTTACACGCGTCCGACAAGTATTGCGTATCGATATTCTCGTCGCGTTGTTGTGCCGGGTTGATGTATAATCCTTTGGCCGGATCGATGGTTGCCGACACTTTTAAAACACGGTCCGAAGTCGTAACCGACACTCCCTCCATTGTACTTCCTTCGCCATTTCTGAAATAGTAAAACGGATTAATAAAAGCACTGTTTTCATCGGTTTGCCCAATGTTTTTAATGTAATCAGGAATATTCGCTAAAGCAGCTTCATCAGCCACAATAAGCATAAACTCATAATTCCCGACCCGCGGATTTCTTTTCCAGCGGTGGTTAAAATCACCTTTTCGCGATTCATCTTTTATCATCCACAAAGCATCGAGAAAAAGCTGCTGCTCAATATCCCGGTTTTCCTTTGCAGCTTTTTCCTGAATTGATTTGAACCAATCAGGTGTAGTTCGCATGGCATTTTTTAAACCCTCAATTCGTTCTTTGCTAAAAACCTGCTTGCTCATATCGCCGCCATAATACAAATGTTCGTCTCTGGGGTTACCTACTATCCGAAATTTATCCGTTATGCTTTTGCCGTTGACCGCCTTAAAACCTGTAGATACATCTTCCCAGCTCCCGTAAAAGTTCTCGTGGCAATAGGGGTGGAGGTTGCCATTTTTTATTTCAGGGAATTTATAGCTGCTATTCTGGTAGTATATTTTGTAATAATATTGTTTCGAGCCATCAGTTTTATCGACTTTAAAACTAAATGAAAAGTTGCCATCACTGGTTTGGTTCGAAGACGGAATGATAATACCATCAACTATCGCGTTATCCAAGTCCATTGGTAATGCAACCGTATCACTTTCGCTCAAATTGCTTAACGGGTCGAAATTTTTGATTACACTATTTGTTGTATTGGTGCACGAATATAAAGTAGAACTAAATATAGCCAGTAACAAAAAAAATCTAAATAGTTTATTCATTTGGCTTGTCATATGGTTTTGCTGTATTGTTTCGGTTAAGATATGAATTCCAGGTAATTTATTATTCATCAGTTTTTTCTTCTTCATTGGCCTCCATCAATTCCCAATTGTTGTAATCGTAAATATTTCCTTTCACCCTGAACGATTGACGGATGTTGTATTTCGACCGGGTTTTAAGATTCTGGTGCCACCAGGTCAGGAAGGTATATATTTCGCGTCCAGCCTGCTCTTCTCCCTGCGTTGGATCGTTATCGTTAAACAATATCGAAGGAATGTCGGCGTTGCTCATGGTACGCCAATCTTCTTCCAAAGGTCCTTTAGCATTAAAATCTTTTACAAGCATTAAACAGTTCAGGCGTAGAAACAAGTCTTTTCTGAATTTGTCGTAGTTGTAATTTTCCAACGGTACATCCACTACCGCTTTTCCATCGTAATGATACCATTCCGGACCATGATCGGATGCAATAACGATCTTTGTATTATCATAAACATTGTTATCCTGTAACCATTTCATCCATTTCGAGAAGTCCTCGAAAAATTTTTCCTGATTTTGGTAAGGGTGCACATTTTTGGTGATTTGACCATCCTTAACAATGTTCCAGGGGGCATGAGTATACTCAGTATGGAAAAAAATAAAATTTTTGTCGGTACTCGTATTCACCGAGATGTTGGGTAATATCTGTACAAAATAATGAGGAATTGTTTCGTTGTTCTTCTGATACGATTCATCGAAATGCACCAGCCAGTTTCGTTCGTTATAAATCAGAGGTTTTAAACATAACGGAACGCCATAAAACAGGGAGTTTTCCCAAAATCGGGTATACCAAATCTCAACACTGCTGCCGAGTTTCAGCACCTTGTCCCACGAAGGATCCCACCAGGGAATAAAATTATCAAACTGATCCCAATCAACGCTTGCATATCCCATGTTTCCGCTCGAAAAGTAGTAATCATTTTCCTTTATTCTGTCGTAGAATGTTTCAGTAGCAAGCCGGTACTTGTTAAGTATCGATTCATCACTCATCGCATTCATATTCGCAATATTAAAATCATTGCCGTTCATCATTGCCGGCATCGAGGCATAAGTAAAGTTCGAGGTTGATACCGTGTTCGGATACCACTTGAAGCCTTTAAAAATTTCTTTATACTCCGGATGATCCTCGAGTATATCTTTCATATACCACCCTTGTAATCCATCGGGAATAAAGAACAAAATATTCTCTTTGGTTTGCGAGAAGGGAATCACTTTATCAACTGCCGGCCCTTTTTTCTGCTCTTTTTTATCGGCAAAAAGTTGTCCTTTCGTTCCCGATTTGTAGGTGCTTTGACCAATTGTAATAAGGATAAAAAGTACAAAAGCGATTGTGACATATTTATGATGGTCTTGTTTTATCAGGTATGTAACAAATGACATCGCACCAACAATAAAAGCAAATTCCAACACGTAAAACCACAGATTAAAAGCGAGTTTGCTTTCTTCTGAGAACATGCTGTCTTGCAAAGTACCGACGTTTACCGGAACAAGAAATGTATTTACATAAAACAATATAGATAAGCCCAGCATCAACTTTGTAAGCCCTTTTCGAAGTTGGTTGGGAGCAACTACAAACAGAATAAGTAGAATAAGAAAAGCAGATGCAGCAATGCTAAAATTGTTTACAATGATGTCGGTAGCAACAAAGTTGAAGTTGTACGGAAACGATGCATAAACCATTAAGGGTTTCCACCAAAATACCAGTGTAACGATATAGAATGATACCAGCGTGTAGGCAATAATCCATCTTCGGCTGAATCCGTTTTTATTCACTGCCTTGTTCTGAACTGCGAAATAAAATGGCAATACAGCTGATCCAATTCCGGCGAGAATAATGGACGCCAAGCTACATTGTTCTTTTATACTTTCCGGTAGCGATAACCAACCGAAAAGTACAAAGTCGTTATGCATTGTTACCAAAAATATTTCGGTCTGTGCCAAAAGAAATAGGCTTGAAATAACCAGCGAACTACTCCATTTTAGCGATCCGCGCAATCCGTTACTAAAGAATTTTATTGCTAACAGGATTTGAAGTGGAATGAGAGTAATAACGGATATTACGAGCAACGCATTATTTTCTCCGTGATAATAATATTTACCCGAAAGATAGAAGTAAATAACAGCTGCAAATGCGATATAAAAAAACGCGTTATGAATAGTCAGCTGTTGAATTCTAAGTATAGCTTTTTTTACCGGCGTTTTAATAAGAATAAACGACCAAACAAGTACAATTGCTACTCCGGCAAGTTGTAATGTCAACCCAATAAAATGATCGAACCGATTTGTTATCGACCAGTAAATTGCTGCCAGCAGCGCAACAACAACCGAAACTTGTGTGGCGTAGAAATATTGCTTTTTATTCTTAAGAAAATCTTCTTTTACGGCGGTTCGAAACGACTTGAAAAGCAATCCAATAAAACTGGTTAAAAGCAGCGATCCGAATAGTGATGCAAGGATGCGCATTGGCAGCGGCTCCAGACTTCGGCTCAATGCCCAGTTAATTTGTGCAATAACCGTTATAAAAGCAAAAACAAAAAAGACTGCCGGAAGGAAAGTCGATAATGAAACTGAGGTCATCGATTTTTCAGAGCGTTTAAATACCTCTTTATTGGTTATAAACAGACGTAAAAATGCAAATACGTTGTTCATGGTCCAGTACAGTACCAGCCCCGATGGGAGATTGAACAGCAGCACCAGAAAAGCTCCGGCAATGACAACCATTTGTTTACGCTCCAATGTGTTTCCATTACGGGTGTAAAAATATACTGTTAACAGATTTACAACTGTCATTAGTATCGGCAACACATTCACAATCCCAAATAAATGATCGGGTTTTGAGAGGTCGGTTAACGGGCCAAACGATACACCTTGAATAGCTTCCAGGTTGTCGAGGTATTGATACGCAGCAATAAAAAACGGGATTTGTACCAGCAGACTTAAAATCGGGATGAGTGCTTTAAACTGGCTGTAACCAAACTGTCGGTTTAATGTTTTTAGGTAATAATAGCGCTCCTGCCCGGTATACACCTGCTTAATTTCATCAATTAAAGGTTGCATGCGCTTTTTAATGGCGTCGTCGTGTTTTTTCGCTTTCTCTATATAAATGAATATGGGAAGCAGTAACAACGAAATGGCAAAACTTAAAAACAGTATTGCAATTCCATAGCTGCCGGTTAGGTTATAGCCAGCCTCAAAAATGGTACGTACTAAAAATATAAATGGTGAAAATATTTTATCCATGTGTGGCTATTTTGTTCTGGTCCAATTATTTATGTCGTATATGTTCTCCTTGATCTTGTAACCTCGAAGTATAGGATAGTTCGTATTCTCGAACATTTTTATTTTCCATGAAACCTTTAGTGCATCAAAAGTTCTGTTATTCAGCGAATCGATCATCAATGGCGTATTTCCGTTAAATGAAATATTCTGAACATCGAGTGTGCTCATCAGCGTCGAATCTATTGAAATTTCTCCGTTTGAAGAAAAATCTTTCACCAATAATAACGAAGAAAAGTTAAGCATGTCGGCAAAAGGAACTTTATCGTAGTTTATGTTTTGATAGGGTTGGTCAATCATTACCGTTGCAGTGTCTTTCACATGTCGCAACCCGTGGTCGCTGGCAATTACAATACGTGTATTATCGTAAACATCTAATGATTTCAGAACATTTATCCACTGCGAAACAATATCCAGTCCCCATTTATTATTGGTGTAAGGATCTACATTTGGCACAAACGAACCATCCTCGTCGATAATATCCCACGGAAAATGTGTGGCTTTATACGACATAAACGTGTAGGTCTTTTGGCTGGCTTTATTTTCGGTAATATAGGGCAGTGCGCGCAATGAATTATAATGGCGGGTAATGTCGTTGTGCTCATTAACGCCTGGTTGATGCATATGCCAGGAACCATTGTCGTAAATTACGGTTTTAAACAGTAAAGGAGAGCTGAAAAACAAAGCGTTATATCGCAGTATTTCAACACCAATATTTCGTGTCTGACCTATGTTTAGTACCTTTTTTAACGGGTTCCAATTATCGCTCCATATCGGGATGTAACGATCGTAAGTCCTTTTGTCGATTTTGCAGTAAGGCAAATCGCTGCAAGTGTAAAAATATCCGCTTCCTTGTGCTTTGTCGCGTAAAGTTTCCGCAGCCTTAGTCATTTTTTCACCCAGTGTGTGGTCCTTATCCTTATCCAAAAGTAAGGGCTCAAATTCATATCCTCCAATCAGTCCGGGCATCGATCCTCCGGTGTAATTTGTTGATGCAACCGTGTTGGGATAATAGGTAAAACCAGCGAAATTTTCTTTGTTTGCCCGGTTTTCATCCAGATAACGCTGAAAGAACCATCCTTCAATCATATCCAGCATGATAACAACAACATTTTCCTGATCTTTCGAAAGAGTAATGTTATGATCTGAAACATCAATACTTTTTGCCTGGCTTACGATTCTGTCTCCTTCATTAACACGACTTAAATCTGCCGCGTTTAGCGCGAATATTGCCTGCCCAATGACGATTACGTTCAAAAGCACCAGAAAAATATTTACGCTTTTGAGCTTATTTCTCCGATAGAAGAAACGGACTAAAAAATAAAGTCCAACAATGGCAAATGCCTCGGTTATATATTCTAAGTACGGTGTATCTAATTCGCTGCTTCTGGAGTAATTCAGTCCTTGAAGCGTTCCGACATTTAAAGGGATAATAGCACTGTGGATAACGCTTATTAACACCAATAATACAGAAATAACAGAGAACCATACACGAAGGCGTTTGGGCGAAATCCAATAGATAAACAGTAAGGCCAAAATAATCTGGACCATTAAAACCAATCCGCTGTTAATTATTGAATCTGTTCCAAATCGGAAAGCTTCAGGGTAAGATGAAAAGGTAACCAGCGGATTCCAGACAAGGATAAATCCGGATAAGAAAACAATACTGAGCACAAAGGAAATAAATCCCGGCTTGTGGTTAATTTTTGATTTCCAATTCAGCGTAAACGGCACGATTATAAATACGAATAATAAGCCAAACAGAGCAACATCCTGCATTTTTGAACCGCTTTTGTTTTTCGCGATGTTCAGGAATTCAAGGATGTGGGTATTTTCTAACGAAAGAAAATGATAAACCTGAACGATTAGGCAGATCAATAATACCAGGTGGAAAAAGTGTTTAAACTTTATGCTTGAAAGTAGCTTCGTTTTAACCAGGCAAGCGATCTGAAGGATAATCGAAAGAACCAGGGACATTATTGCAAGGTCTTCATTTACACCTTCGTAATTGTACAGTGATGCCAGGTATAAATAAACCGACACAAACAATAGCGATATTATAACTGCGGGAGAAGTTTTTTCTATTCCTTTTTTTATAACCGAATTATACAAATTCAGTACACCAATAAGTAGTGAAATTACCAGTGCCGCAATTATACGTTCTGCTATTTTAACGAGAATAGTTATCTCTTTTCCAATTATTGTTACATCGAATAGTTGTATTACCACGAACGACAGCACCGCTATTGAAAGGTAGCTTTGCCAGTGTTTAGATAACTCCTTTTCCAGTTTTTTGCGAAATACAGAATACCATCCGTCCTGAATACCATTTTCATTCGTTTCAACCGGCTCAGGTATATTTGGATTAAACACTTCCCTGTTGGTTATGAATAGGCGTAAAAATGCAAACACATTGTTCATGGTCCAGTACAGTACCAAGCCGGAAGGAAGATTGAACAGCAGTACTAAAAATATACCGGCTACCACAATCATTTGTTTCCGCTCCGATTTGTTGCCATTGCGGGTATAAAACCAGGCAGTGAGCAAATTAACACCTGTCATCAGTATGGGCAGAATATTAACTACTCCGAGCAGGTGATCGGGTTTCGACAGATCGGATAGCGGCCCGAATGAAACACCTCGAATCGCCTCGAGGGTATCGAGGTATTTGTAAGCGGCAATAAAAAATGGAATCTGCACCAGCAAGCTCAGAATTGGCACAAGCGCTTTGAACTGGCTGTATCCGAATTGCCGGTTTAGTGTTTTCAGATAGTAATAACGCTCCTGCCCAGTGTACACCTGTTTAATTTCCTTCACCAAAGGCTGCATACGCTTTTTTACAACTTCATCGCGCTTTTTGGCCTTTTCAATATAAATGAATATCGGAAGTAGTAATAAAGAAATAGCAAAACTTAGCAGTACTATGGATAAACCGTAGTTGCCTGTAAATTTATAACCGGCTTCGAAAATGGTGCGTATTATGTATACAAATGGTGATAATATTGAATTCATAAAATTGATTCAGCTATTCAGTGTTGCCGGGTGTTATTTATTTACGATGTCTATTATCTGATTTGCCACAGTTTCGCCAGCTTTGCCAAAATTATATACCGATTCATCCCTCAAGGTTTCCAGCGCATTTACACTCGGATTCTCAATGGTTTCAGTAACAATTGCACCAATATTATCAATATCATTTTCATCGAAATTTTTACCCAAACGAGGTCGCTCGCGCATTTCCCACATTTCATAATCAAGCTCGCTTCCTTCGAATCCTAACATTGCATCGGCCTCGGTTTTTAGCAGCATAACGGGCTTTGCATACAAAAATGCGTAATCCCAGATAACGCCTGACAGGTCACTTATCATTACACTCGATTTTTCCATGCTTTCATTGGCCAGCGGATTTCTGTCTACTGAAAAGCGTGGCTCGTTTTCAAAATGTTTCTCAATTTCTCCAATCACCTCAGGGAAGCTCACGTAACTTTGAGGATGAGGACGAAGAATTACATCGAAGTTGGTATCCTTTAGCAGGTTCTCGAAAAATCGTACTCCAAAACGGTTCAGTATTGAATATTCTTTCCAGGTGGGAGCTACCAAAACTATTTTGTTGTCAAGCTTAGGAAATCCGTTTTTTTTGTTGTGTTCCAGCATTACATCGTAATACGTGAGCCCCGACTTTAGCAACAGTTTTTTATCGGTTCCTCTTTTTTCTTCCAATTTCCGGATCCCTTCAATTTGATGATATCCCGAACAAAAAACGGAGTCGAAATAATCAAATGCAAATTTACGATACGAAAAGATGTCGATAGGAGCATGAACGATGTGTCCGTAATGACCAACTTTTTTCGAGCGGCGTATCATCATAACATCCAGTTGAGGTGTAGTCATTCCCACAAATTTTGCCTCAAGTTTATTTAGGTATACTGATGTCATGGTAAGGTTTCCAATATATTTCGCCTTCATCAACTGTGATTCGTACGATAAACCGGGATCGTTTTCATCGGAGGTGAGGTAGCCGCATTGTACGTTTTTCTTTTCCAGCGCTTTAATTACGGGTAAAAACACATTCCAGTATTGTGTCCCCTCAGAATAGAACAAAATATCATGTCCTTCAAAATCGTAATTGTTCTTAAAACCTTTTCCTTTTACAAAGTTTAGTACGCGGTAAAAGGAGCCTTTTAAAGTGAACGCCAACGTTGCTCCGATGGCAATAAAAATATAGAGTAAGGCACTTGTTGATGCAGGATCGATATATAAAAGAATCATAAGCAGTGTTTAAATGGTGCTGTTAATAAATTGAGCAATAGCTTCGTTGGTTACTCTTCGCGGATTGTTGCCAAGCCGCTGTGTATTTACATTATTAATTATGATAGAACGGTCGAAATTGTTGATTAGTCTTGATATGGAAGTTTCGATACCAATTTGAGCGAAAAATTCGAGCAGATCAGTTTTTGCATGAACGCTGTCTGTTTTGAATGACTCAAAAAACAGCTCAATGCGTTGGCGCACTGCGTCTGCTCCTCGTTTGTCCATACAATCTAGATTGCCTACTGAATAATTAAACTCTGTAAAAAAAGGCAGGCTCAGCGCAACAGCATGGCCATGCGCAATGCCGTAATAACTGGTAAAAGCATAGGAAAGTGCATGCGGCGCTGTTGTTCGTGTAATATTTATGGCTTTCCCGGCCAGGTAAGCAGCTGTTTGCATTGCAGCTTTGGCTTCTTCCGAATTTTCATTTACTGCTGTTGGCAGGTAATTATGTACTAACGAAATAGCTTCTTCTGCAAAGGCATTTGATTCCTCAGTTGCATTTACACACCAAAGTGCTTCTACGGCCTGACATAATGCATCGAGACCGGTACATGCTGTTAAATACGACGGAGCAGTCATCGAAAATTTGGGATCGAGGTAAACATATTCCGGATAAATATATTCCGATGAGATTGAATATTTCGTTTTTCCGATGTACATCACCGAAAATTGGGTGGCCTCCGCTCCGGTACCCGCCGTTGTTGGGATGGCTAATAATGGAATTCCGGCTCCGGTAATTTGCTCTTCTCCGGTAATAACATTTTCCAGGTTGCACTTTTTATAAGCCAGTGCTTTCATCATTTTGGCAATATCAATGGCTGTTCCACCTCCAATTGCAATAATTAATGAGAAGGTTTCGGAGTTTATAAGATCCAATCCTTTTTTTAGATCCTCGTATTTTGGATTGGGTTCAAAATCTGAAAATTCGGCAAAACCACTTCCAAGTAAATCCTTAATAAACGCTTCTGCACCGGAATCCTTGTACGAGCGTTTGGTATGCACCACACAAATCTGTTCCGGTTTATGCGTGGATAATAACTGCTTTAGTTCTGATATGTCGTTATTGCCAAATTTTACTTGCTGCATGGTTTTACTTTGATTTTAAATTTTGCATCAAAGCTTGCTTATTATCGACAGGTTTTACCGTTGGGCGGCCAAGGTCATCACGCGATCCCACTTTTGTTTTTATTTCAATAAGTGCGGGCCCCTCGGTTTTTCTCAAAGTTGTAAGAACTTCATCCAGAGCTTTGGCTGATGAAACAGAAACTGCCGCTTTGTAATTATTAGCTTCGGCAATTTTAACCACATCAATGCTGTCGGCTACAGTTGGCTGTCCACCGACCGACTCGTGCGAACCATTATTAATGACGATATGAATGAAATTTTTGGGAGCTACTGCTCCGTTTATTGCCATTGCTCCCATATGCATTAACAAAGCGCCATCGCCATCAATGCAAACTATCTGTCGTTCGGGTTTGGCAATTGCCATTCCAATGGCAATCTGGTTGGCATGTCCCATACAACCTACCGTCAGAAAATCTGAATCGTGTTTCTGCCCTAATGCTTCCCGTATTTCAAACAGCTCTCGCGATGTTTTGCCTGTTGTTGAAACTATAATTTCGTCGCCTGAAAGTTTTTCTACAATCTGTTTTATCGCCTCTTCGCGCATCAGCGAATAATTGCTCTCAATTTTCGTTTTGAGCTTATATTTCTCAAATAATCCTTTTCGGATAACTAATGCGTAGGGCTGATTATTTTCTCTGATATTTGCAATGGCTTCATCAAACTGTTTTTTTGCTTCCCCGGCATCCTCGCTAATTACCTGATAAGGAACTTCCAGTGTTTCGAGTAATTCTAAAGTTAAACGGCCTTGCGCAATATGCTGAGGTTCGTCTTTTTTCCCGGGTTCGCCGCGCCAGCCGATCAGCATTAACAGCGGAATATCATACACCTGTTTATTGGTAAGCGAAAGAAGAGGATTTACTGTGTTTCCTAAACCGGAGTTCTGCATATAAACCATCGGGATTGATCCCGAGGCCATATGGTAACCTGCTGCAAGTGCAATTGCATTTCCTTCGTTGGCAGCGATAATATGTTTTTCGGGCGATGTATTATCGGTGATGTAAGCACAAATATCTTTTAGTAATGAATCGGGGACACCACTATAAAATTCGATGTTTGCATTTATCAGCCACTTATAAAATAGTTCCGGTTTTATCATTTCCG
Organism: uncultured Draconibacterium sp.; assembly: GCF_913060805.1. Lineage (GTDB taxonomy): Bacteria > Bacteroidota > Bacteroidia > Bacteroidales > Prolixibacteraceae > Draconibacterium. The sequence goes on from NZ_CAJXTC010000011.1 coordinate 68,019, forward strand.
CCAGGTGTTTTTATCGTTCATTGTTTGTGTCATCAGTATTTTCCTATCGGGCTATTTTGTGCCGGGAATAAGTTCCAGGATTTCTTTAATCGACATGCACTTGTCGTTAATTTCCAGCGACCGCTCATGTGTAAGAATTCCTTTTGCAACATCCACCATTGCCGGATAAGCTGCTCGCAGGAGATGGTTGGCATAGATCACCACATTTACACCTGCATCCATAAGTTCCTGCTCAGTCATATGATTGTAGCTGGTAGGTACAGCCACCAGTGGTGCGCGTTTCTCAAACTTATTATAAGCTTCGCAGAATTTCAGGATTTCTTTACCATCTTTCTCCCGGCTGTGAATCATGATACCGTCTGCACCGGCTTCAATATATGCCTCCGCACGCGCAAGTGCATCTTCAATACCTTTGTTCAGTATCAGGCTCTCAATACGGGCAATAATCATAAAGTCTTTGGTAACCTGTGCTTTTTTTCCAGCCCGTATTTTAATACAAAAGTTCTCAATACTGTCCTGATTTTGAGCGATGTCAGTTCCGAAAAGCGAGTTCTTTTTTAAACCCGTTTTATCTTCGATAATAATTGCAGATACACCTAAACGTTCTAATGAGCGAATGGTAAAAACAAAGTGCTCCGGAATTCCTCCTGTATCGCCATCATAAATAATGGGTTTGGTTGTAACTTCTAAAATATCGTTCAAACCATGCAGTCGCGAAGTTACATCAACGGCTTCAATGTCGGGTTTTCCTTTTACCGTTGAATCCGTCAGACTGCTTAACCACATGGCATCAAACTCACGCTTCTGCCCATTGACATCAACATTCGAATTCTCAACAATCAATCCGGTAAGGCCATTGTGCGCCTCCATTACTTTTACAATTGGCTTTGCATAAATCAGGCGGCGTAATTTGCCCATCCGTACTTCAGGTGTTGTGCCGATTTCTTTGATGCTCTGATTTATCTGGGTAGATGAAATGCCCGGAGTATAAGGAACTTCGATAAGTTTTCCATCCCACTGCGCTAACGTGTCAATTACCTTTTGACGGGTTTTACTTTGAACGCCTTTTTTCCAGTCGTCACCATGAACTACAAAATCCGGTTTGTATTTTTCCAGATTTCGGGTATAATCCAGCTCCTCCTGCGGAACAACCTGATCTACTCCTTTAATATTTTCGATAACGATTTTACGCTGATCATATTTTAAGGTAGGAAGTCGTTTGTAACTTGCAATTGCTTTATCGGTTAGCAGACCAATAGTTACTTTGCCCAATTTGCTGGCTTCCTTTATAATATTTAAGTGGCCGGGGTGAATCAGATCTGCGCTCATCCCAACATATACCAATTTACTCATTGAATTTGATTTTGTACAAAAATACTTAAATACTTGTTTTAAGCAATTTGTACAGATGCTCATTTAGTTGGCTGAAATTTAGCCGGAAATTGAGGGTGCGAAAAAAGATTTTATGTTTTAGCTAGCAGTGATTCTGCGCAATTTAACCTTCCCTGCCAACCGTGTTGCAAAAGTTGCAAAAGCAACTACCGATACTGATGAAATAGGCATTAAAATGGCAGCTACCACCGGCGAAAGATTTCCGCTGAGGGCAAAGGCAATTCCAACAATGTTGTAACAGAATGAAATAACGAAGCTGAGTTTTACAATGTTCAGCGATGTTTTTGTGAAGCGGATAAAATTAGCCAGTTGGTTGAATTGTTCGGCTTCCAAAACGGCATCGCTGGCCGGTGAGAAGTGGTAAACTTTATCCGCGATTGTAAGCGCCACATCGCTTTGCATCAGTGCGCCTGCATCGTTTAAGCCATCGCCGGTCATAAGTACTGTATTTCCTTTCGCTTGTTGCGATTTTATAAAGTACGCTTTGTCTCCGGGTTTCTGGTCGAAGAGCATATGCTCACGATCGAAAAATGACGACAGGTTTTCGGCTTCAGCATCGTTATCTCCCGAAATGAGGAAAAGATTAAAACCTTGTTTCAGCGAGTTTAATACGTTTTTTAAACCTGAGCGGTATTGGTTGCTAATGGTAAAGTGTCCTTTCAGTTCGTCTTCAATCGCCACATACACAACTGAAGATTTTTTCTTTTTAGAGGTGGGTGTATTTGTTACATATTCTTCCGATCCGATTCGCAGATTTAAGTCATTTACTTTTCCAAAAATACCGCGTCCTGCAACTTCAACAAAGTGCTCCGGATTGTGGTATGCTGATCCGTTGAACGATTGCGAAAGTGCAGTACTTAGCGGATGTGTTGATTGTCGAGTGAGCGAAAAAATAGCTTCTTTTTCCGATGCCGAAAGTTCTGTGCCGGAATACACAACCTTATTTTGGTTGGGCTGTGTTAAGGTGCCCGTTTTATCAAAAACAATGCTGTTAATGTGCGATAGTTTTTCAATAACATCGGTGTTTTTAATGTAGAGCCCGCGCTTGCCAAAAATGCGCATGGTATTGCCAAAGGTAAATGGAATGGAAAGCGCCAACGCACACGGGCAAGCCACAATTAGAACCGCAGTGAAAACAAAAATGGCCGTGTGATATTCGCCACGGATCGCCCAAAAAGTAAAGCCGAAAATAGCGATCGCGATTACAATCAAGGTAAAATATTGGCTAATTCGGTCGGACAGTGTTTTAAGTGAGTCGCTGGGTTTTTCGTACGATTTATCCTGGTTCCAGAGTTTGGTGAGGTGACTTTGATTCACCTCTTTCTTCACCTTTATCCGTATAATTCCACCCATTTGCCGGCCACCGGCATAAATAAAGTCGCCGGGCTTTTTAACAATCGGTGTCGACTCGCCGGTAACAAAACTGTAGTCGATTCGTCCTTCTCCATCAACCAGTTCCGCATCTGCCGGAACCAGTTCTTTGTTGCGAATGATCAGTTCATCGTCCACCTCGATTTTTTCGATCAGAATACTTTCTTCAATCTGTTTATTGATTTTGGTAACGGCAATGGGGAAATACGATTTGTAATTCCGGTCGAACGAAAGCGCCTCGTAGGTTTTGCTTTGGTACCATTTTCCTACCAATAGGAAAAAGATGAGGCCCGACAAACTGTCGCTGTAACCCGGACCGCCTGTAAATATCACCTCGTAACTGGTTACCAGGAACAGCACAATAATCCCCAGGGCAATGGGCAGATCGATGCTGATATTCTTTTTCAGCAGGTTTTTAATTGCCGAAATGTAATAGTCACTTCCGCTGTAAAATGCCACCGGAATTACCAAAATGTAACTGAGAATGCTAAACAGTGATTGCAATTTGTCGCTCAGCGGTTCGCCGTTAAAATAGGCCGGCAAACTGTAGGTCATTACATTGATAAAGACAAAACCTGCAACACCAATTTTATACAAAAGCTTTTTGTATGATTTGTCGTCTTTCTTGTCCGACAGACTTTGCGACAGGTCGGGGATGTAATGAATCGATGCCAGCAACTCTACTATTTGCCGCAACGAAATTTCCTTTTCGTCAAAAGTAATGTCAACCTCTTTTCGGGTAAAGTTTACGAACGAATGGCGGATGCCGTTGTGCAGTTTGTGCAGGTGCTCGAGCAACCAAATACACGAAGCACAATGGATAACCGGGACATAAAATTTTACTTTCGAAATGCTGCCTTCGGTAAATGAGATGAGCTTTTCCTTTACTTCTTCGTTATCGAGAAAAGCGTATTTATTACCAAATTCAGTGGTGGTCTCCACCTTGATTCCCGGCGTTTCTTCCAAGTTGTAATAATTGTAAAGTTTGTTTTCGTTCAGCAGCTGATAAACTGTTTTGCAACCGTTGCAACAGAAATTCAAATCGTTCCACACCACCGGGCTACTCCCGCAATCGGCACCACAATGTACACAGTTATTCTCCTCCTTTTTCCCCATATTCCAAGGTCCGTTTTCCGCTAATCTACTTTACAGCAATCTCCTTTTGTTTCGGTATGCATTGCTGCACTTTCTGTCTCCAGACTTTTTTCAAATTTCTGCTCAATTTTTTGTTTTGGCGGACTTAAATAGGGGATGCCCAAACTTAATCCGCGCAACATAAACAGAATTCCAACCACAACAACCAGTACCGGAATTAGTTTGTTGATTTTATTACGTACAGCTAAACTCAAAACGTTTCCTGCCAGCGAGATGGCCAGTAACATCGGAATTGTTCCCAATCCAAACAGGATCATATACAATGATCCTTCGGCAACGCCGCCTGTGCCGATGGCTCCGGCAATTGCCATGTAAACCAATCCACACGGAAGCAGTCCGTTTAGCATGCCAATAAAAAACAGGCTTTGGAATGAACGAATCGAGAACATTTCGCCAATTTTCTTTTTCAGTTTTCCCACTGCCGAAAACCAGCTCTTATCCATTTTATACTGGTTTTTAAACAGTTTGGGGAATAGCACCGAAATGATCATCAACGCACCCATAATAACCGATACTTTTTGCTGAAAGCCGATGAGGTGCAGTCCCTGACCAAGAAGCCCGAAAATGGCTCCCATAACTCCGTAGGTTAAGGTGCGGCCTAGGTTATAAAGTGTTCCTCCAAATATTTTTTGCGGAACGGTGTTGCCATGAAGTGGCAAAGCAATGGCGATCGGTCCACACATACCGGCACAGTGAAAACTGCCCATTAAGCCTAAAATAAGTGCTGAAATAAAAATTGTCATGGCGCTGTCGATTTGAACAAAAGGTTATAATTGGTTTTAAAGGTAATGAATTTACTGAATATTTACCGGGCGATCAACTTCGTAACGTAAACCGTCGGTATACCACGTAAATTTTAAAATATATCTGCCCGCTATTAATTCTGTTTTTGGGAATTGGATCGAACTGTTGCCCGCCAAAAATTTGTACCTGATATCTTTTGTGTAATCCGATGGACGATACAATTGCATATTGCCTGAATCGATTTTTGAAGCCAGATCATTTTCAATGTTGATTACCAATGCCTCGTCGTTCATGTTCACTTCAAATGACCGCGTAAATGGTTTTGATCGTGCATTTACGTTCATCTGTTCGGTATGATCAACACCTTTTTCGTAATAATTTTTATGCACCAGGTTTACCGGCTGGCGCACAGCAAATACAATAAAAACAGCCGATCCGGCTAAAAACAACGCCAGAAAAAGAAATATTCCTGTTCCCCAATTAAACTTCATTTGTTTTCCTATTTATTATTTCTGTTTCCTTAATTTCTGTCATTTCGACGAAGTATTAGGAGAAATCTGTTACATCTGAGCTGAGTTGTTAAAGATTTCTCTCCGTCAGTTGACGGATCGAAATGACAGTATCTTTTTTAATTCACTACTGAAAACTGAGACCGTCAACTGTCAGCTTTCTCAAGGCCCTACAAACGTGGCTTTATAGGTTTCAATTAATTCATTATTGCTGAAAACACCAAACACAACTTCAGTTTTGTCACTCGTAACTTCGTTTTTTGGCAAGAAAAGAATAAATGTCGATTCGTACATATTCTGATCCTTTAAAATTATCTTATTCCCGGCCATCTGAATTTTTCCATCATGAGAGATAACACGCAATTCAAGCGGAAGTTCGTCGTGTGTTTTATTTACTATTTTAATGTTGTAAACGTTCGACAAAGTTGACTCCTGTTCCTGATATAATAAGCCCGGTGTGCGCAAAATAGTTGTCTCGAGTACCGGCCTCGAAAGCAGTGTATAAACAAAGAACGAGAAAATAAGTAATAGCACAACCGAATAAGCCCGGTTACGCGCATTCCAAATCGAATTTTGCTGACCCTTTATTTGCGCTTCGGAAGCGTAGCGAATTAAACCCGGAGGTTTGCCGGTAACATGCATAATTTTGTTACACTGATCGATACAGGCGGTACAGTTAATACACTCCAACTGCGAACCGTTGCGGATGTCGATTCCGGTGGGGCACACCGAAATACACTGTTTACAATCGGTACAATCGCCATCGCCATGTCCGCCGCGAGGTTCACCGCGCACGTAATCGTAAGTAACGGCAATCGATTTCGAGTCGAGCAAAACACCCTGCATGCGTCCGTAAGGACAAACCATGGTACAAATTTGCTCGCGGAAAAATGAATACACCCAATAGAAAAATGCCGACACAAGCAGCATTACCAAAAAACCGGAAATGTTCTGGCTGATCGGTTCCTGAATCATTTCAATCCAACGTTCGCTGCCAATAAACCACATCAGAAAAGTATTGGTCATGGCAACCGAAATAAGAATGAAAATAGCGTGTTTCAGTGTTTTCTTAAATATTTTTTTGGCTGTCCACGGACTGTTGTCGAGTTTATGGCGCTCGCGGTAATCGCCTTCGATAAGGTACTCGATTTTCCGAAATACCATTTCCAGAAATATGGTTTGTGGGCAGGTCCAGCCACACCACAGCCGGCCAAAAGTTACTGTAAACAGCACCACAAAAAGAACAAACGATAACATTAAAAGTGCCAGGATAAACGTATCCTGCGCCCAAAAAATGGCTCCGAAAATGATGAATTTACGGTGGGCAATATCAAGTAAAATCAACGGATTGCCGTTCACCCGAATAAATGGTACTCCAACCCAAAATAACAATAGAAAGTAGCTAACTATGGTTCGGCGATTAAACCATTTCCCAGAAGGCTTTTTGGCATATATCCATTTTCGTCCTCCCCGCTCGTTCCAGTTTATGGGGTAGTCTCTGAAGTCGAGTTTTTGTGTTGCCATATGTTCAATTTGCAGGTAAAAAAGATGGGAAACAATGTTTCCCACCATTTTTTAGGTATTTATTTTTTACTCACATTTTTCTCCTTGCGGATCTTTGGCGTTGGCCGGATTTGTTCCTCTTAACGACATAATATAACTAGCCACTTTCTGGATCTTTTCTTCGCTCATTTGTGTTTTATAAGCGGTCATTCCTTTTGCCGGAACACCTTCTTTTATGGTATGAAAAGCACTCTGGAAATCGCAACCGTGCAGCGTGTAATCATCCGTCAGGTTCGGACCAATTGCATTTCCTTCGCCGTTCATTCCGTGGCAAGCCATACATGCCAGTTCGGTATAGATTTGCTTTCCTTCAGCAAGCGATGCTTCGTCGGTAAAAGCTACAAGTTCGTCAGAGGAAATTGTAGCTATCTGGTATTTTTCATCATGCTGCTCCGATTTTTGCGCATATTCTTCATCCTGCAGGTTGCCTTCTTTCAACCAGAAATAATAAGCTCCGTATATAATCGACCAGCCAATGGTGATATAAAATAACATCATAATCCATCGTGGCGGCGGATTATCCAACTCCAAAATACCATCGTAATCATGGTCCATCAGGTTCTCATCCTGATCAAGTATTTGTTTATCTTTATCTGACATAGCTGTTGAATTTAAGTATTGATATCGTTAGGATCACCATCTATTAAAATTGAGTTCTTTATATCTTCCATTTCCTGATTCGGAGTTCGCATGGTTCGAATAAAGATGACAATAAACAGAAGCACAAAAATGAGTAATCCGATGATGTAAAAAATCTGGATTCCTTCGATACTTGTTAATAGATTACTTACGATCTTCATTTTCCTTGTTTTGTAAAGTAATTAATACGTAGCTGGTAAGTTGCGTAATCTGTTTTTCAGAAAACTGCGTTTTGTACGGAATCATTCCTTTCGCAACATTTCCTTCCGAGATGTCTTTGAAAACCTGTTCCGGAGAGTTTCCGTGCAGCCACTCGTCGTCAACCAGGTTCGGAAATGTACCAATACCTTTTCCGTCGGCTCCGTGGCAAACAACACACGTGGTTTTAAAGATTTTCTCGCCAGCTGCCAGATCTTCGGCACCCTCTAAAAGTTTAACTTCTTTTTGAGTTGCTTCTTCAGTAAATGATTCTGCATGCATTTCAACCTGTGCAACTTCCGGTTGTTCCGCAATATCACGTCCTAGTTTGTGCATGTAGGCAATTAATGCAACGATTTGTTTTTTTGCATCGGTTTCAATTCCCGAAGCTTTCAAATCGGCCACAATTCCTTCGGCTTGCGTGAGGTAATCTTCAACTGCCTGTTCGTCGTATCCTTCAGGATAAGGAACGCCCAGCGTTTGCATTGCCCTGATCTTCTTCGGCGTTTTTGTAAGGTCGGTATTTTTAACCGACAGCCATGCATAGTTAGGCATAATCGATTGTTCGTTCATTTTTTGCGGATCCATAAAGTGGTTATAGTGCCATGCCGCATTTTTGTACATCGGTCCGCCAACTACTCCGGCGCGTGCCAAATCGGGGCCGGTACGTTTCGATCCCCACTGGAATGGATAGTCGTAAACGAACTCGCCAATTTTTGAATATTCACCATAGCGATCGGTTTCCCAACGGAACGGGCGAACCATTTGCGAGTGACACACATAACAACCTTCTTTTACATACAGGTCGCGGCCCTCCAACTCGAGCGGAGTATATGGTTTTACCGAGTCGATAGTTGGTACGTTCGATTTTATAAAGATCATCGGAATAATCTCAACAGCTCCACCAATAGCCAGTGCAATAAATACCAGGATAGAGAAACGAACACCTCTTCTTTCCATCCAGCGGTGTACGGTTTCTTTCATCGGATTACGTGCTCCGGCAAGTACTAAAGCAGGTGCTTCGGCAGCTTCGTCGTTAACAAAACTTCCGGCAGCCATTGTTTTTGCCAGGTTGTAAACCATAATCAGGAATCCAACCAGGAACAGAATTCCGGCAACAATACGAGCCATGTACATTGGAATCAACTGTGTAACCGTTTCAAGGAAGTTCGGATATTGAAGGAAACCTTCGTCGGTGTAGTTTCTCCACATTAACCACTGCGTTACTGCTGCCCAGTAAAGTGGAATAGCATAAATTAAAATTGCCAGTGTTGACAACCAAAAGTGTGTATTGGCTAATTTCTCGGAGAATAGTTTTGATTTGAACAGTTTTGGTACTAACCAGTAAAGCATACCAAACACAAGACCTCCGTTCCATCCCATACCACCAATGTGTACGTGAGCGATGGTCCAGTCGGTAAAGTGCGTTATTTGGTTTACTGATTTCAGCGACATCATCGGGCCTTCGAAAGTTGACATACCGTAAGCCGTTACTGCTACTACCATAAACTTCAGTGCAGCGCTGTCGCGAACACGGTCCCAGGCGCCACGCAAGGTGAGCAGACCGTTTATCATACCTCCCCAACTTGGAGCGATCAGCATTATCGAGAACGTGGTTCCCAAAGCCTGTGCCCAGTTTGGCAATGCCTGATATAACAAGTGGTGTGGACCGGCCCACATGTACAAAAATATAAGCGACCAAAAGTGAATGATCGATAGTTTGTACGAATAAATCGGGCGGTTAGCTGCTTTTGGCAGGTAGTAATACATTAACCCAAGGAACGGTGTTGTTAGGAAAAATGCTACGGCGTTGTGTCCGTACCACCATTGTACCACTGCATCTTGCGCACCGGCATAAATGGAGTAACTTTTAAACAGCGAAATCGGCAGCTCGAAAGAGTTTACCACATGCAACATGGCAACTCCAAGGAAAGTAGCCAGGTACCACCAAATGGCGGCATAAATGTGCTGAACGCGGCGAACAACAATTGTTCCGATCATGTTCCATCCAAAAACCACCCAAATAATGGTAATCAAAATATCAATTGGCCATTCCAGTTCGGCATATTCTTTCGAGGTGGTAAAACCGGCCAGCAGCGTAACGGCTGCCAGTACAATAATAAGCTGCCAGCCCCAAAAGTGGATCTTGCTCAAAGTGTCGCTAAACATTCGGGTTTTAAGCAATTTCTGCATCGAGTAATACACTCCGGCAAAAATGGCATTTCCCACAAATGCAAAAATAATGGCATTGGTATGCAGTGGTCTTACCCTACCAAAAGTGGTAAATTCGAGACCAAAGTTGAATACCGGAAAGGCCAGCTGTGCCGCAGCCAGAATGCCTACCAGTACGCCAACAACACCCCAAACCAGTGTAGCCAGAATAAACAACTTAACTATTTTGTTGTCGTAATTAAATTTTTGATTTTCCATGAGTTGGATAATTATTTTTTATTATTCTTTTTTTCTTCATTGGTTTCAGATTCCGATTCCACATCGTCGTCGTCAAACAGCATCCGCATCGATGGAGTTTCGTTGTCGTCGTACTGGCCCGATCGAACCGACCAGATAAAAGCGCCCAAAAAAATGAGTGCTACCAGTAAACTTACTCCTATAAGCAGATAAAAAATGTTCATCTATTGTTTTTTGCCGGCTCTGCTAATTTTAAAAATCTGAAATACAACATAGCCAATTGTTCCCCAGGCACCCAAAACAGCCGCCAGGTACGACAGTAACAACCATACTTGTATGTTCTCGTTAGTCGACCAAAGTACATCTTTTTGTATCAGTTTTGGTGTTGGTTTTGGCTGGCCTACTTTTGCTGCATCGAGCACAACATCGTCGGTAATAAATCCTTCGCCCAGGTCAATAACCAGTGTTACCATTCCCTGTTCGTCGCCAATCAGGCTTTCCGGAATGTGATATTCCGCGCGTCCTTCTTCGTTGGTAAGTACTTGTCCGATCGGTAGCGTCCCGAAAGCTTTTTTAGCACCAATTGAAATCGGTGTTTCAGCCAGTACCACATAATTACTGTCTTTATCCTGGTACTCGGCAAATACTTCTACCTGGCGTGCTTCTTCATTTACCGAAGCCAAAATCTTAGCTTTTTTTGGCGGCTCTTCAACCAAAACCGGTTCGTTTTCCGGATTGAAGTTGCGGATGTAATTCACCAAACGCCAGCGGTCGTCTTCCGAAATGGTAGTTTCGAACTGCGGCATACCACCACGGCCGTGCGTAATTTTATAGAATAATTCGCCATCGGTGTTAGCTTGCATAATGTCGCTTGTAAAATCGGGCGGGGGAGGTACCAGCGGCAATCCGTTGTTTTTACCCGGATCTCCGTGACACGATTTACAGTCGCGCAAGTATATTTCTTTTCCTTTTTTAACGTTGTCGAGATTATATTCCGATGGATTCTGAACATTCTTCTGATCGTCAGGAACCAACCACTCCTGAGCCATTCCCTGCTGTGCAAGAAAAAATAATGCTGCAAATAATAATTTGATCTTCATGTTCGTCTATTTTTTTGGTTCAGAGAGGATTTCTTTGTTTACACCTTTTTCTTCGGCATATTCCCAAATGGTAATTACCGGGAACATTTTTGCCAGCACCGTAATAATTAGCAGTGCGGCTGCAAACGAGAAAATGGTAATCATTATCTCGATACTTGTTGGCGAGTAATGTTTAAAATGTTCAGGAACATTTTGTACCGGTAAAAACGGGTGCTCCAATGTTGGAATTACAATAATGTAACGTTTTAACCACGATGCAATTAGTATGAAAACGGATATGATTGCTAACGGTAACGGTTTTCTGAAAAACTTGAAAAGCATCAGGAATATCGGTATAATCAAACCTGTCATTTGTGTCCACCAGAACATAGGGGCAAAACTTCCTACAAAAAGGTTGCGCAGGTGAATTCCTTCAGCGGTTTTCATTTTATAGGCAGGTACCCAAAATTCGTTGATGTTGAAATAGAGGTAAACCAAACAAACAAAAACCAGCAGTTTGCCCATGTAGTCGAAATGCAGATTTTCGAAATATTCACCCAATTTGTAACGAACACGGTAGGCATACATTAATATTACTACGGCTGCTGCTCCGGCAACAAATGCTCCGGCAACAAAGTAAGGTCCGAAAATGGTAGTATCCCAACCCGAACGCAAAGTGGCTGCAAATAACCACGATGTTACGGTGTGAATTGATAGACCTACCGGAATGATCAGAATCATAAGAACACGCATGGCGTGGTAAACCAGTTTGTATTGCTCGGCATTTCCGTTCCAGCCCAAGGCCAGTATTTTATAAACCTGCATTTTCCATTTTGGAATATCATCGCCACCCCGGTCGCGGATTAAGGCTAAATCGGGGATAAGCGGAATATAATACAGCAATACCGAAATGGTTAGGTAGGTGGTTACTACTGTTACGTCCCAGATAATTGGCGAGGCAAAACGACCGTGTAAAAATACGTTGAGAAAACGGTCGGGGCGTCCCATGTCGTTTACAATAATAATACCTGCTAAAGCAACTCCTGCAATTGCCACCTGTTCGGCCACACGCGAAATTGGGTGCGACCACTTTATTTTTAATAAGTGCAACGAAGAGCTGATCAGAAAACCAATCAAACTGATTGCCACAAAAAATACAAAGTTGGCAATGTACATTCCCCACGAAACGTAGTCGCGCATACCGGTAACACCCAGTCCGTCGCGAATTTGTATTCCCCAGCCCCAAAGTCCAACGCCGGCAAACATAATGAGTATGAAATACCAAAAATGCGTGAGCTCGTCGCGTTTTACAATCGAGCGGGTGAGGTCGAAAGTTATCTTATCCAATAATTTCCGGGATTCTTCCGGCGATTTTGTTTTTTCCATCGTTTAAAGATTAGTCGGTTTATGAGTGATGATCTTCAATTTCGCCCTGAAACGGGAAAGCCCTGTCTTTTGGAGGCAGGTAATAAACACGCGGTTTGGTACCCAACTCTGGCATTAAAGTATAAGCTGCATTGTCTCTGACTAACTTGCTAAAGCTCACCGTTTCGTGTGTAGTTCCGTTGGTAACCGCATCTTCGTTTTGGTCGCCAAACCAGTAAACTCCGTTCGGGCACGACGAAACACATGTTGGTAGTTTGTTGTCGCGCAAACGGTCGGCACTGAACAAACATTTCGAGATGGTACCTTTTTTCTGCGGAACGTTGGCTTCTATATTATAAGTAACACCTTCGTATTTTTCGGCATCGCGAGGCTCGAACCAGTTGAAAACCCTTGCCGAATACGGACAGGCTGCAATACAGAAACGACAACCGATACAGCGCTCATTATCAATAAGAACGATACCGTCTTCGCGTTTAAACGTTGCGTTAACCGGACATACTTTTGTACATGGCGGGTTATCGCAATGCTGACACGGTTTTGGCATGTAATACGGAGCTGTGTCTTCAGCATCCTGCATTTGCAATACATTAATATGGTGTTGCTCCGGACGCAACTGGTGGTGTTTTTGGCAACCTTTCATACACTCGCGTGCATTTCGGCATTTCGACAAGTCGATAACCATAACAAATTTACGGCCCGGCAAGCCTTTTCTTCCCCTCTTTTGTTGCTCCGTAAGGTTCGGCATATCAGCAGGTTTAAGCTGTGCCTTGCTTACTTCAACAAGTTCTCCGCTCGATGTAAGCAGCTTAATTGTATCTCCCGAGGTGGTCTCCACCTGGTTACATGAACTTAACAGGCTGGAACCTCCAACAAGTCCGGCTGCACCAACTGACACACCCAACTTTTTCACGAAACTTCTGCGTGATTTATTTTCCATAAACAGACATTTTTTTTACAACTATGGCACTGAAACAAATGCTTCTTTCAGCTAAATTTAGTTTCTCAACCTTACGAATTTATAAAATAAGCGGAAAGCAGCAAACTAATCAGGCCTTCTGAATAATAAAAGACAAAATTGACTTTAAATGTTATAAGTGAGTAAGTTACAGTGTTTTTCTGTATTTGTAAAATTTTATTTTCGGTATAATAACTTGATATCTGATGAGATAGGATTTAGGGCTAAAAAAAATATTTTTTCAGGGTGAACAAATAGTTTTTCGTGTTGTTTATAAAGGATTTTTTTTGAGGGACTGAGCATGCGAAAAGCGTGACTAAAGTCACATTTAAATGTGTTGTAAAACATATTCTAAATAGGCCCTCGCTGTTTGTCGAGTGGCATAAAGTTACAGGATTCCCTGAAAATGCAAGCTTTTAAATATTATTTTCTCGACTAAACTTTAGCCCGAAAGAAGTGGATTGGTAAAAAAACAAAAGAAACTGATTCTTTACATAAACATTATCAGCCTTTTGTGGTTTTAAGATATGAAAAAGGTAAAAAGGTATTATTGTGTTTCGTTAGAAACAGGAGTTTATAAAACTTAAAAACAATAATAACGTACTACTGATTTAAAAACTAAATAAACCTTGCCGTGTATTGATCTGGCTTCTATGAAAAAGACTGTAAATTATATTACAATGCTTCTAGCAGGTACCTTTCTGTTACTTGCCAATGTTTCAAATGCTCAAAGTGTAATAAATCCTGCTGCAACCGACAACGATGTTGAAATCGGGGTTGTGGAGCATCTCGATGATTATTTACCCGATAGTATTTCGCTGATAAACGAGGCGGGCGAACAAGTTTGGTTGTCCGATCTTATTGATAAACCAACAGTTTTAAATTTTGTGTATTACCGCTGTCCGGGAATTTGCAGCCCGCTGATGGAAGCCGTGGCTGACGTGATGGACAAATCCGACCTTGTTCCCGGTGAAGATTACCAGGTGTTTACCATTAGTTTCGATCCGAGTGAAACCATCGATTTGGGAATCAGGAAAAAGAACAACTACCTGAACCTGATGAATAATCCGGCCAAAGTGGAAGAAGCAAAAACAGGTTGGCAATTTTTTGTTTCAGATAGTGCAAGTATTGTTAATGTTACCCGTGCAACAGGTTTTAAATACAAAAAAGCCGGTAACGATTTTACTCATGCCGCTTCGTTAATTGTTGTTAGCCCCAACGAAAAAATTACCCGTTATTTAAATGGCCTGTTCTTTTTACCGTTCGAATGGAAAATGGCCATTGTTGAAGCTTCGAAAGGCCAGTCGGGAGCAACCATGAACAAAGTATTGCGATTTTGTTTTTCATACGATCCGCAAGGACAAACATATGTATTAAACGTAACTAAAATTAGCGGAATCATAATTATATTTTTTGGACTGGTTTTACTGCTATTCCTGGTATTAAAGCCGAAGAAAAAAGTAAATTAAACTAAACTTTATGCATACAACAGATGCTGTTAATGGAGCAAACTACTTAACCTATCAGGGAAAATACAAAGGTTTGCTCGGTTGGATATTTTCCACTGACCATAAACGTATTGGTCTTCTTTATTTGTATTCGATAGCTACCATGTTTGCAACAGGTGTTTTGTTGGGCCTCGCCATGAAATTTGAATTGTTGGCGCCCGGAAAAACAATTATGGATGCGCAAACTTACAACGCTACGTTTACCGTTCATGGTGTTATAATGATTTTTATGGTGGTGGTGCCCGGTTTGCCCGCAGTTTTCGGAAACCTGATGTTGCCCATAATGATTGGTGCAAAAGATGTGGCTTTTCCGAAACTGAACTTGCTCTCGTGGTGGTTGTACCTTACCGGAGTAGTTTTGGTACTTTGCGCGCTGCTGTTTGGATCGGGAAGTCCCGACACCGGCTGGACATTTTACGCACCTTACAGTTTTAAAACCGGAACAAATCTGCTGCCCGCTGTATTCGGGGCATTTGTTTTAGGTTTTTCATCCATTTTAACGGGTTTGAACTTTTTGGTGACGATTCACCGCTTACGTTGCCCCGGAATGAAATGGTCGAAACTTCCGTTGTTCGTATGGACCTTGTACGGAACAGCCTGGATTCAGCTGCTGGCAACACCGGTTGTAGGTATTACACTGGTTTTAGTAGCATTGGAAAGATTATTTGGAGTTGGTGTTTTTGATCCGGCACTGGGAGGAGATCCTGTTTTGTATCAGCACCTGTTCTGGATTTATTCGCACCCGGCAGTTTATATTATGATTCTGCCAGCTATGGGAGCCATTTCTGAGATTATTCCAACATTTTCGCAAAAACATATTTTTGGATATAAAGCAATTATCGCGTCAACACTGGCCATTGCATTTGTGGGTTACCTGGTTTGGGGGCACCACATGTTTACTGCCGGAATGAGCGGAACTGCACAATATTATTTTTCACTCCTCACATTTATTGTTGCCATACCAAGTGCAATAAAAGTATTTAACTGGATATCGACGATGTATAAGGGGTCGATCAATATCCAGACGCCCTTTTACTGGGCAGTGTCATTCATTTTTGTGTTTATGGTTGGTGGTTTAAGCGGCCTTGTTTTGGGTTCGCTGGCTACCGATATTTATGTGCACGACACTGCCTTTGTTGTAGCCCATTTCCATTACATTGTTTTTGGCGGTACCGGCTTTGCCTTTTTTGCGGCAATGCACTACTGGTTCCCAAAAATATTTGGAAGAATGTATGATAAAGCCTGGGCCAATATTGGCTGGCTGGTTTTCACTATCGGT
The DNA here is from genome assembly GCF_913060805.1 of uncultured Draconibacterium sp. Taxonomy (GTDB): domain Bacteria; phylum Bacteroidota; class Bacteroidia; order Bacteroidales; family Prolixibacteraceae; genus Draconibacterium. The sequence goes on from NZ_CAJXTC010000011.1 coordinate 84,206, forward strand.
TTTCTGGCGTTGTATTCGCCTATGTTCTATTTAGGAATGATGGGGATGCCACGTCGTTATTACGACTACCTTGAAGAATTCCATGGAGGAAATATCCTGAGCACCATTGGCTCGTGGGTGTTGGTAACCGGTTTTGTCATCATTGTTGTAAACCTGGTTCGTTCGGCCCGAAAAGGTGAGCCGGCAGAAGTAAATCCATGGCACAGTAGAACGCTGGAATGGACAGTTCCATCGCCTCCGCCTGTATTGAATTTCGAGAAAGAACCGGTAATCGGAGAAAAAGACGGACCTTATAACTATGAATAATATGGCTGAACATCAACATGCACATGTAGAGCACCCCGACATGTACGATCCCGAATCGTCGAAAATCGGAATGTGGCTGTTTATTTTTACAGAACTACTGTTGTTTGGCGGCCTCTTCATCGTTTATTCGGTTTATCGATACATGAATCCCGACGCCTTTCACCTGGCAGCCGAAGAACTGAATACTTTTATTGGCGCGTTTAACACCGTTATTCTGTTGGTAAGTAGTATGACGATTGCGATGTCGACAACCGCTTTGCAAAAAGGGCACAAAAAAGTGGCCATCGCACTGGTAGTAATTACTTTTATTATCGGTATTGGCTTTTTAGTGAATAAGTATTTTGAGTGGGGCATAAAATTCTCGCACGGAATTTGGCCGGGATCGGAGCAAATGCTGAATGAAATGAGTCAGGGCGAGATACTTTTCTTTGGTTTGTACTTTGTAATGACCGGATTGCACGCGCTGCACATTATTGTGGGCCTCATAATTATGGGATTTGCAATCAGAGGTGTTGCCAACGGAAAAGTAAATGCTAAACGCCCGTCGTTACTCGATAACTGTGGACTGTACTGGCACCTTGTCGACCTGATCTGGATTTTCCTGTTCCCACTATTTTATCTCATCCATTAAAACTAAAACTATGTCTGAAGATAAACATCAACATATCGTTCCATACCGATTATACGTCATCGTTTTGGTGGCGCTGCTGGCATTAACTTTTGCCTCGATAGGAATAACATCAATAGAACTGGGCGAATTTACCGTTGCCGCAGCATTAATATTTGCTGTATTGAAATCGATTTTGGTGCTCACTTATTTTATGCACCTGAAATACGACAAACCATACATAAAACTTATGGTGGCCTTTGTGTTTGCCATTTTTGTGGTTGTAATTGTGATAACCTTTTTAGATTACCTCTATAGAGTATAACTATGTATAGCTCAGAAATAACCAAAGCCTCAAATTTTGTTCAGGGTGTCGACACTGCATTTCTTGTCATAATGGGCATATCGTTTTTGTTCCTTATCGGGCTAACGGTGGTAATGCTTGTCTTCATTTTTAAGTACAATAAGAAAAAGAATCCGAAAGCAACCCAGATTGAAGGAAGTACCAAACTGGAGATCATTTGGACAGTTATCCCTTTTCTTATTACCATGCTGATGTTTTACTACGGTTGGGCAGGCTGGAAACCGATGCAGCGCGCACCAAAAGATGCCATGGAAATTACCGCTTACGGACGTATGTGGAACTTTAGTTTTGAATACGAAAATGGCCGTCGCACCGACACGCTTTTCCTGCCAAAAGACCAGGCGATTAAATTAAACCTGGTAGCCATGGATGTATTGCACAGTCTGTACATTCCGGCATTTCGTGTAAAGCAGGATATGGTTCCCGGAATGAAGGATAATTTCATGTGGTTTGAGCCGCAAAGAGTGGGAACTTACGAATTGTTTTGTGCCGAATATTGCGGATTGCAGCACTCCTATATGTACACTTATGTGGAGGTGATGGAGGATTCTGCTTTTCAATCGTGGATAGCCGATACAACAAATGTTGCAGCCTCAGCAGCCGAAATTGATTCGCCGGCAGCAACGGGTAAACGCATTATGCAAAATATTGGCTGTTTTGCCTGCCATACATTAGACGGAACAAGACTGGTTGGTCCAAGTTTTAAAGGAATTTGGGGCGAAGAACAAACGGTGGAAACCGGGCGCGAAAAACGACAGGTTACGGTTGACGAAGAATACATCAGGAGATCGATTTACGATCCGAATGCAGATATTGTTGACGGCTTTAATAAAGGATTAATGCTTTCGTACGAAGGGCAACTTTCGGATGAGGATATCGACAATATTATTGAATACCTGAAAACGGTGAAGTAGATTTTACAAGGCAAAAGGCAAAAGTAGAAAGGCAAAAAGAAAAAAGTAGGCATTTGACAAAGAGTCATCCTGAGCGTACTTGTCCCGATCAGAGCATCGGGAGTCGAAGGATGGACCAGGAAGAATAGTAAATAAGTGATTGAGTGAATGAGGAGAGAAAGAAGAATGAAGATTAACGATTTAAGATTTCAGAATTAGTAGGCAATAGACAAAAAACGATAGGCAAAAAACTAATGTGTCCTATGTGCCTTATGTGGTTCAAAAATCTTTGAATTTATGTGGTTCAAATAACAATGAAACAGCAGCTAAAAATAATATACGAATTGGGTAAGGTGCGAATCTCGCTGCCAATAGCTTTATCGGCACTAACCGGTTATGTGCTTTTTACGCATAATGTTGATGCACAGGGTTGGTTGTTGTTGCTGGGGGTATTTTTTATGGCTTGCAGTTCGAGTGTTCTTAACCACTGGCAAGAGCGCGACGTGGATGCACAAATGCCACGTACCAAAGATCGCCCGTTACCAAGCGGAAGAATCAGCCCCAAAAATGCATTGTTGGTGGCCATTGGATTTGCAGTTCTGGGTTCAATCATTCTCCTGTTAAGCAATCCTCCTATGGCTTTGGCTTTAAGCTGGCTCACGCTTTTCTTCTACAACGGCGTTTATACGTCGCTAAAAAAAGTATCGGCCTTTGCCGTGATTCCCGGATCAATGGTGGGTGCAATTCCGCCAATGATCGGTTGGGCAGGAGCAGGTGGAAGTCTCACTTCAGAAGTTATTTTAATGGTGGCAGCTTTCTTTTTTATCGGGCAAATTCCGCATTTCTGGTTGTTGTTATTGATGTTCGGCGAGCAATACAAACTGGCAAAAATGCCCAGTCTTAACCAGCTTTTTTCCGAACTGCAAATAAAACGTGTAACCTACACCTGGATTCTTACAACGGTAGCATCGGCATTCCTGGTTATCTTTTTTGTTATCGGCAACAAACTCATCATGTTTTTGCTGATGTTTTACATCTTTTACCTGCTTTCATCCCTAACCATGGCGGTATTTCTTCAGGACGAATTTAAAGTGCGCCCGTCCTTCTACAAACTCAACTTCCTCTACCTTTTTATGATGATCTTTTTAATTGTTGACAGTTTGGTTCATACATAAAGTAGTGTAACCCTGCTGTGCAGTTTATTTTAACTACATTTGTAAGCACATTTTAAAAGTATTGAATGACGTTTGAAGAACTTGGCATTAATTACGATTTACTGGATGCCATAGAATACATGGGATTTAAAAATGCTACTCCGATTCAGGAGCAGGCAATTCCCACCATCCTTGAAGGAAACGACCTGATTGCCTGTGCCCAAACAGGAACAGGAAAAACCGCAGCTTTTTTGCTCCCAATTCTTGATTTAATTGCCGATTTACCCGGTGGAGAAACCTCAACGCTGATTATTGTGCCAACACGTGAGCTGGCCATGCAAATCGATCAGCAGGTGCAGGGAATCGGTTATACCATGGGCATCCATTCCATTGCATTATATGGCGGTGGCGATGGCGACGAATGGGGACAACAAAAACGGGCATTGACCAAAGGAGCCGATATTATTATTGCCACTCCCGGAAAATTGATCTCGCACCTGAATTTGGGATACGTAAAATTTGACAAGATCGAGTTTTTGATCCTTGATGAGGCCGACCGGATGCTCGACATCGGTTTTTACGAAGACATTACAAAGATTATTTCATATCTGCCAAAAGAGCGTCAAACACTGATGTTCAGTGCAACTATGGCTCCAAAAATACGGAAGCTTGCTTCGGAGATTCTTAATAAGCCCAAAGAGATAAATATTGCCATGTCGAAACCGGCAGAAGGTGTTTTGCAAGCTGCCTACCTTACTTACGATAAACAAAAAAACGACCTGGTAGCACATCTTATTTCTGAAAATCCGGATTATAGCAGTGTTATAATTTTCTGTTCTACCAAACGAGTAACCAACGAACTGGCCCGGAAATTAAAAAAGCTTGGTTTTCAGGCTGAAGCTATTTCGTCGGATCTGGAGCAACGCGAACGCGAAAATGTGCTGAACGGATTTCGCTCGCGGCGTATTCGTATTTTGGTGGCGACCGATGTAATGAGCCGCGGTATCGATATTAAAGACATTAACCTGGTGATCAATTATGATGTGCCGGGCGATGCTGAAGATTATGTGCACCGCGTTGGAAGAACTGCGCGTGCCGACTCAACAGGTGTGGCACTTACGCTGGTGAATGAAGACGATATGTACAAATTTCACCGCATTGAAGAACTGATCGAGCGCGAGGTCTTTAAAATTCCACTGCCCGAACAATTTGGCGAAGGCCCGGCATGGCGAACTCCTTCGAAAGGGAAAAAGCACAAACACGGCAAATTTCATAAATACAAAAAAGGAAACAGCCAGCACAAACACCGTCAGTCGTACCAGAAAAAAAAGAAACAATGAATTGGAAAGGATTAGCCACTTTCATTTTAGTTGTAGCCTCATTTAGCTTGTTTGCACAGGAAAATCCTTTGAGTCGTTTCGAAACTATTATTGGTCACTGGGAAGGAACCGGCGAAGGTTTTGGCAATGCTAAATCAAAAATTACAGCCGATTATTCGTGGCTGATGAATAAACAATACATTGAAGTAAAACACCATTCGGAGTTTGAGCCAACAGCACAAAACGCCGAAGGAGAAGTACACGACGACAAAGGAATTATCAGTTTCGACAGTGCACGAAAAGTGGTGCTATTCCGTCAATATCACAACGAAGGTTATTTTACCGAATATGCTTTGAATGATTCCATTTCAACACCTGAACAGCTGGTGTTTGAAACTGAACGAATTGAAAATTTTGTTCCGGGAGGCCGGGCACGTTTCACCATAAATATCTTGGGTGAAAACGAAATTGAAACGGTTTTCGATGTAGGTTTCCCCGAGCGTGAAATGGCCTGTTTTGGTACCAACCGATTGAAAAAGAAATAAAAGTTTTGAACGCAGATAACGCTGGTTTAGCTAATTGTCGCTGAAAAGATGAGTTTAAACACAAAGACGCTAAGACACGAAGTTTTTTGAACCACATAGGCACATAGGGAACAATAGAACAATTTCTATTTCTCAAAGTCTCAGTGCTTGTAGTCTCGGTTCACCCAGTCCTTCTGCAATCAAAAATCTTTAATCATTAAGAAAAAGCAATAAAAAAATCCACCGGCTTTCACCGGCGGATTCTTTGCTCACATTTTCCCTTGCTCTTATTTAGTTTTACGAATTGTTACCTTAATAATTTTATCTACGTCAGGATACATAAAACCGTCGTCAAGTAAACGAACTACGCCGCCTTCATCTTCATCCATCGATTTTGTTCCCGGGTATTCATTCACTTCTGTTCCTGCATCCCACAACATCACCTTATCGGTAATGTCCTGATCTGCGTTCCCGAAATTCAGTTTAATTCCACTGTCGCCAAAGGCAAAGAAAATGTCATTCGAATTACCCAACATACTGGCAATACTCAGGTATTGATTTGGTTTTGCATCGATGCTAAATGTCAGTTTATCTCCAGGGAAAAGTGGACCAGTTCCTGCTGCGCCGGAGTTGTACATTGTGCTCAAACTACCGGCTAACTCACTCGGATCTCCGGTTTCAGCCAGCAACTCCAATCCTTCTCCGCGGTCCGGTGTGTTATTCGTGAAAATTGGCATTTCATCTTTTTCATGTACTGCCCAAAATACCGGTGCCACAGGCGAAACATAACCGCTATGCATTTCCAGGTATTCTCCCAGCGGACCTGCATTTCCGGTTTCTGCCAAAGCTTCCAAACCCATTCCGTAATCCAGTTCTCCTTCCATAAATATCGGGTGCTGATCCATTGAATGAACCACCCAAGCAACCGGAGATAGTGGTGTTGCCGATCCCGGAAGGACATTAATCGTTAGTGTAAACATACTTTCACCTGTGTAATCAAGCAGTACCTGAATATTTTCTTCGGTGGTTGAGACCATGCCAATCGGATTACTTTCCTCTTCGTCGGTAGTCGATCCGTCAACCTCGGTTCCGGCATCCCATAAATAGACCATACTGGTAATATCGCCTTCCAGTGCCGATCCTCCGGGGAATAGTTCAATACCGTCATCGCCCGGTGAATAAAACCAGTCGTTTGATGCGCCGTACATCGATGCAAATGATAATTTGTGACTTGGTCCGGCATGAAAATGAACCGTAATTGTTTCGCCGGGATGTGCCGGAGGAGTGGCGTCGCCGCCGGTTACGCCAAATTCAGCGCCTGCTTCAAAGTAGTGGTAGGGTACTGATACGTTTTCAACCGTTATCGTGTACATTTTTGCCGGAACCACATCGGGCAAAGCTCCACTTTTTGTTTCCGGTTCCATCATTTCGTCTTTCTCGCAACTTGTAAAAAGGATTACTGCCAAAGCTGCTGCCATTGTAAATCGTAATGCTTTCATTTTTTTTAGATTTTAATGTTAACTCACATCAAAATTCCGAAGAAAGTATCACAGCAAGGTCACAAGGATTTCAAGCTTTTATAAACTTTTTTCAGGGGACTGAAAGATGTCGTTTTCGTTATTTGTAAATCCTGCAGTACGTCATGCTGAACTTGTTTCAGCATCTTAGTATTAGATTGAAAAGACCCTGCAAACTAGTTCAGGGTGACGTTCTTATTGATTTCAGTTGAATAAAATTAAGTCTTATGCCGAAAACGCTTTAGGCAGATCGAAGATAAATTTTGCACCTTTTCCATACTGGCTTTGCACGCGGATGTTTGAATGGTGCAGATCGATGATCTTTTTTACGATGGCCAATCCAAGGCCGGTGCTGTGCTCATGATTACCTCCTTTAAAGTAACGCTGAAATACGTTCGGCAGATCTTCCTGCTTAATTCCCGGCCCGGAATCTATGACGCGAACTTCCACTTTTTCAGGTTCTTTGGTGTCAATTTCTATTTTAACACTGTCGCCTTCGCGACAGAATTTCATGGCATTATCGATCAGGTTTTGCAAAACCCGGTTGATCAGCGAAATATCAGCCTCCACAACCGGAACATTTTTGGCAATAACTGTATCGATATTAATGCCTTTCTTTTGCGAAAGGATGCGATACTTATTTACGATGTCGTACACCAGTTCGGAAATAGAAAATGGCTCGGTGTGCAGTTCGATCTGATTGGTTTCCAGTTTCGATAATTCGAACAATTCTTCCACCAGCCGTTGCAAACGGCCACAACTTTTGAAAATAATCTGAAGGTATTTATTCCGTTCTTCATTCGAAATATTGTCCTGTTTTAGTATCAGTGTTTCGGCATATCCCTGTATAGAGGCCACCGGCGTGCGCAAATCGTGCGAAACATTGCTGATCAATTCCCGGCGAAGATTATCAACGCCTTCCAGTTCGCGGATGTTTTGCTCAATGGTGTCGGCCATCTGGTTAAAAACCAATGCAATCCGATCTAACTCCCCTTCACTTGAAACCGCAATTCTCGATGCTAGATTACCTTTTCTGAATTCCTGAATTCCCTCGATAATCGGGTTTAGTTTTTTGGTAATAAACCAAATGGCAAGCAAACCCACCAGCGCCGAAATGATGAGGATAATAATAACCGAGCGGATGGACAATCCCAGTATATAACTGCCGATTACGGTTTGCGCGGCAGAAACATATTTTTGGCTGGCCAGAACAATATAAATGTATCCTTTCAGTTCTCCGCCTTCGGTAATTGTGGCTGCCGAGAATGTTTTAAACTCGCCCGGATTACGAGGGTCGTCGCCGTAAATAATGCTGTGATCCGGGTCGGCAATAAATTCCCTAATCGGTTCCAGGTTAACACTTTCAAGTTTAACCACTTTTTCAGGCGCTACGTAATTCAGGATCTTTCCGTCGGGATCGAGCAAATACACTTCAACGATGGGATTGATTACCATCATCGAGTGCATCAGGTCGGCAATAGCTTCGTCGCTGGCAATTTCGTCCTTCATCAGCGGTTGAATAGTTTCAACGGTACTGGTAGCCAGTTCGCGGTTTAAGCGCTGGTTAACCTCCACCGAATATTTGGCCGACGATTGAACCGAAATATACAGCGCAATGGCCGTAAACATAAAAAGCACCAGCAAAAATATGGCTGACACCTGCAGGTATAATCGGTTAAATATTTTAGTCTTCATCTTTTTTTGCTTTTAGTTTTCTCTGAATTTGTATCCAACTCCCCAGGTGGTAAGAATGTATTGCGGCTCGTTCATGTTCGTCTCGATTTTCGAGCGCAAACGGTTAATATGTGAGTTTACGGTGTGCTCAAATCCTTCGAATTCGTAGCCCCAAATTTGGTTGAGCAGTTGCATTCGGCTGTAGGTTCTTCCGGGGTGCGACGCGAGGTAAATCAGCAGGTCAAATTCTTTTGGCGAAAGCTCAATCCGGTTCCCGTTTAATTCAACAATGCGCATTCCCACATTAATGTACAGATCATCGAAACGTATTTCTTTTTCTTCTGTTTCACTCCCTTTCTGTGCTGAATCATATCGTCGGAGAACGGCTTTAATTCGTGCCAGAAGTTCCCGAATTCCAAATGGTTTCGAAATGTAATCGTCTGCACCCATTTCAAGGCCGAGCACTTTATCAATCTCTTCCGATTTGGAAGTCAGCATTAATATCGGTGTATTAACCTTTTCCATTCGTAGACGCTTGCAAATTTCAAAGCCGTCCATTAACGGAAGTCGAAGATCAAGCAAAATAAAGCGGTAGGGGTTGTTCAGCGCTTTCATTAAACCGTCTTTTCCGTCGAAAGCTTTGTCAACTTCCAAATCCATATCGGCCAGGTGAATGGCTACCAATTCGGAAATATCCTTGTCGTCTTCAATGATCAATGCTTTTTCCATGCTGTTGTTTTCTTTGTTGAACAGGCGAAAGGTAGTTTGGGTTTATCACAGAAGTATCACAAAAGGATATAAATTCAGCAATAACAGAGAATTACAGTAAAGTTTGAGAGAGGTTATACTAGTTGTAAAGACGCGGAGTTTATATTTCGATAAAGAACCATAAAGGGAATTTGCAGGCTAAATATGATCGTTCCAATCGATTCACTTCACTAATCTTTCACCATTTTTAATGATAGTATTTAGTAACTTAGTATGGATTTTTAATTTGAATCGATGCAAAGAATAAATCGTAAACAATGGAAAATACTAACATTTGCGGGCTTTCTCTGTATACTAATTCCCTTTTCAATTTATAGTTTATGGATATATGTTTTTAAATCGGGAGTTCCTCCGGCAGATCGGATAATTGTTTTTAAAGATTATTTTCCACTGTTTCTTCAAGTGGAGTCCCGGATAACAATCCTAAGTATTATTTTATGTATTATCGCCATTATCATAAGTTGTATTAGTCTTGTATTCTTGAGAAGAATATGGAGGTTAGCGAATATTATGATATTGATGATTAGTTGCCTGTTGCTGATGTTGAATCTGTTTTCATTGCTGTAAGCCTGTTTTTCTCATCATTTATCCTTATCCTTTCTTTTCCTTTGCCCTTTCGGCTTTTCATTGTATTTTTGCCGCCCTAAAAATGTATAAATGAGCAGGGTAGTAGTAGGACTTTCCGGAGGTGTTGATTCGAGTGTGGCGGCCTGGCTGTTAAAGGAGCAGGGGCATGAGGTAATCGGGTTGTTTATGATTAACTACCGCGAACGCGAAGGTGTGCTTACCAGTTCGTGTACGTGGGAAGAAGATTCGCTGATTGCCAAAATGGTGGCCAAAAAACTTGATATCCCGTTTCATATTGTCGATTTAAGCAAGGACTATAAACAACGTGTGATTGATTATATGTTTGCCGAATACCAGGCCGGGCGTACGCCAAATCCGGATGTGCTGTGTAACCGCGAAATTAAATTCGACACTTTTATGGAAGAAGCCCTGAAGTTTGATGCTGATTTTGTGGCAACTGGTCATTACTGCCGTAAATCGGAAGTAGAAGTGGATGGGGAAACCATTCATCAGCTTTTAGCCGGAAAAGATCCGAACAAAGATCAGAGCTATTTTTTGTGTCAGCTGAACCAAAAACAGCTTTCTAAATCAATGTTCCCGGTTGGTGAGTTGTTGAAACCTGAGGTGCGCGAAATTGCACGTAAGCAGAATCTGCCAACCGCCGAGCGTAAAGATTCGCAGGGAATTTGTTTCGTTGGGAAAGTCGATCTGCCAACCTTTTTACAGCAGCAATTGGAGCCGAAAGTGGGTAATGTAATCGAGATTTCGGCCAAGTTCATGGAAAAGAAGAAGAATGTTGAGGTTTCGGAAGAAAACTATAAAAAGCTGTGTTTTCAGTTTCCGTACAAACCGTGGAACGGCGAAGTGATCGGCGAACATCAGGGCGCACATTTTTATACCGTTGGGCAACGTAAGGGACTGAATATTGGAGGCCGCAAAGAGCCGCTTTTTGTTCTTGGCACCGACGTAAAACGTAACATCATATACGTTGGCGAGGGATTTGAGCATCCCGGTCTGTTCCGCAAAGGATTGTTTGTTGCCGCAGAAAATATGCACTGGATACGCCCCGACTTAAAAATGGAAGTTGGCGAAAAACGCGACTTTGATATTCGTATTCGTTACCGTCAGCCATTGGAAAAAGGAACGATTCATATGAAAGAGGATGGTGCCTGGTTTCTGTTCGAAAACGAACAACGGGGAATCACATCGGGGCAGTTTGCTGCCTGGTATCTCAATGATGAATTGATCGGCTCGGGGGCGATTGTGTAAATTGAAGGATTGACGGACTGATATACTGAAGGGAATGAATGCTAAAATGCTTTAATGCATAAATGTTTTAATCCAATATCAAGCAACGAACATCCAGGATCGCGTATCCAGCATCAAATATCCAGAATCCAGCATCCAGTTTTCAACATCCGGAATTCGTTCTGCTGTTTTTACAGACTTTATGCTAATTTTGAATAAAATTATTTTCACATGATAAAATCAATGACCGGCTTTGGTAAAGCTGAATTCGAGGTAAACAACAAAAAGATTACCATTGAAATTAAATCGCTAAACAGCAAACAAATCGATATTAACACGCGAACTCCCGCCCTGTATCGCGAAAAAGATATTATAATTCGTAAGGCGATTGCCGAAAAACTGGTACGCGGAAAAGTTGATTTTAACATTTACGTGGAAAACCTGGGCGACGAAACCAATTCGAAAATTAACGAGCCCATCCTGAAAGGTTATTACCAGCATCTGAGTGAAATAAGCAAAGAACTTGGGGTGACCGTTGATCAAAGTACATTGCAGGCGGCCATGCGTTTGCCCGATGTGGTGAAAACCGAATACGAAACACTCGACGAATCAGAGTGGGATACCATTTATGCCAATATTCTTGCGGCACTTAGCGATATTAACGATTTCCGAGCAACAGAAGGAGAAGCACTGGAAGCGGATATTCTTGGTAATGTTGAGAACATCAGTAAGTTGTTGAAGCAGGTTGAGCCGTTCGAGAAGCAGCGTATTGAAGCGTTGAAAGTGCGTTTAACAGATAATTTGGAAGCGCTGAAAATGAATGGCAACGTGGATGAAAACCGCTTTGAGCAGGAACTGATTTTCTACCTGGAGAAACTGGATATCAACGAGGAGAAAGTTCGTCTGGCTAATCATTGCGAGTATTTCTTCGAAACCGCTAAACAAAACGGAGCATCAGGGAAAAAGCTTGGTTTTATTTCGCAGGAAATTGGTCGCGAGATCAACACCATCGGCTCGAAAGCCAACGAAACCAATATCCAGCGTATTGTTGTGCAAATGAAAGACCATTTGGAGCGCGTTAAAGAGCAACTCCTTAATGTATTATAGAATATTTTAAAACTCGTAGCTAGTAGCTCGGGGCTCGCAGCTTAAAATCATGAAAGGAAAATTAATCATATTTTCAGCTCCATCGGGGGCCGGAAAAACTACCATCGTAAAACATTTATTACAGCAAGGTTTCGACCTAGAATTTTCAATTTCGGCCACCAGCAGAGAACCGCGTCACACCGAAACGCACGGTAAAGATTATTACTTTTTATCGGGTGAAGAGTTTCTGGCAAAAGTGGAAAACGACGAGTTTCTGGAGTGGGAAGAAGTGTACAAAGGAACAAGTTACGGAACGCTGAAAAGTGAAGTGGAACGCATTCGCGAGCAAGGCAAAAACGTGGTCTTTGATGTTGATGTTGTTGGCGGCCTGAATATTAAAAAATACTACGGCGATGAGGCCTTGGCTGTTTTTGTGCAGCCACCTTCGGTGGAAGAGTTGCGTAACCGCCTGGTTGGACGATCGACCGACAGCGAAGAAAAGATTGCCATGCGCGTTGCCAAAGCAGAGCACGAATTAAGCTTTGCCCCGCATTTTGATGTGGTGATCATAAATGACAAGCTGGAAGAGGCTTTTGTGGAGGCTGAAAAGATTATCACCGAATTTCTGAAAAAGTAAATTGGTGATTGTCATTCCGAACGCAGAGAGGAATCTGTAACTTCGAAGCTTCGATCAAAAGATTTCTCGTTCGCTCCTCTCTCTCGAAATGACAATTAAATTCGTAATTTGGTAGTTCAAATTGATTTCGTATGAGTAACATCGTTACCGACATACTCGCACCCAAAACCAATCTGCAGCTAAAAGTTGGGCTTTACTTTGGTAGTTACAATCCCATTCATATCGGGCATTTGGCCATTGCCAATTATATGGTTGAATATACCGATATCGACCAGCTTTGGTTTGTGGTGTCGCCGCAAAATCCGCTAAAAAAGAAAAACAATTTATTGGACGATTACCAACGTTTGGAACTGGTACATCGGGCTGTTGATGGCGACGATCGCTTTCGGGCATCAAATATCGAATTCAGTTTGCCAAAACCCAGTTACACGGTTGATACGCTGGCTTATTTGAAAGATCAACATCCGAATTATCATTTTAAAATTCTGATGGGATCGGATAATCTGGAGAACTTTCATAAGTGGAAAAACTACGAAACGATTCTTGAGGATTACGGAATAATTGTTTATCCGCGCCCTGGTTTCGATCCCGAAAAAGTTCAGGTGGAGAAAAACATTACAATTGCCAAAGATGCTCCGCTGATGGAAATATCATCGTCGTTTATCCGCAAAGCGCTAAAAGAGGGAAAAGATGTGCGTCATTTTCTTCCGCAAAAAAGCTGGGAATATCTCGAGGAAATGAATTTCTACCGATAACTAAATCACCCCTTCGCGAACGCAACGCGCAATCAACTCAGTAGTGTTGTTGCAATCGGTTTTTTTTAGGATATTTTTTTTGTGGGTATTTATCGTGTGCGGCGAAATATTTAAAACTTCAGCTATTTCGGCAAATGTTTTTCCTTCGGCAATATTGGCTAGTATTTCTTTCTCTCGCGCAGTAAAAAGTGTATGATAGTTAAGTTCCTCCGGATGAAAATCATCGTCGGTAGATAGGGAGTAGTAGGATGGAAGACCATCGCCAATAAACGAAATTTTATGATCCACAGCCATATTCAGGTAAGTCACATCGGTATGAATTCCCAAAACTTGTTGCACTTTACCATCTTCCGAAACAGTAAGTGTTTTCGATTGCTGCAGAATGGTTTTATAATTTCCGTTGGCGTGTCGCAGCCGCAACAAATACACCACTTTATATTTTAAAATATCTTCTGTTGCCAGGTGATTTAGAATGAAATCAACCGCTTTAGCTTCTTTTCTATGCATTTGTTTCAGGTCTTCAGGATGCACTAACTCAAACAGTGTGTCAAGACTCCATTCTTTGGTGCTTAACCCTAAAACGTCTTCAATGCGCGGATCGACATACTCCATTTCGAGCGTATCGAAGTTCATGATGTAGTAATAGAAACTTCCGGCCGAAAACAAATTGGCCACTTGTTCAACGATGTTCAGGTATAACTCCGATTTTACCGGGCGCCCAACTTTGTTAGGTTCCCAGGCTTTTTTTATTTTGTTTATACTCTTTTCGTCCATACCAGAAACAAGTTCTCAAAAATTTCCAAACTACAATGTACGGAAAAATACCCAATATTAGGTATTTACTTTTTGGCTTTCCTGCTATAACTTGCAGGAGCTTTAAAAAAAAGCAAAAAACAAGAACTTAAGACGTTCTCCGGTCACACGAAATTTATAAAAGCAGGATTCCAGGCTCCTGCTTTTTTTATGGCGCTCCTCCAGCAATTTCATAAAACTATTGACGAAAGAACACCCGTAAATACCTTTCAAATAATTCCGTTTCTAATACATTTGGCTATTAACTCGTTGAAGTTATGGCATTTTGATTTGCGCAAAATATTTTTTTTATGTGTGGCGATAGTATGGGGAGAAAGAAACAGTTTTTCCGCAATTTCGTTTGTGCTTTCACCAAACTCAACGCATTTTATAATTTCAAGTTCCCGCTCCGAAAAGTGATTCGCGAAATTTTTGTCGCATAACAATTGCCTTTTGTCGGTGTTTAATGAAAACCACGATCGATCATTCCTGTTGATAAGTGATATTTTATGATCGACTGTTGCATTCAGATAACTGACATTGGTATGTACAAAAAGCGTTTCAAGAATCTTCCCATTTTCATCGACGCGTGTAGGCCGGGCTTGATGTAAAATGGTGATGTAATTACCGCGGGCATGTTTTAATCGGATTAGAAAGGCCACTTTATAGGACGAAATTGCTGATGCTGAAACTTCTTTTTGTAAAAAGGAAAGCGACATTTGTTCTTTGTTTTCCAGTCGTTCCAGGTCTTCGGGGTGTAGAATGTTTAAAAATTGGGTAGGAGTAAAATCCTTCTGTTCGTATCCCAAAACACGTTGAATCGAATTGCTAATAAAATGAAAGTTGGGTTGATTGTAAATTTGGGTGAAATAATAAAAAGTTCCGGCAGCAAACGGATGTGCAATGGAGTCGATTATTTTGTTAACTCTCGACTTCTTACTGATGTACTGAAAAACATTTTCATGTTCAAAATGCTTCCTGTTCTGTATTACCGGCTTAGTCATTTTCCATAAATTAGATTATTCCGGCACGAATACATTTGGCAATTAGCTCTGTTATTGTTGCGGAATGTGATTTGTTTAAAATGTTTCGTTTGTGCGTGTTAATGGTATGAGGTGAAACGCCAAGGGATTCAGCCAGTTGTTTGTAGTTTTTCCCTTCGGCCAGTTCTTTCAGAATCTGTTTTTCTTTTGGCGTGAACAGGAGACCAAAACTATCTTGTAATAATTCCATCGAAATATCGGGAATTACAGAATAGTAAGATGGCCGGGTATTACTAATGAATGATATTTTATGATCGAAAGGAATAGGCAAATGACTAATGTCGGTATGAACACCAATCACCTGTTGCACCTTCCCGTCGATGGAAACATTAACCGTTTGCGCCTGATGTAAAATTGTTTTATACAATCCGCTGGTGTGTTTTAAACGCATTAAATAAACAACTTTATAAAGGGGTAATTCCTCAACCGATATCTTATTGAATAGAAAATCTACTGCTTCCTGTTCTTTTGTGTGCATAACTGCCAGATCCTCGGGGTGCATACTACTGAAAAGTGTATCAAGCGAAAATTCGTTAGCCTCAATTCCCAGAACGTTTTTTATCGATGGGTCAACATATTCCATCTCCAGCGTTTCAAAATTCAATAGATAATAATAGAAAGTTCCTGCAGCAAATGTCGATGAAATTTGCTCAACAATTTCAAGTGCCATTTTCTTCTTCGAAGGCTGTTGAATTGTATTTCCTTCCTCCCAAACACTTAAAATATTAGCTACATGTTCGTTTTGCATAAGGTAGGTGTAGTTTGATGAAACTGTAATTTAAACAACAGTAATTTAGAATGGTTCAAAATACACCAAATTGAGTATTTCGCTGATAACTTGTGCTTTGTAACTTGAAAGGGATAAAAGATAAGGTTTAATCTGAATTTACTAATGTTATGAAAAAACATCTACTCTTCACTTTTTTTCTGATGGTGTCGGTATGGGCATTTGGACAGAAACTCCCTTTCCAGGGAAAAATAATAGAATCGGGGTTTCCGGTAAACGACACCCGCACTTTTGTTTTTGAAATTGCGTCGGTTGGCTGGAGCGAATCACATGCCGACGTGACAATTACTGATGGTTTGTACTTTGTAGTATTGGGTAGTATAAATCCGCTGCCCGACAGTTTGTTTTACGGTGTAACCGAACAAAGTATGGCCATTTCAGTCGGCGGAGTTGCTTTATCGCCGGTTACATTGTTTAAACCACTCTCGGCGCCTTTTGAAGGAGGAGAGCTGGTGGTGCATAACGATGAAGGAACGGTAGTTGGTGAAATGAAAGCACTCTCTTTAGGTGACAACAAAAATGGCGAAGTTAATGTATACGGAACTAATGGATCCAAGAATATTACTTTGGGGGCCATTTCGCATTGGCAAACACCCGGTAATGATTTTGGATGGATGTACCTATCTAATGACGAAGGAGAGGGGAAGGTTACTCTTGGAGTTACTCCATATCATGGAGTGCATGGAAGTGGGGAGTTCACATTAAGAGGCGAAACTGATGGGGTTCTTGCTGCCGGTTACAACAGTTATAATAATGTTTCCAATTACCCGTTTCTGAATTTTCAAACTAAAATGGGGATTGAAAACATTCACGCATCAATAAAGGTCTCAGTTCAGGATACAGTAGAATATGGTGAATTGAGTTTGACTTCAAGCAATAATGAAGAAATGTATTTAAGTCCAAACAAACTTACTACAAAAAAGAACGGAACCGAGTTAGTTTCATTGAGTACGCAAGACTGGGGAGGTCAGGGAGAATCCGGTTTCATCGGCGTGAATGGCCCCAGCGGAATGCCAAACATCGAAATGACATCGAAAAGTTGGGAAAATGCTGAATTGCCCTGGTTAAAAATGGTTGGAACGAGCTGGAATGATATTGTTCAGATTTCAGCTTCAAACGACTCTACTGAATCCGGCTACATGAACCTTTTTTCTGTAGATAACAAGGAAGCAAGTTTTTATGCAAGTGGAATCCGCTTCAATACAACCGGAGATAACGGAAGTGAACTGGTGTCTGTTAATATTGAAAACCGTGACGATAGCGGTTATGCGGGATATTTTAACCTAAACGGGCCTAATTCCGGGAATATTGGAATGGGAAGCCGGCATTGGGAAGGGAAAGCCGATTTACCCTTAATAAATCTTTATGGTGAGAATTACTTCCATGGTATGGAAATATCAATTGTTCCTGATGGAAACGGAGATCAATACGGTTTCATAAATCTTTTGTCTGAAAATGGTAAATCACTTCATCTATATCCGGAAGGATTAGGTATTGAAGGTGTTGGGATGAATACCCAGAATAATGGAGCTGATAATTTTGGCTATTTATTCACTCGTGGGCCAAATACAACCAATTTTGAAACCGGAGGCGATTGGAACAACCCGGATCGGGCCTATTTGAATTTAAACGGGGCCACTGATGAGAACCGATTTCATGTGGGTGTTTATGAAGATGGCCAACAAAATGAATTTGGGTCAGTTGATATCTCTGGCAGTAATCAGCAATTAACTTCAATTCAACCCAATATAATTAGTTTGAATCGCACTGGTGATAATTGGCGTGAGTTTGCAAATATGAATATGTGGGCAAATCCCGATACGGGAACCGGAATGCACGGAACAATCACATTAAATGGCCCGGAATCTTTAAATTTTCGTATTCGAAGCAGAGATTGGGAAAACGCCAATCTTCCGCAACTGGCTCTTTATGGTGAAAATGATTTCGAAGCCATGGAACTTTCTGTACTTCCGGATGGAAATGGAGATCAGTATGGTTTCATAAACCTTATATCTGAAAATGGCAAATCACTTCATTTAAGCCCTGAAGGTTTTGGAATAGATAAAGTTAGCTTGAACACCGTTAACGAAAATGGTGGCTCAAGTGGTCAAATATTTTTACACGGCACTAATTCTCCAAATATTCAAATAGGAGGTCAACCGTGGCATAATAATGATCTGGGATTTTTTACTGTCTTTACGGATAAACCGGATGGAAATGGATGGTATTACGGGGCGGCAAATATTTCAGCAAGTACTGACGGAACTGATTCCTGGGGATCAATGAGTTTGAATAATAATGATATGCAAAGAATTACTCTTGATGGGCAATCCGGAAGTATTCATGGAATTGCTCAGGATGGGAGACGTGCTATTTTGGCTCCTGATGAAATTTTAGTGACAAGAGCTGACTGGTCGGCAGTTGCTTCATTAAGAAACGCAGGAGATTATGGTGAAATGCAACTAAATGGTCCTAATTCAAATAATGTTATAATTGGTGGTCAGGGTAATCCCGACCGACCATATTTTTATATGCGTGGTGAAAATGATTTTCATGCTGTTGAAGTCAGTGTTATTGATGACGGTGCAGGGAACCAGCTTGGTTCACTTAACTTGATGTCGGGAGATGGAACACGTGCCAGTTATGATCCTACGGGCCTTTGGATGGATAAGGCAAGAATAGATAATGGTGCTTATGGATACATGGAACTTTCGGGGCCTAATACATCGAACCTACAACTTGGAGCAAGAGGAGATAACGCGGATTTGCCAAGAATAGATATGACAGGAACAGATCCGAATTACTCGATTGTTTCAATTTCTGCCAACCCCGGAGATGAGTCTGGTTACGTTTATGTGGCGGGAAATAACGAAAGCTATTGGACGAACTATGCAGCGGATGGAATTCATAGTTCAGAACCTTTGCAAATCCATAATAGTGCTGTCATATATGGAGTTCTCACGATAAACGGCGACACACTTTATGCCGGTGTTTCCGACCGAAGATATAAAAAGAACATCCAGTCACTCGGAAATGATATTTTGGGAAAAGTGGAACAGGTACGAGGCGTTTCTTACGATTGGCGCAAAGATGAATTCCCTGAAAAGCATTTTACCACTGCGAAACAAATTGGTGTAATTGCACAAGAATTGGAAGCACAGTTTCCGGAGTTGGTAAAAACAAATGCCGAAGGATATAAATCGGTTAATTACGACGGTTTGTCTGCAGTTCTTATTGAGGCGGTAAAAGAATTAAATGCGAAAGTAGAAAGGCTGGAGTCAGAAAACTCTCAACTAAAAGCAGAGCTTTCAGCATCGGCGGCCAATGCCACGGAGATTGAAACCTTGAAAGCACAAATGAAAACCGTGCTTAAAGCTGTTCAGGAGGCTTCGGTTTTGCCTGTCGACGAAGAATTAACTTCAACATCCGGTTTAAAATAAGCACTCATGGTTTTACAAGAACTACATAAAATCATGAAGCCATTTCTTCGGCGACACTTAAAGTTGTTGCTGATTGTAATGGCGGTTTGTGCTTTGCCAATTCTTTCGGCGGCGCAAACAGAGCAGAACCAGGATGCCACTTCCAACGGAGCAGGTGTGGTAAGTGGCGGAAACTACACCGGCTATTTTTCGGCCGGGCAAATTGCAACATACATGTACGCCAACGGAACGCAAATTGCCACACAAGGAATTATTCTGAACGAAATTAGTGGCAACGTAGAATTTACTTTTGAGTTGAACGGAAATTTGAATGAGAATCCTGATGCGGTGGCGGGGCAGTTGGTGATGAAATCGGCCGCTGCCGAGCTGGCCGGAACACCGCTGGCCGGAGCCACAGTATATCTGATTCTTGCCAGCGATAGCTCTGTTTTTGCATCTACACAAACCGATGAAAACGGATTTTACCAGTTTACAAGTGTGCCATACAAAGATTTCTTTTTTACGGTAAATACACCTGTTGTTCCTGCAAATCCGGTAGTTTTGGAGCTGGAGCAAAGTACAGTATTTGTAAAAGAAGTGGAGATTTTTGGCGAAGTCGGAACTGACGGAATTGAAGCGAATGTTGCACTTACTCCTCAACTTACAACCGGAGGCGATGAACAGGAATATGCCACCTGGTATCTTGATTCGGATGGTGATGGATATGGCGATCCGAATTTCACGGTGAAGTTGAATTTGAATGCAGAACAAACCGGATATGTACAAAACAACCTCGATTGTGATGATAAGGATGACGGTATAAATCCGGATGCTATTGATGCTCCCGGTACAGGAATTGACGCCAATTGCGACGGCCTGTTTACCTGGTATCGCGATACTGATCTCGATGGTTTTGGAAGCGAGATGCTTGACAGCTCTCTTTACGATTATCCAATGGCAGGTCAATCTGAAAATAATCTCGATTGTGATGATAATGAACCGTTTATTAATCCGGATGCAATTGATGAACCGGGTAGCGGAATCGATGCCAATTGCGACGGTATAATTTTAGAGTGCACGGGCATTTCTGAAGTGCTATTTGAAGCGCCTTACGATCCTGTTCAGGTTGGATACGAAACAAGTATTCTGGCCAGTTATTCGGGAGATACTCCTTATTCGGCCTCATGGAATTGGGGAGATGGAAGCTCAAGCGATGGAACTATAAGTGAAGATTCGGTATCCGGCTCGCACGTATACGATTCTGCAGGAGTTTATATACTACACTTAACGTTGACTGACAGTTGTGAAAGGGTAACAACACACGAATATAAGTATGTCGTGATTTACGATCCGGCAGGAGGTTTTGTCACAGGTAACGGAATTATTTATTCTCCTGCCGGAGCGTCTCCAATTTTTCCTGATGCCGAGGGTTATGCCAGTTTCGGATTTGTTTCGAAATACGATAAGAAGAAGGGAATACCAAAAGGAAATACTGAATTTCAGTTTGATGCCGGCAATCTTGACTTTGTGAGTACTGATTACGATTGGCTGGTGGTTTCCGGCTCGAAAGCAAAATTCAAGGGACGTGGTAGTATAAACGGAGATCCCGGCTATCAGTTTATGGTTTCGGCTATTGATGGTGACCTGAAACAAAAAGGAGATCCCGATATTTTCCGCATTAAAATTTGGGTTGAAGAAACTCAGGAAGTGATTTACGACAACGAAATGGGAGTGTCGGTTGATCAGGATCCGACCAGCCAGGTAAGCGAAGGATCGATTGTGGTTCACGATCCAAAAGTTGGTAAAAAGTCGGCAGTTACCGGCACCGAAAACCTGATGGATGGAGTGGGTGAATTATCGGTAACAGCTTTTCCAAATCCGACCAAAGGAAAAGTAATGCTCGATATTTCAGCCGACAGCGATGAATTAATTAAAGTGCTGGTGGTGAACATTACCGGTCAGGAGATTCTCCGAAAAGAAGTTCTCAATACACGATTAGTTGAGATCGATCTGTCCGGGAACACGGCTGGCGTTTACTACATCCGAACCGAAATAAGAGATGAGGTTTTTACGAATAAACTTATTCTCCAACACCGTTAGAGAGTAGATTTGAAAGGCAGGTAACTTCGGTTCCTGCCTTTTTTTATTCGTTAAGTAGTCTGTTTACCGTGTCCTCGTCATATCCTCATCCACACAGATCGTAAAATCGGCTTGCCCCGTATTTTTTTCAGTTAGTTCCGAAATGTTATCCTGCGTAACCGAATGAATCGTCACTATTTTCAGACTTGGATTTTCGTGTTTCAGATACCAGTATATACTTTCGAAGTTCTGCGAGTGATAAGCTCCGTGGTAATGCAAAAGCACTTTCCCCGGTTCCCAGTTTTTCAGGATAAAGTGTGCCATGGTAGCATCTTTTATCGCCTGTGCTTTCGGGAAATTCTCGGTAACATGACTTCCCATTCCTTCCATATTCATCATGCTGGCGTAACAATTCAATGTCGGATCGTATGCAGGTGGTAGTGGAGGCAAAAAAGTTTTCGCTTCGTCTGAAAGTTCTTCCAGTCCTTCAAATCCTTTTGAATTTACCAGTGATGCATAACGGCGCGGAACATTAGTGGCCACAAAATACAGTCCGCTGTCTTTGGCAAACTCTACCAATGGTTTGTAATCGGTTTTATAATTGGGCCACAAACGTATTTCGTCTTCAAAATTCCGGTTCGATATTTTTCCCGACAAGTATTCATCCATAATTACCTGGTTGTCGCTTTCAAACATTTCGGCGCCCAAAACCAGGTTTTTACCGTTTTGCTGATACAGTTCTTTTGTGAGTTCCAGTTGTAACCAGTGCGAAATGGGGTTGTCGTGCAATTCTCCAAACAAAACAATATCGGCGTCTTCAATAGCCTTCAGCATTTTTTCGTACTTCACCGTTTTACCATCTTTATTATAAAGAAGATAGGCGGGTTTGTCGGATTTGAACGAGGAGAATAAAAGCAGTGAGATAACACTTAGAATCAGAAAGTTCTTCATTATATTTAATTTTAAACATTGATAACAACAAAAAAAACTTCATAGAGTTTATGAAGTAAAGCAATTGCCTGAAATGTACAAAATCCTGCTTTCAATAATGCTTGTTTTTCTTGCTGAACTGACTTTTGCGCAGCGATGGACGGAAACGATGCACGTTGAAGTTGATGGGCTGGAACGGAACTTCGAACTGTTTGTTCCCGAAAATTATTCGGAGGAAAAAGATTACCCTGTTGTATTTATTTTGCATGGAGGCGGTGGAAGAGCCGGCCGCATGCCCCGGTTCACAAAGTATAGATTTAATGAACTGGCCGAGCGTGATGGTTTTATAGCTGTTTTTCCGAACGGTTATAAAAAGGGATGGAACGATGGCGACCGCGATACGCTGGCTGTTGCACGGCGGTTGAATATCGATGACGTGGGCTTTTTTGACGTAATGATCGACGACCTCGAGAAAAGACTTTCGATTGATAGAGATCGAATTTTTGCCTGTGGAATTTCGAACGGTGGATTTATGGTGCAGCGACTGGCGCTCGAACGTTCCGGAGTTTTTAAAGCCATTGGTATTGTTGCAGCAAATATGAGCGAAGATCAGCAAAAAATGATTCCCGAAAATCCTGTTTCGGTGCTGTTTATTTGCGGCACTGCCGATCCGCTGGTTCCGTATAATGGTGGGCTGGTAACTGTTTTTAAGCAAAAAAGGGGAGAGGTGGTGAGCGTTGATAAAAGCGTAAATTTTTGGAAACAACATAATGGCTGTTCCGAATTGGTGGAAGAATATGAATTTCCTGATATAAACAATGCCGATGGTTGCACTGCACATAAATCGCTTTGGCAAAATCCTTATGATTCCAATATTTGCGTGGTAAATCTCCGGGTTGAGAATGGTGGACATACCTGGCCGGGAACCCGGCAATATTTGCCTAAAAAGTTGATTGGTAATGTGAATCAGGATATTAATGGCTGCGATGTGATTTGGGAGTTTTTTCAATCAGTAAAGACAAATTAAATGTTGGAAACCGGATTTGTTTATAGCACAATCATCGACCCGCTGCTGGGAAATCTGCGGAGACGCCTTGCTCTGGAAATAAAAAAAGGTGATACCGTAATTGACATCGCCTGTGGAACCGGCGCACAGCTGTTAGAGCTTGCCGATAAAGCCGAATCAGTAATTGGTGTTGATCTTTCAGCGTCAATGATTCGTTACGCCGCCAACAAAGCCAAAAAGGAAAATATTACCAACGCCTCTTTTGTTGTTTGCGATGCCACCGACTTAAGCCCTTTTTATCAGCAGAAATTTGATGTGGCCATACTTTCCATGGTTTTGCACCAATTCGATCCGCAGCTGCATGCAGTTATTCTTGCCGAGACGAAAAAGGTAGCGGAGAAAATTGTAGTGTTGGATTACGCCGTTCCTTTGCCAAAAAATTATGTGGGTGTTGGCAGTAAAGTCGCCGAGTTTCTGGCGGGTATTGAGCACAATCGTAATTTTAAAAGCTATTCAAAAGCAGGAGGTTTGGATGTTGTTTTACCGTCAAACGGATTTGCTATTAAACGATCGAAACTAATCGGCAAAGGAGCTTTTCAGTTAGTTGTTGCACAAAATCATTCCGTGTAATTTCTTTTACAATTATTACTTGGCGGATATAGTCTAATTCGTCATGCTGTCCGTCAGTTGACGGATTAGCATCAACAAAAATCATAGTAGAGAAAAGAGACCCTGAAACAAGTTCAGGATGACGCTAAGTTTAGTCGAGGAATTGAAAATCAGTATTGTTATCGTATCTCCTGAATTAACAATTTTAACATTGATAAAATTTGTTTAACAATAATTTACCTTAGTTAAATCGTCTTAACAGAATTATGATCTATTTTTGAATTGTGGTTAAGTAATTAAAGCTGTAAGAATACAGAAAACAGTATTCAGAAAACGTCAGAAACTTTGGGTTGTCTTTAAACAAAAGGCAGCCCTTTTTTTATTGATTCATTTGTTCTTTAAGCCACTTTGGGCGGTTGGTTGTAATTCCGGTTACACCAATATCGGTAAGGCGTTGCGCTTCTTCCGGATCGTCGATGGTCCACGAAAGAACTTCCAGGTTAAGATCTTTGGCTTGTGTGACAATTTCCTCGTCGATAATCGAATTTTTTAAGTTAACGCCGGAGAGTCCTTCCACAGAAGCCTCTTCCATTTTTTTATTTAAGCCCGGTTTTACAGAGCTTAGCCAGTAGCATTTGTTATCGGGAAATTCTTTATGTGTTGCAAGAATGGTTTTCCAGCCGAAACTGATAAAAACTAGCTGTTCTTTCTTTCCACTGTTGTCAACGATTCGGCTAAGTGCCGGAATAATTTCATCGCCGCCGGCTTTAATCTCAACAACCAGTGTTTTTCCTTCAGGAACGGTTTCAATAATCTCCGACAGGAACGGTAATTTCTCGCCTTTAAATTCTTCCCCTTTCCACGAACCGGCATCCAGATCGCGCAATAAAATCGATGGTGTTTTGGCAATGGTCAGGTTTGTTTTTCCGGCGCAGGTACGTTTCGTGTCTTTATCGTGAATCACAATTACGCGGTTGTCTTTCGAAAGGTGCACATCCACTTCAACAGCATCTGCACCCAGTTCCCAGGCCAGCTTTGCCGAAGCCACTGTATTTTCAGGTGCGAGATACGAAGCTCCGCGGTGAGCAATAAATGTATTCTGAGCCATTGTGGTAATTCCTGTTAAAAGGAAAATCAGTGCAAGTGTTGTTTTCATCTTATTATAATCGTTTGTTTTCTATGGAATAAGATGGAACTCGCATTGGTTTAATCATAACATTGTAGGTAAATAGCTTACATGCTCGTTTCATTCTTCCAGTTTTCATCAACCGAATATAAAGATATTTTTAGCGAATGTAAGCTTAAAAGTGTAGTTTTGAAAAGGCTTTTTAAGCTATTTTAACAGGGCTTGCAGTACACGCAATGAGCAAAACGAAAATTCAAAATCAAAAATCGTCAGGGCTTTTCAGGCATCCCGGGAAATGGGCTACGGTTGTATTGTTAAAAGCAATTGCCATGCTCCCGTTTGGGTGTTTGTATTTTCTCTCGGATGTGTGGTACATCGTAATAAAAGGCCTCGTTAAATACCGCAACGAAGTGATCGCCGATAATTTGATACACGCATTTCCGGAGAAAAGTGCCAGGGAGATTCTTCTGCTTCGGAACAAGTTTTACCGTTATTTCTGCGACGTGACATTGGAGAGTATAAAACTCTATCACTTAAATGCAAAGCAGTTGCACAAACGAATAAAATTTACCGGTACAGAAAAGCTGGATGCCTTGGCAGAAAAACATAATGGTGCTATCCTGCTGGCATTTCATTACAATAACTGGGAATGGTCGAGTGCCTTACAGCAACAATTAAATTGTAAATTGTTGATGGTGTACAACAAAATGCGCGACAACGAACCCATGGACGAATTTCTGCAAAATGCGCGTGAAAAATGGGGTGGAGAACCTGTGCAGATGGGACGTGCGGCAAAAGTAACCTTTCGGTATTTTGCGCAGCAAGAGCCGGTTGTAGTGGGATTGATTGCCGACCAAAGTGCATTGGCCAGTTCGCAGATGTGGGCGATGTTTATGAATCGTGAGGCCGCCTTTTTCCCCGGGCCGGTAAAAATTGCCCGAAAAACCAATCAGCCCGTATTTTTTCAATATGCCAAACGTTTGGGGCGTGGAAAATACGAATACCGTTATACCTTATTGGCCGATGAACCTGCCAAAATGGATGACCGTGAAATTTTGTTGCGCTACATCGAAAAAATGGAGGAAGTGATAAAAACAAATCCGGAGTATTATCTTTGGAGCCACAAACGATGGAAGCACAAACGACCGGAAGGGACAGCTTTAATTCAATAGATTTTTCAGCATGGTTGACGAGAGTTTACGCAAAAAAGATAAACGCTATCACGAAAGTTTTTCGAAACGCCTGTTAAACGGGGCGGTAGTGTTGTTATTAAAATTTATTTCGGTGCTGCCGTTCTGGGTAATTTATGGCATTGCCGATTTTTTCTACCTGG
Source organism: uncultured Draconibacterium sp. (assembly GCF_913060805.1). Taxonomy (GTDB): domain Bacteria; phylum Bacteroidota; class Bacteroidia; order Bacteroidales; family Prolixibacteraceae; genus Draconibacterium. The sequence continues at coordinate 110,749 of NZ_CAJXTC010000011.1, forward strand.
TGGTTCGTTATGGTATCGGCTACCGGAAAAAGGTGATTATGGATAACCTGCGTCACTCGTTTCCGGAAAAAAGCGAGGAGGAGATTCGTACGATCATGAATCGTTATTACCGTCATTTCTGTGACTTTTCGTTGGAAACCATTAAGCTGCACAGCATGAGCGAAAAGCAGATGGAAAAACGGCTGAAGATTACCGGACTCGACGCGATGAAACCCTATGCCGACGAAGGCCGAAGTATAATGATGCTTGGTTTTCATTACAACAACTGGGAGTGGTGCAGCTCAATACAAAGTAAAGCCTACCATAAACTTTTAATGATTGTAAACCCGATTCGCGGCAACCTGGCGTTTGAAAAATATATTGAATATTCGCGCAGTAAATGGGGTGGCAAATCGGTGCCGGTACACAAATCGGCACGAACAGCAATTGAGTATGTGCGAAGTGGCGAGCCTGCTGTTTTATGGTTGGCAGCCGATCAAACACCGCCGGCCAATTCGCCATTCTGGACCATCTTTTTAAACCGGGAAGCGCCGTTTTTTACCGGCCCCGAAAAGATTGCCATAAAAACCAATCAGCCCATATTTTTTCTTCATGTGAAAAAGATAAAGCGTGGGCATTACGAAGCGGAATTTACGCAGTTGTTTGATGATCCTTCGAAAATTGAATCGAAAGATATTTTGCTCACTTACATTCGTAAAATGGAAGAAGTGATTCGCGAAACGCCCGAGTATTATTTGTGGTCGCACCGCCGTTGGAAACATACGCGGCCTGATGGAATTGAACTGACTGTGTAAGCAATTCGACCTATGAAACTACTACAACTACTGAGCATCATCGTTTTTGCTTTTTGTGTAGCCTGTAATTCTGAAGTTAAAAATTACGAAGAAGGAATGCAGGATAAACCAGCCAGCGAGTTGGTTTTCGATAAAACAAAGTGGCAAACAAAGGAGGGGCGTAAATATCCGTATCGCGATAAAATAGTGAACGATTTGGTTTACAACGATACGATCCGAACGCTTCAAAAACCACAAATTCTTGATTTATTGGGCGAACCCGATCGCAGCAACGAAAACTACATTTATTACCTCATTAAACAGGAACGGCTGATCTTCTGGCCACTGCACAGCAAATTTATGGTGGTGAAATTTACCGATGATTCATCTGTTGAATGGATTCGTATTCATCAGTAAGGGCTATCGGGATTTTCGAATCCTCCGATCCGTCGGCTGACGGGCCACCTCCTTTTAAAAAAGGAGGACATGCCTTGAAGCGCCGTCCCCCTTGGCGAAGGGGGAACACAGCTACCCCTCGTTTGTAACGAGGGGTAGGGTCTTTCGGCATTTTAAATGCCATTAAAAGGTCGTTAAAAACGACAAGATTGGAAACCCCTTCCCGATTACTTCGGGACAGGCAGTTACAAACGAGGGGCAGGAGGAATCCAACCCCGACGGGGTTGTAATTCTACAGGTATATTCTCATACTATAATCAAACTCCCATGGAGTTTTTATCAGCCAAATAAAAAATCCGGAACGGATTTGAGTTTAGTAAAAGCGAGTTGGGGTTTGTTGCCATTAACCCGGTACGGGTTAGATATCACAGCTACTCATCATTTTTAGATAGAGGCAATGTCTCCCGGCATTTTAAATGCCATTTATAAGGTCGTTAAAAACGACAAGATTGGAAACCCCTTCCCGATTACTTCGGGACAGGCAGTTACAAATGAGGGGCAGGAGAGCCAGAAGAAGCCGGAGAATTATCGATTTTCATAAATACCAAAGCTAAATTTAAACAGCTGTTCGCTGAATATCAGGTAATATTGAACATGGAAATTTGGTTTGTTGCAGCCAGAGTTCGACGATAAGATAACAAAACATAATAAATCAGTAAAACCAACTTATCTTTATGAAACGAGCATGTAAAATATTTACACCTAAAAGGATAATTAAAATTCATGCGAGTTCCATACGATGCCTTATAAATAAACAATCTTAATCGTATGAAAAAACTTTCATTTTTATCATTCATTCTGCTGCTATTAGCGGCATGTAGTTCGGACCCAAACCAGGATTTGGTACTCAACGATCTTGAGTATTTCGAAACGCAAGGCGTAAATGTATTGGTGTACAGTAACCTTTTTACCGGCGGCTTTAACGACGAAAAGAACGCGGGAATAGAATTGATCCATCATGGAGTAAGAACTGCGCAGGGTGGTGCCGTGCGACTTTCGCACACCCCGGAACAGTGGGATCTTGTACCGGAAATACCAACCCGAACGGTTGACAGTGTGAGCAATAGCATTGAGGCGACTTTACGGTATAACGATTACGATTTCGAGTCGCGCGTGGTTGTTACAGCCAAGGGCAAAGGAGTTGAGATATCCGTTTTCCTCGACGAACCTCTGCCGGAATCAGTTGAAGGGAACGCCGGGTTTAACCTTGAGTTTTTACCTTCGAAATATTGGGGGAAAACCTATTTAATGGATGGACGCATCAACCGGTTTTCGCGCTATGTGGCAAGTAATACAGTTACAAGGCCCAACAGCGAAAAACCCAAACAATACAAAGGATATGTAACTTCCGACGATAGAGGGACCGGCAAATTTATCGATCCGCTGCCGCTCGAAACCGGACGAACAATGCTGCTTGCTCCCGATGAGCCCGAGCGTATGGTGAAAATCACTTCTGCCGATGCCGACCTCATGCTTTTTGATGGCCGCGTGCTGGCACAAAACGGCTGGTATGTAGTTCGCAGTTTGCTTCCGGCCGGAAAAACCGGTAAAGTTTTAACCTGGACAGTTGAACCCAATGCTGTTAAAGGCTGGGTACGAGAACCAAATATTGGTTTCTCGCAGGTAGGCTACCTGCCTTCGCAACAAAAAGTTTCGGTTATTGAACTCGACAAAAAGGATAACCCACTTGCAAAAGCATCAATTTACAAAGTAGGCGACGATGGCACTGCTACTGAAGTGTTCAGCGGTAAAATCGAATCGTGGGGCGACTATTTTAAATACAACTATGTGAAATTCGATTTTTCGTCGGTTGAAACACCCGGTATTTACTACATTCAGTATGGCGATTTTAAAACCAATAACTTTATAATAGCAGATAACGTTTACGATTGGATTACCGATGCCACCAGCGATGTGTGGATACCCATTCATATGAATCACATGTATGTGAACGAGGCGTACAGGGTATGGCACGGCGAGCCTTTTAAAGAAGGTTACCTGCAGGCTCCGCCAAATACCGATCATTTCGATTTGCATGGGCAGGGGCCAACAACCGATACCAAATACAAAGCATTGGAAACCATTCCGGGATTAAACGTTGGAGGTTTTTTTGATGCCGGTGATTTTGATATTGAAACCGGATCGAACATTTCCGTGGTGCAGAACTTTGTGCAAACCTGGGAGTATTTTAAACCTTTGCGCGATCAGACTTTTATTGACGAGGAGCAGCGCTATGTCGATCTTCATCGTCCGGACGGAACACCCGATATTTTGCAGTTTATCGAGCACGGAACCATGAACCTTGTGGCCCAGGCTGAAATTATCGGCCATATGGCACAAACGCTTTCCAACTCTGTTCTCGATAACTATCATCATCTTGGCGATGCCGCTTCAATAACCGACGGCCTTCCGTATAATCCGAAGCTTGGGCCATACGAAGTAGCCCGCGATGGAAAATCAAGCGGAGTAAAAGACGATATGTGGGCATTTACAAGTCACAATCCCGGCCTCGATCTAAGAGCTGCTGCTATGTTCGCCGCAACAAGCCGTGCATTAAAGGGGTATAACGACGATCTTTCTGAAAGGGCCTTGATCCAGTCGAAACGACTATTGAAAGAGTCGATCGAATTACTTGCCAATGTGCCGGAAGACCGCCGTGGCTGGAACTGGGGGGCAGATATGGGCACCAATCTTCAACTGTATATTTCAACCGGCGAGCAGCAATATATCGATAAGTTTCAGGAATTGCTGTGGCCCGCACTCGACCGTAACGTAAGTTACAGCATTAAAACAGCATTACATGCCATACCGCACATGGATGAATCGTACAAAGAAAAGCTGCGGCCGTATGTGGTAAAATACAACGAATATATTGAGGAGCTTGAAAAGAATAATCCGTACGGAGTGCCGATTGGCCTTGGCGGCTGGGCCGGCAATGGCGGTGTTGTTAACTTTGGAACCACTGTTTGTTTTGCCAGCAAATATTATCCTGATATTATTGATGCCAGCCATGCATTTAAGGCCACCAACTGGTTGTTTGGCTGTCATCCGTATCACAATTATTCGTTTGTGGCAACGGTAGGTGCCGCTCGTCCTAAAGCGATGTTTTATGGGAACAACAGGGCCGATTTCTCGTTTATCCCGGGGAATGTTGCGCCCGGTGTATTGTTCAGGCAACCCGACCATTTTGAAAACTACGACGACTGGCCATTTTTGTGGGGCCAAAACGAAGGTACCATTGGAGGAAATACCAGTTACCTCATTTTTGGATCAGCTTTTAAAAACCTGGTAAAATAAAAAACTTACTGGTTAACCTGGCTACCCCTCGTTTGTAACGAGGGGCAAGGTCTCCCGGCATTTTAAATGCCATTTAGAAGGTCGTTAAAAACGACAAGATTGGAAACCCCTTCCCGATTACTTCGGGACAGGCAGTTACAAACGAGGGGCAGTAGGATTAATATTGAAAAGCATTTTAAGATAGCGTTGCATTGTTTTGACTTGACAAAAGAAAAAAGTTTATAAATCAAATTAAGAAAAAACAGAACTTATGAAATCATTTCTATTATTTACATTTTTAGTTTCATTGGCAAAATCCGGACTATGGATAAGTATTGGAATTTTAATTAAGAATCACTTTGAAACACTATTGTCATTATTAATACGCAAACCTGTTCAGGACAATCTAATCGAGAAAAATAACCTCGACGCATTTAATAATATAACAAAATGGATTGGGATATTTATTATTGTGATTGGTATTGGTATGGCCTTATCTGCATTTGCGCCACTAATAATGGGATTCAGAATGCCGACAAATAGTTTCAATTTTAACTTTTGATTCTTTAAGATACATTAAGAATTAGAAACGAGGGCTTTGCAAATTTTAATCCAACCCCGACGGGGTTGTAATTCTACAGGTATATTCTCATTACTATACTCAAACTCCCATGGAGTTTTTATCAGCTAATTTAAAAAATCCGGTACGGATTTGAGTTTAGTAAAAGCGAGTTGGGGGTTGTTGCCGATAACCCGGTACGGGTTAGATAATCTTCAAACGACTTACTAACAATATGTACTCATCACTCCCACAAAAAAAGGGCTTCCAACCCGAAACCCTCTATTTTGAATTAAAATTTTGCAAGAAAAAAGGAGAACCGGCGTTTCACATTCTGGTCAAGGGAAAGTGATTTAGTTTCGGATAATAAATTTCCTCCTCCGGCCGGATCTCCTGAAAAAACTGCACTATAAAAATTGCATAGCCCACTACGGCATATGCTAACTTTCAAATTTTAAGCGAGCGAATTTAATCGCTCTTGTCACAGAACACGTTGCCTTATGGCAAAACAGTGTCGCCCATTAAGTAGGTGTCTACCTCGCGGGCAGCAGCACGACCTTCGTTAATGGCCCAAACCACCAACGATTGTCCGCGGCGTGAATCACCGGCAGCAAAAACCTTTTTAATGCTGGTTTTAAACTGTCCGTATTCAGCTTTGTAGTTCGAACGTGCATCACGTTCCATATCCATCTCTTCGGCAATTTTATCTTCCGGTCCTAAAAAGCCCATCGCCAACAGAACCAGGTCTGCCTTAATGTAACGTTCGGTTCCCGGAACAGCCTGTGGCATACGTCCGCCATTATCGGTTTTTATCCACTCCACCTGAACGGTGTGCAAAGCTTTTACTTTGCCATTATCACCTTCAATTTTGGTGGTCATTATCGAATATTTACGCGGATCTTTTCCTTTTGCAACAATGGCTTCGTGCTGGCCGTAATCGGTTTTTTCGTTACCCGGCCATTCCGGCCACGGGTTAACTTCGCCGTTACGTTCTTTTGGTGGCTGTGGCATAATCTCCAGCTGGGTTATGCTTTTGCAACCATGGCGCAACGATGTAGCTACACAGTCGGTACCGGTATCGCCACCACCAATTACGATTACATTTTTATCTTTTGCCGAGATGTAATTTCCATCTTCCAGCTTACTGTCGAGCAAACTTTTTGTGTTGGCTTTCAGGAACTCCATAGCAAAGTGTACGCCATCCAACTCACGGCCTTCAACTTTCAGGTCGCGTGGTTTTGTTGCTCCGGTAGTTAAAACAACCGCATCAAAGTCGTCGAGCAACTTTTTACTGCGAATGTCTTTTCCAACCTCGGTATTGGTTTTAAAAATAATACCTTCTGCTTCCAGAATATCAACACGGCGCTGAACCACGTCTTTATCCAGTTTCATATTCGGAATACCGTACATCAGCAAACCACCAATGCGGTCGTCGCGTTCGAAAACAGTAACGGTATGACCTGCTTTGTTCAGCTGAGCTGCACACGCCAGTCCGGCAGGACCAGATCCTACAACAGCAACCGTTTTCCCGGTTCTGCTTTCCGGTGGCTCAGGAACAACCCATCCCTGCTCGAAACCATTGTCGATAATGGTACGTTCGTTGTCGTGGATGGTAACAGCCGGTTCGTTAATTCCCAACACACAACCTGCTTCGCAAGGTGCAGGGCAAACTCTTCCTGTAAATTCAGGGAAGTTATTGGTGTGGTGCAATCGTTCCAGCGCATCTTTCCAGCGACCTTTGTAAATCAGGTCGTTCCACTCCGGAATCAGGTTGTAAACCGGACAGCCCGAAGCGCCGTTGTGCAATAATGCTCCGCGATGGCAGAATGGAACACCGCAGTCCATGCAGCGCGCACCCTGAGTTTCACAAGTTTCTTTATCGCGTAATATGTATACCTCGTTCCAATCTTTGAGGCGCTCCTCGATTTTTCGTGTCGGATTGGAAACTCTTTTATATTCTAAAAATCCTGTTGGCTTTCCCATGTCTTAGCGTCTATAAAAATTACAAATTGGCCAAATGCATATCAAATGCAGCATCAATAACATCCGACTCTTTTTCGTATTTACCCGTTTTGCGGGCCTCTTCAATGTAGGTCAGCATGCGTTTGTAATCGGTAGGAATTACCTTAACAAACTTGCCAACTGTCTCTTCCCAGTCCGAAAGAACATACTCAGCAACCGTTGATTCAGTTTTGTCTTTGTGTTTCTGAATCATTGCTTTCAGTTCCTCCTGCTCCTCATTATCCGTAACTCTTTCCAGCTGAATCATTCCCTTGTTGCAAAGAGCCGGGAAAGTCCCGTCGATATCGAGCACATAAGCAATACCACCCGACATACCGGCACCAAAGTTTCTTCCGGTTTTTCCAAGAATAACAGCTTTTCCTCCCGTCATGTATTCGCAGCCGTGGTCGCCAATACCTTCAACAACAACTTGTGCTCCCGAGTTACGAACACAGAAACGTTCGCCGGCAATACCGCGGATATAAGCCTCGCCGCCTGTTGCTCCGTAGAAACAAACGTTACCTACAATGATGTTCTGTTCAGGAATGAACTGTACGTTTTTGGCCGGGTAGATGGCTAAATGACCGCCGGATAATCCTTTTCCGAAATAGTCGTTCGCATCACCTTCAACCTCCATCTCAATACCTTTGCAAACAAATGCACCGAACGATTGTCCAGCTGAACCTGTCATTTTGAAATGGATGGTTCCGTCGGGTAATCCTTCTCCTTTATATACTTTGGTTACTTCGTGCGACAGAACGGTACCAACACTTCGGTTGATATTTTTTATCTCGAATTCTGCTGCTACTTTTTCACCGTCTTTTATGGCTTTTTGTGCGGCTTCAACAAGTTTCCAGTCAAGGATTTCTTCCAACTGGTGATCTTGTTTTTTGCTGCAGTAAAGACCTTCTTCCTGTCCCATTTCTTCTTTGTAAAGAATCGGGCTCAGGTCGAGACCTTTATATTTCCAGTGATCAATGTCGTCTTTAAATTTCAGGCATTGCGACTGACCCACCATTTCGTTAATAGTACGGAAGCCCAGCTCTGCCATAATCTCGCGAAGACCTTCAACAAGGAATTCGAAGAAGTTAACAACGTGATCAGGATTACCTTTAAATAATCCGCGTAATCTTTCGTTTTGAGTCGCTACACCAACCGGACAAGTGTTGCTGTGGCATTTACGCATCATAATACAGCCTTCAACAACCAGAGCCATTGTTGCAACTCCCCACTCTTCAGCACCAAGCAGTGTTGCAATAGCCAAGTCGCGCGATGTTTTCATCTGACCGTCAGACTGAACCACAATACGGTTACGCAAGCGGTTGCGAACCAGCGTTTGGTGAGTCTCCGACAATCCAAGCTCCCAAGGTAATCCGGCATGTTTAATCGAACTAACCGGCGATGCTCCAGTTCCGCCGTCGTATCCCGAGATAAGTACAGCATCTGCTTTTGCTTTACAAACTCCGGTTGCAACAGTTCCTACTCCTGATTCAGAAACCAGTTTCACGTTGATACGTGCATCGCGGTTACTGTTTTTCAGGTCGAAGATCAACTGTGCCAAATCCTCAATAGAATAAATATCGTGGTGCGGTGGAGGAGAAATCAATCCTACTCCGGGAGTTGAGTTACGTGTGCGTCCGATCCATCCATTTACTTTATGACCCGGAAGGTGACCACCTTCACCCGGTTTTGCTCCCTGCGCCATTTTAATCTGAAGCTCTTTGGCTTTGCTCAGGTAGTAGCTGTTTACTCCGAAACGTCCGGATGCGATCTGCTTGGTAGCCGAACACATGTCGTCGCCATTTGGCAACTTGGTGTAACGAATCGGGTCTTCACCACCTTCGCCTGAGTTTGATTTAGAACCAATGCGGTTCATGGCAATGGCCAGCGTAGTGTGTGCTTCCCACGAGATAGAACCAAACGACATTGCTCCCGTAGCAAAACGGGTAAGAATGCTTTCTGCCGGTTCAACTTCGTCGAGTGGAATCGACTGGCGGTCAGAAGTAAAGTCCATCAGTCCACGTAAAGTGAATGCGGCTTTTGCCTGGTCGTCAACTACACTACAGTATTTTTTGTATTTCTCGTAATCGTTCTTTCTTGTTGCTTCCTGAATCAGTTGAATCGCTTCAGGACTCAGCAGGTGACGTTCGCCATCTTTACGCCAGTGGTATTCTCCACCCGGCTCCAGCACTTTTGCTCCTCCCTGGCGGGTTGGGAATCCTTTGCGGTGACGCATCATCGCTTCTTTGGCAATATCGTCAAGGCTCAGTCCTTCAACACGGCTAACGGTTCCGGTAAAGTACTTGTCAATTACTTCCTGCTTAATTCCGACAGCTTCGAAAATCTGTGCTCCCTGGTACGATGCCAAAGTTGAAATACCCATTTTTGAGAATACTTTCAACAGTCCGCCACCAATCGCTTTCACATAGTTTTGGATAGCCTGCTCTTTGGTAATATCGCCCAATGCGCCTTCGTTCACCAAATCTTTAATGGTATCGATGGCCATGTATGGGTTTACGGCAGAAACACCGTAACCTAACAAGGTTGCAAAATGATGCACTTCGCGTACATCACCGGCTTCCATAATAATGTCGGCTTTACCACGCTTTCCAACGCGGATCAAGTGGTGGTGAACAGCCGAAGCTGCCAGTAACGAAGGAATCGGCGCATGGTCGGTGCTAACCGCAAAGTCAGAAAGCAAGATGATTGAATAAGCTTCATCAATCGCATCTTCAACGTATTGACACAAACGCTCCAATTTGGTTTCCAGCGTACCTTCTTTTCCATCGGCGTGGAAAACAATACTGATCTTTTTGGTCTGGAAATGCGTGTGATCCACATACGCCAGTTTAATCAACTGTTCGTTGGTTAAAACAGGCTGGTGAACCGCAATTCTGCGACAATGCTCAGGCGATTCTGTCAGAATATTTTTGAAACCGCCCAAATAGGTTCTCAGGTCCATTACAATACGCTCCCTGATTGGGTCGATTGGCGGATTGGTTACCTGGGCAAATAATTGTTTAAAGTAGTGCGACAAATGCACCGGACGATCAGAAAGCACGGCCAGCGGGTTGTCGGCTCCCATCGAGCCAAGCGCTTCGCCACCATTCATCGCCATCGGTTTCAGAATCACCTCAATATCTTCGTGAGTGAATCCGAAAGCTTTTTGTCGTTTAAAAACGGTTTTCTTATCCGGCTCTTTTAATTCCAGGTCGGGAATAAAAGGAAGCTCGTCCAGATAAGTCATATTTTCTTTTACCCACTCGCCATAAGGTTGGCTTGAGCAAATTTCAGATTTAACTTCTTCGTCAGAAATAATGCGGCCTTGTTCCAAATCGGCAACAAACATTTTTCCCGGTTGCAAACGACCACGGATTTTTACCTGATCGTGCGGTACGTCAATTGCTCCGGTTTCTGACGACATTATTAACGTATCATCGTCGGTTAGGCAATAACGCGACGGACGCAATCCGTTACGGTCAAGCGTTGCACCAACGAGAACACCGTCAGTAAAACATACCGATGCCGGTCCATCCCATGGTTCCATCATTGCAGAATAGAATTCGTAGAACTCTTTCTTTTTCGGATCCATATCCGGATTATTTTGCCATGCTTCAGGAATAAGCATCATCATTACGTGTGGCAACGAACGTCCGCTTAACACAAGCATTTCAATGGCCATATCGAGGTTGGCACTATCCGAATCGCGGATATCGCAAATCGGGAAGATCATTTCCAGCTCTTCTTTTGTAAATGCCGAGCACTCCAAAAGAACTTCGCGGGCACGCATCCAGTTAATGTTACCCTTGTTGGTATTGATTTCGCCGTTGTGTGCAATATAACGGAAAGGCTGCGACAGTTTCCACGATGGGAAAGTGTTGGTTGAAAAACGCGAGTGAACAAGCGAAAGTGCACTTACCGCCAGTGGATTGGTCAGATCTTTAAAATATAAAGAAACCTGCTCGGTTGTAAGCTGACCTTTATAAATAATGGTTTTGTACGAACAAGAAATGATGTTCATTCCATTGTATCCGATTCCGCTAATCGATTCGCGAACCAGTTTTTCAGTGTATTTTCTGAAAACAAAAAGTTTGCGTTCGAACTCTTCACCCGACATACCATCAGGTTTACCAATGAACAATTGTTGTACATATGGTTCTGACGCCAGTGAATCGCGTCCCAGATCTGAATTGTCAACCGGAACTTTACGATAGCCCAAATAAGGCAATCCGAATTTCTTCAGATTTCGTCCGATAATATCTTTACACTCTGAACGTTTTCGGTCCTCTTTTGGGAAGAAAATCATGGCCACGCCATATTCGCCAAACTGAGGTAATTTAATGTCCTGTTTCGGACACTCTTCCATAAAAAGTTCATGTGGAATTTGTAGTAATATCCCTGCACCGTCACCGCTTTTAATATCAAACCCGGTACCCCCGCGATGTTCCATACGAGCCAGCATCGACAAAGCATCAGAAATCACACTGTGTTTCTTTCTGCCTTTTAGGTTTGCTACAAACCCGATACCACAACTCCCATGTTCAAATTCAGGGCGGTACAATCCCTTTGCTACAGGTTCTTTTGTCTGCATCATTTTTTCCTTTCTCTTTAAAATTCGCACTAGCGCAGCAATTGGCGCTGTCAATACCGAATTACTGCAAATCTGTAAGTGAAAATCCCGTTTTTACTTACGAAGTGAAATCAAAAATAAACAAAGAGGTGTGTATTCGCAATCTTAATAGGTGTAAATTGTGTTTAATAACATACAATTAACCTTGAGAAAAATCATAAAAAACTTAAATCCTTTATCAGTATTTTATATGATTCTGACATTTGTTAGGTTTCAAATAACCTGAAATCTTATTGAAGCAAGTTTTTTTTCGCTTCTTCTATTTTGTTAAATAGGAATTTTTTAATGATTTCCTCCTTCTTATTTGAAATACTATCCAGACATAAATTTCCGATACTCCCTTCGTGGCTATGGTTTACGGATTTTTCGGGCGTAAAGTTTCCGTCTTCAATTTGAGCGCCAACCTGTTTGTAGGCTTCGCGGAATGGAATTCCCTGAAGTACCAATTTGTTTACTTCTTCAACGCTAAAGAGGTAATCATATTTGCTGTCGTTAAGGATTTCGGTGTTTACCGACATTTTATCGATGGCCAGACTAACAATATTAAGGCAGTCGTTCATTTCTTTAAACGATGGCAGGAAAACCTCTTTTACCATTTGCAAATCGCGGAAGTAACCACTTGGCAAATTGTTGATGATTAAGCTGATTTGCGACGGTACACCTTGCAGTTTGTTGCAACGTGCACGGGTGAGCTCAAAAACATCGGGATTTTTTTTGTGCGGCATAATGCTCGAGCCTGTAGTAAACTCTGTCGGCAGGCTCACGAAATTGAAATTTTGGCTCATAAACAAACAAACATCGTAGGCCAGTTTCGAAAGTGTTCCTGCAATGTTCGCAATGGCAAACGAAACAATTTTCTCCACTTTTCCGCGTCCCATTTGCGCATAAACTACGTTGTAGTTCATGTTTTTAAATCCGAGTAAATCGGTTGTCATTTGGCGATTTAACGGAAATGACGAACCATAACCGGCTGCCGATCCCAGCGGATTCTGGTTGGTAATATTAAAAGCCGACAAAAGCAGTTCCAAATCGTCGGATAAACTTTCGGCATAAGCGCTAAACCAAAGCCCAAACGACGATGGCATGGCCACCTGCAAGTGGGTGTAACCCGGCATTAAAATGTCTTTGGTTTCTTCAGCTCGTTTAAGTAGTATATCGATAAGGCCCGAAGTTGTTTCTGCAATTTCTTTAATGGCATCGCGTGAAAACAGTTTCAGGTCGAGTAGTACCTGGTCGTTGCGCGAACGTCCGCTGTGGATTTTTTTGCCAAGGTCGCCCAGTTTTTCGGTAAGCATAAATTCAACCTGAGAGTGTACATCTTCAACACCTTCTTCAATGATGAATTCACCTTTTTCTGCTACAGCATAAAGATTCTTCAGCTCAGCCAAAAGCGTTGGAAGTTCATCCTTTTCGATTAACCCAACCGATTCGAGCATGGTTACGTGTGCCATCGAACCCAAAATGTCGTGCGTGGCCAAAAACAGATCCAACTCGCGGTCTTTACCAACAGTAAATTCTTCAATTGCTTTGTTAACAGGTGTACCTTTATCCCAGAGTTTCATTTTTAAAGACAGTTAGAAGACGGCAGGCAGACGACGGAAAGAAAACCGAAATGCAACCTTGGCGCCACTATTATTAATAACTGCAAAGATAAAATTTCAAATGAAAGCTTCTTCCAATTTGTTGGGGCTAAACCCGATTAATAACATGCAAAGTAGTGATATTGTATGGGGCGGATTATTTTAGGGTTAGATAAGCTAATTTGTGAGAGACATTTCTTGTTGAATATTATTAGATTTGCACTCTGTTATTGGCGCCACTGATGGCACTATTATTGGAGGTGTCGCCCGAAAATTTTGAACGATGAAGAAAGTATTATCGATTATATCGTACCTGATTATTGCTGTGGCTTTATACTCGGCAGCAAGTTTTTATTTTAACTACGATTTTTGCCATACAATGGTAGCCGAAGACGGCCCGCTTGAAAACCTGACAGCTTTGGTTTTGCTGTTGATTTCGGTGCTGTTTGCAGTTCGCTTATTTAAACAGTACAAAGACCGCAATAAACTTTGGGTTGCTTTAAGCCTGGTAATTATTGTAGGTACGTTTTTTGGTTTTGGCGAGGAGATTTCGTGGGGCCAGCGGCTCTTTTCTGTGCAAACCGGCGATTTCTTTGCCCAGCATAATATTCAGGGCGAAACCAACCTGCACAATTTGGAAGTAGGGGGTGTAAATCTGAATAAACTTATTTTCTCAACCGGGCTGGTAGTGGTGTTCGGAACTTATTTTGTTCTAACACTTTTGTTGTATAAAAAGTGGCCTTTTTTCACGCGTACAATTGATCTGTGGGGAATTCCTGTTCCTAAAATCAGATACTCTCTATTAATATTGGTGTGTACTGGTATCGTTTTGCTTATTCCCGAAAGACGTATTTGGGAGCTTTGGGAAGCTATTTTTGTTACCGTTTTATTGTTGGTATTTCTCAATCCTTACAACCGGAAAGAGGAGCTTCTTCCGTAAAACAACTATTCTTTTTGATTTTTAAAACCTCCTGCAAAAAGCTACATTAGCTTGATAGGCTAACGTCTTTAATCTTTTTAGCCGGATTCATGAGAATAAGAAAAAGGATTCCGGTTAATGCCAATTCGTGCAATTCACTCTCTTTAATCATGTGTATGGCCAGCGGAATAAAAGCATTAACTGCAAGTAATACAATTACGTGATGAAGGCGTGGAATCGGAACGCCATAATCGATAACCAGTTTTCGAATAGCTTTTACTTTCCAGGTGAGTAGCGGCAGGATAACAAAGTAACTGATTAGCGCTACAAACATGAGTTTCGAAAAGATGAGTATGTTTAAATCAACTCCGCCAATTTCGAGGTTGTGCAGGTTGGTTTCGCCCTGGTAGTTATTTTGCATAAAATACTCGCCCGATTGTACCGAGAAAATACGTTGTCCCCACGAGATTTCTTCTCCAAGTCCGAAGAAGAAAACAAAAGAGGCAAGCGCATTGAAAAATATTCTTTTCCCGTTTTTCTCTTTTTTGGCATGTACTGCTTTAATGGCAAAAAGTATCGATCCTAAAAGTAAAAATAGCGCAGTCAGGTATTCTACCCAGCCATCTTCGCGAATAACGCGGGCAAAAGCTTCCGGGCTAACGGTGCTTTGGTATTTTCCATAAGCTACAAAACCAATAATCACGGCATAAACTACAATGTCGAGAATTGTAATCCACGAAATATTTTTCTTCATTTGTATTCAAATTAAAAATGTGGGCGTAAAATTAGTATTTTTTGCTTTCGCGCCTGCTTAAATTCATCACTAATGAATGATCGTCGTTTTTACATTGCAGTTATTATTCCCCTGGTTTTAATAATTGTTTCGGCTTTGCCGGTTCCGTTGGTTGTTAATGCTGCAAAATATGCAGAAGTTGGTCGCGAGATGCTGATGAACCACGACTGGATAAACCTGACAATTGGCGGCGATGCCTACGATCAGAAACCACCAATGTTGTTTTGGATTGCGGCGGTTACTTTTAAACTGTTTGGTTTGTCGATACCGGCTTACAAACTGGCGGTGCTTTTATTTTCGAGTCTTGGAGTGTATTCGACATTCCGACTGGGAAAACTTTTTTACGGAAAAGATACTGGTTTGCTGGCTGCCTTCTTTTGGGTAATGTCTTTAGGTTTCCAACATTTTAACAACGATATACATACTGATACTTTGCTGGCCAACTTTGTGGTGTTCTCGGTGTGGCAGTTTTCGGCGTATTTAAAAACGCATAAGTGGCAGAACTTTCTGCTGGGCGCGGTTGGTGTTGGTTTGTCGATGCTGGCAAAAGGGCCGGTGGGAGTTGTAATTCCCGCTGCGGCAATTGGCGGAACCATGCTCGTACATAAACAGTGGAAAGAGATATTTAATTACCGTTGGCTAATTGCTTTGGTAATTGTAGGGATTATGATCTTGCCTGCGATGGCCGGATTGTTGAACCAGTTTGGTTTGGAGGGAATAAAATTCTATTTCTGGACCAATAACGTTGGCCGTGTAACCGGTTCGTATCATGGTAGCAGTACCGATTATTCGTTCTACCTGCATACATCATTATATGTATTGTTGCCGTGGACCATATTTATGGTATATGGTTTTATTAAAGAAATAGGCAGCCTGATCGGGTTACGAAAAAATAAAACCCAGGATTTTGAGGTCGTAAATATTTTTGCGGTTATAGTTTACTTGGGAATCCTGTCGGTAGCCAAACAGCAAAATCCGCATTACATGCTTTCGGCGGTTCCGTTTATGTATATAATAAGTGCAAAATGGACTGTGCGTTTGTTCTCTCCCGAGAATAAATCGAAAACACGAAATGTAATTGCTACAATAAATAAGGTAATTGCTGTGGTTGGTCCTATCGCGCTTTTGGTGCTTCCAATTGTGGTGTTCCCCGAAAAGCGCATTTGGTTTTGGGCCATTTACGGACTTCTGTTTGCCGGAATAGTTTTGATGGTGGTTAAAAAGAATGATTTGCCAAGGCAGATCGTAATGTTAACATTCACCATTACAATAATGCTGTTTACCGTTAATGTAAATATGCTGCCGAATATGATGAAATTCCATACTTCGCAACAAGCGGCTGAAATATTTAATGAAAAAGCCCCGGATGGAGCGACATTAAGTATATATACATCGAGTGCGCGACTTTGGAATTTATTATTGTATTCAAAATCTCCGGGAACCTACCTGATAGAAAAAGAAGACCTGGAAGCATTTTTGCCTAAACCGGGGGCGTGGATATACACCTCGGAAGAAGGTTATAACGATATGCTCGAAATGGGATTGGATATGAATGTGGTAAAGAAATTTACCGAGCATAAACAATTAACAGCTCAGTCGGGGCGGTTCTTGAATCCAAAAACCAGGGCCAGCCGTTTTCTCACCATGTATCTTGTTGAGTTGAAATAGTCGTATTTTAATATTTGCCCCCTGTGTAGAAAGTTAAACTGAACGATCGGTTTTTAATTTTTGTTCGCACTTATCTAAAAAATCGTCTTGATTCATTCCCGACCATCATTTTTATTGGTTAAAGTGTTCGGAAATCGTTTTTGTGGAAAAAATGATTTCGAAATGTAGCTTTTTGTGTGCCTGTATGTAAAAATTTGGGGTCTGCCACACGAAAAGTGGTGATTGTCTGCATTTTCCGTTGGGTGCTACTTTTCGCCGCTTTGTTAATTCTGGTTGTTCGAACAACAATAAGTCTCATGTATTTTTAGTGTTTTGTGGGCCGAATACAGCATTTTGATGTAAAAACGGCAATAAAAAGCACTGTTGACTATCAAAAAGGTAAAATATAGCATCAAATATTAATAATTTGTTAAGCGAATTAACATGTCGGTTATAAATAGGGGTGCGATTGGAAAAAAGTATATTTATTTGAATCAAGAAAGAAAAAACAGGGGGTTAGGGAAGGAAAAAGTAGTTTATACAGAAATCACCTCGTTTTTTATAGGGCAGACTAGATTTAAGATTAAAAATAGCAGTTTAACTTTTAAAATTTACGATTATGAAAAAGACACTACTGATTACAGCAAGTTTTTTACTACTTTTTGTTGTATCAATTTCGAATGTTAAAGCTCAGGAATGGAGCACAGGTTTAGACATTTACAGTAGTTATTTATGGCGTGGTGCCAAGTTTGGAACAGGGGCAGCTTTTCAGCCCGCAGTTGAGTTTAGTGCAGGCGGATTTGCCATTGGTGCATGGGGATCATACAGCACAGGCTCGGAAGAAGCAGCTGAGGCCGACCTTTACATGGGGTATGGTTTCGATTTAGGTGAAAATGCTTCATTAAGCTTCACTTTAACCGATTACTACTTCCCTGGATCAGATTGGACAGAAGGAGAATCACACTACTTCGAACCAATGGTTAGCTTAGGTGTTGGTGCTTTTACTTTCACAGCAGCTTACATGGAAGGACTTGGTGATGACGAGATCAACACTACCAGCGACTTGTATCTTGAAGCAGCAGTTTCAGCAGGTCCGGTTGACATTACATTGGGTGGTGGCGACGGCCAGTACACTGACGATGGCGATTTCAACATCTGTAACATCATGGTTGGAACCTCAAAAGAAGTTCAGATTACCGAAAGCTTTACTCTACCGGTTTCAGGAGCAGTTATGCTGAATCCATCAACCGGAGGATTCCACATTGCAGTTGGTATTTCACTGTAACAGAGAAGATATTTTGATATGAAACGAGTCCGCAACTCGGGCTCGTTACATCTTATACTTTAAAAATCAAACAATATTAAATAAGATGAAAAAAATTGAAGCAGTAATACGCAAATCAAAATTTGATGAGGTAAAAGACGCGCTGTATGAAGCAGGCATTGAGTTCTTCTCTTTCTGGGATGTAAGAGGAGTAGGCCAGGCTCGCGAAGGTCGTTCTTACCGTGGTATTGTTTACGATACCAGTACAATCGAAAGAATAAAATTATCCATTATCGTTCGCGATAAAAACATAGATAAAACAGTTCAAGCCATTTTAGGATCAGCCAGAACAGGTGAGATCGGCGACGGTAAAGTATTCGTTCTTCCTATCGAAGAATCATACCGAATAAGAACCGGAGAGCATGGCGATGAGTCACTATTTATTAAAGGTAAAGAAGAGTAGTAACTGAAAAAAGATTAAATTATCATGGAAGAAACTTTGCAAGGCCTACAAATAGGTATAGATAATATGTGGTTATTGGTTGCTGCATTTCTGGTAATGTTCATGCAACCTGGATTTGCCTTGGTGGAGGCAGGTTTTACACGATCGAAAAACACCGCGAACATTTTAATGAAAAACCTGATGGACTTCTCAATTGGTTCAATACTATATTGGGTGATTGGATTTACCATCATGTACGGAGACTCAATCGGAGGATTCATCGGAACTCCAGACCTGTTCTTTATGAGCGACGGTTTTGGCGACAATTACTCTGATTATGCCGACTTGTTTTTCCAAACTGTATTTGCTGCAACTGCTGCAACTATTGTTTCGGGAGCTATGGCTGAAAGAACTGAGTTTAAAGCATATTTGATTTTCAGTATTGTAATTACTGTAATTATTTACCCAATTTCAGGTCACTGGACATGGGGTGGTGGTTGGTTGAGCCAACTAGGATTCCACGATTTCGCCGGTTCATCTATTGTACACTCTGTTGGTGCATGGGTTGGTTTAGCTGGTGCGTCTATTATTGGACCTCGTATTGGAAAATATGGAAAAGACGGAGAAGCGAAAGCGATTCCTGGACACAACCTGGCAATGGGAGCACTTGGTGTATTTATCCTGTGGTTCGGATGGTTCGGATTTAACCCTGGATCTCAATTAGCAGCTGCCGGTACTGATAACGCTGTTGCAATTGGTCATATCGCAGTTACTACTAACCTGGCTGCTGCAGCTGGTGCTGTTACTGCAATGTTGGTTGCATGGGTTCGTTACAAACGTCCATCACTTTCAATTTCATTGAACGGTGCATTGGCCGGTTTGGTTGCCATTACAGCTGGTTGTGATGCTGTTAACCCAATGGGAGCATTATTCATCGGTATTATGGCCGGTTTCATTCTGCCATTCGCAGTAGAATTCTTCGATAAAGTATTAAAAGTTGACGACCCTGTAGGTGCTATCTCAGTGCACGGTGTTGGAGGTGCTTTTGGTACACTGGCAGTAGGTTTATTCTCTACTTCTGAAGGTTTATTCTACGGTGGTGGAGCAAAATTACTGGGTATTCAAGCAATTGGTGTATTGTCATTCTTCGCTTGGGCATTCGGTTTAGGTTTGGTATTATTCTTCATCTTGAAGAAAGCAAATATACTGCGCGTTTCTAAGCGCATTGAAGAAGAGGGCCTCGATGTTTACGAACATGGTGAGAGTGCCTACAACTAATCTTCTTCAGCTTTTAAGTCTGTAGCTGTCTGTTTGTGGCCCCGTCGTTGGGCGGGGCCATTTTTCTTTTCAACTACTTAGCTTAAAAAATGAAAACTAAAATATTTAACTGCATATAATACATTTCGTTTTACGTTAAATTAAGGTCAAGGGTAGTTATTAGTTAGTTTAGTTAGATTAAAAGAATCGGAGACCGACTGCAATTTTGTAGTCGGTTTTTTGTTGATAAAAATGCTGGCTTTTCAATGAAAGTATTTGAGGCTTATGTATTTTTGTCAACTCTAAAAAATGTAGAAATTATGATGCAGACTTGGTTCGAAAGTAAAGTAAAATATATGAAAGTTTCCGAGAGCGGAAGCGAATCTATGGTAACAGAAAACTTCTTGCTGGATGCGGTATCGTACACCGATGCTGAAACACGGATTATCCGTCAGATGCAGCAAATAGTTAGAGGTGGGGAGTTTCAGATTGTAGACATTAAAAAGTCGCGAATTGCGGAAGTTTTTCCATTCGAAAATGGTGAATGGTGGTTTAAAGCAGCCATTAATTTGGTTACAATTGACGAGGAAGCAGGTAAGGAGAAAAAGATTAAAACAAATTACCTGATAATGGCCGATGATATAAAAGAAGCATTGACTCGTTTGGATGAAAGTTTGGAGTACCTGGTTATTCCATTTGTTGTTACTTCGTTGGCGGTTAGTCCGATTGTAGATGTTTTCCCTTATAATCCGGAGGAATCACAAATTCCTGATGGTTATGTTCCGGTAGCAGAGGCCGAGGAGAAAAAGAATCCGATTTTTACCGATGGTATAAATCCTTACGCTGAAGAAGAGCAGGAAGCAGCTTCTGCAGAAGAGGAAACTGAAGTTACTGAAGCTCCGGAAGAAACTGAAGATTCAGCCGAAGAAAAACCGGAAGAATAGACAAAAAAATAGCAGTCCGCCTGTGGGAAATCTACAGGCAGACTGCATTTAAGTTAATTATTAAGTAGTTGACGAAAAATCTCTATAGGTTCACCATTACTTTGTAGTAATTGAATTGACAACGCATTTTCGGATCGAACTGATAATATGCAATAGCAATCCGGCAAATGTCTTGTATAGTTTCGTAAATCTCGGCTACTTCTTTTTTACCGTAATTATCCAATTCGGTATCTCCCTCCAATGCAATAAAAAAATCTTCAAATTGACTAATCCGATTGGCACAAACTAGAATCTTGTCGAACAAGGCATCGGGAGTTCCTTTTTCACTGATTTTTTGCCTTACACCTTCGTTTAAATTGGCGGCAAATGTTTTCAGAAATTTAAAAAGGCTAATGTGGTCGCCGTTTTTGGCATCGCTGAAATAATCCGAGTAACCGGTGGCCCGGAAAAATTCCTTTAAAAAGGCTTTGTCTTTTTTAAAGTCGACTTTTAACGAAGCTCTTAAAACTTTAAGGTGCTGAAGTCCTTCAACCATAATTTCGTGCCATTCACGATAACGATCATCCTCCAAAACATCCAGGTTTTCGGTGTAATGTTTATCAATGGTGTCGTCGATCCACACCATTAATGAAGTTGCGAATTCCGGATCCCATTCTTTTCGAAGAACCGATAACTCGTAGATGTTTTCTTTAAAGGTTTTTGCGATTTTTTGACAGGCTAAAATGGTGGCAGTACTGGTAGGACAAATGGTTAATGTTTCCATACTAGCGGTTTTTTGTAGTTAGAAGATATAACAAAGCTACGGAGTACCGCTGAAAAATGCCTAATTGTAAAGTGGTTATATACAATGTTTTACAACTATGTTATGGAACTATGTTTCATAACCATGTTATAGAATATATTGAAAATCAACAGAATGTACTTATTCTGTGATTTTGAGAGAGGGAATTTAACAATGTTGAAATGTTGTAATTTGTTGAAATTTAGGCTTTTACTTGTGTCTCTTTTTTAGCTCGCGAACAATATCTTCAATGCGGTAGCCTTTGTGTGTAAGCAGCACAATTAAGTGATAAAGCAAATCTCCGGCTTCGTAAATGAAGTTTTCATCGTCGTTGGCCATTGCGCCAATAATTGTTTCAACTGCTTCTTCACCAACTTTTTGCGTAATTTTTCGTGTTCCTTTTTGAAATAGGGAAGTGGTGTACGAACCTTCCGGCATTTCAGCTTTACGCTTGTCGATAAAATCCTGCAGGTAGCTCAGGAATTGAATATCATTGCCTGCGTTTGATTCTTCAAAACAGGTGTCGTCGCCTTTGTGGCAAACCGGTCCAACAGGATTTACTTTAATAAGTAATGTGTCGTCGTCGCAATCAATGGCCATTGAAACAACATCCAGAAAATTTCCCGATTCCTCTCCTTTGGTCCACAAGCGGTTTTTGGTGCGACTAAAAAATGTCACTTTGCCAATCTCCTGCGTTTTTGCAAGGGCATCTTCGTTCATAAAACCCAACATCAGTACATTTTGCGTTTCGGCATCCTGAATGATGGCAGGAATCAGTCCGTCCATTTTATTGAAATCGATTTTTGAAATATCTGTTAGCTGTCTCATATCTGTCTGTTAAGTCGGAAGATCGGCTTCCTTAGTTTTAAAACGTTGCGAAGTTACTATTTTGATTGGCTATCGTACCACAATGCCTTTTTCTTTTAAGTATTTCTTAAGAACCGGAATTGGAATTTCGTTGTAATGGAATATACTGGCTGCCAGTCCGGCATCGGCTTTTCCCTCGGTAAACACATCAACAAAATGCTCTTCGGTACCTGCGCCGCCCGATGCAATGATCGGAATCTTTAGCATATCCGCCATTTTCGAAAGCTCTTTATTGGCAAAACCATTTTTTGTTCCGTCGTGGTTCATCGATGTAAAAAGTATTTCTCCGGCACCACGATCTTCCGCTTCTTTTGCCCACGAAAACAATTCTTTGTCAGTTGGAATACGACCACCGTTTACAGTAACTGTCCAGTGTTCGTTCTCATCGCCGCGTGCATCAATGGCAACAACAACAAACTGGCTCCCAAAATTTAATGCCAGATCGTCGATAAGTTTTGGATTACGAACGGCTGATGAGTTGATTGAGATTTTATCTGCGCCGGCAGCCAAAAGCTTTTCTGCATCGCTTAATTCGCTGATTCCGCCTCCAACCGTAAACGGAATGTTGATATGTGCTGCAATCCGTTTTACCAGTTCAACAAAAGTTTTGCGGCCTTCGTGGGTTGCAGTGATATCTAGAAAGCAAAGTTCGTCGGCACCATCGGCAGCATATTTCGCACCCAATTCCACCGGATCGCCCACTTCTTTAATGTCGACAAAATTGATTCCCTTAACGGTTTGTCCGTTACGGATATCGAGGCATGGTATTATTCGTTTTGCAAGCATTTTCTTATCTGTTTTGTCATTTCGACGAGTAGGCGAGGAGAAATCTGTTTCAAATCAGGAGATTTCTCTGCGTCAGCCGACGGATCGAAATGACAGTAAAGTTGTTACGCAATAAACTTCTCAATTTCTTTCAAAGTTATGCGATTTTCATAAATGGCTTTTCCGGTAATCACGCCCGGAACGCCCATTTCATCTAATTTTAATATGTCGTCCATGGTGGCAATTCCGCCACTGGCAATAATTTCCACTTCGGGTAGTGTCTTCATAATGTCGGCGTATAGTTCAAACGAAGGGCCGCTCAACATTCCGTCGCGGCTAATATCCGTTGAAATTACTTTGCTGATTCCCTGTTTGTGGAATTCTGAAATAAAATCGATCACTGCCAGTTCAGTGGTTTCCAGCCAGCCACTTACTGCAATATTGCCGTCTTTTGCATCGGCACCCAGAATGATCTTTTCGCTACCAAATTTCTCCAGCCAGCTCAAAAAAGTATCTTTCTCTTTTACCGCAATACTTCCGCCGGTAACCATTGCTGCGCCTGAGTTAAAAGCAATTTCCAGATCTTTATCCGATTTTAGTCCGCCACCAAAATCGATTACCAGATTGGTTTTTCCGGCGATGGTTTCAAGCACTTTATAATTTACAATGTGCTTGGCTTTTGCCCCGTCCAGATCAACAAGGTGCAAACGTGTGATTCCTGCATCCTCAAACATTTTTGCAACCTCCAGCGGGTTCTCATTGTACACCGTTTTTTGGTTGTAGTCGCCCTGCGAAAGTCGCACGCATTTGGCGTCAATCAAGTCGATGGCAGGAATTATTTCTATTTTTTTGGTCATGTTTTTAAATTGTCAGCAGGCGCAAAGTTAATTTTAACGACGTCATTCCGAACTTGTTTCGGAATCTTTTATTTCAGCAGATGCTGAATCAAGTTCAGCATGACGTGGTGCTATGAGTTTTCAAGAATCATCTTCAACACAGCCTGTGCAGTAATTTCGCGGTTGTAGGCTTCGTCAACAACAATTGAATTCGGGCTATCAATAACACCATCCATAACTACCATGTTGCGTCGTACCGGAAGACAGTGCATAAATTTGGCATCGTTTGTTAACGCCATTTTGGCTTCATCCACCGTCCAGCTCATATCTTTCGAAAGAATCTGTCCGTAATCGGTATATGAAGCCCAGTTTTTTGCATAAATAAAATCGGCACCTTCAAAAGCTTTTTTCTGGTCGTATTCCACTTTTACGTCGCCCATAAATTCAGGTGCGAGTTCGTAGCCTTTTGGGTGAGTAACCACCAGCTCGTAATCCGTTTCGCGCATCCACTCCACAAACGAGTTGGCAACAGCCTGAGGCAAAGCACGCGGATGTGGTGCCCAGGTAAGAACTACCTTTGGTTTTTCAACTTTTTTGTGTTCCTCAATGGTTACCAGGTCGGCAAAACTTTGCAGCGGGTGACGGGTTGCGGCTTCCATACTTACCACCGGAACGCCGGCATATTCAACAAACTGGCTCAATATTTTTTCAGCGTAGTCGTCTTCGCGTTTTTCGAATTTCGCAAAAGCACGCACGCCAATAATATCGCAGTATTTTCCCATTACCGGGATCGCTTCGCGCAAGTGTTCGGCATTTTTACCGTCCATAACTACACCCATTTCCGATTCCAGTTGCCAGCTGTCTTCATTCACGTTCATTACCATCGTATTCATGCCCATATTCTGGGCCGCTTTTTGGGTGCTCAAACGCGTACGCAGACTTGAGTTGAAAAATACCAAAACCATAGTTTTGTTTTTCCCCAGGTGCTGAAATCCAAATTTGTTATTTTTTACTTCGAATGCAGTTGCCAGCGCTTTTTCAATGCTGGGAATATCTTTTACTGATGTGAATTTTTTCATGTTATAAGTTTGAAGCAGGAAGCACGAAGACCGAAGTTTCAGCTTCCATAGTTTATATTTTTTCCTTTTTACTTTTGCTTTTTACCTTGGTCTTACTTGTCCGTTTCCTTCAATTATCCATTTGTAGCTGGTCAATTCTTCCAGTGCCATCGGTCCGCGAGCGTGCAGTTTTTGTGTGCTGATGCCAATTTCGGCTCCCAGTCCAAATTGTGCTCCGTCGGTATAAGCGGTTGACGTATTTGAATACACTGAAGAAGCGTCTACCATTTTTCGGAATGTTTCAATTCGTTCCTGGTTTTCAGAAATAATCGCCTCGCTGTGTTTTGATGTGTGTGTATTAATATGATCCAAAGCCTCGCTGAAAGAACCAACTGTTTTTATCGACATTTTCATCGATAAAAATTCTGTTCCGAATGATTCTTCAGTGGCCTCAAATAACAGTTCTTTTGGATAAACTGATTCTATTTGTTTGTATGCTTTTTCGTCGGCATAAATCACCACTTTTTCTTCCGAGAGTTTTTTAGCGAAATTGTTCAGTTCATCCAAACGGCTTTCATGAATTACCAAACAATCCAATGCATTACAAACCGATACCCGGCGTGTTTTTGCGTTGAAAATAATTTCGCGGCCTTTTTCTGCATCGCCAAATTCATCGAAATAAGTGTGGCATATTCCGGCACCGGTTTCAATTACCGGGATGGTGGCGTTCTCACGAACAAAATTTATCAGTCCCTGACTTCCGCGTGGAATAATCAGATCGATGTATCCGTGAGCACGCAACATTTCGTTGGTTTCTTCGCGACCGGCAGGAAGTAGCGTTACTGTATTTTCGTCAAAATTGAATTTTTTAAGCACATCGCGAATAATTGAAACAATGGCCTGGTTGGAGTAAATGGCATCGCTGCCGCCTTTTAAAACACAAGCGTTTCCTGACTTTAAACACAAGGCAAAAACATCGAAAGTAACATTGGGGCGGGCTTCATAAATTATCCCGATAACACCAAACGGAACTGACACTTTTGTGATTTTTAAACCATTATCTCTGGTGGTTTCCTTTAATGTTTTACCAACCGGACTTTCAAGACGCGCAACATTTTCCATGTCGGAGGCAATTCCTTCAATCCGTTCTTCCGATAATTTCAGGCGGTCGAATTTAGGGTCTTGCGGATCCATGCGATCCAGATCCTTCCGGTTTTCTGTAAGAATAAATTCTGCCTTTGCCCGGGCTTCATTGGCCAGCTCCAGCAATAATTGTTTAACCTGATCGTCGTTCACCAGGTTTAACTTTCGCGAAGCTTGAAGCGTTTTTTTTAGCTGCTGTTCTATTTTCATGTCGTCGGTCTTTCAAAGAAAAACCCTCTCCCGGGGGAGGGAGAGGGAGCTCAGAATAAGTTCAAATTAAGGCATCAAAAAAAAGGGAGTAAGGGTAGTTTGTCGTGATGGACAAACTTAGTTAAAGGTTACTCTGAGCTATTTTTATATTTCTAAATTAATGTTTCGTTCGTTTTATATTCTAAATACAAATAATCGTAATGTATTACCGGTTTTTGCTTGTCGGATTGCTTCTCCTTTTCAATTTTTTCAGAGCCGTACGAGGCTTTTCCCATTCCGACAAACTCTCCGTTTGCGCCTGTTATTTTTATTAAATCTCCTTTTTTGAATTCGCTTTCAACTTTCACAATTCCCACCGGAAGCAAGCTAACGGCCTTGTCGGAAAGCAGTGCTTTTGTTGCACCTTCGTTAATCTGTACCTGCCCTTTTGCAAAACCATCGGAATAGCCGATCCATTTTTTCACACCACTTGACGGTTTCTCGTTAGGTACGAAAAAAGTGTGTTTTAGGTTTTTCGATTTGTCCAATAAATCGACAAGAACATTGGTGCGGGTTCCGTTTGCAACGTGAACACCGATTCCATCGCCGGCTACTTTTTTGGCAATCCTAAATTTGGTGAGCATTCCACCACGACCAAAATCCGATCGTTCTGAGGAGATGGCATCCTGCGGACCTTTGTCGTTTACCTGAATGCGCTCGATCAATTCGGCTCCCTCGCTATCGGGATGAGCGGTGTAAACGCCATCTATATTGCTGAGAATGATCAGTGCTTCCGAATCAACCATTGACGCAATCAGTCCTGAAAGTTCGTCGTTGTCGGTAAACATCAGCTCAGTTACCGAAATGGTATCATTCTCGTTTACAATCGGTATCACTTTGTTTTCAAGCAATGTTGTGATACAGTTTTTCATGTTCAGGTAATGTCCACGGCTCGAAAAATTTTCTTTGGTGGTAAGCACCTGCGCACAGGTGAGACCTTCTTCGTGGAAAAAATCAGAATAGCGCGATATCAATTTTACCTGACCCAGTGCAGCCCATAATTGTCGTTGCGATACGGCATCCGACTTTTTTGTTTCACTCATAACAGCACGGCCTGCAGCAACTGCCCCCGACGATACCAAAACTACCTCAACACCATTTTTTTGCAGATGAGCAATTTGGTCAACCAGGTGGGCGATGCGCGCCACATTTAGCGTTCCGTCGGCTTTGGCCAGTACATTACTGCCAACTTTTACTGTTATTTTTTTATAGCGGGTCAGCACCTTTTTTAGTTATCTTTTATTTTTTTGTACGAGGCCAGAACTCCCTGAATCAGCGAAGAACTAAAACCTTTGTGTTCCATTTCGTTCAATCCTGTAATGGTTACACCCATCGGAGTGGTTACTTTATCGATCTCTCTTTCGGGGTGATGTTCCGACTGTAGCAACAATTCGGTTGCACCTTTTACCGTTTGCGCGGTGATCAGCTGAGCCATTTCGGCGCTAAATCCAATTTCAATACCACCTTGCATGGCTGCGCGAATGTAACGTAGTGCATAAGCAATTCCGCACGACGAAAGTACAGTTGCTGCGGCCATCAACTCTTCAGGTATCTCGATGGTTTTTCCCAGTTTGTCGAACAGTTCAACTACATACTCGCGATAGGGTTCAGTGTTGCCGTTTGCCGAAATACAAGTCAGCGATTCCTGCAAAGCAATTGCAGTGTTAGGCATTACGCGGAAAATAGGAATGTCGCTTCCGACCATTTCTCCCAGGTCATCGATGCCAACTCCGGCAACAATGGAAATGAAAATCTTTTCCGGCGACAAAATGGGTTTCAGGGTGTTAATTACTCCCTCGATATGATAGGGTTTTACAGCAACAATGATCACGTCAGCATCTTTTGCTGCATCGATGTTGTTGTCGTAAGCATGAATTCCCAGGTCGCTCATTTTTTTGAGCGTCGCTTCTTTTCTGTCAGAAACGGAGATGTTGCCTGCTTCAACTGAGCCTGATTTTAAAAGGCCAAGTGCAATGGCGCCTCCCATGTTTCCAACCCCGATTATTGCTATTTTTTTATTTTCCATTAGTCTAAATTAGTAGATGTTTTCTATCAATCTTTATTTATTCAGCGAAAGAGGAGAGTACCTCTGCAAACGCCTTTAAAAATGTATCTGCCTGTTCTTTTGTCAGACTTAACGGTGGCAGCAGCCTTATAATATTTTGCCCCGATACGCCGGTAAAAATACCGTAATCGAAAAGCAATTTTTTGCGAATTTCGGCAATTGGTTGTTTAAATTCCAATCCGATCATCAATCCTTCTCCTCTGATCTCAAATTCAGCATCCAGCTCCGCCAATTTCTCCATCAGGTAATTTCCAACTGTTTCGGCATTCTCAACCAGATTTTCATCCTTCATTACATCAAGCACTGCTATGGCAGCAGCACAAGCCAGATGATTGCCGCCAAAAGTAGTTCCGAGCATGCCAAACCACGGCTCAATTTCCGGTTGAATAAGAACACCGCCAATCGGGAATCCGTTACCCATTCCTTTTGCCATGGTAACAATGTCGGGTTTTATATCGGTGTGCTGGTAGGCGAAGAACTTTCCGCTGCGTCCGTAACCCGATTGTATTTCATCTAGAATAAGAACGGCCACATATTTTTCGGTCAGTTGCTTTAGTTTGGTCAGGAATTCGGTGTCCGGTACGTAAATACCACCAATTCCCTGAATTCCTTCAACAATTACCGCAGCCACATCACCTTTCTTCAATGCTTCTTCCGTTGCATCAATGTCGTTGAATGGCAAAATGAGCGCATTGTCTGTTTCGTTAACCGGAGCAATAATTTTCGGATTATCGGTAATAGCAACCGCGGCCGAAGTTCGTCCGTGGAAACCTTTTTTATAGCTGATGATTTTCTTTTTACCGGTTATAAAAGAGGCCAGTTTCAGAGCGTTCTCGTTAGCTTCTGCGCCCGAGTTACAAAGAAATAACTGATAATCTTCGCAACCCGATTGTTTGCCTAATTTTTCAGCCAGTTCCTTTTGTAAAGGATTTTGTACCGAGTTGGAGTAAAATCCGATCTGATGAAGCTGGTTGCTTATCTTTTCAACATAAGTTGGGTGGCTGTGCCCGATCGAAATTACCGCGTGACCGCCGTAAAGATCGAGGAATTTCTTCCCGTTCTCATCCCAAACATAGCAGCCTTCTGCCTTTACAGGAGTGATGTCGAAAAGTGGATATACGTTAAATAGTTCCATATTTTTAAGTCGGAAGACCGAAGACCGAAGCCAGAAGCCGTTCCTGTTTTTTGACTTTTTACTTTTGCCTTGTTAAAACGCTACCGGTTTTAAGCTCAGTCCGGTTTTTTCATCCAGACCAAACATTAGGTTCATATTCTGAACCGCTTGTCCGGATGCGCCTTTTATTAAATTGTCGGTTAAACTGATTATTACCAGTTTGTTGCCGTGTTTTTCCAAATAAATTACGCCTTTGTTGGTGTTTACCACCTGTTTTACTCCCGGGTTTTTATCGGTTACAAAAACAAACGGGTGATCGGCGTAGTAATCCTTGTATATTTCGTTGGCTTCTTCAAGCGAGCCGTCAAATTTTGTATAACAAGCCACAAATATTCCACGTGTGTGGTTTCCGCGAATCGGTACAAAGTTGAAATCTTTTTCAAAGCCCGGTTGCAATTGCGTAAGGCTTTGGATGATCTCTCCTTCGTGCTGATGTTGGAAAATTTTGTATGCCGAAACATTGCTACTTCTCCAGCTAAAATGCGACGTTGCCGTTGGTTTTTGACCGGCTCCTGTCGATCCGGTAATAGCTTGAACGTGGATTTCATCCTGCAACAAATCGTTAGCGGCAAGTGGCAAAAGTGCCAGCTGAATTCCGGTTGCAAAACAACCCGGATTCGCGATTCGCTCCGAAGATTCAATTTCTTCGCGATTCAATTCCGGAAGGCCGTAAACAAAGTCGTTACCGTCTCTTTTAAGTCTGTAGTCGTGGCTTAAATCAATAATTTTTAAATATTTCGGGAAACTGTGTTTCTCCACAAATTCAATCGACTTGCCATGCCCCATGCAAAGGAAAATAACATCCACCTCATCAAAAGGCATTTGGTCGGTGAATTTGATTTCGGTTTCGCCCAGCAAATCAATATGTACATCCGAAATCAGGTTGCCCGCGTTACTGGTACTTTGTACAAAACCAATTTCAGCGTGCGGATGATTCAGTAAAATTCTCAACAGCTCTCCGGCGGTATATCCGGCTCCTCCTATAATTCCAACTTTAATCATCCTATAAATTTCCGTTTACTTTATTGTAGATTTTTAGTGAGTTCGATAAGATTTTGGTAAAACCTTTTACATCATCGGCTGTCCATGCTTCAACGGTTTCGCCGTATTGGCCAAATCCTGAATTCATTAAATCGTGTTCCGATTCAATACCTACCAACTCGAAGTTGTAAGGTCTCAGTTTTACGATCACTTTTCCGGTTACGTTTTCTTGAGTTGATTCGAGGAAATCTTCGATGTTGCGCATTACCGGCTCCTGGTACATGGCCTCATGAAGGAACATGCCGTACCAGTTTCCCAGTTGCTCTTTCCAGTACGATTGCCATTTGGTAAGCGTATGTTTTTCAAGCAGGTGGTGCGCTTTAATGGTAATCAGTGGAGCAGCAGCTTCAAAACCAACGCGGCCTTTAATTCCAATAATAGTATCGCCGACGTGTGTATCGCGGCCAATGGCATATTTCGATGCAACAGCTTCCAAAGCACGAATTACATCCGGGCCGTTTTCGTAGAATTCACCATCAAGCGAAACCAGTTCGCCTTTTTCAAAACCAAGCTCAATGGTTTTTGGCTCGGTGGCTTCCAACTGACTCGGATAAGCTTCTTCAGGAAGATTTTTGTCAGTGGTCAAAGTTTCTTTACCACCAACGCTGGTTCCCCAAAGGCCCTGGTTAATGGAATATTCCATTTTTGTGAAATCGGCTTCGAAACCATATTTTTTCAAGTAATCAATTTCGTACTGACGAGTAAGCAACATGTCGCGGGTTGGCGTAATGATCTCAATTTCTGGCGCTAATACCTGGAAAGTCAGGTCGAAACGAATTTGGTCGTTTCCTGCGCCGGTACTACCGTGAGCGATGTACTGGGCACCAATTTCTTTGGCGTACTCGATAATGGCAATGGCCTGAAATGCTCTTTCGGAACTTACCGAAATAGGGTAGGTGTTATTACGCAAAACATTTCCGAAAACCATGTAGCGAATACATTTTTCGTAATATTCGTTGGTTACGTCGAGTGTGATGTGCTCAACTGCGCCCAGCGCCAGCGCACGTTCCTCAATGGCTTTTAACTCCTCATCGGAGAATCCGCCTGTGTTGGCAATTGCTGTATAAACATCATAACCTTTTTCTTCTTTCAGGTATTTCACACAAAACGATGTGTCTAAACCTCCACTAAATGCCAGTACCAATTTTTTACTCATGTCTAAATATCTTTAAAAGAG